>NZ_JBBOCT010000001.1:4119865-5493154 GCF_038002605.1 Bacillus sp. FSL K6-3431
ATTGATGCCATTGCTGTAACAGAGGGTCCTGGTCTTGTAGGTGCATTACTTGTAGGAGTTAGTGCAGCGAAAGCAATAGCTTTTGCCCACCAAATTCCTTTAGTAGGTGTACATCATATTGCCGGTCATATTTATGCAAATAGGTTAATTACAGAAATGAAGTTTCCCTTGCTCGCTTTAGTGGTTTCTGGTGGACATACAGAGCTAATATTGATGGAAAAGCATGGATCATTTAGAGTGATTGGAGAAACGCGTGATGACGCAGCTGGTGAGGCCTACGACAAAGTTGCGCGCACACTACAGTTACCATACCCAGGTGGGCCACATATTGATAAATTAGCACATGAAGGCAATCCAGTATTAAAACTTCCTAGAGCATGGCTAGAAGAAGGATCATATGATTTTAGCTTTAGTGGTTTGAAGTCAGCTGTGATTAATACCCTCCATAATGCGGAGCAGCGTGGGGAAAAAATCTCCCCTGAAGATTTAGCCGCAAGTTTTCAAGCGAGTGTAATTGATGTCCTGACGGAAAAAGCTGTTCGTGCTGCTAAGCAATATGGAGTAAATCAAGTCTTGCTTGCAGGCGGAGTGGCAGCTAATAAAGGACTACGGGCATCATTAACTGCTGCATTTGCTGAATTACCTAATATGGAGCTTGTTATTCCACCGTTACACTTATGCACGGATAATGCAGCTATGATAGCAGCGGCGGGGAGTATGTCCTATCAGTTAGGAAAAAGAAGTAAATCAGATATGAATGCCAATCCAGGTCTAGATATAGAAATGGGATAAAACTCCGGGACAACCGGAGTTTTTCGTATGAATATGCACATCTGTATATGTTGTGTATATTCCGCTAAGTTTTTATAAAAAACAGTTTGTGGATAAAATTGTGAATAATATTGGTAATCCACTTTTTTATTGGTATTACTATGTTTATAAGTTGTGGGTAATGTGTATAACTAACTATCTAATTGTGAGTAATGTGGAAAACAACAGAAAACATTATTAAAACACTGTTAATAATGTTGATAACCCTGTGGAAAAGAAAAACACCCATAAAGGGCATTTTTCATGTCTAGAGAAACTATCTAGTAGAGGTTCACATCGGAATTGTCTGACTTTCCAATATTTTACTTGTCCATTTTTCTTAAAGTAGTTCTGATAGTTCTGTCCATTCTTCCAAAAGCTGATTAATTTGTGCATGTAAATTCTCTAAGCTGTGATTGATTTCTAATACACGCTCATGGTCTTCGAAAACATCTGGTAGACATAATAGCTCCTCTTTATTGGCCACTTCCGCTTCCAAATCAGCTAACAAGCTTTCAATGTCCTCCACACGTCTCTTTCGTTGCCTTTCTAACTTTTTTAATTCCTTATCCTGTTGATAAGAATCTTTATTAGAATTTATTATTGTCTGAACATGTAATGACTTTTCTTCTGCTTCAAGTCTAGCAAGTTCGAGCATTTCTTCTTTTTTCTCCACGTAATAATTATAGTCTCCTAAGTACTCCTGCGTGCCATTTTTAGAAAGCTCGATGACTTTTGTTGCAAGTCTATTAATAAAATAACGGTCATGCGATACGAATAAAATAGTTCCTGGATAGTCTATAAGTGCGTTTTCAAGTACTTCTTTGCTATCTAAGTCTAAATGGTTTGTCGGCTCATCAAGGATTAAAAAGTTTGCCTCTTGTAACATCAGGATAGCAAGTGCAACGCGGGACTTTTCACCACCACTTAGCATGGACACTGTTTTTTGTACATCATCACCACTAAATAAAAAATTGCCAAGAACAGTTCTAATTTCCTTCTCCTCTTTATGCGGATAAAGATCCCATAGTTCTTGAAGCACTGTTTTATTAGATGAGAGCTCTGCTTGCTGCTGGTCGTAATATCCAACCTCTACATTTGTACCAAATGCTAGCGAACCTTCTAGCAAAGATAATTTTTTAATGATCGTTTTTAATAAAGTAGATTTGCCAACACCATTTGGACCAACTAACGCAATGCTATCTTTCCGAGAAATATTAACATTAATATTTTCCGAGAGCATATTATCTTTTTCATAGCCAATTCCTGCGTCTGTTATTTTTAAGACATCATTTCCACTGGGACGGTCTATTCCGAATGAGAAGTTAGCAGATTTTTCACCGCTGGTCGGCTTATCTAAAAGCTGGATTTTATCTAGCTGTTTACGGCGACTCTGTGCTCTTTTGGTTGTGGATGCACGTGCCAAATTCCGCTGGATAAAATCTTGCAGTTTCGAAACCTCTCCTTGTTGCTTCTCAAATTGTTTCATCTCACGTTCATATGTTTCAGCTTTATGGATTAAATATTTGCTGTAATTACCATGGAATTTTATCATTTCATGTCTTGAGAGCTCGTACACTTGGTTCACGACTTTATCTAAAAAATACCTGTCATGCGATACGATTAGGATAGCGCCTGCGTAGCCTTGTAAATATTGCTCTAACCAAGATAGGGTTTCAATATCCAGGTGATTGGTAGGTTCATCTAGGATGAGAATATCTGGTTTTGTAAGTAATAGCTTTGCTAGTGCGAGACGTGTCTTCTGGCCACCACTTAAAGTTGAAATTAAAGTATCATAATCTTGTTCATAAAATCGTAATCCATGCAAAACGGATCGAATGTCTGATTCATATTGATATCCACCACTATCTTTGAATGTAACTTGTAGTTGGTCATAATCATGTAAAAGCCGTTCATATTTATCTTCCTGTTTATAGCTGGTGGGATCTGATAATTCTTGCTCGATTTTTCTGATTTCTGTTTCCATCTTCATTAAATCAGTAAAAACGGTAAGCATTTCATCCCAGATGGTTAGTGTTGATTCGAGTCCGGTATTTTGTGCTAAATAACCAATCGATACATCTTTTGGCCTGACTATTTGTCCGGAATCATACGATAAATGACCTGCAATCATTTTTAATAGCGTTGATTTTCCAGCGCCGTTTCTACCGACAAGTGCGATTCGATCTTTTGATTGTATTTCTAATTTTATATTCGATAAAATTAACTCTGCACCAAAGTATTTTGTCAATTGTTGTATTTGTAATAACATCATGTTAATTCACCTCAAGTACTACCTAGTTTAACGCATATTCACTAATTACGGCAATCTTCCTCTATTTTGTTTTGCAAAAAAGACAGTTCGATTGAAATAGTGTATTATAGTGAAGAGGTGTTGGTTGTGAATAAATTGACGCATTTTAATGAAGATGGTCGGGCGAAAATGGAGATGTTAGTGGGAAACCTGAAACTGTTCGGACAGGATGGGGCCTACTTTACTTATAGAAAAAACAGGTGGGGTATCAAGTAATAATTTTCAACGCGAAAGCGGAAGTGGTAAGGGGGACAAATAAATGAGCGAAGAAACAGTTAAAATTCCACATGCAACGGCAAAGCGGTTACCACTTTATTATAGATTTATTAAAAACCTTCATGCATCTGGCAAGCAACGTGTTTCATCCGCGGAGTTAAGCGAAGCAGTAAAAGTAGATTCCGCCACGATTCGTAGAGATTTTTCTTATTTTGGCGCGCTGGGAAAAAAAGGATATGGGTATAATGTGAATTATCTGTTAAATTTCTTTTCCAAAACGTTGGACCAAGATGAGTTAACAAAAGTTGCGTTAATTGGGGTTGGAAATCTGGGAACAGCTTTTTTAAATTATAATTTCCTCAAAAACAATAATACGAAGATTACGATGGCGTTTGAAGTGGATTCGGACAAAGTGGGTACAATGATGGGTGAGGTACCAATATATGATATGCGAGAACTCAAGGAACGTCTTCAAGAGGATGATATTTCGGTCGTGATTTTGACAGTACCTGCGAATGCCGCTCAGCAAATCACTGATGAATTGGAAAAAGCCAATGTGAAAGGAATATTAAATTTCACACCTGCAAGGCTTACAGTTCCATCTTCCGTTCGTGTTCACCATATTGACCTAGCTGTGGAGCTACAGTCACTTATTTACTTTTTGAAAAATTACGCCGATACAGACACGGAAATTTCACAGGAATAGGGTAATTAGAATAGCTAAGTTAGGATCAATCCGTTAAAATAAACAATAAGAGGATGTTCAAAAAGTCACCAAATGATAAACGGCGAATTTCTTCGTTGCTCGGTTTTTCCGGTTCTCACGTAGCTACAGGAAGGATCTTCTGTTAAGCTCGCTCACGTCCTGTGAGCAACACAGAAGTCAGCACATCCTGTGCAAGTCAGATCCTCAAAACCTTCTCGCCTCGAACTTCTTGTTTCTTATTTGGCACCTTTTTGAACACGTACTATAAGGAGGTGGGCGCAATGCCAGGACCGGGTAGTTGGATTTTAATTGCACTTGTTGCTTTATTGATTTTTGGACCTAAGAAATTGCCAGAGCTTGGAAAAGCAGCGGGTAATACATTACGTGAGTTTAAGAACGCGACAAAGGGACTTGCTGATGAAGATGAAAAAGAGAAGAAGCAAGACGCCGACCAATGATAGGATGACATATTATGAGTCAGAATGATATGACGATTTATGACCATATAGAAGAATTAAGAAAACGGCTGATCATTATAGTCGTTTTCTTAATGTTTGCAGTGATCGGCGGATTTTTCCTTGCACAGCCACTAATTAAAATCATACAAAGTGCGGATATTGTGCAAGATTTAACGATGAATGCATTTCGAATCACAGATCCATTTAAAGTATATATGCAAATGGCACTTTTACTTGCATTCATCATTACTTCACCGCTGATTTTATATCAGTTGTGGGCATTTATTAGCCCGGGGCTTCATGAAAAGGAACGTAAAGTAACACTAGGATATATCCCTGTTTCCGTGTTTTTATTTTTATTGGGTATCTCTTTTGCTTACTTCATTTTGTTTCCATTTGTCATCCAATTCATGCTTACGCTTTCGGGGAATATGGATATCCAAACGACAATCGGAATTAATGAGTATTTTCAATTTTTATTCCAAATTACAATTCCATTTGGCATACTATTCCAATTGCCAGTTGTCTTACTGTTTTTAGCAAGGTTGGGAATTGTCACACCATCTTTTTTGTCGAAAATTAGAAAATATGCATACTTTATCTTATTTGTGATTGCTGCATTTATTACACCACCTGATATCGTATCGCATTTATTGGTAACCGTACCGCTCTTTATCTTATATGAAATTAGTATATGGATTTCGAAAATTGGATATAAAAAAGCGCAAGCTGCGGAAAAAAAGTACGAACACAAGCAGAATAAATGATAAAAGAAGAACCGTGGTTTAGAAAAGATGGAAAGTGTCTTAATATCTAGACATGATGATAAATGCATACTTCAAAGAAAAAAAAGAGACTTTCGCTTAAAGTCTCTTATTTTTTCACCTTTTTTAATTTGAAGTGTATAGAAAGTAATCGAAACCCCGCCCCGAAATCAAAGGTAGCGAGAATGACTAGTAAGTAAGCGAAGATATTCCAATCATTTGCTGTAACTTGTTGAATGGCAAAGAAGGTAAAAATAGCTCCTAGGACTATATATATGAATCCAGAGAATAACGGTGACCTCATTAGAATAAACCTCCCATCCAGCTATGCAACAATCCTACTACTTCTTGATTAGTTGGTAATTTAAACTGTCCAATTGTCACTATTGTATTCATGGCTACATGAGAAATAATAGGAACAATAATTCTTCCCGTTTTTACATAAAGGAAAGAGAAAGTAAAGCCCATCGCCGCATAAATAATTAAATGCTTTGGCTCTTGGTGTGCTAAAGAAAAGATTAGTGCACTAATCAATGCTGAAACCCAGAAAGGAAATCGATTATAAAGGGTTCCGAAAATGACTTTACGAAAGACGATTTCTTCTAGTATTGGACCTAAAATAGAACTAGCAATGACAACCATGGGCACAACTCTGATCAAGTTCATGATATTTTGTGTATTTTGTGAACCAGCTTCAATTCCAAGGACCTGTTCTACTAAGACAGCAGCAATTTGTGAGATAAAGGCAAGGAAAATTCCGCCAATTGCCCAATTAATAGATGAGCTAGCGGATAAAGGCTTAGACTTTTCAATTTTCGTGTAAGGAGTTGCTTTCTTTAAAAGTAAAAGCACGATAGCCAATCCGACCGAAAAGCTAATAACAACCCAAAGTCCCGCTGCAAGAACCTTCATATCGTTAAGATCAGCATGGAAAACCTTTGTGCCTATGAGCAATAGCAAAGGAAATCCAATATATGTGGACAGATGCATAGATATAAACGTGATAACGATGTATATATATCTTTTTTTCATAAAATAACATGTTCCTTCCCGACTTATATAAGTAGACAATCTTAATATTACTAATAATCAGGTGTGCATTCAATTAGGAAGGCTTTTTTACAGACTTTGTAGAAGTTTGGCGAAAGGTTTTTAAGGAAAAGAAAGCAGGAGACTTGCAATAAGTTCCCAAATTTAATATTATAATAATTGTGTTAGCACTCGATTAGGTAGAGTGCTAATAATTAAACTACATATTTTATTTAGGGAGGTTGTTTCACTTGTTAAAACCATTAGGTGATCGCGTTATTATTGAACTGGTAGAAGCAGAAGAAAAAACAGCAAGCGGTATTGTACTTCCAGATTCGGCTAAGGAAAAACCACAGGAAGGTAAAATTGTTGCTGTAGGTACTGGTCGTGTTTTAGACAACGGCGAGCGTGTTGCTCTTGAAGTGTCAGAAGGCAATAAAATTATCTTCTCTAAATACAGTGGAACCGAAGTTAAATATGAAGGAACAGAATACTTGATTCTACGTGAATCTGACATATTGGCTGTTATTGGATAATCACTTTTCAAAAGTAAAGAAAGCATCAAGTTAGATGAACAATTATTGAAAAGAAGTCTGTTTATATCTAAATCAAATGTTTTTCTTAATTTCAAAAACGATGAGGAGGTCATTTTAAAATGGCAAAAGATATTAAGTTCTCAGAAGACGCACGTCGTTCACTGCTACGTGGTGTAGATCAGTTAGCAGATGCAGTTAAAGTAACTTTAGGACCAAAAGGACGTAATGTTGTTCTTGAGAAAAAATTCGGTTCACCTCTTATTACAAATGACGGTGTAACGATTGCTAAAGAAATCGAACTAGAAGATGCATTCGAAAACATGGGTGCTAAACTTGTTTCTGAAGTTGCAAGCAAAACGAATGATGTTGCTGGTGACGGTACAACAACTGCAACAGTTCTTGCGCAAGCAATGATCACAGAAGGCTTGAAAAACGTAACAGCTGGAGCTAATCCTGTAGGCGTTCGTAAAGGGATTGAAAAAGCAGTGGCTACAGCAGTTGAAGAACTAAAAGCGATTTCTAAGCAAATCGAAGATAAAGAATCTATTGCTCAAGTTGCATCTATTTCTTCAGGAGACGAAGAAGTTGGTCAATTGATCGCAGAAGCAATGGAGCGCGTTGGAAACGACGGTGTGATTACGATTGAAGAATCAAAAGGATTCACGACAGACCTTGATGTAGTAGAAGGTATGCAATTCGATCGCGGTTATTCTTCAGCTTACATGGTTACGGATACAGACAAAATGGAAGCTGTTCTTGAAGATCCATATATCTTAATTACGGATAAGAAAATTGGAAATATCCAAGAAATCTTACCAGTACTTGAACAAGTTGTTCAACAAGGTAAGCCATTGTTACTGATCGCTGAGGATGTTGAAGGTGAAGCATTGTCTACACTTGTTGTAAACAAACTACGCGGAACATTCAACGCTGTAGCTGTTAAAGCACCTGGCTTCGGTGACCGTCGTAAAGCAATGCTTGAAGATATCGCTATCCTAACGGGTGGAGAAGTCATCACTGAAGAGCTTGGACTTGACTTAAAATCGGCTACACTTGAATCACTAGGACGTGCTTCAAAAGTAGTTGTTACTAAAGAAAATACAACTATTGTTGAAGGTGCTGGAGATTCTGCCAACATTGTTGGACGTGTAAACCAAATCCGTGCGCAAATGGAAGATACTACTTCCGAGTTCGACCTTGAAAAACTTCAGGAGCGTTTAGCTAAACTGGCTGGCGGCGTAGCTGTTATCCAAGTTGGTGCTGCAACTGAAACAGAATTGAAAGAGCGTAAACTTCGCATCGAAGACGCTTTGAACGCAACTCGTGCAGCTGTCGAAGAAGGAATTGTTTCCGGTGGTGGAACTGCACTTGTGAATGTATATAAGAAAGTAGCAGCAATTGAAGCACAAGGCGATGTGGCAACTGGTGTGAAGATCGTTCTTCGTGCACTTGAAGAGCCTGTACGCCAAATCGCACACAACGCTGGTCTTGAAGGATCTGTTGTTGTTGAGCGCTTGAAGAAAGAAGAAATCGGAATCGGCTTTAACGCCGCTACTGATGAGTGGGTTAACATGATCGACGCTGGTATCGTTGATCCAACTAAAGTTACACGCTATGCACTTCAAAATGCAGCTTCTGTTGCAGCTATGCTTCTTACAACGGAAGCAGTTGTAGCTGACAAACCAGAAGAAGGCGGCGCTGGCATGCCCGATATGAGCGGAATGGGTGGCATGGGCGGAATGGGCGGCATGATGTAATAAACTCTTACCACCCTTGATATGTAAGGGTTTGTGAGAAGGTTATTCATGAAATGCTAACTTTTTGCTAACTTTCGGTAATCGAAATAAATTAATAATGAGTTTTTATAAAAGACCTTTCGTGAGTTCACTGAACTTATGAGAGGTCTTTTCTTCGATGTTTTTGGTCATATGAGCATAGATGTTCATTGTTGTGTTGACATCGCCATGACCTAATCGCTCTTGGATTTCTTTTACACCTGCTCCAGCTTCGATAAGAAGGGAAGTATGCGTATGTCTAAAACCATGCGCCGTAATGTGTTTGTCTGTATCCATTCGTTTCATCAATCGTTGCAAACGCAAAGCTACCTGCTTCATGACCCTTGGTTGCCCCGTGTTTTCCGCAAAAATGAAATTCTGATCGTCATAGACCAAACGTTGTTTCATTTTCAACTCCATTTGCTCACGCCTATGTGCTTTGAACAAAGCAATAAGTCTATCGTCAATCATGATTGTCCGGACAGACTTTTTTGTTTTTGGAGTCAAAAGTTCATAACTTATCTTTTTATTACTTGGGTTGTAGTAAGTCTTTGTGATTCTTATTGTTTTCTTTGTGAAATCCAAATCAGACCATTTCAATGCAATCATTTCGCCTAAACGCATACCTGTATATGCCAATGTGACAAAAGATAAATAATCCATATATAGTCCATGTTCTTTAGTGATGGTTAAGAAGTTTTTTAGTTCATCTAACTCAAGAAACTTCTCTTGAATGTCTTCATCTTCAATATCTTCAACAGTTACTTGTTTTTTCGGCATAACAAATCCATCAGTTGGGTTTGCACGTATCAAATCTTGACGGATTGCATGTTTGAAGATCATGTTACCGGTCGTGTGAATACTGTCGATATAGTTTTGGCTAAACTCTTTCCGGGATTGATACATATGTCTTGTAATCCTTTTTAAAGGAAGATGACCCCAAGCTGATACAAGATGCTTCATAGCAATGCTACGTGCTCTAACGCTACTTATTTTAGCTTGTGTTGCATAATAATCCACCCAATCGTTCGTGAATTTCCCAAAAGTGATATTTGATTCTTGAATAAAACTACCTTCTGCAAGAGCTTCTTCAACTTTGTTTGCTGCAAGTTGGGCTTCTTTTTTCGTACGGAAACCTGACTTTGTTAGCTTTGGTGGTCCCCCTGTAACCATGTACTTCGCATTATTGACGACATAAGCCCACTTGTTGCCACGTTTATGGATGTGTGCCATTGATTTTCACCTCCCTTTAAATGTTCCTACTCATTTTTCTAGAAAAAACATATCTAAGAACAATTCAAGTTTTTCAATGTCACGTTCTGTAAAAGGCTTGCCTTTATAAAATTTTAATGCACTATTATCCAATAGTATTTTTTCAAGATCATATCTTTCTTGAACGAAGTCCATATTAGGAAGCGTTAAATAAAGTGCTTCATTATCCAAATACCCTGCTTTTTTCATTAGAACTCCGACATCCATCTTCAATGCGCTGGCTAATTTTTGTAACGTATTGGCCTTTGGTTGCTTTACCCGATTGTTTTCAATCTGCGATAAATAAGACTTTGAAATATCTGTGGTTGCAGATAGTTCTTCTAACGTCATTTTTAAATCCTTTCGCTTTAACCTAATAATAAGTCCAATCGATGAGTCCATCATTTCACCTCCTATAATTACAAGCATAAAGTATGCTTATGATTTTTTCAATAAATAAGTTTAACTAAATACAAACATTATAAACAGGTGTATTCCATTCGATTGTACTGCAAACCACTTGTGGTTTATGGTTTAGTACCACGTATATTTTTTGGTGTGGCATTTAAAAAATAAAACATTTGAGGGGAAAAGGTTTACAAAATATAAACATTGATTTATTATGATTGTAATCTATTGGTTATATATGGTCTGATAGATTGTGATTTTTACTGGAGGTGGGAAAATGATAAGAGTTGAGATTGATGAGCAAGAATTGAAGAATATTTACTTGCAAAAAGTAGAGGAAAGATTAGAAGAGTTGGAGTCGGTAGTGTTTTTTATGAATTCAAAGCAACTATGCGAGTACTTAAACATGTCGTGGAATACGATAGTTGATTCATTCTTATACGATGAAGAATTTCCAAGTTTAAAGGTAGGCACGAAGTGGTTGTTTAATAGAAAAGAAGTGCAAAAGTATATGGAAAAGTATTATGACGAAGTTAAAATTAACGGAAAAGATATTTTGAAATATCGTAGGAAGGGATGAGAAGATGTTTGAACATAAAAAAAGCCCTTTAACTCACGGCAATGAGTTAGAAGGGCATATGAAAATAAACCTATTATCATTTTATAACATACGCTCAACATTCGCAATCACTCCGATTCATGGGAAGTGTTGTGATTGACTGTCTATGAAACATTCCTTGAAGAAGTGAAGGGGTTTGGTATTCCAAACCCTTTCTTCACTAAAGACAATAAGTTATATAGAATAGATGCAAAAAATGATGAAGAACACTTTGTAAGTAGACAGGTTCCATATATTACAAAGTGTTTTGATGACATTGAAAAGAACAACGTACAGTATGAATTGAAGTGGTTTAACGATGGTAAGGTTTATGATGAAGTTGTACCTGCTACAGCACTGGCAACAAAGCGTGAGGTGATTTCATTAGCCAATAAAGGGTTGAGTAGCAATGACCGAAATGCACGCTACCTTATTGAGTATTTTGATTTGTTCCTAGAAAAAAATAGATTAAATCGTTCTCTTGTTGTCAGTCATCTTGGTTACGTAAGTGGGCATTTTATTCATCCATTACTGGAATCAAAGTTTCGTATTGTACCCCCAGATGAAGGAGAATTACAGCGTTTAAATGCCATCAGGTGTAAGGGTACTGTACAAGAATGGATAAACAATGTCTTAGCGCCACTTTACGATAATCCGAAGGCTTTATTCCCTGTAGTGTCTTCGTTTGCATCTGTGTTGTTCAAGCCGCATGATTTAACCCCAATACTTGTAGACATTTCGGGTGTATCCTCAAGTGGCAAGACGAGTGTCCAGAAGGCATGTGCAAGCGTTTGGGGGAAGCCAAGTGAATATATAAGTTCTATGCTAACGACAAAAATAGCAATCGAGCGTATGGCTGCCTTTTTAAATGCTTATCCTTTAATCCTTGACGACACGAATACAGCGCATGATACAAAAGCATTGCAACAGATGATTTATATGTTTGGCAATGGTACAGGTAAGATGAGGGGTAGCTTAGACGGGAGCAGGGGGACAAGTAGTTGGCAGTCAGTGTTCATTACAACAGGAGAAAACAATATTCTGGAGTATACGAATTCACAAGGAAGCGCAGCCCGTGTTATTCCAATGACCAATTTTAAATTCGTGAATAAAAACGCGGATTATTTTGCTTTCTTAAATCAAAACGTGGAAAAGTATTATGGAAGTATTGGGTTGGAATTAATAAAGCGGTGGAAACAGCATGGTAGGCAATTTGACGGTCGTTTTAAGGAGTTGGCTACGTTATATCAATCATCTGCTACAAACAATAATATAATGCGTAGAATCGCTTTACACTACGCCTTCATTGCATTTGTCGCAGAGGTATTAAATGATTTATTTAAAGGAGAGGGGATGGCAATTCCAGTAGACGATTTTGCAGAACTATTTTTGGTTATTTGTTCCGAAAACAGTCACGTGGATCGGGCTAAAAGTGTTCTGACGGAAATACTAGAAGAGTTAGACGCAAACCGAAACCGCATATACGGTGAATTTGAGCCTTCAAACGGCATACATGCCATTGTAAATGCGAACGGACTTTTCTTGACCATTGATTACTTAAAAAATAAATTGCAAGTCGATGCAAGACAAATTAGAGAAGCATGGAAAAATCAGCGATTTACAGTACTTCAAAAGAATAACGGTAAATCGGTTGATTATTTATCAATCACACATAAAGGACAATCCTTTCGTGTTGTACAAGTAAATCAAAAGTTCTTAGAAGAACAAGGCTTTAATTTTTCTAGAAACAGATTTTAAATACTTAGGGGTGTAAAGTGTATTCTTGTAATTTTGTAATTGAGCGCTTATGAAGCTAGTACTATCAATTGATTGATTAATTACAAAGTCAGTGACAACAAAGATGTTGTTAAAAAAAATGACAAATAAAATATGTGGGGATTACAAGTCAAATGACAACTTGTAATTCTCTTTTTTGTGGATATAATAAGGTTTTTTAGTAGTAATTACAAAATTACAAGTTTTCAGGGTATAGAGGTACTTAAAAATTGAAGAGGTAGCATAGAGAAATAGACAAATAATTGTTTTAATTATATTTAACGGTAAAATAGTAGTAGGTACATTTTCACCGTTAACATAACAATGAGTCTAAATGAATTTTAACAAGTATTATTCCTCTAATAAAATACATTGTAAAAGGAGTGCGAAATGAAAATAATAGAGCACATTATTGAAAGTCGCCTAAATAGTACCGAAGAAATAGATGATGAAAGAGAAAGACATTTTACACAGATCAATAATAAAACCAGTAGTGAAATAGCTACTTATTTAACAAATATCCCTCCAGGTGAAATTGGGGGATTAACTGCATTATCGGGATTCTATTATCAATTCTTAGTTACAATAGAATACATTATAGAAATGCTAGAAGGTAAATGGGATTATGTAATTATGGAAGGCCATGATGATGTGGTTGTAGGGAAAAATAATAAAATTAGGTTCATTCAAGTGAAAACTAGTGGGAAAGTAAAGCTAAACGTTACCGAGAGTCCGGCTTCAGCATTGTATAGTAGGGGAACAAAAACCATCAGTGGTACTTCTTTCAAAAGAAATAATAGTTGGGTTGATAAATTATTATCTAATGCTGAATTAGCCCCGAAATCCGAGGGATTTATCACGGAATTTCAGTTATATGCTAGTTACCATTTTACAAAAACGGAAAATTATAATTTTGATATATATACTGATAATAAAAATTACGATAAAGATATTACAAATAAAGACGATTTGTTTAAAAAGATAGTGGTTCCGTCATTTACTATAAAAGGCGAACCTTATGTATATGAGGAAAGATGTGGAGAAACACTAAATAAGTTATTAAGTAGATTGTTTATACGTCCAGGTATAAGTTTGAGTGACATAGATATATATAAGAATCACTTATGCATGAGACTTAATAATTATTTGTTTAAGGATATAGGCGATAATATAACAATGAAGGTGGAAGATCTTCACATGTTAATTGGTGAATTATTCACCAATTGCACTTATAAAGGTAACCAGAAAATATTAATGATTACAGAAGAGTCAGTAGAAAGAATATTAAGTGGAATACGTGCAAAGAGTATAGAGAAGGCTAGTACTTCTGCAGAAAAACATGATAGTGGAAGAGTAATAAATAAGGTTATAGAGGAGTTACTAAATGAGTTTGAAGACTTCGAACATGCTGGATTTATTCAAGACAAGATTTATACTTACAGAGATTATATTTTAAGTTGGATTTCTAATGGAGGAAATATAAGACAACTCTTAGAAAGGTACATAGACGGCACTACCAAAACTCAGATATATGCCAAGATTAGAGATCTTGATAGGTTGAATAGATTGAAGGAATTGTATTGCTCGATAATTATTTTATTTATTGGAAGAGATTCTTTAATAAAATTTGCAGATAATAATGGCATTCTTTCTAAACAATGCGAAACTACAAATGAGATTATTTCTTTTTTAAGTTTAGAAAAAAAGAGAAAATTAGCTGATGGCTTAGAGAAGCTAGAATCCATCATCTATAACAGTGAAGTAGATGAGCAATTATTTTTACTAGATAAAAAATTGCATGTAATTATACAAAATTACAACGATAGAGATTTTAATGTATCAAAGGAGCATGAGATCAATTTAAGACAAGATACAAGCATTACTGAATTTGAAGTTTATTCTAAGCTAAACCAAGTTCCATTAATAGCAAATATTATACCGGGAAATATGTTAAATGCCGATTTTTTGGAGGCTATCGATATTGATGATGATATCCAAAGTAGCCTTCAAGATATTTGGGCAAAATATCAAAGAGGTGAAGTATAATGGATATTTTTAATCTCACAAATAATCGATTAATAGAAATGGGATTTGAGTCTATTGATTCAGAGGGAATAGAGAATATAGGGGGGGTCATTTATAGATCACCTATTAATTATGTAGTATTAAAGAAAGCTTATACCTATGAGGAATTAAAAAATGTTAATACTTATTCAACTGAAATCAGAAAAATAATGCTTGATTATAAGTTGAATATCAACAACACTTATTTGATTTTATGTACAAATATCAAAATAGATTATGAGACTTTTTTCATGATTGAAAGAGATACTAAAGCGTTGAGAAAATATGTAATAAGAAATGAAAAAGATTTAAATAGAATACCATTTTTAGATAATACAGAGGGGAGTAAAGGCGAAAGTATACAGATGAATTATGAGGTTGAGGAAAATGATTATTTAAAAGAAATATTAAATTACATTAAAGAGAACTCAGGACAACATAACAAATTAAATACACAGCAAATTGATTACTCGGTGGAAATGATTATGAAGTTGGTGGGTGAAGAGATTGAGGATTAAGAAGGTTAAAATAAGTAACTTCAAAAATTATTATGGAGAAATTATTTTTGATCTTACTAAACAAATTACAATATTGCATGGTAATAATGGGTTTGGAAAAAGTTCTTTTTTTGACGCGATTGAGTGGTGTTTAACTAATAATATCGATCGTTACAATGGAACTGATGCAGAAATCAAAAAAGATATTATTAATAGAAATTGTGATTTAAGTAATCTGACAGTTTCAGTCGAAATAGAATTTGGAGGAATTAAGTTATTAAGATCCTTTAATGTATTAAATGATGAAGTTAAAAATACACAAGTGATAATTACGAGTGAAGAAGGAGTAGTTTATCGCGGGCAAGAAAATGTGGAAAATTATTTAAAAAAAGAAAATTTTAAGGATGTCAATTTTGGTAAAGGTATTTATGGACAATTAATTAAGCAAACGTATATCCTCTCTCAGGATCAAGTAACAGAGTTCATAAATAGTGAGGATAATGGTGGTCGGTATAGGGCTCTAGCAAATATTATGGGTCTAAAATCAATGTTGAACGAAACAGATAATACTAAAAAAATACTTTCTGCTCTTAAAACAAAAGAAAAGGAAATTGAAGTAGAGTTAGAGAAATATAAAAGTACAATTAAAAGTAAGGAAGAAGTTAAGCGTGTCGTTGATATTTATTCTTTAAACTCAAAATTAACCCGATTAGGAATAACTATTTCAGAAAATAATCTTGATGATGAATGTAGAAAAGTGGAAGAAAATTTAATTAATGAAAGAAACCAAAATGAAAAGTTTTTAAGGCTTTACAAAGAATTCGAATTAGATAATTACACATCAATTGAACTGATGAGAAAACAAGTTTTTCATTACGAGAAGAATGAAAAGAGTCATCGAAATAAAATTAAAAAGCGTGAAGATTTATTATCTGAAATTCAAAAACAAATAAAAGGTCTGGAAAAAGAGAAAGAAGACTTACAAAAATATAATCAAATTAGATCGGATATCAGAGAAAATGAAATGAAGTTAGATGAGTTAGACATAAATGAAAAAAATATCGAAGAAATTAACATTAAATTGGAGTCAAAGAGGGATGATGCTTCAAAGTTAGAATATCAATTATCCGTTAGGAAATTGTTAACTATAAATAATGAAAGAATAAAAGAATTAAAATCTGAGAACGTTATTTTGCAAAAGAAATCTGAAATGTTAATAAGGAGAAGAGCGAAACTTACGCAAATTGAACAAAAGTTGTCGTTATTAGTGGATAGCAGCAAGAATAAGATTATGGCACAATTAATTTCCAGTATTAAAGATATTAAAACTCATGTGAAAAAAAGTGAATTAAAACAATGCCCTGTATGTTCTTCGATACCAGAACAAGACCTTGAAGAATGTATTGATAAAAACATCATTCTTTTAAATGCGCAAGTACAAGAAGATACAAACTATCTGGAAAAATCTATGCATCTTTTAAGGGGAATTGAGCGAAAGGTCGATAAACTTGTAAGTGAAATAAATAAAATATCTTCACGGATCGAAGGCGATCAATTAACTTTAAATAGATTGACTGAAGAAGTTGTTAATATTAAATTAAATGTTTCATATGAATCAAGTCTTGAAGCTTATTCAGATGAAAACATAAACGATAATTTAAATGAAACCCGAAAAAGCATTGGTTTACTCCAAGATAGTTTTAATATTTTATTTAAGTTGAATAAGCTATACGAACAATTAAATAACAAAGAGGAATTTGGAAATCGGATAAATTTAACTGAACATAGAAAAGAAAGTGAAATAGATATAATTTTAGTGAGATTTAACTCAGTAAAGGAAGGACTAGCAAAGCGAATATCAAATAACCAAAAAAAATTAGAAGAAATAAAGATGGAGATGAAAAACTTAGAATCAATAGTATTAAGAGTCGTAGACTGTATTACTTTGGAGGAACATAACAAAAAGTTTATTGATATTTTCTTAATCACAACCAATAATAAAATCGAATTGAATGAAAAGTTATCTATATTATCATATGTAAAAGAGATGTCTTCTGATATGAAGATAAATAAAGAAATAGAACAGCAAATTTCTGAAGTCGAGAAGAAAAAATCAATTCAAGTTAAAACAAAAAATGAAATGAAATTAATAATTGAAGTTTTAGATAATCATTTACAACAAAAGGCTGAAAAATTCGGTAATGAAGCAAAGGACTTCCTTAATAAAGATAACTCATCGATACAGAAGTTCTTTAGATACCTAAACCCATTGCCTTCAAATAGTATTTTGACTTTTGAAGGTATAGATGAAGATTTAAATATAAAGATTGATTTTGATAAGGAATATTCTCGTAATAAGTTAATGAGTAACGCTAAAAATGTATTAAGTTCAGGACAGCTAAATGTACTAGCAATATCAATATTTTTAGCAATAAATGAAGGACAGAAAACACATCCACTTGATTTTGTAGCTATTGATGATCCTATTCAAAACATGGATGATGTAAATCAGTATTCTATTTGCGATGTATTGGGGAGCATCGATAAACAACTAATTTTTTCTACGCACGACTTAGAATTCCTGAAATTATTTATTAAAAAAAATGAACATAAAAAAGAAAATATTCAAGTCTATAGTTTCATGAGCCCTTATTTAAATATAGATAAGGTAAATAAAATAATCTTTACTTAGGATAAATATTTTAATGGTAAGTAATATAGAAGGGATATCTTTTTTTCACAATAAATCAATTTGATTTATTGTACAGTAATGAATGGCGAGTAGTTTACAGCTTCTTGATCATACATCTTGTCATTTTGTATATTTATTTTTCTAATTTGGTTTGTTAATATATTTTGAAAAAAGCATTAGAGAAAACTGTTTGCACTTTACGTGATAGACTACGCAGAGCCTTGTACTTTTTTTGCTGTCAATAGTATAAATCTTGTCACCTTGCTGTGACAGTGCGCTGTATTTCTGTCACAGCAAGGTGACACTTTTGAAAAGAATGGCCCCATAGAAATATCAGGCTCAGCCTGATCCCACACCGAGAGTGGGGGCACATTTCCCTTATGCTCTTTCTACCTAATATTAGCAACCTTGATGTAATGGAAATAAAATAGCGCTCGTGTGGCATTGAAATAAAGTCACGATGATAAAAAAAAGACGCGAAGTTTTGAATAAAGTTGTACCGTTTTCCCCCTTTGGATATGGTTATCTAATGCAAGTTTGAAATAAAGCCGTACTGTTTATAAAAATGATGTACCGTTTTGAAAAAAGATGCACCGTTTTCCCCAATTGGATGTGATTCTGAAGGGGGTTCTTATGGAAAAATGAAGGTTCTATCAGTACTAGATGAAAAATTTTTAACATTGAAAGAGGGTAAACATGATTATTAAAGCAATAATAAAATTTACACTTAAGATTGTTGGTTTTTTATTAATAATTTTAGGACAGGGTTTAATATTACTCGCAACAATTTCAGGCTGTTTAATGAATGTTATTACTGGATTTTTATTTCTTGCGGCAATCATACTTAGTTTTTCAGATTTGACTTTGGGTCAAAAAATTTTTTTCTGGGTTATAGCTATAATTTCCGGTGCCATTTCAACTAACATTTATACAATACCTGAACGACTAGTAGATACAGGAACATATTTAATTAATTATGATTTTAATTAAACGGTCTAAAGACTAAAAAGAATCCATTTTGATCAATCTTTTTTTCAAAACGGATTCTTTTTATTTGCCCTAAAATGTGGTTCTGCGAGATACTTTTGAGCAAATTTTATTTCAAAGCTACATCTAAAGGGGTGTTTTTATAGTGAAAAGGAAAAGAACATCTGAATTGAATGGTGGATTAAGGAACTGTTGAGTTACAATGGAGTTGTTCCTTAAAAGGGCCAGATTCTTAAGTGAGTGTTGTAATGTAATGGACATACTTTGCCCACAATCCACTTTTATATTTTTATAGTTAAAGAAAAATTAATTCAAGTTGAGGAGTGGTCGAATGGATGCATTTCAAGCGAATAGTTCTATTGAACAAATATTAGAAAATACGAATAGAATTAAAAACAAAACCTTATGCACTTTAGTTGATGGAGATTGGGGAATAGGTAAAACAAATCTTATTCAAAATTATTTTGTCCAAGATTTGCGATATGAAGTAATATACGTTTCTATATTTGGTAGGAACTCTGTCAAAGAAATTGAAAATACACTCTTAATGAACTTAATACCTGGGTTTAAGGATGCTAAGGAGCTTGGTGGGGTTTCAAAATTATTGGGAACCTTTGCAAAAGATCTTGCTGAAAAGTTTGCTGGAGTTAATATTGAAGATTATATAAACTCATTTTCAATAGAAGACATTAGAAGTAGTAAGAAAGATAGTGTGAAAAAAGTAATTTGTTTTGATGATTTAGAAAGAAAATCTGACTCAATTAATATGAAAGATATGCTTGGTCTTATAGAAAGAGCGACAGTAAATTTCGATGTGATACTTATTGCAAATACAAAAGAATTCGAAGAAGACGAATTAGTTTTATTTAATAAATACAAGGAAAAAGTAATTGATCATATTATTAAAATCGATAAGTTAAATAGAAATATATTAAATCAAATATTAGAAAGTATAGATGAACTTAATAAAGATGAAGTAATTGATGTATATCTTGAAAATACATTAGGATTTGACTCGTCTTCAGAGGGGTATTTAGCAGAAAAGATAAACAACTTGAGGGTATTTTTAAAATATCTTGAATTAACTTTACGTGCAAAAGAACATATAGGAGTTGAAAATATTGATTTAGAACTTTTAAGATTATGTAAAGCAGTTGTATACGATTACTTTTTCAAAAATAAAACTAAGAAATCTAAGTCGATGAACTTTGACAAATTTAATATATATAATGATCTGAAAAAGCTTTTTTTATTCGAAAAGCTATCTGAGGATTCATTTAAATCTTACATTAGTGAAAGGTCGGAAATTCGACGGGATATAAAAAAATTGTACAACCTATACCGTTTGAATGAAGAAGAACTGAATGTGCTTATTAAGGAAATTGATGAAAAGATTAGAAATGTAGAAATTGAATATTTTATAGATCAAACAAGTATAATCTCTCTTGGGAGTGCATTGGAAGAGAACGGTATGCTTAAAGGAAAAAGATATAAAGAATTATTGCAAATTGCTATAGATATTTATACACCTAAAGAAAACTCTGAGTATGTTTCTATTGATCACACCTCATGGAATGATTTTGATGTGTTCGGAAACGAAATTGAATGTGAAATTGAAATTAAGTCCTTTATTGATGAATTGAATAGTAGATGTAAAGAAAAATATAGTACGTTTTTGAATGGGGAAATTAATGATTGTATTCAAAGGAAAGATTATGACAGAATATTAAACTTACTTAATTATAATGAAATTGTTGAGGTTTCACAGTTTGAAGATATATTTTATTACTATTTTTGTGAATTAGAAAAGCAATATTTGCAGGAAACTAAAGATAAAATTGAAAAGCTTGTTCAGGTAACTAAAAGCGAGGTAATACAGAACTTCTTTGTAGAGGCTGCTAGCAAAGAAAAATCCATTACTAATAAAAAAAAATATCAGCATTTTGAAAGTGTTTTAGAAATGAAAATGTACCATGAATCTCAATTAGAATCTATTTCGAATTATCTAGGGGATAATTCATAAGACGCTTGTAGAGCGTTCTCACTATAGATCCTTTCGAGTGTTTATCTTCATACAATAAAGCCATCAAAAAGAACTTCAACAATCGGGCGCTCTTGTGAAGCAACATAAGTAGAAAAAGAGCAAACTTTTTTATTAAACCGAAACTTAAATCTGCTGGACAAGAATCCATTTTGATTAATTTTTTTTTAAAATGGATTCTGTTTAGTTATAGTGAAATACTGGTTTGTGAGGTATTTCTGATCAAACATTATTTCAAATAAACACTTCGTTCTAAAAATCACTTTTTAGAACGAAGTGCTTATTTAGATTATTACTATTTTCGATCTTGCGCAGTAGTTTCAACTAATTTTAAACATTGTATGCAAAGATTAAGTGCTTGCCGAAGTTCTTCATTTTGTTTTTGCATTGTTTTTTGATGTTCTTTAAGATCATGAGCAATTCTATAAATGGCTACATAGCTATCAGCAAATAAATCTAATGCATTTCCAATGTCATGGTTAATTTTCTTTTTAATATCATCGGCGGTAAACAAATCGAATTCGTTATAATTCATGTTCGTATAGAATCCTTTCTTTGCTTCATCATAGTTATCTTTTCTTGCACTAAACTTTCAGCGTCTGTTAAAAAAACAGGTTTGTGTAAGTCGGTTGTCATGATGTGTTCTATGTTTTGCATTTGCATAAATCCTTGAAGCAATTCAATGAGAATTTGTGTGTTTCGATCTGCGTTGTTTGTTCCAAGACGAACCCGATTCAATTCATTAGAAATTGTTTCATTTACTTGGGTCGCTACGGTATGAGTGATGTATTGGAGATTCCAATTGTTTTTCTTTAACTCTTTATGTTCTTGTAAGATGACATCAAGCGTTTCACTAATATTGCTGAAATCATTCGTAATTTGATAGTCCTCCAAGTACTCATAGTTAACATTTTTTACACGCGCTCTAAATTGATGTTTGGTATTTATGGTAATCATCCTTTCTTTATAAAGTTGCTAGAAAAAAGGGTTACTTATTTCTAGTAAAATAATAAGCGTTCTTATCGACACCGGAATTACTTGGAATCGCATACGTACTCGGTCTACGTTTAACAGAAGTAATGTTTCTTTGTTTTTCGTTAATAGATGTCACTCGGTTAACGGCTTCACTTTGAGTGATAACCTCTATGTCTGTTGGTACAACTGACTGTCCAGTGTGAACGCTGTGAGAACCATTTACAGATTGATTACTACCGGATTGATTTGATGTGTTAATTTGATTAGACCCGGGGTTAACGCCTGATTGAACGTTCCGAATTGTTGTGTTTCCTTGTGTTTGATCTACAATGTTTGTAATGTCTGTATCTGTTTGTGCGTTCGAGTGTTGAACACTTTGCGCTCTTAGGACACTATTTGAACCACTTGTAGTAGGTGCATTAACCCCACTTGTTGAAGCGTTTGCGTGACCTGCTGTGCTTGGTGAAGATGCGCCACCAGAATTAACAATGCTAACCGATGAATTGCCTTGCACTTGATCAGAAATGCTTGTAATATCTGTCTCCGTTTGAATACTCGATTGTTGAACGCCTTGCGTCCTCTGTACACTATTTGAACCATTTGTCGTTGGAGCATTAACCCCACTTGCTATAGCGTTTAAGTGACTTGCTGTGCTTGGTGAAGGTGCGCCACCAGCATTAACATTGCTAACCGATGAATTGCCTTGCACTTGGTCAGGAACGCTTGTAATATCTGTCTCCTTTTGTGCGCTTGGATGTTGAACGCCTTGCGTCCTTTGACCATTGTTCAAACCACTCATGGTTGGTATATTACCAGTGCCACCTTGACTTTTTTGTGAAAGGCTTGCATGTTCAGCATCATTCGGTGAAGGAACTTTTGTTTGTGAAGGTGTTTCTCCTTGCTTGCTGTCCAATTGTGAGGATACACTTGCCGTTCTTCCTGTTCCTATTTCATTAGTTGTTCCAGTTTCTTTCGATTCACCAGATTGCTCATTACTCGAATTACCTTTACTTTTACTATTTTGAATACCTGCAATGCCACCAGAACCGTCTTTAGTTGTCTTATCATCCTTTTCACCATCATCCTTGCTGCCATTAGGTGATGGAGCTTTTTCACTGCCTAGTCTTGATGGTTTTTGTTGTTGGAATTTTGATTCAGCAGAACCATCTTTCATTAAACTACTTAGTCCTTTACCAAGCCCCGAAGCCATTTTTCCACCTGCGTATGCACCTGCAAGGACTCCCCAACCATTTTTAAGCCCTGCATCAATCCCGAAAAGTCGTTCTACGATATTCGGTCCATCCACAACAGCTAGAGAAAATGCAATTAGAGCTATCAGGTAAGGGAGGGGGGAGAGTGTACTCTCTAAATATGCTGTTCCAATCATGTATACTTTCATTGATAGAAAAATTAGGATGGTTGCAAAGAAGGTATTCAAGATGGCTGAAATGATTTTCTTTGTTTTCTGCCCGTCATGAATATCAGCAGGTGCTACGATCAATGCTAAAATATAGTTGAATGTTAGTTCGAAAAACAACTTGGCAAGCTTTAACGCAATTGAGAAGAGCGTGAAGGCAATAATTCCTAGAGTGACGAAAATCGTAAACCAATTAATCGAATATCGGAAATAGTACTCGTTGTTCCACTCTAACCCCGACTGATCAAACTTTTCCGCGCGGTATTCACCAACATTGTTAAGAGATAGCATGTACTTTGAAATGTCTTGTCCTTCACTAGAAATGCCTTCTGTATCTTTTCCGTACTTTTCACGGACATTGATATTCGCAATTCTGCTCGGTGGTGTACTGTTTGGAACGTTTATGTCAGTTGTAGACCAGTTACTTTTATCAATTTCAGTAAGGTCATTTACGTTTCGTTGAATAATTGAACCACTTAAAGTTGATTCATCGTGTGGAAAGAGTGATTCGACCTTTATAGCGTCAATTGCAACGTCTGTAAATTCACTTGCCTTGTCCATTCCAGTGTTTAGCGAAAGAATGATGATGCAGGCTATGAAAAGATTTATTGCGATTCCTTCACGGTTAAACTTCTTTTGAAATATTAGCAAATAGCCTGTATAGAGAAGGGAAAAGGCTAAAAAGATATACAAAATCGGTTTGATTGTATCGACAAAAGCTACAATTTCTGGGTGATTGTAAAAGGATTTAATCCATAATATGTCATCAGTCAATTTTTCGAGAGCGTCAACAATCCATGCCAAAACTTGAACAAACGCCCATGCAATCCATCTAAAAATATCCGTGAAGATGCTCGAAATACTAAGGTAGTCTTGAAATTCTTCAAGTTTACGAGCGATTTCTTCATTACTCATTTGAATCACCTGTAGAGTTCGACATCTTCTTCATAAAGTAAGCCAATTCTTCCTGTTGTCGAATGCCTTCATATACTTCTAGATTAAATTCGTCATACACAGTTCCATCTTTTATATAGTAGATGGCATTTACATGGGGCATTACTGTTCGAAATGGGTTTTTACTTAATCCATCTGTATTTTCATTTTCACCATCATTACGAAATACGTTGAATAGCAAGGCGTTTTCCTTTTTTTCTAGTAATGCTTTTTGAACTTCATCAAGGAAAGTCGCATCTGTTTCATTTGTGATGATGACGAAGCCTGTTTGTTGGTCATCAATTAATTGTTGTATATCTTCGGTTGGTACAATTATTGCTCCGTAGCCATGGCTACAACCTGATACAATCAGTGCTATACTAAAAGCAATAAAAGCCCATTTAATCAACTTCATTCTGCTCACTCCTCACACGATATGCTAACTTTTGTGCTAACTTCTTTTTGCTTTTGATAGCATTTCATGTGATTGTAAAACGAACGAAGCGTTGTTAAATCAACATCTGCCAAGCCCATTCGAGCGTAAAAAACGCTATCATTGATGGGCGGCATGATGTAATAAACATCATAAGAAACAACGCTTAAGAGTAATTAAGTTTACTGTTGGAGTTTATGTTTACTGGAATGTTATGCAAGAGGCTTCATTAAGTGATCAAAACTTAATGAAGCCTCTTTTTTCTGTTTTGTCTCAAAAGGATATTGGTTAGTATATAATGTGGCATACAAATATGGACTATTTTGTACAAAGAAGAAGTACTAAGTGAAGAAATAAGTTATGAAGGGTATGGGAATAACATAAAAGTCCATTATATACATATATCACAATTATCTTTGTTAAATTCCAATCTGTAAGGACCATAGTATAAGTAATGAGTCATGGAATTTATTTCCGTTCTGACATCACGACATAATAGCAAAGGAAGATTTTATGAAAAATACCTGGAATATATTTACTTCCGATGTCAAAAACATAAGTAGGAATTGGGTTGCTGCTGTTCTGATTGGTGGGTTAATTTTTCTACCTTCACTTTATGCATGGCTCAATATCATCGCTTCGTGGGATCCTTATTCGCAGACTGATCAAATGCCGGTCGCTGTCGTAAATGAAGATGTTGGAGCCACGGTGAGAGATAATCAAATCGATGCCGGAGAAGAGCTTGTAAAGACGTTAAAGACGAATAAGGACATGGGTTGGGAGTTTACAAATCGGAAAAAGGCGATGGAAAAACTTGAATACGGTGATTATTTTTCCGTGATTATTATTCCTAAAGACTTTTCTGAGAAGCTAGCCTCCGTTATTTCGGACAAACCTGAGAAGGCAACAATGGAATACTATGTGAATGAAAAAATCAATTCGATCGCACCGAAAATCACAGGAAAAGGTGCAAGTGTCATCGTGGAAAAAATGAGTGGACAGTTTATTTCCACGGTCAATGGTGTCATTTTTGACTTGTTTAATGATCTCGGTATTGAAATTGAAAACGACTTACCAGATATTAAAAGGTTTGAACAGTATATTTTTGATGTAGAAGCAAACCTGCCAGAAATTAATCAGAAGCTAAAGGAATCATTAACAGACGCAACATCCGCACAAAATATTTTACGAAAAGCCCAGAACCTTATGCCAGAGGCTCAGCGCTTAACAAATGAGGGTCTTGGAACGATCAATAGTACAACAGAGTTTCTCACAAAAGCGGAGAATAGGCTGAATGAAATGGCACCGAAAATTAATGAAGATTTGCAGAAGGTACAAAGCATATCTAAGGAATCAAATGAATTTTTAAAAGAAATTCAGTCTGTTGACCTTGATTTTACCGAACTAGAAAATGTAAAAAAACAAATGAACGACAAAATGAGTAGTGCAATTAATACAGTTGAGACAATTGAAGCGGATCTTAAACATTTAAGGGATATAAATAGTGTGGAGCCTTCGACACCGACGGAAGAAGGGGAGAATGAAGTACCCTCTGCTCCGATTGGAGGAGCAGAGCTTGATAGTGCCATTGAGAAAACAGCAGCCTTAAAAGCAACCCTTGTGGAAGTTCAAAGCAATGTGGAAAATGTCAATGGATTAGTAGAAGGGAAACAACAGCAATTGAAGCAAGCGATTGACGACTTGCAACAAATTGCAGCCGGCACTTCTGTCAAATTGGATACGTTCATCAAAGATTATAAAGAAACGATTGAACCTAAGGTGTTTAGTGAAGTGGCAAATGCAAAGAAAACATTGCTAGACGCGAAAGAAGTATTAGTTGGGATACAATCCACTATTCCTGAAGTAGAACGAATCATAAATAATACAGATGGGCATGTAAGTGATGGAACAGAGATGATCGAGAAAATCCTTGGAGAGTTCCCTTATGTGAACGATAAAGTGCGACAACTTGCTGATAGAATCAGGAAAGTCCAAGGAGAAATGGACATCGGCGATATAATAGAGCTACTGCAAAACGATCCACAAGCAGAGCGTTCCTTTTTCGAAGAACCGATTGTTTTGAATGAAAACAAACTGTTCCCGATTGAAAACTATGGAACCGGGATGACTCCATTCTATACGGTGCTTGCGATTTGGGTTGGTTGTCTACTGTTGATTTCCTTGCTTGCTGTCGATGTTAAGCATGAAGGCAACTACTTCGCAAGGGAAGTCTATTTTGGACGCTTATTTACATTTGTAACAATTGGCATTCTACAAACACTAATTGTTACAATCGGCGATATGGTTCTTCTCGGTGTGAAAGTCCAAGAGCCATTCTGGTTTATCTTTTTTGGACTATTCATCAGTCTCATTTTTATGTCTATCGTCTATACATTGGTTTCTGTATTCGGAGATGTTGGAAAGGCACTTGCTATTATCATGCTTGTCTTGCAGATAGCTGGATCTGGCGGTACTTACCCGGTTGCATTACTACCGGAATTCTTCCAATGGATCAATCCTGTACTTCCATTTACGTATGCAATCGATTTAATGCGTGAAGCGGTAGGTGGTATTGTATGGCGAAGAGTAGCTACTGATATTCTATACCTAGCCTGTGTGGGCATAGCGTTCCAACTATTTGGCGCCTTTTTAAAAGAGAAGGTTAATAAACAAACAAATAAACTCTTGAAAAAATCTAAAGAATCAGGTCTATTTCATTAAGACAGGGAAACATCAAGCTAT
Source organism: Bacillus sp. FSL K6-3431 (assembly GCF_038002605.1). Taxonomy (NCBI): domain Bacteria; kingdom Bacillati; phylum Bacillota; class Bacilli; order Caryophanales; family Bacillaceae; genus Bacillus; species Bacillus sp. FSL K6-3431. The sequence goes on from NZ_JBBOCT010000001.1 coordinate 4,147,288, forward strand.
AAAAATGCCTATTATAACAAAAAAGAAGGACAGATGAAGCAAAAATTATGCTTCATCTGTCCTTCTTTTTTTAAATATCTACTATGATTAGTAACTAACACTTTTTTGGTTTTTTCTAGCCAATCCATAAAAAGACAGGAGGGCCAGTGTACTAGCTGAAAAGATAATGACACCCATTGGGACGGCTGTATTTTCTCCGGCAACCCCGACAAGCGGTGCCGAAATCGAGCCCAATATAAATGGGAGCAAACCTAAAAGTGCAGCTGCACTACCAGCCATATTCCCCTGCGAGTCCATAGCTAGTGAAAACGAAGATGTGGAGATAATACCAATTGATGAAACAAAAAAGAAAATTGAAATGACAACTGCAAAGAGTGGTCCATTAAAAAGTACAACAATTAATAAAGCGATACTTGCCAAGCTGGACATCAATAAGCCAATTTTTAAGAAGCGTTCTTCAGAAACAATATCTGCAAATCGACCGACAAGCTGTGTGCCGATCATAATTCCAATTCCGTTCATACCGAATAAAATACTGAATACTTGTGGAGATACACCGTAAATATTTTGGTATACAAAAGGTGTACCAGAAACATAAGCAAAGATACCAGCAGTGATAAAGCCCTGTGTAAGTGCATATCCAGCAAATTGGCGATCCTTAATGAGTGACATGAAATTTCTCAACGTTTGCCCTATATTACTTGGCACTCGCTGTTCTTTTGGCAGTGTTTCTTCAAGTTTCGATGTCACTAGGATTACGAGGAGGATACCAATCGCAGCTAACACGATAAACACACCGTTCCATTTGGTAAATCTAAGAATGCCTCCTCCTGCAATTGGTGCTAATATCGGTGCAAGATTGTTAATGAGCATGAGCAATGCAAAGAACTTCGTTAACTCTCGTCCACTATATACATCACGGACAACAGCACGTGAAATCACAATTCCAGCAGCTGCTGAAAAACCTTGCATAAAGCGGGCACCGATGAACACATAAATAGACGGTGCAAAGGCACAGGCAATGGAAGATATGAAATACAATGTAATAAAAATTATCAGCGGTTGACGCCGTCCCCTTACATCACTCATCGGCCCGATAACCAGTTGACCGATACCAAGTCCAAGTAAACAGGCGGTTAAGCTGAACTGGACAAGAGAGGCATTTGTACCATAGTCATTTGCAATGGTAGGAAATGAAGGTAAATACATATCAATCGTGAGAGGACCGAGTGCTGCAAGCGAACCAAGCAGTAAAGCCAGTCTAAATCGTTTATTATCTATTAATCTATTCAAATATAAGACTCCATTCCTTTAAAAACATAATAATAACAAAATAAAAACGAGAGAGGAACCGATGAAGGTTCTTCTCTCAAGAGATCAGATAGATCTTGAGTGATGTCTTTTTTACTTAACTCATAAAAAGATTTTATATAAATAGTTTATAATAGAAGAATTAATGCCTGAATGTTTATTATACGACAAGAAAACCTGTTTGACATGCAATAAGTCTTAACATGCAGTTTATCTATTTGAACCATGACCATTTGGCGGAAAAGTACGTTTTTTATTCATAATAGTAATTCTTTGTTAAAGACACATATATCGGTTGACAAACATGAGTTCAAAAGGGTTGAAGTTAGTAAAAATAGAACCGGCATTGTTGATTAGAATATTTTAATACGAGAGTAGATATTTATTGTTACAGTCCGTTAGTACTATAAAATGTGGTACATAAAACAAAGACCTAATAGAAAGTGATTTTGATTTGAAGGATAGCAGTTACATATTCGTTAAAAAAGAAGTAATTCACGATGTAAATAAAATAACATATGTAATCAGAAGTTATGCCCTCCGCAAATTTAAGCGAAGGGCATTTTTTTGTCCAATATATAACGAATTACTTCTATAGAAAAAAATAATGCATGTGATGGAAAGACTTTAAGATTTAATCCTTAAAGTATATTAAATAAATTTCGATTTTCATCAAACTTTCATATTGCTTATGTAGTATGGTGGTTGAATAGTTTTGAACTGGGGGGATATCTATCGTATTAGCAAGTGCACAAATATCCATTGCAATTATTATCATAAGTTTGATTGTGGGATGTCTTTCTTTTTATTTAATTAATAATTTGCCAAAAACACAAAGGAAAAAATATATTGGTGAATTGGCATCACAACTTATTAATTTTGTTCTTTTTATTTGGATTGGAAAAATTCTATTAAAATTTCCCGTATTCCTGAAGGATCCATTGGCTATATTAGCCTATCCAAGTGATTCAGCAGCATTTTATTTAGCCGTGTTCTTTAGCGTATGCACAATAGCTGTTAAAACTAAACGACAACAAATTGATGTTCTTGCATTTTTAGATTCATTTATTTATGTATTTTTAATAGCGTCATTTACGTATGAATTCATTCAGATTGTTTGGAATAACAATACATATTCAATCGCATATATGGTTTTCTTGACTTTGCTTATTATTGGGTTTCTATTTGCCCGTGACCGTATAGCAACGAATACGTTAATTTTTATAATGTTAATCTGTTGGGCTGTGGGTTCGTTAGGTTTGACGTTTATTATGCCGTTTATTATGGTATTCGGCTATACAATAGCGCCATGGTTTTTGGGTTTGTTTATGATAAGTTGTTTAACATTACTCATTTTAAAACAAAGAAAGAAGGTGTCGTAATTGGGTGGAATTGAGACGGATACGATGTTGGTGGTAGGGATGTTTCTCGCAGTAGGAGCAGGGGCATTATCCTTCTTTTCACCTTGTGTGCTGCCAATATTTCCAGCATATTTATCGTATATTACAGGAATTAGTGTGAAAGAACTGCAAGGGAATCATGACGTTAAAATACGTAGTAAATTACTGAGTCATTCAGTGTTTTTTCTATTAGGTGTTTCACTTATCTTTATAAGTTTGGGTGTCGGAGCTTCATTTTTAGGTCAATGGATTCAAAAGTTATTAGTAGGTGATACAGGGCTACTAATCCAACGCATAGCGGGCGTATTTATTATATTAATGGGGCTTTTTGTTGGTGGTTGGATTAACATTACAGCGTTAATGAAAGAAAGGCGTTTCCAATACTCCAAGAAACCTGTTGGCTATATAGGTACTTTTTTTGTTGGAATGGGTTTTGCCGCTGGATGGACGCCATGTATTGGTCCGATATTCGGATCCATTTTATTTCTTGCAGCAAGTAATCCAGGACAAGGAATAGTGTACACAGTGATGTATGTCATAGGATTTGCATTACCGTTTCTTGCCTTAACCTTTTTCCTTGGATCAACTAAATGGATTGTTCGCCATAGTCAAGTGATTATGAAAGCAGGGGCCATTATTATGGTTCTTATGGGTTTGATTTTATTTACTGGTCAAATGCCACGGATCACCGAGTTTCTACTGAAATTAGTACAAGATACATGGTTCGAAAAATTAGGATGATAACGGAGGTAATGATTAGTGAAAAAGGCAATTTTTGTTATGATTGTAGTTGGTATGCTAGGTTGGGCGGTGTATGAGTTCGTATTTACGACCGATGATAACAAAGTTCAAGAAGATAATAAAGTAATTTCGCAGTCTAAAATACGGGACATTAACGAGGAAGAAACTGAGTCCAATGTTATAGGGATTGGTAAAGGAGAAATGGCCCCTGATTTTGAACTTACGACACTAGAAGGAGAGATAGTAAAACTGTCAGATTTTAAAGGCCAACGCATAATGTTGAATTTCTGGGCAACATGGTGCCCACCATGCCGCGCAGAAATGCCTGATATGCAAAAGTTTCAGGAGAAAAAAGATGTGAAAATTTTAGCTGTGAATTTACTGGAGACAGAATCAAATCCAGATAAAGTTCAGAAATTTATAGATGATTTTAATTTGACACTCACCGTTCCTCTTGATGAAGAATCTGTTGTCTCAGACCAATATCAAATTATGGCCTATCCTACATCATTTATGATTGATTCAAAGGGGCGGATTCAATTTATAGCGTTAGGTGCATTAAACTATAATTTAATGGTACAGGAGTTTGAAAAGATGCAATAATTCCCTTAGGTTGTGTAAACTTGTAGCGGGGTGATTCTGTGAAACAAATAATTATGGTTGTTGAAGATGATAAAATGATTCGAGATCTTATACGAATTTATTTGAAGAAAAATAAATATGAGGTCGTGGAAGCAAGTGATGGAGAAGAGGCGAAACAAGTTTTTCTTGAATTCCAACCATGTTTAATCATCTTGGATTTAATGCTTCCAAAAATAAGTGGAGAAGAATTTTATGTATGGGTTCGTAAGCAGGAGCAAAGTGAAGTTTCGGTTATTATGCTTTCGGCTAAAGCACGAATTGAAGATAAAATTTCTGGATTAAATTTAGGTGCAGATGCGTACATGACTAAACCATTTGATCCAAATGAACTTATCGCAAATGTTGAAGCGGTACTACGCCGTACTGATATGTTTTGCCAAAAAATTGTACGTGAAGGGCTATGCATCATGCCTAAAAAGGGAGTAGTTTTACTTTATGGTAAAAATATAAAACTGACGAAATTTGAATTTAACCTTCTTTATTACTTTATGCAAAATCCAAATATGGCTTTGTCACGGGAACAGCTTATCATGCAAATGTACCCATATGTAGAACATACAGTAATGGATCGAACGATTGATGCGCATATAAAAAAGCTCCGTGAAAAAATTGAAGATTATCCAGCGAATCCGAAGCGGGTACAAACCGTTCGGGGAATGGGGTATAAATTTGTCACGGCTAAGTAAATATTTAACCTCTTTCATTCCCTCTGGATTCCTTTGGCGCTTAACGTTATTGAACATATTAGTTATTGTAGCGGCAACTGCTATCAGTGGTTGGGCTATTTATAATACAGCTTGTTTTCTGGCGGCAGGAGTAGGGGGATTTGATGCAGAACGACAGCAGCAATTTAATAGTACCCTTCTAAGTTACTTATGGATTTTCATGATCACGGCAGTCTTTGCAGGAAGTGTGCTTCATTTTTATTTAATAAAACGCCTCATTAAACCAATTCGAAGTTTAATTCGATCTACTGAACAACTGAGAAACGGTCAATATCCTGAACCAATAAAAATGTACAAGCAAGATGAAATCGGTCAATTGGTTATACAGTATAATGGGCTCATTTCACAGTTACAAATGAATGAACAACAACGGAAAAAGCTTGTCTCAGATTTATCACACGAAATTAGAACCCCTTTAACGAATATTAATGGTTATCTGCAAGCATTGAAAGATGGAGATATAATAGGCGATAAAATACTGTTTGCCTCCCTTCATCAGGAATCAAACCGATTATCGCAAATGCTTGAACAACTAGAACAATTAAAGGAATGGGATTATTTATCGGCCCAATCAATAGTTAAAAAAGAAACGTATGAGATAGAAAACCTACTAAGTCAATGTGTTGCTATGTTTGAAAGAACATGGGAGCAGAAAAATATTCCGATACAGCTTGAAGCCGAATCATGCAAACTATCTATTCACGTTGAAGGAATACAACAAGTTATTAGTAACTTGATTGATAATGCTATTTGTTATTATGAAGGAACTGGACCGATTTTACTAACAGGAAAGAAACAAAAGAATGATTATCGTATTTCTATTACAGGACCTAGCAAACCTATACCAACTGAAGAATTAGAAAAAGTATTTAACCGGTTTTACCGACTTGATTCTTCTCGTAGCCGTATGACTGGTGGTTCAGGATTAGGACTTGCGATTTCAAAGGAAATCGTGGAACGCCATCATCAAGGTAAGATAGGAATTGAAACAAGTATAAATAGTAATACATTCTGGATTTTAATACCGAGGTAGTGAATAAATAATGTACTACTATCTATCACGAAGCAATCTTATAATGGTTAATATGTCCGGCCATGTACTATTAATAGGTATTGACAATTGTGAAGTGGAAATGATAACCTCAAGAGGTTATATATTCAAAATAGGAATGGAGGTACGGAAAATGCTTAAATTTAACACTAACCATCATAATTGTATAATGATTCCGTGCCAAACCGGACTTTATTTTTCTATGAATAAATAATTCGGAATGGCTGGTCTGCCGTTCTTTTCTATGAGCACACGCTTATGTAAAAAGGCGTGTGCTTCTTTGTGTTCATTTTTGATGAAATGGGTGTTTTCACGCATTGCGTGTTAATAAATAACAAGAAAAGGAGTGCTGATGATGGTAATGATGAAACAGCAAAGAAAACTATTAAAAAAGGAATCTCTCGAAAGTGGGTAGTGTGAAGGAGAGAAACGGATAAGGCGCTTTTAATTAGATCTTAAATGACAACATGCACGAAGAAGTAAAAATATTCAGCGAAGGAGGAAAAAATATGATTACGCAAAATGTAAGAAAGCAGAACAAAGAATCGGAAGAAAAAAATAAATTGGAGTCTTCGGTAGTATATATACAGGGTAAATGGCGAGCGAGAATGGTGTGTGTCATTCCCTGATAATGGTATTAGAGGCTTCTTCTAAAGGAGCAAGGGAAATGTTTAGAATAGATAAAGAGGTTGTGCAACAACATATGATGGACTTACGGAAGGAAGCAAGACAATATGAACTGGCACGTCGTAATATAGCCATGAAAAAGGAAAAGAGAAAATCCTTTTTAGGAATCCTAATGATCATTTTTCGCAAATGACAAATGGTCTGAAAGTGTGTGGAATGCGCATTATTATATAGTAAAAGTAACAGAACCCACCACGCCTCTTAACAATGCGTACCAAGGTGGGATTTTTTATTATATAATAAGCTTTCATCGGATTCATTAAGACCATTCAAAGGATAACCCACTAGAGGGAATAGGGGTTATCCATTTGTTACTTATATCGGATTCCATTGGACAATTCTTCTAAATTAGTCCAATTTAATATACGAATAAAACTTTTGTCTTTCTCAATAATATTCTTACGAGAAAGAGAATGAATAACTCGATTTAGATGGCGATATGTTGTGCCAATTAAATCAGCAATCTCTTGAATATTTGAAGTCTTTATCTCTATTCCAAAGTTATTATCAGACTCAGGTGATATGGTGGACATAAGATAACTCGCAAATTTGTTTTCCACAGATGCTAATAAATTTACACGAGAAGCTGTTGTACAAGTTTGAAGCTTATAGCTTACATGTTCTAAAAGTGTATGTAAAAACTTTGGGTTATCCATTTCATGGTGTTTTATATAATCAAAATGTAGTCCAATCAACAAGCATGGATCAACTGCTTTAACTTGTGATTGGACGGGAACGTCACGAATTAGTTCGATATCACCAATAATGGAAAACGGTTGAACAAATCTTAGTAATAATGACTTTCCAGTTTCGACACTTGATGTTATTTTCACCTTCCCTTCCACTAAAAATAACAGTGATTTCGCCTCCATCCCTTCCAGTAGAATAACTTCATCTGGTTCATATTGCTGCAAAGTAAACGGGAGTTGTTTTGCTTGGTCAAATATTTTCTCCATATTAAATTCGCGTAGTTTTAATTTAAGTAGCTTCGAGTCTAGAATATATTTCATATAGAAACTCCTTTTGGGACGTATGTCCTTTTCATTATAAAATAAATTGATATGATAAGAAAAATAAAAAGATGTGGGAGTGGCGTAGAATGAAATTTGTATTTGATTTAGATGGGACAATTTGCTTTAAAGGTCAGCCAGTTTCCGAAAAATTATTAATTGCATTAGAAAAATTAGTAGGGCAAGGGCATGAAGTCATTTTTGCTTCAGCTAGACCAGTACGCGATTTACTCCCCGTCCTGCATGAACGTTTTCATCAATACCCAATGATCGCGGGTAATGGCTCAATGGTTGCAATAAAGGGGAAAACCATATCAACGGTCAGTTTTGATGAAGAGACACTCGAGAATATTGTTCATTTAATAAGAGCTTATAATGTTTCTTATTTGATAGATGGTGATTGGGATTATGCCTATACAGGACCAGGTATCCATCCAATTTTGAATAATCTTGATCCACAAAGACGTGCTAAAAACGTTAAATTGGATGAATTAGAGTCAATCTTAAAAATTTTAATGCTTACTTCAGATAATATGGAAGCTATCCAAAAACGGCTTAGCAAACTTGATGTTGTTGTTCACTCACATGGAAATGAGAGAGTTTTAGATATAAGTCCAAGCGGCATAGACAAGTGGAGTGGATTGCAAAAATTGGGTGTACAAGAAGGAGAATATATAGCGTTTGGTAATGATGCGAATGATATTACAATGTTTCAACATGCAATGTATTCAATTATGATTGGTGAAAGTCAACAACTAGCCCCGTATTCATCTGAGCAATTGTCAATAAGTGAAGATATAGAAAACCTTCTAGTGCAAAAACTTAATGAATTGGGAGATACAAATTCAATCATTAAATTAGTAAGTTTATAAGCATTAACCTATACTTTTATGAAATTACTAAAGCCTACATTATCGTCATAGATGTTGGCAACGTTCTTGGTGAGTTGCTGCTTACAGAAAGGGTGTATTTGATAAAGTTCTTTTCCCGAAGCAAAGGCTGATGATTGCACGATTTTTTTATTTCCGAGGTGCATATCGCCGATGAAACAACATCGATGGTGGATGCTGGTTCTCACTCTACGATTCTTGATATGCTTATGAAGCTATAATATGACGTTTGTTTTTTCACTCATGAGATGTAGGATTAGCTTATTATGTAGGCGATACACTCTATATCGTGTTCTACTTAACTCTCCACATCCATATACTCAACAACTCATTCCTGAAATTCCAAAACTGCGTGAAGGATAGCAGTTATATTGATGGTTGATACTTAGTATGTGATCTTGAAAATAAACTATAAAATACAAGATTAGAGAAGCAATTTCATAATAGAGATTTCCGTATTAAAATCCGAACAATGTTGTTTTGCGCTCCAGGCGGTGAGCCTTCTCGATTGCTTCGCGCCCTGCGGGGTCTCACCTGTCCCTCTAATCCCGCAGGAGTCGCCGCCTTTCGCTCCAATCATCTAAATTGAAAACTTCTATTTACTAAAAATTTATTTACCCTGAATCTTAATGTTCACGTATTTCACTTAAATAGTCATTTATGGAATTGATTCTAGAAAGTAAAAAAAATTGATTTATTACAAGAATGTTTCTTAAATAGCTGGATGCAGAGGTTCTTTTCTTTTCTTGATAGAGTGCTATAATTTTTCTATTAAGCAATAAGAAAGAATTTTTTGAAATGGTAGGGAGTGAGTTAAATGTTATTTCCAAGGATGGCGAAAATAAAACAGAATTTTGTAGTTAAGAGTATAGATGACATAGCGGGAAAAATAGCAGAAGAAGTAATCCACGTCCAAATCGATGAGAAAATAAAAGCGAATATGGAGATTGCGATTACAGTAGGGAGTCGCGGAATCGCCAATATCCCGCTCATAGTTAAAAGTGTTGCAGATGAGGTGAAACAAAGGGGAGCGATCCCATTCATCATTCCTGCAATGGGGAGTCATGGTGGCGCTACTGCTGAAGGACAAGTGGAAATTCTTGAGAGTTTAGGAGTAACTAAGGAGTCAACAGGATGTGAAATCCGTTCATCGATGGAAGTTGTCGACTTAGGGAAAACAGAAGAAGGAATTCCTGTATATATTGATAAACATGCATATAAAGCGGACGGAATTATTATTATGGGACGAGTAAAACCACATACAGATTTTAGTAGTGACATTGAAAGTGGTCTCTTAAAAATGGCTTCAATTGGGATGGGGAAGCATAAACAGGCACTCACACTTCATTCACATGGAATTAAAGGGATACGCGACATGATGCCAGCAGTTGGGAATGTAGTACTTGAAAAGTCTAAAGTCTTATTCGGAATCGCGATTGTGGAAAATGCTCATGAAGAAACCGCAATAATAGAAGCCATTGAAACCGCAAATGTTGAACAGCGGGAAAGAAAACTAATTAAAGCAGCATATGGATTAATGCCAAGCTTACCAGTAAAGGAATTAGACATTTTAATTGTCGATGAAATTGGGAAAGATTATAGTGGGACAGGGTTAGACACTAATATTATTGGTCGCCTTCGCGTATTGGGTGTAGATGAACCAGAAATTCCCAAGATCAACTATTTAATTGCTTCGGATTTAAGTGAAGCGAGTCACGGAAACGCGCTGGGAATTGGGCTTGCAGACATAACAACAAAACGATTATTTGAAAAAATTGATATAAAAGCGATGAACGAAAATGTGATTACAAGTACATTTCTAGATAGAGCGAAAATTCCAATTGTCCTTGATAACGATATAGAAGCCTTGAAAACGGCCCTCCGCGCAAGCTGGGGAATGAACCCTAAAGAAGCGAAAATTCTTCGTATTCCTAACACACTACATATCGGTGAATTATATGTTTCAGAAGTGCTTTTTCAAGAGTTGAAAAATGAAAGGAATATTGAAGTATTGGAAGAACTGCAAGAAATGACATTTGATCAAGATGGTTATTTTTTACCGCTGAAATAGAAGTAGAATGTATGAAGACTTTTGATCTAAGCTCAAAGATTACTATGATTCGGACAATTTTTTTGGCTGATATATTTTAAAAAATATAAAAAGCAGTATAATTAACAGAGGTAGACTTGATTTTTTGATTAGAGGAGCATAAAGATGAAACTAAATAACGATGAAATTGAGATTTTATCTATACTGGAAGAGAATCATAAACTTCCTATGCAAGATATTGCCATGATGATGAATACAAGTGTTGAAAACGTTGAAAATACGATCAAAAAATTAGAAGCAGAAAAAATCATTGTTAGTTATCCAGCATTAATTAATTGGAGCAAAGTAGAAGGAAAAGAAGTCATTGAAGCGATGATTGATGTAAAAGTAACGCCTAAACGTGGTGTCGGATTTGATGAGGTTGCGGAAAGGATTTATCGCTTTCCAGAAGTAACCTCATTATATCTCATGTCAGGTACATATGATTTATCCATCACGATTGAAGGTAGAACGATGACAGAGGTAGCTAAATTCGTCTCCAATAAATTATCAACAATTGATAATGTTGTATCAACAACTACTCACTTTATGTTAAAAAGATATAAGCATGATGGTGTAATATTGGAAGATAAAGATGATACTGACCGCAGAATGGTGGTATCTCCGTGAATTATCAAGGTTATTTGTCAGAAACAGCTAAGCAGATTCAACCATCAGGGATAAGGAAGTTTTTTGATCTAGCATCTAGTATGAAAGATGTTATTTCCTTAGGGGTTGGTGAACCTGATTTCATTACTCCCTGGAATGTAAGGGAAACAACGATTGCCTCCTTAGAAGAAGGCTACACTTCCTATACAGCTAATGCTGGATTAATGGAATTGAGACAGGAGATTTCTGCTTACTTAAAAAGACGTTTTCATGCTAGTTACGCCGCAGAGGACGAAATCATCGTGACCGTTGGAGCTAGTCAAGCATTAGATTTAGCTTTTCGTACGTTATTAAACGAAGGTGACGAAGTATTAATAGTAGAACCAGCATTTGTTTCCTATGCCTCTCTCGTTACAATGGCTGGCGGAACACCGATCCCGATTTCAACAAATGCCGACAATGGTTTCAAAGTAACACAAGAACTAATGGAAGAAAAGATTACGGATAAAACGAAGGCGATTTTATTATGTTCACCAAATAATCCCACAGGGACTTATTTAAACGCTGAAGAACTGACAGAAATTGCAGAAGTAGTAAAAAAACATGATTTGATTGTCGTTTCAGACGAAATTTACGCTGAATTAACTTATGATGAGGTGTATTCAAGCATCACCTCGATTGAAGGAATGTTCGAAAGAACGATTTTAATCAATGGTTTCTCCAAAGGATTTGCGATGACAGGGTGGAGACTAGGTTTTGTAGCGGCTCCTAGCGAAATTACACAAGTGATGCTAAAAATTCATCAATTTACTACGATGTGTGCGCCACATATGCTACAACACGGTGCGATCGAGGCATTACGCAATAGTGATGACATTGTAGAAAAGATGAAAAACAATTACCGCAGAAGAAGAAACTATATCGTCCAATCACTAAACATGATTGGCTTAGATTGCCATACACCAGGTGGCGCCTTTTACGTCTTCCCTTCGATTAAAGGAACAGGACTAACTTCCAATGAATTTGCTGAACAATTATTGAAACAGGAAAAAGTAGCAGTAGTTCCTGGAAGTGCATTCGGTCAAAGCGGAGAAGGGTATGTAAGATGCTCCTATGCAACATCGATGGAGCAGTTGCAAGAGGCGATGAAACGAATACAGAGGTTTGTGGATGCGTTAGTTCACTAGAGGGTATTACATATTCCGATAGAGAGGTTACAAGCTCAGCGTTTTTTGGTGGTATTTCGATTGCTGATGCACGAGTAAAACGCTGGATAAAAGTTTGTGGGGAGAAAATTAGTGCAATGCTAACTTTTTGCTAACCTCTGATTTCGGAACGCTTTACACTTTACCTTTAGAATAGTCTTTTATAAAGGTATTTTGGCCATGTGCGCGTATATGAGGAACGCTCATCACTTTCCGGAGGTTTTTTTCAGTAGGGAGCGATATGGTTTTGTATGTGGTAGAGAGCAGCTCGGTTTAGAAGCAAAAAAGCGGACTATACAAACGATGGAATATGAAGTGAACATGAAATACCCGCTAAACATTATTTAGTGGGTATTTCGCATTGCTGTCGATTGAATAATAGAATCTAGCTATAAAAAGCCTGCTGGAGAAGATATAACGTTGAATGTGTTAGTGACAATAAAATAAGCCGCTTTTCCATATTTATGCTCATATGTGAAAATGCCTTCAAAAGTATCTTTGGTATTTTTTTAGCACAACTGTAAAATAGTTCTCATTTACCAACCTAAATGATTAAATATAGACTATCTACAAAAAGTCAGAACGGTCCATTATTTTTATACATAAATTATTTATATGCTCTAGATCCGTGCAACAAACAGCAACTATATAATTTTTCCCTAATTGATATAATCGGAAATAAAACTGACTAAAAGAAAGATTAGTGTTTCTAATCGAAATTTTATTTTGAGACCAATCATCCATATCAAACCCAAAACTATCCATAGGAAATAGAAGACCTTGTCCGATTGCTTTAACAAATGCCTCTTTTAAGGTCCAAATACTAAAGAAAAATGATAACTGTCTTTCAGGAGGGGTGTTTTGTAAATGATCAATCTCTTCTTGAGTTAAGCATAGTTTTGATATGGAAAGATCTATGGGACGAACTTCTTCAACATCAACACCAATTCTTCCAGTTGTAGTAACTCCAGATATAATCCATTCGCCGGAATGGGATAGATTAAAATCGCCTTCCCATCCGTAAAAATTTTCCAGATAAGGCCGCCCATTTTGATCTCTCTTAATAGAGAGATCATGTACTGGTAATGGTAACAATATCCGTAAGCGCTTTCTGATAAATAAACTAGCAAATAATGTTCTTTGTTGATCTTCTAATTTATGGAACCTCAAAATTCTTTGTCTCTCATTGTTTGGTAATTCCTTAAGTTTCATTTCAATACATTTGTATGGCAGTGGACTTCCTAACTTAAATGCAATAATTTCTGAATAACGATCAGTTTTCTTCATGACTACCTCACTATTACCACGATTAAATGGTTTTTATATATTCTTAATTTATAATTAGTTTCACTTTTTATCAACATTTTATTAATTCTTTTGAGAGTAATATATGACTTTCTTAGCAGGAAAGATGAATATCTACTAATAAATCTTCAAGATAAATTGGATAAATTTAGGTCTTTGTAACCCTTGTTAATTGAAATTTAAAAGGTTAAAATTACCAGTGTGAATAGTTAGTTAATTGACAAAATTGAGAAGGGTTGTATTTGATGGAAAATTCAAAGAACATAGAAGAGCTTGTGATGAATATTGATGACAGATTACCATTCTCTGGTGCAATTTTAATTCAAAGTGAACAAAATATCTTTGAAGGTGGGTTTGGCTATGCAAATCGAAGTGAACAAATCCCGATTTCGTCACTTACTAGATTTGGTATGGCATCCGGTTGTAAAGTTTTCACCTCAGTAGCTATATGTCAACTAGTTGAGAAGGGGATTTTAACTTTTGAAACCTGTCTCAAAGATTGTCTGGAGATCCCATTTCCACATTTTCATCCAAATATTACAATTCATCATTTATTAACTCATACTTCAGGTATACCTGATTACTTCGATGAAGAAGTGATGAGTGATTTTGAAGAGTTATGGAAAGCTATTCCTGTGTATTCTATTAAATCGCCTAATGATTTTTTACCTATGTTCCAGGATGATCGTATGAAGTTTGATCCTGGAAGTAAGTTTTCTTATAGTAATGCAGGATTTATTTTACTTGGATTGATTCTAGAAAAAGTGACAGGCATGACGTTTCCAGAGTATGTTAGGGAAAATATATTTGGAGTTTGTGATATGTCAGACTCAGGGTATTTCCGGATGGATCAACTGCCTGAACGGACCGCTTTAGGATATATTGATAGCGAAGATGATAATACTTGGAGAACAAACATCTATTCCGTACCTATAGTAGGGGGGCCAGATGGGGGAGCATATACAACAGTATTAGATTTATCAAAGTTTTGGGATGGATTATTAAATATGAAACTACTAGGTAGAGAGTATACGGATAAGTTATTGACCCCCTATGTGAAGAGCAACAAGAATATATATTACGGATATGGGGTTTGGATATCAATGAAAAATGATGATGTGCTCGAATATTTTATACTTGGATTTGATCCAGGTGTTAGAATGCATTCATCTGTCAATGTGAAAATGAAAATACAGTCTCATGTCATGTCGAATATTGATCAAAGTATAGGTGAAATTGTAGCTGGAATCGATAAGCTGGTTTTTGAAAAATGGACTTAGGTTTTATTGTGAAAAAGAAATGTTCTTTCTTATGGATATCTAAAGAATAAGGAAATAGATGATTAGGTCGTAATTGAAAATCATTGATTTCTAAATAAAAGGAGTTATAACATGACTGGTAAAATTGACCAATTAGAAGCGATAATCCCACCGCAAGGGTTAGAGAAGCATCGTTTTTCCCGAGAAATTACGTTGAAAATTCGTGAATTACAACAACGTAATAATTGGTATAACTTTTTTGCTATAGGATTGGATTGGCTTATCATCTCCTTGGCAATTGTCCTCAATTACTTTATACCAACTGTTTGGATGTATTTAATTAGTCTTGTTATCATTGGGAGCCGTATGCGTGGCTTGGATATCATGATGCATGAGTCAAGTCATCGTATGCTTTTTAAAAATCGTAAATTAAATAAATGGGTTGCATGTTTTTTTGCAGCTTATCCAATTATGATTTCTCACAAAGCCTACTGCAAGAGTCATATGGATCACCACAGATATTTGTGGAGTGAGGTAGACCCTGATAAACAAAGATATCGAATAGTTGGATTGGATAAACCACCTAAAAATAGAATGCAATTTTTCATACATCATTGCTTAAAACCTCTGTTCTTAGTACATGTGCCCAACTATTTAATCGGAATGATTAAAGTAACAGCGTATGCAAAAGAGGAACCTCGTTTTGAACAGATAATCCGGACTTTATATTGGGTAGTTATTATTATTAGTTCTATTATTTTTGGTTTTTGGCAGGAGTTAATCTTATTTTGGTTTATTCCATTTTTAACAACATTCCAAGTATTAAAGTATTGGGCTGAAATGGCTGAACACGCTGGATTAGAGTCTGAACATGAGATATTTGCATCAAGAAATTCTTTTGGGAATTGGTTTGAGCGTATGTTAATCCATCCTCACCGAAATTCCTATCATTTAGTTCATCACCTTTTCCCAGCTGTTCCACACTACAATATAAAGAAGGTCCATCTCATATTATTAGAGGATTCGGAATATCAAAAGGCACACCATTGTACGGGCTTCTTTCTGGCATCAGCACCAGGGTTTTCTTCCGTAATTGATGATATTCAAGGTCGTATTCCATTCTGGAATAAAAAATTTAAGGAAAAATAGTTATCACTCCACAGTTAAATATAGATTTTAAAGGGAGGTGTAGGATAACATATTGAACTCTATAAAGCATTTTAAATCTATTATTTAGGAAGGAATAATAAATGAGTAAATTGGTCCTTTTTTGTTTTCCCTACGCTGGTGGATCTGAGTCAATATATAATAAGTGGCGCAATTATTTACATCCTAACATTGAGTTACAACCAATTTACTATGCAGGGAGAGGGCGAAGATTTCAAGAGGGTTGCTATCATGATATGGATGATGTGACAAACGATATATTCGAAAACATAAATCGTTATATTTACAAAAGTAATTATTCTTTTTTTGGACATAGTATGGGAGGGCTTATTGCCTATGAACTTTGTAAGAAAATGGTTAGAGAAGGCTTTCTTCCACCTACACATATTTTTCTATCAGGCATAAAACCTCCCAATCATGTTAGAAGAAAGAAAGTTCATAACTTACCAGAAAAGGAATTCAAAAAAAAAATATTTGAGCTAAACGGCACTCCAAAAGAAGTTCTTAATAATCTGCAATTGATGGATATATTTTTACCGATTTTAAGGTCTGACTTTAAATTGATAGAAGAATATAAGTTTAGCAAGGAAGGATACAAATTGAATACTAGTATTACCGCCTTGTACGGTGAACAGGATGATATTACTAAGGAAGATATGAAAAAATGGACCGACTTTACTACGAAAGATAGTCGAGTCCTTGGCTACCCTGGAGGACACTTTTTTATTAATGAAAATTATATTAATATCATAGATCTGATCAATCGGACATTGATTCGAAGCGGAGGTTATTATGGATAAGGATGCTTATCAAACAGATTCGTTAACTGAAGAAGAAAAGTTTTGGTTGAGTCAACTATCGGCGGATTTAAATATGAGTAGTTTTACACATGATAATAAAAAACTTGATTTAGAAGATTATGAACGTAATTCATTTACATATAAAATCCCAAGTGAAATATCGAGTAAAATCATCAAAATGAGTGATCAATCTGAATATGGATTATTTATCATTCTGATGTGCGGGGTAAAATACTTACTTTCAAAATATACGGGTAATAGAGATGTCTCGATCGGAACCCCAGTAATCCAATCAGAATCTGGTGTAGCCTATCAAGATCATCACTTGATTATACGAAGTGATATCCATAGCGAAATGTCATTTAAAGAGCTTCTATTGAAAGTGCAGCGAAATATTTCAGAGGCCAATAAAAACCAGAAAGTATCACATGATAAATTAGCAAGACTGCTAGGTTTTGAATCTACAACTACTAATAGATTGAAGCCCCGTACGGTTATCCAGCTTACAAATATTCAACACAACAGTTCTAATCACTATTCCTATGCAGACACAGTCTTTAATTTCACTTGGCATGGAAGCAATATTGAATGCTGTATTACTTGTAAAGAAAGCGTAGGAGAAATGATCGGAAAAGTTACAGAGCAACTGACTCACTTTTTTAGAGCAGTAGTTGACAACCCCTATATCCGTCTTTCCGAAATAGATATTTTATCCAAAGAGAGGAATCGAATTTTATATGAGTTCAACAACACTTCTATAGAATTTCCAAAGGACAAGTCGGTTGTTGAATTGTTTGAATTACAAGTGTTAAAAACCCCTCAAGAGATAGCTGTCGTTTATCAAGGGAAAAAATTAACTTATCAGGAATTAAATATAAAAGCGAATCATATAGCAAATGAATTGGTTAAGTCGGGAATTAAAGAAAATTGTATAGTAGGAATTATGTTGGATAGATCGCTGGAGCTTCCAATCGGTATTTTAGGCATTTTAAAGTCGGGAGCAGCTTATTTACCTATTGATCCAAACTATCCAAATGAACGGATCAAATATATTTTAAACAATTCCAACGTAGAAATAATTTTGAAATGTAGCCATCATCAACGGAAGCCCACTAATCAAAATATTTCATTTACTGATATCGATATAATTATGGGTAAGGAAACACCAGCAGCAATGGAAAAGAATCTCGAGCTGAAAATATCATCAGAAAGTTTAATGTATGTCCTTTACACCTCGGGAAGTACTGGGGAGCCTAAAGGGGTAATGGTAAAAAGAAATTCATTTGTAAACCTGCTCTTCTGGTATATTGATGAATTTGATATAAGTGAAACTGACAATTTATTATTAATTGCCCCAATAAGTTTCGATACGGCGCATAAAAATATAATTGCTCCATTAATAAAAGGGGGAACATTACACCTCTTTGAGCCGGGTATGTACGATTACAATAAGATGTCAGATTATATTTACTTTCATAACATCACAACTATAAATTGTACACCAAGCGGTTTTTACCCATTGGTTGATTATAATGAAGAGTCGGATTACAGCAGATTAACATCATTGAATCATGTCTTTTTAGGTGGTGAATCTATTAATTGTAAAAAGTTGATACCGTTGGTAGAATCATCTAATTTTAATAGTGAAATTGTGAATACTTATGGTCCTACTGAATGCACGGATATATCCACATTCTACAGAATCAATGATCAAGAAGTGAGGGAACTTCAGACAATACCTATTGGAAAGCCAATCTATAATGCGGAACTATACATTGTTGACCAAGAAATGGACCTTCTGCCTATTGGTATAACGGGAGAAATATGTATTGCTGGAGTGGGATTGGCACAGGGTTACTGCAATGCACCAGGTTTAACTAAAGAAAAATTTGTTGAGTTTCCGTCTATTCCCGGGAAAAAGGTTTATAAAACCGGGGATATGGCAAGGTGGATGCCTGATGGTAAACTTGAATTTATTGGCAGAAAAGACAATCTTACAAAGATTAGAGGTTTTCGGGTAGAAGTAGGTGAAGTTGAAACTTGTCTTATGAAACACCATGATGTTGTGGAAGCAGTTGTCATTGCTATGGAAGATACTCATGGTGCCAAAGAATTAAGCGCTTATTTTGTTGCCAAGAAGGATATAGCAAATTCGGAGTTGAAAAATTTCCTTCTTAAAAGATTGCCAGATTTCATGGTACCTGCTTTTTTCACTCAACTGAAAAAAATGCCTCTCAATCAAAATGGGAAAATTGATCGAAAAGCACTCCCTGTGCCCAATTTGGATACAGCATCAAGCTCAAGTTATGTTGCACCTGAAGGTGAAATTGAAAGAAAAATTGTGGGTATTTGGGAAGAAGTTCTTAACATTGAAAGAATAGGAGTATATGATAACTTCTTTGAATTAGGTGGCCATTCGCTAAAGGCGGCTTCAATTGTACTAAAAATTAACCGAGAATGTGATACAAACCTGCAATTAAGCGAAATGTTTAAACAACCTACAATAAAAGAAGTTGTTAATCTAATGATTATGAAGCAAGAACATGAACGCCCAGCAATATTGCCTGTCAAAGAAAGAGAATATTATCCCGTCTCATCACAGCAGAAAAGATTATTTATCATGTGGCAGCTTAATCGGGACTCTGTGGCCTATAATTTGCCATCCTCAATAATTATAGAGGGTAAGCTTAATTCTGATAAGCTGGTGAAAGCCTTCCAGCACCTTGTTAATTGTCATGAATCATTGCGCACATCATTTTCATTTGTCGATGGTCAACTGGTTCAGTATGTTCATCCTAAATTAGATGTTACTGTCGATATTGTGGAAGCCCAAGAAGATGGAGTAATGGAATTTGTTAACAGCTTAGTTAAGCCTTTTAACCTAGAAAAACCACCTCTTTTTAGAGTAAAGGTTCTTAAGATTGAACCAAATAAGCATTTGTTGTTCACAGATGCCCATCATGCTGTTTTTGATGGCATCTCGATGGATATTATTATGGAGGAATTTACTGATTACTATTTAGACAAGAAAGTACCTCATCCTAAGTTACAGTATAGAGATTATGCAGTATGGCAGGAGGGATTTTTTCAAACTGATGATTTCAAGCGTAAAGAGATGTATTGGTTAGACCTGTTTAAAGAAAAGATCCCCGAACTTGAATTAAATACGGATTACCCGCGTCGGCCAATTCAAAATTATGTAGGTGATCATGTATCTATTACGGCAAGCACCGATTTGACATCACGCTTGAGAAGAGTAGCAGTGGAGAATGGGACAACTCTTTATATGGTGTTGCTTTCTGCTTTGAATGTTTTGTTATTCAAATATACCGGTCAAGAAGATATTACGATTGGTTCACCGACAGCGGGTAGATCCCGCCCTGGTTTGGAGCGTGTGATCGGCATGTTTGTGAATACGGCGGTAATGAGAAACTTTCCATGTCGAGAAAAAACATTCCGAAAATTTTTAAATGAAGTAAAAGATAATACTCTGAAGGCACTTGATCATGAGGAATATCCGTTTGAAGTATTGGTTGATCAATTAGGCGTTCATCGAAATCCGGGAAGAAATCCGGTGTTTGATATTATGTTTTCTCTGGACAACGATGAGAATTTCTTCAAGGATACTGAGAAATTGTCCTTTTGTAAATACCCGATAGAAAGTAATATGACTCAATTCGATATGTTCATTCATGCATTGGAAACGAACAATAGTATTGAAATTAAATTCAAGTATCGTACATGTGTATTTAACAAAGATACAATGCAAAGGATGGCCGACCATTTTATTCTTTTACTTGATGTAATTACCCAAACTATGAATATACCATTGCAAAAGATTCAGATCATGTCCGAACTAGAAAAGCAAACCATTCTTTCTGGATTCAACAATACGGAGGCTGAATACTCATACCAAAGGACTGTACATGAAATATTTGAGCAACAGGTGAAAGAGACTGCTTCGGAAACTGCTATCGTATGTAAAGAAATTCCACTAACTTACTCTGAGTTAGATGCGAAAGCCAATCAACTGGCACGCATGTTAAGAAAAAAAGGAGTGCAAAGAAATACCATCGTAGGAGTTATTGCAAAGCCTTCCCTGGAAATGGTCATAGGAGTACTTGGAGTGTTAAAGGCAGGGGGCGTATTTTTACCGATTGATCCCAGCTTTCCAATAAGCAGGATAAACTATCTTTTGGAAGACAGTAATTGTCAGTTGATCTTGGTCCAACATCATAATATGAAGGGAAAGTTTGCTTTTGAACAGGATATGGTTGGACTGGATGATGAAACGATCTGTAAAGAAGATGATTCCAGCCCTGAAAATATAAATCAGCCTGACGACTTGGCATATGTGATTTATACGTCCGGAACCACTGGTAATCCAAAAGGTGTTATGATCGAGCACAGAAATCTTGTCAATCAGTTGGTTGGATTGATAGAAAATTTGGAGTTTGATCAAACGTTCCATCATTTGTTGCTTGCAAAAGTTACATTCGATGTTTCCGTACAACAGATCTTTCTCCCAATCCTTTCTGGAGGGAAGCTGTATATTCCTGAGGAAAAGTTAATTACGGAGCCGAGGGGACTTTGGAGCTTTATTGAGCAAAAAGAAATTAATATTTTGTGTGCTGTCCCTGCACATTTAAAGGTTTTGATCAATAGTACCGTTACAAACCAACGCCTTCGCTACGTTTTTGTAGCAGGTGAGGTTTTCACAAGGAATCTTTATGATAAATTACGGGATACAGTTAATGCCGATATAGTTATGAATCTTTATGGTCCAACTGAGACAACGATCTTTTCAACCATTTATATTTGCAGTGAAGAAGAAGGTTCAGGGGGCTTGCCCATAGGTAAACCTTTAAGCAATTATCGAGCGTATATTTTAGATCGAGATCATTGTCCCGTTCCTCTGGGTGTAACTGGAGAGTTATGTATTGCTGGAGCTGGAGTAGGGAGAGGATATATCAACAATCCGGTTTTAACAAATGAACGGTTCGTCCTTGATCCTTTTGTTCAGGGTGAAAGGATGTATAAGACTGGGGATCTCGCCAGGTGGGCTGCAGATGGGAACATTGAGTATATCGGAAGGGTTGACCACCAGGTGAAGATTAAAGGAGTCCGAGTAGAGCCAGACGAAATAAAAGACCATATTCTAAACCATAGCGCCGTTGAGGACGCGGTTGTTGTAGCAAAACAGAATCATAGTGATGAAAGTTACTTGTGTACGTATTTGATTACAAATCAAGATGTTACTACCTCAGAATTAAAGGATTACTTGAAAAATAAGTTGCCCGAATACATGATTCCAGCACACTTTGTAAAATTGGGTAGTATGCCCTTAACGAACAGTGACAAAATTGACATAAAAGCGCTGCACAAAAGAAAAGATGAGGAATATATGTTGTCAGGAACTGTTATTAAAGCACCTGAAACACATATAGAAAAAAAGATAGCGGAAATATGGAAACAGGTACTTGATGTGAAACAAGTAGGTATTCATGATTATTTTTTCGACCTTGGTGGAAATTCGCTTAATATTGTTCAAGTAAATGAACGGTTGAAAGAAGATTTAAACATCGACATACCTGTAGTGGCGTTATTCAGATATACCACTATTTATTCTCTGGCACAACAATTAAAGCTGATTGATGAGAAAGGTGCGCCGGAAAAAGTGAATGTAGATAGAGTACAGGTGATGGAGGAATCGAGAAATAGGCTACAGCATAGAAGACAAAGGAGGAGGGATTCGAATGAATTATAGTGTGCAACCGTCGGTAAGAAATGGTATGGAGATTGCTATTGTCGGAATGTCATGCAGATTTCCCGGAGGAAATAATATAAATACATTCTGGGAAAATCTGAAGAATGGCACAGAATCGATATCCATTTTCTCGGATGAGGAGTTGCGAGAAGCAGGAATCGACCGAGAAACAATCCTGAGTCCCAAATATGTGAAGGCTGGAGGATCCATCACTGGTACGGAGTGGTTCGATACTCATTTATTCAATTACTCGCCCCGGGAAGCAGAGGTAATGGATCCACAATTAAAAATTTTACACGAATGTGCATGGGAAGCGCTTGAAAACAGCGGCTACTGTTCAGATGCCTTGAAAGGCTTGGTAGGTACTTATATCGGAAGCTCAACAAATTTGTATTGGATGAGCACGGTTTACCAACAAGCGAATGACTTTATAAAAGAAGCCGAACTATTGAATGGTTCACAATTTTTCAGTACAAGATTGTCACATAAATTGAATTTGAAAGGCCCAAGCTACACCGTTCAAACTGCGTGTTCATCTTCGTTGGTTGCTGTTCACTTGGCATGTCAAGCTCTTTTAAGTGGTGACTGCGACATGGCTTTGGCTGGGGGGGTGTCCCTCACATTACCTGAGAAGAGAGGCCATTTCTATCAGGAGGGTATGATTCTTTCACCAGATGGACATTGTAGACCTTTTGATGCCAATGCAAGGGGAACGGTTAACGGCAATGGCGTGGGCATCGTTGTTTTGAAACTGCTTGAGGATGCTATTGTTGACGGAGATTATATCCATGCTGTTGTGAAAGGATCCGCGATAAATAATGACGGTTCTAATAAAGTCAGCTTTACTGCACCAAGTATAGAAGGACAAGCCGCTGTTATCAAGGCAGCGCATCTCATGGCGGAAGTCGAACCCGAAAGTATTTCTTACGTAGAGGCACATGGTACTGGAACCATGTTAGGAGATCCAATAGAAATTGAAGCTTTAAAACTGGCGTTTGACACGGAAAAACGAGGGTTTTGCGGAATCGGATCTGTCAAAGCGAATATTGGGCATCTCGATAACGCCTCAGGTGTGGCCGGTTTGATTAAAACCGCAGTTGCCTTAAAACATCGAATGATTCCACCAAGTATTAATTACGAGAAACCAAATGAAAAAATTGACTTCGATAATAGCCCATTTTATGTGAACAATAAATTGAAGGAATGGAAGAACTCAGAGTTTCCTTTAAGAGCTGGTGTAAGTTCCTTTGGTATGGGAGGGACTAATGCTCATGTCGTACTTGAGGACGCTCCGGAAAGAGAGGCCTCTGATCGGAGCAGAAGATATCAATTACTTTCCTTTTCCGCACAAACGGAAAAATCTCTTGAAGAACAAACTAAAAGGTTAGCTGATTATTTGAATCAAAACACTAACGTGAATTTGGCAGATGTAGCCTTTACTCTTTTAAACGGTAGAAAAAGTTTAAAATATCGAAGAATGTTAGTGGTTTCTGATATAGATGAAGCGAAGCGTGACCTTTACAGCATGAACCCTAATAAAGTTCAGAGTAAGATTTATGATGGCATTAGCGCCAGTAAGCAAATAATTTTTATGTTTCCTGGACAAGGGGCACAATACGTAAATATGGGGCTGGATTTGTACACAGAAGAGAAGATATTTCGGGATGAAGTAAATCGATGCTGCCAAATTTTAAAGGAAATTAGTGGAGATGATTGGAAAGAATTATTATATCCATCGAATCCAGAGGCTAGAGCCAGTGACGAGATTAATCAGACATCCAATACTCAGCCTGCAATTTTTATTTTTGAATACTCATTGGCACAAATGTTAATAGAATGGGGCATTCATCCGGATGGCATGATCGGTCACAGTATAGGAGAATATGTAGCTGCTTGCTTGTCCGGGGTGTTTTCACTAAAGCACGCACTGAAGTTGGTTTATGAACGCGGGACTTTAATGCAGCAATTACCTAAAGGAAGTATGGTAAGCGTACTGGCTTCGAAAAGTGAAATTTTACCATTAATGAATCATAATTTATCCATTGCTGCGGTGAATGGTCCACAATCATGCGTTGTTTCGGGTTCAAATGAGGAGATGAATATTTTAGAAACCAGATTGAATCGTGAAGGCTTTCCATTTAAAAAACTGTCAACTTCTCATGCCTTCCATTCATCCATGATGGATCCGATCTTAATTGCTTATAAAGAGAAGGTGAAAGAAATTGATCTTCACAATCCGAAAATTCCCTATATATCTAATTTAACAGGACGTTGGATAACAGCAGGCCAAGCAACAAGCTCCGATTATTGGGTGAATCATCTGCGTCAAACAGTAAGGTTTTCTGACGGTATCAAACATCTAATAGCGGGTATGGAAAACATCTTTGTTGAAGTCGGACCTGGTGGAACATTAAGTTCTTTCGTTAGACAACAAAAGCTGGGAGAATCAGCTGCCGTGATGGTAAAAACTGTACGGCATTCCAAAATAAGAGTCTCAGATGATAGATATTTGCTTCAAAATATTGGGAAGCTTTACATTCATGGTGTGAACATTGATTGGTCGAAATACTTTTCACTAGAAAGAAGGCATCGGGTTCCGTTGCCTACATATCCTTTTGATCGGCAATTCTTTAGTATTTATAAGGATTTTGAAAAAGGTGGGAGTGTATCCATACCTCATAGTACACCCGTAACCGAATCGAAGCGCAAAATATCTCCTCAAGATGATAAAGTGCAGAAAATTATAGAATCATATAAAGATGTTATTGGATTAAAGTATATCAGTCCTCATGATGATTTTTTTGAAATTGGAGGTAGCTCACTGACAGCTGTCAATGTTGTTGCTAGATTACAGAAGGATTTTGAAATCTCCATTAATCATTTATTTGAATTTCCCAGTGCGTCTGACCTAGCACAGCATATGAGATATAAGGAAGAACGGAATAAAATCGATAAAGACGCGTTAGCAAGTTATCTTATTGCTAGGAGGGAAAGGCACCGCTTAGTAAGGGATAAAATGCAGAAGTTTGAAGAAACACGCAATTTATATAACGACAGAAACAGAAAATATTATGAAGCAAATCTTTCCTACCGACTGAACTATCAGGATATTCTATTAACAGGAACCACGGGATATTTGGGAGTTTACTTGCTTCATGATCTATTAACCAATTTGAATAGCAATGTGCATCTAATCGTAAGAAGCGGGAATCGGATAGAAGCAGAAGATCGCATTAAAGAAAAAGTTAGTACTTACTTTGGTCTTTCCTTTTATAACGCATATAAACAAAGGATTTTTGTATACAGCGGGGACCTGACAAAAAGTAATATGGGCGTCGGTATGAATAATTATCAATATCTTAGCGAAACGATCCAATGTATCATACATTCAGCTGGTAATGTTAGTCATTATGGAAACTATTATAAATCTTACGACGCGAATGTTTTGGCTACAAGAAATATAATCGATTTTTCGCTTAAAGGAATACAGAAAGATGTTAACCATATTTCCACGTTGGCTGTAGCTTCAGGTGCAGTGAAGAATAAAAAAGATATATTGTATACGGAATACGATAATGATTTGGGACAAATTATTGAAAATCCTTACCCAAAGACAAAGCTAGAAGCTGAAAGGATTGTAATGGAGGCAAGAAAAAAAGGAGTAAATGCAAATATTTTTCGAGTGGGAAATATTGTTTTTGATTCTAAATCTGGAAGGTTTCAAGAGAATATAGAGCATAACGCTTTATATTCTATGATGAAGTCCTATATTGAAATTGGTCTGGTTCCAGAAATGGAAAAAGACACTGATTTTTCATGTGTTGATGATGTTAGTCGAGCAATTATCAGTCTGTTTGATAGAGAAGAATTACTGAATGAAATTCACCATATCTTTAATCCAAATCGTATAAGTTTATCAGATCTTCTAACAACTCCCAACTTGAATATAGATGTGAAAGAGACGTCAATCAACAAATTCTTAGATTATATCTTTGATGAAAAGCAAGTTGAGCGACATACATCAGAAATTTATAACATTCAACTACATAGCATAGGAGACGAATTGAAAACCTTTGATGATACTGATCTAACAGTATTTCATATCACTGGTGATAAAACCAATATATTATTAAACAGAACTGGTTTTATATGGAATGATGTAAATGATGAATTGATAAGAAAAATGATAGAGTATGGTCAGCAGATAAAATTTTTCTATAAATCTAAAGTATAAAGTGGTGATTTTATATGAATAGGACGGAATATTTTCCGCTAACTCATCCTCAAAGAAGAATTTGGTATATGGAGAAAATCAACCCACATCAACCATTGCATAATATTGGTGGAATCGTAAAGATAAAAGGGCAGATAGATTTTAAATTTTTAGAGACAGCAATAAATTGTTTTGTGGAAAATAACGATGGAATCAGGCATCGTTTTGTAGAAACAGATAGAGATGTACAGCAATATGTTGGAAAGCACTATAATAATCACATTCGTTATGTTGTTTTTAATAATCAGGAGAATTTGGACACCTGGGTTCAACAAGAGGCAGAGAAACCTTTCCCTATTCATGATTGCGAGCTATTCGATTTTGCTTTGTTTAAGTTGCGAGATACCGAAGATGGCGGATACTTTGTTAAGGTACATCATATAATTTCTGATGGATGGTCTATGAATCTTTTAACAGAACAGATATGCAATACGTATATGAGGCTTTTGAAAGGTGAAAAAATAACCGAACAGCACAGGTGCTCCTATATTTATTGTCTCAAAAAGGAACAATCATATTTAGCATCTAAACGATTTATGAAGAATAAACAATTTTGGAATGATAAATTCCACACACTTCCATCTTCGATCGAGAAGAGGGGGGAGTTAGAGTGTGCAAAGGGGAATAGAAAGACACACTGTTTTTCTAGTAGTCAATCTAATGGAATTAAACAATTTGCTACTGACTACAATGTTTCTGTGTATGCCTTTTTTGTCGCTTTGTATTATATTTACCATTATAAATTAACGAAACAGGATGATTTGATTGTTGGAATGCCAGTACTTAATCGATCGGGAAAAAAAGAAAAAAGTATTGTAGGGATGTTAACGAGTACTATGCCATTTCGACACAATGTGGATGCTGGAATGACAGTCGGAGATTTCATCAAGGATATTAATCGTGAATTAATTCGCTGTTATTACCATCAAAAATATCCTTACGATTTGCTAGTGCAAGATTTGGAATTAAAGAGAAAAGACTATGGTGATTTGTTTGATACTAGTATCAATTATTACAATACAAACCTTCCGAATGAACTTGATGGTACTGCTGTAGAAAATGAAGAGTTTTACAACGGCAATCAGATTTATTCGCTCCAACTGATTATTCGAGAATGGTCTAGATCGGGAGGATTCAATCTAGATATCGACTATAAGATCGAAAAATATGAAGAAAAACAAATAGATCAAATGTATCTTTGCTTCATTCATTTAGCAGATCAAATGCTCCAGTTTTCGGATAAAACTTTAGGGGAATTGGAACTTTTACCAGTCGATGTAAGGGATAAATTGATTTACGAATTCAATGCCACGGATAAGGTTTACCCCAAGGATAAAACTATTTACCAGCTTTTTGAGGAGCAGGTAGAAAGGACACCGGACAGGGTTGCTCTTTGCCTGGAAAACGAGGAACTTACTTTCAGTCAATTAAATGAAAAGTCAAATCAATTGGCAAGGTATATATTAAAGAAAAATGTAAAAAAAGGCACAATTGTCGGAATTTCAACCAAGCATTCTTTAGAAACAATTATTGGTATTCTAGGGATTATGAAAGCGGGTGCAGCATACTTACCTATCGATCCCGACTATCCATTAGAACGGGTCAATTATATGTTAAAAGATTCGGGTATCTCTATCCTATTAACTAACTTTGACATCCTAAATCAATGGAACATTTCTTCGTACAATGTGGAGGTAGTTCAGCTTAATTCAGCAAACTTATATATTGGTAATGCTTCTAACCTTAGGGCTCTGAGTGACCCATCCGACCTTGCATACGTCATATACACATCTGGTTCAACCGGAACACCTAAAGGTACGATGATTGAGCATCAAGGATTGGTTAACTATACTTGTTGGGCGAAGAATCTATATGTGGGATCGAGTAAAGAAGAAGTTTTTCCATTCTATTCTTCTCTTGCTTTTGATCTCACGGTTACATCTATTTTTACACCACTAATCAGCGGTAATCAGATTGCCATTTATCCTGCTGATGAAAACGAATATGTTCTATATAAGATATTTAGGGAAGGAAAAGCAAGTATTATCAAATTAACTCCGTCCCACTTATCCCTCTTACAAGATATAAAGCCCGAAATGTGTTCTATCAAAAAGTTTATTGTTGGAGGAGAAGATTTAACGGTAAGTCTTGCCAAAAGCATTCAGAATCGGTTCGGTAGTTATATAAAAATATACAATGAATACGGACCCACGGAAACAGTTGTAGGGTGTATGATTCATCAATTCAATGTTGAAAAGGATATTGGGACATCAGTGCCAATTGGCATGCCTGCACAAAATACGAAAATATACGTATTAGACTCTGATCTCCGCCCTGTGCCAGTGGGGGCTGTTGGGGAGATCTATATTTCTGGGGACGGCGTTACGAGGGGGTATCTAAACAAACAAGATTTGACAAATGATAGATTTATTGTAAATCCATATTCAGCGGGAGAGAGGATGTATAGATCAGGTGATCTAGGGAGATTTATCGACGAGGGAAAAATTGAATACCTGGGTAGAGCGGATAATCAAATAAAAGTGCGCGGATTCCGTATAGAACTGGGTGAAATTGAAAAAGGTTTACTAAACCATCCGAGGATTAGAGATGCAGTAGTGGTTGATCGGGAAGACCATGATGGAAATCACTATCTTTGTGCTTATTACACGGAGAAAGATGGGGTTTCTGCTTCCGAATTATTTAGGTTTCTAGAAAAAACTTTGCCGACATATACTATTCCTTCACATTTTATTCCGTTGAAGGAAATTCCGCTGACGATTAACGCAAAGGTTGATAGGGATGCGTTACCTGAACTTGAAATTGCAATACGCGGAGCAACTGACGTTGAAATAGAAGATCTAGTATGTATTATCCGACAGGTGTTAAATGTTGATGAAGTAAGTTTGCGGGACAACTTCTATCATCTGGGTGGAGATTCAATCAAAGCGATTCAGATGGCTTCTAAGCTAAGTGAGAAGGGGCTTAAGATAAGAACAAAAGATATTTTGGCTAATCCGGTAATTGAAGACATGGCTTTGCACCTGGAAACAACCGGTAAAAAGTTGCGTGACAGTAAACAACCATGCGTTGGTAGTATTCAGTCGCTTCCATCTGCTTCTAGGTTTTTCTCACAAAACTTTGATAACATCCATCATTATACGCAGTCTGTGTTACTAAAAGTAAAAGATGATATTAACATGGAACTGCTAGAAAAAGCTTTGCAAATATTGTTTTGTCATCACGACTCTTTTCGATTGAATTATCGGATCCAAACAAAAGAGCTATATTATAACCCGAAACATACCGATCAAAAAATTGAAATGAAATACTTTAATTTATCAGGCTATTCGGATCTAGATCAGATTGTTCAGATAGCTGAAATTGGGGAAATGTTAAAATCGAGCTTTAATATTGAAGATGATATTCTCCTTAAAGCATGTATGTTCGATTTGGGGAATCAGGGGAAACGGTTTTTGATGACGGCGCACCATTTGGCTGTTGACGGGATATCTTGGCGAATTATTTTTGAAGATATGAACCAATTATATAATCAGATGGAAAATAAGGAGAATGCATTATTGCCACCAAAAGATAATTCGGTGCAAGAATGGGCAATTGAGTTGGAAAAATTCAACGAAAAAATCCCAGTTAAGGAAAAAGAATATTGGAATCATATTTATCAACATCGAGAGGAAACATTTATTGACTATGATTTAGGTCCGGATAGCATGGAGTTTTGCGAGACATTGGTTCAGAAATTAACAGAAGAAGAATCGACGAAGCTGTTCCAAAAAGCAAATGAAGCCTATCGAACAAAAGCTGACGAATTGATGATTATAGCACTGTCAATAGTGATGGCTGATTATTTTAAAAAAAATGATGTGGTTATTGAAATTGAAGGGCATGGGCGTGAAGACTTAGCTGATGAAATCGATGTATCAAGAACTGTTGGATGGTTTACGAGCATATATCCGATTTTGTTGAAGGTAGAGAATACTGATATATCACAGCGAATTAAGCAAATAAAAGATCAATTGCGTAGTATTCCCAGTAAAGGATTGAGTCATGGAGTTTTGAAATACATTTCAGATGAATGGAGTAAGGACAATCAAAAATTCGTCCGATTTAACAATCTTGGTGATTTTAACGCTTCATTTTCAAATGGAATATTTGACTTTGCGGATGAATACTCCGGTAGAGATAACAGTATTACAAATGAAATGGATTGTTTAGTGGATATCGTTGCATATACAGTGGATAAAAAGCTGAGTTTATCTATCACGTATAGCCAAAACAAGTTTAAACGTGAGACAATCTTGCAATTTATCGACGATTACACGAATCAATTACGAGATTTGATTCAACACTGTTGTCAGAGAAAAAATACTGAATTTACGCCATCCGATTTTGAAACTGCAAATCTTTCAAGTGAAGAGCTTGAAAATATATTTAACATATGATGCAGGGAGGAGTGAATCAGTCTTGATTAGAATAAAATTCTTTTTAATTACCTTTGTCGTATTATTGCAATTGCAGATGACAACTGGAATTCAAGTTGCAAATGCGGAGAATGAAAGAGTATCTACAGGTTTATCGGATGACTATGAAGAACAACTGGACACATTCATTGAAAAGCAAATGGAAGATGGCAAAATTCCAGGAATGTCGGTGGTAGTAGTTAAGGGAGACCAAGCTGTTTATAAAAAGGGCTTTGGGTATTCCGACCTTAAAACAAAACAACCAGCAACGGAACAAACCTTATTTGAAATCGGTTCAAATAGTAAGGCATTTACGGCACTTGCAATATATCAACTTGTCGATGAAGGCTTAATAGATTTGAATGATCCAGTCAATAAGTATTTGCCATGGTTTCAAATGAAATATGTAGGTGAGAATAGAGGTAAGCAACTCAATAAGAATGTTGAAATAACACTTGAACAGCTTTTACATCATACAAGTGGAATTCCGTTTCATACGATTGGAGACATCCCGATCGCAAATGATGCTGATGCGCTGGAAAACACTGTTAGAGATCTAATAAATCAAAAATTGGCGACTTATCCGGGGGAGCAATTCGCTTACGCTAGTATTAACTATGACATTCTAGGCTTGGTTATACAAAAAGTTACGCATCAATCATTTGAGAAATATATTGAGAAAAATTTATTAGACCCATTTGAAATGGATAATACATATTTGTTCAGAAAAAAGGCCGCCAAATTTAATATGTCTAAAGGTTACAAAATCGGTTTTTTAAAACCTCAAGAGTTCGATGCACCTATTTATCGGGGTAATACCCCGGCGGGTTATTTTATTTCAAATGCGGAAGACATGGAACAGTGGCTTCGAATCCAACTTGGGACGTATCGGTTAAGTGATAGTCATCATGAGGTGATTCAAAAAACACAAGTACCAAGCCGATCGGTTCCACCATCTTCTGATGGCTCGTCCTATGCGGGAGGTTGGGAAGTATACCAAAACGGTACCGGTGAGATATCCCATACCGGAAGCAATCCGAATTTTTCTTCTTTTATCGTTTTTCGTCCTGAGGAAAAGCTAGGTGTTGCAGTGATGGCCAATATGAACTCCGCTT
This sequence comes from Bacillus sp. FSL K6-3431, assembly GCF_038002605.1. Taxonomy (NCBI): domain Bacteria; kingdom Bacillati; phylum Bacillota; class Bacilli; order Caryophanales; family Bacillaceae; genus Bacillus; species Bacillus sp. FSL K6-3431. The sequence continues at coordinate 4,179,812 of NZ_JBBOCT010000001.1, forward strand.
TTACTCAAAACATTGGCCAGGGAATTATCGATATTCTCTCAGAGAAGGCATTAGTAATTAATACAACAGATACGTATAAGAGCATTGATGCCTTTTCTTTTACCGTACTTTTGTTTATGATCCCTTTTTCATGCCTTACCTTATATTTTATTTTTCTAGTCATCATTCAGCTGTTTCAGAAAAAAAGGAATCTGGAAGAGAACAAAATTAAACGTATTGGTGTTCCATTCATAACGTTCTTGTTTACTTTGGTGGCTGGGTATTCCCTTTATAAAATTCCGTATATATTCTTTACTGAGCTTTCTTGGGATTTTGTTAAAGTATGGGCACCTCTCAGTTTGAGTTTGGCGGCTTGGGCCACTCTATCTGGTATTATACTGTTTTGCATTTACCTGTCGCTTATATCTATATTTTCGTTAAATAAAAATAAGAATTTATTCCCGCTTTTTGTGTTAAGTGTGGCCAGTGGTTTTGGGAATGCGATGATCATATTTATCATCAACGAAGCCTTAAACAGGTCAAATGGTTCAAACAATAGTCTATTTTTATACTTTTTTCTGGGAATCATCATTTATGTACTGGCCCAAAAGCTGGTACGAACACAGTTAATCACTCTTACAAATAACCTGATTTATGAGCAAAGGCTTGCTTTATTAGACAATATCTTAAATAATTCATACGAGAAAATCGAACGGACGGAATCTGAAAAAATTCAAACCGTATTAAATAATGATACGGAATCTATTAGTAACCATGCTCCAACAATAATCACTGGTCTAACCGATTCAATAACACTCTTGTGTTGTTTGGCTTATCTGGGAGTAATAAATGTGTACGGCCTTCTTATTTCCATTGCGGTCATTCTAGTCGCAGCAGGTATGTATTATGTAGCCGGAAGATCAGCCAATAATCTTTGGGAACAAACAAGAAATATTCAAAATATCTTTTTTAGATATATCAACGACCTTATTGGCGGTTATAAAGAGTTGAGTATCGGAAGGTCAAAACGAGAAGAGTTTAGAGAAGACATGAAAGAGAGCTGTAGTGAGTATAAGGACAAACGGATTAAGGGAGGCCTTAAATTTGCTAACGTCTTCATTATTGGTGAATTACTATTTGTTATGGTGATTGGGGCTGTTACATTCCTATTTCCCGTGCTATTTAAAGAAGTACAGAGCGATTTTTTAAGGAGTTATGTTTTTGTTTTTCTTTATATGACAGGACCAATTCATAGCATACTTAATGCAATTCCCAACGCTATTCAGATGCAAATCAGTTGGAAGAGAATTAAAGCACTTTCTAAGTATCTAACAGGGGCTGAAGCTGATAAAAATGAAGTAGTAGGTATTGTTAAACTTCCCGGTAGGATGGAAATGGAGTTAAAAGGTATAGAATATCAATACGATAGTGAGCATGGAGAATCTTTTGAGGTGGGACCGATTGACTTCCATTTCAAATCAGGTGAGGTTGTTTTCATAACGGGAGGGAATGGAAGCGGCAAATCAACTCTTGCAAAACTGATTACTGGTCTGTATACCTGTAAGAAAGGGGCGATATTCGTCAACAATCAAAAAATAGGACAAGAAGAGTTAAATGAACTATATTCGGTGATATTTAGCGATTACTACTTGTTTACAAAAGTCTATGGAATTGATTGTAGCACGAGGGAAGAAGAAATCAAAAAGTATTTAAAAATACTACGTATTGATGAAAAAGTACAAATCAAGAATGGGAAATTTAGCACAACAAAACTTTCAACGGGTCAAAGGAAAAGATTAGCCTTGTTAATCTGTTATTTAGAAGACAAGCCTATCTACCTATTTGATGAATGGGCAGCGGATCAAGACCCTGAATTTAGATATTTTTTCTACAAGGAACTATTGACTGATTTAAAAGCCAAAGGAAAATGTGTTATTGCTATTACACATGACGACAGGTACTTCCATCTGGCGGATAAGGTGATCAAGATGGAGCGAGGGAAGGTTGTGAAAGAAGCACAAACACATGATTACATGGAACAAGTTTGAACGACAAAAGGAGGAGCTCACTGGTGGCAAAATTGGATAAACAAAATGTGGAAGACATTCTTAGTCTAACACCGATACAGGAAGGGATCTTGTTCCATTATTTAAAAGATCCACAAAGTGATGAGTATTTCGAACAGATACGTTTAGTGATTTCAGGCGACGTTAACGCGTCATTTTTTACGGAAGCTTGGGAGTCAGTTATCCAAACCAATGAGCAACTGCGTACATTGTTTCGGTGGGAAAAGTTAAAAGCTCCCGTTCAGATCGTGTTGAAAGAACATAGACCTTATATAGAAATAATTGACCTTCAGTATAAGGATGAAACAGAAAAACATGCTCTACTTGAGGAAATAATAATCAAGGATCAAGAAACAAAATTCGATCTTAGAGATGTACCGTTCAGGATCACGTTGTGCAAATTAGCGGAAGGTAAATCTGAAATGGTTATTAGTAATCATCATATTTTATATGATGGTTGGAGTAATGGGATTATTTTGAAAGAGTTTTTAAAAGCTTACCAATGTCTCAGTAATTCAGAAACTTACAAAATTCCTGCCAAGAAGAAATATAAGGATTTTATAAAATATATCCAAAATCAGGATAAAGATAAGCAAAAGTCATTTTGGCAAGATTATTTAAATGGCTTTGACTCACAAACGAGACTGGAATCAAAAAAGAGAAAAGATCAATCGATTCGAAAGGATCGTCATTATCGTATTCGACTTTCAAAGAATGAACTGCAGGGATTTGCAAACAAAAATGAGATTACCCTTGCCTCACTTATCTATAGCCTGTGGGGGATTGTACTACAAAAGCACAATAATTGTGATGATATCGTTTTTGGCTCAACTATTTCCGGTAGAGCAGGAACCTTTAATGGAATTGAAGAAATGGTCGGACTATTTATCAATACGGTTCCATTAAGAGTAAGAAGATCTCCTGGTGAAACATCTATAGAACTTATCAAAACGGTTAACAGAGCATTACAGAACTGGGAATTGTATGGAACTACTCCTTTAACGGATATAAAAAGACATAGTGAGTTGGATGTGCAAACGGATCTCTTTGACACAATTGTCGTTTTTGAAAACTACCCTCTAGATCAGACAGTACTAAACAAAGAAAATGGAATCGCCTTTAACTCCTACTCCGCCTCTGAAATGACGAATTATGGTTTATCTATCACCATAAGTGTGTTTAAAGATGTTGAAGTGTGTTTCAGCTACAATGAACAACTATATGACTTAACTACAATTAAGCGATTGGCTCAACACTTTACTTTAATCACAGAGGAAGTGATAAAAAGCCCGGATAAGAAGATAGAACAAATCGAAATTATATCGACTGAAGAGAAACAGCAAATCCTTTGTGACTTTAATAATACCCAGACAACATTTTCAAATCAGTTGACGATTAGCAAGTTATTTGAATTGCAAGTGGCGAAAACACCGAATAATATTGCAGTGGTATATAAAGAGAGATCTGTTACTTATAAAGAGCTAGATGAGATGTCCAACAGCTTGGCGAATGTGCTCCTTAGAAAAGGAGTAATAAAAGGTGAAATTGTTGCCATGATGACAGAACCATCTATTGAAATGATAGTGGGAATCATTGCTGTTTTAAAAGCGGGAGGCGCATATTTACCGGTTGATCTGGAATATCCTAAAACTCGGAAAAGGCTTATGATGCAGGATAGTGGGACCAGGTTTATACTGACTGATGAAAATTCAATTAAAAAAAACGACTACATGATCAAGGAATTTACTATGGATGGTATTCTTTTGTTGGACGATAGTAAACTATTTTCGGGTGAGACAATTAGTCCGGAATTGTATCTCAGTCCTACTGACTTGTGTACCGTCTTTTATACATCTGGTACTACGGGAAAACCTAAAGGGGTAATGGTAGAGAATCGAAGTGTAGTAAATCTAGTTCAGTGGTTTGGAAAAACATTTGATATGACGGAAAATAGGAATCTATTACAATTAACAAATTATGTATTTGATCCAAGTATTGAAGACTTTTTTGGCACACTTCTTTACGGTGCCACATTACATATAGCTGAAAAGAATTTAATATTAAACCAAGAGCTTTTCTGTGATTATGTCAATCAGCATCAAATCCATATTATTAATTTTATACCAACTGTTTTAAAAGAATTATTATGTCATAATCGGAAGTTACAGAGTTTACGCACAGTCATCTCCGGAGGAGAGATACTGGAAGAATCATTGAAAGATGAACTGATTCATAAAGGTTATGAACTGTATAATAATTACGGGCCCGCAGAAACAACAGTTGATGCCTTAAGCATAAAATGTTCTGAAGATAAAGTGTCTTTAGGGAAACCAATTTCAAATGTGAGATGCTATATCCTGGATAAAGACAAAAACCTTAGCCCAATTGGAGTTCCTGGGGAGTTGTATATCGCGGGAGCTGGAGTGGCCAGAGGATATTTGAATATGGCCGAATCCACAAACCGCAAGTTCATGAATGATCCTTTTATACCCGATGATCGAATGTATAAAACAGGAGACTTGGGAAGATGGTTTCCTAATGGAGAAATTGAGTTTCTTGGGAGAGCGGATCACCAGGTCAAAATCAGAGGATACCGGATTGAACTTGCAGAAATTCATAATCTGCTTTTAAAACATAGTCAGATTCAAGATGTGGCTGTAATTGATTGTGAAAATGATAAGGGTAAAAAAGTGCTTTGTGCGTATATCGTTTCAAAAGCTCAGATCAATACGAAAAGTCTAAGAGAATATTTATCTGATGAATTACCGGATTATATGGTTCCTTCTTACTACATCCAACTAGAGAAACTACCTTTAACATCGATAGGAAAACTTGATCGAAAAGAGTTACCGGCTCCGGAAATCCAGACCTACAAAGATTATATTGCTCCTACCAATGAGATCGAGAAAGATCTGGTCGAAGTATGGTCTTCCGTTTTAGGTATTGAACAGGAAGCAATCAGTATAGAAGATAACTTCTTCGAGCTGGGCGGAGATTCAATTCTAAGCATTCAAATAGTAGGTAAAGCGCTTCAAAAGAATATACAAATTACTGTAAGTCAGATGTTTCAGCATCAGACGATTTTAGAACTCTCAGCGGATGTTGTGGAAAGAAAAGATAGTAAGCAACCGGAGGAGGCTATGCCTCCTGAGGCAGGAGAAGTGCCTCTTACACCAATTCAAAAGTGGTTCTTTGAACAGGATTTAGAAAACTATCATCAATGGAACCAATCAATTCTACTGGAAACAAAGCCTGGTATGAACCCCGCACTATTACGTCAAAGTTTTTATATATTGACAAGCTATCACGATAGCTTCAGACTCCGATATTACCAAAGAGATGAAGAGTGGGTGCAAGTTTATTCAGAATCTAAAGAGCATGTATTATTTGATGTATATGGTCTTGACCAGCCGGATGATCAAATGCATGAAATCTTATCAGAACTACAGTATGGGTTGAATATCACGGATGGACCTTTAATTCGAGCGGCATATTTTGATTTTGGAAATCAGGAAAAAGGAAGGCTGTTTGTAACAGCTCATCATCTGGTAGTAGATGGATATTCGTGGAGGGTTATGATGGATGATCTACAAGCTATTTATGAACAGCTTGAAAACAGTAGCTCTGTTCAACTCCCATTGAAAAGCCTTTCCTTTAAGAAATGGTCGGAGTATCTTTACGAGTATGCCCATTCGGATCATCTAAAGGGTGAGCTCGCCTATTGGCTGATCAATACACCATCTTCCTCCAAGCCCATACCTGTCGATAAGGAAGGTGGGCTCAATACTGAAGAGTCTGCTCGTACCATCTCACTTATGTTGACGAAGGAAGAGACAGATTATCTATTGCATGATATTCACCATTCTTTCAATACAAGAATCGATGATATTCTCCTTTTCTCCCTTTCTAAAACATTGGCAAATTGGAGCGGGACAACCCTGGTCGATCTGGAAGGGCATGGCAGAAAACCATTATTAAAAGAGCATGATATTTCTCGAACAGTAGGCTGGTTCACCTGTGTATATCCGATGATCTTAGGAGATATAGAACCGGAAAAAAATGTGGGAGAAGTACTGAAACAGCTGAAAGAACGATATCGTGATATACCTAATGGCGGGATTGGGTATGAAATTTTATACTACTTGGCAGATAAGGGTATACGTAAACAAATTGGATCTAAGCCAAGAGCACAAGTAAGCTTTAACTATCTAGGCCAGTTTGAACAAGCACTTAAGAAACATCAGTTATTTAAAATCTCTGAGGTGAATACTGGACCTAGTCGCGACTTAATTGGAATCAGAAGCCATTTAATTGAAATCGATTGTATGATTATTGATAAAAAGTTATATATAGAATGGAAATATAGTTCTAATAAACATTTGCATGAAACAATTCAACGATTAGGAAGCGACTTTGTTCATACTCTGAAATATATGATCGAGTATTGTCAGACGAATGATAATAAATATTTTACACCATCTGATTTCCCACTTGCTTCTATTAATCAAAAGAAGCTTGACCAATGGGGTGAGGGATATAAGAGTATGGAAGATATTTATACGCTTTCACCTGTACAACAAAGCATGATTTTCCATCATATCTACTCACCTGATTCATCAGTAACGGTAGAGCAAACCGTATTTTCAATAGAATCTAACATTGATATCGAGGTATTTGAAAGGGTTTGGCAAACGATCCTAGATCGGCATGAAAGCTTAAGGGCTTCCTACCACTGGGGGGAACTGGAAGAACCCGTGCAGATTATTCATAAAAATATAAAAGTACCTTTTCAAGTCTTGGATTGGACAAATTTTTCGGAAAATGAGGGAAATCAGAAATTGGAACTGCTGATAGAGGAAGATCGTAAGAGAGGGTTTGATCTTTCTAAACCGCCGTTAATGCGAATTTTAGTAGTTAAACGGGACGAGTCACTCTATGATGTGATTTGGACCCATCACCATCTACTGCTGGATGGTTGGTGTAATAGTATACTCTTTAAAGAGATCGGGGCGCTCTATAAAGCCTATTGTGCTGGTGAAAAAGTAGAATTGGGAAATGCACTTCCATTTAAGGATTATATAAAATGGTTACGTAGACAAGATAGGAAGAAAGCGGAACAATTTTGGAGAAAAGCGCTAGATGGATTAAAAACGCCTATACGGTTCAATAATATTTTCCCTGTTAAAGCAGGTTCAGACGAGTTATCCACTTTTGGAGATGTGGTATACGAATTGTCTCAAGAAAAGCAGCAGGTGATACAAAACTTCGCTAGGAAGCACCGGATCACACTAAATACCATGGTCCAAGGAGCATGGGCTATTCTTTTAAATCGCTATTCTGGGGAAAAGGATATTACTTTTGGTGTTACGTCATCAGGTCGCCCAGCTGATTTAAAAGGCTCCGATTCTATGATCGGATGCTTTATGAATACTCTTCCTTTCAGGGTAAAGGTAAACCCGACCTTAAATTTGATACCATGGCTTAAGGATTTGCAATTGAAACTAGCTGAAATGCGTCAATATGAGTATACTTCTCTAGCCGATATACGAAGTTGGAGTGATGTGTCTAGGAATTCTGCCTTATATGATCTGTATGAAAGTATCGTAATTGTTGAAAACTATCCCTTTGATGCTGCATTAAAAGATGGGATTGGTTCCTTGCACGTAAAATCAATACGTATAGAGGAACAAATGGATTACCCTTTAGTTGTTTATTGCAATTTACAACCTGAGCTCCATTTTAAGCTTTTGTTTGATAGTCGCTTTTTAGACGAAACGGAAGCCAATCAGATACTTGCACATTTAATAAACATCTTATGTGAAATGATCAACACTGAAGATGGTCAATTAGGTGAAGTTTCGATGATATTAGAAAAAGAGCTTAGACATATTTTAATTGATAGTAATTCTACCTCGATGGATTATCCTATAGACCAGTGCTTTCAAGACTTGTTTGCAGCTCAAGTGAAAACACGGTTAGATCAACCTGCAATTATTCAGAATGGTGAAGGATTTTCCTACAAAGAGCTAGATATACTCTCAAACAAGCTAGCTCATAAGCTCATAAATCTAGGGGTTGCACCTGAGATACCTGTGGGTTTGTACGTCGAACGTTCATTCAAAATGGTTGTAGGGATTTTAGGTATTCTAAAAGCAGGAGGAGCTTTTCTACCCATTGACGCTGATTATCCCGGCGATAGGGTAAATATGATGTTGAAAGATGCTCAGGTACCTGTGTTGCTTACCCAAGCCGATCTTGTACAAAAGATCCGAAGCTATGAAGGTCGCACTGTTTGCCTTGATTCGGAATGGGATTTAGTGCTTAAAGAGCCAGGAGATCAACCGATTTCTAGGGTTAATCCGAAGAATTTAGCATACATCATTTATACTTCGGGGTCATCTGGAAGGCCAAAAGGTGTGATGATGCCGCATGAAGCTATTGTAAGCCACTCTATCGATATCATCAAACGCTTTGAGCTTACACCAGAGGATCGGGTTCTTCAGTTTTCTTCGATTAGTTTCGATATTTCGCTTGAGCAAATTTTTACGACACTCGCTGCGGGAAGTGCTCTCGTTCTGCGTGATAAGGATATTTGGACTCCTTACCAGTTTTCCAAAAAGTGTGTGGAACTCGGGCTTTCTGTTGTAAATCTACCTACTTCTTATTGGGCTGAAGTTGTACAAGAATGGCATATAAGGCCTGAAATAATTCCAGGTAGTAAGCTGAGACTTGTTATAGTAGGTGGGGAACAAATGTCGGCAGAGAAAGTAGAAATGTGGGAAAATACGCCTTTAGACCACATCATTTTATTAAATGCCTACGGACCAGCTGAAACAGCAATGACAAGCACCTTGTATAGAGTATCTGGAAAAGGAACAAAGAGTGCCAAATTAAGGTTTATTCCTGTTGGAAAGCCCCTTGCAAATAGACGGGTCTATATATTTGATGAAAACATGCAGCCACTGCCAATTGGTGTGAAAGGAGAAATATTTATTGGTGGCCTCTCCTTGGCCAGAGGTTATTTGAACAAACCTGAGATGACGAAAGATAAGTTTATTCAAGATCCGTATTACCACGATTACGGAAACAGGCTCTATAAAACCGGGGATCTGGGGAAACTTCATCGTGATGGCAACATTGAAGTGCTGGGACGAAAGGACGACCAAACAAAAATTCGTGGTCATCGAATCGACATTGGTGAAATTGAAGTTGTTTTAAACCAATGCGATAACATAAAAGATTCTGTAGTTGTAGTGAAGAAAGGAGAAACGAAGGAGAAGCACCTTGCTGCATTTTACGTCTCAGCCCCATATATGACAAATGATTTATCCAGTATTAGGAAGTTTTTACGTAATAAAATCCCAGAGTATATGATTCCTTCCTTTTTTATAGAGCTGGAAAAACTACCACTGAGTCCAAATGGGAAAATTGATAGAAATTCGCTTGCTAATATCGAAATCGAGGTGGATATTGGTAATGGATACGAAAAACCATATAATGAAATACAACAAAAACTCGTTCGTATTTGGGAAAAAGTACTGGGTGCCGATAGTGTGGGAATCAATCATCATTTTTTTGAAATCGGAGGTCAATCACTAAAAGCGATTACGCTAGTCTCAGAAATTCATAGGGAATTTGACGTAGAGATTCCTCTTGGGGAAGTGTTTGAGTCTCCTACTATCAAAGAGTTGGCAGTATTCATTGAAAAGTCAATAGATAGGAAAGAAACATATCAATCTATCCAGCCGGTAGCACAGCAGGAGTACTATGAAGTTTCCGCCGCACAGAAAAGAATGTATATCATCAGCGAGTTGAGCGGTGCTAGTAGTAACTATAATATAAATGGAGCTGTATTTCTTGATGGCAAAGTCAATGTGTTACAGCTGGAAAGGGCATTTGAAGCTTTAATCAATCGGCATGAAAGTTTACGAACATCGTTTGAACAGGTGAATGGGCGGATAATTCAAAAAGTCTATCAGGACGTCGAATGGAACATGGAACATCTGTATGCGAATGAATACAATCTTGATAGTGTTGTCGAAGATTTTATTCAACCATTTGATTTAGGTAGAGGCCCCTTGTTCAGAGTGGCAATTGTAGAAATGTCATCATCAAAATACTTACTTGTTTATGATATGCATCATATTGTGTCCGATGGTTTATCGATCGGAGTTTTGATCAGAGAGTTTGTCAGCCTATATAAAGAGAAAATCTTGCCAGATGTAAAAATTCAATATAAAGATTTTTCTGCCTGGCAAAATCAAATGATAGAATCTGATGTATTCAAACTTCAGGAGGGATATTGGCTTAAAACATTTTCACAGGAAATACCGCTGTTGGATCTACCAACCGATTATCCTAGATTAGATGAACCGATGTTTGAAGGTGATAATGTACAATTTGATTTAGAAGACAGTTTTACATCTAAATTAAATCAAATCGCAATTGAAAAAGGGGTAACTCTATACTCCCTATTATTCACGGCATTCAATGTTTTACTTTCTAAATACAGCGGACAAAAAGATATTGTAGTTGGAAGCCCCGTAGCAGGAAGACTACACTCCGAATTAGAAAATGTAGTAGGTATGTTTGTAAATACACTTGCACTTAGAAATTATCCTGATCCAGAAAAGACGCTTGAAAGCTTTGTGAAAGAAGTGGCGAATCAAACACTTCAAGCTCTTGAACATCAAGAATACCCATTTGAGATGTTAGTTGATAAGTTACAATTGCGAAAGAATTTAAACCGTCACCCCCTATTTGATGTGATGTTTGCATTTGAAAACGTTGACGGAGCAAAGGCACAAATTGATGATTTTGAGATCACCCCTTATGAACATACCCATCGAACAACTAAATTTGACTTGGAGCTAAAAGTAACCGAACAGGAAGGCAAACTTCACTTTGTTTTTGAATACAGTACTGCGTTGTTTCATAAAGATACAATTAAACGAATGGCTAAACATTTGGTTAAAATTATCGAGGTCATTGCGGATGAAATCACTGTTTTAATTGAAGAAATTGACCTAGTAACAACAGAAGAAAAAAATATGATAATGGATTTCAATAATACTGATACCAAGTTCCCAAAAGAAAAAAGCATCAAAAGTATATTTGAAGAACAGGTGGTAAAACATTCTTCTCGTACTGCAGTGGTGTATGGTCAAAGAAAACTAACTTATAAGGAATTAAACGAGAAAGCGAATCAACTTGCTAAGTACTTGATCGAGAAGGGCGCAAGACCGAATACTGTGATTGGTCTAATGGCTGAGCCTTCTATTGAAATGATTGTTGGACTATGGGGGATTATTAAAAGTGGAGCGACTTATTTACCCATTGATCCCGAGTTTCCGAATGAACGTATAAATTTTATGATCGAAGCTAGTGGTGCCATTGCTCTTTTGACTCAGTCTCATTTATTAACCGCAAATTATTATTATACTTGTAAAATTATGGAATTGGAAAACGAAGAGTTATTTTCTAAAGATACTTTAAACCCAGAAGACATTACTACATTTGATGACCCAATTTATATTATTTTTACTTCTGGTACTACTGGTACACCGAAAGGAGTTCCAATTAAAAATCAAAGCTTGGTCAATTACATTTCATGGTTTACACGAGAAGCAAGTATAACGTATAGCGATAAAACAATGCTGTTATCTTCCTTTGCATTTGATTTAGGATACACAAGTTTGTATACAGCATTATTGAATGGGTGTGAGCTACACTTGGCACCAAAGGAATGTTATACAGTCCCAGAAACTCTTCTAACCTATTTAAAAGATCAGAAGATAAGCTTTATAAAACTAACTCCTTCACTCTTCACCCTATTAGTTAACAACCGTATGATTGAGAATGACCAAAATCGTATGGTGTTAAGGCTGGTGGTCTTGGGTGGGGAAGAAATGAAATCAGCTGATATCGGGACGTTTAACAGTTTATACCCTAACACTGAAGTTATTAATCATTATGGGCCAACGGAGACTACCATCGGTTCTATAGCCCAAAAGATTGAATTTGCCAAACTTAATCCTTTTTCCTTGGGAACAGTCATAGGAAAACCGATCGATAACGTAAAAATATACATCCTAGATAAGCTTCAGAAACCAGTGCCAATCGGGGGAATTGGAGAAATCTGTATTGCCGGAGTAGGATTGACGGAAGGATACTTGACTCAAACTGAGCTGAATACCGATAAGTTTATTGAAGGTTCATTTTTTGACAATGAGAAAATAAAACTGTATAAAACTGGGGACTTAGGCAGGTTTACAGCTGATGGAGTAGTTAAATTCCTTGGAAGAATGGATAATCAGCTGAAAATTCGAGGATATAGGGTAGAACCGGAAGAAGTGACTTCGGTACTCCTAGGGCATGATTCGGTGGTAGATGCAATTGTAGCAACCAAAGAAGATCAGGAGGGTAACAATGATTTATATGCCTATCTTGTTTTAAAAGAGGGCGAGAATGGATTAGGAGTCAAAGAATATCTTTCTAGTAAAATCCCTTACTACATGATGCCGTCTATTTTTGTCAAGTTGGATAAAATTCCATTGACCTCGAATGGTAAACTTGATGTTAAAGCCCTTCCAGAAATTGATGATTCATCATCAATAAGGGCGGAGTACGAAATGCCTCGAGATTCGGTTGAACGAAAGATTGCAGAAATTTGGGAAGAAGTCCTTGAGGTCGAAAAGGTTGGTGTGAATGACTCATTTTTTGAAATGGGTGGAAACTCATTGAAAGTAATGTTTTTAACTGCGGAGATTCATAGGCAATTCAATGTAAATATCCCGATGCGAGAATCATTCAATGCACCAACTGTTAGAGGAATGAGTGAGTATATAAAGAAAGCATCAGAAAATAAGTATTCGTCGCTGCAACCGTTAGAAAACCGTGAATACTATGAACTGTCATCAGCGCAAAAAAGGTTGTATACACTTAATCAGATGGAAGGGATTGGCACGACTTACAATATGCCGAGAGCAACCTTATTAGAAGGCGAAATTAATCTGGATAAACTGAAAAAAGCCTTTTGTGAAATTGTAACGAGGCACGAGGCATTGCGAACTTTCTTTGAAGTAGTTGAGGGTGAACCAAAACAATTAATTCAAGAGAATGTGGAAGTAGAAATCAAGTATTCTTTTTTAGAAGAGGAATTATTTCTCGACTCAATGGGCGAACCTAATGCTGAATTGATTTATTTGATTGATGAATTTATAAAGCCTTTTGATCTAAGCAGAGCTCCTTTAGTTAGAATTAGTCTTATTTGTTTACGTAGTGATAAACATATCCTGCTGACGGATATGCACCATTTGATTTCAGATGGATATTCAGTCAATATTCTGTTACATGAGTTATCCAAGTTATATCAAGGAGAGCAGCTACAGGGGAATCGTATCCAGTATAAGGATTTTGCTGGTTGGCAGAACGAGTTTTTGAAAACCAGCACTGCACTTGAGCAGGAAGACTACTGGTTAGATATACTCTCAGGAGATCTTCCAGTATTGGATATGCCTACGAATTTTCCTAGGCCACTTATGCAAAGCTTTGAAGGTGACCGGTTTACATTTGAAAGTGGAAAGGAATTAAAGCAGCGTTTAGACAAGCTATGTTTGGAAACGGATACGACACTGTATATGGTTTTTTCGGCAACTTATAGTATGCTTTTAGCCAAATATTCTTCACAGCAAGATATTATAATAGGCTCGCCTATTTTAGGACGAACGCATCCTGATTTAAAAAGTACTATCGGTATGTTTGCTAATACTATTGCAATACGGAGCTTGCCTAACGGGAATAAACAATTTGTGACATATTTAGCGGAGGTTAAGGAGTATTTGCTTAAAGCGTATGATAATCAAGATTATCAGTTTGATATGCTCTTGAATAAATTGAAAATTAAGAGAGAGCCGGGAAGAAATCCTATATTTTCTACAATGCTTGCTCTTCAAGATGTTCAAATCGACAAGAGTATCATCGGAAACATGAAATTGACTCCTCTCAAATATAGAAATAAGGTGTCGAAATTTGATTTATCACTATTTGTGGAAAATCAAAAGGAAGATATACTTTTTGAATTGGAATATGCAAGTAATTTGTTTGAAATTGAAACCATTAAAAAATTTGCGCAGGACTTCCTATTCATTTTGGACAAGGTTAGTTTTGATAAAGAAATAAAGCTAAAAGAGATTGAAATTGAAGGGCTAGTAGTTGAAAACACAGAAATTGAAAATGTTACATTTAAATTCTAAGATTAGTAACTAAAGAGTCAGCAGCATACAATCATGAAGCTGTTGTTAAAATCCTTCGGAATACAAGAGGCAAAGGTTTTAGCCTTCCATCAGTTTTTAAAACTGATGGAAGGCCTTTTTCTGCTTTTGGTGCAATAAGAATAAAAGGTGATTACAAAAAACAGAAAAGAAAACGCGTGTAATGATTTTTAACATACCTGTCATACATAATCTTAAAAATTATTAATAGTAAGGCGAAATCAGAATATAAACTAAAACACCAGTTAAACTAACGTATAGCCAAATTGGCATTGTCCAGCGGGCGATTTTTTTATGGCGTTCGTTTTCCATATTCCAAGCTCGTGCAACACTTGTAAGTGCAAGTGGAACGATTGCTGCAGCTAGTAAGATATGTGTAATTAAAATAAAATAATAAAAGCCTGCCATAAAGCCTTCTCCACCATAGGGTGTGGAAGGTGATAAATAGTGAAAAGCGACATATGTTACGAGAAAAAGAGACGTTGTTGCAAACGCCGCATAAATAAAACGACGATGAATCTTTACGTTTCGTTTTAGAATGGCAATCAAAGCACCGACTAAGAACAAAAATGTAAAGCTATTGAGAATCGCATTAATGAGAGGTAGGATCGTCACATCAAATGCATCAAAGTCTTCAACACCTTGCATTCCTGAAAGAACACCAATCGCACCAATCAAGATAATAGAGATCGTTACGATTGCCGGTCTATAATTACGTTTTTCATGTCCAATTACCGTATTATTACTGTTATTCATCATTTTATACTCTCCACGATCGTATTGTATAATCTACAAACGTAGTGTACCACAACTATATCCTCTATAGCGCTTGTTCTTACAAGGTTCACAGTCTTTTCGATATTTAAGTTTGAAGAAAAAATTATTACTATCAAGTGAATCCTTGAAGAAGGCAAAGACACGCACTCACTTAAACCTGTAATTGGCGACCATTCTTTTAAAAACGTCATCCCCGATACAATTTATCCATACATTTTGTAGACAATCGTACTGGCCGCAATGTGGAGCATAAACATAGTGGTAGTTATCAAGTTTATGATCCATAAATTATCCTTTCGGGCGACCTTCCATTCTACGAAAGTCCGTAACAATGAAACGATAAAAAAATAGCTAAGTATGGTAAACATCCATCTCCCGTCACCAAAAAGAATATCATTTTTATCCTTAAACAAAAGAAAGAAACTGATAGTGATTAGACCTTCCAGCACAAAATGCAATGTATGGCGGTATTGATAGAAACGCCCTTTTGGTTGTTGAACAATCCAGTTCTTTCTGATGAACCTCTCAGAAATTATTGAAATTATTATAAAGATAATTCCGATGATAACAATCACCTTGTATAAGATATTTTCACTCCCTGTTCGCCCTTGTGACTACCATGATTCGTAAAATAGTTAGCTAGTTAATTATATATTAACATGTCACTCTATTTTTAAAGCGTAATAACAGTCCAATATAAATCAACGAGATAATTTATATTGTTATTCAGTTTGCTAGAAGGAGATTTTATGTACTGTACATCAATTTTTACAGTAATAAAACAAGGATAATACAAGGTATATATAAGATTTGTTAAAAGAAATAGAATTGCTAAGTATTAAATCAAAAAGAGAAGCATAAGTTTGTACAAAACCTTGATGATGCTTTTCGGGAGCATCCACCAAGATTTATTCAATTGGAGGAGAAAAAATGAATATCGGAGTTAATTATTCACCTGGCTTGGATGGAATTATTGCAGCGGAAACAAAGCTATCTTTCTTAGATACCGTTCAAAGTGAGATTGTCATACAAGGATATGACCTCATTAAATTATCTGAGGATAAACAATACTTAGATATAGTGTATTTACTACTCCATGATAGACTTCCAATTTTGGAAGAAAAAGTATTACTGGAACAAGAATTGAAGAATGAATATGAAATACCGGAAGATATCATAAATATTTTAAAACTGTTAGTAAAGGAAACGCATCCAATGGATGGGTTAAGAACAGGTATTTCTGCATTAGCAGGCTATGATTCGCAATTGGATGATCGTTCACCTGTTGTAAATAAAGCGCGTGCTTACAAATTATTAGGGAAAGTACCTAATATCGTGGCCAACAGCTATAGAATACTAAATAAACAAGCAGTTGTTCTTCCAAGAAAGAGTTTATCCTATAGCGCAAATTTCTTTTACATGATTACAGATAGGGTGCCTTCCGCAATGGAGGAAAAAATATTTGATCAATCTTTATTGTTGTATAGCGAACACGAGATGCCGAATTCCACTTTTACAGCTCGAGTCATTGCTTCAACTCAATCAGATTTATATGGTTGCTTAACTGGTGCAGTAGCTTCATTGAAAGGTAGTTTGCATGGAGGGGCTAATGAAGCAGTCATGTATATGCTTATAGAAGCTGGTACAGTTGAGCAGTTTGAGATATTACTTGAAAAGAAATTAGCAAATAAAGAAAAAGTGATGGGATTTGGTCATCGTGTTTATATGAAGAAGATGGATCCGAGGGCGCTCATCATGAAACAAGCATTGAAACAGCTTTGTGATGTTAAAGGAGATGACATACTTTATCGAATGTGTGAGGCTGGTGAAGCTGTTATGGAGAAAGAAAAAGGCCTTTACCCTAACTTGGATTACTATGCAGCACCAGTATACTACATGATGGGACTCCCAATTGAAATATATACACCGATTTTCTTTAGTGCTAGAACAGTAGGTTTATGCGCGCATGTAATTGAGCAACATGCAAATAATCGACTTTTCCGGCCTCGCGTAAATTATACAGGCGAACGCCATAATCGCAATTCTTTATCAAACTAGCATACGTAATTAAGGCTCGCAATACGGACGAACTAAACAACTTCCAACATGAAAATAAAAACAAGGGGGAAGAGAAGTATGCTAAAAACCAACAGAATAAACGAAACAGATGTGTTATTAGAAGAAATAGCAGATTATGTATTAGACAAAGAGATTAATAGTAATGAGGCTTTTGAAACGGCACGTTATGTTCTACTTGATACAGTTGGCTGTGGTATTTTAGCGCTTCAATATCCGGAATGTAGGAAATTATTAGGGCCAGTCGTTCCAGGTACAGTTGTTCCAAATGGGGCTCGCGTTCCAGGTACTTCTTATGTACTTGATCCAGTTAAAGCTGCATTTAATATCGGCTGTATGATTCGCTGGTTAGACTATAACGATACATGGTTAGCTGCTGAGTGGGGACATCCGTCTGATAATTTGGGTGGTATTTTAGCAGTAGCAGATTATTTAAGTCGTGTGAATATTGCTGAGGGAAAAGAAGCATTAACAATAAAAGAAGTGCTGGAAATGATGATTAAAGCACATGAGATTCAAGGTGTATTAGCATTAGAAAATAGCCTAAATCGTGTTGGACTTGACCATGTTTTATTCGTAAAGATAGCGACAACTGCAGTTATCACAAAAGCCCTAGGAGGTACAAAAGAAGAAATTATTAACGCATTATCTAATGCATGGCTAGATAATGCAAGCTTACGTACATATCGGCATACTCCAAATACGGGATCACGTAAATCATGGGCAGCTGGGGACGCTACAAGTCGGGCTGTCCACTTGGCAATGATGGCTGTGAAAGGAGAAATGGGCTATCCAACGGCTCTCTCTGCACCGAACTGGGGATTCCAAGATGTGTTATTTAATAAGCAAGAATTAAAGCTTGCTCGTCCACTAGATTCATATGTAATGGAAAATGTATTATTCAAAGTATCTTATCCAGCTGAATTCCATGCACAAACAGCTGCAGAAAGTGCCGTGAAATTACATGATGAGGTAAAGGATCGCCTCGATGAAATTGATGGAATTATCATTAAAACACATGAATCAGCTATTCGAATTATCGACAAAGAGGGACCCCTAAACAATCCTGCAGATCGTGACCACTGTATTCAATACATTACAGCTATCGGTTTAATTTATGGTGATATTATAGCTGATCATTATGAAGATGAAGTGGCGGCTGATGTGAGAATCGATCAATTACGGGATAAAATGGTCGTTGTTGAAAACAAACAATATACGGTTGATTACCTTGATCCGAATAAACGCTCCATCGCTAATGCTCTACAAATATTATATAACGATGGAACGGGTTCAGATATTGTGGAATGTGAATATCCTTTAGGACATCGTTTTAGAAGAGAAGAAGCGTTTCCGAAAATTATCAAGAAATTCACTGATAATATTCGTACGCATTATTCACAAAAGCAACAAAATACCATTCAAGAGGTCTGCTTAAATCCAAATGTATTAACAAACTTAAAAGTAAATGAATTTATAGATTTATTTATCGCAGATTAACGGGCAGTAAAACCCCCTACTTCAAGGATTCAAGTTTAAGCAATGAAGAGTAAGTGGGGGATCAACTGCCCGTAAAAGCCCGATTGGTTCAGGCCAAAAGGATGTTGGTCACTCAGGCGTTGCCGCAGGACGCGGCGACCTTAGCCTGAGTTCCTTAACAATCAGTGAGGATGATAGAAAACCCCCACTGATTGAAGTTTCACTTTATAACTTAAGGAGGAATTTTAAGTGGCTTGGATCGTAAATGAACAGTCAACACAAGCGGAATTAGCAGAGCGTTTTCGAAAATTAATAGAAGCACCAGGTATTTTGCAAATACCTGGAACCCATGATGCGATGGCGGGACTTGTCGCAAAAAAATCCGGTTTTCAAGTGCTCTACTTATCAGGAGCAGCTTATACAGCAAGCCGTGGTTTACCTGATTTAGGTATTGTATCTTCAAATGAGGTAGCGGAACGAGCAAGGGATATCGTTCGTGCGACAAATTTACCAATACTTGTTGATATCGATACAGGTTTTGGTGGTGTACTGAATGTGGCACGTACGGCGAGGGAAATGCAAGAAGCCGGTGTAGCTGCCGTTCAAATCGAAGATCAGGAACTTCCAAAGAAATGTGGTCACTTAAATGGGAAAAAGCTTGTATCAATGGAAGAAATGATGCAGAAAGTTAAGGTAATTAAACAGATTGCACCTTCACTCATTGTAGTCGCTCGTACTGATGCACGGGCAGTAGAAGGGATGGAAGCAGCAATCGATAGAGTACATGCATATATGGAAGCAGGCGCGGATGCCATATTCCCAGAGGCACTGCAATCGGAAGAGGAGTTCCGACAGTTCGCTAAGAGAGTGAAAGTGCCATTACTTGCTAATATGACCGAATTTGGCAAAACGCCTTATTATACAGCAGATGCCTTTGCAGATATGGGATATCAAATGGTTATTTATCCTGTAACTTCCCTGAGGGTAGCAGGTAAAGCATATGAGCGAGTCTTTGATCAAATTAGGCAGGAAGGTACGCAGGCAAGTGCTTTACAAGATATGCAAACGCGATGTGAGTTATATGAGAGGATTGCATATCATGATTTTGAAGACCTAGATAAAAATATCGCAAAAACAATTTTAACGAAGGAACAATAACTTAATGCAAATGAATCCTTTCAACGAAAGATTGGTGAAGGGATTCATTTTTTATTGATACACGTTAAGTTATATGGCACTGACTATACGATTGCGAATATAGTTAATCCAATAAAATAAAAAATATTAGCATTACTGGTTGCTTTTTTATAAAAAATAAAGTAAGCTAATTTTTGTGGTATAAATCGTAATGGTTCTTATTTATAAATAGGGAGGTAGAATAAATGGGGAAAAAGATTTATATAATAATTACCGTCTTTTTACTTATGCTCGTTGCTGGTTGCCAAAACAGTCAAATGGAAAAGGAAGGGGAAGAAGGCCAAGGGGAAAAATTAAATGTGTACACAACCGTTTATCCACTTCAATTTATTACAAAACAAATTGGTGGCGACAGTGTAGACGTTAAAACAATTTATCCGCCAGGATCGGATGAACATACGTATGAGCCATCGCAAAGAGACATGATAAATTTAGCTGATTCAGATTTATTTTTATACATTGGTCTTGGGCTTGAAAGTTTTGTAGGAAAGGCAGAGTCCACTTTAAAGAACGAGCATGTTACACTGGCGCCTGTTGGAGAAGATCTCCTTGTAACAGAAGAAGTAGCTCATGAAGACCATAACCATGGGGAAGAGGAAGCAGACAGTCATGCAGAGGCAACCCATGAGGAACATAACCATGGAGAAGAGGAAGCAGACAATCATGCAGAAGCAACTCATGAGGAGCATGATAATCAAGGTCATGACCACGGAGATGTAGACCCTCATGTTTGGATCGATCCAGTGCTTATGAAAGAGCTGGCTAGCAATGTACTCGTTTCTATGACGGAAAAAATGCCAGAGCAGAAGCAGGCATTTGAAAAGAACTATCAATCTTTAGCAAAAGAATTAGATAAATTAGATGTACAGTTTAAGGAAATAGCAGAAAATGCTAAACGCAAAAAAATTATTGTCCCACATGCGGCATATGGATACTGGGAACTTAGATATGGTATTGAACAAATTGCAATTTCTGGCCTTTCTTCCGCGAACGAGCCTTCACAAAAGAAATTACAGAGTATTATTGATGTCATTAAGGAAGAACAAGTTCCATACATTTTGTTTGAACAAAACAGCCATTCAAAACTTGCTGATGTTGTCCGTAAGGAAACAAAGGTGGAAGCATTACACATTCATAATCTTGCAGTATTAACAGAAAAGGATATTAAAAATAAAGATGATTATTTAACGCTCATGGAACGGAATTTAAAAGTGTTAGAAAAAGCACTAAATTAAATAGCTAAGCAAAAAAATAAAAAATTTTATTAGTTAAATCGTAATGATTATTATTATCATTTTGGTGAAAGGGGTGAATAGATTGGCAAAAAGATCAAAGATAGTAAAGGAAAAAAAACGACAGGCAATGGTAGAGAAATATGCCGCCTTGAGAAAAGAATTGAAAAAAAATGGTGATTATGAAGCATTAAGAAAATTGCCAAGGGATTCATCTCCAACAAGAATGCATAATCGATGTGAATTGACAGGAAGACCGCGTGGTTTCATAAGGAAGTTTAATATGTCTAGGATTGCATTTAGAGAGTTAGCGCATAAAGGCCATATTCCAGGAGTAAAAAAATCAAGCTGGTGAGACTACCTTGTTGAGAGTCAAATTAGGTTATTGGAAACTTTGTTTTAAATGAAAAGCTACATCAAATATGATTCAGTAAAAAGGTGGGAGACTAATGAAAAAAAAGATACCAGTAACAGTATTAAGCGGATATTTAGGATCAGGTAAGACCACGCTTTTAAATCATATATTGGCAAATAAAGAAGATAAAAAAGTAGCTGTGATTGTAAATGATATGAGTGAAATAAACATTGATGCAGAGCTGATTAAACAAGGAGGATTTTCCCGTACCGAAGAAAAAATGGTAGAGCTACAAAATGGTTGCATCTGTTGTACCCTTCGAGAGGATTTAATGGTTGAAGTAGAAAAGTTGGTAAAATCAGGAAATATTGATTATATCGTGATTGAATCGACTGGTATATCAGAACCGATTCCTGTTGCCCAAACATTTACGATCGAGGACGAATCTTTGGGAATTCATTTGGCTGACATTTGCAGGCTGGATACAATGGTTACAGTCGTGGATGGCAACCGATTTTGGGCTGACTTTTCCTCTGGAGAAAACCTAATTGACCGTAAACAAGGGATGAATGAAGTTGATACAAGAGAAGTCGTGGATCTACTTATAGACCAAATAGAATTTGCGGATGTCCTTTTGCTTAATAAAACGGACCTTATTGATGAGAAGGCGATACGGGAGTTAATGTCCGTATTGAAAAAATTGAATCCTAGAGCCAATATTTATATTACTTCACATGGTGAAATCTCATTAGACAAAGTGTTGAATACATATTTATTTGATTTTGAGTCTGCTAGTCAAGGTGCAGGCTGGATAAAAGAATTAAATGAGGAACATTTTCCTGAGACGGAGGAGTATGGTATTTCATCTTTTGTCTATAGAAGAAATCGACCATTCCATACTGAAAGATGGACAAACTGGCTCAACGAATGGCCAGAAGATATTGTGCGTGGAAAAGGATTTTTCTGGGTTGCTACTAGAAATGATATGGTTGGACTCGTGTCACAGGCCGGTCCGTCTGTCGTAGTTCAAGCAGCAGGAAATTGGCTCGCTACTTTTCCAGAATCTCAGAGAAATGAGATTCTAAATCAGGAACCGGATCTGCTTAAAGACTGGGATGAAGAACATGGTGATCGAAAGACAGAGCTGGTCATGATTGGCCTTCACATGAATCAATTAGAAGTGATTGATTCGCTTGATGCTTGTCTGTTAACTGATGAAGAAATGAAACAGGATTGGACAAAATTCACTGATACATTTCCCACAGTTGAAGAAGATTATATACATTAATGAGGAGTTGAAATGAAGATGCGGGTGAATATCACTTTAGCATGTACGGAAACAGGGGATCGTAATTATATAACAACAAAGAATAAACGTAATAATCCAGAAAGGTTAGAACTGAAAAAATATTCGCCTAGATTAAAACGAATTACGTTACATCGAGAAGTTAAATAAAATCTAAAAAAAGTCTGTAGACAAGTAGTTGTGAAACTTATTGTCTACAGTCTTTTTTTTGCATATGAGAACGAAATGAAATGATAAAAAAGCAAATGAATGAAATATTACATGGGTCATGATAATGTTTTTAAGCTCTAGACGATGTATATCATTACTGGTAAGATAGTGAATACTTGTATCAAAATTCAAATAATGCTGAAAGAATGGAAGATTATATATACATAGGAGAATGAAATGAAAAAATTTGTTTGGATTGCTTGTCTTATATACTGCTTGAATGGATTTGGCCATATCATCATAGGCACGGTTTTAGAACCAATGGTTCAATCTTACGGCATTAATTATGGTGATGGTGGACAGCTGATCATGAATCAGTTTTTAGGTTTTTTACTAGGAGTTCTAGTCGCTCCGATCATAGTAAATGGAATTGGTCGGAGGTTAACTATATTTATCGCCTTACTTTGTTTTGCCATCTCCCAATTTGTGTTTAGCGCTTTGCCTAATTGGAATGTACTATTATTCACGGCTCCTATCGGAGGGGCTGGGATAGGGATTGCTGAAACGGTAGTTGCTGCACTTATCATAGGTCATCTTAAAGAGAAAAAAGCAACGATACTTGTCTTGGTTGAAGTGTTTTTTGGAGTAGGAGCCTTGGTAATTCCGGTTATATCTGCATTTCTTATTATGACAGGAGTATGGAATGCTTCCTTTACATTTGTTGCTGTGATTACTACCGTAGCAACATTTACGTGGTTATTCCTTCCATTTGGAGAGATAGATTCTATTTTAAAAAAACAACCAAAAGTCCTTACACAGGATGGAAAGAAGCCCAGGAGAATGCGATACTCTCGTAAACAGATCCCAATTGTTGCAACTGGCGCATTCTTTTTCTTTATGTATGTGGGAACTGAAATGATGCTGCCAAATTATTTACCAACGATATTAGGTAAAACAACAGATTTAGCTGCATCCTCCCTTGCACTAAGTATTACAGTATTTTGGGCGGCAATGACAGTTGGACGTCTCAGCATGGCATTCATTATTGATAAAATAGGATATAGTAAACTATTCATTATTTGCTGTATTGGACAATTCTTTAGCTTACTGCTATTTGCGAATTCATCTTCTGCTATCTTTAGCTTTATCTCTATCTTTTTAACAGGATTGTTAATGGGAGGAATATTCTCTATTGGCCTACTGCTTGTGAATGAAACGTCATTAGGATTAGAAGAATGGACAACAAGCTTGCTTGTTGCTATGGGAGGATTAGGTGGTGCATTATTACCTAAGTTCGCTGGTGAATTGATAGACCGTTATTCTATATCGATTACTTTATGGACACTTGTAATGTGCGGATTCATACTAGTAACCTCTATGGCACTCATCTTTTATTTCAGAAAAAAAGCGGGAGAACTTCCTGGTGTGGGTATTGCTATCAATCAAGAAGAAAACTCCAAAGGCGTGATGTAATAACACGCCATATATTATATTTATAAGAAAAAAACAAAGATTCTATCAAGGTTGAAATGATGGGATCTTTGTTTTTTATATACTTGCAATTTCTGTCAATCAATCCAAGTAGTTAATTCCTTATAATGAGTTTTAGTAAGGGATTTAGGCTCGATGGCCGAATAACCTAGATAAATAAAACCAATGATTTCTCCTTTTTCGGATAAATGAAAGAATTCGCCTACTTTTGGATGATAACAAATTGCGCCTGTCCGCCAAATTGCGCCAAGTCCGAGCGCATGGATGGTTAACAGCATGTTTTGCACGCCACTATTTACAGCGGCGTATTCTTCTTTAAGAATGACATTATTTCTTTCACTTGGTTCTACACCAACTGCAATAATAACGGGTGCGCGTAAAGGATTTTTTGCGCTTCTTACCACTTTTGCTTTACTACTATCAGAATATACATCTTCCTGCTGAGAGCGTGTGATTTCCGCGAAGACTTTTCCTAATTTAACTCTACCATCTCCTCGAAGTACGTAAAATCTCCAGGGTTCCGTTCGAAAGTGATTTGGAGCGTATGTGCCTGCTTCGATAATCTTTTCAATGAGATCTGTTGACACTTCTTCATCCGTTACAAGTGAAATACTTCTTCGTGTTTTAATCGCTTCGTGTAGGTTCATAGTTATTTGCCTCCTTCTATATAAAATACAAGCTCTACTAATAAGTATCGCTAATCTAGCAAACTCATCCATGATTTGGAATCTAACTATTTTAATCATTTGTTTTTTGTCGAAACCTATAAATTATAAAAATTAGCAAAGATGTTTTTAGGCATTAAGCGAACCGATTGGAAAGTCATTAATCTTATTGGTATGCTTTGTTTTAGCTTGATCTTCTTTATGGTTTATCACTCCACCTCTAAGCGAAACGTAGGTGGGATTTACCAATCAGGTGGCTAGAATCCCCTACAGATTCCCCGATGCTTCAGCTTTGCTGAAATGAGTTCACTCGGATATTAAATAAGGGAAGAAGCCTTAAGAATACGCTGGAATGGTCAGTAATTTTTTTGCGAATGATCTATAAGACTTTAATACAAATAAAGACAATGCAATCGATCTCAGAACCACTTATGGTATAATAATCCATAAAAGTGAAAAATAGAACTGGAAAATAGAATAGGAGTGAACTTGTCATGACGAAGAATATCCGTACAAATAATGTGGAGCGCTTTGCTGGATTTAGTATGCTGTATGACCAAAATCGGCCAAGCACACCGATAGAGGTTGTCAAAATTCTGACCAGGTATTTATCTCATAAACCGCAAAAAGTTGTCGATGTCGGATGCGGAACAGGTCTTTCTTCATTTATATGGTTAAATCATGCGGATGAAATCATTGGAATTGAACCGAACAATGATATGCGTCAAGTCGCTCTCGCTAATTGGCTTGCACAGCAAAAGCCGGCTAACCTTCAATTTGTAAAAGGTTTATCACATCAACTTGGCATGGAATCTGAAAGCGTGGATATTGTCACATGTTCTCAATCTTTCCATTGGATGAACCCGCAGTCAACGCTTAAAGAATTTGCGCGCATACTTCGCCCTGGTGGGGTGTTTGCTGCTTATGATTGTGACTGGCCGCCAACTTTTAATAAGGAAATTGAAGAAAGTTATAAGCGTCTCATTGCACTTGCTGATACACGTGTAAGGCAATTGGCACCTGAAGAGAAACAGGCATACAAATGGAACAAGGATGAACATCTTCAACAAATATGCAATTCAGGTCTATTTCCATTTTCTAAAGAGATCGTCTTTCATCATTGGGAATTCTGTGCTGCAACCCGATATTCGAATATCGCATTAAGCCAAGGTGCCCTTCAAACCGCTCTAAAGTTAGGTGCTGACGAGTTGCTTTCAGAGGTTACTGAATTCCAAGAAAAGGTAGAGCAAGCTTTCGGTGGTGAATCTCAGGAAATACTTTTCAGCTATCGCATGCGACTAGGTATAAAATGATTGTTTATGCTTTATTACTAATGTTGCATAAATAATCATTTGCTAGAAATATCGATCGTACCAATAATAAATTTTATTAGTATGATCGATATACTTATGATATATGAACGAAAATCAGTACTTTTAGTAGGGCGATTCCGAATTTACATGTATCAGATTATGCCAGGAGTATGACATATTATACTGATACTGAAACATTAGAGTTTGGAAAAAAGGAATGAAGTGGGCCTAGTAACGGAAAGAAGCGTTGGCGAATTACATAAGGAATATTACTCGCGATTTAGGTGCTTGAAGGGCAGGAAGTCCGAGTCCCTCGTTCAGTATATACATACTAATTAATTGGGAAATTTAAAGGTGCAAATCAGATTACGATGCGCATGGCACAGGTAGTTTTAGTGAAGAAGATAAATAACATACAGATAATATAAGAGGCATTAGTTGCATCTCCTTGCTTTTTCAAGCAATCATAGGAACTATAAAAATTGAAATTTTTATGGGGACATGAACAGAAGTACCTTTTCTTTAGATTTTTGCTTTTACTTCAAAATCACAGGTGAAAAAGTATGGAGAAACTAAAAGTGTCTCTCCACACCCAAAACATTTATTTTCAATGTTTTAATAAAAGAAAATTCCAAGACAGACTACAAATACGATTAGAGCCAAACCAATATAAATCCACGTTAATGATTTTATGTTTACACGTATTGAACTAGTTTCATATTCATGTGATCTTGCTAGTTCACTTTCAAGCGTATCCTCTTTTTCTTCATAACTTTTTTGTTGTGAACTAATATCTTTCCCAACTAATAATGTTCCAACAAGTGCTATGATACTTACCAAAACCGCTGCGATAATCATAAATGTGGTCATTTTCGTTCACTCCTAAATTGCAAGATAAGCAGATTTTAAAGCTCATCTATTTATAGATTTTTGTTTTTTTGAAAAACACTGTATATTAATATAAAGCGGAACTGTGAATTTCAATCATTGATGATGGAAAGCATTTCTACCTTTTCATCATAATATATTTGCGGATAATTAGACCATCCAATTGCTGGTTTCTTTCGCCATCCACTTCCATTCACAATGAAAAAGAGGATGAGTAAGAGTAATAGTATATCGGGTCTCATTTATTTTTATAAAGATATAGGAGGAAAAAGAGGATGGATTGGAAGCTGGATCGAACATCTAAGAAACCTATATATAAGCAAATTGCCGATTTTATCGAACAGGGAATATCAACAGGAATGTTTGTACTGGAGAGTATGTTGCCGTCGGAGCGCGTGCTTGCGAAAGAACTAGGTGTCAACCGTAGCACAGTGGTTGCGGCTTACGATGAACTTCAGTCACTCGGTATTGTTGAGCGCAAAATAGGAAGTGGGACACGCATCAGCACGGACATTTGGGGAGTTTCCCACAAGCGTATTCCAAACTGGGGGCGTTATATGGAAGACGGCTCTTTTTTGCCTAATTTGCCATTCGTACAACGCATTCGTACCGAGATTAGAAAAAATAATATTGTTAATTTATCTAGCGGTGAATTATCGTCCAGTTTATGGCCAAGTGAACAATTCCGTATGATATTTACAGAGCACCCATTTATGGAGCCTCTTGGGTATGATCACCCAAAGGGAAATGCATCACTTCGAGAAACAATCTCTGCACATGTAAGAGAGTACAGAAATATAAAGATTCCATCTTCATCGATTTTAATTACGTCTGGCGCTCAGCAAGCACTTCATCTAATTGTGCAATGTTTATTGAAGCCGGGTGATTCGATTGCGATAGAAGATCCTTCCTATTTTTATTCATTACCACTTTTTCAATCGGCGGGTGTAAAAATACATTATTTAGGGGTTGATCAGCATGGCATCAATCCTGACGATGTGGTTGAACTTTATAAAAAACATAGAATCAGAATGATCTTTTTGAATCCATCTTATCAAAATCCGACAGGCGCAAGTTTGCATCATGCACGCAAAAAAAAGATATTGGATATATCGTATGAACTCGGTATTCCTATTGTAGAAGATGATCCGTACTCACTCACATCTTTTAACGGGGAAAAAGGTACTACACTAAAGTCGATGGACGAAAATGGGAATGTCCTTTATATAAGTTCTTTATCGAAAATTGTAGCTTCAGGACTTCGGATTGGTTGGGTAATAGGTCCATCTAAAGTAATAGATCGTCTGGCAGACGCTAAGCAACAAGTGGATTTCGGCCATAGCATTTTTCCACAATGGGCAGCCAATGAGTTTTTAAAGTCTTCTTATTTTGATACACATATTTCCATGTTAAGGCGGGAACTAAAAGAACGTCGAGATGAAATTATCGCCAGTCTAGATGAATATTTAGATGGAGAAATTGAATTTAATCCACCAGAAGGCGGTATTCATATATGGTGCCGACTTAAAACCGCATTTAATGAAAAACAGCTTCTCGAGGAATCGATGAAAAGGGGTGTTTCGTTCATTCCGGGTAGTATTTACGGGTCTGGAAAGGGTTATGTTCGGTTTACTTATGGAAGAGAAGAAACGCAACTCATTCGCGAGGGGATTTTAAGATTCGCAGAAGCACTAAAAGCATGCAAGCAACAATAGTCTAAAATAGAAGGCCTCTTTCTAACTGTACATGGCTAATCCACGTATAGATAGAACGGAGGGCCTTCTTTTTATCATATTGATTATTCATAGTGGTTAATTCCTCTCTATTACCTCTTTTAAATAAGAGGCTGAGAGTGGATGGTCAAATTCATACACATTTGGATGGTCACTATTCTTTGCTTTTCTATAAGATAAGAGAAGAGAAGTGTAAAAAAGCTTTTGCATAAATGAAAACTTAATAATAGTTAATACCAAATTTAGGTTGGTTATTAGAAAGGGCGTTACAAAATGTTTACTAACACCGTCATCCGCACACGTAAAACACTTGATAAAATACAACCATATTCTCCCGGAAAGCCGATATGGGAATTACAACTTGAACTGGGCCTGGAAGGCGTTATTAAAATGGCATCAAATGAGAATGCCTTAGGTCCGTCAATCAAAGCGGTTGAAGCAATTACACGCAATGTTACGCAAATAAATCGTTATCCAGATGCTGACGCTGTCCGCTTAAAAGAAATGATAGCATTGAACTTGAATCTTAGGCAAGAGCAATTAATCATAACAAATGGTGCAGATGAACTGATTACGCTTATCTCGGAAACATTTTTAGAAGCAGGTGATGAAATAGTCGTGCCATTTCCTGCTTTCAGCGAATACGAATTTGGAGCGCATTTAATGGGGGGGAAAGTTGTTCACGTTGCACTTGGAGAACTTTTTGAGTATGAGGTTGAACCTATATTGTCGGTAATTACAAATCGGACCAAAATTGTCTATATTTGTTCACCAAACAACCCAACAGGTACTTATCTTCCGAAAAAGTCGCTCGAACACCTTTTAAAGAGCTTGCCTAAAAACGTTCTAGTTGTGTTTGATGCAGCATATTGGCACTATGCTACTGCTGAAGACTATACGAATGGTATAGAATATATTACATTAAATTACCCAGTTATCGTGCTGCAAACTTTTTCGAAAATATATGGACTTGCAGGGGTTAGAGTAGGGTTTGGGGCAGCCCGAGAAGATATTATTCAAAGTATATTAAAGGTGAAAGAACCTTTTAACGTCAATTCTCTTGCTCAAGCTGCAGCGGTTGCAGCGGTGATGGATGACGAGCATGTAAATAAATCTAAGAAGTTGAATTCTCAAGGCAGAAATCAACTATATAAAGCTTTTTCAAATATGAATCTACGATATATAGAAAGTATGAGTAATTTTATTCTTGTGAAAATTGGTCCAGAGGCCGAATCTTTTTATAATCAATTGCTCCTAAGAGGAATTATCGTCCGTTACGGAGCTATTTGGGGACTTCCGGAATACATTCGAATTTCACTAGGTACATTAGAGGAGAATAGAGTATTAATAAAAGCAATGAACTCGATACTTAATGAAGTTGCATGGTGATAATATGATTATTTTCTATTTATTTGACTTTGTTTCACTATGGAGCCCATTTTTCGCATTATATATGCTTTTAATAATATTAGCTTATTATTTCATTACTGTAAGATATAGAAAATACTTTAAAGAGAGTACGCCTCTTGCGAAAAAACAGGCAATTTCATTTATTTTATTTATTGTCCTCTTATATATCATAAAGGGATCGCCAATTGATTTGATGAGTCACATGATGTTAACGATGCATATGCTTCAGATGGCATTTTTGCTTTTAATCCTACCCATTTTATTTATTAAGGGGATACCAAATTGGCTTTGGAGAGTGGTATTAAATAATAGAATCATAAAAGCTTTGGTTCGGTTCTTTACAAAACCGGTAATTGCATTACTTCTATTCAATGCAATGTTTTCGCTTTATCATATACCGCTTATTCTTGATTTTTCAAAGACAAGTAACTTTTACCACGCTTTAATTCACACATTATTATTCTTGCTCGCGATTTTAATGTATTGGCCTTTGCTTAATAGTTTGGAAGAGTACAATACCATGTCGGGTCTACAAAAGGTAGGCTATATTTTTGCCAACGGTATGTTAATGCTACCCCCTTGTGCACTTATTATCTTTGCGGACACACCTTTATATGCAACATACTCTGATCCTGAAACCTGGATAAATGCACTTTCTTTATGTGCGACACCATCTTCAATGGCTGGATTGGGTTCAGTTGGACCAGAGATACTAGAGATGTTTAATCCATTAGGACTCCTATATGACCAACAGCTTGGCGGAATTATTATGAAGGCTGTCCAAGAAACTGTATATGGCATCATATTAGCTATGATTTTTAGAGCGTGGTATCGCAAAGAGCAAGAAATAAGCGATCATGAAGAAAACACACCTTTACTGCAAAGGTAAACAATGAATATCGAGGTATATCAATGACCAATGCTTCTAAAAACGTGCTCGTTACAGTCGTTCAGGCGGCGTCTGTCATCATGAATGAAAAAGCCATTGAGCATACACATCCGAAAGTCAAAAAAAGTTGATGAATGAAAATAAGTAGTGGAGGAATGTAAGTTGAACTTGAACGATCTTGCAGCTCAACTGAAAGAAGCTATAAAAAATGAAAATTTATATATTTACGAAATGTTATCGCCGTTAGGAAAGAAACTATATTATCCAAAAGGCATACTGAGTCAAAGTTCAGAAGCCATCGAGAAGGCAAACCGCTTTAATGCCACTATCGGTATTGCTACAGAAGAAAATGAGCCTATGTACTTTCAACATATTCAAGAGCATTTTATGGGATATGATCCCAAAGATATTTATCCATATGCACCACCTGCAGGCAAACAAGAGTTAAGGACGGCATGGAAAGAAAAAATAATAAAAGACAATCCTAATCTACGAAATGAAGTCTTTGGATTGCCTATTGTCACCAATGCACTTACTCATGGTTTGAGTATCGCTGCGGATCTGTTTACAGATATTGGTGATTCGGTTTTAGTGCCTGATAAATATTGGGGAAACTACCAATCGATATTTCATATTCGAAGAGGTGCTAACTTAATAACTTACCCTCTTTTTAATGATAATGGGGAGTTTGATGTTTCCGCTTTTAAAGATACTCTATTCAAACAAAAAACAGCAGGGAAAGCAGTAGTTTTATTGAATTTCCCGAATAATCCCACTGGCTATTCTCCGTATTCTAAAGAAGTGGAAGGCATTATTACTGCTCTATACGAGGCAGCTCAAGAAGAATTGAATATTGTGGTGATTCTGGATGATGCATACTTCGGCTTGTTCTATGAAGACTCTGTAAAAGAATCTTTATTCGGTTATTTATCAGGTTTACATCCGCGGATCCTGCCCATCAAAATAGATGGTGCGACAAAAGAAAACTATGTTTGGGGACTAAGAGTAGGTTTTATCACATTTGCGTCCGAAAGTCCTGTTATCTTGGAAGCTTTAGAACAGAAAACAAAGGGATTGATACGTGGAACAGTTTCTAGCGGTTCGCATTTGTCTCAAACCGTCATTTTGAAGTCACTCCAATCAAAAGAATTTGATCTGGAAAAACAGCAAAAATACAAGATTATGGAGCGAAGAGCGAAGAAGGTAATACAGGTACTAAACCAAGAAAAGTATAATAACTACTGGTCTTGTTACCCTTTCAATTCCGGTTATTTTATGTGTTTGCAGCTAAAAACTGTCGACGCGGAAGAATTAAGGGTGCATTTACTAAATCAATATGGAGTAGGTACAATCGCTATTAATTCTACCGATTTAAGAATTGCCTTCTCCTGTGTGGAAGAACGAAATATTGAGGAACTATTTGATCTTATTTACAAAGGTATAAAAGATCTATTAGCATTCGTGTGATAAATTTATTACATTTTTATATAGTCTGGTGATGGATTTACGTCTATCATCTGTTTTTTTGACTGCTTAAATAAAATTACTAGCTAGTAGGTAATGAGGGTTTTATCTTGAAGAAATACGTATCAACTTTATTAAGTTTAGGATTTTCCCAATGCTTTGTGCCTGCCCGTCTATTGAAATTAATAATAGAGCTGATTAATATTTATCGCAGATTAACGGGCAGTAAAACCCTCACTTCAAGGATTTGAGTAAAAACAATGAAGAGTAAATGGGGATCAACTGCCCGTAAAGGCCCGATTGGTTTAGGCCTACTGGATGTTGGTCACTCAGGCGTTGCCGCAGGACGCGGGGACCTTAGCTAAGTTCCTTAACAATCAGTGAGGGATGATAGAAAAACCCCACTGATTGAAGTTTCACTTTATGGTCAAAAGCAAATGAATGTATATAAATTTGATTGGACTTACCAACAGTATGAATGTAATTCATGAAAGAATTACTATTAAGTATTTTTAGTATCAAAAAAAGTAAAGAATGTTTCATATATCATTGGGTAATCGTTATTATAAATTCGTAAACGAGTGATGGACAAGAAGCATTTAGAGTACTAATAGGTTATCTTTTTCAGGGGACTACTTGATCAGTGGTCCTTTTTGAGTTGTTTATTCCCACCGATAATCAACTATCATTATAATCTTTATCCAAAAACATCATAATGAAAGCGATGTAAATAAAATTATTGACATAATACATTATAATGTTATCATGTAATTAAGATATTATTTACAAATACATCATAATGAAAGGGCGGGGGATGTTGCAAAAACAAACGTTAAGTAACAAATCGAAGTTACCTTTGTATAAACAATTGAAAATTTCCCTAATGAAATATATAGAAGAAAATCTATTAGAAGGGGATGTTCTACCAATTGAGCCTGAGATCGAAAAGATGTATGGTGTGAGTCGGATTACGGTTCGAAGGACAATTGACGAATTGGTAGCAGATGGAATAGTTAAGAAGATTCAAGGGCGGGGTACATTTGTAGAGTCAAAAAGTATAGTACAGACTGCTGGGACAATTACTAGTTGGACCGAAGAAATGCGACATAAAGGGAAAAAAACTCATACTGAAAACTTGGTGTTCATGGAGATTGATCCTACACCTAAACTAAAAAAAGAATTACAACTTACTTCTAATGAAAAAGTACTTTGCCTAAAAAGGATACGCTTTGCTAATGGGGAACCTATTGCCATTATGATCAATTATATGCGTGCTAAATTTGTTCCAAATCTACTTGAAAATGGACTTCAGGGAGAATCATTGTATGAAACTCTGGAGGAAGAGTACGATATCCGTCTTAACAAAGCACACGAACGAATTCAAGCTAGAATTGCGACTGATTTTGAAGCCATTGAGCTAAGGATACCACCTCAGTCTGCTTTGCTCCATTTAACTAGACTATCTTTTTTGGAAGATGGCACTCCATTTGAGCTAGTCGAGATGTCGAATAGAGGGGACCGTTATCAATACTCCATTGACTTGGATGGAAGGAATAAAACAAAAACGTTTTAATGAAAGGAATGAAAGACAATGCTAACCCTATCTGAAGGTTTAATTGAATTAGATGTCAAAGCCTCAGACGCTGAGGATGCGATAAGAAAAGCAGGACAACTATTAGTAAATGAAGGACTAGCGGAAGAAAGATATGTAGATGCAATGGTCAAGGGATTTCAAGATATAGGTCCATATATTGTTATCGCACCAAATATTGCATTTCCACATGCTAGACCTGAATTGGGTGCCAAAGGCAAAGGGGTTTCAATGATTAGATTAAGTGAGCCTGTTGTTTTTGGTCACCCGACAAATGATCCAATTACACTAGTTTGTGCGCTATGTGGTACAGATAATACGAGCCATATCGAAATGCTTCAGGCACTTGCGAATGTACTAAGAGATGAGGAAAAGCTTGACATCATCATGAATAAGGCAATTTCAAAGCAGGAAATTATATCTATTATTTAAATTATGAGGAGGATGTTTTATATGAAAATTGTAACCGTTTGCGGAATGGGATTTGGAACTAGTTTAATGCTACTTATGGATATTCAGTCTATTGCCAAGGGTCATGGTTATGAATTAGATGGAGAAGCAGTTGATTTAGGATCGGCGAAAGGAAAGCCATGCGATTTCATGGTGGCATCCAGTGAAATATCTGCAGAGTTGATAGATGAACCTGTGGAAGTAATCTCTATTAATAATTTATTAGATAAAGAAGAAATTGAAAGTAAGGTCATGCCAGTCATTCAAAAACTAGCCAAAAAGGGGTAATGAAATATGTTAGATACCATTGTATCGATTTTAAGTAATCCAGCTATCATATTAGGGTTAATCGCCTTAGTTGGATTAGTTGCCCTCAGAAAATCAACTTCTGACATTATTAAAGGAACGCTAAAAACCATTTTCGGTTTTATCATTTTGCAACAAGGATCTAATATTATTGTATCAGCGCTGCTACCGTTTAGTACCATGTTCACTGAAGCATTTGGTTTGACGGGCATAGTAGCCGAGGATAATGCATTGGTTGCTGCTGTACAAACTGTATTAGGAAAAGAAACGGCTTTAATCTTAGTGTTTGCGTTTTTAATAAACTTATTGATTGCAAGAGTAACGAAATGGAAATATATCTTTCTCACAGGCCATATGATGTTCTCGTTCGCAGGTACAATGGCTATCGTCTTTAACCAAATGGGCTTATCTAGTACAACTACCATTGTTCTAGGTTCCGTTATTCAAGGGATTTCAATGGTCCTTTTCCCTGCTATTTCTCAACCATTTGTTCGTAAAATTACGGGCAATGATAATATTGCATTTGGCTTCTGGGGAAGTTCATGGATTAGCATGTCAGGATGGATTGGCGGTAAGCTAGGAAATAAAAAGCATTCTACGGAAGATGTCAAAGTACCAAAATCACTTGATTTCTTAAAAGATATGAGTATTCTAATGGGAATCATTATGATTGTAATCTATTTATTTACTGCCATGTTTGTCGATTCCGCAACAATGAATGAAATATCAGGAGGAACAAACTTATTTCAGTTTGCCTTAATGAATGCCCTAACATTTGTTGCAGGTATTCTAATACTTCTACAAGGTGTGCGCATGTTTCTCGGTGAGATTGTTCCTGCATTTAAAGGGGTAGGAGAGAAAATAGTTCCAGGCGCAAAACCTGCACTAGACGTTCCGATTTTCTTCTCTTTTGCTCCAATTGCTGTAACAATCGGCTTCCTTTCAGCGTTAGTAGGAGGACTTTTGGTTACAGTGATATCAGGTATATTACCAGTAGTTGTTTTACCTTCGGTTATCGGATTATTTTTCATGGGTGGTGCTGCTGGAGTTTTCGGTAATGCGACTGGTGGAAGACGTGGGGCAATCATTGCGGGACTCTTCTTAGGGATTTCGTGGTCATTACTCGTAGCACTTGCATATCCGTTAGTTGATATGACCGCTTATGGTGTTGAAGGGCTTTGGTTTGCGTCACCAGATGCGATTATCGTGGTTGTATTAATAAGATTAATAGGAATGTTATTCGGGATAGGGTTATAAGGCCAAGATTATAACATATAGGAGGAATTATTGATGGGAAAAGTGAGAACAGTTTTAGGCGATATAGATGCAAAAGATCTTGGGTTTACTTACAGTCATGAACATTTATGGACTTGCCCACCTTCAGGTCAAAAAGATCGTGATTTAGAGCTTTCAAACTACGAAGCCTCTACTAGTGAACTTTTGAGATTTAAAAGGGCTGGGGGAAATACATTAGTAGAAGCTTCTACCTTAGATTATGGAAGAGATGCATCCAAACTAAAACGGATGGCAGCCGAAACCGGTGTGAATGTTGTTGCAACTACAGGTTTTAATAAGCATATTTATTTCCCGGCATGGGTAGAGGCCTTAACAATGGAAGAAATTCAAGAAAAATTAGTAAGAGACGTAACAATTGGCATGGACGGAACAGATGCAAAAGCTGGGTTTTTAAAAGCTGGATCCTGGGATCAATTAATACATCCTCTGGAGGAAAAAGTTACTAGAGCTGTTTCCCGGGCCCAAAAGGAAACAGGGGCACCTGTTTGGCTGCATACGGAAGCAGGAACAATGGGTGAAGAAATGCTTGATATTTTGGAAGAAGAGCAAATCGATCTATCAAAAGTGGCAGTGGGCCATAGTGATCGAAATGCGGATCCATATTATCATTTACAACTTGCCAAAAGAGGGGCATATGTTCAATTTGACGGGGTAAGTAAAATAAAATATTATCCTGACAGCGTTAGAGTGGAGCTCATTAAAAATATGATTGAAAACGGATATGTGAAACAACTACTTATTTCTGCCGATATGGGACGACAAGTTTATTTACAAGCCTATGGTGGAGGGCCTGGATTTGAATACATCTTGAAAAAGTTCATTCCACGTTTATTAGATGAAGGGGTAAGCCGAGATGATATTCATACAATCTTTGTAGAAAATCCTGCCCGTTGGTTAGGGCAATTTGAAGGGTGAATAAAATGACGACATTAAAAAATGGAGCAATCTGTGCCATTCTTCGCGGGGTAGATCCCGAAGATGCTATCGCAATTACAGAAACCTTAGTTGAAAATGGAATTACTATGCTTGAAGTGTCACTTAGTGAGGAAGAAAAAGCGCTTGGCTGTATTCAAAATATCCGTTCCACCTTTCAAGATGCTGTTTTTTTAGGAGCAGGTACCGTTATTCATCCACATCAGGTTGATCTTGTATTAGAAGCAGGTGCAAAATATATTATCACTCCAGGGTGGGATAGAGAGTTAGTGCGCTATGTAAAATCAAAGCAAGTAGATGTATTCCCAGGTGTTTTTACTCCGGGAGAGATTATGCAAGCCTCTCAAGATGGAGTAAATGTGGTGAAGCTATTTCCAGCAAATGCACTTGGGGTATCTTATGTAAAAAGTCTTCAAGGACCTTTTCCAAAGGTGCATATTATGGGAGTAGGCGGCATTGATTTAACAAATCTAAACGATTATTATGATGCAGGGTGTTCTTCATTTGCTATTGGAAGCGATCTTGTGCCAAGAGGTGCTACGACAAAAGACTTGAAGGCCATTGGACAAAAAGCAAAACAGTATGTAGAGCTTATGCAAAAGCTAGGGAGCTGATTTATATGGCAGAGGTAAAAGAAATGATCAACTTGACTAGGGATCAAGTTAAAGCCGCTATAGAGGAATTTCCAGTTGCGATTTTACCTTTAGGTGCCACTGAACAGCATGGTCATCACCTTCCTTTAGGTGTCGATATATATTTAGCTGAAGGGATCGCAAAGAAAATTTGTGAAAAAACAGGTGCGCTTTTATTACCAGCTCTTCCGTTTGGTTATTCGTGGGTATGGCGTGATATTCCCGGTACAGTTTCACTACAACAACACCATGTTGAAGCAGTGATCAAAGATGTGGCTCATAGTGTTAGTCGATATGGGGTAAAGACACTCATCCTAGTGAATGGACATGATGCAAATAATGCAGCAATGAAATATGCAACTAGAGAGTTAATGGATGAATTAAATATGAATGTGGTTTATTTGTTTTATCCTGACCTCAATCAAGTAATGAAAGAACACTGTGATTCTCAACCTTGGCACGGTATGATTCATGCATGTGAATTGGAAACTTCCCTTATGCTCGCTATAAAGCCTGACCTAGTAGATATGTCTAAGGCAGTAACAGAATATCCAGATAAACCAGCTTTATATGGAAGATCAACACTATCATTGGGAGAACTAAGTAAAAGTGGAGTATATGGAGATGCCACTGTTGCTAGTAAGGCAAAAGGGGAAAAGCTTCTAAATAGCTTTGTTGATAGGATGGTTGAGTTAGTACAATTGGCTACAGATGATGTAGGGGATAAGTAATACCACTTCAAATATATACTTAATGGAGTGAAAAATAGAGGCTTTTCATAAGTTCAAAAAACTTTTGAAGAGCCTCTATTTTATAATTCTTATAGCTTTATTGTCCAACTATTAACTAATTCCATGTCCGTTATAAATTTTAAGTATATATGAATATGTAATGACTAATGCACATAATAATTAAACTTACGTAAGTCGCGACTCATTTTTCCTTTTAAGAAATGTTGCATTACCGAAAACAATCCCCGCTAAAATGAGGGATACTCCACTCCACTGTATCAAAGTGACGTTCTCACCTAAAATAATAGCCGACATAATCACAGCAACTGGGAGTTCAGAAGCAGATAATATCGTGCCAAGTCCTGGTCCTACATATGGCATCCCGATTGAAAAAAGTAAAGGTGGCAGAAAGACGCCAAAAAAGCCAAGTAATAAACCATAAGGTGCTAATCCAAGAAGCACAGGAATATTAAATAAAAACATTGGTGGAAATAGAATCATCACAATACTTAATGCGCCTGTTGATAGAAGTGCACTTTTGAAAATGGGCGGAACGTTATTTCCAACTGCACCACTCACTAAAATAAAGATTGAAAATGTACAGGCTGAAAGCATTCCCCAAATCATACCAATTAAAGAAAGTTCTTTAATCCCATCTACAATAAAACCTGCAGCCAAAACGGAACCCACAAGAAGAATAATAATTGAAATGAGTTTGCTTTGATTAGGCTTATTTTTATAAAAAATCCATTCAATCAATGTTCCGATCCAGATAAATTGAAATAAAAATATGATGGCAAGTGATGCATCTACGGTTTGTAAGGACTTATAATAAAAAATTCCAGTTAAACCCATAGGAAATCCTGATATGAGCAGCTTACATACTTGCAGCATACTAATATTAAACTTCTTCTTTTTGGTAATAAGAACAATCAACCAAATAAAGATTGTTCCAAATAAAAATTGACCTCCTGCTACTTCCGCCATAGAAAAACCTGCGGAGTAAGCTAGTTTTACAAATGTTGATAAAATCCCGAAACAGCATCCTCCCAAAAAGACGATGGTTGCATATTGCCAAGTCTTCATTTCCATTACTCCTTTTATGAAAAACACGACTATCTACTATTTTGAAATATAAGGTGATAAGATCCCCCCTACTTATCTAGGCATTAACAAAGTAAGACCGATAATTGATATGAGAGGAATGGAAAGACATAATGCACTCCCAATAAAAGCGAATGTAGTTACGATATTTTTATTTTCCTTTGTCACATCCACTTTAGTTTGTAAGAATATGTAAAAGGGAGCGAATGCCAATGCTAAAATAATGACGATTGCTGGTACAAATAATTCATTGATTATGGCGACAGGCTCGCTCATTATAAATCCAAAGACAATGAGTATAATTGGAATTGTTTCAGCAATTGCTACTCCGATGAAAAAATTTGTTTGATGCGTATTACGACTCTCAGGATTTCGTTTAATTTTATCCATGAAAATTTTAAAAACTATTAAAATGGAAATAACAGCAAGAATAGAAGCGAACATGAACAAGTATGCAGCAGACAATGAAATAACCCCCAACTATTTAAATATTAAAATCAAACATAGATAGATACCTTATTTAGAAGGTAAGAACTACTAATTCTATTATTATACAGTAAACTCAAACAATTCATAGCAGTATAAGAAGCCTAGAGGTCTGATTGTATAGTGAAAGAAATACCAAGGGTTAATATTAAAATTCCTAATAAATAAAAAACATATTTCACTTTACTCGACCTCTTTATCATTATTTTTGTTGTAAATGCAACAAAACAAGGATAAACTTAATATATGTTGTTTTTATTGCATTTGCAACAAAAATATATTCTAAGGAGTTAAGTTATGAAGGGAATTCTTCGTGAAATTGGAATGATAGCAAGGGCATTAGACTCTATAAGTAATATAGAATTTAAAGAATATGACCTTACAAAAGGGCAGTATTTGTACCTTGTACGAATATGTGAAAATCCAGGGATCATTCAAGAAAAGTTAGCTGAGATGATAAAGGTAGATCGAACAACAGCAGCTCGTGCTATAAAAAAACTTGAAATTAATGGCTTTATTGAAAAGAAGGAAGATGCACATAACAAAAAAAATAAAAAACTCTTTCCGACAGAGAAGGGGGAGAATGTTTATCCTTTCATAAAAAG
This sequence comes from Bacillus sp. FSL K6-3431, assembly GCF_038002605.1. NCBI lineage: Bacteria > Bacillati > Bacillota > Bacilli > Caryophanales > Bacillaceae > Bacillus > Bacillus sp. FSL K6-3431. The sequence continues at coordinate 4,220,688 of NZ_JBBOCT010000001.1, forward strand.
TGAAAATGATTATTCCAATACTATGGCATTAGAAGGATTTTCCGAGAAAGAAGCAGAAACCGCTTTCGATCTTCTTCAAAGAATAAGAAAAAATGTAGAAAAAGACTGGGGATTTGTAAAAAAAGGAAACAAGAGAAATTATTGATTATATAAAGGAGCGATATATTCAAATGGTTATAAGTATAAAAAAGTGTGCCCTTGAAGATTCACTTGAACTTCAAGAAATTAGTCATGAAACATTTAATGAGACATTTAAGCATCAAAATTCACCCGAAAATATGAATGCCTATTTGGAAAGGGCATTTAACTTAATACAATTAAAAAAAGAATTATCCAATCCTTCTTCGCAATTCTTTTTTGTTTATTTTAATAATGAAGTCGCTGGATATTTGAAGGTTAACACTAATAATGCTCAGTCTGAAGAAATGGGCGATGAATTACTTGAAATTGAGAGAATTTATATTAGGAATAAGTTTCAAAAACATGGGCTTGGTAAGTGCCTCCTAAATAAAGCGATGGAAATTGCGATGGAATGTAAGAAAAATAAAATCTGGCTAGGCGTATGGGAAAAAAATGAAAATGCTATTGTTTTTTATAAGAAAAAGGGGTTTGTTCAAACTGGAGCCCACTCTTTTTATATGGGTGATGAAGAACAAGTGGACTTTATAATGACCAAAACACTCATATAACTTGCTTTTATATTCAAAAATGGCTTTTAAATTTTTGGAAAAAGGTATAGTAGCAAAATAAAAAGGCGTCAAAAATGTGTGGAATCAGCATTTTCCCCAGGATGTTTAACGCTATTTCCAAGATTACTTTATCTTGCTTTTATATTGTGCAAATGTTTGTATATCACGATTATCGTATATAATTATGTAAGAGGTGAACACGGTGAAAGTGAAAAAATCAAATATTCCTGCTGAATATTGGAAAGCCATCATTGAATGTGATCCAGCGTATGATGACACGTTTTTTTATGCGGTACAAACGACGGGAATTTTTTGCAGACCATCTTGTAAATCGAGGGAACCAAATAGAGATAATGTGCGCATCTTTCAAAATGCATACATGGCATTAGAGGGGAAATTCAGGCCGTGCAAGCGATGTAAACCAGACAACTTAACCTTGCCTGCTGATGAGTGGATTAAGCAAATCACTGAATGGATCGACCACTATTATTCTGAACGACTCACTTTAGACGTTTTAGCAGATATTTTCCATGGTAGCCCTTATCATTTACAACGACTATTTAAACAAGTGAAGGGCATATCACCAAATGAATATACGCAGCAGGTTCGATTAACAAAAGCAATCGAAAAATTAGAGACTACCAAGCAATCGGTGGCAGATATCGGAATGGTAATCGGATTTTCAAGTACACCGTATTTTATTACTTTGTTTAAGAACAAGTTAGGAGTCACACCGGCAGGTTATCGAAAAACATATGAGAAAAACTTGATAAAGGAGCGGGGAAACAAATGAAAGATAAGCATGAACAAATAATTGAATGGTCCATTCTAGAATACGACCGATGGCATTTATATATAGCCAAGACAGAAAAGGGGCTTTGCTATATTGGTTCACCTGGACAATCGTATGAGGGGCTTGGGGCATGGATACAAAAACATTTTCCAAAAGCGACCCTTGTGGAAAACGAGGAGGCTTTGAAACCATATATCACCGAACTAAGTGAATACTTTGAGGGAAATCGGCAGTTATTCTCTTTGCCAATTGATATAAAAGGAACACCATTTCAAGAAGAAGTTTGGGAAGCGTTACAGCAAATACCTTATGGAAAAACATACTCCTATTCAGATATTGCTGAACTTATTCAAAGGCCTAAAGCAGTCCGTGCGGTTGGATCGGCTATAGGCTCCAACCCAGCACTTATTACGGTACCATGTCATCGTGTGATTGGAAAAAATGGAGCAATAACAGGTTACCGGGGAGGCACGGAAATGAAGCAGTATCTTCTTCAATTAGAAGGAGGTAAGGTAAATAGGAAAGATAGTTAAAAGTACAATTGAATCCTAATCTTGACATCTCATAATTAAACTTTGTAGTAAAATAATTAATATACTCTTATCTAAAAATTGCAGGAGTAGTTTAATGAGTAAGGGGACGATTTTTTTATGGATGCAGAAGTAGCAGTAATTGGTCTTGGGACAATGGGGAGTATGGCGATGTGGCAGCTTGCTCGAAGAGGGGTTTCCGTTTTAGGTTTTGAGCAGTTTGGGATTGGGCATGATCAGTCCGCTGCTGGAGGAGAAACACGTCTTTTTCGAACTGCCTATTTTGAAGGTGCTGAATATGTGCCATTACTTCAAGAAGCATATAATCAATGGAGAGAGCTTGAAAAGGAATCTGGATATGATTTACTTACTATCAATGGCGGGCTTATGATCGGTGATCCTGAAAGTGAATTCATAAAAGGGGTGATGAATAGTATTCACACGCATCATCTTGTTCATGAAGTTCTCGATGAAGAGGCAGCGAAGGAACGCTTTCCCCAGCATCGTTTATTACCGGGAGAAATCATGGTTTTAGATAAGCAAGCTGGGTTTCTGCGACCGGAACTTTCCGTTTTGGCGGCAGTGCAATCTGCTGAAAAGCTCGGAGCAACTGTGCATAAATATTCGCAAGTTCAAGAAATTGAACCGTTTGAAAATGGTGTGAGAATTAAAGCTAACAATACATATTATCGAGTGAAGAAGGTTATTATAACGGCGGGCCCTTGGACAGGTACGCTTCTTCCCGAGCTCCAAAAGCAGCTTACAATTCAGAGATTAGTGATGACATGGTATCCTTTATTGGAAAAAGAAAAGTTTAGTGTCGCTAATTTCCCAACTTTTATTAGGATGAGTCGTGGTGTTAACATTTTTGGTACCCCGACGCTAGATGGTAGCATGGTAAAGGTAGCGCTCGGTACTTTTTATGGGGAGGTTGCTAATGCGGATGCCCTTGATCGAAGTGTAGATGTTCATAGTCTGAAAAAAGTGAATGATGCAGTGCGAGAGCTTATGTCAGGATTAAATGCTGAACCAACCCGTGTAAGTGCATATATGGATGCATATACACCTGATAATGATGCTATCATAGGAACACATCCTCAATTTAAAGATGCTCTTATATTATGTGGATTTTCAGGACATGGTTTTAAAATGGCCCCAATCTTTGGTCAAATTGCCGCGGATCTTATTACTACTGGAAAAACGGAGTATTCAATTGATCATCTGTCGCTGACCAGATTTTTATAACCAAAAAGCTGAACAAGAGTCAGTATTTTAAAATTATTTTTTTATCAATGATTTCAACTTCCTTAGAAAATAGGGAAGTTGTTTTTTCGTTTAAACTAAAGCTAAAAAGGTAATAGTTTAGACAGGAGGATGAAAAATGAAACATTTTGATGCAGTAATAATTGGGTTTGGTAAAGCTGGTAAAACGCTAGCGTCAATGCTTGCTAAGAAAGGAAAAAGCGTTGCAATGATTGAAAAATCAGCCGAAATGTATGGTGGAACATGTATTAACATTGCTTGTATCCCAACAAAATCGCTCGTTTATCAATCCAATCAACGTAAATATTCTATAAACATGCAATAGAAGAAAAAGATGACTTAACTTCACTTTTACGCGACAAGAATTTTCATATGCTAGATGATCTAGAAAAGGTTACGATTTATACAGCAGAAGCAAGCTTTATAGATGAAAGCAAGGTTCAAGTAAAAACAGACAATGAACAGTTTGAGATATCAGCAGATCGTTTTTTTATTAATACTGGTTCCTCGCCAATCATTCCATCAATTAAAGGGTTGGAGCATACGGATTTTGTTTATCATTCAACGACACTACAGGCATTGGACAAGCTTCCAGAAAAGCTAATTATCATTGGTGGCGGCTATATTGGGCTAGAGTTTGCTTCGATATATGCAAACTTCGGCTCAGAGGTAACAATAATTGATCGATCTTCAGAGTTTTTACCGAGGGAAGATCGCGATATAGCAGAAGAAGTAAAAAAAGTACTCGAGGCGAAGAATATTAAAATAGAAGTAGGTAGCAAAGTAGAATCAGTAGAAAATCATGATGGAGGTGTGATTGTCTCCTATCAAACGAGCGAGAATAATCGTGTAGAAGCATATGGAGCAGCAGTGCTACTTGCTACAGGAAGAAAACCAAACACAGATGGACTAGGACACGAAAATACATCTGTAGAAATAGATGATAAGGGTGCAATTGTTGTTAATGATTTGTTAAAGACCACAGTCGATCACATTTGGGCATTAGGTGATGTGAATGGCGGTCCACAGTTTACCTATATTTCTTTAGATGATTTCCGGATTATTAAAGACGGACTTTTCGAGGATGGGAAATATACGAAGAAAAAGCGTAGCAATGTACCATATTCGGTATTTATTGACCCTATTTTATCGCATGTAGGATTAAATGAAAAAATGGCGAAGGAAAAAGGTGTTAATTACAAAGTGGTAACATTACCAGCGGCCACGATTCCACGTGCCCGTATTGTAAAACAAACAGATGGACTTTTAAAGGCACTTATAGATCCCAGCACAAATGAGATTTTAGGTTGCACATTATATTGCGCTGAATCAAGTGAAATGATCAATACAGTACGAATCGTAATGGAAGCAAAATTGCCATACACATTTTTACGCGATAATATTTTCACACATCCTTCGATGAATGAATCACTTAACGATTTGTTTTCTCAAATGGAATAGTTAACAAACTTTTGGAGAGTTAATATCAGGTTTTTATTTACCTATATTATTTCCTGTTTTCCATAGTTAACTATGGTTTCAAGATGTCGATATTGTATAAAAAGAGACAAATTTGGGGATAAGAAGGGCAATCGGGTTCATGAAGGAGGAACACTTTTTTGCATAAAGCTTTTTCAGAAACAGTTCAACGCCCATTTCCTTTGCCAAGTAAACCATGGGTGATGACACAAATGTGGGAAAATCTATTATTTAGCCACTGGCCTATACCCTTAGATATTATTAGAAAGCACGTCCCACCATCACTCAAGATGGATCTTTATCAAGGGAGTGCCTGGTTAGGGGTAATCCCATTTTATGTGAACCATATGAAATTGCGTGGGGTGCCTGAGATCCCCTATCTTCGCTCATATATAGAGTTGAATGTGCGTACGTACGTCACTTATCAAGGGAAACCGGGCATTTACTTTTTTAGACTTGACGCTAATAAGTGGCCCGCTGTTATAGGAGGCAGAATAGTGGCATTCCTGCCATATCGGCTTGCCCAAATGAATATGAAAATTACTGATAACAAGATTTACTTTCAAAGTGAAAGCCAAAATCCTTCGGGTTCAAAAAAAGTTCTTAATCTCACTTACAGTTCTACTTCTAAAGCATATTTACCACCACAGAACAGTCTTGAATATTGGTTATTTGAACGCTATTGTTTCTTTACTGCTCGTGGTAACCATTTGTATCGTGGTGATATTCATCATGATCGGTGGCGGGTCTGTTCAGCGGAAGCAATGGTGCACACTAATACCATTGCTTCTTTTTTACCGCATAGTTTTTTTGAAAGTAGTCCTCTTGTACATTTCACTGCTCAAAAAAAGGTTTTTATTTGGCCGTTAAATAAGCTAACGTAATTGGGAGTATACCATAAGAAGAACAGGATGTTCTGTTTTTCTTGTTAAGGATTCATTTTAGCGGAGCACTACTTAAAAAAGAAAAAGCATATGCTATTTTATGAGCAAAGTTTAAAGGTGGCTCGATCGATTGAAGGTGGATATACATGATCATTGGCTTCATATATAACCAATGATTATGCAAGGCACTTACAATGATCCCTTGCTGAGTAACGGCCTGCATAAATGCCGGTATTTCTTCCTGTAGGATAGCGATTTCTGCTAAGTTTAACGAATTGCCATTGTGGTCCAATGATTCATATAAAACACCTACTGGTATAACTGTTGTGCTCGGGCGCCCTTGAATAATTACGTTAATATTTCGATGCATAGAAACAGAACAAACCCCTTTTTCAATCTTGCTAGTTCCTTTTAGGATCCTAGCAAATTGTTCACAAAGCGATGGATCATTATTTACTGGAATATCACATTGGTTATCAGGGTGTACATCTACAATCATCTCCACATGTACAATTTGGATGATAGCAATAAGGGTTTAGGCAAGGTTTAGAAATAGGTTGTTGATCTTGCAAAAAACAGTTATACATATTCATCCTGAGTCCCCCAATCATTATGCTAATCAAGATATTCAACCATGTTAATGAAAGTTCCATAGTTAACTGCAAATAAAACCAAAAGCAATCTTGGTCTACTTTCCCATTTAATATGTTGGAAGGAACAAATATATCTTCCATTTTACAATTAACTATTCATTGCCTGTTATAAAGTTCAGATTAACTTTACTTATCATCATCATGCCTTTTTTGGTATATAATATAAAAGGTCTATGAAGCTATTATATAAGGAGAAGCCAATATTGGGTATTGTAAAAATCACGATTCAGATTATTTTATTATTCGTCATGTATCAAGTAGGTGTATGGATTCAAGAGATATTTCAACTTATTATTCCTGGAAGCATCATTGGAATGCTCCTTTTATTCTTGTTATTATTAACAGGAATTGTAAATGCGAAATGGGTAGAAAGCGGAGCACTTTTATTAATTAAATACTTACCATTATTATTTCTACCAATCACAGTAGGTATCATCACTTTTTTTAATATATTTATAGGGAAAGGGTTTTTTATTATTATTATTGTATTGATCAGTACTGCGATAGTCATGGTTGGTAGCGGAATAATTAGTCAATTGTTGTTGAAAGAAAAGGTATATGAAAATGAATGACATATTAATTGGGCTACTCTCTATTTTTGTTACCATTATTGTATTCTTTGCTTCGAAATGGCTAAATAATAAATATCCCCATCCTTTGACAATACCGATATTAATTTCAACAATAATAATTGTTATTGGACTATTAGTGTTTAATATAGCGTATGAGACTTACTTTATTGGGGGCCAATGGATTGACCATTTACTAGGACCTGCTGTAGTAGCACTTGCTTTTCCTCTTTATCAACAAAGGTTTACTTTAAAGAAAAACGCTATTCCTATTATTATAGGAGTCTCTTTTGGTTCAATTATTGGTGTGGCAAGTGGATTCATTATGGGAAAGTGGTTAGCATTAGATCCACTTATTATTAGTTCACTTTTGCCTAAATCTGTAACCTCCCCAGTAGCGATGGATATCGCCCACACTGTAGGTGGTTCCCCAGCTTTAGCAGCTGTCTTAGTGATGATTGCGGGAATTGGCGGAGCGGTGATGGGTCCGTCTTTATTAAAATGGGTCCATGTTAATCATTATTTAGCAAAAGGTGTAGGGATGGGAAGCGCATCACATGCCATCGGAACAGCAAAAGCAATGGAGAGTGACGTAAAAGCAGGAGCTGTAAGTACCGTTGCAATGGTTCTTAGCGCAATCATCGTTTCGATTATTACTCCACTTCTTGTTATTTTTTTTATGTGAAAATATGAATCAATTAGTTATTCTTTATAGTGCGCGTTCAAAAAGTCCGATAAAAATTCACAGTGTCATTTTTATCGGACTTTTTGAACAACCGCTTATAGCCAATAAAAGTCAGTTATTTTGAGGTATGAATCGTAAACTACTTGCATATTTTCAGAGGTGATCTACCTTTAAACTAATAATGTAAGCGGTTTAAAAAAAGAAGGAGGGATTACATTTGCTAAAGATGAAAAATGGCCGAGTTTTTTTTATAACCTTAATTATGTTTCTCTTATTCCATACTTCTATGAACGCTTCATTGACAGGAGCTGAAGGTAAGGTAGCTAATTTGGATGATGATTATTCGATTGAGGCGGAGGCGCCAAGTAATCAGTTGAGTGGTAAGTCAAAAATTAAAGATTGTGATACTTCAGTTGTGTGTTCAGGAAATCAATTGGTAGGTGACTTATGGGGCGGGTCAGCCTTACAGTTTAATGATGTGTATGTAGGGGTGGATGGTGTTTATATAATGACTGTGCATTATATTTCGGGTGATCCTAGATCCTTGGCAGTTACTGTAAATAGTGGAGAAAGTGAGCACTATGATCTTCCGAAAACGGTAGATTGGAATACAGTAGGCACGTTTGAAATCCAAATTCAATTGAAGGAAGGTGAGAATACAATTAGGATTGATGATGAGGGTGGGTACTCCCCAGATATTGATAAGATAGATTTACGTCTACTAAATTCTGATACAGGCGAACAAGAGGAAAAGTTCTCACAAGTATACGAAGCAGAAAATTTGACAAATGTTGTAAATGGTAACGCGAAAATTAGTATATGCAAAGTAGAAAGCAATTGTTCCGGAGGAAAGAAGATAGGGGATATATGGGGTGGATCGACACTGCAATTTAACAATGTAATCGTACCGTTGACAGGTGTCTATACCTTAAAGCTATCCTATATTTCAGGCGATTCACGACCAATAACCGTACATGTGAATGAAGATGAGGCAGAAAAATATTCACCACCTCAAACGGCTAACTGGAATACAATCGGTGTTTTTGATTTTGAGGTACATTTACAGGAAGGGAGCAACACGATTAAATTCGATGACAACGGTGGATGGTCGCCTGATATTGATAAAATTGAAATTATTGGATTGGAAGATCCGGATGAAGACACGGGAAATGTCGATGAGATTGGCAATATTGGTCCAGAAGTAGATTCCTCCAAATTTGGTACTATCAAGATTGTGGAGCATGAAAATGGCGCGACAATTTCCAATAGTGAGTACAAAATTACCTATAATACTGACTCTGGCCTTGCAGCTTACGATTGGAAAGGAAAGACAATTGCCGAAGGTGTGTATAGTAGTGTAAAACTTGACAAAGAGTTAGATAGTAGAAGTTACGATGAACATGTCTTCAAGATAAGTAATGTAGAACGGATTAAAGATGGACAAGGCAAAGGAATTCGAATAACGATAGTGAATCTGAAAAAGGGTCTTCCTACCATAAAGCAAATATACCAATTGTATGATCAGCAACCTTATTTTCTGACTAGCCAACAGGTTGAAAGTGAAGAGGAGCTGAACATAAGCGAGATGGCACCTATGGTTCTCAATTCAATAGGTGGAATCGATATTAATAGTCATGAGGATAATAGAGTACTTGTTACTCCCTTTGATAATGATATGTGGTCCAGATACCAATCTCGAACAATTAACACAAGCTTGAATAATAATAACTATGTTAGTTCAGAAATGACAGCAATTTATGACAATGCAAATAGAAACGGCCTAGTGATCGGCTCAGTTACGCATGATACATGGAAAACAGGTATTTATTGGAGTGGCTCTAATGATCGCCTGAATAAATTAAAGGTATATGGAGGATTTACTTCTCCTACATCAACACATGATACACTTCCTCATGGGAAACTTACGGGAAAAAAGTTTACATCTCCACAAATTTTTGTAGGCTTCTATGAGGATTATCGTGAAGGTTTGGAAGAATACGGAAATGCAAACGCAGCAGTTGCACCACCACTTAAATTTAAACGGGGTGTACCTAAAGGTGTTCCAGTGGGATGGAATAGCTGGGGGGCTTACGATAGCCGTTTGAGTTACGAAAAAGTTGTAGATGTGTCCAATTTTTTCGCGAAAGAGTTTAAGAAAAGCACTTTCGAAAATAAAGGTGATATCTATATCAATATGGATTCCTATTGGGATAACTTATCAGAGAAAGAGCTTAAGGATGCCGTTTCAGTCATTCGCAAAAATAAACAAAAACCCGGAATTTATTACGGGCCGTTCGTTTATTGGGGCAACGATATGGATCAATCTGTCGAAGGAACCAATGGAAAATATTCATACGGCGATATTATTTTACGGGATTTTGAAGGAAATCCGCTACCGACAGTGGATGGCGCATATGCAGTTGACCCAACGCATCCCGGAGCGAAGCAACGTATTGATTATTATTTCAAGCGTTTTCTTGATTATGGTTTTGAGTATATTAAAATAGACTTTTTAAGTCATGGGTCATTAGAAGGGAAGCACTATGATTCGAATGTTCAGACGGGGATTCAAGCATATAACCAAGGAATGGCTTACATTAACAAAGTGCTTGATGATAGAATGTTTATCAGTATATCCATTGCTCCGCTATTCCCAAGTCAGTATGCCCATTCTAGACGTATTTCTTGTGACATCGACGGTACACTTGGTCAAACAGAGTATCAATTGAACAATTTGACCTACGGATGGTGGCAAAATGGAACGATTTACCCATATACTGATCCTGATTACATGACGCTTTCTAAAGGAGGTTCCTTAGAGGCAGCCCAGACAAGAGTTAATTCTGCCGTCATTTCAGGTACGGTATACATGAATTCCGATGATGTGAACGACCCAGTAGCTCAAGAATATATGAGGACATTGTTAACTAATAAGAAAGTAAATGAAGTTGCGCTTAAAGGTAAAGCGTTTAGGCCAATCGAAGGCAATACGGGTGTGGGTGCTTCCAATATATTTGTACTTCAGGATAAAAAGGATTATTACTTGGCTGTATTTAATTTTACTAATGACGATATAACTAAAACAGTTGATTTTAATCGGGCTGATATTCCGGATGATTCCAAACTAGAGATACTGGATCTATGGACAAATGAGTCTACACAAGTGACTGAACAATTAACAGTTAATTTAACGGGGGCACAATCAAAGTTGTACAAAATCACAGTAAAATCAAATGGGAAGAAATAGGAACTGATTAAAGCGAAGCCTAGCAGACCAATCACCATAGGTCTGCTAGGCTTCTTTTTTGGCTAATTGTAGGATGGAGGAACTTAATCTGTTACTTTGGACTATGATTCGGAAAAAAGAGATATATAATAAACGTAAGTCTTTAATATTACAATTTATTTAAAATATAAATGAATGCGTTTTCCAAACTAAGTGAAAGAGGGCTGAAAATGAATATATCAGAAATGAAAGCAACTAAAGTACGGAATGATTCTTTATTAAAGATAACAATCCAATTTGATAGTAATAAGAGAGTATTAAATACAGTGTAAGAAACCCATAAAAATACAATTATTAATTTGGACCTCAAAAAATAGAAGAAATTATTTCTATTCAAGTTGGTTGAATGATGAGTAATATGTCTAAGTATTTATTTGTTCAATAATTTGTAATAGTTGCATAGAACATAGTGAAAAAAATCAGGTATACTATGAGTATAGAATATATTTGTAACAAGCTAAATCTTTTTTTGCAATTACTTGTGAAAATGTTCACAAGGGAATAGCGATACTTTATTTGTACACCTCACATAGTAAATTTTTAAAATAACTTGTGAAAATATTCACATGAAGATGGTGGAGGAACAAAATATGAAAAAGAAGCTAGTAATGATCGGAAATGGCATGGCTGGAGTTCGTTGTATGGAAGAGATATTGAAAAGGGATCGAGAAGCGTTTGAGATTACTATTATTGGTGATGAACCACATCCGAACTATAACAGGATTATGCTCTCCAATGTTTTACAAGGAAAAAATGAGATGAACGATATCAATATGAATGAATGGGATTGGTACGAAAATAATCAAATTACACTGTATACAGATGAAAAGGTCATTGAGATTGTGGCTGAAAAAAAGGAGATTAAAACGGATAAAAGGAGAAGCATTGTCTATGATGAACTTATCATCGCTACAGGCTCAAGTGCATTTATTCTACCAATACAAGGACATCAACTTGAAGGAGTTATTGGTTTCCGGACAATTCAGGATACGGAGTACATGATCGAAACGGCGAAACAGTATAAAAAAGCAGTCGTGATTGGTGGTGGTCTACTCGGCCTTGAAGCCGCAAGAGGATTAATCGATCGAGGAATGGATGTTCAGGTCGTGCATCTCCTACCGAGTTTAATGGAGCAACAATTGGATGCTACCGCGGCAAAAATGTTGAAAAAGGATTTAGAAGCACAAGGAATGAAGTTTTTAATGGAAAAACAAACGACGGAAATATACGGAGATGGACGAGTAGAGGGAATTACATTCTCAGATGGAACGTCTATTGAATGTGATCTTGTTGTAATGGCTGTAGGGATCCGACCGAATATTGATTTAGCAAAGGATGCAGGATTGAATATCAATCGAGGCATCATCGTGAACGATTTTATGCAAACATCAATCCCTTCTATTTATGCCGTTGGCGAATGTTCTGATCATAATGGAATTACTTATGGATTGGTTGCGCCGCTTTATGAGCAAGGCATCGCGCTCGCAGACCACATTACCGAAACAAAAACAAATGGTTACCAAGGAAGCATTTTGTCCACCCAATTAAAAGTAGCCGGATGTGACTTGTTCTCAGGTGGACAAATTCATGAAGATGACGATACACAGGCAATCATTGTGCAAGATCAATTTGCAGGGCTTTATAAAAAGGTGCTTGTTAAAGATAACAATGTTGTCGGCGTTGTTCTTTACGGAGATTCATCAGATGGTACTCGATTGTTTTCCATGCTAAAAAAAGGAACAGATATTAGTGCATTCACGAGTGCTGCGGTTCTCCAAAAAGCAGGTGAAGATGCAGTCGGAGAAATGATTGCAGAGATGAGCGCTGAGGAAACAGTGTGCGGATGTAATGGTGTAACGAAAGGTACCATTGTTCAAGCGATATTAGAACAGGAATTAAATACGTATGAAGAAGTAAAGACATGCACAAAAGCAGGAGCGTCTTGCGGAAAATGTCGCGGTGTTGTTGAGAGTATTCTTGCTCATACATTGGGTGATAGCTTTGATGCTGCAGCAGAGAAAACAGGTATGTGTGTTTGTACAACATTCACACGTGATGAAGTAGTTTCAGAAATAAAAGCCAAAGGATTGCAAACGCCAAAAGAAGTGCGCAATGTACTTGGATTTATAAATGAGGAAGGTTGTCCAACTTGTCGTCCAGCACTCAATTACTATATGAGAATGCTGCGACCAGAAGAGTATGGAGATGATAAAGCATCAAGATTTGTCAATGAACGGATGGAAGGGAATATTCAAAAAGATGGGACATTCTCCGTCATCCCTCGGATGTATGGTGGAACGACAACAGGTGAAGAGCTAATTCGTCTCGGCGAGGTTGCCAAAAAATATAATGTACCGTTAGTGAAGATTACAGGTGCGAGCCGGGTTGGGCTTTATGGGGTGAAGAAGGAAGATGTCCCGCAAGTATGGGAAGATCTTGGAATGCGCTCTGGATATGCCTATTCTAAATCATTACGAAATGTAAAATCATGTGTTGGATCACGATTTTGCCGCTTCGGAACCCAAGATGCTTTAGGATTAGGGATTAAGTTAGAGAAAGCAATTGAAATGGTTGATACACCACATAAAATGAAAATGGGGGTCTCAGGCTGTCCACGGAATTGTTCTGAAGCTTTGACAAAGGACTTTGGGGTCGTATGTGTAGAACATGGCTATCAGTTATATTTGGGCGGTAATGGTGGGACGGAAGTTCGCGAATGTGATTCTTTCATTACCGTGAAGACGGAAGAAGAAGTAAATGCTATGGCAAAAGCTTATACACAATATTATCGTGAGACAGGGATTTATAACGAGAGAACAGCCCCTTGGATGGAACGTATAGGTGCAGAAAATATAAAAGAAGTATTACTAAATGAAAAAATGAGCGGTGAATTAGCGGCAAGCTTTGACAAAGCAAAAAATACGTATGAAGAAGCTTGGAGTAACGCGCTTCATAATAAGCAGAAAAAAGATATGTTTGAAATTATAAAAAAATAGGGGGATGTTCAATGGAAACAGAGAAACAGAAAGTAAAAATAGCTGAACTGGATCATTTACCGAAACAAATCGGAAAAGAAGTGCATGTAAATGGAAAGTCCATTGCCCTTTTTCACTTGGAAAATGGAGCTATACGGGCAATCGGAAGTACGTGTCCACATACAAATGGACCACTAGCAGAAGGGATCGTTTCAGGAGAATATGTTTTTTGTCCATTGAAGAATTGGAAGGTTTCACTGATTACTGGAGAGGTACAAAAACCAGATGATGGCATTGTGGAGACGTACAAAACAGAAATCCATGATGGCTTCGTATATATTGAGGTGTAGAGAATGAAAAATAAAAAAGGCTTTGTTTCATTTGTCGGAGCTGGACCAGGAGATATTGGGTTAATAACGCAAAAAGGTATGCAATGCATAGAAAAGGCGGACGTTCTTTTATACGACCGCCTCGTTAATCCGAGATTATTACGATCTGCAAAGGCTACATGTGAATTTGTGTACTGTGGGAAATTACCGAAAAATCATATAATGAGACAAGAAAAGATCAATGAAATGCTCGTTCAACTAGCACAACAGGGGCAATATGTGGTTCGCTTAAAAGGTGGTGACCCATCAGTATTTGGCAGAGTTGGTGAAGAGGCAGAGGAACTGGGAAAGCATGGTATATTATACGAAATCGTTCCTGGGATTACCTCAAGTATTGCAGCTGCGACCTATGCGGGTATTCCTGTTACCCACCGTGATTATAGCAATAGTTTTACGCTTAGAACAGGACACTATTGTGCGAATAATGAAAGAGTGATTTCCACGGGACAGCAAATGGGAGATACGATTGCCTATTATATGGGGATTAAAAACCTGCTGATCAATTGTAAGAGGTTGATAGAACAAGGTAAAGCGGTCGATACAAAAGTAGCAATTATTCAATGGGCTACATTAGGTAAACAAAAAGTGGTAGAAGGCACACTAGAGACAATCGCCGATATTGTCAACGAAGAAAATATTGAAAATCCTGCAATGATGATTGTTGGCGATGTTGTTTCATTAAGAGATTCACTTGCTTGGTTTGAAAAGAAAAGACTCAATGGAAAGCGAGTAATCATTGCAAAATCAACTGCAGGTGAGTATGGATTAGAAAGTTATTTTTCAGCACAAGGGGCAGAGGCTTATTCATTCCCGATTTTACAAAAGAAAGAGAGGAATTTTACAGAGAATGAATTAGCAATGATAATGAAGAGTGAACGGCTCGTTTTTGCTACTCCTGATAGTGTAGGAATTCTGCTTGAGCAATTAATGGAAGCGGGCTATGATATTCGGGATCTGCCTAGAAACATAGCGTGTCGTTCAGACAAAACAAAGACAGTACTAGCCAAAAGAGGAATCATCGCTGACAAACTAAAAGACAGTGACGAATCGATGGTAATAATTGCTCCAACGGGTTATAAAGTAATTGGCCTAAATGTAGATTTATATTTTTCTCATGAAATACTTGTTGATCAGCGTTTTAATGAGATCAACGAGCGAATATTGAGGGAGGATGAATGGGCTACTGTTATATTTCCAAATAAAGCTACAGTTGATTCATATGTAAATGAACTGGTTAACCTGAATATCGAGCATATGCAAAACATCAAATTTGCATATATCGGAGAAACAGTAAAGGAGTATGCTAATAGGTTTGGTTTTTCAACAATCGATGAAGACATTCAAAGTGAATTAGATTGTAATGAATGGAGGCGAGGTCAATGATGGATGCCGTTGTTTATATCGGTCATGGTAGCCGGCGTGCGGAAGGGAATGCCCAGTTTATTAGATTTGTAGAATCAGTCATGAAGGAATTTCCTTATAAGATACAGGAAGTAGCTTTCTTAGAATTAACAACTCCAACGATTTCTGAGACGCTAACGAAGCTTATTACAGCTGGGGCTAAGCGAATTCTAGTTGTTCCCGTTCTATTATTTGCAGCAATCCACCATAAGCAAGATATTCCCGAAGCATTAAAAGCTGTCCAAAATAGGTATCCTCATGTTACTTTTATGATGACAGAACCATTTGGTGTTCATGACAATATGATTAAGCTTGTGGTGAAACGAGTGGAGGCTGAGATAAGTGAAAGGAATGCGGCCATTTTACTAGTTGGGAGAGGAAGCAGTGATCCAGAGCCGATTGAAAAGCTTTATCAAATTAGTCGGAATATTGAACGAATAATAGGGTTGCCGGTATATACGGCATTTCTAACATCCTTTGCTCCAAAAATGAACACGGCCATCTTAGATATCCAGAATAGATATAAAAAAATCTATGTAATGCCGTATTTATTATTTACTGGATTATTACTTAAGAAAATAGAAAGGACAATTGCCGCTTATTCACAAAATATTATACTCTGTAAAAATCTAGAATTTGATGAATTAATGAAGCAAACTTTAATTGAGCGAATCGAGGAGAAATACGATGGATAATCTGTATCCCGTAATGATGAAAATGAAGGGGAAAAGAGTAGTAATTGTTGGTGGTGGTCAAATTGCATTGCGTAAAGCGAAGGGATTGGAAGAATCAGGTGCCGATATTACGATTATCAGTCCTAGTATTCACAAGGAATTTCTGCAGCTACCTTATATAAAATGGAAACAAAAGGTGTTTGAAGCAGAAGATATAAAAGAGGCACATCTTATCTTAGCAGCGACTAATATTAAAACAGTGAATGAATACGTTTGTCAATGTGCTACAGAAAGTCAATGGATAAACGATACGAGTAATAGTGAAAACTCTAACTTTATAACTCCAGCAGTTGTAAGAAGAGAAAAGTTCGTCCTCTCTGTATCCACATCGGGGGCAAGCCCAATCCTCGCAAAAAAAATAAAAAAGGAGTTGGAAGAACGATACGATGATCATATAGTGGAAATGCTTGAAGACTATGAAAGGAGGAGAGAAAAAAGATGAAAGAAACGATCGATATATTTGCCAACACAGCTGTTTCAAAGGTAAACCAATTAAAGACTAGTAAAAGTAAATATATTACGTTAGCAATGTTAGCTGGAATTTTCGTAGGTTTAGGAATTATTCTTATTTTTACAATTGGCGGTTTACTAGCTCCTACTGATTTTGTTGGTACAAAAATTGTCATGGGAATTTCATTCGGCATAGCGCTGAGTTTAGTAATCATGGCTGGAGCAGATCTTTTTACAGGTAATAATATGATTATGACAATTGGTACTATGATGAAAAAGACGACATGGTATGAAACGATAAGGATATGGGTTTATAGCTATTTTGGTAATTTTGCCGGATCGATTCTTTTAGCGGTCCTCTTTTTCTATTCGGGGTTGGCTACGGGCGATACGGCGGAATTCATTACAGGAACAGCAAGCGCCAAAATGAATGCGCCTTTTATGGAATTACTTGTTCGCGGGATTTTATGTAATATTCTTGTATGTTTAGCCGTCTGGTGTTCTGTAAAGCTCAAGGATGAAACAGCAAAATTAATTATGATTTTCTGGTGTTTATTTGCTTTTATCACATCAGGTTTCGAGCATAGTGTTGCCAACATGACTTTGCTATCCATCTCCCTAATGGTCCCACATCCCGAAACAGTTTCGCTAGCTGGCATGGCAGCAAATCTAATTCCGGTTTCAATTGGTAATATCATTGGCGGAACCATTTTCATTGGGGCCGCGTATTGCTACGGGATTACTGAAAAAAAATCAAAAGTTCAACCAGTGATGAACAATGAACTTAGAAAAGATGCGTAACTAATACATCGTATGATTTTATGAATGTATAAAACATAAAAAAAAGCTCAAGACATAACTTGAGCTTTTCTACTTATTCCATTGTTAAGCCTTTTTCCTCGTAATATTTCTTAGCACCTTCATGCAATGGTATACCAGCAAGGTCTGTGGTCGCATTCTCGAATTCCATCTGTTTTACGATGGCGTGAGTTGACTCTAATTGGTCTAGGTTTTCCCAGAAAGTTTTTGTCATTTCATAAATGGTATCATCGTCCACAGATGCGTCGGCGATAAGCATCATTTTGATTGCTAGTGTATCAATATCTTCTTCTTGTTTTTCATAAGTTCCTGTAGGTATTGTCATTTCAGAATACCATGGATACTTATCCATTAGTTGTTTGCGAATTTCCGGCTCGATACCAATTAATTGACTGTTTGCAGTAGAAATCATTTCAGTCACAGCAGCGGTAGGTAATCCTGCTTGAATTAACGCACCATCGATTTGTTTATTTCTCATTAAATCAATTGCCTCTGTGAATCCAACGAAGTTTTCTTTAATATCATCTGGATAGCTTATTCCATAAGCTGGAAGGATGATGCTAGACTCCACCTCTGGAGTGCTTCCAACAGATCCCGGGGCGAACCGTTTTCCTTTTAAATCTCCCAATGAATTGATATCAGCGCCTTTTCGCACAACAAATTGATTTGGATTGTAATAAAGTCCTGCTATAATGCGGACATCATCATATTTACGATCTTTAAAGCCTCTTTCTCCGTTATAAGCTTCCCAAATGATACCGGCAGTTGCGAATGAAATTTCCGCTTCTCCTTCTTTCATTAAGTTTAAGTTATTAACGCCACCATTTGAGGCTTGTGTATTTACACGTAGGCCATCGACTTCTTTCCCCCATAAATTTGCCATCGCAGAGCCTAACGGATAAATGGTTCCAGTTGTAGCTGCAGTCGGGAAGTTCAAATTTATAGCTTTTTGTTTTTCTTGTCCATTTTCAGAATTGCTATTTCCACAGCCACTTAGTATAAGAATCATAGATAATAAACCCAAACATAAAACACTTTTCCATCTTCTACTTAACAATTTTATCTTCCTCCGATTTTTTATATAAAACTGAATTTTTCTAAAAGGCGGGACGCTTTCGTATTTCGTATTAAATGACTAGACCAGCATCAAGTTTTTTCTTTTTTATAAAACTTTGCCAAACAAATACGATAATTAATAAGCCAATTCCTATAAAGTCAGTTAAGTAATCAGGTGCAATCATAAGCAATCCGACAATTACTAAAAGTACTCTTTGACCCATTGATGCCCGCATGAGAAGCCAGCCTTGTAAGCCAGCTGCCAGTGAAACGACTCCCACTGTAGCTGTTAACCCAGGAATAATACTTGTTGTATAACTAGCTTCGCCAAGTAGCAGTGCCGGTTCAAATATAAAGAAGAATGGTAATATAAAACCGGTGATCCCAAGTTTGACTGCTGTCATGGATACTTTGTGTTGATTTGTCCCAGCGATTCCTGCCGCAACGTAAGAAGCAAGTGCTACTGGTGGCGTAATATTTGATAAGCAGGCATAAAAAAGAACAAACATATGCGCAGCTAGCGGTGCAACCCCGAGATCGATTAAAACTGGAGTTCCAACGGTTGCAACGATCACATAGGCTGCAACGCCGGGAACGCCCATTCCTAAAATGATACTCATTAGCATGACAAGGAAAGCCGCAAAGAAGATATTATCATTCGTGTAATTCATCACACTATAGCCAAAATTTAGTCCAAGGCCAGTTAAGGAAACAGTACCGATGATCACGCCAATTATTGCACAGGCAACAGCAACCCCAACTGCTCCTTTCGCTCCTTCTTCAAGCGCCAATATAATGTCTTTTAAGCGCATCCTTGTTTCTTTGCGGAGCCAACTTGCAACTACACAGGCAATGATGGAAAATACTGCTGCATACAAAGGAGTAAATCCAGTAAATAAAAGCCCCAATAAAACAAATAATGGAAGAGATAAATGACCTTGCTTCTTTAATACTTCCATCGCTTTTGGAATATTCTCTCGAGAAAGTCCTTTTAAGCCAAGTCGTTTCGCTTCAAAATGAACGACCATAATTAGAGCTAAATAATAAAGTATTGCTGGAATGATGACCGCGATCATGACAGTTGTATAAGGTACACCTAAATACTCAGCCATTACAAATCCTGCTGCACCCATAATCGGAGGTGCGAATTGTCCGCCAGTAGATGCAACAGCTTCAACAGCAGCAGCAAAATGAGCTTTATAGCCGTTTTTTTTCATTAAAGGAATCGTTAATGTACCTGTAGTCGCCACGTTCGCTATCGCACTACCATTGATCATTCCCATTAAAGCACTTGCAATGACCGCAACTTTAGCCGGTCCACCAGGAGAGCGTCCAGCGATTGTTAAAGCGAAATCATTAATAAATTGACTAAAACCACTTCTGTTTAAAAATGCGCCAAATAAAATAAATAAGAAAACAAATGTGGCAGAAACCCCAATTGCAATTCCAAATACACCTTCACTACCCCAAAAAATGTAATCTACTATTCTTTTAATACTAAAACCGCTATGTCCGAATATACCAGGGATCCAAGGGCCGATAAAATTATATAAAAGAAAGATTAGTGCTAAAATTGCAAGATTTCCAACGACACGCCGAGCTGCTTCGAAAATAATTAAAATTCCTATTGCTCCGAATATGTAATCAGGTGTTAATAAAAATCCGCCCCGAAGGACAATGTTCTTATAATTAAATAATAAGTAACCTATCGATAGGATGCTTAACAATATACATATTGTATCGATTAGGGATGGATAGCGAACATTTCTTTTTACCTTTTTTGTTGCAGGGTATAACAGAAAGGTCATGACTAAGAGAAATACTAAATGCCAACCCCTTAATGTCATTGCGTCAAATACTCCTGCACCGGCAGAAAATATTTGAAAAATAGACCAAATTACAGCAATTCCTGTTACTACCTTAGCGAATTTTCCGACATATTCTTTTACACGAAATTCGCTATCTGCTTTCTCCATTAACTCAGTGGGCGATTCTTCTACTTTAACCAAATTCGTCTCTCCCTTTTCGCTTTAACGCTGTAAAGTAATGATATTTAAAAGATGTATATTATTATATCAAAAAAATTTCGACAAGGGAACATACATTTTTCTGAATATGAATTAGACCAATCCTACATCATATTTCTATAGTCATACATTTTGTTGCATAACTTTATTGATAAGGCAGCTAGTGACACAGGTTAATGATTTTGGTATTCAAGTTATTCAAGTTATTCTAGTATTGCTGAATTTGACCCTTTTTTCATGTTTTATTCAGGTATTTTTAGATGACTTTTGAAGATAGAAAAACGTTAGCTTGGCATGAAACACTTGAAATTCATGAATTGGTTGCTTCTCAATCAAATGGATTGATGAAACTCAAAATGGCGATAAAAAAATTGATGATCCTGAATTAAAAACAATTTATAATCAAGCTATTCAAGATATGGAATTAAATTTGAATGAATTGGTGAGATTTTATCCTTTTACACCAAGGGAAGATCGGGGAGAAATGACAAAAGAAGAGTTCGATTTACCATAGTCCTGCTTTTTTCGTAGTGAGGGTAAATCGGTAGACGTTCGATTTACCATAGTCCTGCTTTTTTCGTAGTGAGGGTAAATCGGTAGACGTTCGATTTACCATAGTCCTGCTTTTTTCGTAGTGAGGGTAAATCGGTAGACGTTCGATTTACCATAGTCCTGCTTTTTTCGCAGTGAGGGTAAATCGGTAGGCGTTCGATTTACCATAGTCCTGCTTTTTTTGCAGTGAGGGTAAATCGGTAGGCGTTCGATTTACCATAGTCCTGCTTCTTTGCAGTGAGGATAAAATGGAGAGGGAATCCTAAAAAGCCAAATATATGACTTTTTGGACACCCCCTTTTGACTGCGTGAAATACGGAACCAAATAATCTCATAGAATTTTAATGTATAATGTAGATCACAGTTCATTCATATATTACAAACCTAGAAAAATAGTGAGCTTTTAAATAGAAGTTAATTTTAGAAAGAAAAGGAAAGCATACGAGTACGAAGAAGGAAGCAAGACGGATCGATTGGCAATAGAAATATTTATTCGTCGGGAACAGAAATATTTAATTACTCGTTATCAATATGAGCAGATACTGGAACAGATATCTTCTTATATGAGGCCAGTCAAATATGGTCGAGACGGTAGGAATACGGTCACAAGTCAATATTTTGATAATCAAGATCATCAAATTTATTATGAGACGAAAAATAAACTCAAGTTTGAACAAAAGCTTTGACTGCGTGTGTATGACAAAACCAATAGGGAAGGTATCGCATTTTTTGAAGTAAAGCAAAAGCATAAAAATGTTGTTAATAAAAGACGGATGACGATGCCACTATCGGAAGCCTAATTCGCTATTTTAAGCATGTTCCGTTGATTGGAGCAGAAGGCGGCGACTCCTGGGGGATTAACGTGACAGGTGAGACCCTGCAAGGAACTATTACGGAACGAAGCCGTCGCCACATCGTGTGGCAACGGCTTCGTGACCAACATCCTGTTGGCCTGAAGCTGCTCAACGCACGCCCCCCGGAGCGGAAATCAACAGTATTTATAGATCCTTGCATTAGGAGGACTTTTTCAGTGCCCTCGCGCAGCGTAGGTGGGAGTCCTCGATGATTCAGTTTGTTGAACACTTAGCCGCTAACTGGAAATATATTTTTGCTTTCCTAGACCAATTTTCCAAGGTTGTCCAAAGGTCAGTAACATTATGACTTATTGGACAGTCTTTTTAAAATCATTCAGTCTTCAAATAATTTAAATCGATATAATAGAGGGAAATAGCTTCTATTTGGCGTATGTGTTAAAGGAAGAGAAAATAAAAAGGCGGTAATAATTATGAATACTCACTTAAAGTTTGATTATCATACGCATCATTATCGTTGTGGACATGCAAGAGCAAATATTAAAGATTATATTGAAGCGGCTATTGATATTGGCCTTGATATGGTTGGAATATCTGATCATTCGCCATATTTTGGGAGGGAAGAAGATCAAGCATATCCAAGGATAGCAATGGGGAAAAGTGAATTTTCAAAGTATGTTTCCGAAGTTTTACAACTAAAAGAAGAGTATAATGGAAGAATTGATGTGCTTTTAGGTGTTGAATCAGATTTTTTTCCGGAACATATACATACCTACCGTTATCAATATGAGAAGTATCCATTCGATTATATAATCGGTTCTGTCCATCAGGTTAATGATATTAGTATTTTTGATAGAATGCGTTGGGAAAGCCTATCAACGCAAGAAAAAGTAAAAACGAAAGAAAGGTATTATGAGCTCATTGCCCAATCAGCTCAAAGTGGTTTGTTTCAGATTATCGGACATATGGATGCGATGAAGGCATTTTATCCGTCTTTCTCCTCTATTCAAACGGCTGCAATGGAACACACTTTAAAAATAATTGGTCAGTTTAATATTGCGATCGAAATAAATACGTCTGGTAAAACAAAAGATTGTGGTGGATGGTATCCTGCTGAGGATATTCTTGAAAAGGCTCTTTATCATGGAGTAAAAGTAACTTTTGGATCTGATGCACATGATCCCGAAAGAGTAGGCGATGAATTCGAATCTGTAGGAAAGAGACTGAAGGAAATCGGCTTTAAAGATTGGACTTATTTTAAAGAAAAGAAAATGTTTCATTCTCCATTGAGCATATGAACTGTGCTGTGGATCTTAAGATATGCAATGGATTCATCCGTGCGGTATCAGATTATTAATAATAAGTATCACCACTTTTATCTCCATTAATAAGAGGTAAAGTAATTCTGAGCGAGAAAGGTTAGTGAAGTAGTATGTATAAAGTAACCCAGAAAGATGATGGAAAATATAAAGTATATGAATTAAAAGATATTGAAACTAATTCCATATTGAAAGTTGCTCCTGAAAGAGGTGGCATCATTACAGGATTTGCTGTACAAGGTGAAGAGATTTTATTTTTAAATAAGCAGACTTTTCATGACGAAACAGCGAATGTTAGAGGAGGAATTCCAATTCTATTCCCGATATCTGGTCAATTGGAGAATGGTGAGTATAAATGGGAAGGTAAGAAATATAAGATGAAAAACCATGGATTTGCTAGAAACTTGCCTTGGGAAGTCATTGATACTAATGTCGATGGACATGCCTCTATGACTATACGTCTGGGAAGTAATGATGAAACGAAAGCAGCTTATCCATTTGATTTTGAAGTAATATTTACATATGTTTTAAAAGGGAATACCCTAACCATTCATCAAGAGTATACAAATAAATCGAATGCTGAAATGCCGATGTATGCCGGCTTTCATCCTTATTTCAAAAGTAATGAGAAAAATATTGCATATGATACAGATGCGAAAACCTATCTTGATAATGATGAGTTGGAGGTTAAAGAAGTCCATCATAGAATAGATTTATCAAATAAAAAAGAAGCGTTCGTATTATTAGATGCAAGGAAAAAAGAAATTGCGTTTGAATTACGAGATTTAAATAAGAAAGTAAGCATGACTTATGGAGAAGAATTCAAATATATATATATATGGACAGAGCAAAATCAAGATTTTATTTGTGTAGAGCCATGGATGGCAATGACAAATGAATTTAATCGAAAAGATGAATTATATATAGTCGATCCAAAAGAAACAGTTACAACAGAAATGACCATTTCGGTTGTTTGAGAATACCCCGACCTTGTACACGTGTCTAAGAACGGTGCGAGGTCTTTTTTGATCTTGACAAAGGGCAAATATGGAGTAAAATGACTGTTAGTCACATATTGGTGATTAACAGTCATTTTTGAGTTTTAATATTACAATCTAGTGAAAAAAACTTTTTTATATCTTATTTGAGGTGATTGATTTGAAGAAAGATGAGTTAATTTTACAAGCAGCAATTGAACTAATTAAAGAAAATGGATTTGAAAAAACCTCCATTTCATCGATTACGAAAAAGGCTGAAGTTGCTCATGGAACATTTTATCGCTATTTCAAAAGCAAAAATGAGATTGTACCAGCGATCGCTGAACTTATATTTGAGGACTTACTAACTACAGCGCAGACGAGGGTCGATCCCTCAATGCACTTTTCTGAAAAAGTAGAGTGCCTTGTATCTGTTACTTTGCAAAAAACAACTGAGTATAAGGAAATGTTGATTTTTTGTTATTCTGGAATGGCGTTACATTCTTCTTTTGAAAAGTGGGAAGAGATCTATAGTGATTATTATGATTGGGTTGGTGGGCTTTTATTAGATGCGCAAATAAAGAATGAAATTGATTTAACCGCATATCCGGAAGCGAAAATGCTCCCGAAAATGATTATTACTTCTATTGAAAGTATTACGGAAAATTACTTATTCTCTATAAGTAATGATGAAACAGAGGATAATGAATTACTTAAGCGACATATCATTACCTTTTTGACACAAGCATTAAATATTAAGAAAAAATAAGGGGAATTCAACATGGGATGGCTATTATTAATCATTGCAGGTTTTGGCGAAATTGTTTGGGCGAGCTTTTTAAAGTATGCAGATAGTATTACAGATTGGGCAATCATTGCAGCGATGGTTGCAGGAAGTTTTATATTACTTATAAGATCGTATAAAACAATTCCGATTGCTGTTGCTTATACCGTGTTTGTTGGTATTGGGACAATTGGCACATACTTTGTTGGGATCTATTTAGGGGAGCCATATAATATGAAGCAAATTATTTTTCTATTCATCCTGATGACTGGGATACTCGGTCTTAAATTAACGACGGAAGAAAAGGAAGTGGCTTAATTGGCTTGGATATTGTTAGTAATTGCAGGAATTGAAGAAGTTGTAGCTGTATTTTTTATGAAACATATAGATGGATTTAAAAAGAAGTGGCCGTTAATCGGCATGACAATTGGGTTTATACTAACTTTCTATTGCTTGTCTGTGGCGATGCAAGAGATTCCAGCAGGGGTAGCCTATGGTGTATGGGCCGGTGTAGGGACTGTTGGTATTGTTTTATTAGGAAGATTTGTATTTAAAGAGAAATATAACATGGTTCAATGGTTGTTTTTAAGTTTTGTTGTAATAGGTATATTTGGAATGAAAATGACCGTGTGAAAGTAAAGGTTTTAAAAATATATACAAATTCTACCTTATTAAGATAGCTCTTATCTGCTAGAATATATTGCATAGATAACTGAAGAGAGGCACCACATATGAGAGAAATAATGAATTCGGATCAGATGAAGCAAGCCCTGCTACACGAGTCGCTTTCTATGTTTGCGAAAACTACGAAAGAAATATTGATATTATTAGATTCGCAAGGGAAAATCAAATATATAAATGCATCACTAGAAAAAGAGTTGCAATATCATTTATTTGAATTGGAAAATAAGAGCTACCTGGATCTTGTTCACGAAGATGATCGGAATAAAACACGTGAGTTGATGTATGCTTTCCGAAATAATCAATTCTTCTCTCCTTATACAAATAGATATTATAAGAAGGATGGAACATGTACAAAATTGTTTTGGCGCTATGGCAATGTGACGAAGGAAGGCTGGGTTCAAGTGATAGGCCGGCTTGTTGAAGGTAGTACTGATAAACTTGAGAATTGTATTACAAATTCGGATGGACTGAATGTTTTTTTTGACATGACGGATGAGGCGGGAGATATTTGTGATCTGCAAGGGCGTGTCATTTTACTGAACACTGCGTTTGAAAATTTGTATGGATGGAAGAGGGAAGAGATAGTTGGGAAGACCCTACCAATTTTCCCGAAACATCTACAACATGAATTACAAAGTGTAAAAACGGAGTTGTTAAGTGGGAAAAAAATAGTACATTTCCAAACCTTTAGGATGAAGAAAGATGGTTCGATTTTTCCAGTTACACTAATTGCTTCACCGATTATTGATGAAAACGGAGAGATCATCGCTCTGTCTGCTATTACAAAAGACCTTACTGAGTTAATGGAAAAAAAGAGAATGATTGAAAAACAAAATGAAATGATTGCGGAGCAAGAAGAGCTACTTCTTTATTTAAGCGAGAATATTACTGAGGTCATTTGTTTATTTGATATTACTCAATGTAAATTTCTATATATTAGTCCTTCGCTTGAACCACTATGGGGAATATCTGTTGAAAAACTGTATGAAAACCCAAAAGCCATGATGGACAAGATTTATCCGGAGGATTTGAAGAAGATGAAGGATGTTTTTTCATCTACTAATTCAAGCACATTAGAAATTGAATATAGGATCAAGGATGATAATGCGGTAGAAGAAAAATGGGTGAGAACAAAAATAACTCCTATTATTAATAAAAGTGGATATGCAACTCAAAGTATCAGTGTTTCTCAAGATATTACAGAGTGGAAAAAACAAGACGAGATCTTAAAGAAACAAGATAAATTAGGAGTGATGGGGCAATTAGCGGCAGGCATCGCCCACGAAATAAGAAATCCGTTAACAACGATTAAAGGTCTGACACAGCTACGCGCACAGGAATCAAAAGACACTTATGATGGAGTTATCCTCAAGGAACTTGAACGGATTGAGTCAATTGTGACCGAATTTTTAATGCTTGCAAATCCCCATCAAAAATTAAAGTTTGAAAATGAAAATTTGAATGACATTTTAGTAGAAGTTATTCACTTTATGCAACCAGAAGCATTACTGAATAAGGTTAAAATGATAACAATACTGCAAAATACCATGCCAAATGTAAGATGTGAACCAAAACAAATTAAGCAAGTGCTCATTAATGTCATTAAAAATGCAATCGAGGCTATGCCTGCAGGAGGTACCATTACTTTTACTACTGCCTTATTGCCCAGTGGTCTTGTAGCTATTGAAATTAAAGATGAAGGAATAGGCATACCGAAGGAAATGATCGGACGATTGGGAGAACCATTTTACTCAAATAAAGAAAGAGGTACGGGACTTGGGTTAATGGTGAGCTTGAAAATTATTGAAAATCATCACGGAACTATATTGTTTGACAGTGAAGATGGTGGTGGTACAGCAGTAAGGATATCCCTTTTAGCAAGCAATCAAATTAAATAAGCTAAAACCATAAGTTCCGATGAGCTTATGGTTTTTGTTCTTTTTAGGCTGAAAAGTAGTATTACCGAAAAATAGACGATATTATTTAAGCAATAATACTGATTTCTTATTGTTTAATCCAGCCTTGAGCAGGCCTGTTAATGACAACTATAAAAAGGCAGCTGAACCCTTTTTAGTCGTTCGATCTACTGGTATGATGTATGTGTAAACAAATGTTACAGGGGGTAAAGATGGACAATCAAGATTATTTGGAATTACTTAAAAAGACATTTACAGATCATCGTAATCCAGAAAATGCCGCTCCGATGGAAAAGTATATGAAAGGGTTATATCCTTTTCTTGGTGTCAAATCACCTGAAAGAAAAGAATTATCCAAGCATTTCATTAGAAATTTCAGTTTTCAATCCGAAGAAGATGTAGAGCCTATCATTAAAAAATTATGGGAAATGCCCGAAAGAGAATTTCAATATGTGGCAGTGGATGTGCTTGTTAAAAATAAAAAGTATATAAGTGAAGATTATCTAGATCTCTTGGAATATATAATTACTACTAAGTCGTGGTGGGACACGATTGATACGATCGCTAATCATTTGGTAGGGGCTCTGTTTTTAACATGTCCATATTTAATAGATGAACGAGGGGAAAAGTGGCTTCAATCTGAAAATATATGGCTGCAGCGCACAATGATTCTTTTTCAATTAAAATACAAAGATAAAACGGATACTGAGTTATTATTTTCTATCATTAAGCGAACCTCCCATATTAATGAGTTTTTTATCCAAAAAGCAATCGGTTGGTCCTTGAGGGAATATTCGAAAACAAACAGGAATGCAGTCATTCGTTTTATTGAAAACTACGAACTATCTAACCTAGCTAAAAGAGAAGGATTGAAATATATATACAAAAATAAGGAAGTATATAAAAATTATGATAATATTTAAGTAATAAGATAGAAAAAACAATGGAGGAGAAGTAATGAAGTTATTATGGGATTTAGATGGGACGATTTTCGATACTTATCCGGCCATACTGAATAGCTTTTGCGCGGTTCATGAAGAGGCACTTGGAAAAGCGGTTGATAGAGTAGAAGCACTACGCTGGCTGAAAAGGACTTCAAAGGAGGCATTCGCCCACTATGGAATTTCCGAGGATTTCCGAGATAGATTTAAAGAATTAGATCATGCTGGCGCTGAAGCGGGGAGTCCGCCATTTGAAGGGATAAAAACCATTTTATCTACTGCGGAAGTGAATGTAATTGTGACACATCGCACAAGGGCATCGACAAATGAATTACTTGAAAAATGGGGTCTGCTCAAATATTTTGTTGAGATAGTTAGCCCAGATGATGATGGATATCCAAGAAAGCCCGATATAGCGGCTTATAAATATTTGCATGAAAAATATGAATTAGATTGGGCGATTGGAGATCGTGCGCTTGATTTAATACCAGCAAAAGCAGTAGGGATGAAAACATGTGCCTTTCAAAATCCTGACATCGAGGCAGATCTTCATATTGATGTATATACAGAAACACTAATTGAAATGATGGAATCAATTGGGGGTAAATGAAATGGCAAGTAAAGCCTTATTAAATGTCGATTATACATATGATTTTGTTGCGGAAAAAGGGAATCTCACTTGTGGAAAACCTGGTCAGGAAATTGAACATGCCATTGTTCGTTTGACGAAGGAATTTATTGAAGCGGGAGACTATGTTGTACTGGCGATCGACAAACACAGCGAAAACGATGAATTACATCCGGAAATGAAATTATTTCCTCCACATAATATAGAAGGAACTTATGGTCGAGATCTTTATGGGTCACTCGCTGATTTATACAATCAACATAAAAACGATTCAAACATATATTATATGGATAAAACAAGATATAGTGCTTTTGCAGGAACGGATCTTGAAATGAAACTACGTGAGCGTGGAATAGAAGAAGTTCATATATGTGGAGTTTGCACAGATATTTGCGTATTACACACTGCTATTGACGCATATAACAAAGGCTTTGCAATTATTATTCATGCAGATGCAGTGGCCAGCTTTAATGAAGCTGGACATGAGTGGGCGCTAGGTCATTTTACTAATACACTGGGCGCACTAGTATTAAGAACAGGAAACTAAGGAGTGTAAATAATGAACCACCATTATGATGATGATAGTTTAATGCTACATACAGATTTATATCAAATTAATATGGCGAAGTCATACTGGCAAGATGGAATCCATAATAGAAAGGCAATATTTGATCTTTATTTTCGGAAACTCCCTTTTGCTAATGGGTATGCGGTTTTTGCCGGTTTAGAAAAAGTTATTCAGTATCTTCGTGATTTTCGTTTTAGCGAAACAGATATTGCCTATTTACAAAATGAACTTCATTATGAAGATGACTTTCTAGAGTATTTGCGTAATCTAAAGTTTACTGGTTCGGTGCGTGCCATGAAGGAAGGAGAAATTGTTTTTAGTAACGAACCTATACTAGAGGTGGAAGCGCCGCTTGCAGAAGCACAATTAATTGAAACAGCACTGCTTAACATTGTGAACTATCAAACATTAATTGCGACGAAAGCTTCGCGGATTAAACAAGTTGTAGGTGAAGAAACAGCTTTAGAATTTGGAACGAGAAGAGCACAGGAAATGGATGCGGCACTTTGGGGTGCTAGAGCGACTTTTATTGGTGGTTTCGATGCAACAAGTAATGTGCGCGCGGGGAAATTATTCGGCATGCCTGTAGCTGGGACACATGCTCACGCTATGGTTCAAGCATATCAAGATGATTATACAGCATTTAAAAAATATGCCGAAAGTCATCATGATTGCGTATTCCTTGTTGATACCTATGATACTTTGAGATCCGGTGTTCCAGCGGCAATCAAAGTGGCTAAAGAGTTCGGTGATAAAATTGAATTTAAAGGAATTAGACTCGACAGCGGTGATATGGCCTTTTTATCAAAAGGGGCGCGTAAACTACTTGATGAAGCGGGATTTGTTGATACAAAAGTCTTTGCGTCAAGTGATTTGGATGAATATACAATTTTACATCTAAAAGCCCAAGGTGCCAGAATTGACTCTTGGGGTGTTGGAACGAAGCTGATTACAGCCTATGATCAACCCGCTTTAGGTGCAGTGTATAAACTTGTTTCTATCGAGGATGAGCATGGCGAGATGCAAGACACAATTAAGATATCTGCTAATGCTGATAAAGTGACTACACCGGGTCGGAAAAAGGTGTATCGAATCATTAATCGCACAAATGATAAATCAGAAGGTGATTATATTTCATTGTGGGAGGAGACTCCAGAAGAAGAATCCCGATTGAAAATGTTCCATCCAATTCACACATATATTAGTAAGTTTGTGACAAATTTTGAAGCGAGGAATTTACACCATCCCATTTTTGAAAAAGGTAAACTTGTTTATGAATTGCCTGAATTACTAGAGATTCAAGCATATGCGAAGCAAGGTCTCGGTTTACTTTGGGAGGAATATAAAAGGTCACTTAATCCGGAAGAATACCCGGTCGATTTGAGTCAAGCTTGTTGGGATAATAAAATGAGGAATATTGAAGTAGTAAAAGATAAAGTGAAAAAGTTAAAAAATAAAACAAATGGATAGGAGTGCTAACAATGGATGAACTCCAACGTCAAATAATTGAAGAGCTAAAAGTTCAACCGGTAATAGATCCAAAGACAGAAATTCGTAGAAGCATCGACTTTTTGAAAGCTTACATCGAGAAATATGGATTTTTTAATGGTTTTGTTTTAGGTATATCAGGTGGACAGGATTCTACCCTTGTTGGTAAATTAGCACAAATGGCTGTAAATGAATTGAATGAAGGTCGTGACTTGGATAAATTTACATTTATTGCAGTACGGTTACCATATGGCATTCAATCAGATGTGAACGACGTAGAAGATGCGTTAGCTTTTATTCAACCGAGCGAGACATATGAAATAAATATTAAACAAGCGGTGGATGCAAGTGCAAATTCATTAAAAGCCGCTGGAGTGGAGATTACTGATTTTACAAAAGGTAATGAAAAGGCCCGTGAACGAATGAAAGCTCAGTACAGTATTGCCGCAACATATAATTGCGTAGTGCTTGGAACAGACCAAGCAGCTGAAGCGTTATCCGGATTTTTCACAAAACACGGTGATGGCGCTGCTGATATAGTACCTATTTTCCGACTGAATAAAAGACAAGGCAGGCAACTGTTAAAAGAACTTGACTGTCCGGAGCATTTATACACGAAGATCCCTACGGCAGATTTAGAAGATGATCGACCAATGCTTCCTGATGAAGTAGCGCTTGGCGTATCTTATGAAGAGATAGATGATTATTTAGAAGGTAAACAAGTAACAAACACTGCCAAAAATCGGATCGAAGCACTCTACCTTAAATCACAACACAAACGGCACTTGCCAATAAATGTGTTTGACCAATTTTGGAAATGATAATAAGAAAAGCTTAAGGCGCCTATGGGCATAGATGATGTGGTGAGTAGTGGAGGTAGTAAGAGCAAGAAAAGGAAAAGGAACATCGGCTATTTTTGCCACGTCCTGTGGCAACGCCGATGTGACCTACATCGTGTAGACCTATTTCCGCCACGTCCTGTGGCAACGCCGATGTGACCTACATCGTGTAGACCTATTTCCGCCACGTCCAACAGTACCGCTGGTGTGACTTATATCGTGTGGGCCTTGGCTAAGTTAAGGTTGTTCATATTTGAGACAGGTTATCCTGTCTCTTTTTTTTGAATATCATTTAGGAAATTGAGGAAAAGGGCTAGATTTTTGTATTTTGTCCCCTAGATTTACTTCTCCATGTATAATAAAGGAAAAACTCTTATTTGATGAAATCACTGATATTCTAAAGGATTTTACAATTATAGACAGAATGTTATGTATTATATGAAAAAAATAATAGATGGCGGTGCAATAGATGAACAGCGATATGATGCAGCAACAGATAAAGAAAGTTATCCATAATATTGAGAAAGTCATGATTGGAAAGATAGATGTGGCAAGGCTTAGTGTCGTCGCTCTTTTAGCAGAAGGACATGTATTATTAGAGGATGTGCCAGGTGTCGGAAAAACAATGATGGTACGCGCTTTAGCAAAGTCTGTCAATGCATCTTTTAAGAGGATTCAATTTACTCCTGATCTATTGCCATCGGATGTGTTAGGTGTTTCTATATACAATCCAAAAGAAATGGAATTTACATTCAGGCCTGGTCCCATTGTCGGAAATATCATTCTAGCTGATGAAATTAATCGGACATCACCTAAAACACAGTCGGCATTATTAGAAGGGATGGAAGAAAAAAGTGTTACAGTTGATGGAGTAACATTAAAACTAGATAAACCATTTTTCGTTATGGCGACTCAAAATCCAATCGAATACGAAGGAACTTATCCATTGCCAGAAGCACAGCTAGATCGTTTCTTATTAAAAATGAAAATGGGTTACCCTTCTATCAAGGATGAAGTGGAAGTATTAACAAGGTCTCAAAAGTTGCCTCCAATTGAGGAAATTGAACCTGTTATCACCCTTGATGAATTAAGGCAACTTCAGCAGCAAGTGAAAGAAGTTTATGTGGAAGAAACAATCAAACAATATATTGTGGAACTGGCTAATAAAACAAGGAACCACCCAAATATATATCTAGGCGCAAGCCCAAGAGCATCCATTGCATTGATGAAAGCTTCGCAAGCATTTGCATTCTGTTCGGGAAGGGATTATGTGATTCCTGATGACGTCCAATATTTAGCCCCTTTTGTTTTTTCTCATCGGATTATTTTGAAATCAGAAGCCAAGTATCAAGGTGTGATAATAGAAACGCTAATTGAAACTATTATTTCTGAAATACATGTGCCAGTTAAAAGGGCCGTAGAATAAACATGGGAAGAAAATGGAGAAAAAGACGAAGCTTAAGGATATTTAAACCTGTATTAAGTGCTTTATTACTACTTGTTTTACTTGGCCTGTCATTTGTCTATGCGATGTTTCAAGGTGGGTTTGTCAGCTGGTTTTTATTTTATAGTTTTCTCCCGTTTGCAGTTTATTCAGGTCTATTGTTTATGTATCCAATGCAAGGATTCAAGGTCACTAGAAAGGTTAGCGCTCATAAGGTCAGTGCTGGCAACCATTTAACTATTATCATTAAATTTAAGAGAAAAGTCCCTTTTCCATTGCTATTTTTAATCATCGAGGACGTGATTCCCGATGAATTATATAGCGAAACTAGCAAACAAATAATCTTTCTGGGGTTTAAGCGGGAATATAAGATTACTTATCATATTGAAAGGGCAACAAGAGGAGAACATAGATTTGAAGCCATTCGCCTGAAAATAGGGGATGCCCTTGGTATTGTGGAAAAAGAACGTTATTTTGATTGTCAAAATACAATTCTAGTATATCCGCAAATGGAAGATATGATATATAGGCCTTTTGAAAGCCAATTTGAGCAAGGGGGAACTCTCTCGGCCATGCAATTTCAAAAAAACACATCACTTGTTGCTGGTATTAGACAGTATCAGCCAGGAGATCGCTTTGCTTGGATTGATTGGAAGTCGACAGCTAGAACGAATGATATGATGTCTAAGGAATTTGAGATTAGGCAATCGAATGATTTACTTATCGTTTTAAATCGAACACCGACGGATCAATTTGAAGCAATCGTTAAGTTTGCTGCATCGGCAATACGGGCTATTTTAACCCATGGTGGCCAAGTCGGGTTATTTTCAGCTGGAGAAGACAGGACGTTTATTCCGATTAAAGGCGGAGAACAGCAGCAAGCGAGACTATTAGATCATCTAGCTAGAGTGAAAGTTGCTAAAGGACTTCATTTTGCAAAGTTTTTTTCTGAAGAAGCAGTCCTCTATCAACAACCCGCAAATTTGCTGATAATCACAGCTAGTTTAGACAGAGATATGATCGAGAGTACCTCTTCTTATATGAGGCGAAGGGGAGCATTATTCATTTATTTAATTAAAAAAGATGGTGAGGTTTCACTAGGAGAAGAAGAGAGTCTAATAGCATCTGCACTTCAAAGCGGTATCATCATCAAAACTGTGTACGAGTCCAATTTCCGGACCGCTTTTTCGGAGGTGAGTCGCGCATGAGTTCTGAACGAAATGTTTACACATTTATATTATATTTATTTGGATTTTTTATACTCGCGGAGTGGGTACGACCACTTTCTGAAATTACTCAAACCGGTGGCTTACATTATTTTCTATTATTTATTGCATTTTCAGCGTTGTTAAATTATTTACAACTTAGGTGGTGGCTAAGCATCCCGTTAAAAACAGCCATTATTTTAATTTTTTTATATCGCATATTTTTCATGAGAATGCCAAGTGAATTCCCATGGATGCAAGTCCTTTTGTCCGATGTGATCGATAATATGAAGAGCATCGCATCTGGTCACTGGTATGATTTATCTGATCTGTCAAGAAGTCTTCTTTTCTTTATTTTACTATGGTTAATGACATATTTACTTCAATATTGGTTGACGATAAGGAAAAGCATTTTCGTTTTTTATGTAATGACAGTTATATATATTGCTGTTCTAGATACGTTTACTGTATATATAGGTAAATGGTCAATGATTAGGATTGTGACTTGTGGCTTTGCTTTATTAGGATTGCTATATTTTCAAAGATTATTGGAAAAGGAACAGATTGAAACAAAACAAATGAAGATTGCCAAATGGGCTTTTCCACTAGCAATCATGATCGGTGTAAGTGTATGTATCGGTTACATTGTACCTAAAGCCGATCCTAAATGGCCTGATCCTGTTCCTTTTATTCAATCGACTGCGGAAAATGTTCGATCTGAGTCTTCTGTTTCTAAGATTGGTTATGGGGCAGATGACACCCAATTGGGTGGACCATTTGTTGGCGACAGTACAGTGGTTTTCGAAGTGGAAACGCCAGCAAAACAATATTGGAAAGTAGAAGTAAAGGATGTATATACGGGAAAAGGCTGGATCACTTCAGATACTTCCGATCCACCGATACCGATTGAATCGGGAAGTGTTTTTGCAATGGATCCCACTTCATTGGCGGATAAACCGATTAGCGAAGCAATATTTGAAATGAATATCCCATACAGTCACATCATACGGCCATATGGATTTTTCTCAGTGGAAGGAAATGAGCAAGGCTATTTCGAATATGATTCTAGTTTGGATAAAATCAATTCCTTTACAATGGAAAATGAGCTTATACCATTGGAAGCATACGCTGTACAGTATAAAAAAGCTGCTTATAGTATGAAGGAAATGCGTGCCACAAAGATGCTTCCTAATGAAGTATATTTTGACATGATGAAGAAGCAGTATACACAGTTGCCTGAAACATTGCCGGACAGAGTTCGTGAGCTTGCTAAAGAAATAACTGCTAATGAAAATAATTGGTATGATCAGGCTAAGGCGATTGAACGTTATTTTCAATCTGGGAAGTTCTCTTATGACCAAAATGATGTTGCTGTTCCTATAGGGGACCAGGATTATGTGGATCAATTTCTTTTTGAGACATTTCGCGGATATTGTGATAACTTTTCAACCTCAATGGTGACGATGCTTCGGGCAGTTGGTATTCCTGCTAGATGGGCGAAGGGGTATAGCGGAGGAAATTACAAGGGCAGTGCAGAATCTCATAATATATTATATGAAGTGACAAACAATGAAGCCCATTCGTGGGTGGAAGTATTATTTCCAACGGAGGGCTGGGTCCCGTTTGAGCCAACAATCGGCTTTGATAATTTTGCCACATATGTACAAGACGAGGAGAAGGCTGACGCTGCCCCTGCTCCGCCGAAAGAGGAAAAAGATAAACCGGAGGCACCGAAAACAAACGCAAAGGATACAGAAAAGAAAGAGCAAAAGGAATATAGGAATTCTATCTCTATATGGCCAAAAGTTCAGTCTTTTATAGCAAAGAATTGGTTGGTTTTTGTCGTGCTATTAGTAGTGATCGTTAGTGGGTGTATTTGGATGATATGGAAGCGGAGCAAATGGATTCCATATGTCTTAATTAGAATATATAAAAAGAAAAATGAAAAGGATATATTTGCTCATGCCTATAATGATTTACTAAGACAGCTAGAACGCTATGGTTTGAAGCGTGAACCAGGGCAAACCCTTAGAGAATACGCAATTTATATTGATGGATATTTCGATATAAATGATATGATTATACTTACGGAGTATTATGAACGAACGGTTTATCGAGGAGATTCAATGGTTGACGAATGGGAACAGCTTCAAAAGCTATGGGAAAACGTAATTAGAAAGACAACAGATCGACCCAAATAAGGAAAAAGGTATAAAAAAATAGGCTGCCACACAGCCTATTTTCTGTTTTTAGATCAACTTACTGCTTATAGATGTTAAGAATTTGTTTGGGCGATGTGTTCAATTTTCATGAATGACTTTTGACAGAAATAATAGACAAAATAGACGGCAATACTCCATACAATGATAGATGAAATAGGAATAACTTTGCTTACTAAAGCAGCCAATAATAGGATTATTCCACAAAGTAATGTTATCCAAAGTTGGCTAATAGATATCAAAACAGAATTTTTAAGTAACACAGTCAAACGCATTTTATAGTGAACCATAACAGGAAATAAAAATATGGTTGTCATAATAAAAAACAAACTAAAAAATAAAAAGGACGAGATCATAATGATTTTTAGTGCACCAGTCATATGTAAACTGATATTAATATTGTAGTAAAGTATAAAAGCAAGTATCATCCAAACAATGCCTATTAAAAAGCTTTGTAAGAAGTTTTCTTTAAAAAATGAAAAAAAGTTTCGGAATACACCATCATCCTTTTTTTGGACCCATTGTCTAACGACGCCAAACATTGCGGCTGTCGCTGGAAAAATAGTGATAATCGGTATACACATGATAATCCAAAGCAAATTTAATAATATGAAATTGGTAAATCTCTCTAAGAAACGATAGAAGCCACTGTCTAAACTAAATATATTCATTGATTTACCCCCTATCTATTTCATAGCTGCTAAAAAGGTTATTCTAATATAAATTATCATAATTTTTTATGAAATACAATATTCAGAATTAAAGTTTTTATTTTTAAGGGTATAGTTCTTTTTAACTATTGCATAATTCAGACATATGTTTTATATTCAATTTGTAACCGCTTTCTGAAATCGATATCATGTTTGTTATCGAATATGTTAGAAATGAGGGAGGAGGATATGCCGACAATCTCCGATGTAGCTAAATTAGCTGGGTTATCAAGGGCGACTGTATCACGTGTGATTAACGACCATCCATATGTTTCTGAAGAGAAGAAAGAGCTTGTAAATGAAGCAATGAAACACTTGGGATATATACCCAATACCCATGCGCAGAATTTGCGAAAACAAAAAACGAATATTATTGCTGTTCTAGTACCCAGATTGAGTAACCCATTTTTTGCATACTTAGTTGAAAGTTTAGAGAGAAATGCGCTTGGAACAGGATTTCAAATATTAATTTGCAATACATTGTACGATAAACAACGTGAAATTAATTTTTTAAATTTATTAAAAGCAAAACAGGTAGACGGAATTATTATGACTTCCATTGAAAATGATTGGAAAAGGATTCAGTCCATTCTCCTGAATGGGCCGATAATATTTTGTAATGAGTATGTTACGGAAACAAATGTTCCAACTATACGCTTGAATCAAAAAGAAGGTGCCTACATTGGAACCCGTCATTTGATTCAAAGGGGACATACAAAAATAGGTTATTGCTGGGGTGGGTTCCTTAGTGGTCTTTCTAAAGATCGATTGGAAGGCTATCAAAAAGCAATGGCAGAACAAGGGTTAGATATAAATGAAAACTGGATTTTTTCAGACGCCTTCAATAGTAATGATGGCAGAAAAGTAATGAATACTGTTGTTAAAATGGAAGATAGACCAACGGCTTTTTTTACAGGTAGTGATGAAGTCGCTGCTGGTATTATTTCCGAAGCGAAACAACTAGGTTTAAGCGTCCCGCGTGATATTGCTGTAATTGGATTTGATGACCAGCCGATTGCGCAGGTAGTAGAGCCTCCATTGACAACCATTCGCCAACCAATTGAAGAAATTGGAGAAAAGACGATGGAAATAATGATTGACTTGATAACAAATAAAGTGAAAATGGGCGTACAAAAAGTTTATGAGTTACCTTTCAAATTAGTTGTGCGTGGTTCAAGTTGAACAAGCAAACAAAATTAGTGTAGGGGGAGTGCTCAATGAGAAAGAAATGCTCGTATATCAAAGTTATTCCGATGCTGCTTATATTGTTACTCATTATTTCAGGATGTAGTTCAGGTGGTGGGAAAAAATCAGGTGGAGATTCCGGTGGAAAAGTAAAACTTACGATGTCAGCATGGGGAAATCCCGCGGAAATAAAAGTG
Organism: Bacillus sp. FSL K6-3431; assembly: GCF_038002605.1. Taxonomy (NCBI): domain Bacteria; kingdom Bacillati; phylum Bacillota; class Bacilli; order Caryophanales; family Bacillaceae; genus Bacillus; species Bacillus sp. FSL K6-3431. Next base: position 4,259,838 of record NZ_JBBOCT010000001.1, read on the forward strand.
TATCAGAGGGCACTTGATGAGTATCAAAAACAAAATAAAAATGTAGAAATTAAACTAATACCAGTACCTGGTGATAACTATGAACAAAAGTTAATGACTGAGTTATCCGGTGGATCAGCAAATGATATCTTTTATGTTGGTTCGGAAACGATTTCGAAACTAATCGAAACAGGTAAAATCGCAGATCTAACTGATTTTCTTGATAGCTCGGGAAGCTTTGTAAAAGCTGACGAGTTTGCAGATGGTTTATGGGGAGCTGCTAAAAAAGACGAGAAAATATACGGAGTTTCCGTAGATAATAACCCCTTTTTAATGTACTACAATAAAAAAGTACTTGCGGAAGCAGGAGTGGAGAAAACTCCGCAAGATTATTTTGATGAAGGCAAGTGGAATTGGGAAGCATTTGCTGAAATTACAGGGAAGATAAATGCTGCTGGAAAAAAAGGATTTGTAGCGGAAAATAATAGTGGACATCTATTCTCCTGGGTTTGGTCAAATGGTGGCCAATTATATGATGACGAAGGCAATTATATATTAGAAGAAAATGAAAAAGCACAAGAAACATTTAAATATCTTGCGGATTTAGTGAAAGATGGCAATGTAACCTATGCTGGATCATTGCCGAAGGGTCAGGGTGCAGATGCGATGTTCATGTCCAACCAAGTTGGATTTGTGGCAGCTGGTCGGTGGTTAACTCCAATGTTTAGTGAAAATAAATCATTAGAATTTGATTATATTCCATGGCCGACTAATACAGGCAATAAAATGGAGCCTGCGGCAATTGCGATAGCATATATGTCAGTGAGTAAGAATTCGAAACATATTGAAGAAGCAATGAAATTCATGTCATTCTATACCTCAGCTGAAGGTCAAAAATCTCGTCTAGCTGATAATGGTAATGCTGTTCCATCTGTAAGTGGGGTAGATGAGATTATTACAGCAGATGCAGTTCCAGAGCATGCAAGCTACTTAGTTGATGCTCGGGAAATCGGTCGAGTTGAGGACAAACAAGTAGTAATCCCAGGCTTGGATAAAGAAATTTCAGATATTATGGACCTCATGTATCTTGGTAAAAATGATGCTGAAAAGACAATAGAAGCTGTGACTAAAAAAGCGAAAGAAATGATAGAGGAATATAGACAGCAATAATAGTAATCTACTGATAAAAAATTTGGAAGAAAGGGAGAATTTACATTTTCCCTTCCTTTCAATAGTTGAGAGGGTGATTTCAATGAGACGGAATAACGCACTCTGGGGCTATGCTTTTTTAGCACCCCAATTAGTAGGATTAATTGCTTTTTCCTTAATTCCACTTGGTTTTGCAGTCGTATTAAGTTTTATGAAATGGGATGGATTTGGGGAAAAAACGTTTGTAGGTTTTAGTAATTTCATTGGTCAATTCTCGAATCCTACCTTTTGGAAAGCTTTAATAAATACTGCGTATTATACGGTATTATATATTCCTATTGGAATAGTCATTTCGTTAGTATTAGCGATAGCATTAAATAAGATAAAAGGAAAAGAACTGTACAGGGTATTCTTTTTCATGCCAGTCATCACTAGTTCCGTATCCGTCGGTGTGATATGGATGTGGATATTAAATGGTGATTTCGGAATTTTAAACCAATTCCTTGGTTATATAGGGATCGATGGTCCTCAATGGTTAACGGATACGAAATGGGTCATGATTTCAATTGCGATGCTTAGTATATGGTGGCAGCTTGGTTATAATATGGTTATTTTCCTTGCAGGTCTACAAGGTATTTCTAATAGTTATTATGAAGCAGCCGAAATAGATGGTGCATCAAAATTTCAAAAGTTTTTACATATCACTTTACCATTGCTATCACCGACAACGTTTTTCGTCGCAATCATGTCGATCATTAGCTCATTCCAGGTATTTGATCAGGCCTTTGTTATGACGAGTGGTGGACCAGCGAAATCAAGTTATACTCTAGTGTATCACGTGTATGAAAGTGGTTTCCGTAACTTTAAATGGGGGGAAAGTTCTGCCGCAGCGATGATATTATTTGTCATCATTTTGATTTTCACTTTAATTCAATTTAGAATGTCGAAAAGGTGGGTTCATTATGAAGAGTAATATACTGAGTAAAGACACCGTCCCAGTGAATCCAAATACGAACCAAAGAAAGAAAAAGAAGATCAGTTTATCAGGATTAATTGTCCATTTTTTAATTATTATCGGTTCACTTATTATGATTTTTCCTTTTATATGGTCCATTACTAGTTCCTTAAAGGATATTTCCCAAATCTTTTTAGTACCACCTGAATTTATACCGAAACCTTTCGTGTGGTCAAACTATCCTGCGTCTTTACAGGCTATGCCATTTGGACAAGCTTATTGGAATAGTTTTTATATTACGGTGCTTGTCGTAGGCATTCAAATACTTACTGCTTCGATGGCAGCCTATGCCTTTGCGAAAATTCGTTTCCCAGGCTCTAACTTTTTATTTGTATTCTTTTTGGCCACGATGATGATTCCGAAGCAAGTTACAATGATCCCGACCTTTATGATTATGGAAAAAATCAACTGGTTAGATACCCACCTACCATTAATTATTCCAGGTGCCTTGTTTAACGCATTTGCTGTATTTTTATTAAGGCAATTTGTAATGGGGATACCGAAGGATTTGGAAGAGGCAGCAGTTATTGATGGAGCAAATCCATTGCGTATATACTGGCATGTCATATTGCCGCTTATAAGACCAGCTATGGCTGCAGTAGGGATTTTCATTTTTATGGGAACATGGAATAACTTTTTAGAACCATTAATCTATCTTAGTACGCCTGAACTTTTTACAGTACCTCTACTATTGAATTATTTTAAAGGGCTGTATGTAACAGATTGGGCACTAATGATGGCAGGATCTGTAATATCAGTCATCCCAGTACTTATCATTTATATTTTCGCCCAAAAGCATATTATAGAAGGTGTAGCATTAACTGGAATGAAAGGCTGACTTATAATAAGAAGTGAAAAATACACATTAAATGATGGGGCGTCCAAAAAGCCATATAATTGGCTTTTTAGGAGCCCCTCTCAATTTTATTCTCATCGCGAAAAAGGCACGAGCTGGTCATTGGACGCACTTCGATGTCCCTTCCAACGAAAAAAGCAGAGGTAAGGTAAATCGAACGCCTCCCGATTGCCCCAGCCAACGAAAAAAGCAGGGATAAGGTAAATCGAACGCCTCCCGATTGCCCCAGCCAACGAAAAAAGCAGGGATAAGGTAAATCGAACGCCTCCCGATTGCCCCAGCCAACGAAAAAAGCAGAGGTAAGGTAAATCGAACGCCTCCCGATTGCCCCAGCCAACGAAAAAAGCAGAGGTAAGGTAAATCGAACGCCTCCCGATTGCCCCTACCAACGAAAAAAGTAGGATTAAGGTAAATCGAACGCCTACGGATTGCCCCTCCCTACGAAAAAGGCACTCCCAAGGTCAATTGACCCCCACTCAAATCAAATTACATTTTTTTAATTCAGAGCAAGATGAAAAATCAGCAGAAAGCCGTTTTATCGATTTTCCTACTTTTCGGACAGCTCCATTTAGCAACTAAAAAGCTTTTGATCTAAGAATTATGGGAAAATTAAATTAGAATGACAACAGGTTGACCGAGATATCAAACAGGTATAAAATGAAAAATAATTATAGATGATACGGTGCCAGTGAAATATGCCAGCTGGCGGCCCTTCATATAATTCCGCAAATAAGGTGCGGAAGTCTCTATGTAGCCACCCTAAACGGCTCGGCTATGAAGGCAGTTTTCTAAAAGATAAAAAGATATGATGATACTACGATCTAACTCTTTTTGTCGGAAACGCTACTGGATTGCTGCCTTCTTAATGTGAGGCAGCGTTCTAATTATATATATATCATGTGATGGAGGGTCTAAGATGCCAGGGAAAATAGAGTTGCAAGATCAAGAAATGATAATTGTACTTGATTTCGGTAGTCAGTATAACCAGTTAATAACTAGAAGGATCCGCGAATTCGGTGTATATAGCGAATTGCATCCTCATACGATCACAGTCGAAGAAATAAAAGAATTGAATCCAAAGGGAATTATTTTATCGGGTGGGCCGAACAGTGTTTATGATGAAAATTCCTTTCGATGTGATGAGCGTTTATTTGATTTAGGGATTCCAGTCCTAGGTATTTGTTATGGAATGCAACTTATCACTACTCATTTCGGTGGTAAAGTTGAAAAAGCGAGAAGTCGTGAATATGGAAAAGCATCTATTCAGGTTCAGGACAATTCGGTTTTATTTTCTGAGCAACCAAATGAGCAAATCGTTTGGATGAGTCATGGCGATTTAGTGCAAACAGCACCAGAAGGATTTATTGTGGATGCTACAAGTGGGGCATGCCCAATTGCAGCTATGAGCAATCAAGACAAACATTTATATGCTGTTCAATTCCATCCCGAAGTTCAACATTCTATTTATGGAAATGAATTATTGAAGAACTTTGTGTTTGGAATCTGTGAATGCAAAGGTGATTGGTCAATGGGGAACTTTATTGAAATCGAAATGGAAAAGATCCGTAATGAAGTGGGAGATAAACAAGTATTATGTGCGTTAAGTGGCGGTGTCGATTCTTCTGTAGTAGCTGTCTTGATTCACAAAGCTATCGGCGATCAATTAACATGTATTTTTGTTGATCACGGTCTACTTCGAAAAGGCGAAGCTGAAAGTGTCATGAAAACATTTACGGAAGGCTTCCATATGAATGTTATTAAAGTGGATGCGCAAGATCGCTTCCTTAATAAGCTCAAAGGTGTTTCAGATCCTGAGCAAAAACGGAAGATCATTGGCAATGAATTCATTTATGTGTTTGATGATGAAGCGACAAAACTTGAAGGCATAGATTTTCTTGCACAAGGGACTCTTTATACAGATATTATTGAAAGTGGTACGGCTACTGCCCAGACAATCAAATCGCATCACAATGTGGGTGGACTTCCCGAAGATATGCAATTTTCATTGATTGAACCGCTAAATGCACTATTTAAAGATGAGGTTCGTGCTGTTGGATCTGAACTTGGTATCCCTGATGAGGTCGTTTGGCGCCAACCATTCCCTGGTCCGGGTCTTGGTATTCGGGTATTAGGAGAGATAACTGAAGAAAAGTTAGAAATAGTCCGTGAGTCAGATTTTATTTTACGTGATGAAATCAAAAAAGCCGGATTAGACCGCGAGATATGGCAATATTTCACGGTGCTACCGGACATTCGTAGCGTAGGTGTAAAAGGTGATGCTCGGACATATGATCACACAATTGGTATTCGTGCGGTTACCTCAGTTGATGGAATGACTTCAGATTGGGCAAGAATACCGTGGGATGTGCTTGAACTAGTATCTACACGTCTTGTTAATGAAGTCGAACATATTAACAGGGTTGTCTACGATGTTACAAGTAAGCCGCCAGCAACAATTGAATGGGAATAATTAATTACGGACTAGAAAGTGTTGAAAAGTAAACCTGCGTATACACAGGTTTTACTTTTCAGCAACATGTCTTTGCAACGCTCCGAGCGATAGCCGCTTGGAGCGTTTTATATTAGAGATGCAAAATATAGTAGTAGAGATAAATAGTGAAGAATGACTTCAAATTTGCTACTTTAGATCCTTATTTAAATTCAATTTGCAAATGTTATGGTTTTTACCTCGCTGTAACTTGCCGTTGCCACCACAAGCACTTAATGAGGGAACTCATGCGGAAAAGCTTTGATAATAGGTTCATCAGCTAGAGTCTTCGGAACGATGCTTGGAACATCTATGACAACTTCCCATACTAAATCATCTGTAGGTGCACGTACTGTTTTTTGCAAGTGTAGCTATGTATCATGCAAATAAATATGATCCGAATGTTAAAATCAGTTAGTTAATCAAGGACAGTGGAAAAGAGATACAACCTATTATAGATAGATCTGTTAGCAAAAAAGCTAATGGATCTATTTTATTTTTTAGGTAGTCATAATAGTAGATAGTGAATTTTAAATATTAATAGCGATGAGGAAGGTATGAAGTGGTTAAAGTTAGAAAGCGCTTTAATTGTTTTCCTGTAAGCCCTTGACCTCTATATTATTAAATGGTAGAATTACTTTACCGTTAATTCTTACGACTCTACTAAAAGTTTTTTTGAAAAAGAGTTGACGTTTTAATGAGAGGATGATATATTAGTAGATGTCGCAACAAACGAAATTCATAACGAAGATAAAGAAAAAAGAATTTCAAAAAACACTTGACTAACTTAGTGTAAATGAGTTATGATAGTAAAGTTGCTGTAAAAAACAACTACAGAATTTGATCTTTGAAAACTGAACGAAACAAAACGTCAAAAAGTAATACATGTAAGACCAGCAAATGAGCTACAAACACTTTAACGAGAGTTTGATCCTGGCTCAGGACGAACGCTGGCGGCGTGCCTAATACATGCAAGTCGAGCGAATGGAAGGGAGCTTGCTCCCGGAAGTTAGCGGCGGACGGGTGAGTAACACGTGGGCAACCTGCCTGTAAGACTGGGATAACTTCGGGAAACCGGAGCTAATACCGGATAATTTCTTTCTTCTCATGGAGGAAGGTTAAAAGATGGCTTCGGCTATCACTTACAGATGGGCCCGCGGCGCATTAGCTAGTTGGTGAGATAACGGCTCACCAAGGCAACGATGCGTAGCCGACCTGAGAGGGTGATCGGCCACACTGGGACTGAGACACGGCCCAGACTCCTACGGGAGGCAGCAGTAGGGAATCTTCCGCAATGGACGAAAGTCTGACGGAGCAACGCCGCGTGAGTGATGAAGGTTTTCGGATCGTAAAACTCTGTTGTCAGGGAAGAACAAGTATCGGAGTAACTGCCGGTACCTTGACGGTACCTGACCAGAAAGCCACGGCTAACTACGTGCCAGCAGCCGCGGTAATACGTAGGTGGCAAGCGTTGTCCGGAATTATTGGGCGTAAAGCGCGCGCAGGCGGTCCTTTAAGTCTGATGTGAAAGCCCACGGCTCAACCGTGGAAGGTCATTGGAAACTGGGGGACTTGAGTGCAGAAGAGAAGAGCGGAATTCCACGTGTAGCGGTGAAATGCGTAGAGATGTGGAGGAACACCAGTGGCGAAGGCGGCTCTTTGGTCTGTAACTGACGCTGAGGCGCGAAAGCGTGGGGAGCAAACAGGATTAGATACCCTGGTAGTCCACGCCGTAAACGATGAGTGCTAAGTGTTAGAGGGTTTCCGCCCTTTAGTGCTGCAGTTAACGCATTAAGCACTCCGCCTGGGGAGTACGGCCGCAAGGCTGAAACTCAAAGGAATTGACGGGGGCCCGCACAAGCGGTGGAGCATGTGGTTTAATTCGAAGCAACGCGAAGAACCTTACCAGGTCTTGACATCCTCTGACCACCCTAGAGATAGGGATTTCCCCTTCGGGGGACAGAGTGACAGGTGGTGCATGGTTGTCGTCAGCTCGTGTCGTGAGATGTTGGGTTAAGTCCCGCAACGAGCGCAACCCTTAATCTTAGTTGCCAGCATTCAGTTGGGCACTCTAAGGTGACTGCCGGTGACAAACCGGAGGAAGGTGGGGATGACGTCAAATCATCATGCCCCTTATGACCTGGGCTACACACGTGCTACAATGGATGGTACAAAGGGTTGCAAGACCGCGAGGTTTAGCTAATCCCATAAAACCATTCTCAGTTCGGATTGCAGGCTGCAACTCGCCTGCATGAAGCCGGAATCGCTAGTAATCGTGGATCAGCATGCCACGGTGAATACGTTCCCGGGCCTTGTACACACCGCCCGTCACACCACGAGAGTTTGTAACACCCGAAGTCGGTGGGGTAACCCTTACGGGAGCCAGCCGCCGAAGGTGGGACAGATGATTGGGGTGAAGTCGTAACAAGGTAGCCGTATCGGAAGGTGCGGCTGGATCACCTCCTTTCTAAGGAAACTGTTGGCCGCGGTGCCAACATAAACAGACGTTTTTGTTTCGTTCAGTTTTGAGAGGTTAAACTCTCTTATTATTCGTTCTTTGAAAACCAGATAAAATGAGAAGCAATAAACCGAGAAACATCACCTTATGGATTTATCCGTAAGTATGTATGACCTTTTTTTATGATCAGGCAATGAGAAGCTGACGCAGCAATGCATCGCTTATCATGGACCAAATGATTAAGTTAGAAAGGGCGCATGGTGGATGCCTTGGCACTAGGAGCCGATGAAGGACGGGACTAACACCGATATGCTTCGGGGAGCTGTAAGCAAGCGTTATATCCGAAGATTTCCGAATGGGGAAACCCACTGCTCGTAATGGAGTAGTATCTATTTCTGAATACATAGGAAATAGAAGGCAGACCCGGGGAACTGAAACATCTAAGTACCCGGAGGAAGAGAAAGAAACATCGATTCCCTGAGTAGCGGCGAGCGAAACGGGAAAAGCCCAAACCAAGAGGCTTGCCTCTTGGGGTTGTAGGACACTCTATACGGAGTTACAAAGGAACGGGGTAGACGAAGAGGCCTGGAAAGGCCCGCCAGAGAAGGTAACAGCCCTGTAATCGAAACTTCGTTCCCTCCAGAGTGGATCCTGAGTACGGCGGGACACGAGAAATCCCGTCGGAATCTGGGAGGACCATCTCCCAAGGCTAAATACTCCCTAGTGACCGATAGTGAACCAGTACCGTGAGGGAAAGGTGAAAAGCACCCCGGAAGGGGAGTGAAATAGATCCTGAAACCATGTGCCTACAAGTAGTCAGAGCGCGTTAATGCGTGATGGCGTGCCTTTTGTAGAATGAACCGGCGAGTTACGATTTCATGCAAGGTTAAGTTGAAGAGACGGAGCCGCAGCGAAAGCGAGTCTGAATAGGGCGAATAAGTATGAGGTCGTAGACCCGAAACCAGGTGATCTACCCATGTCCAGGGTGAAGGTAAGGTAACACTTACTGGAGGCCCGAACCCACGTACGTTGAAAAGTGCGGGGATGAGGTGTGGGTAGCGGTGAAATTCCAATCGAACCTGGAGATAGCTGGTTCTCTCCGAAATAGCTTTAGGGCTAGCCTCATGGTTAGAGTCTTGGAGGTAGAGCACTGTTTGGACTAGGGGCCCTCAACGGGTTACCGAATTCAGACAAACTCCGAATGCCAAAGACTTATCCATGGGAGTCAGACTGCGAGTGATAAGATCCGTAGTCGAGAGGGAAACAACCCAGACCGCCAGCTAAGGTCCCAAAGTATACGTTAAGTGGAAAAGGATGTGGAGTTGCTTAGACAACCAGGATGTTGGCTCAGAAGCAGCCATCATTTAAAGAGTGCGTAATAGCTCACTGGTCGAGTGACTCTGCGCCGAAAATGTACCGGGGCTAAACGTATCACCGAAGCTGCGGATTGACACCTCTGGTGTCAATGGTAGGAGAGCGTTCTAAGGGCTGTGAAGCTAGACCGGAAGGACTAGTGGAGCGCTTAGAAGTGAGAATGCCGGTATGAGTAGCGAAAGAAGGGTGAGAATCCCTTCCACCGAATGCCCAAGGTTTCCTGAGGAAGGCTCGTCCGCTCAGGGTTAGTCGGGGCCTAAGCCGAGGCCGAAAGGCGTAGGCGATGGATAACAGGTTGATATTCCTGTACCACCTTATTTCCGTTTGAGTAATGGGGGGACGCAGGAGGATAAGGTAAGCGCGCTGCTGGATATGCGCGTCCAAGCAGGTAGGCTGGAGTGGAGGTAAATCCTTCACTCTAAGGCTGAGCTGTGATGGCGAGGGAAATTTAGTACCGAAGTTCCTGATTCCACACTGCCAAGAAAAGCCTCTAGCGAGGAAATAGGTGCCCGTACCGCAAACCGACACAGGTAGGCGAGGAGAGAATCCTAAGGTGATCGAGAGAACTCTCGTTAAGGAACTCGGCAAAATCACCCCGTAACTTCGGGAGAAGGGGTGCTCATTTGGGTGAATAGCCCAGATGAGCCGCAGTGAATAGGCCCAGGCGACTGTTTAGCAAAAACACAGGTCTCTGCGAAGCCGCAAGGCGAAGTATAGGGGCTGACGCCTGCCCGGTGCTGGAAGGTTAAGAGGAGCGCTTAGACTTCGGTCGAAGGTGCGAATTGAAGCCCCAGTAAACGGCGGCCGTAACTATAACGGTCCTAAGGTAGCGAAATTCCTTGTCGGGTAAGTTCCGACCCGCACGAAAGGCGCAACGATCTGGGCACTGTCTCAACGAGAGACTCGGTGAAATTATAGTACCTGTGAAGATGCAGGTTACCCGCGACAGGACGGAAAGACCCCGTGGAGCTTTACTGCAGCCTGATATTGAATGTTGGTGCAGCTTGTACAGGATAGGTAGGAGCCGTAGAAACCGGAGCGCTAGCTTCGGTGGAGGCACTGGTGGGATACTACCCTTGCTGTACTGACATTCTAACCCGCAGCCGTGATCCGGCTGGGAGACAGTGTCTGGCAGGCAGTTTGACTGGGGCGGTCGCCTCCTAAAGAGTAACGGAGGCGCCCAAAGGTTCCCTCAGAATGGTTGGAAATCATTCGCAGAGTGTAAAGGCACAAGGGAGCTTGACTGCGAGACCTACAAGTCGAGCAGGGACGAAAGTCGGGCTTAGTGATCCGGTGGTTCCGCATGGAAGGGCCATCGCTCAACGGATAAAAGCTACCCCGGGGATAACAGGCTTATCTCCCCCAAGAGTTCACATCGACGGGGAGGTTTGGCACCTCGATGTCGGCTCATCGCATCCTGGGGCTGTAGTCGGTCCCAAGGGTTGGGCTGTTCGCCCATTAAAGCGGTACGCGAGCTGGGTTCAGAACGTCGTGAGACAGTTCGGTCCCTATCCGTCGTGGGCGCAGGAAATTTGAGAGGAGCTGTCCTTAGTACGAGAGGACCGGGATGGACGCACCGCTGGTGTACCAGTTGTTCCGCCAGGAGCATCGCTGGGTAGCTATGTGCGGCAGGGATAAGTGCTGAAAGCATCTAAGCATGAAGCCCCCCTCAAGATGAGATTTCCCATAGCGCAAGCTAGTAAGATCCCTGAAAGATGATCAGGTTGATAGGTCCGGCGTGGAAGTGTGGTGACACATGGAGCTGACGGATACTAATCGATCGAGGACTTAATCAAATATGAATTAAATCGATGTTTCACGCGTTTACCTACTCATTTATCTGGTTTTGAGAGAATGAAAATTTCTTTTCAATGATCTTCTGTTAAGATCGCCACGTCCTGTGGCAACACAGAAGTCAGCACATCCGTGTGCAAGTCTGGTGGCGATAGCGAAGAGGTCACACCCGTTCCCATCTCGAACACGGTAGTTAAGCTCTTCAGCGCCGATGGTAGTTGGGGGTTTCCCCCTGCAAGAGCAGGACGTTGCCAGGCATCCAAGCACGACACATTTCATATGTGTCGTGCTTTTTTTTGCCTATTTTTACACTTAATGCAAATACTATGTAAGGTGGTGCAATTAAGTAAGGAAATGACTTACATTATCTTACGAAGTTTATGTAAATCATTTATCATACAAAGGAAGATACTCTACTAATATAACATTTATTATCGAATTTATTTTTTTTGAAAATGGAAGGGAAAATTAATAATTAGTGCTATTCCCTTATTAAAAGGGTATGTAGATATAAATGCACTTTATTTGTTGCTAAAATGTTATGATAGAGAAAATTTAAACGGAGGGCTAGTTTATGCTTGATAACAGTTTGGTAATGGTGGCGATTATTTTAACCATTAATATAGTGTACGTGTCCTTTTTTACTATAAGGATGATTCTTACATTAAAGGGATATAGATATATTGCTGCCTTTTTGAGTATGATTGAGATTGTGATTTATGTTGTAGGTCTTGGTCTTGTTCTTGATAATTTAAATAAAATTGAAAATTTAATTGCCTATGCGGTTGGTTATGGAGTAGGAGTGATCGTTGGAACGAAAATAGAAGAAAAGTTGGCCCTTGGTTATATAACTGTAAATGTTATTACGAAAGAATATGATAAAGATCTTCCGAGGCAGCTTCGCGAAGAAGGATATGGTGTTACAAGTTGGGCTGCACAAGGTTTGGAAGGGGATCGGATGGCTCTTCAAGTTTTAACGGCGAGAAGGTTTGAATTGAAACTGTATCAAAAGATCAAAGAACTGGATCCAAAAGCATTTATTATAGCTTATGAACCAAAAGCAATTTACGGTGGATTTTGGGTAAAATCAATTAAGGGAAGGAACGTTAAATAGCTATGAAAAAAAAGTTTGAAGTATTAGAGAATGAAACAATTAATGAGTGTTTAGATCGAATGAATACCGAAGGATATACACCAATCAGGAGAATTGAGAAGCCTATATTCAAAGAAGAAGGAAAAAAAGGTGAAAGCAAATATGTACCAATTGCTCAAAAAATAATTTTTGAAGGAATGAAAAACACCTAAACACGAACATTAAAATGATAATAATATATAATGTTCGATTTTTCATTGACATCTACTTCTGATATTTGGTAAGATGGAATTGTTGAACAAGGCCTCGTATATCATGGGAATATGGCCCATACGTATCTACCCAATTACCGTAAATAATTGGACTATGAGGAAAGTGGAATTTGGGAAGCATTTGATGTGCTTTTTTCAAGTGTGATTTCTACTCCCGGATAGCCTGCTTTCTTTTATAGAAGAGCAGTCTATCCGTTTTTTTATTTTTACATATAAGGGCGGAGGGATTATTATGAAGACCGAAGTCGGAATTATTATGGGCAGTACATCTGACTGGGAAACGATGAAACACGCCTGTGATGTACTTGATGAATTACAGGTGCCTTTTGAAAAAAAAGTTGTATCAGCACACAGAACTCCGGATTTGATGTTTGAATACGCGGAAAATGCTAAAGAGCGAGGATTGAAGATAATCATCGCTGGTGCTGGTGGAGCTGCTCATCTTCCAGGAATGGTGGCAGCAAAAACTATTTTACCAGTCATTGGTGTTCCAGTTGAATCTAAATCTTTAAAAGGGATGGATTCATTGCTTTCCATTGTGCAAATGCCTGGCGGCGTACCAGTTGCAACAGTGGCGATTGGAAAAGCAGGCGCGGTGAACGCAGGATTACTTGCTGCACAGATTCTAGGTACTATGAATGAGGAAATAGCGTTGCGTCTTGAAAATAGAAGAAATGAAATGAAAGAAAAAGTCTTAGAAAGCAGTGATCAGCTTGTCTAAAAAAGTTATCGAACCTGGTCAAATAATCGGTATTATTGGCGGAGGACAGCTTGGACGTATGATGACACTTTCTGCAAAAGAAGCTGGGTTTCATGTAGTAGTGCTAGAGCCAGCTCCGGACTCGCCAGCGGGACAAATAGCAGATGAACAAATTGTGGCGGCATATGATGATCGCATTGCGTTAGCTGAATTAGCAAAAAAAAGTGATGTTATCACATATGAGTTTGAAAATATCGACTTTGGAGCGCTTGATTGGCTGACTAAAAAGGCATATATTCCCCAAGGTTCCGAGCTGATTAAAATTACACAGGATCGAATTTTGGAAAAGCAGTCATTGACTGATGCGGGGGTGGAAGTGGCTCCATATGCTGTTATACGCAGTGTAGTCGACCTAGAAGAGAAAATAAAGAGTATTGGACTCCCTTCTGTACTAAAAACCTCACGCGGTGGCTATGACGGAAAAGGCCAATTTGTATTAAAAGAATTAGCTGACATGGAAGAAGCTATCAAGCTTTTATCACATGGTCCATGCGTTCTTGAGGCCTGGATTCCATTTAATAAAGAAATATCGGTTGTCATGACGAGAAGCGTAAATGGTGAACTAAGTTGTTTTCCAATCGGAGAAAATATTCATGTGAACAATATTTTGCACGAAACAATTGTACCAGCAAGAATATCAGTGGATGTAGAAAAGAATGTTTATCTACTGGCGACGAAAATAGCCAATCATTTAAATCTTGTTGGAACATTAGCGGTGGAATTATTTTTAACGGAAGCTGGAAAGTTGTATGTGAATGAACTTGCACCACGACCACATAATTCAGGGCATTATACAATTGAAGCTTGTAGCATTTCACAGTTTGGACAGCATATTCGAGCGGTTTGTGGCTGGCCATTGCAGGATCCAACATTGTTAAAACCTGCTATCATGATCAATGTTTTAGGACAGCATGTTGATGGTGTAAGGAAAGAAGTTTTAAAGCGTCCCAATTGGTCGATTCATTTTTATGGAAAGAAAGAAGCGAAGCATAACAGAAAAATGGGACATGTGACGATTTTGACAGAAAGTGTCGACGCTACTTTACAGGAATTAGATGAAAGCGGAGTGTGGATGAAGGAAATAAACTCCTGAATCTAATAATTTTGTACCACAGCCATTAGCGGAAAGAATTGTGTATTACCACGCTTCGGTATTGCTACGAAGAACCAGACAGTTACCTGGAGATCATGAAATGATATATGGTTCGTATGCATGGAATGACTATTTTTTAACGGCCTGAACTAATTAGAGATAAAACCCCAAAATCGAGAGGAGAAATGAAATATGTATAAAGTGAAGGTTTTTGTAACATTAAAAGAGAGTGTCATTGATCCGCAAGGTTCCGCAGCAACGAAAGCATTGAAAAACACAGATTTTCCTGAGGTGCAAGATGTGCGTGTTGGTAAATATATAGAGCTTATTGTCGAACAGTCTGATAAAGGTATCGAAGAGTCAGTTCATGATATATGCCGCAATTTGCTTGTGAACACGGTAGTCGAAGATTATCGTTTCGAAATTGAGGAGGTTGGTGCAGAGTGAAATTCGCTGTCATCGTATTCCCAGGTACAAGCTGTGAGGTAGACACATATGATGCAATTAAAAATGAACTTGGTGAGAACGCGGAATTAGTAGGACATAATAGCGAGCAATTGGAATCATATGATGCGATTATCATTCCTGGTGGAACATCATATGGTGATGCTGTTCGCCCCGGCGCCATTGCCCGGATGCAGCCAATTATTCATGCAGTAAAGAAAGCCGCAGAAGCAGGTAAGCCAATATTAGGAATTGGTAATGGTTTTCAAGTTTTGCTTGAAGCAGGTATTCTTCCTGGTGCTATGCTTGAAAACAAAAGTCTGAAATTTATTTGTAAATCAGTTCAGCTTAAAGTGGAAAACAACGACACTTTGTTTACATCCACTTATGAAAATGGTGAGCTGGTTAATATCCCCATCGCTCATGGAAACGGAAATTATTATTGTGATGAGGCGATGCTAGCTAAATTACAAGAAAATAGACAAATCATTTTCACTTATACAGCAGAAAATCCTAACGGTAGCACGGAAAACATCGCAGGAATTAGCAATAAGGAAGGAAATGTACTTGGTATGATGCCGCATCCTGAGCGAGCAGTCGATCAGCTATTCGGTAGCGAAGACGGTTTAAGAATTTTTCAATCGATCGTAAGAAACTGGAGGGAATCACATGCGACAAATGCTTGAGCCAAACCCAGAGCAAGTAAAAAAAGAAAAAATGTATCGTGACATGGGTATGACGGACGAAGAATTTGCCCTTGCAGAGAAAATGCTTGGTAGAACACCTAACTATACCGAAACGGGTTTATTTTCTGTAATGTGGTCTGAGCATTGCAGTTATAAAAATTCTAAGCCAGTACTGAAGAAGTTCCCGACAGAAGGAAAACAAGTCCTCCAAGGACCTGGAGAAGGTGCGGGAATTGTTGATATTGGCGATAACCAAGCAGTTGTGTTTAAAATTGAAAGCCATAACTCACCATCAGCGGTAGAACCATATGAAGGTGCAGCAACTGGTGTCGGCGGAATTGTTAGGGACGTATTCTCCATGGGGGCAAGACCAATTGCCTCGTTGAATTCCCTTCGCTTTGGAGAACTTGATTCCCCAAGGGTCCGTTATTTGCTTGAAGAAGCTGTAGCTGGGATTTCTGATTACGGAAATGGTCTTGGTATTCCGACTGTTGGCGGAGAGATTCAGTTTGATTCCGCTTATGAACATAATCCACTTGTCAATGCGATGGTTGTTGGTTTAATTAATCATGAAGATATGCAAAAAGGGCAGGCTAAAGGTGTAGGCAATACAGTGATGTATGCTGGTGCTGCGACTGGTCGGGACGGGATTCATGGAGCAACCTTTTCTTCCGTTGAACTAGCCGAAGAGGAAGATGAAGAAAGAGCAGCTGTACAAGCTGGTGATTCCTTTACAGAAAAATTATTGATGGATGCGTGTTTGGAACTTGTAAAATCTGATGCATTGATCGGTATTCAAGATATGGGAGCGGCTGGCTTAGCAAGCTCATCCTCGGAAATGGCAAGTAAAGCAGGATTTGGGGTTGAAATGAATCTTGATTTAGTACCACAGCGTGAAGTGAATATGACAGCTTATGAAATGATGCTATCAGAATCGCAAGAGCGGATGTTGCTCGTTATTAAAAAAGGACGCGAACAAGAAATTATTGATTTATTCGCAAAATATGATCTTGAGGCGGTATCTGTTGGTCATGTAACAGATGATAAAATGCTCCGTTTACTTCATAAAGGTGAGATTGTTGCAGAAGTACCGGCTGATGCACTTGCTGAGGACGCCCCAGTTTATCATAAACCTTCGTCAGAACCAGCATATTATCGTGAATTCCAAGCGATGGAACAGGAAGTTCCAGAAGTTGCTGATTATAATGAAACATTGCTGAAGCTGTTAAAACAACCAACTATCGCTAGCAAAGAGTGGGTATACAACCAATTTGATCATCATGTTGGCTCAAATACAGTTGTTAGTCCAGGTTCAGATGCAGCGGTTGTAAGGATTCGTGGTACGAAAAAAGCTATTGCGATAACAACAGATTGTAACTCGAGATATATTTATTTAGATCCAGAAGTAGGCGGGAAGATTGCAGTTGCCGAAGCAGCAAGAAACGTTGTTTGTTCCGGTGCAAAACCTCTTGCAATTACAGATGGACTTAACTTTGGTAGCCCAGAAAAGCCGGAAATCTTTTGGCAAATTGAAAAGTCCGCAGCTGGTATTAGTGAAGCTTGTCTTGCGCTCGAAAGTCCAGTTATTGGTGGAAACGTATCACTTTTCAATGAGAAAGGCGGCAAGGCAATTTATCCGACACCAATTATCGGGATGGTTGGCTTGATTGAAGATCTTGCTTATGTAACGACACAAACATTTAAGTCGGCGGGAGATTTAGTTTATCTCATTGGCGAAGCGAATGATGAATTCGGTGGAAGTGAATTACAAAAAATGATCCACGGGAAAATTTTTGGAAAAGCACCTGCTATTGATTTAGATGTCGAGGTTAGCAGACAAAATCAAGTCCAACAAGCAATTCGTAATGGACTTATTGCTTCAGCTCATGACGTTTCTGAAGGTGGAACAGCTGTGGCACTTGCAGAATCATTGTTTGGATCAAGCGGCCTTGGTGCTGAAGTTACACTTAAAGGTAATGAAACATCATCTTTATTTGCGGAAACACAATCACGCTTTGTATTATCTGTGAAAAAGGAAAATCAAGCAGCGTTTGAACAATTAGTTGTTGATGCAACTTTGATTGGAGAAGTAAATAATACCAAACAGTTGATCATTAACGGTGCTGAAAAACAATTAATCCAATCTAACATACAAGTATTGGAAGAAGCTTGGAAAGGGGCTATTCCATGTTTGCTGAAATAAGAGGGCTAAACGAGGAATGCGGGGTATTTGGTATATGGGGTAATCCCGATGCAGCCCAAATTACGTATTACGGTCTTCATAGTTTGCAGCATCGAGGTCAAGAAGGCGCTGGGATCGTCGTCACAGATGGTGAACGTTTAAAAGGTGTCAGAGGAGAAGGGCTTGTTAACGATGTTTTTAATGAAAAAAAGATTAAGAGCTTAGTAGGAACAAGTGCGATTGGTCATGTGAGGTACGGCGGAATCGATAAAAGTGGAATTGAAAATGTACAGCCATTCTTATTACATTCGCAAAGCGGTGGTCTTACACTTGCACATAATGGTAATTTAATTAATGCCGGTGATTTAAGACATCAGCTTGAAATGCAAGGCAGTATTTTTCAAACAAGTTCTGATACAGAAGTACTCGCTCATTTAATTAAACGCAGCGGATATCTAGCCTTAAAAGATAAAGTGAAAAATGCATTATCGATGGTAAAAGGCGCATATGCAATTGTAATCATGTCTGAAAAAGAATTGATCATCGCTCAAGATCCAAACGGAATGCGGCCCCTCTCGATTGGAAAAGTAGGTGACGCCTATTGTGTAGCATCTGAAACCTGTGCATTCGATCTTATTGGAGCTGAATTTGTTCGCGATGTAGAGCCGGGTGAATTGATTGTTATCAATGATGAAGGTATGCATGCTGAGCGATTTTCACTTTCCGCTTCAAGTGCTATGTGCACGATGGAATATGTGTATTTCTCTCGTCCTGACAGTGATATTGAAGGCGTAAATGTTCATACTGCGAGAAAAAATCTCGGAAAAATGCTTGCGAGGGAAGCTAATATTGAAGCAGATGTTGTTACAGGAGTACCGGACTCTAGTATTTCGGCGGCGATTGGATTCGCAGAAACAGCAGGGATCCCATATGAACTTGGTTTGATTAAGAATCGTTATGTAGGCCGGACATTTATTAAGCCATCTCAGGAACTGCGTGAACGTGGAGTGAAGATGAAGCTTTCACCAGTAAGAAAAGTCGTAGAAGGCAAACGAGTTGTAATGGTCGATGATTCAATTGTACGTGGTACAACATGTAAACGAATTGTGAGAATGTTGAAAGAGGCTGGAGCGACAGAAGTACATGTGTGTATTAGTTCGCCGCCAATGAAAAACCCTTGTTTTTATGGAATTGATATTTCTTCACATGAAGAATTAATTGCGTCATCCAATACCATAGATGAGATTCGGGAAATTATCGGTGCAGATTCTCTGACATTTTTGAGTGTAGAGGGGACGTTGGAAGCAATCGCAAGAAAAGGTTACGGAAAAGATTGCGGACAATGTATGGCATGTTTCACAGGGGAATATCCGACAGAGATTTATCCGGATACGATGATGCCATACGAAAAGGAATTGATGAAATAAATTCGTAAGTGACGGTATTACTACGGAAGTCTAGAAAGTGATGTCCAAACAGACTAAATGTAGGAAAATGCAAATAAAGAGGCATATCGGCTAGGGTCCGCACATTTTGTGGCGACACCGATATGCCCCACATCATGTGGTCAAAAAATCACTAGGGGGCAATTAGGATGGCGAATGCCTACCAGAAAGCTGGCGTCAATATTGAAGCTGGATATGAAGCGGTTGAAAAAATAAAGAAACATACGAAAAGAACATTGCGCCCGGGAGTTATGGGGCAACTTGGAAGTTTCGGTGGCGTCTTTGATTTGTCTGAGCTGAAATTAAAAGAACCAGTACTTGTTTCAGGGACTGATGGAGTTGGTACAAAGCTAAAGCTTGCTTTCATGATGGATAAGCATGACACGATTGGCATCGATTGTGTAGCGATGTGTGTGAATGATATTGTTGTCCAAGGAGCAGAGCCACTTTATTTTCTTGACTATGTTGCGCTTGGAAAAGCAGTTCCCGATAAAATTGAGCAGATCGTAAGTGGCATCGCTGATGGTTGTGAAAAAGCTGGATGTGCACTAATTGGTGGCGAGACTGCAGAAATGCCGGGTTTGTATGCGGAGGATGAGTATGATTTAGCAGGATTCTCCGTTGGTGCTTGCGAGAAATCTGAATTGATCACTGGGGAAGCTATTCAAGAAGGTGATGTACTAATTGGACTAGCTTCAAGCGGAATCCACAGCAATGGCTATTCACTTGTTAGAAAAGTATTTCTTGAGGATCAAGGATTTAAACTAGATGCTAAATTACCTGAGCTATCAGATAGCCTAGGTAATGAATTATTGAAACCAACAAGAATATATGCAAAACAAATTATAGCTGCACTAAAAGAATTTAACATTCACAGCATGTCCCATATAACTGGTGGGGGTTTTATTGAAAATATACCAAGGATGCTACCTGATGGATTTGGTGCTGTAGTTAATAAAGGATCATGGCCTGTTTTACCGATATTCCAAGCCCTTGAAAAATATGGAGATATTAATAGCGAAGAAATGTACAATATTTTTAATATGGGTATTGGTTTCGTTGTTGCTGTTGACGCTAAAATTGCGGATGAAGTAACTAGATTCTTTATTGAACAGGGCGAAAAGGCTTATAAAATTGGTTCTGTCGTTAAAGGAGAGGGCGTTCAGTTCGTGAATGCGGAGGTCGATAAGTGAAAAAGATAGCTGTATTCGCTTCAGGTACTGGAAGTAACTTTCAAGCTATTATTGACGCCGTTACAGCAAATAAGCTACATGTAGATGTAGCTTTGCTTGTGTGTGATAGACCAAATGCTGAGGTAGTCGTTAAAGCTGAGCTGGCGGAAGTACCAGTATTTGCATTTGAACCGAAACAATTTACATCAAAAGCAGCATTTGAGCAGGAGATTATTCACCAGCTTGAGCAGAACGATGTCGAATTTATCGTACTTGCCGGATATATGAGATTAGTTGGGCCGACGCTGCTTACTGCATTTGCAAATAAAATTATTAATATCCACCCATCCCTACTACCTGCTTTTGCTGGCAAGGATGCAATTGGCCAAGCTGTGCAAGCAGGTGTAAAAATAACCGGTGTGACAATTCATTTTGTTGATGAAGGGATGGATACCGGTCCAATAATTGCACAGAAAGCGGTAGAGCTGGCAGATGAAGACGAACTTTCCGATGTAACCCGCAAGATTCATGAGATAGAACATATCTTTTATCCAGAAACATTAGAAAAATTACTCGGGAAAAAAGTTCAATGAAAAAATCCGGAGGGGTGACCAATATGAAAAGAGCACTTATCAGTGTATCGGATAAAACAGGTGTTGTTGAATTTACGAAAGAACTAATAGAACTTGGCTTTGAAATTTTGTCGACTGGTGGTACGAAGAAGGCGCTAGAAGCAGCGGGATTGGATGTTAAAGGTGTAGATGATGTTACTGGTTTTCCAGAAATTTTGGAAGGGCGCGTAAAGACACTTCATCCTGTTATCCATGGTGGCCTTTTAGCGAAACAAAATGATCCAAGCCATATGGAACAATTGGCTGAACAAGGCATCCAACCAATCCATTTAGTATGCGTAAATTTATATCCGTTTCAGCAGACCATTGCAAAACCAAATGTAACAGCAGAAGATGCAATTGAGAATATTGATATCGGTGGTCCAACGATGTTACGGGCATCAGCAAAAAATCATGAATATATTACAGTACTAGTCGATTCTGTAGATTATGATCAAGTACTTGCTGAATTACGTGATCAAGGTGATGTGTCAAAAGAAACAAAGCGAAGACTTGCAGCAAAAGTATTTCGTCATACTGCAGCATATGATGCCCATATCGCTGAATATATGACAGAGCTTGCTGGTGAAGCTGAGCCCGAACGTGTCACATTTACATATGAATTAAAACAAACATTGCGCTACGGAGAGAATCCACACCAAAAAGCAGCTTTTTATAGCTTACCACTTGGTTCTGAATTTTCGATTGCTAACGCTCGTCAATATCATGGTAAGGAGCTTTCTTACAATAATATACATGATGCAGATGCAGCTTTACAGATTGTAAAGGATTTTGCTGAGCCTGCTGCGGTAGCGGTCAAGCATATGAATCCATGTGGAGTGGGAGTTGGAACTAATTCCTCGGACGCCTTTAAAAAGGCTTATGATGCGGACCCGACATCGATTTTTGGAGGTATTATTGCGTTTAATCGCCTAGTCGATGTGGAAGCGGCAAAACAATTGAGTGAAATTTTCTTGGAAATCATCATTGCCCCAGCGTTTACAGATGAAGCGTTAGAAATTTTAACAGCTAAGAAAAATATTCGTTTACTGACGATTCCATTTGACCAGACGAAGAAAAACGAGAAAATGTTAACTTCAGTTGAGGGTGGCTTGCTCATTCAGGATCAAGATGCGCTAACTTATGAAGATGCGAATATTTCCATTCCAACAAAGCGTGAGCCAACAGAGGAAGAGTTAGCTGCGTTAAAATTAGCTTGGAAAGTTGTAAAACATGTAAAATCGAATGCAATTGTAGTTGCAAGTAATGATCGAACAATTGGTGTTGGTGCCGGACAAATGAACCGTGTTGGCGCGGCGAAAATTGCATTGGAACAAGCTGGTGAACAAGCGAAAGGTGCAGTTCTAGCTTCAGATGCATTCTTCCCTATGAGTGACACAGTAGAAGCAGCAGCGCAGGCAGGCATTACTGCCATCATCCAACCTGGTGGCTCAATCCGCGATGAAGAATCGATCAAAGTAGCAGACGAATATGGCATCGCAATGATTCTAACAGGGGTACGTCATTTTAAACACTAGTAATAGAAAAAAGGGGTCTGACCCCCATCACTTTAAAGTGCTAATACATTAATGAGGTGGGGGTCAGACCCCGCCTTAATAAATTTGGACGGTGATGTTAATGAAGGTTTTAATTGTTGGCGGTGGCGGTAGGGAGCATGCACTTTGTAAAAAGGTGCGAGCAAGCGAGGGTGTTACAGAAGTCTTTTGTGCACCAGGAAATGCAGGAATCGGTGCAGATGCAACGCTAGTTCCTATTCAGGAAACAGACTTTGTTAATTTGATTGAATTCGCAAAAAAAGAAGTGATTGATTTAACGATTGTTGGCCCAGAAGTTCCTCTTACGGCTGGTATTGTCGATGCATTCGAAGCTGCTGGTCTTAAAATATTTGGTCCCCGTAAAAACGCAGCTATTATAGAAGGTAGTAAATCTTTTGCCAAGGATTTGATGAAAAAATACTCGATTCCAACTGCCGCATACGAAACATTCCACTCTTATGAAGATGCGAAAGCATATGTAGAACAGCAAGGAGCGCCGATCGTAATCAAGGCAGATGGTCTCGCTGCGGGTAAAGGCGTTGTCGTAGCAATGACATTAGAAGAAGCAATTGCTGCATTGAAAGATATGCTACTAGATGCCAGATTTGGTGAGTCATCTGCGAGTGTTGTCGTTGAGGAATTTTTAGATGGGGAAGAGTTTTCCCTAATGGCATTCGTGAACGGAGAAAATGTGTATCCGATGGTCATTGCACAAGATCATAAGCGAGCGTACGATGGTGATCAAGGTCCAAATACTGGTGGAATGGGTGCTTATTCTCCTGTGCCGCACATTTCAGACGAAGAAGTGGAATTTGGAGTAAGGGAAATTCTTCTCCCAACTGCGAAGGCGATGATTACCGAAGGACGTACATTTACAGGTATATTATATGCAGGTTTGATTCAAACGAATGAAGGTCCGAAAGTAATCGAGTTTAATGCGCGCTTTGGAGATCCGGAAACTCAAGTAGTATTAGCACGATTGGAAACGGACTTGGTGAAATTATTAGTTGACATTCTGGATGAAAAACAACCTGTCATAGAATGGTCAAATGACGCGGTTGTTGGTGTAGTAACAGCCGCAAAGGGATATCCCGGAGAATATAAAAAAGGCGTACCATTACCAGATTTATCTGTACTAGCCCCTGAAATTTCTGTTTTTCATGCGGGAACAAGTCAAGGTGAAGAAGATAGAGCGCTAGTCTCAAATGGCGGGAGATTATTGTTGACAACAGCTAAAGGAAAAACAATTAAAGAAGCTGTCGAAAAAGTATATAGTGAAATGGAAAAAACAGATCACGAAGAATTTTTCTATCGTAAAGATATTGCATACAAAGCGCTTTAATGAAAGATAGACATTGTCATAGATATTAAATATTTATTAAACTTACATTCAGCAGAAGTCCCCCACTTCTATAAGTGGCGGGATGAATGCGATTTACCTCATTCAGTGGGAGTGCAAACTCCGGATGAATGAAGTGAAAGCCTCCGGCGGATGTCACAGATTTTCAGAGGAAGTTTATCGAGCAAGCTCGATAAAATCTGGACGCAATTCTCGCCAAGGCGTAATTGATTATAAAATGAATGCCTCTATACTATTTTAAATAAAGCCAGATAAAACGTGTCAATGGCGTTTGCCTGGCTTTTTTTCATACAATAGAAAAAGTACTTTGTCTCATTATGATACCCAAGATACAATACCTATTGACATCTGCGCATAAAACCAGCTCACTTGATAACGTTTTCACAAAATGTTAATAATTCAGTGTAAAACATTAATGTGTTAAACAGATTAATATGTTAGTATAGTTTTATAAAGGAAGATTGGTTTTTAGGAGGGGTATTATGTTAGAACAAAAATATAGATGGAAAAACAAACAAATACGTGAACAAGTAGCGGTCGTTGACGGTAAGAAAGCACCGACAATTCTTTTAATAAATGCTCGTTTTTTACATTCGATACTTCGTAGCTGGATTACAGCTAATATATGGATACACAATGATCGAATTGTTTATATTGGTGAAGAACTTCCAGAGGTAACGGTACATTGTGAAATTATTGATTGTGCAGGACTTACACTTGTTCCGGGTTACATGGAACCACATGTGCACCCATCACAATTATATAACCCACAAACATTTGCACGATATGCAGCTCAAACTGGCACAACAACTATAATAAACGACAACTTAGCAGTTCTTTTACAATTAAACAAAAAGAAAGCGTTTTCTTTAATAAGTGAATTAAATGAAGGTTCTGTCAGCATGTATTGGTGGAGTCGTTACGATTCGCAAACCGAATTAAATTGTGAGGAAGTAATATTTTCAAACGGGGATATTCTATCGTGGCTTGAACATGATTTAGTTGTCCAGGGGGGGGAGTTGACTGGATGGCCAAAGTTGCTCGATGGTGATGATTTAATGCTCCATTGGATTCAAGAAACGAAAAGACTAGGAAAAAAGGTGGAAGGACATTTTCCAGGCGCATCTGATAAAACACTTGCAAAAATGAAATTATTCGGAGTAGATGCCGATCATGAATCAATGACAGGGAATGATGTATATAAGCGTCTTATGAATGGTTATCATGTTTCCTTACGACATTCTTCGATCAGGCCAGATTTGCCAATTTTATTAAAAGAAATGAATGAGCTCGGACTTAATCAATATGATTCTATGCTTTTTACAACGGATGGTTCATCACCGGCTTTTTATAAACAAGGTATTATGGATATGATGATTCGCATTGCATTGGAAAATGATGTACCAATCATTGATGCTTATCATATGGCTTCATACAATGTAGCTCGCCACTATAATCTTTTACACCATCATGGCATGATCGCTACCGGGCGAGTTGCAAATATTAACTTTTTGAAAAGTGAACATGATCCTACGCCTTTATCTGTACTGGCTAAAGGAAAATGGGTAAAGAAAGCTGGTCAGCAAATACAGCAGGATGATGATATCGATTGGTCAAAATTCGGCTTGAAACCATTGCAGCTAGATTGGGAATTAGAAGAAAGTGATATGCAGTTTTCTATGCCATTTGGTGTGGAAATGGTAAATGATGTAATTACAAAGCCTTATTCAATTACTATAGATCTAGCGGTAGAAGATCTTTCACATGATCATAATGAAAGTTACTTCATGCTTTTGGATCGTCATGGTAAATGGCGGATTAATACAATGGTAAAAGGATTCGCAAAAAGTGCAAGTGGTTTTGCATCTTCATTCTCAAATACTGGCGATATTATTTTAATTGGTAAAAGTAAACAGGATATGTTACTAGCCTTTAAGCGTTTGAAAGAAATTGGCGGCGGGATTGTTTTGGCTGAGAAAGGAAAAATAATCCATGAAATCCCTCTCTCCCTCTCAGGCGTGATGTCTGAAAAAGAGTTGCCAGACCTGATTAAGGAAGAGGAGATACTGAAGGAACTGCTTACTGAAAGGGGATATCCCTTCTCTGACCCAATATATTCGCTATTATTTTTTTCGGCAACGCATTTGCCATATATACGTGTTACGCAACAAGGAATGTATGACGTAAAAAATAAAACAATTCTCTTTCCGACTTTAATGCGTTAAAATAGTAGAATGATATTATTTTTAGAAACGCAAAACGATGGTTTGGAGGATGTAATATGTTATATAGTAGGAGACCATTATTAATAGCGGCAATGGTTGCGCTAGTTTTAACAGCTTGTAGCAAGGAAGAAAACAAATCGGCGGACCCGGAAAAGAATCCTCAGCAAATAGAAGAAAAGCATCAGTTTCCACTCACAGGTATTGAAACGGACGTAACACCGGAAGGAAGGGCAGTAGCAGTAATGATTAATAATCACCCTGCTGCCCGCCCTCAAAATGGACTTAGTGAAGCGGATATTGTATATGAAGTGCTAGCTGAAGGGGAAATAACAAGGCTTTTGGCTATATTTCAAAGCGAGCAACCTAAAAATATTGGTCCAGTACGTAGTGCTCGAGACTATTTTATTGATCTGGCAAAAGGATATGATAGTTTATATATAGCGCATGGCTATAGTCCTGATGCAAAAAAGATATTATCTTCAGGTGATATTGATCATTTAAATGGCATCGAATATGATGGTTCATTATTTAAAAGGGCTTCTTTCCGTAAAGCACCACATAACTCCTATATAAGTTTTGACAGTATTAAAGAAGGTGCTGCAAATTTAGGATATGATATGAAGCAACCTCCGAAAGGATTAACGTTTCTAGGCAAAGAAGATAGCGCTAAAGAAGGAAACCCGACGCAGTATATGAAAATTTCTTATAGCCGCAGTACACAATTTACTGCAGAGTATATGTATAATGAAGAAATGAAAAAATATGAGCGCTATTCTGACGGTATTCAAACGGCTGAATTTGATTCGGAAGATCCTGTATTACTAAGCAATGTCTTTGTGATTGAGGCGAAACATTCTGTAATCGATGATGCTGGACGAAGAACAATTGATCTTACTTCAGGTGGTCGCGCTTTTCTATTACAAAAAGGTGTTTCTTATGAAGTAGATTGGAAAAACGAGGATGGTCAATTGATTCCGTACGTAGATAATAAGCCAGTGGGGCTTGTTCCAGGCAAAACTTGGATCAATATTGTGCCTGAAATGAAGATCGTATCATTCGAACAGTAAGATTATATTCATTCGTCATTTTTGATGAAAAGGAGAGTGATAATATGCAAATTGAAAAGTTGCGAGGAAAAGAACTAGATCAGCTGTTTACATCAATACTATCTTTAAAAGATGTAGAAGAATGCTATCGCTTTTTTGATGATTTATGTACAATTAATGAAATTCAATCCCTATCACAACGACTAGAGGTAGCGAGACTGTTACGTGATGGAAGTACGTATCATAAAATAGAAGAGGAAACCGGTGCAAGTACTGCAACAATTTCTCGAGTAAAGCGATGCCTGAACTATGGAAATGATACATATGAAATGGTATTAGAAAGAATTCAAGACTAAAAAACAAAAGTAAAACGAAACCACAGATCTTACTAGGGCACTGAAAAAATCCTTTTAATGTAAGGATCTATTATAGAATACTGTTGATTTCCGCTCCAGGCGGACGCGTTCCGGGGGGCGTGCGGTGAGCCGCCTCGTCGCTTCGCTCCTATCAACTTGGTTTTAGTAGTTTTGTTCCATTCAAGCAATCGCAGCAAGGTGCTTTATACATTCTGGGTTATCTGCATGCCAAATAAACCTAACGAATAATCACCTTTTTCGCAAGGTTATCTGTGCTATAGTTGAGTTATCTTCTTCTGAATTAGCTTTAGCTGATTCGTAATCATAGAGGATATGTTGAATAAGATGAAACGCGACTTTCAGGAACTTATTCAAACAGGCAATCACCGCAACCTTATGGGGCTTACTCTAAGGTTGCTTTTTTAATTGATTATAATAATCTACAATCCGATTCTTAGTATTTGCCCGCCATGAGATCATTGACATAACCATGAAATATAGGATTTTCCTAAACTTCCTATTTTCCTTTTTTTGATTCGGACCTGATACTGGATCTTGCCGGATTGATGCCGTTGAATATCATTCCTGCGTATGCATTGATGAGTACTAAAAAGGCAAAACAACATCATTGTTTACGCACTTGTTTAACATTGTTAAATGAAAAGCTTTGTTTAACTTCTAGCCAAATTCCCACTGCGTTGATTGAAGTGAAAGGTACGAGACTCCTGCGCGAATAACGGGTAACGGGAGACCCCGCAGGGTGCGTAGCACCACACCGAGGAGGCTCCCGATCCGCCCGCGGAAAGCGAGTACCTAGAACGGAAATCAACACTCATATTCGAATAGTCATAAAAGGACCTGGTGTGTTTTTCGCCCGTTTTTCTTAATCCTGCTATTAATTTCTTTGAAAAGCCGAATGTTTTTCAGTGGCCTCGATCTTACTAGGCGGTTTTTTTGCATTAGTAAGGAAATCTTCACTTTCTATACAGGAATTGCGTGGCAAAATGCTATAATGTAGTATGGAATAGGAAATAGATTGGAGGATTTATCATATATGTACGACGTGAGTCAATGGCGCCATGTCTTTAAATTAGACCCAAATAAAATGATCTCGGATGAAGATCTTGATCTTATATGTGAATCAGGCACAGATGCAGTGATTGTCGGTGGGACCGACGGAGTAACGCTAGAAAAAGTATTAAATTTAATGGCTAGGATTCGTCGATATACTGTCCCATGTGTATTGGAAGTGAGTGATCATGAGGTTATTACACCTGGTTTTGACCTATATTTCATTCCAACCGTTTTGAACAGCAATAGTACGGAGTGGATTACAGGACACCATCATCGGGCTATCAGAGAGTATGGAGACCTGATGGATTGGGACGAAGTGTTCATTGAAGGATATTGTATTTTGAATAAAGATTGCAAGGCCGCAAAACGTACGGATGCAAACACGGAACTCAATGATAATGATGTGACGGCGTATGCTATGATG
Source organism: Bacillus sp. FSL K6-3431 (assembly GCF_038002605.1). Classification (NCBI taxonomy): domain Bacteria; kingdom Bacillati; phylum Bacillota; class Bacilli; order Caryophanales; family Bacillaceae; genus Bacillus; species Bacillus sp. FSL K6-3431. The sequence continues at coordinate 4,288,750 of NZ_JBBOCT010000001.1, forward strand.
GCAGAAAAGATGTTTCATATGCCTATTTTTTACTTAGAATATAGTGGAACATATGGGGATCCAAAGCTTGTACAGAAAGTAAAAGATCAACTTACGGATACAAAACTTTTTTACGGCGGTGGTATTATAAATGCAGCGCAAGCGCAAGAAATGGCCCAATATGCTGATGTAGTAGTAGTCGGAAATATTGTTTATGAAAACATGAAAGAAGCATTGAAAACAGTTAAAGTGCTTAAAAACGACGACATTCGAAAAGGTAAATGATATAATTGGAACAAATGTTCTGTATAGGTGGTGTAGACGTGGAAATTTTAACAGGGCGTCTTCTTGAAGGGTTAAACCCTGAACAAGGGGAGGCTGTAAAAGCGACGGATGGTCCTTTATTAATCATGGCTGGTGCAGGTAGTGGAAAGACACGTGTGCTAACACATCGAGTAGCATATTTGATGGTTGAAAAAGGTGTTAATCCATATAATATCTTGGCGATCACATTTACAAATAAAGCCGCCCGTGAGATGAAAGAGCGGATCGGACAAATTATGGGAGGAGCAGCTGATAGTGTATGGATTTCTACCTTTCACTCTATGTGTGTACGGATATTGCGTCGAGATATTGACAGACTAGGATATAGTAGGAATTTTACAATTTTAGACACAACGGATCAGCTATCTGTCATTAAAAACATTTTAAAATCAAAAAATATTGACCCCAAAAAGTTCGAACCTAGAGCTATTCTTGGAGCGATTAGCAGTGCAAAGAACGAGCTTGTAGCTACTAAAGAATACGCTCAGCAGGCATCTGGATATTATGCTCAAGTCATTAGTGATGTATATACGGAATATCAGCGTCGACTTCGTAGAAATAATGCCCTCGACTTTGACGATTTAATCATGATAACGATTCAACTTTTTGATCAAGTACCAGAAGTACTAGAGTTTTATCAACGTAAATTTCAATATATCCATGTGGATGAGTACCAGGATACGAACAGGGCTCAGTACATGCTTGTAAAGTTTTTAGCAGCACGCTTGAAAAATTTATGTGTCGTAGGGGACTCAGATCAATCGATTTATAGATGGCGTGGCGCAGATATTGCAAATATTTTATCGTTTGAAAAAGATTATCCCAATGCACAAGTTATTGTCCTTGAGCAAAATTATCGCTCAACGAAACGAATATTAGAAGCGGCAAATGAAGTTATAAAAAACAACCCAAACCGCAAGCCGAAAAATTTATGGACGGACAATATACCAGGACAAAAAATAACATATTACCGAGCAGATGGAGAACAATCAGAGTCACAATTTGTTGCAGGGAAAATTAAAGAATTATGTCAGGACCAAAATCGGAAGCTTTCGGATATCGCTGTTTTGTATCGTACGAATGCTCAATCACGTGTCGTTGAGGAAGTATTATTAAAATCTAATATTGAATACAACATTATTGGCGGTACAAAGTTCTACGACAGAAAAGAGATTAAAGATTTACTTGCATATTTGCGCTTGATTGCCAATCCAGATGATGATATCAGTCTTCAACGAGCGATCAATGTTCCAAAACGTGGGATAGGTGCAACTTCCATAGATAAGATTGCTCAGTATGCGCAAGATCATGACATCTCATTATTCGTAGCATTGAATGAAATAGATTTTATTGGCTTAACCGGGAGAACGGCTAACGCAGCGGCTAAATTTCATGCATTGATTCGAAATTATACACAAATGCAAGAATTTCTATCTGTAACCGAACTTGTAGAAGAAGTTATTGAAAAATCTGGTTATAAAGAAATGCTAATTGCAGAAAAGTCATTAGAAGCAGAAAGTAGACTAGAAAATATAAATGAATTTCTTTCAGTTACGAAAAGTTTCGAAGATAGCAATGAGGATAAAAGCTTGATTGCGTTTCTTACGGACTTGGCTCTTGTAGCAGATATAGACAAGCTTGATGAAGACGGCACACCTGGAGAAGCAATCACATTAATGACGCTTCATGCGGCAAAAGGATTGGAATTTCCAGTTGTATTTTTAATTGGTTTGGAAGAAGGTGTATTTCCACATAGCCGTTCCTTAATGGAAGAGGAAGAAATGGAAGAAGAACGACGACTTGCCTATGTAGGAATTACTAGAGCGGAAGAAGAGTTATTCATTACAAATGCTCAAATGAGAACACTTTATGGGCGGACAAATATGAACCCAGTATCGCGGTTCATTGCTGAAATACCGGAAGAACTTCTGGAAAATGTCCAAAAGGAACAGAGAAAAACTATTTCTTCTGGAGGATTTTCTACTCCTACACAGCGACGTACAAAGCCAGTTGCCCGAACGATTCCTACTACGAAAAGTACTAGTGGTGAATCTTGGAATGTGGGAGATAAAGCCGCACATAAAAAGTGGGGGACTGGAACGGTTGTCAGTGTAAAAGGTGCTGCAGATAGTATGGAATTAGATATTGCTTTTCCAAGTCCGACTGGAATTAAACGACTTTTAGCTGAATTTGCTCCTATTACAAAAGTATAAGTTTACTACTGGGAAAGGGTTGTTTGTATGACCAGTGAGAATGCTGAGTTCCAACTAAAAGAATTGCATCAATTATTAAATAAATATAACTACGAGTATCACGTATTGGATAACCCGTCTATTCCAGATGCTGAGTATGACAAATTGCTGAAGCAACTAGTGGAATTGGAGAAACAATATCCAAATTTAATTACTCCAGATTCACCAACCCAACGTGTTGGTGGCGCGGCATTATCTACTTTTGAAAAAGTAACACATGAAACACCGATGCTTAGTCTCGGAAATGCTTTTTCAGAAATAGATCTTCGTGATTTTGATCGACGTGTTAGACAAGCCATCGGTGACGACTTTACTTATATTTGTGAGTTAAAGATTGATGGATTGGCTGTGTCCCTAAGATATGAAGATGGATTATTTGTTAATGGATCGACAAGGGGAGACGGTGAAATTGGCGAGGATATTACAGCCAATTTGAAAACAATTCGTTCGATACCAATACGTTTAAGTGATTCATATACATTTGAAGTTCGCGGTGAAGCGTTTATGCCGAAAAGGTCCTTTTTAAAACTAAACCAAATACGTGAAGAGAATGAAGAAATGTTGTTTGCTAATCCTAGGAATGCCGCTGCAGGATCACTTCGTCAGTTGGATCCTAGAATTGCAGCTTCAAGAAATCTTGATATATTTCTGTATGGTATGGGTAATTATGGAACGACTGGTGTACGCACTCACAGTGCTGGGCTCGACTTATTGGCAGACCTTGGCTTAAAGGTAAATAAAGAACGTCAGAAATGTTCGACCATCGAAGAAGTCATTGAATATATCGAGAAGTGGACAATAGAACGACCGCAGCTTGATTATGAAATTGATGGGATAGTTATAAAAGTAGATTCACTTGATCAACAATCTGAGCTCGGCGCTACTGCAAGAACACCGCGTTGGGCAATTGCTTATAAGTTTCCGGCAGAAGAAGTAGTAACGAAATTGACGTCGATTGAGTTAAGTGTAGGAAGAACAGGTGTCATTACACCAACAGCGAACTTGGAACCTGTGACGGTGGCAGGGACTACGGTACAGCGAGCATCACTTCATAACGAGGACATTATCAAGGAAAAAGATGTCATGCTCGGTGATTGGGTCGTGATTAGAAAAGCTGGAGATATCATCCCTGAAATTGTAAACGTACTGACAGAAAGAAGAACGGGGGAAGAAGTTGCTTTTTCCATGCCGACAGAGTGCCCGGAATGCGAAAGTGAACTCGTCCGATTTGAAGGGGAAGTAGCTCTACGCTGTATTAATCCCAAGTGCCCTGCGCAAATTCGTGAGAGTCTTATTCACTTTGTTTCCCGCAATGCGATGAATATTGACGGAATGGGAGAAAAGGTGATCGGACAAATGTTTGCTCATCAGCTAATCAAAGATGCTGCAGATATATTCTATTTGACGAGGGATCAACTTTTAGGGTTAGAAAGAATGGGCGAAAAATCCATAAATAATTTACTTGCATCTATTGAAATATCGAAAAGTAATTCAATGGAAAAATTATTATTTGGATTAGGCATTCGCCATGTAGGTGCAAAGGCAGCGAAGACATTAGCGGAGTATTTTGAATCGATGGATCGATTGGCCGAAGCATCTGAAGAAGATCTATTGAATGTTCCCGAGATAGGGGAGAAGATGGCCGACGCAATTATTACTTACTTTGACAAGGAAGAAGTTAAACAATTGATATCTGAGTTAAAGTCTGCTGGCGTCAATATGAATTATCTAGGAATAAAACGTCATTTAATGGAAGCAACTGATTCTGTTTTTAGCGGAAAGACAATTGTATTGACAGGGAAATTAGAACAACTAACCCGTAATGAGGCCAAAGAGAATATCGAAGCACTTGGGGGCAAGGTGTCTGGAAGTGTGAGTAAGAAAACAGATCTATTGATTGCAGGCGAGGATGCAGGATCAAAGTTGACGAAAGCGCAGGAACTTGGAATCGAAGTGTGGGATGAGGAGAAGCTTCTGGAAGAACTCAAAGAATAAGGTGGTAAAAGGCATGAAAAAATGGTTCCCGCTACTACTTGCGGCAATACTTATCGCTGGTTGTGTACCTAATTTTGAAAAAAATAATGAAGTAGTCCAAGAGAAGGAAGAATTAAAAGAAACAGCGATTATTCCTAATTATCAAATATCCAAATCCTATTATCGCTCTATCATCCCTTTTGAGCCGAGCAAAACTAGAGGAATGGTCGTTTCTAATCTATACTCAAAATATGATATGAATGAATTTGAAACGGGCTTAATGAGAGTTGCGAAGGAAAATTTTTCAACCGATGATTATGTGTTCCAAGAAGGGCAATATTTAGATAAAAAAACAGTTAGTTCATTGCTCAACAGAAAGTTTACGAAGGAACAATTGAAAGAGCAAAATGTAAAAGAGGAAGATAATATTGGGTTAAATCCTCTTAATAATGAAGCGGGCTCTATTGAAGAACAAAATGAGAAAAATCCAATTTATCTTGCACATATTCTTGAGCATAATTATTTAGTTAAAAATGAAAAAAGTGTGAGTCTTGGTGGGGTTGTAATTGGTCTTGCATTAAATTCCGTACATTATTACCAAAAGGAAAAGTATGGAGCAACCTATCAACAAGATATACCACATGCTAAATTAGCAGAAGAAGGAAAGAAAATGGCAGAACAGGTGTTAAAAAGACTACGAGGAATGAAAGAACTTAGCAATGTTCCTATTACGATTGCTCTTTTCGAACAAAAAAGTAAAAGTACCGTCATTCCCGGGAACTTTTTTGCTTATGCTCATGCGAATAAAGGAAGTGCATCACTTAATGACTGGAAGCAGGTAGATGAAAAATACTTCTTATTCCCTTCACAGGGAGCGGAAGAAGCACATCGAGATGATGTGGCCCTGTTTTTGCGATTTAAAGATGATATTGAAGAATATTTTCCGAATTATAATGGTGTCATCGGTCGAGCATTTTATAAAGGTGACCAATTAATGGATTTATCTATAGAAATTCCCATCCAACTTTATGGAGAAGCAGAAATCATTGGATTTACCCAATGGGCTACCTCGCTAGTCGTGGATCATTTCCCAGATTATATTGAAGTAGAGGTGAATGTCACATCAGTAAATGGTGGCGAAGCCTTAATTGTAAAAAAGGCCGGAGAAAAAGAACCCTTCGTCCATATATATTAATAGAAAAGCGTAGGGCGCTTGGTAGGGGCGACAAGCGCAAGAAAGGAACATCCGGCTAAAGTTCGCCACGTCCTGTGGCAACGCCGATGTAACTCGCGTCCTGCGAGCCCGAGGCCGTTCCTCAGCCACCACAAGGAATTGATTGGCTTGCGACCTCGAGCCCCTAGCGCCCGGAGCTAGACAAAGAAAAGCGTAGTGGCGCATGGTAGGGGCGACAAGCGCAAGAAAGGAACATCGCGGGCTAAAGTTTCGCCACGTCCGTCCTGTAGAAACGCCGATATGACTCGCGTCCTGAGAGTCCGAGGGCCACCATAGGGAATGGGCTTGCGACCTCGAGCCCCTAGCGCCTGGAGCTAGACAAAGAAAAGCATAAGGCGCTTGTCCCTCTTGCGCAAGTTCGCCTTTTTCTGATATTATCAATAGTATTGCAAGTGGTCGATTAAATGTGGAGGTGTAGAATAATGTCAAGAATTTCAAAGGATCAAGTATTACATGTTGCGCATTTAGCGCGGCTTGAAATAAATGATGAAGAAGCGGAAAAATTTACGGTTGATCTCGATCAAATGATCTCAATGGCTGAAAATCTCGATGGCTTAGAAACAGGCAATATCAAGCCAACTTCTCATGTTTTCCAACAGGAAAATGTGATGCGTGAAGATGTGGCAGAAAAAGGATTACCGCGTGAAGAAGTATTGAAAAATGTGCCGAGCCATCAGGACGGTCAAATTAAAGTTCCAACAATATTGGAATAAGGAGGGAACCACATGTCTTTATTGGATCAGAAGATTGTCGATTTACATGAACTTTTACATAAAAAAGAAATTACTGCTTCAGACCTAGTTGATGAGTCATTTAAACGGATCAATGAGGTAGATGGCAAAGTGAAAGCATTCCTTACACTAGATGAGGAAAATGCCCGTAACAAAGCGAAAGAACTTGATGTAGCGGTTGGAGAAAATCCACTATTCGGTATTCCTGCTGGAATCAAAGATAATATCGTTACAAAAGACTTACGGACGACTTGTGCGAGTAAAATGCTCGAGAACTTTAACCCGATTTATGATGCAACGGTCATGGAGAAATTAAATGATGCCAATGCAATAACAATCGGAAAGTTAAATATGGATGAATTTGCAATGGGTTCAACATCTGAAACCTCAGCGTTTCAAATTACACGTAATCCGTGGAATCTTGATACAGTACCTGGTGGTTCTTCAGGTGGATCAGCAGCAGCAGTTGCTTCAGGCCAACTTCCATTTGCTCTAGGAACAGATACTGGCGGTTCCATTCGCCAACCAGCAGCATTTTGTGGCGTTGTCGGTCTAAAACCTACATACGGGCGTGTTTCCCGTTACGGTGTTGTCGCATTTGCTTCATCACTTGATCAAGTAGGTCCGATTACTAGAACGGTGGAAGATAATGCGTTAGTATTACAAAATATTGCGGGTCTCGATCCACGTGATTCTACAACTGTTAATAAAGAAGTTCCTGATTTCCTTTCTAGTTTAACAGGTGATATTAAAGGTTTAAAAATAGCAGTTCCAAAAGAATATCTTGGTGAAGGTGTAAGCGAAGCTTCGCGCCAGTCTGTTCTTGATGCATTAAAAGTACTAGAAGGATTGGGAGCAACATGGGATGAAGTGTCACTTCCACATTCAAAATACGGTGTTTCTACATATTACTTAGTTACTTCTTCAGAAGCATCAGCAAACCTTGCACGCTTTGACGGTCTTCGCTATGGATACAGTACACCAGATCCGAAAAATTTGATGGACCTTTATAAAAAGTCACGTTCAGAAGGCTTCGGCGATGAAGTGAAGCGTCGGATTATGCTTGGAACATATGCGCTTAGCGCCGGTTTCTATGATGCATATTATAAAAAGGCACAGCAAGCACGAACATTAATAAAACAAGATTTCGATGAAATTTTTGAAAAATATGATGTTGTAATCGGGCCAACTACTCCAAGACCAGCTTATAAAGTTGGTGAAGTTATCGATGATTTATTGACAATGTATGCTGGAGACTTACTAACAATCCCAGTAAACTTGGCAGGACTCCCTGGAATTTCCGTACCTTGCGGATTTACAGAAGGCCTTCCATTAGGACTGCAAATCATTGGTAAGCATTTTGATGAACGTACGCTTTATCGAGTGGCACATGCATATGAACAAGCAACAGATTTCCATACGAAAAAACCACAATTGTAAGGGGTGAATTGACATGAATTTTGAAACGGTAGTAGGACTAGAAGTCCACGTAGAATTAAAAACGGAATCGAAAATATTTTCACCGGCACCAAATCATTTTGGTGCTGAACCAAATACGAATACAACCGTCATTGATCTTGCATATCCTGGAGTATTGCCAGTCTTAAACAAGGCAGCAGTAGAATTCGGGATGAAAGCAGCAATGGCTTTGAATTGTGAAATTGCGGCAGAAACTAAATTTGACCGCAAAAACTATTTTTATCCTGATAATCCGAAAGCATATCAAATCTCTCAATTCGATAAACCAATTGGTGAACACGGATGGATTGAAATTGAAGTAGACGGTGTGAAAAAGAAAATTGGGATCACTCGCGTGCATCTTGAAGAAGACGCAGGTAAATTGACTCATACGAGCGAAGGGTATTCCCTTGTCGATTTAAACCGTGCAGGAACACCGTTGATTGAAATCGTATCTGAGCCTGATATTCGCACGCCAGAAGAGGCATATGCCTATTTGGAAAAATTAAAAGCTATCATTCAATATACTGGTGTTTCCGATTGTAAAATGGAAGAAGGCTCGCTTAGATGTGATGCTAACATTTCATTGCGTCCAATTGGGCAAGAGAAGTTCGGAACGAAAGCTGAATTGAAAAACTTGAACTCTTTTAACTATGTGCGTAGAGGGCTAGAGTTTGAACAAAAACGTCAGGAAAAAGTGCTACTTTCTGGTGGGATTATTCAACAGGAAACACTTCGCTTTGATGAGGCAACTGGTGAAACAGTATTAATGAGAATCAAGGAAGGTGCCGATGATTATCGTTATTTCCCTGAACCGGATCTCGTGCAGTTGAATATCGATGATGAGTGGAAAGAGCGTATTCGTGCCGAAATACCAGAATTACCGGACGCACGTCAAAAGCGTTATGTAAAAGAATTAGGATTACCAGCATACGATGCGATGGTGTTGACATTAACAAAGGAAATGTCTGATTTCTTTGAAGAAGTTCTGGCTGCTGGAGCAGGTGCTAAGCAAACTTCCAACTGGCTTATGGGAGAAGTATCAGCTTATTTGAATGCAGAACAAAAAGAACTTCATGAGGTAGCTCTAACACCTGCAGGACTTGCTGGTATGATTAAATTGATTGAAGATGGAACAATATCTTCTAAAATTGCGAAAAAGGTATTCCGTGAACTTATCGAAAACGGTGGCGATGCGGAAAAAATCGTTAAGGAAAAAGGCCTCGTGCAAATTTCTGATGAAGGCGCACTTCTGCCGATTGTTAACGAGATTTTGGATGCAAATCCACAATCCATCGAAGATTTTAAAAATGGTAAAGGTCGAGCTCTTGGATTCCTAGTTGGCCAAATAATGAAAGCAACCAAAGGTCAAGCAAACCCACCAATGGTTAATAAATTATTAGCTCAGGAAATAAATAAGCGCTAAAATAGGGATAGATGTAGGCAGTTTAGCTGCTTACATCTATTTTTTATTGAAAAAATATAGAAAGCATAAGTTTTTTATACATGGCTAATCGGGCGCTTGCGCTTTTCTTATGAACAATGGAGTTTAGATACAATAACAGATGGGTAAATACATTCTGGGCTTCTAATAGATAGGAAAAGGATGATAAGCAGTGGAACGACACATATTTCAATTAAAAACAACATGTGCTTATTGTTTGAGCAAGGCAGGAAAAGAAGTTGACAGTGTTTTGCCTGTACATGATTGGAAAACAGATAAATTGCTCGGTTACTTTTGTAAAAAACATTATATGCTAGTAAAAGCAAAAAATATTAATAGTTATCAATATGGATTAATAGAGGAAGAAAGCAACAGCTTATACGCTTGAGTGTGGTGTAGTGTATAATATAGAGAAATATAGAAAAGGGGTAAGTATATGAGCCTGAATACTTGGTTTAATAAAGCAATGTCTGCTGAAGAATATATAAATGCAATGGAAAAACATAAAGATAATCTTCAATCGATTTTATATCAGTTCGAGGTGCCAACAGGGGATGAAGCGTTCTTTGAAAAGCTTAAAGAGGAACAGCTTCGTGTTATTGTGTTAACGGAAGACTGGTGCGCTGATGCCATGTTAAACATTCCGATATTGCTAAAATTAGCGGAGAAAAGTGGGATGGAAGTTAGAATGCTACTTCGCGATCAAAACCTGGAACTGATGGATCAATATTTGACGAATGGTACTGCTAGAGCAATTCCTATATTTATCTTTATCGATCAATCCGGTAATGAAAAAACAGTTTGGGGACCTAGAGCAGAGACTGTACAACATTTTGTTGATCAACAGCGTGCAAAAATGCCCCCTAAAGATGATGAAAGCTTTCCAGAGAAACAAAAAGAAATGATAGAATCTATGATTAAGAAATATACGGAAGATAAAGCGGTAAGAGAAGAAGTGTATCAAAGCATTAAAAGGCAGCTTTAATTATACTACGATAGAATATTAATTATAACAAGGAGGTGTTGGGTGTTGGAACAAGTTGTAGAAACATATTTAAAACATTTGCGGCTGAAGATGGAACAACCGACTCTGAATTATTTACAGCGCCTCATCCAGCATCAATTATCATTGGTTCCTTATGAATCATTTAGTAAATTTCATTATTTTAGTCTAGCACCTGACTATATTCCACCATTGCCACTCTTTGTACAAAATTTGATAGACAAAGGTTGGGGTGGGACATGTTTTACATTAAATTTGAACTTTGCTCGCTTGCTGTCTGAATTGGGATTTGAGTGTTCACTTGTAAGAGTGGAGCCAGGTCATATTGCGATAATGGTCCAGATTACCGGGAAAAAGTATTATGTAGATGTAGGCTATGGGTCTCCTATTATGAAACCAGTAGAATTGGAGGCAAAACCGCGACATATTATGCATGGATTCGGTGAAGAAATCACTTTCACAAAACTAAGTGCAGATAAATATGAAATCGATCGCAAATCAAATGGTAAGTCTTTTGTGAAAAAACAAATCGATTGGAAACCACTTGTAGAATCGGATATTAAAGAAGATATTCGTTCTTCCTATTTAGATAGTGACGATAATATTACGATGAGAAGGATTACCGCAGTACGCTTTAATGGTCACCAATGTTTTTATTTGCGTAATGAATCCATGAAAGTAATGACTTTTCGCAATATCAGTGAAATTAAAATGAGTAATTTTGACAAATGGGCGAAACTAATACAAGAGGTATATCAAATCGAAATAGATTCATTATCTGAATCACTCCAGTTTCTAAGTGAAAGAGACATCAAGTTATTTTAACTTCATTCAGCAGAAGTCCCCCGCTTCTATAAGTGGCGCGATGAATGCTGGATTACCCAATTGAGTGGGAATTCAAACTTCGGCTGAATGAAGTGAAAGCCTTCGGCGGATGTCACAAATTTTCAAAGGTAGTTTATCGAGCGAGCTCAATAAAATCTGACGAATTCCGTCGAGGTGGAATAGATGAAAATGCACCCGTCTACTTAGAACTTAGACAGGTGCATTTTTCTTACACTTCTCTGCGCATCGCTTTTAACACATCAATACGTGTTGCGCGTTCTGCTGGTCTCCATCCGGAGAAGATCGTGACGATTAGACAAATAGTCACGCTGATCGCAGTTAGTGACAAAGGAATATAGGAAAGCATAATTCCTTCAGGCATTGGTTCATCAAATACATTCTCTAACACAAGAGGCAATGCGAAGTTAACGATATAGCTAATTGCATAGGCTACAATGGTTCCAATTAATGCTCCAAGAAAGCCGATATAGCTACTTTCCAGCAGGAAAATATTTTTAATTGTTTTAGGGTTTGCACCAATCGCTTTCATGATCCCGATGTCAGGTGCACGTTCTGTGACTGCCATCGTCATCGTATTATAGATCCCGATGGAAGCAATGAGTAGTGCAATCGTTCCAATGAAAATCAAACCAATTTTCATAATTGAAAAAATCATATTAATTTGTTTCATTTCACTGACGATCGAGTAAGTTAAATATTGATCATCTTTTAATTGCTCGACAATATCTGTTACAGCTTGAACATTATTAGCATATACTTTTGTATCATAGACTCTTTCAGCTCCGCTATCGGAAGGACTTTCATCTTCTAATGGCTCAGGATATCCACCGATATTACCCGTAAATTTTTCAATGTTTTTCATGACTGCTTGGGAGATAAATACAGTGCTATCTTGTAGCCATTCTCTTGTAGGGGCTGCAGTGACACCGACTACTTTCACAGGAATAACCTTGGTAGTTTCTTTTTCATTCTCTTGTTTTACGACTTTCATATTTAGCGTTTTTCCGAGTAATTCACCTTGATAAGCAAATTCATCCTTCAAAATCCCATCTTCATTGTACGGATCTATGCCTTCTGGGGTTTCTTTTGCTAAAAGTTCTTGAAAATGGTATCCTACTAGAATTTCATCGTCTTTTTCAGGAAGTCGTCCTTTATCTAGTTTTAAACCAGCCTTAATTTCAGAAGGGAAATGAGCGACAAGTGTTTGGACCGAGTTACTATAGTTATCCGTAATAAACATTGGTGTTTGTAGCACGTCTTGTCTGCGCGTAACTGCTTTTACATTTTCAAGTGATTCGAAGTATTTAATGTCTGTATCAGTAATACTGTTATATCCATCATTATCATCAGTTTTTCCATGAACGGAAATTTCCGTTACAAGTTGATCTTCCATTGTTTCTTGGATAATTGTTTTATGAAGACCAAACCCAACCGAAGCTAAAACGATTAAAAATGTACAGCCAATTGCCGTAGCTAAAACGGTCATAAATAGGCGCATTTTATTCTTTTTCATATTTTGTCTAACGAATCTGAATTGATCTTTAAACGTCATAGCAATACACCCTCCAGCACTTTTCCATCTGCAATTTCAATTGTATGATTACCGATATTAGCTACCTTTTCATCGTGAGTAATGATGAGGAAGGTAATGCCAAGATCTCGATTCAATTCCTGAATAAATGTAAGTAAATCGGTCTCTGTTTCACTGTCAAGGCTCCCTGTAGGCTCATCAGCTAAAATAAGTGGCGGATTAACAACGAGTGCACGTGCAATGCTGACCCGTTGTTGTTGTCCACCAGAAAGTTCGCTTGGGTAATGTTCCTTGTATTCTAACAATCCAACTTTGCTTAATGTTTCATCGACTAAACTTTTACGTGTTTGTTCATCGATGCCCTTAAAAACCAACGGTAATTCCACATTTTGAAAAGCGTTCATGCTCGGAATGAGTTGGAAGTTTTGAAAAATAAATCCGAGTTGTTGTAAGCGAAAATCGGCAAACTTTGACTCGTTAAAGTCACTTACCTTCGTTCCGTCGATCCATACTTCACCTTGGTTCGGCTTAATAAACCCACTAATAATATTGAGCAATGTTGATTTTCCAGAACCACTACGTCCAACGATCGTGACTATTTCACCTTTTTCTACCTTGAACGAAATATCCTCTAGAACCGGTATGATATTTTTCTGTCCCTTTTTACCAATCTCAAAAGCATGACTTACTTGTTTTACTTCTATCAATTTTTCCCCCACCTTTATTATTCTCTATGCTATTAGACGAAGCGCGAACAGGAAACACTACAGTAAATAAAAATATATTTAATAGAATGATGCTTTTGAATTACTCAAAACGGTAAACAATGAAACAATTTATAACAAAAAAATATATAAGAAAAGGTAAAACGAGAAAAAATGTACGTAATAAAATATGTATGATATATTCAGAGTGAAAGCGATGCCAATATGAGGGAATATAGATAAAGAACCAATGATATTGGATAAATATAAGTGCGTATTCAAAAAGGTGCCAAATTAGAAACAAGAAGTTCGAGGCGAGAAGGTTTTGAGGATCGGACTTGCACAGGATGTGCTGACTTCTACGTTGCCCACAGGACGTGGGCGCTTTTAGTAGAAGTACCTAATTACCCACGAAGAAATTCGCCGTTTATCATTTGGTGACTTTTTGAACATCCTCTATAAGGTGTTTTTCTGGAATTATATTCAAATGAATGAAGGCAATAATCTGATATTACGTAGGGATTGAAAAGGGAGAATAAAATGAAAATATTAGCAGTAGATATTGGTGGAACCTCTATAAAGCTTTGTATAGCTGATGAAAATGGAAATATTGATGTATTTAAGGAATATGATTCTGAAAGTAAAAAGGGTGGAAAGTATTTAGTTGAGAAATTAATTCGAATCATCGAGGAATTTGAAGACTTTGAAGCAATTGGCATCAGTACAGCGGGGCAAGTAGATAGTGAAGAAGGATCCATTATATATGCGAATGAAAACATCCCAAATTATACTGGAACAAAGTTAAAGGATATTTTGGAAGAGACATTTGCTGTACCGGTTAAGGTGGAAAATGATGTGAATGCTGCAGCTTTAGGTGAAAAACATTTTGGTGCAGCTAAAGCATATAAGGACTTTCTTTGTTTAACATATGGAACAGGTATAGGTGGAGCTATTATCATCGATTCGCAAGTGTATAAGGGGCATAAAGGTATTGCTGCAGAATTCGGCCATATCATCACACATCCATCTGGAAAAGACTGTGGCTGCGGAGGTTGCGGTTGCTATGAGGTGTATGCCTCTACGACAGCTCTAGTAAAAAAAGCATTAGAGCTGAACGAAACATATAGCAATGGGAGAAAGATATTTGCAAGTTTGGAGAAAGGAGACGCGAACTTAGAGGCTGTTCTCGATGATTGGGTCCGTGAAGTAGCGTTGGGCCTTGCTTCGCTAGTACATATTTTTAATCCGGAAGCAATCATTGTTGGCGGTGGAGTCATGGAGCAAGAGAAACTTGTGGGTCTTGTATCAGATAAATTAAATAAGTACATGATGAAAAGTTTTTCTGATGTGAAAGTATTAAAGGCATCCCTTGGTAACAAAGCAGGAGTATTAGGAGCAGTTTCTCTTCATTTATAACGGGAAAGTTTGATGACATGTTTGGAAGAATAGTAGCTTTAGATAGAGAGGGTATATAATGAAGAGCAAAATTATCAGCACTCTCATCTGTCTGCTATTTCTTCCATGTATAGCTTCTGCAAGCTGGGCTTATATATTTGTTGTATGGGATGGCTATGTATATGTCATCAGTGATGAAAGTGTGGAAGAAGTAGGGAAAAGGATTGGCAAGGTTACAAACCATTCGGATAAGGAAGGCACATATTCTGGTACTTTCTCTAATGTATATAAAAAGGGAACAATATATTATGAGATAAAAGGCGTTAGTACGGATATCGCTATCGCTGTGGAGGAAGCAGATGGGATGTATAAAAAAGCAATTAGAGGGGAGAAATATGCAGGAAATAGTAGGCAGATGCCAAGGGTAGTCATTGCAAGTTTGGTAATTCTCCCTTTCGGAGCAATTGTACTTATTCGGATGAAAAATAAACTAAATAGAAAAAACAGCAAGGACTAAATCCGCAGCTGTTTATTTTTATTTTGCCCGATGATTTATTTGCAGGAAATTGTGACGGAAGTTTCTAATGAATACGAGCAATATGATATCTACTATAATAGATGCAAAAGCACTGATTCCGTAACGTTTAAAACGAAGGAGAAGACAGATATAAGCAATCATTTTTGACGGTTGCACTCCAAGAGTAGCTACAGCTCAGAAACCTAAAAGGAAATTAGTAAGAAAAGTTGCTATAGCAACAGTTATTGAGGTGCTGTCAGTTTCGCTTTAGACTTTGCTGATGTTGGTGTAGTTATAGATAAATTCATAAACTCCAAAGATTGGTATCGAAAAAGAGGATGATTTGATATAACAAAATGAAATATTTAAGATATTTATTATATTTAATTATTGCGAGTGTAGCGTTCTATTATGTATCTCTATTAATAACTTATAAAAAAAGTTTGTTTGGAATAATAATAGGTTTTATAATAATGTTTCCAATTGTCTTTTCCATGATGTACTTTGAATTTATAAAATTAAAAAAGAAGTAAAATTGCTTAAAAAGCTCTTTGGGCAAATGCAAATGGGGTAATTCTAGCAACTATTAGCACTTGACCCTTATTTTTATTTATTGAATTCAAATATGCCACAGTGGGCTTATTCTATGCTTCATCAACGCCTTTCCAATCAACTCCCGATAGATTGCTCTTATAAATTCCTAAATTTGGTCATCTGAAAAACTTAGCTTTTCAGTACCAAGTGACATAATCACATAGATCGTTAACCATTCCATTGTTTTACTTTTATTAGTTAGTTCAGCAAAACCATGTAGGGATATGTGTTTGTCCGCTACGATTAACTAGAAACCCTTCTTTATTAAGTGTTGTTTCCCAGGAGCACAAAATCAACAGCTTAATAAAAAATATTTTTTTATTATAATAAGTGTAGTGATATGCGAGCTTTCTTCGTCTTATAAGAAGATGCTGTTTAGGGATGGGAGAGCTTAGCTATGAAAAAGAGAGTGTTAATTGTTTTTATCCTTTTGATTGGTATATTCGGAGTGTTAAATAAAGAGAAAATTAAATTGGCATTTGATTTTTCTCCAGTAAAAATAAATGGAGATGCAGCGGTGCTGATGGATGAAAAAACGGGAAAAGTCATTTACTCTAAAAACCAACATAGTAAATTATATCCAGCAAGCACCACGAAACTTTTGACTGCTTTAGTAGTCTTAGAACATACTTCTATAGATGAAAAAGTGACGATTGGCCGGGAAGTCTTCTTAAACACCGAAGAAGAGGCAAGCGCAGGCTTATTTGAAGGACAAGTTCAATCTGTGGAGGAATTATTAGCGGCGATGCTTTTACAATCAGGAAATGATGCAGCAAGATCGCTGGCCATTTTCACTGCACAAAAAAATAATGGAAAACAATTATCTCTAGAAGAAGCGCTGAAGTATTTTGCGCGCTTGATGAATGATAAAGCGCGTGATATCGGTGCGTCGGAGTCACATTTTATCAACCCGCATGGACTACATGACTCTAATCACTATTCGACAGCATGGGATTTAGCAATGATTGCCAAAGAGGCGAAGCAGAACAATGTTATCGAAAGCATCGTGAATCAACAAAGCTATTCTACACAAACACATACATATGCGAATCGAAATAAGCTTTTGAATTCAGATAGTGAATATTTTTATGAAGCTGCTACCGGATTGAAAACGGGATTTACCGATCAAGCTGGCTATTGTTTAGTTTCATCTGCAGAACAGAACGGTCAGGAGTTAATAGCTGTTGTGCTGCATTCTGGTAAGGAAACAATGTGGAGCGATTCTATCTCACTGTTAGATTACGGTTTTGGAAATGGTAATTTTTAAAAAGTTACCCGTAAAAGTGCGCGTTCAAAAAGGTACCAAATTAGAAACAAGAAGAAGTTCGAGGCGAGAAGGTTTTGAGGATCGGACTTGCACAGGATGTGCTGACTTCTTTGTTGCTCACAGGACGTGAGCGAACGTAACAGAAGATCCATCCTATGGATACGTGAGAACCGGACTTGCATACGATGTGCTGACTTCTAAGTTGCCCACAGGACGTAGGCGCTTTTAGTAGAAGTACGTACCTATGCCAACGAAGAAATTCGCTGTTTATCATTTGGTGACTTTTTGAACATCATCTATAAAATAAAAATGTTATATTAGAGTGTAGTGTTTAAATAGTCATCTAACGTCTATATAGATGTCAGGCTTGGAAAGGGGGGAGAGAAGCATTGGATGAAGCGCTCATCGAAAAAATTAAAAATGGCAATGACCACGCGTTTCGAGTACTTGTGGAAAAATATCGTAACGTCGTATTCTATTCCGTTTACGGAGTGCTCCGCAATGAAAAAGACGCGGAAGACGCAGCACAGGAAGTGTTCATGAAAATCTATTCTTCTCTCCCCCAATATGAGAAGCAAGGATTTAAAACATGGGTTACAAGAATTGCGGTCAACCATGCAATTGATATAAAACGCAAAAAGGTAAGGAGAAAAGAAGACCAGCAAGTAGAGTATGAGGAATTTCATGCAGAACCAGCAGCAAGCGTAGAAATGCAAGTGTTGAAAAAAGAACAGCAACAGGAATTAAGGGAGCGGATAGATGAGCTTCCAGAAAATTACCGTAGAGTGGTCAGCGGCTTTTACATACAAGAAAAGTCGTTTCAAGAACTTGCGGAAGAAGAAAATGTTTTACCGAAATCAATAGAAGTGAAATTATATAGAGCTAGGCAATGGATGAAGAAGCACTGGAAGGAGGATGAATTTTTATGAACCATATGACATACGAGCAATGGATTCAATACGTCCAAGACGAACTAGATGAACCAACCCGTACACAATATGAAAACCATCTGTACAGCTGTGATCACTGCTTAGAATTATATTTGACAGCAGTTGAGGCATCTGAAAGCCAAATGCCAGTGCTGACATCTACGACGAGCTTTACTGACTCAGTCATGCTTCAGCTCAATGAAACGATGAAGGAGATTCCAAAACCGATCATAAATAAGAAAATGAAAAATAGCCGGAGGCAAACGATGATTCATTATATGCTGGCCGCTGCAATGACATTGGTATTAATGTCTACGGGAATATTTTCACAACTTATGAATGTTGCTAGTGAATTTGAAAAACCTGATTCAAAACCAAATTCTTTCGTTAGTAACTTTTTAAATAACTCCGTTTCTATAACTGACCAACTAGAAGAAAATCTTAAGGAGGGCGATAAAAAATGAATAAAAACCCTATTATAGCTTTTCTGCTCGCGTTTTTTCCGGGCGGAGGGCTAATGTATCTTGGTAAAATATTACGTGGGCTTTTCTATACAGCAGTTGTGTTCGGTATACCAATTTTTGGGATAACCATTTTTAATATACTTTTTTACAGTGAAGTATTTTTATTTTTCGCCATTGGTGGCGCGCTGCTTCTGTATATCGTTAACTTTATCGATACAGCTGTAACTGCATCAAAGCTGTATAACCAAACGAAGAGTACGAATGACGAAGCTGTCATTGAAAAAAATCCGGAATCGGAACGCTTTTTCACGATCGTTCTCTCATTCATACCTGGACTGGGCCATTTCCAACTTGGTTTAGTCTACCGCGGGATGACATTGCTAGCTGTGTTTAGTGGTCTTGGCATCATGATCCTATTTGTCGCAATGATGACAAGCCGTAGTGAAATTCTTGTATTTCTTGCATCGCTACCGATCGTCTGGATATATGGATTTTTCGATGTGATGAAACAGCTAGATAAAAAGCAACAAGGTGAGCAGCTAGTAGATCGTTCTATTTTTGAAGACTTTGAAAGCAGAGATGTTGATGGGCGCAAAAGTAAAGCCATTGCAACATTGCTCTCGATCGTACCTGGTGCAGGTCATCTCTATCTCGGATTGCAAAAGCGAGGCATTCAGTTAATGGCTGCATTTCTGTTTTCGATCTATATTCTCGATGTATTGCGACTTGGAATCTTCTTATTTCTCGTACCAATCATCTGGTTTTACAGCTTTTTCGATGGACTGCAAAAAGCATCAAAGGCGGACGGTGGTACGGTTGAAGATGAGCCGATTGTATCGTATTTAATTAATCACCAAAGATGGCTAGGTATTGGGCTGATTGCGCTTGGGGTGTATTACCTGGGAACGAATATCATTTTACCAGTTGCAAGTCCATTTATTGAAAGAATACTTAATGTTGATATCCAATACTGGTTTTATCATTATTTCCAAACAACCATCTTATGCCTTCTTTTAATTGGTGGTGGAATTAAATTAATGACAGGTAGAAAATCAAAAAAGATAGATGAAGAAGGTGAAGTTGAATGAGGACATGGCGGGTAGGTTCATTTTCCATGGGAGCAGCACTTGTGCTCCTTGGTATATTTCTGCTATTAGCTCAGTTTTTTAAATGGGATCCAGCGATAGCAATGATTTCTTGGTGGCCATTACTTTTTATTATTCTCGGAGTGGAAGTTCTACTATATTTGGGATTTGCAAAAAGCGAAAAGCAACTTATAAAATATGATTTTATCAGTATTATTTTTATAAGCATTATCGGAACGTTTGGTCTTGCCATGGCGATGCTAAATGCTACAGGATTGTTAGAAGTATCCAAGCAATTTGTGAATGCAGAAGAACGTACATTGGATTTGCCGAAGTTTGAAGAAATTTTAACAGACGATATCCAAAGGGTGCATATTGAAACTGGTCCATACGTTTTAAATATTGAAGGTTCAAAGGGAAAAGAAGCGGTAATGTTTGGAACATATAGAGGTGATATAAAAAAAGACAGTACTTCGATAAAAAATATTGCTGATTATGCCTTGATTGAAAAACAAGGTGATACATTATATATTAAAATGAAAAGAGTACCCACGAGTAGATTTATGAATTATGGCGGCGAAATAGAGGCTACCATACTTATCCCTTCCAATGTGGAGCTCGAAGTAGTTGGTGAGCATAATGACTTAAATCTTAAACCGCGTGAACTGAAAGGTGATTGGTCAATTGCCGATATAGGTCATGTGAACATGGATATTCCTGAAAATGCAAATCTGAAGGTCCAAGCAATTGAATTGCAAGAAGCAGGTGAGGCAGAATGGCAAGATGTGAAGAAGAAAAAGTCAAATGCTGTGAACGATAAGGACAATGTAGAATATGAAGAAAGCGGTCCAATAACGGGAACACTCACATACGGCTCCGGAACAAACACAATTAAAGTGAAAAATAGCTACACCGTGCAAATAAATTAAAATCTCACTTTAGGTGGTAATAGTTGTCAACTCACTACAATAGGCATGCATAAATGCAATCATTAGATCATGAATCCGGTAGTATAACTACTCTTTCAGAGGTAGTGTAAAATAGAAGGATAGTCATTCATTTGACTATCCTTTTTTTATGTTGAAAATTTCCGGTAAAAGCACGATTGGTGCAATTAACAATCTATGAGGAATATTACCGAGGAAAGGGAGATGTATATGATTACGTATAGAAATAGATTCAAGCACCTCTTGGTATTGTTGAAGCATTATATAAACACTCATATTATGGAAAGTATACAGCGGAAATTAGTCATTACTTTACTCATTGTAATGATGGTTCCACTTATTATCTTTTTAATCCTATCGATTAATATTGCTAGAGGTACGGTAGGGTCCTCAGAGGTCAAATCAAACATATCATTAGTAGATCTTTCAAGCGATTATATCGAATATCAGCTACAAGAATATGACCAACTGTTATTTTCCTCATTAGTAGATGAGTTTTTGATTCCTAGTTTAATGAAAGCTGATGATATTAACAATACCAATCCGTTTAATACGCAAAATTATATTAAGGATAAACTCTTTAATATGTATAATAGCAGGGATAGCATTCGAGCAATATCATTGACCTCTTACGAGACGGATAATAATTATCGTATTATCGATAATGAATTCTTTATTGAACCGTATTCACATTTATCACAATATAATAACAGTAAAGATGTCGTGTTTGGTATTGACGATAAATCGGACAGCTTTTTCTTTGAAAGAAATATTTTTAGATTTGAAGATCGGAAACTAATTGGAAAACTAAAAATGAATATTAATTTTTCCCTGTTCGATCCAATTATAAAAAATCTTCAAAGCAATGAAGGAGAGCATGTTTTATTACTCAGTACTTTTGGTGATATCCTTTATAATCCCGATCAAGCTTATCTAGACGAGTCGGTAAGAAAATTAGCTGTAGAAAATATTAAAAAAGATTCATTAGAAAAAACTTTTGTTACCCAGGAACAGGATATTTATTTCTTTCAAAAGAGGCTTAATGAAAATATTATTATATTAAAAATAGTACCGCAGGAAATTATGAATATTGGTGCATCGTATATTCAAAAGTCAGGAATCATTATTCTAATAATTTCAATTTTTTTAACTGTAATATTATCTTTGTATGTGTCGAATAAAGTAACCAAGCCTGTAATAGAGTTATCAAAAGCAATGGAAATAGTAGGTGAAAACAATTTTGATGTTCAAATAAAAACAAATGGATCGGATGAAATTAGTATTTTAAGAAGGAAATATAAAGAAATGATCGGCAGAATTCGCAACTTAATTGAAAAGGACTACAAGCGTGAAATAGAAAAGAAGGATGCACAATTTTTAGCGTTACAGGCGCAGATTAATCCTCACTTTTTATATAATACCCTTCAAGTTATTGGGGGGATGGCAATTAAAAAGGATGTAAAAGAAATTAATGATGTTACACAAACGCTTAGCCATATGTTTCGCTATATCACAAAAAAACAACATGGACTCGTTTATTTATATGAGGAAGTAAACCATTTGAAAAATTATTTGCACATTCAACAATTACGCTTTCAAGATAGAATGTCTATTTATCTATTTGTA
Organism: Bacillus sp. FSL K6-3431; assembly: GCF_038002605.1. NCBI lineage: Bacteria > Bacillati > Bacillota > Bacilli > Caryophanales > Bacillaceae > Bacillus > Bacillus sp. FSL K6-3431. The sequence continues at coordinate 4,311,054 of NZ_JBBOCT010000001.1, forward strand.
GATGATGAAGTGAATGACGGATTGATTCCATTGTTGACGATTCAACCACTAATTGAAAATTGCTTTATTCATGGTTTTGATTCCAAAGTGGATGACTGCATGATAAATATAGACATTCAAAAAGTATTCGATGAAATCGAAATTACGATTGAAGATAATGGTATTGGTATGTCAGAGGAAGATTTAACACGCATTCAAAGAAACCTTAGTTCTGGACAATTTGTTCAAGGTGAAAGAATTGGAATGAATAATGTGAACAATAGAATTAAGCTTTATTTTGGAGAAGAATTTGGAATTGACTTATATAGTGAGAAGAATAAATATACAAAAGTCATTATGAGACTTCCTTATCAAAGGAAAGGAGTAGGCGTATGACAAAATTATTAATTGTTGATGACGAAAATTGGGTTCGGGATACAATAAAAACTTTGGTTACACAAGCATCATCGCCTATTAAGCATATGGATGTTATGGAAGCTAAAAATGGAATAGAAGCGTTGGAATTAATGAAAATTGTACAGCCTGAAGTTGTTATTACGGATATGAAGATGCCAGGTATAGATGGAAAAGAATTACTTGAAATAATGGAAAAAAACTATCCCCATCTACCGGTAATCGTTTTAAGTGGATATCATGATTTTGTTTATACAAAGCAAGCAATCAAGTCGAAGGTGATCGAATACTTACTAAAACCTGTTGATGAAAGGGAATTATTTCAGGCGATAGAAAAGTCCATGGAAATGAAAAAAGGATTAGAACATCAACATATAAATTACGAGATGATATCGATTAATAGGCCGGAAATATCAGAGGTTATTCAGACGCATCTCAAGAATGTTTTCTTTGATTTTAAAGAATTAAATGCATCCTTATTTTTGGCACATATGCAACAATTTTCAAATGAAACAAACAAATCCTTAAAGACGGATGAATCGTTCATTATACATTTGCAACAAAAGTTTTTAATGACGATTGAAGAGGTTATGCGTGATCATCAGCTTCGCCTAGAAGATTTGAAAATAGACTTATTAAAGTTCTATATAAATCGATCTGCTAGATTTGAGCAAGTCATTGAAAAGCAAATGGAAATTGGACATGCTATTATCACTACTATCGAGAGAAATAGAAGCTTGAAGAAGAAGCTTAATTTGGAAGAAATTAAAGATTATGTAGATCAGAACTATGACATTCCGGACATATCTTTAGATGTAGTAGCAAAAACCTTCTTTATTAGTAAAGAGTATTTAACTACTGTATTTAAAAAGAAGTATGGTTACAATATTACCGAATATATCATTTCTTTAAGAATGGAAAAAGCAAAACAACTTGTAATGAATACAACGATGCAGTATAAAACGATAGCTGAAAAAGTGGGATATGAGGACCCCCCTTACTTCTACCGGGTATTTAAGAAGTACTTTCGTATATCACCGGGAGAAATGAGGAAAACCTGAATATATTGTACCCTCCTTGTAAGCTAAACTCTCTGATTTTCGAGATGTAAATCTGCCAAATTTCCAAAAACCTACTGGGAATTAGGCTTTATTGAATATTCTGTATCCTCTTTTTTAGGTATTTTCAAAAAAAGACATGCGAAAGAAGCGTCACATATTTATTTTTTAAAAAGGCTGTTTTTGCAAACATTGTTGCTTTACCAAGTAGTGTGTGGTTGATTTCCGCTACAGTTGCTCGCTTTCCGCGGGGCGGGCGGTGAGCCTCCTCGGCGTAAACGCCTGTGGGGTCTCACCTGTCCCGCTGATCCCGCAGGAGTCTCGCACTTTCGCTCTAATCAACCTTCAACATATTTTGTTTTAAAAGCAACAAACCTTTAGAATAGAGCCTTTAAAAAAGATTAAGCCATTAAAGAGAAAATATGAACGTTAAGAAACGATAGTTCATCTTTTTGATGAGCATACACAGCGTCAATATCGGGATCCCTTCGGGAGAGATTTGTATATCAATTTTCGGGCTGAAGTTTTTCTTGGTTCGGACATTTAAATCGATGAAAGGCTCGATCTGGTAGTGATACAGCAATTCATAAATGGGTTCAGCATCGTGTGCAGCATCAAAAAAATTTTGCCGATTTTGCCCAAGGTAGTACGTTGCGAAAATTCAATAGCGCTGGCAACTAGGCTGACAGAATCATGCTAGGAAGCAGGTTGAAGAAGTCTTGGATACAACGGTAAATCGTATCAACTGTGCTGGCGGATATCATGTAAAAGATGGTATCCGTTGAAGTACTTTTCCCGTGAGCTGTCCCACCCTGATTCGATATCAGGCTAAGAATACTTGCGCGAGTGGTTACATTTCGTTAGTCCATGGGCATTGCAATCACAAGTTCGCTTGCTTCTGGGTTATCTAGTCGTTTCATAGGTGTGCCGTCTCTGGCAACACCTATTGGGTCCAAATCTCCGAGGAAGCCTAATTTGGCCGAAGTTTTCAAAAAATTCACTTGGAACAATTCAAACAATTGGTCCCCTGGCAGCTCCTTTTAATTGGAGTCATACCGGAAAAAACGATCGATTAACTTTCTTACAATTCCCGGACTTGAGAGGAATAATTTTTCTTCCTTTTTAGGTTTCTTCTTTTTATTTTTTTGCGCTTTGGTTTGATATAGGGCTTTAAATTAGCGTCTTCCCTTCCCTAGAGACGGTGAAAGAAGTCGTAGAAAAAGTCCCACCGGAACATCTCTAGGTTCAAAGCCACCCGGTGTAATTCATCCACCCATTCTGTGATACTAAGGGCTGGTTTAGCTAAGAGAAGCAGAAGGTATGAACAGTTTCCCTACCATGACCAAAAGAATGTCTCAGTTGACTGGAGTGGAAGGCGGCGACTCCTGGGGGATCAGCGTGACAGGTGAGACCCCGCAAGGCGCGAAGCGACTGAGGCGGCTCACCGCACGCCCCCCGGAACGCGTCCGCCTGGAACGGAAATCAACGGTGGTAGGAAGACACGTTGTATGTAGAGTATTTATCACATTCCATACAGAATGGGTAATTCTACTTATAAAAACAAGAAAGTCTTGAACAATCCGGCTTGGTGAATGCCAAGAGTCAATTAAGCTCATAGGAGGGAGTTTTATTTTGTGGATATTAATAAAGTACAAGTGTAAGCGATAACATTTTCAATTTTCCAAAGTGACGAAAAGCAATATAATAGATATATATAAGGGGGAGTTAATATGAAAAGAATATTTATTACTATGCTTACTCTAATTTTATTTGGAGGTTTGCTAGCAGCCTGTGGTTCAAAAGGAGGTTCAGCAACAAATTCAAGTGGTGAAAAACTGGAGAAAGTTGATTTAAAAGTGTTTATCTCACAGCCCCGCTTTAAGAAACAGTATGAAACTTATCTGGATCAATTTGTTGAAAAACAAAAAGAAGAAAAGGGTAGAGATATAAATATTAAGCTTGAGATGCCAAATGTCAATCAGGCGGATCAATTATTAAAAACTCGGTTGGCTTCTGGAGATAGCCCAGACATATTCAGCCTTCATGCAGGGAACGATCTCCCAGTATATGACAAAGCTGGATATTTGGAAGATTTATCAGGCGAGCCATTTATAGAAAAATTATACGATACAATCACTCCAGGAGTAACAATTGATGATCGTGTGCTTGCTGTGCCTTTAGAAACAGTACAATGGGGTTTCTTGTACAATAAAGATTTATTTGCTGAATATGATCTCGAAGCCCCATCAACGATTAGTGAAATGGAAGAAGTAATTAAGACACTGGAAGAAAATGATGTAACACCGTTTATACGCGCATATAAAGATGCTTATATACCGCAATTATTCTTGCCGATAACCGTCGGAGCAGCGGATATAACAACAAATAAGGGGTTTATTGACAGCATGAATGAAGGTAACGGGAGTTTTGCTGATTTGAAAGATATGTTCCCTATTATAGATCTTGTTGATAGCCACGGAACTGATAGAGCGTTTGAAATTGGACAAGACCAAGGTGCATCTGACTTTGCCAATGGCAAAGCGGCTATGTGGGTACAAGGTGCATGGATGGCTGAATCTATTATGGCTGCGAATGAAAACTTTAACTTTGGAGTTGCAGCACTCCCTATTAATGATGATCCCAATTCAACATTAATAAATTTAGGTAGTTCCACATCTCTTGCTGTTTCAAAAGAAAGTAAAGTAAAAGATGTAGCGAAAGATTTTATTAATTATGTAATGGATGAAAAGGATTCAAGCGCATTTTATGAAAGCTTGGCATTTAACCCTATCTCTGATTTGCATACTTTTGAGCCATATCCTTGGTTAGAGGATTCGAGCGCTTATGTTGCAGATGGAAAAGTATATCAAGATCCTACCATTCCATCTGCAGTAAAATCTGAATCGGAAAAACTATTCCAAAGCTACTTCGCAGGCGATGCCACACAAGAAGCCGTAATCAAAGGACTCGATCGCGCATGGGAGCAATACTTAAAAATAAATAAAAAATAACCAGAATTGATTAGAAGCACGAGTTAGAGTGAGTAAAGGAAGATAGCGACGATGCTATCTTTCTATACTCTGGAATGAAGACTGGAAAGGAATGAATCCTATGTCTGTGAAAGAGCCAGTAATAGAAACACGCAACAGGACCTCTATTGATTTAGCAATTCCTAAAAAAAGTAGTTTTAAAAAGAAGTACCTAAGTTTACTATTATTCGTATCACCCGCATTTCTATTTTATCTTTTGTTTTTATTTATCCCCACTATCGGTGCAGGTGTGTATAGTTTTACGGATTGGAATGGCTTGAATCCGAATTATGCATTCGTCGGATTCAGCAATTATATAGAAGCATTTAAAGAAGATATAGCTTTTAGACATTCATTTTTATTTACTTTAAGGTATACAGTGTTTGTGTTTATTATCCAAAACGTAGTTGCACTTACGCTAGCTTTACTAATTGAATCAAAAACTAGATCAAAAGGCTTTTTTAGAACTATTTTCTTTATGCCTAATATGCTCAGTTTAATAATAAGTGCATTAATGTTTTCATTTATTTTTACAAATGTACTACCAGAGCTTTCTCAAAAGGCTTTACTTACAGTACTTGATCAACCTTGGATTGGTGATGCTAGAGTTTCATTCTATTCGATTTTGATTGTTTCACTATGGCAAGGGATTGGATACATGATGGTTATTTATATGGCTGCCTTACAGGGAGTGCCAAAGCATTTAAAAGAAGCTGCGATGATTGATGGAGCAAATGTCTTCCAAAGACTAAGACATGTAATTCTCCCAATGATTATGCACGCTATCACAATTTGTTCCTTTTTAACATTAAATGGAGCGTTTAAAGTATTCGATGTTGTTTACGCTTTAACGCAAGGTGGTCCAGGAACTTCTACACAAGTAATTGCTTTAAATATTTATGAAGAAGCGTTCTCGAATAACTTTCGCTTTGGATATGCCAATTCAAAAGCGATGATTTTGTTTATGGTCGTTCTTATCATAACTCTTATCCAAGTTAGAGTAACGAAAGGTAAGGAGGTAGAAGCATGAAACAGAACCGTGTAGCATCCATATCAGTAAATGTTATTTTAACGGTTTGTGCTGCCATTTCATTCTTTCCAATCTATATGGCGATCATTAACTCCTTTAAAACACAAAGCGAAATTTTTAGTTCGGTTTTAACGCTACCGACTTCATTAAATTTTGATAATTATATTGGTGTGTTTAGTGAGTTAAATCTGTTAGGAAGTGGTTTTAACACATTGATTGTAACGGTAATTGGACTTGGGGGCATTGTAATTTGTGGTTCTTTAGCTGGATATAAACTTGCTAGAACACGTGGTAAATTAAGTAATATAATCTTCATGCTTTTTATTGCTTCCATGTTAGTTCCATTTCATTCCATCATGATTACACTTAGTCAAATGGCAAAAGGTATTGGCATACAAGGCTCCTTACCTGGCCTAGGTTTAATATATATCGGACTTGGCGTAAATATGGCAGTCTTCCTTTATCATGGGTTTGTAAAATCAATTCCTCTGGAGCTTGAAGAAGCAGCAAAAATAGATGGTTGTAGTGACTTGCAAATTTTCACCAGAATCATCTTTCCTTTGCTAAAACCAATTACAGCAACTATTTTGATTTTAAATGTTTTATGGCTTTGGAATGATTTCTTATTGCCTTTGATTATGCTAACAGATGTTAATAATTATACATTGATGCTTTCAATCAATATGTTAATTGGGCAATATAACAGCGATTGGCCAAAAATATTGGCTGGCTTAGTATTAACAGCACTTCCTGTTATTGTTTTCTATGCCTTTTTCCAAAAACATATATTGTCCGGGATTTCGGAAGGTGCTATTAAATAAATAATAATTTGGGCTATGTTCAAAGAACGTAGCCCGCTTGTTTGTTGTGAAAAAACTGAATATTCTATTCCCTGTAGGAAGATGAGACTATGAAAGAATCGTTATATGGTGTTGTATAATACAATGTATATATGCCAAACGTTTAGAAGTAGATATATTAAAGGAGGAACGAAGATGGAACCGAAAGGAATCTTCAATGGCTTTGATCTATCAACTATTGAAAAAAATAGGAGAAATATGATTGTCCATGCTCTCCTTGGAGACAATATAGCTTTAAAAGAACTTCTTCATAATGATCCGGGACTCGCTAACGCCAATTGGGGATATTTTACACCTATCCACTTCGCTGTAAGGTCGGGGCATATCGACTCTATCAAACTATTATTGGAGCATGAAGCAGATATAACCAAGAATCCTATCGGATGGTCCGATGACCTTATTACAAAGGCTAAGGATCGGGGATACAAAGAAATAGTAGACATTTTAGAACAACATCTTGCCAAAAGTTTTCAAGTCACACCCGGTGGTAGCAAACTTGCAAATTTAATAAAAAAAGGTCAGAAAGAGATAATACTGCACGAATTGGATGAATGTCCCGAATCTGTTCATGCCGGTGACGAACATGGTAATAGTCCTTTGCACTGGGCAGTCCTCACCCGACAAATATGGCTGATAGACGACTTGCTCCAGCGCGGGGCGAACATTCAAGCGAAAAGAGCGGATGGGGCAACACCTGTACATCTCTCAATACATGGTGACTATTGGTTTCGGTCTAATCGGGATTTAAGCAAACAAGCGCTACGTAACGAATGGTTCTTGGCAGGGTACTTGATAGCTCGGGGCGCTGAATACGATATTTGGATCGCTGCAGCTGTTGGCGACTCTGATCATGTCGAATCCTTGTTGCAAAGCGATCCGACATTATCTAACATGAAAAATTCGGTGTGTAGACGCCCCTTAGGCTACGCGGCCAGAAATGGACATACTGAAACGGTCAAGCTTCTGCTTAATTGGGATGCTGATCCGAACGCTGAAGAAAGAGATGCATCGCGTGGAAGTGCACTTTGGAATGCAGCTGCTGGCAATTATGAGGAGTGCGCCAAATTGCTGCTGGAGCATGGAGCGGATCCAAATTCAATAGTGGAGGCAGGAAGCAACCCGTTATTTATAGCTATGAGTAATGGTCACACCTCGTTGGTGAATTTGCTTTATACATACGGCGCATCAATGAATCTCGATTCTGCCTGTTGTTTAGGTAGAATCGATTTGGTGGGAGAAATCATCAAAGCTAACCCTGCGTTGGTTAACGCTGGTGGTGACTATGGGCCACTATGTATGGCTGCAGGTTATGGACATATGGATATCGTCAAAATGCTTATTCGAAGCGGTGCTGATTTAAATGCGCCTTGGTACACGAATAATTACATTGGATATGCCTTGGATCAAGGACCTGAAATGGTAAAGTTTCTTCTGGAATCTGGCGCAGACTCAAATAACGCAAACTGGTTAGGTGTTACCTACCTCCATAAGGCAGCATGGCTTGGCACTATAGAGTTTGCTCAATTACTTATTGACTTTGGTGCGGACGTTAATGTCCTTGATGAGGAGTACAATTCAACACCTCTCGGGTGGGCTGCGAAATATGGGCATATCGAGATGGTCCAGTTTTTACTAAACATTGGCGCGAATCCTCACCTTCCATTAGATGAGTCATGGGCACAACCACTTTCTTGGGCTAAGCGGAAAGGATATTTAGACATTGTCGATATGCTAGAAGATATAGATTTTTCAGCTTTGAATGATTTGACATAAAGTTCCTATACAGACCTTGTCCGTGGCATCACACGATTGCTACTGGAAAAGTAATATATGGAAAAAACTGCGACTAGTTCCCCCACCCATGGTTCAGGGTTGATTCTATCTTTGGATATTTGAAGTTTAGTGGTCCTGTTACTCGTAGGACAAATACAAGAATATTAATCGAAAAAAACACATGAGTTTTCATGCTGAAGCTATGTTTTTTCTAATATGCTTATTGATTTTTTAATCTGTAGGTATCGCTTTTGCATTTAGATTGTTTTTATCGCAGATTAACGGGCAGTAAAACCCCCACTTCAAGGATTCAAGTTTAAGCAATGAAGAGTAAGTGGGGGATCAACAGCCCGTAAAGGCCCGATTGGTTCAGGCCAACAGGATGTTGGTCACTCAGGCGTTGCCGCAGGACGCGGCGACCTTAGCCTGAGTTCCTTAACAATCAGTGGGGGATGATAGAAAACCCCCACTGATTGAAGTTTCACTTTATTCGTTTTTTGTCGAATTGGATTTTGCAGTTTTAAAGATGTATAATAAGACGAATGGACAAACGTAAGATATTACTGTTTAAATGGACAGGTGATAAGCATGAAAAGAGCACGCATTATTTATAATCCGACTTCGGGTCGGGAGTTGTTCAAACGGAATCTTGCAGATGTGTTACAGAAGCTAGAATCGGCTGGCTATGAAACTTCATGCCACGCGACGACAGCTGAAGGTGATGCGATAAAAGCTGCTAAGATCGCGATAGAAAGAAAATATGATATCGTTATCGCAGCGGGCGGCGATGGTACGATTAATGAAGTCGTCAATGGACTAGCTGAACAGGAGAATCGACCCAAACTCGGAATTATTCCAACCGGAACAACGAATGATTTTGCCAGAGCATTACATATTCCACGTGGTATTGATGAAGCGGTAGATGTCATTATTAAGGGCGACACGATTCCTGTCGATATTGGCCGAATGAATGATAGCTACTTTATTAATATTGCCGGTGGTGGCAGACTAACTGAACTTACGTATGAAGTACCTAGCAGATTAAAAACAGTGCTTGGTCAATTAGCATACTATTTAAAAGGGATTGAAATGTTGCCTTCTATCCATCCAGCGGAAGTGAGCATTGAATACGATGGAAAATTGTATGAAGGCGAAATTATGTTGTTTTTGATTGGCCTGACAAACTCAATTGGCGGTTTTGAAAAATTAGCGCCTGACTCCTCTATAAACGACGGATTATTTACTTTAATGATTTTGAAAAAAACCAATATCGCTGAATTCATCCGTATCGCTTCCTTGGCTCTTCGCGGCGAACATATAAATGATCCAAATTTGATTTACGTAAAAGCAAATCATATCAAAGTGAAATCTAAAGAAAAAATGCAGCTGAACATCGATGGAGAATATGGTGGTCTTTTACCAGCGGAGTTTTCTAATCTTTACAGACATATTAATGTATTTGTACCAATCGATAAAATTAGACAAGAAGATAAAGTGGAATAAAAATGGATAAAAAATCAGCTGAAGTGACTCAGCTATTTAGGTTTTAAAGAGACCCTCTTTTCGAAAAGTTCATTTCGAGAGAGGTTTTTTGTTTGAAATTTCAAATGTAATATGAATTGAATTTATAAAACACGAATTAGGATAGAGTCCGTATAATTGTGTAAAAAGAAAAGGTCTCATCAAGACCTCATGTTACAATGTTTTCAACCACGATCACATTGAGGAGGAATTGATGATGACCCAACTTAATTTTAACCTAGATATTGAAATTTTAAAAGACTCAGTGCTAAATTCAAACCTGGAAGCGGTAGTAAAATCCACGATTGTACTTGTCCTAAATGAATATATGGAGAAGGAACGCGATGATTATCTCCAAGCAGCTGCCTACGAGCGCTCGATCGAACGCATTGATTACCGAAATGGCTACTACGAGCGAGAGCTTCTCCTTAGTATTGGAAGGGTTCAACTGCGAGTCCCGAGAACCCGTGAGGGACACTTTTCTCCCTCCGTGTTTGAAAGGTTTTCCCGTGTCGATCAGGCTTTTGTATTGTCGATGTTAGAGATGGTGGTCAATGGGATTTCCACTCGAAAAGTCACAAATGTCGTTCAACAACTGTGTGGAGAAAACGTCTCTAAATCGTTCGTATCTTCGCTTACTGGAAAGCTAGATCCAATCGTAAATGAGTGGGCAAACCGCCCCCTAAATACCATGTACTATCCGTACGTTTATGCAGATGCCATGTATATCAAGGTCCGGGAACATAATAAAGTGATTTCCAAGGCAGTTTATATCGCTACAGCGATAAATGAAAACAAGAGACGTGAAGTGATTGGACTAAAAATCGATCATGTTGAGAGTTTTGAGGCATGGCAAGGGTTCTTCCAACACCTGAAAGGACGTGCTCTTCAGTCTCCAAAACTTATTATTTCAGACGCTCATGAAGGACTGAAAAAAGCAATTCAGCGGGAATTCATAGGCACTTCTTGGCAACGTTGCACTGTCCATTTTAAACGGAATATCATTGAACGATTGCCAAAAAAAGAATCAAAACAAATAATCGCTGACATGAGGCGCATCTTTAATAGTATTTCAGTAGAAGAAGCTCGCCAATATAAAGAGCAATTTGTCGATAAATATGAAGAAGAAGCAAAGGTCCAGAAAGCAATTGAAATTTTAGAGGATGGCTTCGAAGATGCCATTCAATTTCTCAACCAGCCTTCTCGTTATCATCGTTATCTAGCGAGCACAAATTCACTTGAAAGGCTTAATCAGGAGGTTCGCAGGAGAGAAAGAGTCATACGTATCTTCCCGAATAATCAATCTGCATTTCGACTTATCGGTGCAATACTAATGGATTATGAAAACAGAGAACGAAGCGGAAAAAAGAGTTTATAAAATGACAATTTCATCAAGTGAAAAGGGGGTACCCCCTTTTCACTTGATGAAATAAAATAGCCAACTCTAACTAAATATCATAAAGAAAACATTGTAAACTAAATTACACAATTGTCTGGACTTGACTCGAATTAGCCGCTAAGTGGCCAGTAAATCCCATGAGTGGCTTATAAAAAGTCCGAGTGGCCAGTAAATGCATTGAGTGGCTTATAAAAGAGTTCGAGTGGCCAGTAAATCCGTGAGTGGCTTATAAAAGAGTTCGAGTGGCCAGTAAATCCGTGAGTGGCTTATAAAAGAGTTCGAGTGGCTAGTAAATGCCATGAGTGGCTTATAAAAAGTCCGAGTGGCCAGTAAATGCATTGAGTGGCTTATAAAAGAGTTCGAGTGGCCAGTAAATGCCGTGAGTGGCTTATAAAAGAGTTCGAGTCGCCAGTAAATTCCCTGGACAGCTAATAAAAGAGTTCGACGGCCAGTAAATGCATATAATCGAAGCTAATCTTCCAGTTATACGCAAAAACATAAGCAAAATCACTGATAAAAATGTAATTACCGCGCATCCATTCATTTGAATTAGCAAGGCAAGAGATTATTCAGCAGGATAGCTTAAATTACAAGTGAAAGTGATTCACATTAGCTATTAATGTGAATCACACTAGTAAAAACTCCTCAGATGTAGGATAGTCGCTAGTTCCATAAAAGAAGTTCGGTTAGTGTACCTTAATAGTCGACAGCCTGAGTAGCTAAGATGGTTCAGCTGTTTTTTAAGCGGATTAACGGCAAATAAACTACCTTTGAAGGAAATTCACTTTTACCCTCGCGCCTGCTCAGTTTGGATCGTTTTCTTTGTTAATTTAAAGAAGGCGATCGCACCAATAAAAGAGGTAATAAATAACGTTGCTCCCATTGGGACTGCTGTTGCCTCATTAATACCAACGAGAGGAGAGACCATGGATCCGAGTAATAGCGGGAGTGTACCTAATACGGCACTTGCACTTCCAGCTCGGTGTCCTTGGTTTTCCATCGCCAAAGTAAATGAGCTTGTTAAGATCATTCCCATAGAGGTCATGTAAATAAAAATTGGTATCACAAGAGTTGCTAATGGCCCCTGAATAATCGTCATTAGAAGAAGTATTGAAGTGGCACTTACAGCTATAATTACCGCAACCCTAAGTAAGCTTCTTTCATGAATAATACCCCCGAAGCGCCCGATGATAAAACTTCCAGTAACAATGGCCAGTCCATTAATACCAAATAGAATACTAAAAACTTGAGGAGACACATTATAGATACCCTGATACACGAACGGAGTTCCTGATACATAAGCAAAACTCCCGCCGTGAATAAATCCGACAGTCAATGCGTAACCAATAAAAGCACGATCCTTCAACAAACTTCCTATTGTACGTACAGAATGCCCGATTGAGCTTGGCACTCGATTATCTGGCGGCAATGTTTCCTTTAATCGCATAGCAACAATCAAAACAATTAACAGTCCGAGTAAACTTAAAAAGTAGAAAATTGAATTCCAGCTTGCAAATGGTAAAAGTAAGATTGCTCCACCAGCCATTGGTGCAATCATTGGAGCAAACGCGTTTATTACCATTAAAAGTGCGAAAAACTTCGTAAGCTCTCTTCCGCTAAACACATCACTTACGACAGCACGAGAAAGGACAATTCCTGCTGAAGCAGTGAAACCTTGTAAAAATCGTGCTACAACCAATACAGTAATATTCGGTGCAAGAGCACAGAGAAGGGATGATAATGCAAATAAGAAAATGGATATCAATAAGGGCTTTCTTCTACCCTGGGCATCACTGATCGGTCCAATAATTACTTGACCAATCGCAAGTCCGATCAAACACGTTGTTAAACTAAGCTGTACAAGCGTGGCACGAGCATCTAAATCATCGGCAATATCAGGAAAGCTTGGTAAATACATATCAATATTAAGTGGCCCTAATATTGCAAGCATGCCGAGAAGAAAAGCTAATCCCAAACGCTCTTTTCCTGTTGGATTTTGAAGCATAAATATATCAAACACCTTTCCTACCTAAGTCTACTACTTTTAGCATAAATATCATAAGTCTACAACAGAAAAGGCAGTCTATTCAATGGATAATATTAGATAGACGATTCTCCATGGTAGAGTAGACCTGCTATCTTCTCTTTCATTTCATTTCAGTTCAAACTTTAACAATATCTAATTGTAATACTTTTTTATTATGCCACTCTAATTACTGGCTTAAAAAAATAAAATGTAAAACCTCAAACACCCCGTCCTAAACTTTTAGGACGAGGTTAACATAATATTGTCTGATTTTTGATATAAATTCCTTCGCAGCATATAAAAATACAATAATAAGGTTATTTAAATCCTAAGATTTCCCCATGTTCGAGTTCATTGAAACATCCTATTATTTGCTCAAATGCTTTTTAACCTGTATAGCTAACTTTTCCGGTTTCAACTAATTCCTTAAGTCCCATAAACATTAAATTCCAACCATGTTCAGATCCGTCGTGATACTCCACAAGCGCTTTATCGATATCAGATGTTGTCCAATTTTCTTCATGTGGGACGATGATATTTTGTGAAAATGTCATTTCACAGCCTTGCTGAAGGTCTTTGAGCTCAACTGTAATCGTATCTTCTGATTCGCTAAACTGTGGCATTTTAAAAGTAAACACTAATTTTTTTGAAGGGTCTATTTCAAGGTACTCTCCTACTGCTCGATAATCTTTCCCATCGCGATGATCAATAATTTCCCAAGTGCCTCCCACTTGAGGATTATTTTGTGCCACTTTATTTGTTCCTTCTAATGTAAAGAACCATTTTCTCATCATCTCAGGGTTTAGCCATGCATCAAAAACTCTTTCAGGTGCTACATCAAAATTTCTTATCATTTTTAAAGTGGTTGTTGAATAGTTGTTCATCTTTATGCTCCTCTATGTGATTTAATGTTCTTTCTTTTTTGCTTTCAATAACTCATCCTCAAGAAGATCAAAGCGATTACTCCAAAATTTCTCATAAAAATGCAGCCAGTCTGTAGCTTGTGTTAATGATTGAGTGTTTAAACGACATATGTGAATCCTTCCATTTACAATTTTATCGACTAAATTTGCCCGCTCCAAAACCTTTATATGTTTTGAGATAGCAGCCAAAGACATGTCAAAAGGTTTCGCTAGTTCAGAAACTGTCCTTTCTTTCAAAGCCAACATATGAACGATATCTCTTCTTGTTGAATTAGACAAAGCATGAAATACTTCATTTAAATTGTCTTCATTTTGGTTAACCATATAGTTAAATATAGCTGGTGGCACACTTATATTCAACCATTTAGTTAAATAACCTTCTGAAAAAGTTTGTAATAAAATCCTTGTCATTCATTCTGCCTTATGATATATTTTTTACGTAAACGTTTTCGTATGAGGAAGAAGGTGGGCAATGTCCAACACAATTACAGATGTTGCAAAAAAGGCAAATGTTTCTATTGCTACAGTATCTAGAATTTTAAATAATCAAAAGGGATATTCAGAAAAGACAAAGAAAAAGGTATTACAAGTTATAGAAGAGTTGGGGTATGAGCCAAATGCGATAGCCCGAGGGTTAATTAATAAGAAAACGGAAACGATAGGGGTATTGTTCCCAAGTCTTTCGAGTTTATTAACTTCTGAATTTTTAAATGGAATCGAAAGCATTGCTCACGCTAAAGAATCAAGTATTATCGTCTGTCATACCGCTGACAATGGTGAAAGAACAATGAAGTATCTTCAATTGTTAAATGAAAAGCGCATCGATGGTCTTATCTTTACGAGTGCACTACTTAAAGAAGAGTATTATGAGTATATGAAGAAAATGAAGGTTCCAGCTGTCCTACTCTCAACTAAATCAATAGATTATCCATTACCGTATGTAAAGGTGGATGACCACGATGCTTCGTATGCAGCTACTCAATATTTGATTCAAAAGGGTCATAAGGATATTGGGATGTTAAGTGGAAATAAATCAGATCCAATTTCAGGAAGACCTAGAATAGAAGGCTATAAGCAAGCGCTTCAAGAAAACAATCTCACATTTGAGGAAAATGCAATTGTTGAATGTAAGGGGTTTAGCTATGAAGATGGAAAAGATAACTTGGAACGTCTAGTAGCCCAGGCTCCACATATTACAGCAATGTTTGCCGCTAGTGATGAAATTGCCATCGGAGCCATGTCAGCAGCTTATCGGCTTGGAATAAAGGTGCCTGATGATTTGTCTATTATTGGCTATGATAATCTAAAGATTTCGGAAATGACTGTTCCTCCATTAACAACAGTTGCACAGCCACTGTTTGAAATGGGTGCCAAAGCCGCAGATCAATTATTTAAAATGGTTGATTCCATTGGAGATGTTTATAATATTACGATGCCACATCAAATAATAGAAAGAAATAGTGTAAAGAAGTTTGATTAGTTAAATACTATATTTTTTTACTATTTAACGTAAACGTTTACGTTAATGAGTTATAAATTAACAACAATACATATTAATCTTTGGAGGGATTCACATATGCGTAAAAAATTAACGACTGTTCTAATGTCAATAGCACTAGGTGCTTCTATTTTAGCTGGATGTAGTGGAGAAAACGGAAGCAAAGATGGAAAAGTTACTTTAGAACTTTTTTCGAATAAATCAGAGAGCATTGACACTTATAAAAAGATGATTAAAGATTTTGAAAGTCAAAATCCGGATATTAAAATCAAGCTAGATGCACCACCAGAAGCAGAAACGGTTTTAAAAACTCGATTAACAAAAAATGATATGCCTGACATTATGTCCATTGGAGGCAATTCTACTTATGGAGAACTTGCACGTGCCGGTGTTCTGAATGACTTCTCCGATACAGAAGTGGTTAAAACGGTTCAAAAATCTTATGTTGATATGGTTGGTCGTCTCGTAGGTACAGAAAAAGAAGGCGTATTCGGACTTCCGTATGTTACGAATGCCAACGCTGTCATTTATAACAAAACGAAGTTTGAAGAACTGGGCCTGACTGTTCCAACAACTTGGGATGAATTTATTGCTATTTTGGAAAAAACAAAAGATGCAGGGGAAACACCTATTTATTTCACGCTGAAAGATGCATGGACAGCAATGATTTCATGGAACTCTTTAGCTGCTAATATTGCTGGAGAAGATTTCGCCGAAGAAAAAACGAATGGGAAAGCAAGCTTCGTTGAAAATTATAATGAAGTAGCGGATAAAATCTTAACACTGACTGAGTATGGGCACAAAGATAATATGGGAATTGGGTACGGAGATGGAAATAATGCTTTTGCGAATGGAAAAAGTGTGTTTTACATACAAGGAAATTGGGCCATTCCGGAAATTGTAAAGGCGAATCCCGATATGGAATTAGGAGCTTTTGCCATGCCGGTCAACAACGATACGGACAAAAATAATCTAGTTTCCGGTGTTGACGTGATTCTTACGATGAATAAAGACACGAAGCATAAAGATGAGGCAATGAAATTTATTGAATTCATGATGGATGAAGAAAGAGCGCAACAATATATTGATGAACAAAAAGCCTTCTCTGCTATCGAAGGAGTATTCCAAGAGGATCCAGTATTTGAAGGGATAAAAACAAACTTTGAATCTGGAAAAATCACTAGCTTCCCAGACCACTATTATCCAGCAGGAATGGGTGCAGAAAATATTGTCCAAGAGTTTTTAATTAAAAAGAATAAAGATGCATTCTTAAAGAAAATGGATAATGAGTGGGAAAAAGTACAGAATCGTTAATACTATATCAAAATTTTGGGCATCTTGATTTACAGATGCCCATCCCTTCTTAAAGGAGTTGAAATAATGACAAAGAAAAATAATGTTTACTTATTTATAGTTATTCCAGCATTTTTGCTATTTTTTACCTTCCATACATATCCCGCATTACAAGGGATCTTTTATAGCTTTACAGACTGGAAAGGATATGGGGATTGGAATTTCGTAGGTATTAAAAACTATTTGAATGTTTTTAAGGATGATCGAGCATTTGCTGCCTATGGATTTACCTTTAAGTTTGCCATTATATCAACCATTTTAGTGAATATATTTAGTTTGTTAGTCGCAATAGGTTTGAACTCAAAAATTAAGTTTCAAAAAACGTTAAGAGCGGTTTACTTTTTACCTTTTATATTAAGTATTTTAATAGTAGGGTTTATTTTCAATTTCATTTTCACCCATTTTCTACCTACAATAGGTGAGTCTTTTGGAATAGAATTCCTAGCAAAAAATATATTAGGAGATCCTAATTTGGCTTGGCTTGGAATTGTTGTTGTAGCTGTTTGGCAATCGATTGCATTCAATACAATTCTATACCTCGCTGGTCTTGTAACAATTACTGAAGATATATATGAAGCAGCAAGTATAGATGGTGCAGGAATGTGGACAAAGTTTTGGAAAATTACATTCCCTTTAATCGCTCCATTTTTCACAATCAATATGATTTTGGCAATGAAAAATTTCTTAATGGTATTTGACCAAATCATTGCTTTAACGGGCGGTGGGCCTGGACAGTCTACAGAATCCATCTCGTTATTGATTTATCGTGGAGGATTTGAAGGCGGCGAGTTTGCATACCAATCGGCGAATGCAGTTATTTATTTCATCGTAATTGTTGTCATCTCTATTATTCAACTTAAAATTTTAGAAAAGAGAGAGGTGCAAAGCTGATGATAAATAAAAGAACGAATTGGCCTGCTACTATTCTCTTAATTGCAGGTTCGTTACTGATTTTATTTCCGCTATATTTAACGATTACCATTGCATTTAAAACACCACAGGAATTAGCGAATAACTTATTAGCTCTTCCGAAGAGTTGGTCCTTTGAAAACTTTAGTAAAGCCATTGAAATGACGAATTTTTTCAATGCGTTTGGAAATAGCGTTTTTGTTACTGTATTTGTAGTCATTTTTACTGTGTTAACGAACTCATTGGTTGCTTACGCAATTGCTCGAAATATGCATAAAAAGTTTTATAAAATGCTATTTTACTACTTTGTAAGTGCCATGTTTATCCCATTTCCAATTATCATGCTTCCAATTGTTAAACAAACATCTGCATGGGGCATGGACAATTTGGTAGGACTAATTATTTTGTATATCGTGTATAACCTAGCTTTTAATATATTTATTTATGTAGGCTATATTCGATCTATACCTGTAGAGTTAGAAGAGGCTGCCATTATAGATGGAGCTAGTACATGGCAAGTATTCTGGAAGGTCATCTTCCCATTATTAGCGCCAATGAATGCAACAGTGGCAATTCTTACATGTTTGGGTGCCTGGAATGACTTTATGCTTCCGCTCGTCATTGTAAGTGATCGTGAAATGGCAACTTTACCACTTGTACAATATATTTTTCAGTCCCAGTTTAGTACAGATTATAATTTAGCTTTTGCATCATACTTATTGGCGCTCGCTCCTATGGTCATTGTTTATATCTTTGCACAGAAGTGGGTAATCAGTGGTGTGATGAAAGGCGGAATCAAATAAATAAATTGGTAACGAAATAGAATTTAATGTAGGGAGAGAACAATATGAAAATTACAATTTGGAACGAAAATAGACATGAAAAGTTAAATCCTGTAGTAGCAGATATTTATCCAGAAGGAATCCATGGAACGATTGCAAAATTACTTGCTGAGCATGGATACGAAACAAAGACAGCCACATTAGACGAGCCAGAACACGGACTGACAGAAGAAGTGCTTAAAAATACGGATGTTCTATTTTGGTGGGGGCATTTAGCTCATGGTGAAGTAGACGATGAGGTTGTTAATCGTGTGCATGAGCGAGTACTTCAAGGGATGGGATTAGTAGTCCTTCATTCAGGTCATTTTTCTAAAATTTTCAAGAAATTAATGGGGACATCTTGTGATTTAAAATGGCGTGAAGCAGATGAAAAAGAGCGTCTATGGGTTGTAGATCCAACGCATCCAATTGCGGAAGGAATCGGAGAATACATCGAGTTAGAAAAAGAAGAAATGTATGGAGAACATTTTGATATTCCAGCACCGGACGAATTAGTTTTCTTGAGCTGGTTTGAAGGTGGAGAAGTATTCAGATCAGGCTGCACATATAAACGAGGAAATGGGAAAATATTCTACTTTAGACCAGGCCATGAAACATACCCAACATACCATCAAAAAGATATTCAAAAAGTATTAGTAAACGCGGCTAAATGGGTGAAGCCTGCGGATAGATCGTATCCTGTCTATGGAAATGCGCAGCCATTGGAAGAAATTAAGAAAAAGTGAACTCACTTCAACAAGCTGAAACATCAGGGAATCAAGTACTCAAACCCTAAACAATAATAAAATGGGGGAATAGATGATGAAGAAAATGAAAGTGGGCGTAATTGGCTGTGGAAGCATTGCGAAATATCGACATTTACCTGAATATGCAATGGAAGAAAATGTAGAAATCATTGCGGTTTGCGATATTGTTGAAAACAGAGCGGAAGAAATGGCAAGTACCTATGATGCAATTGCTTACACTGATTACAAGGAATTACTAAAAAATGACGATATAGATGCAGTAAGTGTATGTTTACCTAATTATTTACATGCACCGATCACAATAGCAGCATTGCAAGCAGGTAAGCATGTGCTTTGCGAAAAGCCAATGGCAATATCTAAAGAAGAAGCGGAACAAATGATTGAAGCAAGACAAGCTTCAGGGAAGAAATTAATGATTGCCCATAATCAAAGATTCGTCCCATCCCATCAAAAAGCAAGAGAGATTATTGAGAGTGGTGAACTAGGAAAAATCCATAGCTTCCGTACGGCATTTGGTCACGGTGGACCAGAAGGATGGAGTGTGGATGGAAAAGAAAGCTGGTTCTTTAAGAAAGAAGAAGCCTTTATTGGTGCGATGGGTGATTTAGGTGTGCATAAAACTGATTTACTAAGATTTCTTTTAGGTGAGGAGTTCACCGAAGTTGCAGCATTTGTGGAAGGTTCAGCAAAGGAAGACTCTGACGTTGATGATAATGCAGTATGTGTATTAAAAACAGAATCTGGAATCATTGGTACATTGGCTGCCAGCTGGGCATATACAGCGAAGGAAGATAACTCAACGATCATTTATGCTGAAAAAGGTATTTTACGTTTAGAGGATGATCCCAATTATTCTTTAATTGTTCAATATAAAAATGGCTCTACAGTAAATTACGAGCTAGGAAAAATTCAATCCAACGATGATGGTGGACAATCCACTTCACATACGATTGAAAAGTTTGTTGAAAGTATCGAACTTGATCTGAATCCACCAGTTTCAGGTGAAGAAGGAATGAAATCTTTACAAGTAGTACTAGCTGCACTTGAATCGAATAAAACAAAGAAAATCGTTCAATTGTAAAATTTTAGAGAGTAAAGGATGGGAAAATAAATGAAATTAGGTGTATTTGCAGTACTGTTTTCTGATAAGTCGTTTGAGGAAATGCTTGATTATGTACAAAAGTCAGGACTGGATGCTGTTGAAATTGGAACAGGAAATTATCCAGGAAACGCCCATTGTCCACTTGATTTATTGCTTGAAGATGAAGCAGCACGTCAAGCATATTTAAATGCGGTTACGTCAAGAGGGCTATCTATTAGTGCATTCAGCTGTCATGGAAATCCAATATCTCCTGATAAAGAATTTGCAAAAGAAAGCCATGAAACTTTTGTGAAAACAGTAAAACTAGCAAGCTTATTAGAAGTGCCTGTTGTAAATTGCTTTTCTGGTACTCCCGGAGATCATGAAGGAGCAAAATATCCAAATTGGCCTGTAGCGCCTTGGCCACATGATTTTGAGGAAGTATTAAAATGGCAATGGGAAGAGAAGCTAATTCCTTATTGGAAAGAATGGGGACAGTTTGCTAAAGATCATCACGTGAAAATTGGTTTAGAATTACATGGAGGATTTTTAGTACATACACCTTACACATTATTGAAGTTAAGAGAAGCAACATGTGATGCAATTGGAGCAAATCTTGACCCAAGTCATTTATGGTGGCAAGGTATCGATCCGGTAGGAGCAATTAAAATCCTAGGCAAAGAAGATGCCATTCACCATTTCCATGCCAAAGATACGTATATTGACCAAGAAAATGTTAATATGTATGGATTAACTGATATGCAACCATATGGTAACATACGGACAAGAGCATGGAATTTCCGATCTGTTGGCTGTGGTCATAGCGTCCAGGAATGGAGCGACATGATGAGTGCACTACGTACATTCGGATACGATTATGTGGTCAGTATTGAACATGAAGATCCGATCATGTCCGTTGAAGAAGGATTCCAACGTGCGGTTAGTAATTTACAAGCCGTTTTAATTAAAGAATCACCTGCACAAATGTGGTGGGCTTAATGATATAAAAAAGAGCCAGCAGCATGAATATTCATGTAGCTGGCTCTTTTACTGCTAATGGTCTTAAGCGAATACATGCCCTCAAAGATTATACAAAGTCATTTTATCGCAGATTAACGGGCAGTAAAACCCCACTTCAAGGATTCAAGTTTAAGCAATGAAGAGTAAGTGGGGGATCAACTGCCCGTAAAGGCGATTGGTTCAGGCAAACAGGATGTTGGTCACTTAGGCGTTGCCGCAGGACGCGGCGACCTTGGCCTGAGTTCCTTAACAATCAGTGGGGGATGATAGAAAGCCCCCACTGATTGAGGTTTCACTTTATTAATATCCACCGATCTAGATAAGAAGGGCTTACCTAATAACTTGTTAAAGGTCTGTGAACAAGCTTGATATATAATAGCATCAATAATAAAATAAAAGTATCACAGAATGGAGAAAGGTTGTCTTTTGTAAATGAAAAAAAGACTCATTATTAGTCTCGTGTTACTATTAGGGATATTTTTGCAAGCGTGTTCGAGTGCAGAAAAAAGTGATCCTCCTGTAACGGAAGAGACACATACAGAAGTAGCTCATGGTGATATTCGGGAAGAAACAAGTAGTGCTACTAGTAAACCAAGTTTCTTACAAGACAAGCCGGAAGATATGCAATTAATTTATTTGGCAGTTGCTCAGCATCAAGAATTACTAGAAAATATGCCTTGCTATTGTGGATGTGGCGATTCAGTAGGACATAAAGATAATTATGATTGCTTTATTCATGAAAACAAGGAAGATGGATCCATCGTTTGGGATGACCATGGCACAAAATGTACTGTTTGCCTAGAAATAGCTGCTAAGGCGGTAGTTGATTATAATGATGGGAAGACGATGAAAGAAATTCGTAATGAAATTGATCAAGCATATGAAGAAGGCTATGCAAACCCTACAGATACAAAAGAAATCTAATGATAAAGAGCGAACAACGTCCAGTTCGTTTTTGTCGAAAACCATTCATTGACATGAATACGTGAAAATTCAATTCTCAACCAATTCATACAACAACTATTTTTATGAAAAATAGTTGTTGTAAAAATAAGGAGTATGGTATATTATGAATTGAGAACGAATATCATTGTCAATAAAGAAGTTCGAACGGGGGTATAATGAATTAAAGAGAAAGGCTATTTTTTTTAATAGCTATTGATAATGATTATCATTAATATACATAAAAATAAGAGGTGACTGAAGTGAAAAAATTATTAACAGTATTTAGTCTGATCATTGCAATGATGATTATAACTGCTTGTGGAACAAATGATGCTAACAGCGGAGATAAGAAGGAAAAGGAAGAACCGAAAGTAGAAGCGAAAGAACTAACAATTACACATGAATTGGACGAAACGAAAGTACCAGTAAATCCTAAAAAAGTAGTCGTCTTTGACTTTGGATCTCTTGATACATTGGATAAATTAGGTGTTGAAGTAGCAGCATTACCGAAAACCAATATCCCAAAATATCTAGAAAAATATGAAGATGAAAAGTATGAAAATGTTGGTAGCTTGAAAGAACCAGATTTTGAAAAGATCCATGCATTGGATCCGGATTTAATTATCATTTCGGGAAGACAATCTGATATGTATGAAGAGTTCAAAGAAATTGCCCCTACTATATATTTAGGTGTCGATACATCTAGATACATGGAATCATTTGCTGAAAATGCAAAAACGATTGGTAAGATTTTCAGTAAAGAGGCAGAAGTAGAGGAGCAATTATCGGTTATCAATGAAGATATAGAAAAATTAAATAAAGAAGCATCTACACTAGAAGGTAAATCGTTAATTGTGTTAGCAAATGAAGGAAAAGTTAGTGCATATGGTCCTAGTTCTCGCTTTGGTATTATCCACGATGTTTTCGGTTTCGAACCGGCTGACTCATCAATCGAAGTATCGACACATGGTCAAAGTGTATCATTCGAATATATTTTAGAGAAAAACCCTGGCTATTTATTCGTCATTGACCGTGGAGCCGCTGTTGATGGAGAATCGGCTGCCAAAGACATCATTGAAAATGACTTGGTTAAAGGCACTGACGCGTATAAAGATGGAAAAATCATCTATTTAGACCCTGATTTCTGGTACCTATCTGGCGGAGGTTTGGAATCCGTTTCACAAATGGTAAAAGAAGTAGAAGCTGCAATAAAATAAGTTTTGAAAAGAGGATTAACCGTATAAAGCGGCTAATCCTCTTTTGTATTTTCAGCTATGCAATTAAAGCAATAAACTTACTTTTTATAATAAGCTCTTGATACAAGTAATCCCACAGCGCCAAGTAAGATAAACAACAATGCTTTGACTGCCACCGAAATAAATAGTAGATCGAATAAAATAATTTTGCCAAGTGTAAGAAAGAGAATGCCTGTGCCTACATATTTACCTTGAATAATCGATAAGCTTTTCCCGAGCACCATGAAGACAATCGCAATGATAATCCAAAGTATACTCATGACAATTCGCTCCGTATTCTCTCCAGCACTATCAGTAATGAGTATGGATAGCGCCGCAGTAAACACTAGTAATAGAATGGAAAAATAGGGAACACCTACATTCATTATCGTTGGATGTTCCTCTTTTAAATGATTAGCCAAATAATTAATAGCATAGCCTGTAGCGGAAATAAGCACAATCCAATGTAACATTTCCCAAGAAATCCATCCAGGAATAGATATAGTAACAGTGAATATTGCGCCTAGACTATAAGTGAAAATCCCTAATAAAGTATGGAATATCCCTTTATATTTATGTGCGACAAACATATAAATAAGACTTGATATGAGTAATACTTCAATTGTCATGTCACTAAACATTGTATTAGCAAAAAATAATCCTGCCATCAAAGTATTGGCAATAAAGATCGGTGCTCTAACAATGTCCTTCTGATAAGCGTAATAGGTTATTCCATAAAGTAACGCAATCATCGAGAATACGATGGAAGACTCGGAATCTGTTAATACGAGTTTAATCCAAAGGGACGATAATAAAACACTTGAGAATAAAGTATAAGCTTGATTTTTTAATTTATCATTGGTGTTAATAAAACCAGTAAGCAAGGCTAATTGCTGAATGATAACTGGTGAAACGGCTAACCATTTATAATGATCTGGGACATTTGCGATAAGGAAAAATAATAATAATGTGATATTTAATAAGATGGCAGAAAGATAATACAAAACAATATAGCGATTTTTTAGTGCTAGCCAGATGAATAATACGTAAAGTAATGTTTCATAAATGATGAATATAGGTATATTAGGTGTCGTACTTACAATTAAAAAAGGGACAAGCACACCACCAACAGCTGATACGAGCCCAATACTTTGTGATTTAAATGTATAAGTGAAAAATAGACCTAATGCAATCCAGATAACATTTAGTATAAAGGAAACTTCAGGACCAGTCATTTCATAGAGTTGATGCATCGTGAATGTTGTTAACATCAAAATGGGGATCGCACCACCAACTAATACCTGCCCTAAAACTGTTCGGTTTTTATTCAACTGCATGATGCCGAACACAATAAAGGCGGCTGCAGTAATAAAACCAAGCAAGACCTTTACACTCTCCGTCAAATATCCGTAGTCTGAAGCTGCTTTAAAGCCCCAAAGAATACCAATAATAAATACGAATATAAACAGGCGTGGTAATATCTTTTGAAAGATGAGGACGTCCCACTCGATTGGCTTACTTTCTATTTGATGTAAAGCTGGTGTGGTTTGTTTAACTACAGGTATAGTGGCTGCTGACCTAACAGCTAATGTTTTGTCGGAATTACTTATATCTAATTTCTTTTCAAGATAACTAACTCGATTTTCTAAATAATGAATTCGTTCTTCAAGAGTTGGTTTATTCTCCATGTCATTCCCACCCTTCACTGCAATAATAGACATATTTTTCTATAGATGCCTGTTCAAAAAAGAGAATAAAAAAGGCCAAAGCCGACTAAGACCACTACGTCCTGTGATAACTCAGCACTAGGACTCCTATCAGTCCGTCGAAGTTCTAGGAAGCTCCCCCTTCAAACACCGCAGCACTTGCATACGATGCTGTTGCTCATTGGACGTACTTGCACAGGAAGTGCTGACTCTGTGTTGCTCATTTGGACGTACTTGCACAGGATGTGCTGGCCTCTGTGTTGCTCACAGGACGTGAGCGTTCTTAACAGAGGTCCCTTTTCTTAACAGAGGTCCCTTTTCTTAGCAGAGGATCCTTTTCCTATATTTGAGAAACGGAGAAGCGAGCAGACAACGATTTGACAGCCATTTTTACCGGACCATTTAAACATCCCCTATAAAGTATATTAGTTAAATGTCTCTAATATCCTTTATATTTCCATAAGGAATTTAAACCAATATGATGCTACTATGGTAACATGGTGTCTATATTGGGTTCTGCCGAATTACCTTACGAAGGAGTGTTGGGCATTGTTGTTACAATGGTTAAAGCAATCAAAGTATACGGTTATTTTATCTGGAGCAGGTATGTCTACGGAAAGTGGTCTCCCTGATTTCAGATCAGCAAATACAGGAATGTGGAATAAGGAAGATCCAAGTAAAATTGCCAGCACGGAGGCATTAAATAAGAACGTCGAGTTGTTTTTTGACTTTTATCGACATCGAGTGCTTGGCCTGAATGAATGTAAGCCACATAAAGGTCATGATATTTTGGCGAAATGGGAGAAAAACAGGGTGATTCAAAGCATTATTACTCAGAATATTGATGGATTTCATCATGAAGCGGGAAGTGAAAGGGTATCTGAACTCCATGGCACGATGAAGAAGGTACATTGTCAAACCTGTGGGAAGGTATACGGGAATGACACGTATGCAGAAGGGAAATTTCAATGTGAATGTGGTGGGACACTTCGTCCATCCGTTGTTTTATTCGGTGAAATGCTTCCTGAGAATGCGCTCTTAAAAGCTACAGAGGAAAGTGAAAAAGCGGAGTTGTTTATCGTTTTAGGTTCTTCCTTAACTGTAACACCAGCAAATCAATTTCCATTGATTGCAAAACAAAAAGGAGCCAAGCTTGTGATCATAAATATGGAGCCAACAGAATTTGATATATATGCGGATCTTGTTATCAATGATCGGAAAATTGGGGATGTCTTAAAGGAAATGGATGATGAATTAGAAGTTCGAAAAGATATTTAATATGATGAAAGTCAAATTCCTCAGCTAATCTCAAACCAGCGGAGGGTTTTAATATATAATATTCAGTTGGTTGGCGGGATTAGTCCGATGATTTTATTGCTAATCTTGTGGGTTATCGAAAAAGTTCGAAGCTCACATAAATACGGAATTAACTTTCTTCACAATGTATTACTAGAAATAAAAAACCTCCACTATAAAAAGGAGGCCACGGAAAAAGTCCTTTTAAATAGGATTACGCCAAAAACTGTTGATTTCCGTTCCGAGCGGACGCTTTCCGGGGGGCGTGCGGTGAGCTTCCTCGTCGCATGCGCTCCAATCAACGTAATATCTTCCATACAGAGATAGAATTAAACGTAAAAAAATAAGCGATTCATTACAAATTGAAATCGAGGAATGGGTCGCTATTTTATTATATAATCGTGTTATCAAATGTAGGTGGTGTCCCCGATGATTGCTAATCAAGAAACGCTAAAACTTAGCCCATTGATGGCAATTTACGATATCGTTGTGGCTATATGGCAATCCACAAAGGACACGATGGAAAACGGGATCAACGAGAGAAAGGAAAGAATCCTAGAATAAAATGTTTTTTGATATTGAAAAATGTAAGGTTTATCTGTTTCAAGAAGGTTGTTATAAGGAAGGTGCAAAAAGTAAAACCTATTCTATGACGATTAAATCGACGGGACATAAGGGATCAAGAAGCGTTTCAAAATAGTGAAGTGTTTATAGAAAAGGCAAAATCTCGCTATAAAATTGAAGCAAAGAATAGTGAGTTGAAACATAGGCACGGGTATAATGTAACCACTTCAGCGGGTCTATTTGGTATGCGGATACAAGGAGCGATGGTTATATTTACGGTCAATCTCAAAAGAATTAGGACGCTAATGAGAGAATTAGAGTAAAGAATGTGAAGAGAAAAGACGCTATTCTGTTCAATTTCGAACAAAATAGCGTCTTTTTCAATTCAGGTTTACTTACAGGAAAACGCAAGTTTTTTCAGTGGCCTATAAAAAGCGGAGGGCAACCAAATTATTCTTTCAAATCTTCAATCGAATCAATATCCATATACTTAGGAACTACAAGGCCAATTTTTACGCCTTCCATATTAACACCGATTTCTTCGAATTTACCTTCGAATTTGTCTGCATATGTTTTATGTGTAATAGGCATCCATGCAGCAAGTGTAGCATCTGCACTTCCATCAGCAACTGCTGTCCACATAGGTCCAGCTTCCACTTGTGTAAGTGTTACTTTAAAGCCCATATCTTCAAGAACGATTTTCATTACATTATGACTGGCAATTTCACTATCCCATGCAACATATGCAAGTTTAATTTTATCGCCATCTACTTTTTCAACGTCATTTGTCCATTCAGCTACTTTATCAGCATTATCATCGATCCATGCTTGAGCAGCAACTTCTGGTTTTTCGCCTTCTTGAATAGCAACCATTACTTTACCCATGTCTTCTTCTGTCCATTTAAACTGTTTTAAAATTTGATATGCTTCTGGTAAATCTTTTTCCAATCCTGTGCGACCAATTGTACGGATTTCTTCTTCACCACCGTAAACACCTTTTGGATCCTCTAAGTATTTTAAATCATACTTAGAAAATTTCCAGTGTGGCGTCCAACCAGTGATGATAATCGGCTTTTCTTTGTCATAGGCTTTTTTCAAAGAAGCAGTCATAGCGGCACTTGAACCAGAAACAAGATCCCAATCTGATAATTCATATTCCTCGATTGCTTTTTCCGTTTGTTGCATAATTCCAGCACCTGGATCAATTCCAGTAATTTTATAGTTGACAGATTTACCAACGGATTCTGTTTTATCCGTATCGTTTTCTGTTTTTGCGTCGTTGCCACAAGCGGCAAGACCAACTGCAAGTAAGACAGCTACACTTAATCCTGTAATTTTTTTTGCGAAATTCATGATAAAGTTCCCCTTTGTTTTTGTTTTCCAGCATGTTGTGTAATTCTGTCTAAAATGATTGCTACAATCACTATCGACAATCCAGCTTCTACACCGACACCGGTTTTTAATTGTGTTACAGCACGATATACTTCTTCACCAAGTCCTGGTGCACCGACCATAGATGCAATCACAACCATTGATAAAGCGAGCATGATACTTTGGTTAATACCAGCCATGATGGTCGGCATTGCCAGTGGTATTTGTACCTTAATTAACTTTTGTCCAGTTGTTGATCCAAAAGCTTCTGTTGCTTCAATTAAATCTTCAGGCACTTGACGAATGCCTAATATCGTTAAACGGATTGTTGGTGGCATAGAAAAAATAACCGATGCAACAACTCCTGGAACAACACCAATATTGAAAAAGAATATCGCCGGCAATAAGTAAACGAATGCTGGCATTGTTTGCATTAAATCAAGAATGGGTGCAACAATTTTTCGCACAGTTTCTTTCTGGGACGACCAAATGCCAATTGGTATGCCGATTACAATGGAGATGACCACAGAGGTTATTACGAGGGCCAACATTTGTAGCATCGGATCCCAATAACCTAGATAATCAATAAGCAATAAGCCGATTAATGAAAAAGTGGCTATTTTTCGCGTAGAAATTACCCATGCGAGTAATGCAAATAAAATAGCGAGAATAATAGAAGGAATAAACCCTAGTCCAGTTACAATCCCATTAACTAAACCTTCCAATACAGTTGTTATGCCATCAAAAACAGTTCCAAATGTAACAACAAGCCAATCAACAGCATCGTCTATCCAAGTAGCAAGTGGTATTCGCGGAAGTAAGTTTTGCAATTAATTCACCTCCTGCAAGTTAGTTTTCGACTCATCTTGCCCATTGATAAAATCATTGTCGCCAGATAATGCACCAATCAATGCACCACGGATAATAATCCCTTGGAGTCTTTTTTCTTCATTTACTACAGCAACTGGTATTGGGGCAGTTGAAACAAGATTGAAAAGGTCTGTCAGCAAGGTTTCAGAAGGTACAGTAGAGATATCTTGTATGAGGACATCTTGAAGAGAATGACCTAATTCTACAGCGTTGTTTGCATCCTGGGCTGTCACAGCTCCTATTAGCCTGTTTTGCTTGTCAACTACATAAATGGAAGAAATTCCATGATGCTTCATTAATCTAAGTGCTACTCTTGGGCCTCTATCAAGTTGTACTGTTTCGGCTTGCTTCATAATATGTCCAGCTGTTAACACTTTTGATAAATCTACATCTTCAACAAATTTCTCTACATAATCATTTGAAGGATTCATTAAAATTTCTTCAGGTGTTCCGATTTGAACAATTTGCCCATCTCTCATTAGCGCAATTCGGTCACCGATTCGTAAGGCTTCATCTAAATCATGGGTAATAAAAATGATTGTTTTACCCATTTCATCATGTAATTGCAATAATTCATTTTGCATATCCTTACGAATAAGTGGATCTAAAGCACTGAATGCTTCGTCCATTAACAAAATGTCTGGATCATTAGCAAGTGCCCGAGCAAGACCAACACGTTGTTGCATTCCACCACTTAATTGATCTGGATATTGATTTTCATATCCTGCCAATCCAACTAGTTTCAAAGCTTCTTTTGCTTTCACTTGGCGTTCGTCTTTGTTGATCCCTTGGATTTCTAATCCGTATTCGGTATTTTCTAAGATATTTCTATGAGGGAATAGGGCAAACTTTTGAAAAACCATCCCAATTTTTTTTCTTCTTACTTCGCGGAGTTGCTCTTTATTCATTTGCACAATATCCGCACCATCCAATAAAATATGACCAGCTGTTGGATCAATGAGTCGATTTAATAATCTCACCAATGTAGACTTTCCACTTCCGGATAGACCCATGATGACAAAAATTTCACCTTCGTACACATCAAAGCTTGCATTTTTTACACCAACTGTTGCACCAGCCGCTTTTAATATTTCATTTTTGGACTTACCTTCTTTTAAAAGCTGATTCGCTTTCTTTATGTTTTTACCAAATATCTTTGTTGCATTTTTGACCTCTATTTTTTTATGGCCTGATCTCTCATCCATGTTTTCACTCCCTAATCTTATGAACCTATATAAGTGTATTAGAAAAAGTGCATGTAACACAAATGTCATATAACGGCATATTCTATCTGTATAGTACGTACAGTATAAACTGTACAAACTTAACTAGGGGTATCCTCAATAATCCTGCCAAATGCTCCACTTTACTCATGTGAATGATTCTTTACAATATGGTGAGCGTTATTATATTCTAGAAGAAACATCGTGTTTAAGCATTTTGAAGGATGTGAAAAAGAAGTGGAAGGTAAAGAGCGACTTGAAAAAGCTCGTGAGCGTGTTATTGAAACAATTGGACAAAATATACATTTATATGGTGCTACGTCTTCAGCTGGAAGGCTATACGGAATGATGTTTTTTCATCAAGACCCATTAACACTTGATGATATGAAGGAAGAACTCGGTATGAGTAAAACGAGTATGAGTACATCTGTAAGAACTTTATCTGATTTAAAGATGGTAGAACGGGTGTGGAAAAAAGGGGTAAGAAAAGATTTATATCAAATAGAAGAAGATTGGTATCAAAGCTTTATAGATTTATTTTCGACAAAATGGAAAAGTGCCAACTCGATGCATTTATCTGCTATAAAAAAGTCATTAGCGGAGTTAGAACAATTAACTACCGATAATAATATTAGTCCAGAGATTCAAGCAATGGCTACAGAAGATATAGCAAAGTTGAAATATATGTCTGAATACTATGAATGGCTTAACCGGTTAGTTGCCGTATTTGAGGATCATGAAATTTTTAAGCTAGTTCCCAAAAAAGCGGATCTATAATACAAAAAAAGCTTGATTCCATTAATGGAATCAAGCTTTTTTACATAGATTTATGCTGGAAAGGACACTTGCCTTCAATTGGCTTTATATCATCTCCGATAAAGTATTGCTTCCATTCTCTATGATCTGGATCACCATAATGGCTAATATTCGGATGTTTTGGCAAGCGATCCCACTTTTCTACTCGTGATCGAACCATTTCGCGCGACATGATTCCACCCTTTGATGTTCCTTCAAGACCATCAAATATACGTCGAGGTTGGAATCCTAGAATTAGACTATTACCCAAATCTCTCGTTTTTCGCTGCTTGTATGCTGGAGTATTACCAAAAACGAAAAAAGGCTCCTCAGCAAAAGAAAAATTCCATAAATGATGATCAGGGTCTTCCGGATAATCTTCAGGCCAAGGTTTTTTATCTACATCATGTAAATACTGTAGGACTTTCCAAAAATATGATCGATAATATTCAAGCGATTTTTCTTCCATTTCTGGTTCAACAAACAAGAAAAACCCATGGCGAATCAAAGTCTCAGATTCATCAAACAGGTCAATAAAGTCTTCTACGGTTTGTGGAAGGCTTGACCAATCATCGTGAGAAATATAGGAGTAACGCAGTTCTCCTCTTTTCTCAGCACTCATTCCAAATGTGCAAGGAAATGTCTTATCAGTGACTATGCTATTAAATGTCCGATACTCCCTAATAACCCAGTCGGGTACTAAATTAGCATTTGTCATATCCTTTTTAGTAAATAACCAGCTGTTTTCCCTTGTCATTACAAATTCACCTCAAAAGATTTATTACCCTCATATTAGGTTTCTAAAACGGAAATCAGCCTAAAACACTAACTGAGACCGTCCTCTGTTTATTGCAAGGTAGAGAAAATAATGACAATATTGTGGCCTTTGAAACAAAGTTGATAACTGAATGTTAGGGGAGACAGGTGCTCGTAATCCGTGCTTATTAAAAACTATGCGAGATATTTGAAATAATGATGAAAATATTTTTGTTCTATCACTATCTATCCTCATTAACTGAATTCGAAGAAAATTTACGATGACAAGAGGTCTATCGATAGAAATACCAATAAAAAATAGCCGCAAAATGATTAGCGGCTATTTTCTATATAAGCTTCAGAAGAAATGGCTGTAACTGTTTTTTGATATGTTTCTTGACTTTTTTTGTCCTTTAATAAAAATATGCTAATAAGGTCAATTAAATAAAGAACACTTAAATCTAAACCTGTGGAAACATACCCAGTCCGTAAAGGATGAATCGTCCATAAGACAGTCTCGGATAGCTTTGTAAGCAGCGTATCACCATAGGCGGTGAACGAGACGACTTTTGCGCCGTTATTTTTGGCTTCCTTTACAGAATGTAATAAATCTCTTGTCTGCCCCGAACGAGAAAATGCTAGCAGTAAATCGCCCTTTTGGAATAATGTACTCCTAATGATCATTAAGTGTGGATCTGTCACAGCCTCAGATGCAAAGCCCATTCTACTTAATCGATAATTTAATTCCTGGGCAGCGAGTCCTGAACTGCCCAGACCATAAATATACAATTTCTTTGCTCTTTGGATATGGTGCATGACTTCATTTAAAGCTTCTTTTCCACTAAGTCCTTGAATATCATCGAGTATATCCTCATACTGGCGCTTTAATTTTGAGTCAACGTCTTCATCAACTTCTTGATAGGCTTCTCTAGCTAGTTTGATTTTCAATTCGACAAAATTCCTACATGAGACCTTTTTGCAAAATCTTGTGATCGTAGCTACTGAAATATCAGTTTTGGCAGCAATATCTTTAATATTACTCTCGGCAGCTTCGAGCGGTGAAGAAAGTAAATAATCCGCTAAACCTCTTTCTTTTTCTGAGAAGGAGGAATATCTGGATTGTATTTCCTTCAATAGTGTAACCATCCATTACACTCCTTTGATCTCCTCTACAAACCGGCTAGTAATTTGCTGAGGTCTTGAAATAGCTCCTCCTACGACAACGGAATAAGCGCCAAGGGAAATTACTATCTTTGCCATTTCAGGTGTAATAATATTACCTTCAGCTATAACTGGAATGTGAATGTTATTTAAAATGATCTTAATGAATTCGAAATCATTCTCATATAGTTTACATCCGCTTGTTTCGTTTGTATACCCGTAAAGAGTGGTAGAAACACAGTCAAATCCTAAACGTTCTGCTTCAAGTGCATCTTCCAACGTTGAAATATCCGCCATTAACTGGATATGTGGATGATTCGTTTTAACATAATCAACAATATCTTTTAACTGTTCGCCATTTGGACGTTTGCGCAAAGTGGCATCCATGGCAATCATTTCGCATCCTGATTCAATTAATTCTTCTACTTCTTTTTTTGTTGCTGTAATGAAAACATCACTATCAGGATAATCACGTTTCACAATTCCGACTACAGGTAAAGAAACTTCTTTTTTTATTGCTTGGACATCTTGCTTTGAATTTGCACGAATACCAACCGCACCGCCAAGCTTAGCAGCAAGTGCCATTTTTGCCATTATAAATGAACTGTGAAGAGGCTCATTCTCTAGCGCTTGACAAGAAGCAACAAGTCCATGATTAATTTTATCTAACATCATTATTCACCCACTATTTCTGTGATTTCGTTTTTAATAATTGTTACATGTGGTCCATAAATGACTTGGACACCTTTACCTTTCATTACGACACCTTTTGCTCCTGTTTCTTTCAATAATGCTTCATCTACTTTATCAGCATCATTGACACTAACACGCAAACGAGTAGCACAGCAATCAACATTTGTTAAGTTGTCAGCGCCACCTAATGCAGTAATAATTGTTTGTGCTCTTTCGCTTGAATTTTCCGCTGTTGTTGCTTTTGTTAATTCTTCATCTTCCCGGCCAGGTGTTTTGAAATTGAATTTTTTAATTAAGAATGTAAATAGGAAGTAGTAGACAAAGAACCATGGAATACCAATAATTGGAACCATTATCCAGTTTGTTTTCGCATTTCCTTGTAAAATTCCAAATAGGACAAAGTCGATAAATCCTCCCGAAAACGTTTGACCAATTGTAATTTGGAAGATATGAGCCATCATAAAGGCTAGTCCATCTAAGAATGCATGTACAACATAAAGTACGGGAGCGATAAACAAGAATGAGAATTCAATTGGTTCTGTAATTCCTGTTAAAAATGATGTTAATGCAGCTGATCCCATCAAACCTGCAACTATCTTTTTGTTTTTCGGTTTTGCTGTACGATAAATGGCATATGTCGCGCCAATAAGACCAAACATCATTGTAATAAAACGTCCAGACATAAAACGTGAAGTGCCACTATAAAACTTTTCAATCGTAGGATCAGCAAGTTGTGCAAAGAAAATCCGCTGTGTTCCTTCAATTAGCTGTCCATCAACAATGAGTGAACCACCTAAGCTAGTAGTCCAAAAAGGCATATAAAATATATGATGAAGACCGAATGGACCTAGTAAACGTAACACGAATCCATAAATAAAGGTCCCAATATACCCAGTAGTTTCTACTAATCCGCCCATTTTAAAAATCCCGGCTTGAATAAATGGCCAAACTAGGAACATAAGCACTCCTAGAAAAATAGCTGCGAATGAAGAAATAATCGGAACAAAACGTGATCCACTAAAGAAACCTAAAAAGGCAGGAAGTTCTTTTTTATTATACCGATTATGGAGTAATGCAACTAAAATCCCAACCATTACACCGCCGAAGACGCCTGTTTCTAAAGTGTGAATACCCAGTACTAAACCTTGCCCAGCAGATGCAGGATCTTCTGTATTAAGAATTCCCATGATAGATAATAATGCAGAGATCGTCGAATTCATAACTAGGAAACCAAGCATACCTGCAAGCCCAGCAGTTCCCTTATCACTTTTTGCTAAACCAACTGATACACCTATTGCAAATAGTAATGCAAGGTTAGCGAAAATGACATTCCCAGCACTGGACATAATGGTAAAGATGGATTGAAGCCATGCCACGTCCAAGAATGGATATGCCTTAACTGTATTAGGGTTAGATAAAGCGCCGCCAATTCCCAAAAGTAAACCTGCTGCTGGCAAAACAGCAATGGGTAACATAAATGATTTACCAAACTGTTGCGCTTTCTCGAAGAAACTATTCATCATGTGTACCTCCTTGATGTAAATTATTTTCATTTATTATTATAGAAAAGTAATTCAATAAATGCAATAGGGAATGTAAAGCACTTACAATTATTATTAGGAGTATGTTAAATAGTATGCCTTTAACATACTCCAAGTTTCTTCTCAATTTCGATAACTTTCATCTATATGTTACAATTAGAACAGTAAAATCAGTATGTAAAGGACGGAAATAATGAGTAAAATTCAAGCACCGATTAATAAAAATGATTATATAGATGTAATTTTTGAAGACTTAACACATGACGGTAATGGCGTAGCAAAAGTGGATGGCTATCCTTTGTTTGTTGCCAATGGGTTACCAGGAGAAAAGGCAAAAGTGAAAGTTACGAAGTTGAATAAAGGATACGGGTTTGGCCGTTTGATGGAGATATATGAAGAAAGTGAATATCGTGTGGAACCGCCTTGTCCTATATATTCACAATGCGGTGGCTGTCAGCTTCAGCATTTGAGCTATGAGGGACAATTACTCGCTAAAGAAAAGCAGGTACGGGATGTAATGCAACGGATTGGAAAATTGGATAATGTAAAAATTCATCCGACGCTAGGTATGGAAGATCCATGGCGTTACCGAAATAAAGCACAAGTTCCCATTGGAGAACGAGAAGGCGGTTTAATTGGCGGCTTTTATCAACAACGTTCACATGACATTATCGATATGGAGGAGTGTCTGATCCAATTCGAACAAAATGATGTCGTATTACAAAAAGTAAAAGAAATTTGCGGGAAATATGGTGTCAGAGCATACAATGAACAGGCCAATAAAGGAACGCTTCGCCATGTGATGGTTCGGTACGGAAAAGTAACAGGTGAAATCATGGTTGTTTTGATTACACGTACACCAGATTTGCAGAATCAGAAAAAGATCATTGAAGAAATTACGGCAGCGATTCCTGGTATTAAATCAATCGTGCAAAACGTAAATAAAAAACGTACGAATGTTATTTTTGGCGAGCAAACGAAAGTACTTTGGGGAGAAGAGGTTATCTATGACTATATCGGTGACATTAAATTTGCCATATCAGCTCGATCCTTTTTTCAAGTAAATCCCGAGCAAACGAAGGTTCTCTATGACAAAGCCCTGGAATATGCCGGCTTAAGCGGAAATGAAAATGTCATTGATGCATACTGTGGAATTGGAACCATTTCACTTTTCCTAGCAAAAAAAGCTAAGAACGTATATGGAGTCGAAATCGTTCCCGAAGCAATAGAAGATGCAAGAAAAAATGCAGAACTAAACGGCATCACAAACGCCGAATTTGCAGTCGGCGAAGCGGAAGTTGTCATTCCCAATTGGTATAAACAAGGCAACAAAGCAGACGTACTCGTCGTTGATCCTCCACGCAAAGGCTGCGACCAAGCATTGCTAGATACAATTATCAACATGAAACCAGAAAAAGTTGTTTATGTATCATGCAACCCAGCGACCCTAGCACGTGATTTAAGAATATTGGAGGATGGAGGGTATCAAACGGTGGAAGTGCAACCGGTGGATATGTTTCCGATGACGACTCACGTGGAGTGTGTATCGTTGCTACAAAGAAAAACTATATAGAAATCCTTAGTTTTAAACACTTTCACAAGCATTTCGTGTTTGTAGGAGAAGGTGAAAAAACTAGAAATAAGGTACTGAAAAACCACATTACCGTTTCAGTGGTAATTGATCTGGGGTGTGGGAACACAAGGGAATATTAAAGTTTAACTTAAATATATATTTATTTCAATAAAAGGCATGTTTATAGTTCATGAGATGCCGTTGTAGTCCGACTATACATTTATATCTAGTACAGCACTTGTTAGTTATGTTCGTAAAGTAGAGAGAATATAACCCTTATTTTCAACTTATTACGAGGTGAAAATAAGGGTTAATTATATTGGAGAAATGATTAGTAGATAATAATAAATATAAAATAATAGAAACAAGCAATGTTAAATCCATATATAAGAGTCGGAAAGTTCAAGTAAGAGTGATTTTATCTTTTTATAGAAGGAGAATTCCTATTGCACCTATGAATGGTGGTAATATTTAAGTGTGCATAAACGAAAATGGATTTATAGATATCAGTGTTACCTTGCCTAAAGTAGGGAGGAGAAAGTACGGAAACCAATCTAAGATTAATACTTGATTTGTATTTTGGAACGGGACACTTTTCCGAATCATTATTAGTAGTCTAAAAATTTCATAGTATAAAGTTATCACATGCAGGAAATAGGATTAAAATATGTGTTTAAATCGAAGAATTTATATAAGGAAAAATAACACTATCTATCACAAAATATATGTAGTTAGTTGATATTATCACTTATAAATGAGAATATAGTACTATGGAAATAACTTGAATCGGGGGTGCGAAATGGAATTATTACAAAGAAAATTAAATTATAGAGAAGGCAGTTTAGATTTTAAAGAATTTAAACAAAATGGCATTCACGGTATAGCTAAATATCCAGCTATGATGGTTGCACCTATGCAAGAGAAAGTATTAAATGATATCTTAAAAGTAGAAAAAACAATAAAGAATATATTTGATCCATTTCACGGCTCAGGAACAACCTTAGTAGTGGGTAAAGAGTTGGGGTTAGAAACAATAGGAGTTGATATAAATCCATTAGCTAATCTATTTACTGATGTGAAGCTCACTGGCGTAGATCATTTAGTTATTAAAACTAAAAATTCTATTCTAGAACAACGTTTAAATGAAAATTACACGTTACATGATTTCAGTAATATTAATAAGTGGTTTAGAGAAGACATTATTGAAGACCTAAGTAAAATTAAAACAGCTATATCTAAAGAAGAAGATTATATAACAAGAAGATATTATTGGCTCTGTTTTTCTAATATTATCTATAAATATAAAAATTCTCGAAAATCAACTTTTAAGCTACATGTGAAGAAAGAAGAAGACATAAAAGTAATTATTAACAATGTAGTGGAAGACTTTATCTTAGAAATTAATGAGAGATTTGAGGATCTTCCAAACTATAAATCTAATATTACTCACAGGTTAATTACAAAAGATGTGAGAGAGGCTTGCTCCGAAATAAAAAAAAAAAGCATAGATATAATTTGTACATCTCCACCTTATGGGGATAATGCTACTACGGTAACATATGGTCAGTTTTCAATACTGGCTTTGTTGTGGATAGATGAAAAAGATTTAGATATTCCACATCCAGACGTATTAACAACATTTTCAAAAATTGATTATTTGAGTTTAGGTGGAAAAAGGAATGCTTCATTAGAATGGGATGTTTTATCATTAAATCAGGTTTTGAATCGTGTGTCTGAGAGTAAACAAAAGAAAATCAATTCTTTTTTTCAAGATTACTTCGAAGCTCTTATTGCAATTGTTGATACATTAAAAAAGAAAGGAATTCTAATGTTGACCTTAGGAAATCGAACGGTTGATGGTGAAATAATTTCATTAGATAAAATTACTGAGGAGTTCTTGGAACAGTATGACTTTAGTTTAATAACAGATGTGAAACGAAACATTCATAATAAGCGTATGCCTTCGAGAGTTTCTAAGTTGAAGGGACGAGGATCTGTAAAGTCTATGTCTCAAGAGACAATTTTAGTTTTTAGAAAGGAGCAATAGTATGGTAAATTTGAATTCTGAATTTGCGGAAGTAGAAGATATTATAAAGTTGGCGGCAAGTGTAAAAAGTCCTTTAGTTTCAATAGCAGAATTAGTAAAAAATGGTGCTGATGCAGGAGCAAAAGAAGTAATAGTGGATATAAGCAAGGAAAAAAAGATAATATGTGTTAATGATGATGGTAAAGGATTTAGTGATAATGATATTCAATATTTACACAGAATTTACTACTCAAATAAAAAAAAGGATGGGAATTTAACTAATAATCACAATGAGTTTTTTGCGGGAAGTAAGGGATTAGGCTTATTTTCAGCATTCTTTTTAGGGGACGAAATTGAAATAATTACTGAGAACCCAAATTTTAGTTATTCTGTAAAGTGGTGTAGAGATGCAATGCCTACAATTGAAGAGATTCCTACTACTGGAGAAACAGGGACGCAAATAATTATTCGCCAATTAAATGAAAAGAGATTGAATCATTTATTAAAGGAAAAAGAGTTGAAAAAATTTCGATTCGTTTCTTTTGGACTATATAATTCCAAGGCGACTTTACCTGAAATTAAATTATTGATAGATGGACAAAAAATCGAAAACCTTATTGAAATTAAGAATGTGGTTAATCATAAAATCAAAGTTAATTTTAGTTATAATAAGAAGACTCGGAAATTAGATTTTCAATATATTGCATTTAAAGAAGAAGTAGATCCCACAAGAGAAAAGAAAAGAAAAAAGATTAATGGAGAAAATTTAGTATTAGATCTTACTAAATCAAATGAAGCTATTTATGATTATATTCAAGAACATTATAGATTTGATTATTCTAATAGAGATGCGAAAAAATTAAATTACCAGATAGATGAAGATATTGATGAAATTATTGATTCATGGCCTTCCTTTGAAAGTGAATACTGGATAGAAGAAGGACCTAAGGCTGAAAAAGTAAAAGAGTTCGGTTATGGTGTTAAGTTATACGTGAATAACTATGCGCTGTATGACTATTTAAATCCAGAATTCGATTGGTTAGGATTAAGTAATATAAGTGATAATTATGTTTCAAATGCTTTTAAGTTAAGGAACGTTCTAGGCTATGTGAATTTTGTTGACTTTGATGAAAATACAGAGGAAATAGAGATTTCTGATGAGCGCGGTGGATTTTTAGAGTCAACCGCACTTGAGAATGTAATGCTTGGAATAAGAAATTTTATTACTCACTTAGCCATTAATATTAACGTTGTAATGCGTTCAAGTGATTTTGCAATACAAGAGAATCTATCTGGTGATCCAAGGGAAGGTCCGGAAGAAGGTATATCTGGTGATCCAAGGGAAGGTCCGGAAGAAGGTATATCTGGTGATTCAAGGGAAGGTCCGGAAGAAGGTATATCTGGTGATCCAAGGGAAGGTCCGGAAGAAGGTGTATCTGGTGATTCAAAGGAAGATCCGGAAGAAGGTATATCTGGTGATTCAAAGGAAGGTCCAGAAGAAGATATATCAGGTGATTCAGAGGAAGGTACATCTGGTGATTCCGGGGAAAGTTCAGAAGAAAGAATCTTAAAACAGAAGCAAAAAACTTTAAAACATGGACAAACATGGAATATTTATGACCCTAAAGTAGTTCATGATGGTGTTAGTCCCGAGAATACATTGTACACAGTAA
The DNA here is from genome assembly GCF_038002605.1 of Bacillus sp. FSL K6-3431. Lineage (NCBI taxonomy): Bacteria > Bacillati > Bacillota > Bacilli > Caryophanales > Bacillaceae > Bacillus > Bacillus sp. FSL K6-3431. Next base: position 4,351,943 of record NZ_JBBOCT010000001.1, read on the forward strand.
GTGAATTTTGTAAAATAAATAACGGAATTTTTGAAGCTAATGAACCTGGTAAATTTGTTATTACTTACATTAGAGCTTCAGATCGTTCGAAAAAAGAAAATCTGAGTATTATAGTCACAAAAAGAAAAAAAGTTCAGAAGAAAAAAGGAGAAATATTCAATGATACGGATCTTGTAGTAGGTGAACTTTATTTGGATGAATTACATAATGTCGTAACAGAGGTAAAAGATATTGGTTACGATTCTTACCTTTTATTATCATCAATGTCTTTAAGGGTAGTGCTAGAAGATTTAGTAAAGAAAGAATGCCAGTACTCGGGTATAAATTTGAATAAGAGCTTAGCTACAAATTTTGAAAATGTAGTGGATAGCTTTTTACAAAGAATCGAACTTTCAAGTAATCCAGCAAAAAGCACGGAGATTAAAGATCTCCATAAAGAATTTAGAGGTAGAGATTCATTGAGAAATTTATTAACACATTTGAAAAACAATGCAAAAGTGGATGCAAATTCATTGAATTATGTGACACATAATCCAGCACCGATTTTAAATTCTGAAGATATTTATAACTTTGCCAATAATGTATTAGTTCCTCTTGGGCATTTAATCTCATCAGCAAAAGAAAAAGGAATTTAAGACCTTACAATAGATGAGGACATGTGCTAAAAGTTTTCTTTCTCAAAATAAAATGTTTTAATTACAAGACATTTAATTACAAGACATTTAATTAAAAGGTTTAAAGTACTGTTTCAACTTTCATAGACCAGGATATGGAAATATAAGAGAATAATATTTTTGACGTTCAATTAAAATGAGCGTCTTTTTTTATGCCTGAAAATGGAGAATAGAGGTGAAATATGACGGAACTAACTTTAGGAAGTATATTCGATGGAATTGGTGTATTTCCATTGGCGGCGTCTCGTTACGAGATTGCGCCAATTTTGGCAAGTGAAGTTGAAAAGGCTCCATTTCTATTACTAAACGACACTTTCCCGAAATACGTCATTTAGGAGATATTACAAAAGTTAATGGCGGAGAAATACCACCTGTTCATATCATTACATTTGGTTCGCCTTGTCAGAACTTATCCAATATTGGAAAAAGAGAAGGTCTTACAGGAAGTCAATCCAGTTTATTTTATCATGCAATCTGAATTATTGAGGAAATTAGGGGTGCAACGAATGAAACATATCCAGTTATCGCTGTTTGGGAAAACGTCATGGGAGCTTTTTCATCAAATAACCGGCTGGATTTTAAGGCCGTGCTCGTTCACAAATACGGAAATTCCAATGCCTGATTCTGGAGTCTGGGCAAATGCTGGAATGGTCCGAGGGAATAATGTTGATGTCTGTTGGACGTCCAATATTGGGGAAAGCCCACACTTGCTCAAAGAAGAAGAAGTATCTTTCTCGTGGCAGATTTTAGAGAGAAACGTGCCACAGAAAAATTATTTAAAGCCCGCGATTTGCAATCGGTTTTTACGTCTTGCGGAAAGGGCAGGCTGTCCCCCACCATTACCAGTGGAATATCTACTCAAAAAGCAGGGGGGAAAATACCCATCGTCCGACCCTTTCAAGAAAGACGCATGCGAAGTACGGCTAAAGAAAGAAACGAAAAAGGATTCCACGGAAGTTTTGGAAGAACAAAAGATCCTTTTCCAACTTTGCTCGCAGGATCAGTAAATTATTTTTCATTTTGGTACGAAGGAGAAGAAAAAGATGGATTTATTCGTCAACTTACCCCATTGGAATGTGAACGTTTGATGGGGTTACCAGAAAATTGGACAGGTTTAGGGCATAAAGGAGAAGTAATTAGCGATTATGCAAGATATAAAGCACTTGGAAATGCGATTGCCGTACCATGTGCAGAATATATCATGGCTGGTATTGCAGAAGTTTTATAGATAAACAAACTAACGTGTGACAAATTCTATCTGTTATGCTTTTTTAATTGTCTAAATCAAGGGGGAGTGTGATTTCTTTGGAAGAAAATGAAGCAAAAGTGATGGAATGGATTGACGATCATTTTGTTATGAATGAAATTGAGATTGAAGACTTCCCGTTTTTTCCTTTTTGGAAAAATGGAAGCTATCCGCTACAAAGTTTGTCATACTTTGGAACATCCGCAAAGAATATGACGCTATTTTCTACTTTTTTGTGGGTGACTGCAATTAAAATATTTGGCAATCTATGTTTTGCGATGCTCATCATGTTTGTTTCTGTTTGCACGAAGAAATATGCGCTGACTCTCTTCACTTGTACAGCCATAATCTTGTTACCCTATTATGGATTCAGCCTAGCATCCTCCAAATACATTTTGCCGGGACCACTCGGGTTTATGGTTTCCACTGGTTTCTTCAAGGGGAGCGAATACGAGTACAACATTTTTACAGATCAAATGGACTTAGTATTCCAAGGAGTCTCTACTATGGCATTACTTATCTTGTTTGCTGTCACCTTGTGCATGAGTATCGTTGCATTTATTGTGATGATGATCTGGCATACAAATGTATGGAGCACAAGGAAGCAAAATCGTTTGCTGAGGACATTTAGTCTTATGCTTTTCCTAGTGATTTCCGTATCTAGCCTTGCCGGCTGCACCTCTAATGAAAATACAGGAGATTATGATATTTACTATAATTCCACCAGACAGTCCTTTGAAAATGAGCACTATCGGTTTTATGTTGATGAAACAGACCTGAGCGATATTAAGCTCGTATTTGAGGATAAAGAAACTGGCGAAATTAGAAACTTTGTCAGAAACCCAATGCAATCATTAACAGCAGTTGAGACAAATATTTATGGCAATGGTTCGCTTGTCTACTATATGAAACTTGACCATGAGAAGTCAAAGTTTAATACATCCCCAGACAAATTTTCTGTTATAGAAGTAGATACGACGACATTTGATGAGAGGATTATTTTTGAAGGGAACGCAAATACAGCAAGAGACAGTTTTTTAGGGCTGAATAAAGCGCTTGATGCTGATACACTTTCTTTCTTTGGAATAGAGTTTTTCTTTTTGGATGAACATCGCATCTACTTTGTTTATGATGACGAGATAATGCAAGTAAATAAATTGACAGGTAAAATGAGTATTATCATTAGTCTTCCACCATTTAAAATCGTCGCCTTTGACGGCCAGAGTATTTATTATGTAAATGAAAAATACCAAGTTGCGAAGTATGATACGACGACAGAGTCGGAAACGGTTCTTCCCGATATCATCACAACGTATTTTGTTTTGACTGATACAGAACTGCTCTTTTTGAATCGTCAAGATCAATATAAAATATATGCCATGAATTTGGATGATTTCACAACCCGAAAAATCACGGACAAATCCGTACTGAGCTTTACTAGTGACGATCAAACTATTTTTTATGAGGGTAGGGATGACCTTAAGAAGTATCGGATAGATCGGGATGGAGAAAATGATACGCTAATCTCAGAGTAGCCTGTCGTATTACAGGTTTCAAAGGGGGGATAAACATGAATAAAAAAGAGAAGATTAAATATTGCAAGCATACGATTCACGTTGAGTGTGTATCGTTGCTACAAAGAGAAACTATATAGAAATCCTTAGTTTTAAACACTTTCACAAGCATTTCGTGTTTGTAGGAGAAGGTGAAAAAATTAGAAAAGTTCCTGAAAGATTACATGACTGTTTCTGTGGTAATTGATATGGGGTGTGAGAACACAGGGGAATAAGATTAGAAATTAGAACGACGATTGCGAATTGAGAATAATTGCGATCGTCGTTTTTATTTTTCTAAAGTTATTTATTGATATAGATTATCTGTTTAGCAAGCACTATTTTACCTAGAGTTGTATAGGACTATTTGTTTTATCAATATCTTCAATACAAATTGGTAAATCTGAAGTATGATTCATGGAAAATTCGTTCATAATCTTAAAGCAATACTGAAATCGAAATTCTTGCTCGTAGGTACGTCCTGCTAAATCATTATATCTTATCTTAAAGAATACATTATATGCTTTACTATGTTTATTACACCGAACTGAGAAATTAATAGTATCGTCAATAAAGGCATACTGTTTATCAAGATAATCATATAAAAAATGAATGTTTTGTTGAAGACCATCTGTTTTAAAGTAACAATTTGTTGACTCACTTTTTGTCATTTGTACAAGTTGAACATTTGTCGCACTTTCCTTACCCAAGTTTATCAAAGAAATTGGTAGTATAAGGCATGCTTCATTATTAATATTTTTAACATATATTTCCTTATTAAAAGATAGATGAAAATAAGGAATCAAAGATATTCTACTTTTGTTTTTAGAATAAAAGTTCTGCTCATCTTGCTCTTTTTGCCTTATATTTTCCTTATAAAACTCCCATTCTTTAGTTGTCCTATGATTCTTATAACTTAAATAGATTCCACCACTTGATACAATGAGTGCAAACAATGCAATTAAATTTGAAATATCCATAGGCGCTCTCCTAACAATTTATATTAATCTCTGTTTAATAGAATATCAAAGTTTGATATTCATTAATATGATCCCATCAGTTCGGTTTGAATAAAAAGATTCCGTCTTCCCAACTCCATCATTTTATGTTCTTTAATTCCATAAATTATTTCATTTTAATCACAGTTTCATTAGAATGTAGATGGTAAAAAATCACATCATTTTATTAAACTTTTTTATTGGAAAATAGGAACAATAAAAGTGCATTAACAGATGGTGGCAAAAGAATTAACATGATATTATGTAGGGGAAAGCAGGTGCAATATGAATAAAGGAAAGTTAAAAGTTAAATGTACAGGTCTGCATGAAAGTGGAAAGGGAATTGTAAATATAAAGGGGAAAGAATACCTTGTATCCAATCTACTTGAAGGAGAAACTGCAATCGTTGAGATAATAAAGACGAAACATAAAACTTCTGTTAATGTGGTCAAAATTGAAAAAGAATCAAAGCATCGGGTAAAACCAGAATGCTCATATTATAGCAAATGTGGTGGATGTCAGCTTCAACATATGTCCCACGAAGCACAGGACAATTTTAAACAAAGATTAGTTGAGGATCTTTTAAAATCATATTGCAAAGTAAATGATATTTTACCTATGAAAGAACCTTACTACTATAGAAATAAGGTGCACTCAACATTTGCCTATGATAAAAAGAGACAAATTATATCCGGGATCTACCAGGAAGAGAGTCATCATGTAATTGATATAGACGAATGTATGATACATGACCGTAAGGCAGATGAAATTATAGACACCATCAAAAAATTTATGAAGTCTTTTAAAATGCAACCATTTGATGAAGACACAGGTAGAGGGTTTCTAAGGCATATACTGATAAAAAGAGGATTTGCAACGAATCAAGTAATGGTTGTCTTAGTGACATCAACAAAAGTCTTCCCAGGTAAAAATAATTTTATCAAAGCATTGGTAAAAGCTCATCCAGAAATATCTAATATTATAATGAATATTAATAAGCGGAGAACGTCAGTAGTACTGGGAAATGAGGAAATTGTTTTATATGGGAAGGGATATATTGAAGATATATTATGTGGTGTAAAATTCCAAATTTCAGCCAAGTCTTTTTATCAAGTCAATCCAATTCAAACTGAAATTTTATATAACAAGGGAATTGAGATGGCAAAACTAAAAGGCAATGAAACAGTCATAGATGCATATTGTGGAATAGGTACGATATCATTAATAGTCAGCGACAAAGTGAAGAAGGTTATAGGTGTTGAACTAAATAAAGATGCAGTAAAAGATGCAATAAAAAATGCTAAAAACAATAATATTAAAAATGCCTATTTCTACAACGATGATGCCGGGGACTTTATGGTGAAACTAGCAAATGAAAATAAAAAAATGGACCTAGTAATCATGGACCCACCAAGGTCAGGAAGTGACGAAAAGTTTTTATCTTCTCTGGTCAAACTATCGCCACAGAAAGTGATTTATGTCTCCTGCAACCCAGTCACTTTGAAAAGAGATTTAAAATATTTAACTGAAAATGGATATAAAGTAAAAGAAATTCAACCAGTAGACATGTTTCCGCAAACGGCGCACGTCGAGGCTATAGCGTTGCTACAACGTTGACTATATAGAAATCCTTAGATACAAGCAATTTCACAAGCATTTCGTGTTTGTGGGAGAAGGTGAAAAAACTAGAAATAAAGTACTGAAAAACCACATTACCGTTTCGGTGGTAATTGATCTGGGGTGTGGGAACACAATAGAATTAAAATATTGTAAGGCGTTCAAATAAAATGAACGTCTTTTTTTTACGCCTAAAATGAAGGGTAGAAGGTGGAATATGACAAAACTAACTTTAGGAAGTTTATTTGATGGTATTAGTGTATTTCCATTAGCTGTTTCTCGTTATGGGATTCAACCAATATGGCAAGTGAAATTGAAAAAGCTCCCATATCTATTACGAAACGACATTTTCCTAACATACATCATTTAGGAGATATTACAAAAGTAAATGGTGGAGAAATACCACCTGTTCATATCATTACATTTGGTTCACCTTGTCAGAACTTATCCAATATCGGTATACGAGAAGGCCTTACTGGAAGTCAATCTAGTTTATTTTATCATGCAATAAGAATTATTGAAGAAATGAGGTGTGCAACGAATGGAACATATCCAGTTATCGCTGTTTGGGAAAACGTCATGGGAGCTTTTTCATCAAATAACAGGCTGGATTTTAAGGCCTTGCTTGAATCGTTCGCAAATACCGAAATTCCAATGCCTGATTCTGAAGTCTGGGCAAACGCCGGAATGGTCCGAGGGAATGATGTTGATGTCGCTTGGCGATTGTTGGATGCCCAATATTGGGGAAGTCCCACACTTGCTCAAAGAAGAAGACGTATCTTCCTCGTGGCAGATTTTGGAGGAACACGTGCCACAGAAATATTATTTAAAGCCCGTGATTTGCAATCGTTTTTTACGTCTTGCGGAGAGGGCAGGTTGCCCCTCGCCATTACCGTAGAATATCTACTCAAAAAGCAGGGGGGAGAATACCCATCGTCCGTCCCTTTCAAGAAAGACGTATGCGAATACAGCCAAAGTCGATTTAGTGAGTCAATATTTCACTTCGCCCCAATTTAATGGTGAAAAGGTTCAGATTGTTATGATGAAGCCTTAAAGTATGAGGGATTCCCCTATGTCTTTGGAGGGGATAATCCAAGAACTTCTTTTGATTGCAGTGGATTAACACAATGGAGTTATCGAAAAGCAGGTATTAGCCTGCCCCGATCAGCACAGCAACAGTATGACGTGACTGAGCAGATATCTTTATCTGAAGCAAAACCTGGCGATTTAGTGTTTTTTCATTCCACATATAACTCAGGAACCTATGTCACACATGTTGGTATCTATGTTGGAAACAAACACATGTATAATGCCGGCGATCCAACCGGTTATGCAGATTTAACAACTGCTTACTGGCAAAAGCACTTAATTGGAGCAGGACGTATTAAATGGAACATATCGAATAAATCGGATTATGAGCCACAACAACCTGAAAGTAATGGTACAGTTGGTTCAGACATTGTGCAAGAAGTAACAGAATTTTTGGAGACATTTTTTTCGTTTTATCCGACTGCTAAGGATAAAGAACTTTCTTATTATATGAAAGATAATATCTTACCACCGATTGGTAAGGATTATTTATTTACAGAGCTAGTTCATCCAGTTTTTCAGATAGTAGATAATCAAATAAAAGTATGGGTCACTGTTAAATATATTGATGAAGCAACAAAAGCCCCACAGTTTTCGCAATATATACTCACGTTAGAAAAAGATACAAATTGGATGATTGTAGCAAATAAATGATGTATCTATATTAAAGTTAGAAAAAAACCACTTATTCAACACCAATAGGTATTTCAGTCCTAAGGTCATGTTAAAACACTACTCATATATGGTTTATGGAGAAAAAACCGCACAAACTCATTGATTGATTTAATTGCAATTCCAAAACAATCCTTACAACATTTTCAGTTATCGGTGGAGCGTATTTTACAGGAAAGGCAATTTATGAATCTGCTGCAAATATGGAAGACGTATTGTTGGCTCTATGGCTAATTTTCTACTATTCTTATTGGTTTTTAGAGAGCTTAGCCTTTATTAATTATATTGGTGTTGTAGTAAGAAGTTAGTATGGATATCAATATTCAGAACAATTTCGTGTAAAATTCCAATATGAAAAAGATGAGTGGTGTGGACCAAAACATAAAGAGCAATTGACAAAGAGACTAGGACAAAACTAGCTTCATTGATAAAAATAGGAATTCAGTATAAGGAATTCAGTATATACTGAATTCCACTTTCTAATTAGCTGAGTTTTGTCTTAGCCTTATTGATGATTATAAATAATTTATGCTTCTTTCATAATGAATCATAACAAGAGAAAGTAATAGTGGTATCGTGATTACTCAAAGCAAACATGGAATTGAAAATAATTATTTATTACCTATCTTTTTAATGGAATATATTGTTTTTATAAAAGGCAATGTATTTTGTATTATCTTAATTTTATAGTGATGAGGTAAATCACGTTGACAATTCTATTTATAAAAGATAATATATCCTATATACCAATCATCCTACAAATTAAGAGGGGGGATTTAATCATGATTAAGAAAGCAAACCGAATAAATCTAGTAGAACAGGTTGCTACCCAAATTGAACAATTAATTAAATCTGAGCATTGGAAAGTAGGAGACAGACTGCCGCCCGAAATGGAACTTATGGAACAGTTTGGTGTAAGCCGTAATACACTTCGAGAAGCCATCCGTGCTTTAGTTCATGCTGGTTTACTAGAAACTAAACAAGGAAGCGGAACAGTTGTACATTCTACGAACTCTCTGGAAGCGGCTTTGAAGCGCTATGTAAAAAAATCTGAGTTGCTTGAGATTCTAGATGTTCGCTTAGCTTTAGAAAAACAAGCTGCCCAATTGGCTGCTGAAAATAGAACAGAAGCAGATTTAGTAAGACTTGAAAAGTATATTCGAGACTCTCGACGGGCAGTCAAAAATAACGATTATGAATCGTTTATTAAGTTGGATATATGTTTTCACCAAACTGTTGTGTCATCTTCTAATAACCAACTTTTAATCGATTTATACGAGCCACTATTAGAAATGATATATCGTTTTGTTCAAGATTTAATGAAAATGAATGCCTCGTTTAAATACGAGGAAGAACTGCACATTGAATTATTTACAGCGATACGTAATCAGGATAAAGTTGCTGCTGCCGCATACGTAGAAAATTATATGGAAATATTAAGACAAGAGGTCGTTGAAATGATAGAGGAGGAATAACAACATGAATGATGGAACACTTTCATCAACTATAAATAATAATAAAAAATACAGTCTATTATTGCTGGTTGGCATAGTTTTAGTAGGGTCTAACTTAAGAGTACCGTTGACTTCTGCTGGTGCTTTAATTCCCTTAATACGTGATGATTTAGGTATTAGTAATGCTTTGATAGGGACGATTACAACATTGCCATTACTTGCATTTGCTTTACTCTCACCATTTGCTCCTAAAATAGCCAATCGGATTGGTATGGAATTGACGATTGCTTTATCTTTGATATTACTTATTATTGGGATTGCGATTCGCTCACTTTCAGGCAGTCTTTTTTTATTTGCTGGTACGATTTTAATTGGTTTGGCAATTGCTTTCGGTAATGTCCTGATTCCTGGAATTGTAAAAATGAACTTTCCCTTAAAAATTGGTTTGATGACTGGTATATATGCGATATTCATGAATTTATTTGGTGCTCTCGGATCTGGGATTAGTGTTCCTATTTCATCTATTGGTAATTTTGGATGGCAAGGTGCATTAGGTATATGGGGAATACTAACCTTTGTTTCTTTAATAATATGGCTCCCACAACTCCGTAAGAATAATAAAAATGAAAAGACAAATGTGAAAATAGAGAAGAAAAATAGTTTATGGCGTTCTCCGCTCGCATGGAAGATTACAATATTTATGGGAGGACAATCCTTAATGTTTTATACATTAATCACATGGTTGCCAGATATTTTAAATTCGAATGGTTATAATTCAAATACTGCTGGATGGATGGTATCTCTAATGCAGTTTGCACTCATTCCAGCTACTTTTATTGTACCGGTTATTGCAGAAAAAATGAAAAACCAAGTCGTTTTAAGTATCGTAACAGCTTCTCTATTCTTTATTGGATTTGCAGGATTATTACAAGGAAGCCCTGCATTGGTTCCATTTTGGGCAATCCTTTTGGGTATTGCTGGCGGAAGTGCGTTCAGTCTTTCTATGATGTTTTTTACACTGAGATCAAAAGATGGAAAGGAGGCAGCAGAGTTATCTGGGATGGCTCAATCTTTCGGTTATTTATTAGCAGCAGTCGGTCCAGTTCTAGTGGGGGCTCTACATGACATGACTGATAGTTGGATGGCTCCGCTTCTTTTACTTATTCTTATATCTATTGTTCTGTTTATTGTTGGGATTGGTTCAGGCAAAGAAGGTTATGTTACAGAGTCACATGCTGCTAAAGTAACAAGTTAATCCATAACTTGTTAAGTAACTATAAATATTACAAGTAGTGAAATAATAGATTTTTATTTGCGTACTTGGAATATAAAACAAACATATTGGATTTGAGTCAATAACCCGGACACAAAAAAATTAAGTCTTAAGCTGGTTTTTCTAATTTTATCCTCAATGGCCTGAGGTGTTTGATAGCCAATGCTACTATGAATTCTGTTTCGGTTATACCATCCTTCTATAAACTGAAACATGGCCAGCTTTGCAGCTAGATAGTCTGTGTATTGCGTGTGATAAACTTCTTCTTTCTTTAGTATGGCATGAAATGATTCTATACAGGCATTGTCATAAGGACAGCCTTTCTGGCTGAAGACTGCTTGATTCCATGTTTTTGGACATGCTGAGTAAACTCACTGCTGGTATATTATGAGCCAAGATCGGTATGAAGAATTAAGCCCTTTCGGGGCTTTTGAGAAAACCAGGCGTTTTGAAGTGCTTCGATCACCAATTCCGATGTCATAGAACGAGAAAAAGAATAGCCAACGATTTTTTTTGAGTGCAGATCCAATACAGAGGCCAAATAGCACAGCCATCTCTTACTGTAGGAATATACGTAATATCAGCCATCCACTTCTCATTGATGGAGCAGGTAGAGAAATCGCGTTTTAAAAGATTTTCCAACTGTACAACCTTTTCCTTTGAGGGGCAGGGACGGTATTTTTTCTTAGTAATTGAACGGATACCAGCCTTTTTCATTAAGCGCTGGACACGCTTTAGGCTTAGACAAAACCCGTTGTTTAATAAAGTTTTATGAATTTTTGGAGCTCCATATCGCGCCTTACTTTCCAAGTGAGAAGGCATAGAGCTAATGCAGACCGAACCTGTTCCGGGAACGTATGCCATGGGTTGGCAGTCAGATAATGTAGGTGGTTTTCCTGTTATCGGTCATCCAGGCGGCTCGATAGGATTCCAGTCCCAAACCTGGATAGTTCCAGAACAAAAGCTGGGAGTGATCGTGTTCGCCAACGTACTTGACGCTATCGATACCGATTTACCTAAAACAGATGTTATTACCACCACTCACATCGCTTCGGGGATTATAAACATATTGAATGATCAGCCGATTGGAGAAGTGGGATTAAGCATTCCTCAGAAATACTTGCTTGTAAACGTATTAATGCTAATATTTAGCGCATGGTTGTTATACACGATTGCTCGAACTGCAAAGCGTTGTCTATGGAAGTTGGCTTCTGACAATCTTTGCTATTCTAAGGTTTCTTTCAGGGTTATATCGAAAATCGTTTTGTGTTTTGCAAGTCTTATGATAATCCTAGTATTGAGTATGACTCAAGTTGTGCCAATATGGCATATTGCAACCATTTATCAGCCGGATGTCATTCTTTGGGTGAAAATCATGGCTGTACTACTCTCTCTAAAAGGATGGATAGAGATCATTGGATTGGTACGGTCGATTAGAAAAAATGTTCCATAAATACTTAAAAACTGCGCGCTCTGCCATACCAGTGAAGCATGAATGTGGATTTAAAAAGTCGCGATATTTGTATAAAAGATACGATGTTTAAAGGGTCTGTTTTGATCATTTTTTTCAAAAGCATCTTCCGCAATCAGGCGGTCTGGCTGTATTTTTTGGTTTGGAGCCATTTATCCAAACAAGTTCAAAAGCTATGGAATTACTCCAAATGAAATATTTATTGTTTTTCGAAAACAACTGAGTTGATTTTAGGGATCATGCTTTTATGGGGGAGATTTATCCCTTCAAGACCAACTTACTATACCAAGGCTTACATTTGTAGGTGAAAGAGACACCATTGTTTATGGTGAAAGCTTTGGAGGTGTAACTGTTGATATTGCTGGATTGGTAAAAGAAAATGAAGAAGAGTTAAAGCAATTAGGATGGGATATTGAAGTGTTACAGGGTAAATGTATGGATCATACAAAAGCAATGCAACCCACTAACGTTTTACCGCTTATTAAGTTGTGGTTGTCCAAACACCTATTATAAAACTGATATACAAGCCGGGTTCGAATTCGAATTCGGGTTCTTTATATTGTATTGCTAGTATGGCATGTTAGAAGGTGAAAGAGGGCTATATATAATTCCTTTTAAATCATCAACGGAACGACAAACAGATGTTGGGTCGGCGGACCATAATGTACTCAATCATTATTAAATCGGTTTTTTTAATCAAAAATCAATCAAAATTCGAGGCTGGACCCAATAGTGGACCAGTTCTTTTTCTTTGCCCAATAATCATTCAATCCCTTGTTCAATAAGGTGTAACTAACCAATAATTCTCTCCGTCCACAGAATAAACCTTTCCGATTTCTCCTTCGAGTGCGAAAAAAGGTTTCGTAAAAAAGCGTGAAAAAGACAGGTCTATCCCTTATGGGCTAAGCCTTTCTTCTTTTTGTAGTCTCGGAAAGCCGTACTGCCACTCAAACGTAGCCTCCTCTATCCTAGTCGTAGTTCTTTTATAATACTTGATGGAGTTTTTTCTTGGATGTTTAGCTACTTAATCTGCTCCTGAAGGATTTTGGGTAAAAGAGGTATTCATATTCATGCAAGACACGAAATAAACATATACTGAATGATAATGTGCAGAAGAAACAACATGCCACATGACCTAGTAAATTTAACTGCATTGTGATCAGATTAGAAAGGGGAAATCAACTTTGACTAAATATCGGATCATGTCCTTTGATGGAGGCGGTACCTTAGGTGCTTTAAGTTTACAACTTTTGAACAGACTGGCTAGGCGAAACCCAAAATTAATTAGTCGAACCAATGTTTTTTCGGGAAATTCAATCGGTTCATTTACTGCCCTTGCGTTAGCAAGCGGAAGATCGCCGAAGGAGACACTCCAGTTTTTTAAGGATAAAATCCTACCGGCATTCAGTATCTCTCGACCAGGTGGACCTGTTTTTAACCAGCAATTACCATATTCTGGTTTCATTGAAGCAGTACGAACATTTTTTCCACCAGATCTTCTCCTCAAAGACTTAAAAAGACGAATTGTTGTCCCTGCATTTCATTTATTCTCACCGGAGCTAAATCGTTGGACTCCTGTGTTATTTCACAACTTTCGTGGCTCTCCCTATTTAAATGAGAAAGCGAGTGATGTAATACTACGGAGCAGTGGTGCTCCCGCGACGCAAAGAGCCTATCAAAACTACGTGGATGGGTATACAGTAACAACTAACCCCAGTACAGCAAGTATCGCGTTTGCAGTGGGGAAAGCCAAACAGCCGTTGGATCAAATTGCGGTATTATCCATTGGAACAGGTGAAGAGCCGACTCAATTAAGAAGAGATACGGAGGGGTGGGGGATGGTGAGTGCAGATAACAAACGCCCCGAAAATATGAAGAACCTTCCCCCAAACTGGGGAGTTCTTTTGGACCGATCGCCCAATGAACCTTTACTGCCATTTCTTCAGATTGTCGCTAGTGGATCCGGTTACTATGAATCCATGGTCAGTTCTCAGCTTCTAGGAAATCGTTTTTTTCGATTAAACCCACGGATCCCTAATTTCTCCAAAACGGACCCTACTGTGGTTCCCGCTGTCATTTCAATCGCTAACAAAACAAATTTACAAAATGCTATTCAATTTATAGAGAAAAACTGGAATTAATATAACTATCCCCATAAATCTGATTATTTTTTTAAAAGCATTTGGATTTTTTATAAAAACAGCTAAACTGACTGTTTTTATTTATTCACTCAGTGCTTCTTCATACAGATAGGTAAGGGTTTGAAGTTATCGCTCCCTTTTCCCCCTGTTCACACCGTACGTGAGACTTTCACCTCATACGGCGTTCCAACTAATCCAATTCATTCAATTCTATGTATTTGATGAAGAGAAGTATATTTCCAAATCAGATTGTATGATCATTACAGGTGTTACAATTGGTGGCGTGCTAGGGCTTTATTTCACTAATCCTATGCTTTCCGTATTACTATCAAATGCAGGTGTTAAATGTTTGGATAGGTTTTAGCAAAGATCGCCTATTGATTGTCGCGCAAAATGTCTCGCTCTTGTCGCACGCGATTTTAGTGACTTTTGTAAATATTCACTCCGCAATCTAGTAATTCAGTGATAATTACCGTAGTATAGTAAGGGGCTATTTTTTCACAAGGTTATTCAATGCGAAATATTTAGTATTGGCAGTGGTTGAAGTTACATAATGAATCAAGGGAGAGAGTCAATTAACAATGAAAAAGATATTAATATTTGTATTAGCTATTTCTATGGTTGCTATCCTTGCAGCATGTGGTGGGGAAGACAACTTAACAGTTTTTAAAAGTGAAGACAACAATTATCAGGTAAGTGCCTCTACTAGTTGGAAAGATGCAAACGGCACGCTAAATCCAGAGGCTGACCTTCAAATTTATAATCCTAGAAAAGAGAAATATTTCATGGCACTACTCGAATCAAAAGAGGATTTCACGGATTTTTCACTACAAGCGTATTATGATATTGTTACCGAACCATTCATTTCTTCATTAGATACTCCTAATCAAGGAGATGTAAAGGAAGTTACGATTAATGGTAATAAGGCGCTACAATACACGCTTGAAGGTGTTGTAGACAATTTAAATATTGTTTATTTAGTCACCGTTATCGAAACACCTACACATTATGGTCAATTGATGGCTTGGACGCTTAAAAGCAAATGGGATGAATATAAAGACGAATATACGAATTTGACCGACAGTTTTAAAGAAGTAAATTAATCATTGACCTTTTGACCTGTATAATTATGAAATACCTCATTAGCTTGTTGCCTATTTAAAAATCATAGCCTTTATTTGGGCGCTATCGGGGTGGGGTTCGGAAGAGTTTATTTTGGTTGTACATGATTGTCCAATTAAAATAAACATTTCAGATTACTGTGGTTCTGGATCAATAATCTCTCGGGTTTCTTCTAATAGGAACCCGAGATTATTAGCGTTCAGATCAATGCCTTTTCTCCATTACATTTGTTGAAAATACATAATTTCCAAAATTTGCACGTGCTTATCAATTCTAATGTATACTATAAATATCCAGTTAACAAACTAGGATAATCTTTTTCTAGGAGTTTTACGATGAAATTAGATTGTTTGATTGTTGATGATGAGGTTGCTTTAGCTGAAACAACTTGTGAATATTTTAATATGTTTGAAGTCAAAACGGCATTTGTGACAAATGCGGAGGAGTGCGAACGTTTTTTGGAGGAACATGAACCATCATTGATTCTTCTTGATATAAATCTTGGGGATTCTTCTGGGTTTGATTTATGTAAAAAATTGCGTAAAACAATGCAGATTCCGATTCTATTTATCAGTGCACGTTCCAGCGATGACGACGTTCTAATTGCGCTTAACATAGGTGGCGATGATTACATACAAAAGCCATATACACTAAGTATTCTACTAGCAAAAGTAAAAGCAGTACTCAAAAGATATGGCAGTGGTTCTAGTAACCTACAAGAAGTTTTAAAATTCGGACAGGTCCAGATTGATGCAAAGCTTCATCGTGTACGAGTAAATGGTGTTGTCATTCACTTAAAAACGATGGAATATAAACTTCTGACTTATATGGCGAAAAATAAAAATCGAATCATCACAAAAGATGAATTGTTTCAAAATGTATGGGGCGATTCTTTTGTTGGGGATGGGACCCTAAATGTACATATTCGGCATTTACGTGAGAAAATTGAAAGTAATCCAAGGGAACCGCAATTTATAAAAACAGTATGGGGAACAGGATATGTGCTAGAGGATGTTAACGAATGAAAATAAAATGGTTAATTGTGTTGATTCTGGTTGTTTTTAGCGTTGGAATTGTCCTTTCCATAATGGTTATTAAGAGTAAGAACATTTCGGAAATAGATCTTGTGGCCATAAATGATGTGGTTAAAACTGTAGAAAGAAATTGGGGACAAGTTAGTGAAGAAACTTTTCATAACGGCGATCTAAAGCAATCATTTTCTATTATAGATCACTTGGGAGTCGTGATTTATCAAACACCAGGCAATCATTTTACTAATTTGAATGATGCTATAAAAAATAGAGATACACTTATAGATCTGAAGCAAAATAAAGAGATTGTAGGGAAAATAATTATCCGCAATAACGATCAAGACATCATGCATCAAATGAAAAGTGAACTGGTTACATCCATAAGTTTGATATTTGGTCTATTAATGATTGTTAGCATTCTATATATCCTCTATATTTACAGAACGTTATTGAAACCATTTAAGCAGCTTCAAAATTTCGCAGCGAATGTGGCTAGAGGTAATTTTGATATTCCTTTAAATATGGGCAAGAACAATTACTTTGGTGCATTCACAGAAAGTTTTGATTTATTGCGTGAAGAACTAGAGTGTGCACGTCAAAGAGAGTATGAATCCAACCGTAGTAAGAAGGAGCTAGTAGCCACATTAAGTCATGATATTAAGACACCTGTCGCTTCAATCAAAGCGGTTAGTGAATTAATGCTTATACAGGCAAAATCTGAAAAGACAATCAAGCAAGTAAATACGATTAATTCGAAAGCGGAGCAAATTGACTTACTCGTTACGGATATGTTTCACGCTACTTTAGAAGAACTTCAACAGTTAAAATTAACGATAACCGAAGTATCGAGCGAAGTACTTGTTGATATGATTGAGAATGTCAATTATGATAACAAAATCGTCTATGCTTCCATTCCACCTTGTATTATTATGACGGATCCCCTACGTATGCAGCAGGTAATAGATAATATTATAAGTAATTCATATAAATATGCAGGAACTAATGTTACTATCAAGTCCGGGATCAATCAGGGATATCTTGAACTCCACATTATTGACTACGGATTAGGAATTAGTGAAGAAGAATTACCTCTATTATTCAATAAATATTATCGAGGAGGAAATGTCGAAGGCAAGAATGGTTCAGGCCTTGGTCTATATATTTCGAAATACTTCATGGAAAATATGGAAGGGCAAATCAACTGTTACAACCGAAAAGATGGTTTTACAGTAGTTCTAAAAATCAAACTTTCTTAAATATTTAAGAAGTAATTAAGAATTACACAAAGATTTAATAAGAATTGATTTTGTATGATAAGACTGTAATCTTCATTACGGTCTTTTTTTTATAGGTCGAATATAGGAGAGGTTAGTTCAATAAAAGGAGAGTGCTAATCAATTATGACAAAAATAATTATTAGAACGGAAAAGCTGTGTAAAACCTTTTCAAGCGGTGGAATCCAACAACATGTTTTAAAAAATCTAGATATCAGTTTAGTAGAAGGGGATTTTACCATCATAATGGGTAGTTCGGGATCTGGGAAATCCACGCTACTTTACGCAATTAGTGGTATGGATAAACCGACATTAGGTGAAATAGATTTTGCTGGGAAAAAATTAGCTAAATTAAACAACGATCAACTGGCAATTTTTAGAAGGAATAATTGTGGCTTTGTATTCCAACAAATTTATTTACTAGACAATATGAGCGCACTAGATAATGTGCTTGCAAGTGGTCTATTAGTAAATAAAAATAAGCGCAAACTCGGCAAAAAGGCGAAAGAACTATTAATTCAAGTAGGGATCAATGAAAACGCATGGTCTAAATTTCCAACCCAGCTTTCTGGTGGTGAGGCCCAGCGAGTTGGGATTATTAGAGCCATCATTAATAGTCCGAAAGTATTGTTTGCAGATGAACCAACTGGTGCATTAAACTCAGCTACTGGTAATAGTGTTTTAGATGTATTCACAAATGTAAACAGTAATGGACAAAGTATTGTTTTGGTCACTCATGATATTAAAACAGCATTGCGAGGAAACCGAGTTCTATATTTGCGAGATGGTGTAATTTGCGGTGACTTACAGCTAGGAACTTACAATGAAAATGAGAATATCGAACGCCATGAAAAGCTAAGGGATTTCCTTGCAGAAATGGGGTGGTAAGGTGAAGATTATGAACCTAGCTATGGCGAATATTAGAAAAAGTAAATCTGCTACTGTTTCTTTATTTATATTCATTGTGGTAGCCGCACTACTTCTTAATATTGGCCTAATGGTCATTACTCAACTAAGTACATTTTTTGATCAGAAAGCTGAACAATTAAACGATCCTCATGTAACGATTGTAATGGATCAAGCAAGTTATCATCCGACTTATGAAGATTTTTTGGCAAACTATTCTGGGGTAAAAGAGACAGAAACAGAAGAGGTTATCAATATAAGCATTAATTTTAATTTTGGTAATGGCGAATTAACGAACAGTGTTGTTATTTTTAATGCGGATGCTAATCGTAATATTGGGCCGTTAAAATTGATTGAAAAGCTAAATACATCGAGTACCAATGATATTTTTGTGCCTTATAGTTTTAAAACAAATGGGGGGTATGAATTAGGTGATGACTTTACGATTCACTATCAAAAAAAGGACTATGAATATCGAATTGCTGGATTCTTAGAAACAACAATGATGGGTACTAATAACATCGGAGTTATGAAATTTATGTTACCAGAGACTTCCTATCAAACATTAGCAGCTGAACTAGACAATCAATCAAAAGGGTTGATCATATCCGCAGTGATGGAAGACAAAACACAATCTTCGAAGTTAGAAAATGATTTTATTCAGAATGTAAAGGAATCTCAAGGTGAGGAAACGACTTTAAACATTTGGGGTTTGAATTTTGAACTGGTGAAAAACGTGAACACATTGACAATTAACATCATAGCTACAATATTAGTAGCTTTTGCAGCAATTATTGTGCTTGTTTCTCTAATTGTCATTAAGTTCCGTGTTTCAAATAATATTGAAGATGGAATGGCGAATATAGGAGTGCTGAAATCAATTGGCTATACAAGTAGGCAAATTCTTTCATCCATTATTCTGCAGTATATCTTGATTGCTTTATGTGGAAGCATAGTAGGAATTGCATTGTCATATGCTCTAATGCCTTTGATTGGAGGTATCATTTCAACCTTATCCGGCTTAATATGGCTTCAAAGCTTTGATATGATCGTTAACTTAATCAGTATTTTCTTTGTGACGATTTGTGTGGTACTCGTAACATTATTATCGGCCCTCCGTGTACGAAAAATCCTACCTGTTGTGGCACTTCGTGGAGGGATTCAAACACATAGTTTTAGAAAAAATCGTATTCCTTTGGAGAAAGCGAAAGGTGATCTTCATTTTTTACTTGCTATTAAATCAATGCTGGCAAATGCGAAACAAAATATAATGATTGTTTTAATTATTATGGCGTTAACTTTTGCCACAGTCTTTTCGGTAGTGCTATATTACAATATTGCTTCCGATAAAACCGCATTTGTTAACTTATTCGGATCAGAACCGGCAAATGTGTATATAGCTGTTAAGTCAGATGCAGATATAAGAGACCTTCTGAGTAATATTGAACAAATGGACCATGTGAGGAAAGTGAATATATTTGACTTAATTAATACAAATATTGATAGTCAAATCGTATATACGAACGTTACTGATCATTATAACCAGTTAGAGAATAATATCGTTTATGAAGGGCGTCAGCCAAAGTATGAAAATGAAATATCCATCTCATGGGTAGTATCAAGTCAAATTAATAAAGGAATTGGTGATACGGTTGAAGTAGAATATGGGACTGAAACAATAAGTTATTTAGTAACTGGCCTCAGTCAATCTATTGGTAATTTAGGACAGATAGCCTCATTAACAATGGAAGGCATGCAGCAATTACAATCAGATTATAAAGGAGCTACCCTTTATGTATATCTTGACGGAATATCGAACAAAGACTTTATCAAGAATGTTCAGGAACAGCACGGGAATTATATAGTTGAAACATTAGATATTGATGAAAACATAGAAAGTCAAACTAGTATGTATACAGCTGCAGTATTTGCTGTTATGGTAATGGTTTTGACCATTACTATTCTGGTTGTTGTAATGATTCTATATTTAGTCATTAAAACGATGATTATTAAGCGTAAGAAAGAGTTTGGTGTAATGAAAGCAATAGGATATTCAACGATTCAACTAATGAATCAAATATCCATCAGTTTTCTACCTGTGATTATTACAGGTGTTACAATTGGTGGTGTGCTAGGGCTTTATTTTACTAATCCAATGCTTTCCGTATTACTATCAAGTGCAGGTGTTAAACGTTTGGATTTTATCATTCATTTCCCAACTATTCTAATGATTTGTGGAGGTATCCTTATATTATCCTACATTGTCTCAATGCTCGTATCTCGAAGAATTAAAAAAATTTCTGCTTATGGATTAATTACTGAATAAAATGAATCGATGAACTTGGAACTTAATAGAATGGAACCCTTGAAAATATCGTATGGACGGCATTTTCAAGGGTTTTATTGTTAGCGGGAGTCAGGAAATAGTCGGGATTTTAGGGATACTCAAAATTAGGATAAAGCTATAAATATACGAACTCTTCGGGAGTTGCTGTTTACTTTTTTGAAATTCGACTTAAAACGAAGTAGAATTAGATGAATCAAATGGTCGGTGCATTTATTACGACAGAGGACAGGCACTGATTTTTTGTAGAGGGTCTATTGTGATAATAACGATATATTCCTTCGACTAAGATATGCACTGGAAATAAAAAACAAGGAAATGTCAGAGATAAATACCCAGGAGATTCTTAAAAGGTTTGGGCGTCAAATAATGCATAAAGATTTTTAAAGGTGATGACATGATACATACCTACTTAGGTGAGACAATTCATTTTGAGATTTATTACAAAAAACGTACATCTATAGGTGTTACAATAGATGGATATGGAACTGTTGCAGTTCAGGTACCAAAAGGGACACCTCATAATATTGTGATTCAGTTATTAGAAGAAAAATGGGATCTTATCCAGCGTACATTAAAAGAAATAAAGGATAGGCTGCTAGGACCACAGAAAAAGGTCTATGAGTACGGTGAGAGTTTTCTTCTTTTAGGAAAAAATTATCCGATACAGATTTTCCAAGATATCAATATAACGAAAGAACATGTAGTGTTTGAAGAAGGTAAGCTTCACATTTATGTAAAGCAGTCTGATCCTGCAAAAATAAAACAAACTTTGAAACGATTTTATTACCAGAGGTGCAAGGCTTTAGTGGAGAAGAGCGTGTCCTCCTATCAAAGTAATTTCAAAATAAAACCACGTTCTATTCGTATCTCCGACAGCAAAACGACATGGGGAACCTGTGATTCAAACCTACATTTAACCTTCAATTGGAGACTAGCAATGGCACCACGAGAGGTAATTGATTATGTAGTCGTTCACGAAATGTGCCATATGGTTCATCTGAACCATGACCGCTCCTTTTGGCGACTTGTTGGAAAAATAATGCCAGACTATAAAGAAAAGGAAAATTGGTTAGCATTATCAAGTTGGAAAATGACTATATAGCAGAACCATCCCTGTGTCTTGTCAGGGGCAAAATTGTTCCTGAAGTCGACCATCGTTGCCATGAAACCGAAAAAGGTCGTCTATGTGTAATTAAATCTAGGAACCCTAGCGAGAGATTTCACATACTGGGAGACTATTCAAAACAGATCGAAGAACTATCCAAGATTAATCTAGCGTCTTTTCTCATGTTTTTTTCTTTCTGTTAATACGATGTTTTACGAAAGAGGTCATGCTGACAGAAGCATGGCCTCTTTGTGCTAGGTTCCGGCACTCTGAATATTGTCATCGCTCCTCTAGGCACCTTCTTTTTCACTTTGTCTAGCTCCAGGCGCCACCGACTCGAGGTCGAATGTCAAATAAGCTAAGCCAAAGAAAGGCAAAGAGCGTCTTTTTGGCTCAGCACATTTGCTTGTCGCTGATAGGCGGGCGCCTTGCGCTTTTCTTAAAAACAGGGTGTCCTTTTTTTGACCTTATCAATATATAGAAGATGAGTCGATTTTTTGGAAAAAGTCTTGGGAAAAGGAGAGGGACGATGGCAAAGTATCGCGTGGTTTACACTCAATTTTGGGAAGATCCGAAGATGGTTGAGGAAATGACACCAGAGGATAAGTATGTTTTTCTTTATTTATTAACAAATAAAAATACGAGGCAAATTGGAATCTACACGATTACGAAGAAGCAAATGGCTTTTGATACAGGGTATTCGCTGGAAACGATACAAAGTATTTTTGAGCGCTTGATCAATAAGCATAAACTTGTGACATATAATCCTGAAACGAGGGAGATCGCAATTAAAAATTGGGGAAAGTTCAATTTTATCCGCGGGGGAAAACCGGTGGAAGATTGCGTACGGAGTGAGTTAGAAAATGTAAAAGACCTAAGTCTTATTCGCTATGTAGGAGAACAAATTCGAAACGGCAAAATGAGAAAAATGTATGAGTCGTATGCGGGTTCTTCTTTTAGCGTGTCGGACGGTTTAGGCGATACGTTCACGATACGTGGACAAAAAGAAAAAGAAAAAGAAAAAGAAAAAGAAAAAGAAAAAGAAAAAGAAAAACAACTACTGAATAATCGGTGTGGTCATGATAAGGTCATTGATTTTTATCAACAAAATTTTGGAGTGCTCTCTCCATTTATCACAGAGGAAATTGGAGATACAGTAGACGAATTCGGGGAATCTCTTGTGATGGAGGCGATGAAAATATCTTTATCATTCGGCAAACGAAATTGGAGATATACATATGGGATTTTAAAAAGATGGCGCGGGGAACAAGTGAAATCATTGGAGGATGTATGGGCGTTGGAGAAGGAGTTTGAGCATCGGAAAAAGGTTCAGGTCGTGACGGAAACGAGCACCAATGTACCGAGCATTTATCAACATAATCCATCAGAAGGGGAGGCTTGACATGGCCGTCGAAAAGGCGTTACTTGGCTGTATGTTAAGAGAGAATTTTTACATCTCTGATAGCGTGGTGCGGCCTGAGCATTTTGAAGACCTGCGTCACCAAGCACTCTATCGAAAAATGCGACTTTTGCATGAAAAAGGTAGGAGTGTTGACATCGTTACGCTCACAACAATGGTGGATATGGAGCCATTCGGAGGAATCTCTTATCTTTATGATTTACAATCATATGCCAATCCGAAGAAATTTGATGATTATGAGCAACTTCTTCTGGACCAATGGAAAGAACGGGAAAAGCGAAATATTTTAACGCGAGCAAGAGAGGAAAATTGGGGAATCCAGCAAGTGATTCAAGCTTTACAGCACATTGATGCAGCGAGAATGGATGATCATTTGTCGATTACAACGGCATTAGCTGAAATTTACGAAGCACCATGGCAAGAAGGGAAGGAAACGAAAGGGATTCCTACGGGGATTCAAGGCTTAGATCAAATGACGAACGGGTTTCAAGCAGGGGAGTTGACGGTCCTTGCTGCAAGGCCATCGATGGGAAAAACAGACGTAATGCTCCATTTTGCGAAAGAGGCGGGCTGGGACCGTTATCTTCCGATTGTTTTTTCTCTGGAGATGCCCCATCGAAGTTTGGTTCAAAGATTAATTGCATCTACAGGCGGTATCAATCGCATCAAATTACGCAACCCGTTTCGAAATCTTAGTTTAGAGCAGAAGGAGGAATGGCCAAAGATGATCGGGCGTGTATCCGAGACATGTATGCAAATTTTTGACGGTGCTGGGCAAACGATTGCTGAGATGCGGGCGAAAGTGAGAAAGTTGACTCATCAATTTCCTGATCAAAAACCGGTCATTATGATTGACTATTTAACGTTAATCCGAGCGGAAAAAGATTATGGTGGAAATATGCATTTACAAGTGACTGAAATTTCTAAGAGTCTGAAAATGCTCGCCAAGGAAATGAACTGCCCCGTACTTTTACTTGCACAATTAAATCGAGCGGTGGAGCAAAGGCAAAATAAACGTCCCCTCATGTCGGACATCCGTGAATCAGGGAGTGTCGAGCAAGATGCCGATGTCATTATTTTTCTTTATCGTGATACATACTATGATAAAACCTCTGACCAGAAACAGCTTGAGTTGATTATTTCCAAAAATCGCAATGGACCAGTTGGAACTGTTTTCGTCGACTATAATCAATATACAGGGAGAGTTACAGATGCCATCGATTAAAACTCTTTTTGAAGATGCGATTCGCTATGAGGAAACATTCCTTGCTCATACCATCTTTTGCTTATCTCAAGAGGGAAAAATTTCCTGGGATGATAATGATTCCGTTTTATCTAAAGTACAACCAGATCCAGCTAGACTAACAGAAATGATTGAAAAAAATTTCCTCGGTATTTGCGAGATTAATATGTACACAGTGAGAGTGACGAATCGAAAATGGGCTTTTATTTTCGCCAAAAGTTCTGAGGAAGCGAAAAACCATTTGTGGAAGACAATACGACGAAAACCGTTGAGTTGCCGTGAACTTTCTCCAGATCAAGAGGTATGGATCGGCAATCGCTTCCTCCATTTCCGTGAATGGAAAAAGGAACAAAGCGGATTTCCTTGTTTGGTTGGGTATTATTTATCATTATGGTCTTATGCTGTATAGAGTACATTTGCGTCTTCCAGATGGGAGGCAATCCCTATAGGGGGTTCATCCTCTCTATCATGAAAAATCGAATTATATTCGCTACCATTGAAATGGCAGCGGACATAATAGACATCTATTCTTCTCATATTCATCTATTTGTTTTTGTTATTGACATTGGATGTGTATTAATCATATAATACAAACATAAGGTGTATTATATGATTAATACAGTTTTTGGTTTCGCAAGTTTATTTTATCCCTATTTTTTTAGGTGATGTGTATTAACTACCTAATACAGACAATTGTTTTATGAAAGAAATTTTTTTACTTATACTGTATTAACCCCTTAATACAATAAGTGTTTTTTAGGAGGTGGAACGATGGATGTGAAGTTTAATAATAGGGATCCTGTATATATACAAGTGATTCGGCATTTTAAAGAACAAATTGCCACGGGTGTTTTTGCACCTGGTCAAGAGATTCCATCTAGAAGGGAATTAGCCAGTCAGCTAAAGATTAATCCCAATACTGCGCAGCGGGCGTATAAAGAAATGGAGGAACAAGGGTTGATTTTTACGGAAAGAAATGTATCTAGTCACATTACTAAGGATGAGCAAGTATTAAAAATGGTACGAGAGGAATTGATTTTAGAGGCAGTTGATGCTTTCGTTCATTCCGTAAGGACAATCAATGTATCCTTAAACGAGGCGTTGAATTTAGTGAAGAAAGAGTATGAAAAGGAAAGTAATGTATAGGGGGGATTTATATGATTGAAGTAAAAGGGGTAACAAAAAAGTTTGGTAAGAAGAAAGTTTTAAATGGAGTTTCATTTACCGCAGAAAAGGGCAGAATTACTTGTTTAATTGGCATTAATGGTGTTGGGAAAACAACGATAATGAAAGCGATTATGGCATTAACCCCCATTAATAGTGGAGAAATCCTTATTGACGGTAAAAAGATCCATAAAGGGAGTTATGAAAAAATTACGTTTATACCGGATGCAATAACGATGTTGCCGCAAATGAAAATACGCGATGCTTTTACTTTTATGGCAGACTTTTACGACTGTTGGAATCAAAAACGTGCCAATGAACTGCTTCAGTTTTTTAGACTAAAAGAATCGGAAAAGATTTCTGAATTATCGAAAGGTAATACCGCAAAAGTGAACCTTTTTACTTGGGCTCGCAATGGATGTTGATTATGTCTTAATGGATGAGCCTTTTTCTGGTATCGATATATTTAGTCGTGAGCAAATTGCAGATGTTTTTACGAGTCATTTAATTGAAGACCGTGGTGTCATCATCACGACACATGAAATTAATGACATCGAACATCTGATTGATAAAGTAGTTTTACTAGATAATGGCGTAGTTTTAAAGGAATTCGACGCAGAAGAAGTTAGGGAGAACGAAGGGAAATCTGTAATTGATGTCATGAGAGAGGTGTATAAAGCATGAAACGTTATTTGAAGTTAGTCAATTTCGAGTTTAATCGTTTCTTTAAACTATATCTCGTTTTAATTGGAATGACGATCCTTATACAAATGATTGGCGTTATTTTTGAATCACAACAATATTTAAATCGAGCAAATAAACTAATATACGAGGAATTAATTCCAAAGGGCGATTTTATAGAACAATATGGGACAATGTCTTTTTTTAATATTTCGCAAACAGCTTGGTTTATGGGCCCGATTGTAGTTTGTGGTGTTATATTACTTATTTATATCTTTTTTATTTGGTATCGTGATTGGCTTGGGAAAAATACATTTAGTTATCGTTTGTTCATGTTACCAACAGCACGCCTTCATATTTATTTAGCAAAGGCTACAATGATTTTCCTATGTATTTTAGGTATGGTTGCTATCCAACTATTACTAATACCAGTTGAAAGTCAAGTATTACAGTGGATGGTTCCAAGTGAGTTCCGAACCGATCTCTCTGTAAAGGAAATTACTAGCATCCAATATTTGGCGATGCTGTTTCCGGAAAACTTTATTGAATTTATGCTTTATTATAGTGCTGGCATCGCGGCTGTATCTATTATTTTCACGGCGATCATGTTTGAACGTGCTTTTCGTTTGAAAGGGGTGTTCTATGGCATTCTCTATATTGCTGTTTCTCTATTTATCCTTTTGGTTCCAATGTTAGTCGATGATTTAATACTAAATTATTATTTTTATCCACTCGAGTTATTTTTTATAGAATTAGGGACAGCTTTCATTGTACTCGCTGGTGCGATTTGGACGGGCAATTTCCTTATAAAAAATAAAGTAAGGGTTTGATGGGAGGTCAAAAGAATGAAACGATATTGGAAAATCATTACCCTTTGTATCATTACGGTTATTGGGATTGGCATTTTTTATATACAATCTAGTTTGGCTGGAAATGACGATATACAAATTGAATTTGAAAGGGTAAGTGGTAATGAAGATGAAGTGGAAAATTTATCTTTATACGCTAGTTATGAATTTGATTATATGTATCAAACTTTACAAATCTCAAGTAAAGGAACTTTCAATCTAGAAAATCAATCCCCGCTTCAACAATTGATAAGGGAGAAAACTGTACCCGTTTTTAAAGAATTAATAGAAAAACACAGAAGTTTTATGCGCAGTAAAGAATTACTGCCTAGTTACTTTTATGAAGATGAAAGTCTATTAGTATATGCCAATATTAGTAGGGATGTTTTTTATGAATCACGTAGAAATTCCTCTTTTGATATTGAGGTTTTAAATAAAAAATCAGGAGAAACTACTTCAATCCAGTTAGATAAACCAAAAGACAAAAACAACAGTTGGACAGATGTAGTGGAGGTCCAAGTTATTGATGGTAAATTAAAGGTCTTTACACGAGAACAAGTTGCAGATGAAGTTGGGTTATATGTATACACATTTGACATAGAGGGACAAAAGTTAATCGATAATGAATTGATTGTATCTAAGCCAACTGTAGAGAATGGCTGGTCAGATGTAAGGATTATTAATCACTTTTATTCGATTCAACCAGAAAAATATCTTTTGATTAAATTAGATGCTTATGAAGATAGAGATATGCAAGGTGAGGGAGAAGTCGCAGAACATTCCGATGCTGGTCCAGATGTAGTGACAAATGAGGTCTCCATCTACAATTTGGAAGATAACCAATTAGAAATATTCATTACACCAGATGATTTGTCAGGTGATATAGATTCGTCTGCAATCTATGATTCTACGATTTTTATTCCATCTCAGTCAGCGAGTGGTTTAGAAGTGAACCAGTATGATATTGAAAAGAGGAAGTGGGGAAAAAAACTAACATTTGATTTATTACCTGCAAAGAGTGGTGAGGATACACCTTTTGTTCAATTAATGAATGGTAAAGTATATATCATTCGTTCAATAAAGAATGGGCACTCACTTTTTATAGGTGATTTAAAAACAGGTGAATCCTTATATGAAGGAAAACTAAAAGTGAAAAATCCAGGGCCAGAACAAAAGGATTATCGCTTATATATTAACGAAATAGAGGATGTTTAATAAAGAGCGCAAAGATTAAAATCAAAAGGACTCTTACAAGCATATATTAATAGCTAGTATTGGTATATGAATATAATAAGGTGGAGAAAATGAGGGAAAATGAAATTGAACGAATTATAACCAATTATGAAATGGAGTTGCGTTATTTAGCATTTAGATATGTACGAGATTGGATAGTAGTAGATGATATTATGCAAGAAGTATATTTGAAGGTTTTTTTGAAATTGAATTCTTTCAAGGAAAAATCAAATATAAAGACTTGGCTATATAAAATTACTTGTAATCAATGTATTGACTATTTGCGCAGTAAAGTTTTTAGATCTACTATTTTAATGGATAACCTAGAAGAATGTCTATTTTCCAACAGGAAATCAGTTGAAAGTGAATTGCTTGATAAATTGGAAAGAGAAAGACTTTACCAACATATTAATTCTCTGCCGAACGATTACAAACAAACATTATCCCTATATTACTTTAGTAACTATTCTTATAAAGAAATTAGCTATATGTTGTGTAAAGATATTTCTTTTGTTAAAAATAAACTTCTTAGGGGAAAACGTTTGTTAAAGAAAGTATATCAGAAAGATGAGTTATTAGCGTAAAGATGAACGGAATATGATAGGTGATGATTAGGCACCCATTTTGGGTGTCTTTCTTATTAGGGAAAAGGATACAAACAACTTAAAGGGGAAAATGAAGAACAAATAAATTGAGAAATGAAATGTCTTCAAAATATGTCTATCTATTCATTAGTTGAGTTTCAACAGCTAATTGATTTAACGATGGATAAATTAGACTTTTGACGTCACCAATTAGTATATTATATGGTGAATTAGATGAACCGTTGTATAAAGAGAGTGCAATCTTTTAAAGCGTTGCGACGAATCAAAAAACAATAAAGGGGTATCCGAACTCTAAACATTTAATGACATTAGGCAAGGACATTAACGACGTGAACAAAGATATTCTTACATTCTTAAATTAAATTTGCAGCTTCTTCATCAAATTGAAATGAGAGATGTACAGTGTGTAATTTTGAAATATAAAAATAAAAAACCACTAGGAGTGGTTTTTTAATCTCGCATTGCTCCTGCCTCTCGGGAAGTCATTGCACCTTGTCCTTCACTTATATCCTTCTGAATTTCTTGTTTTACCTTTTCAGCATCAGTTCCGGCAAATCCTGGTTTCATACTAGAACTTAAGTTTTTTTGAGCTTGTTTATCTTGTTGCATACAAGTCCTCCTTAATTTTTCATAATAGACTCTCGGCATTCACCGAGTCAGATGGTACAAGGTTTTCTTGTGCCATTTTTTTATGTCTCCTCCTACTTTTAATAGGGGAATAGTTCACTTTTTATTAGTAGAATTGCCTATTCTGTATTGAACGAGATAAACAATCTACATACAACGCGTCCGCCTACCACCGTACGGACACCATATCATCGTAGAACGATGGTTTCCAGCCTCTAAATGATAATCGACCTTCTCCGCTTCTTTGGCATGTTTTTATTTGAAAAAAGTTTGAAAACGAATACCAAATATTCAATAAAGCTTAATTCCCAGTAGGTTTTTGGAAATTGGGCAGATTTACTCCTCAAAATTCCGAGAGTCTATTCATGTTCAACAATCTTATTGTTTACAAAAAAACGTTCGGTATACCCTGAGTACAGTACTAATGCTGTAAACGAGCACTTTATACCAGGCGCCCTTTTTCACTTTAATCCAGAAAGCCTGAAATAATGTGCTATTTTTTTTATCTTATTTCGGAATGTGCAAAATCTTGTTCAAATTTCTCCAGCTAAAAATAGAGATAAGAAAACCCCTAAAACGGGGCATCAACGGGCATATGTATTTTTATTCGAATCTTGTACACTGTATTCGCAATTGAAAATTGAGCCATGTAAAGTACGGATATTTTCACAAACTTTAGTTGAAGCGCTTTAATAGTGCTAGGCTTGACCGATGTAAATGGCTAGTGTTAAAACTGAGGGGAAGCGAAGGCGACTATATAATTAATGATAGGTGAAATAAGGCTTATGCCATTATATTAACAATAATATTGACGGGACACCAATGGGTGTCTTATAATAAGGCTACCAATTGGTGTCGTATTTACAAGGAGGGGGGATTTTGAAAGAGAAGAAACAAGAGCGTGATGTTTATGTAGCCATCGCTGACCCCACAAGGCGTAAATTGCTACGTTTGTTGGCAGAGTCGGAAGAGTTACCTCTTTTCAAATTAACCGCTCAATTTCAAATGGGACGTACCGCTGTTTCTAAACATTTGGCTATTCTTAAAGAAGCTGGATTAGTTGTTGACCGAAAAGTTGGTAAAGAAACAAGGTATCGAATAAATCCAATCCCATTAAGGGAAGTTAAAGATTGGGTATCCTTTTACGAGAAATTTTGGAACGATAAAGTAGTACTTTTAAAAAAAATATTATCGGAGGAATAGATTATGGCAGACGTAACATTAGATTTTCAGTTTTCAAGTTCAATCAATAAGGTATGGAACGCATTAACAGATTCGGACACCCTTGCAAAATGGATATGGAAAAATGACTTTAAACCAGTTGTCGGACAAAAGTTTCAATTCCGATCTGAGCCAAATGAATGGTGGGATGGAATTGTTAATGGTGAAGTCCTTGAAGTAGAGGAGCCTAATAAATTATCTTATATTTGGGCAAGTGCTGGAGAAACTACTACTATTACATGGACTTTGAAAGAAGATTCTGATGGAGCTACCCATCTGCATTTTGAACAAACAGGTTTTAGTGAAGCAACAAAAGCAACCAAGGGAGCCATTGAAGGAGCTAAATACAGTTGGACGGTGATGGGTGGTCAACTCGAAAAAGTGCTAGGGGAAATGTAAGAACAAACCTGAACATTTGTAATAACAACGGCTTGATTTACTGAGCCGTTGTTTTCTTCGTACATAAAGCTAATTTTAAAAAGGAGACTGGGAAATGAGTTTTTTTCAAGATACATTATCTATATTTAAAAAAAGGGATTTATTATTTTTAGAGAGCTACAAGGAATCAGAAGATGTTTATACCTTTCTATTTGAAAAAGAGAAAGATCTAACCTACTCAGTTTTTATACCAATAAATAATCCAATACCACCCTATATTAATCCATCTATTCCCTTTTGCCTTTTCTCTAATTTCTCTTCTTTATAATTTCGGAGAACTTTATTCCAATTCCGAAAAAACGGTGAAAAAACGTGTGAAAAACAAGCTGGAAACGAGAATTTTCGAATCAAAGTTTGTCCAAAATGGGAGTTCGGTCGGAAAACTTTATTTTAACCTGGCTGGAAATCGGGTTTGAGTGGAAGGGGAAGTCAAAGTAAATTTTTAATAAACAGGAAGTGTCTAACAAAAATAATCAATTCCTAATTAAAGTAAACTTTTCCGATCAGTTTGATAAAAAGTGCTTAAGCATGGTATAAGTATAAAAGAAGCAGGGATATCTTTGCTTTTTATTTTAGGGACAAGGGTTTGACCTGGTGTCCCATAATGAGAGGGTTCGAATTTGAATATGAAAGATAATTTTTGGCGTGATTTACCACGACCGTTTTTTGTACTGGCACCAATGGAAGATGTGACGGATGTTGTTTTTCGTCATGTAGTGAGTGAAGCAGGTAGACCTGATGTATTTTTTACAGAGTTTACAAACACGGAGAGTTATTGTCACCCAGAGGGGATCAATAGTGTGCGTGGGCGTTTGACTTTTACAGAAGATGAACAACCAATGGTAGCTCATATATGGGGGGATAAGCCCGAATACTTTCGACAAATGAGTATTGGTATGGCAAAACTCGGGTTTAGGGGAGTGGATATCAATATGGGCTGTCCTGTACCTAATGTGGCATCAAAAGGGAAGGGATGCGGTCTTATCCGTCGTCCAGAAGTTGCGGCAGATCTCATACAAGCTGCAAAAGCAGGGGGTTTGCCTGTAAGTGTGAAGACAAGGCTTGGTTACACGGATGTAGACGAATGGCATGACTGGATAACACATATATTGAAACAAGATATAGCTAATCTTTCTATTCATCTGCGTACAAAAAGGGAAATGAGCAAAGTAGATGCTCATTGGGAATTGATTCCGGCAATTAAGGAACTTCGTGATCATTTGGCACCAGATACACTTTTGACAATCAATGGGGACATTCCTGACCGCCAAACTGGCTTGGAGCTTGCTCATCAATACGGTGTTGATGGAATTATGATTGGGCGTGGCATTTTTCAAAATCCATTTGCCTTTGAAAAGGAGCCGAAAGAACATAGCAGTAAGGAATTTTTAGATCTCTTAAGGTTGCAGTTGGATCTCTTTGATAAATATTCAAAATTAGAGCCACGTCCATTCAGACCTCTTCGCCGCTTTTTTAAGATATATGTCCGCGGATTTCGAGGAGCGGGTGAATTAAGAAATGAATTGATGAGCACAGAGTCAACAGATGAAGTGCGTGCATTGCTCGATAACTTTAAAAGTGAAGTGGTACGTTAAACTGATGTGATCTCCAAAAGTTAAAGTGTATTTTAAGCAGTTGATTGGCTGGTGTGAATACGGTATTGAACCGGACTCATTCCCGCCAATTTTTGTTTTATACGTTTGTTATTTATAGTTATCTATATTAGGTTATGAATTGCAAAATTGATAGTACCCAAATGGATGCCATGCAGCCCCTGTAATGCTTCCATCTCTTGCAACCGTAAGAAAATATCGCAAAACTCTAAATTCCATTTAACACACCCCTATATAATGTTTAGTATATATGTTTTTAAAATGCCTATCGGGCATATCTTTAAATAAGATATAGGTATTTGCTATATTAATGAAAAGCACGCTAAAATAAATAACAAAGGATTACAATTCGGTGCAGAACACTACTATGCGACAAATGATTCAGAAACATTTAATAAACTTGCTGGCAACTTTGACTTAATTATAAACACAGTAAGTGCAAAAATTGACATCAATGCTTATTTCTCACTGCTAACACTGAATGGTACTCTAGTAAACGTTGGTGCACCTGCAGAACCATTGTCGGTAAAAGTATTCTCACTTAGCAGTCAGCGACGTTCATTCGCAGCTTCGATGATTGGTGGTATCCATGAGACCCAGGAAATGTTGGATTTCTGCGCTAAACATAACATTATCCCTAATATTGAAGTTATTTCAGCCGATCAGATCGACGAAGCCTACGAAAGAGTTTTAGCTTCAGATATAAAATATCGATTTGTGATCGACATAAGCACAATGTGAATTGCGTAAGCGATATAATCTAAATGTTTTGCGATTGCTGCACTTAAAAAAAATAAGGAGGATCAGGGATGAACAAACCTTATGTTATTATACACACACATACGTCCATCGATGGCAATCTGGATATTATGAATTTGCGAGAATTTGAAGAAGCGAGTCGACAATATCAAGAACTTTCACTGGACCCTGAAAAACAACAGTTTGAAATACAAGGCTATCTGAACGGTAAAACGACAACAGAAGACAATATTACGCATTACAAGGAACCGGAGTTAGATGAAAGCGCAGACTCCGTTCCTGAAGGGGATTATGTCGCAGACCCCGATGCTCCCATGTATTATTTATCCATAGATGCACGAGGAGAATTAGCCTTTGAAGAGAATACCTTTGGCTATGGCGGTGTCCCTTCTCACATTGTAGAAGTCTTAACGGAGCAAGCGTCAACCGCCTATAAAGATTTCCTTAGAAAGAAAAAGATATCATATATTATTGCTGGCAAAGATCAAATTGATTATGAAGTGATGTTGGACAAGTTCTACAACCTCTTCCATATCAAGCGAATGATGGTTGGAGGAGGCGGAACGATCAACTGGTCTTTCATTCAAAATGGACTGGCTGATGAAGTCAGCGTTATCTTGGCCCCTATCGCAAATGGTGATCCGGACGGCCACCGATTCTTCGTCGCAAAAGAACCATATTCCAGCATGAAAGAAACAGCTTTTCAACTTGAATCCGTTGAAAAATTGGAACACAGTACATTATGGATTCGCTATTCTGTAAAAAAGAAGTAAAACACAATGGAGAAAATATTTTTCCACAAGATACTTTAGGAGAAACTTTTCAATCTTACTATTTGATTGGTGAAGTGATTCTACATAAAGTCGGGCAGTTTCCGATGTGAAGTATCGATTCGTGATTGACATAAGTACAATTTTGATTTATGTCAGTTTTTATGATAATTTTATGGTGTCTTAAAAGCCCAGCTTTGGGGCACCTTTTATATTTTAATTATTTGAAAAATATAGTTTATTAATACTGTTACCTAGAGTTAACTCAAATTGTAAGTTGAAATAAATAGTGGAAAAGTAAATGTAATAAATCTATGAAAACGATAATTAACAAAAAGTATAATATGATATTTGTGACCTACCATATTTAGTAGGAAAGGTGATTAGCTTTGAAAAAGATCTTTAGTGTATATTTGGTGCTTATTCTCTTATTAGTTGGATGTTCTTCAAATAAACAACAAGATGCAGTACATAACAATAACGAGCAAAACACTCCACCAAGTCAGCAGGAAAATGATGAATTAGAAGTGATTGCGGAAAATCTTGATGTTCCTTGGTCAATTGAAAAAATGAATAATACTTTCTATCTGACAGAAAGATCTGGATCCATCGTAAAGATAGAAAATGGAGAAATGGATAGGCAAAGTGTAGAACTCGAGAAAGAAATTGCAACAGCTTCAGAAGCTGGGCTATTGGGATTTGTGCTTGCTCCCAACTTCGAGGAATTGAATTTAGCTTATGCCTACTATACGTATGAAGACAGTTCAGGACAATTTAATCGCATTATAACACTTCATTTGGAAGATAATGTTTGGAGGGAAGAGAGTTTGCTTCTCGATAAAATTCCAAGTGGTTCCTACCATCATGGAGGAAGACTTAAAATTGGACCGGATGGGAAACTTTATGCAACAGCTGGGGATGCTTCTGAAGGTGAAATAGCACAAGATCTCGATTCATTAGGTGGTAAAATTCTAAGAATGAATCTTGACGGATCTATACCAAGTGATAACCCGTTTTCAGACTCATACGTCTATAGTTATGGTCATCGAAATCCTCAAGGAATTACCTGGTCACCTGATAGAACGTTATATGCTAGTGAGCACGGAAACGATGCAAATGATGAAATAAATAGAATAGAAGCCGGTCAAAATTACGGCTGGCCAATTATCGAAGGCTATGAGGAACAAGATGGGATGGTACCACCGATATTCACTTCAGGAGATGAATCAACTTGGGCACCGTCTGGAATCGATTATAATAATGGTAAATTGTACGTTGCAGCATTAAGAGGGACTGCTGTTTTAGAATTTGACCTTGAAACAAATGAATACCGTGAAGTTATAACGGGTCTTGGCAGAATTCGAGATGTACTAATTGAAGGTAATTACCTTTATTTTATTAGCAATAATTCAGATGGCCGAGGAAACCCTCAAAAAAATGACGATAAGTTATACAGAATTTCACTTTCCCAATCCAATTAAATTAATAAACAATAAAAGAAAGGTGATTTTTAAAAATGGACATGAATGATTTTATAGATTTTTGTAAGAAAGGTAATCCGATTTCAGGTGAGGATAAAGAATTACATGGGTTATTAACCCAATGTAGTTATGAAGCCCAAAAGATAACAATGGCATTGAATACATCCTATCATTCCAGAGAAGAAATAGTAGATATTTTTAGTGAATTAACAGGCAATAAAGTTGATGTTTCTTTTATGTGTTTTCCGCCATTTTATACAGACTTTGGAAAAAATATTACGATAGGAAAGAATGTGTTTTTCAACACAGGCTGTTCCTTCCAAGATAGAGGTGGAATTAGTATAGGAGATGGATCAATGATGGGTATGAATGTTACGATTGCTACACTTAATCACGGGTTATCTTTAGAAACAAGAAACACAACATATCCCTCTCCAGTTATAATTGGGGAAAATGTATGGATTGGGTCAAACGCAACAATACTGCCTGGGGTGAGAATTGGGGACAACTCTGTTGTTGCAGCAGGAGCAGTTGTCACGAAGAATGTCCCAGAAAATACTGTTGTTGCAGGAGTGCCAGCTAAAGTTGTGAAAAAAATTGATAATAATTTAAAGTGATTTTGGTTTCGTTGGATAAAAAATAAACAATTAAGGAGGTCGAACTATCCTATAAGATACATTTTAGCAAGGCGTGGATTTGGGTTGGGGAGGAAGAAAAAACAGATATATCAGTATGATGCTCAATTAGGTCAGCAAGTTCTTCTTGCTGTGTTATTTTTCAAAACATAATATAAACTCTCTTGCTAGTAAAATCTACTACATATTCACACGGTTCATACATGGTATTGAGAGGATTAGGCAATGATTTAAGACGAATTTGATAACTATCTCATTTTTATTTGTTGCATAATAAGTATATGCCGTTCTTCCACTCTTTACTATCAGAAAGGAGTGAAGATAAATATGCAAACAGGGGGATTTCATATGCAGAAAGTAATTTTGAACAATGGTGTTGAAATGCCTGTACTAGGCTTCGGTGTTTTTCAGATTCAAGATGAAAATGAATGTGAACAAGTCGTTTATGAAGCTATTATGGCAGGCTATCGTCTTATTGATACAGCTGCCTCTTATCTAAATGAAGAAGCGGTCGGCAGAGCAATCAAGCGGAGTGGTGTAGCAAGAGAGGAATTGTTTATCACTACAAAACTCTGGGTTCAGGATGCTGGTTATGAGAGCACAAAGAAAGCATTTGTAAGATCACTGGAAAGACTGCAATTGGATTATTTGGATTTGTATTTAATTCATCAGCCATTCGGTGATGTCTATGGTTCTTGGCGTGCAATGGAGGAATTGTATCGTGAGGGTAAGATCAGGGCAATTGGAGTAAGTAACTTTCAGAACGATCGTCTGATTGATTTGATTATTCATAATGAAGTTGTTCCTGCGGTAAACCAGGTCGAAACACATCCTTTCAATCAACAAATTGAAAGTGCAAAATTCATGAAAGGGAACAATGTGCAAATAGAGTCCTGGGGACCATTTGCTGAAGGAAAAAATAGTATGTTCCAGAACGAAATTTTAGTATCAATAGCCGAAAAGTATAATAAATCCGTTGCCCAGGTAATTCTACGATGGTTGACACAAAAAGGAGTCGTTGCGATTCCGAAGTCTGTTCGTAAGGAAAGAATCATTGAAAACTTCAATATCTTTGACTTTGAATTAAGCCAAGAAGATACGGAGAAAATTGCTACATTAGACACGAAAGAAAGTCTGTTCTTTTCTCATAGAGATCCTGAAATGGTAAAATGGATCGGTACCCGTAAACTTGAGATTTAACTTTTTGATTCCCAATAAAGTATGTAAGAACTACTTCATCAAGAAAAAGCCAATTTCCTTACAGGAACATCGGCTTTTACTCTGAATAGAAACAACAATATGATATCGTTTTACAAATCTCAAATTGTGAATAATTGTACTTAAATTCGCTTAGATAGATTCGATTCCTCGTAAATGCTCGCTTATTCGCAGGATTTGAAACCACTTCTAAGAAGATAACGGATAAATGGAATGAGTATTGATAATTGAGGCTTATATGACGGCATACTTATCTCCCGTTAAAAAGTCCTTCCTCGCTGATATTAAGTTCTCCCATGAGCAACGAAAAAAGGGTGGAAGAACTAGGGAATTCAATACGAATCCGGGGGGCAAACATCATCCAATCGGTTTTAAAATCATTTTTTTAATACTAATTCAGGCTGGATCCAATATGGGTTCGGCTTTTTTGTTCCATGTTCGGGTGTTGTTCAATCCCTTGTTGGGAATGGATTCATACAGTGTCCAATTGCTATTCAGTTGTTATTACACTCTTTAAATCCTCAGGATTTTCCTTGTCTTTTTTCGCCTTTTTCTTCTGATTCTTTTCTCTATTCAGGTACCAATTTAGTTACAATAGCCGAATATTCTATACGATCCAGAGGCCTAATCTCTGGGGAAAATCGGGCGTTTTTGGGAAGAACTATAAAACAGAAAAATAGGCGGGGAAGTGGCTTGGGGTTAGTCATAGTATGGGTTGGAGGTGGCCTGAAGAAGAATGTTTAACGGAAAAAAGGAGCTTTTAAAGGGGGAGCGTCAGGAAAATGCGGATTTACAACGTTAAGCAAATTACAGAATAAAAAATCGATTCCCTTACAACGTTAGGAATCGATTTTTTTAATTGAGCTTATTCAGCTAACACACCCGTTTTTCAGCGCACTGTTTCAATGCCTTCATTTGTTTCTCTAAACCTTTTTTCATAAATACACGAAAAAGGATACTTAATATCTTTCCTGAAACAGTCTTAGCTGTTACTTCTTCTGTA
This sequence comes from Bacillus sp. FSL K6-3431, assembly GCF_038002605.1. Taxonomy (NCBI): domain Bacteria; kingdom Bacillati; phylum Bacillota; class Bacilli; order Caryophanales; family Bacillaceae; genus Bacillus; species Bacillus sp. FSL K6-3431. The sequence goes on from NZ_JBBOCT010000001.1 coordinate 4,390,875, forward strand.
ATATAAAGAATACTGGAATTAGGACTAATTTCTTGAAGGTTATATGAAACATTGATTAAGAAAGAAGGATGATTCATTTGAATACTTATTCTATTATTTTTATTGTATTCAGTAACTTGCCCTTCATACTCTTGAATACGGTTTCCTTCTCTTAACCTTTGTTTAAACTTAACACCAACCGGATTACTAATATCAAACTTCGTTAAATACTCAGTTCCTTCTAATCCTGTCATCCATTCTTTTTGTTTATCATTATCATCTAAGTAAGAGAATACTACCTCAATAGGGGCTTGTATCTCTGTTTGATTTGTTATTAACAATGTTTTGTACCTCCAGTTGTCAGTAGTGGTCATTATAATTTTTTAACTTTTATTGGAACAAATATTTCTGTCTGGTTACCTTTCCTATAAACATTATTCTTTTTTGCCCATTGAATTAATTTGTTAAATAATCTGGGACTAAACTGCACCGTTAGTTTAAGTGTATCACTTCACAATTCCAATAGAGTAGACTCTTAAAGTCTCATATGACTTGTCTCAAAACTCTTACCGTTGTAAATCCGCATTTTCCTGACTGCACCCCAGTAAGATAACATAAAAAAAGATTTTCAATTGAAGATCCTTTTTCATTTCCGAAAACTGGCGTTATGTTAACTAATACAAGCTAATAATTGGAATTTTTATAATGTGGTTAAAGTCAAAAAATATCATTATTATTCCAAAGTAAAGACTATTTTTGGACTTCAAATAACACTTTTCTCAGTTTGTTTAATAAAACTAAAACAAAATAGAAGACAAAAAAGTTAAGTAATAAACCTAATAATTCAAAACTGAACTGTCCACCTCCATAATATCCTAACCACTGGGCTGGAAAACCAAAATGGCGATAAGGTTCTTCAATTCGAATCCAAATTCCAGGAATGAAAGAAAAGATAATCGTTGCAATGAGACTAAGAAAGTATAATGATCTTTTGCTAGTTAATAATTTCATATTATCCCCTTTCGTAAGCTAGTGTTTCAGCAGTTTGACTAACCCAAAGATGCTTACATCATTTTTATAAGATTGATTAAATTCCTTCAATACTTCTTGTGATTTTGGATTTTTGAGAAAATACTGGAATCTTTTCAGGAAATCTATCGTCATTAGTTATAGGGCCACAATCCCAATAGTTTCTTAAATCCGGTTTTGACTCTTTATTATATCAAATAAGAGGAAACTTTCTTGGGTGTTTTCAAACCTGATATTTAACGATCTACAGGAATGCTACCGGGGCAGGATTGTAGAATAGGCGAAGTGCAGTATATTATAGATAGTATTATTTTGTTAATGACCATACAAAGTAATTAATGAACATCGATTAATAGACCAAATGGGGGGTAATTATGGACAAGGTTTTACTTGAGATAGCCAATTTAATAAGCAGTAAGGATAAAAAAATAACCGTTGGGATTTCGGGTCATGGTGCTTCTGGAAAGACAACGTTCGCAAATAATCTTTTAAAACTTTTGGGAAATAATGATGTGAATTATATTAATACTGACCCATATATTATTGGCTCTAATATTAGGAAGTACACTGATTTAGATTATGAATATAACAATAAAATACATCATTATAAAATGACAGCTTGCCATCCTGCTGCTCATAATTTATCAGCTTTAGAGAGAGATATAAACATGACGAGAGATGGTTTAGATTTTTATACAATAGATACGCATTATAAAAAGAGCATTTTAATTTCATCACGAAACAAAGTGAATATTGTAGAAGGAATGAGTGTTGCCTTTATAAATCCAACTTTGTTTGATTTAACAGTTTACTTATATACTGATGGAGAAACCGAGTTAATGAGAAGGTCTATTCGTGATGTTTCTGAAAGAGGAACAGATATTAATTATTTAAGAAAATCTCATGAAGAGCGTAGAATTCAATATGATTTATTTATGCATCCTTATCACCGAAATTTTGATATTATTTTGAAAAATTCCAATGAAGAGTATTTTCTAGAAAAAGGTAATCTTAATTAAAATATGAAATATGGTACTTAAAGTACGTGTGCTTTACTTCAATAAGGAGTAAAGCATTTTTCTTATTCAAGTAACCGGCAGTTTAGTTGAGAAGGAACTCTTCATATCTGGTAATATAAGGTTTTCAACAATGCAAAGGAGCATACTTAAATGTCGATAATAACAATTGTAAAAGCAGCGATTTCCGATGCTGAAAAATTAACAGAAATAATAAAAAGGACCTTTGATAAAGAAGCGAAAAAGTGGCTTCAAAATCAAGATAATATAATAGATTATAATATTCAGCCTCCAGGATATTCTTCGATTGAAATGACTAAATATATGATTGAAGAATTAAAATGTTTTAAAGTAATACAGAATGAAGAAATTGTTGGTGGAATTATAGTAACGATAACTGGTAAGTCTTTTGGAAGAATAGACCGAATTTTCGTTGATCCTATACACCAGGGTAAAGGAATTGGTTCATGTGTAATACATTTGATAGAGGAAGAGTTCCCAAATGTAAGGACTTGGGACCTTGAGACATCCAGCAGACAAATTAACAATCATTATTTCTATGAAAAGATGGGTTATAGAACTACCTATGAAACTGAGGATGATTATTGTTATATAAAAAGAATAGAGACTTCATCAGGAAAAGAAAACGTAGTAGAAAATAAAAATATTTCAAATGTGCAATATGAGAATTGTGATATGGCAAAGTCGGAGTTCTATCAAGTAAATTTGGAAGGAAGTTCATTCAGTAACAATAATTTGAAGAGTAGTCATATCAACAATTGTAATTTTAGCCACTCGAAGTTCCACAATATAAATCTTAGAAATTCGCTTTATGCCGATTTAAATCTTTCTTATAGCAAGGTGATGCTGGTCACTTTAGGAGGGGTTCGTTTCATAGATACGAATCTTGGAGATGACAAGAAACCAATATCATTTGAAAGATGTGACCTTGAAGGGAGTAAAATTAGTAACAGTAATCTTAGAAATGCAGAGATACAAAATTGTGACTTGACTGGTATGAAAATAGATAATATTCCAATAGAAGATCTTCTTGAAGTGTATTATCAAGTGAATAAGAAATAAGAAGTCATTATTTTCTTATTGTACTAACAGGCTGTACTTGAAGAAGGGTTTTTCTTTAAATATACCAAATATATTATTTAAATTTAATTTTATAGGGAGATATCAAATAGAAATTAGAAAAGCTACTTCAAATGATATAAATGAATTAGCATCATTAATGGAACAACTTGCTTATCAAACCTCTATAGAGCAAATGAAGATTAGGTTTAATAATATTGAAGCTACTCCCAACCACTATACTTTAGTTGCTTGCTAAGAAGGAAAAGTTGTGGGGATGATTGGTTTTCATACTGGAGTCCTTTATAACAAAGATGGTATTTATGCTCGTGTAATTGCTTTTGTAGTGGATTCTAACTATCGAAATAAGGGAATTGGAAGGCTTTTATTAACTGAAGCTGAAAAATGTGCAAAAAAACTAGGAGCTGAGGGAATTGGGTTAAATAGTGGAAATCGTTCGGAGCGGGACAATGCACACCAATTTTATAAGCATATGGGGTATATAGCAAAAAGCACAGGATTTGCAAAGAGCCTTTTTAACGCACCTATTTATTGAAGTTATTGTACCAACATGCATTTAGCCGAGGAACGATTTCAGAAAAAAATGAATTATTTGTTATGTGATTATACATAACTTAAGGAGGAATGATTACCATTACTCAAAGGTATAGATCTTCTTCACTTTGTATCATTTGGAAAGCTGATTCAATATTGTTGGAACAATTTCCCGAAGAGGACGGAGTTATTACCTTCCGCCCAGTTGGAGGAACCATTGAATATGGTGAGGACAGCAAATCTGCTGTGATTCGTGTAGTAAAGAAGGAAATAAATCAAGATATTATTGACTCGAAACAATTAGGTATCATCGAAAACATATTCCCTAGTTATGGGGAAGTGGGCCACGAGTTTGATTTTATTTATGAAGCCAAGTTCCTCTATAACAATGTCTATGAACAAGATGTTATTCAGGGTGTTGAAGGAGAAAAAAATACCTAGCAGTTTGGCAGAGATTATCCGATTTTAAGGACAATCCTAAAATTAGGCTTGTCCCAGACGGATTATATGAGATGGATGTTAACAAACGAAGGAACATCAGAATGCATAGACAATATAAAACATATAAATACCAAAGATATATTACAGTTTTAGACGGTAAGAAATGCGGTCTTTCTTCAAAGGGACAGGCTAGTTCAATAAAGTTTCGGAGGGGACAAAATGAAGGATTCATTTGAACAAAATATTATAGAAGCCTACAACAATAAAGCAATTGAAAGAAATTCATCTAATTTGCAAGACTGGAAGGCTAAAGAACGAGAATTTTTTGGGGATAATATAAAAAAAGAAAAATTCAGTAGTTTATTGGAAATTGGAGCAGGAACAGGGAAGGACAGTCTGTATTTTAAAGAACAAGGTTTAAATACTTTTAGTACCGATATTTCACCTGAAATGGTCAAGTTGTGTAAGGAAAAGGGGGTAAATGCTAAAGTGATGAACTTTAGCAATCTTGATTTCCCCGATAATCACTTTGATTCTATTTGGGCACTTAATTGTCTACTTCATGTTTCTAAAGAAGACATAAAAAGTGTTCTAAATGAAATCAAAAGGGTTTTAAAACCATCTGGTTTATTTTATATGGGTGTTTATGGCGGAGAAAATTACGAGGGGATTTGGGAGGAAGATTCTTATATACCAAAGAGATTTTTTTCCTTTTATGAAGATGAATCCATAAAACAATTACTGTCGGAATTTTTTTCAATTAGGTATTTTAATGTAGTATCAAAAGATATAGTTGGTGGAAACTTCCACTTTCAATCCATAATTTTGAGAAAATAACTTTATCATTACTACTACAATTAGATATCTTGTGAAAATATGCACTTAAAGTAACGGGTGCGATATTTCAATAAACAAAAAAACGCTTTTTCTTATTCAACTATCGTGCATTTAGTTTAAGGAGGAATTTGAAGCTTTTACGTAGAATTGATAATAGCAAAAAAATACAAAGGAATTTTTCACGTACATATTGATGATTTTAAAGGGGATTTTTATGGATTACAAAATTGTATTTTTCGATATAGATGGAACCATTACACATCATAAGGATGGTAGTATTTCAAGTAAAACTAAAGGAGCTATAAAGTCATTAAAAAGCAAGGGAATAAAGGTTGTAGCTGCAACAGGAAGACCGTTATCTATGTGCAAAGAAATTGAGGAAATGGGAATAGATACTTTTATCACAGCTAACGGAGCCTATGTAAAACATAAGCAGTTGGTAATTCATAAAATAGCTATGAATAAAAACATAGTCCAAGAAGTGGTTGAATATGCACAAGCAGAGAATCACGCACTTTCATACTATACCGAAGATTTTAGTATGAATGGTGTAAAACAAAATGAAGTATTACTAGCATTGAAGGAAACTTTGTCATTGAATGACTATCCTGCCATAAATCCACAGATTTATAATCAAGAAGTATATTTAATGTGCCTGTTTACGACTGATGAGGTTGTGGAGAAATACACTCATAAATTTCCGCATCTAACATTTAAAAGATGGCATCCTTACGTGTTAAATGTATTACAAGAAGAAGTTTCTAAATCTTTAGCTATAATAAAGGTTCTACAGTATTTTGACATTGGAAAATCGGAAGCTATTGCGTTTGGCGATGGTGAGAACGACATAGATATGCTTGAATTAGTCGGACTTGGAATAGCAATGGGGAATGGAAATGAAAAATTAAAAAAGGTTGCAGACTTCGTTACAAAAAAATCTGGTGAAGATGGCATTGAGTTTGCATTAAAAAAGTACGGAATTCTTTAAACAAGAAAGTATATAGTAGAAGGAAGAAAAGAACATAAGAGGTAAGAGGAAAGTGGCATGGGTGAATCCAATGGTAACCTGGAAATTGTGTTGATTTAAACATTTCCAATATACGGTAAAATGATTATAGGTGATAGAGATTGTGAAATTGTGTGCTTAAACTATAGGGTGCGTTTAGTTGAAGAAGATTCTGATGATTTTTTACAGGAAAATTGCAATAAACCAAAGAATTAAATAATAAATAATTATTTTCCATTATGGAGGAATTTATTTGATAATTAGAAATCTTAAAGATATGCAAGAGATGATGTCTGGGGACGGTTTAGCAAATGAGTACGAGAAACTTCTTGTACAAGGTGTATCGATTGATTCTAGAACAATAAAAAAGGGGAATTTATTTATTCCAATTGTGAGGATTAAGGATGGGCATAAGTATGTTAAAGAAGCAATGGCAAAGGGGGCTATTGCTTCTTTATGGGATAAAAGTCATTCCGATCCCCCGAAAAATACTCCGTTAATTTTTGTTGAGAATACTTTAACAGCTTTACAGACCTTAGCAAACTCTTATCGTAAACAACTTCCTACAAAAGTTATAGGAGTTACAGGAAGCAATGGCAAAACAACTGTTAAGGATATGGTAAATTCCATTGTAAGTACAAAGTTTAAAGTGCATAAAACAAAAGGAAATCTCAACAGTCAAATTGGATTACCACTAACAATTCTAGAGGTATCAGAAAGTGATGAAGTAATGGTCCTTGAAATGGGGATGAGTGAAAGAGGTCAAATAGAACGATTATCCAATATTGCTCAGCCAGACATAGTTATTATAACAATGATTGGATTATCACATATAGGTAATTTAGGTTCCAGAAAAGAAATTGCAAATGCAAAATTAGAGATTTTAACAGGGTTAAAGGACAATGGATTAGTTGTATATAATGGTGACGAGCCTTTATTGCAAAAACTTAAAAAATTAAAGAATAAGAGACTTTTTCGTTATCATACGTTCGGAAAAGCAAAAGAGAATGATTTACACCCTAGCTCAGTTTCTGTTGATTCTGAGGAAGTTCGTTTTTGTACCAATAGCGAAAACTCTCCAACCTACACAATTTCTTTGATGGGAAAACATAATGTTTATAATGCCTTAGCCTCTATTGCGGTTGGGAAAGAATTTGGAATGAAGGAAGAGGATATAGTTCAAGGTTTGAAAGATTTAAACATCACTGATATGAGAATGCAAAAATTAACTTCAGCTAAAGGTTTTACAATAATAAATGATGCCTGGAATGCTAGTCCGAGTTCTGTTCAAGCTGCAATCGACACCCTCCAGAAACTATCAGGTTACAATAAGAAATTCTTGGTTTTGGCAGATATGCTTGAATTAGGGGATAAAGAAGAAGAATATCATAAAAATATAGGACGTTTAATTGATCCAAGTAAAATTGATTTTCTTTTCACATATGGTCCCCTTTCAAAGTTTATATCAAATGAAGCAAGAAAAAACTTAGGTAAGGAAAGAGTAAATATATTTACAGATAAAAACGACATTGCAAAAAAAATAATCACCATAGCAAATCCTTGTGATATTGTTTTAATCAAAGGTTCCCGTGGGATGGCATTAGAGGATGTTGTAAAAAGATTATTATAACTTTTTCCTTAACTGGATAGGCTACACTTAGTTGGACAATAAAAATAAGGGCGAGTAGAATAATACACAACTAGTGAGGAGAATCTACCATGCCTAAAAAAAGACGTACCTTTTCAACCGAGTTTAACAAACAAGTGGTGGCTTTATATGAAAGTGGAAAAAGCCGCCAAGCAATTGTAGATGAATATGAATTAACTGCTTCTGCATTAGACAGAGGGATTGCTCAATTCCAACAGTCTGGATCTTTTCAAGAGAAAGATAATCGAAGCCCTGAAGAACAGGAATTGATTGATTTAAGAAAAAGAAATAAGCAGTTAGAAATGGAAGTCGATATTTTAAAGCAAGCCGCGCTGATCATGGGACGAAAATAGAAGTGATAGATAGAAATCGTCACAAATATTCGGTATCAGCAATGTGTAAAGTCCTACAAATAGCTCGTAGTACATTCTACTATGACACAGAAATAGCAGCTAAAAAAGAACAAGAAACGGCCGGAGAAGAGCAAGATTTAAAAGGGAAGATCCTAGATGTTTTTAACAAAAATCGCCAAGTATATGGCACTCGAAAAATAAAAAAGGTTATACTGTCTCCAGACGTCGCATAGGACGATTAATGGAGGAGCTTGGAATTCGATCCAAATACGAACAAGCATCGTATAAACCGATGACTTCTCGACCAAATGAAGAGCCCGTTCGAAATGTGCTAAACCGGGAATTTCAGGTGGATAAAGAGATGTCTGTTTTAGTTAGTGACTTAACGTATGTGAAAGTCGGCAAGGCTTGGAATTACGTCTGTTTTTTAATAGATTTATATAATCATGAAATCGTTGGTTATAGCGCTGGAGAGCACAAAGACGCAGCTTTAGTTCAGCGTGCCTTCACGTCTGTCAAGCAGCCACTAGGAAAAATCAAACTGTTTCATACAGATCGAGGATCTGAATTTAAGAACGTTGGAATAGATGAGTTATTAAGTAAATATCAGATTAAAAGATCACTAAGTCATAAAGGAAATCCCTATGATAATGCGGTGGCAGAAGCTACATTTAAGATTTTAAAAACAGAATTAATGAACGGAAGGCACTTTCACTCCCTTGAACAACTGGTTCTTGAACTTTTCGATTATGTTCATTGGTACAACAATATCCGGATGCCATAGTTCAATCGACTATTTAAGTCCAGTAGAATACAGAAACTTGTCCCTTAAAAAAACTGTTTGATTTAGTGTTGACATACCATTGTATATGAATTAGTAGAAATAGTTAACAAAATCAGAGAAAACATGTCTTATAAAAAAGAGGGGATCAACATTGAAACGATTTACTTCTTGTATTCTTTTATTTTTGCTTGTTTTAGTAGGTTGCTCAAATACAACAGAAACAGTAAAAGAAGACAATTGGGAAGAGAGTGCGACATGTATAATGATAATAAAGTTATTGAACTTTGATTATTAAAAGCTAAGAGCCTTACTACATTCTAGCAAGGCTCTTTAAAGTTGTTTCAAATTACATCCATCTGTTTATATAATACTTAAAAAATGAATAATAAAGTTGTTTACTTCTTATTGAACTAACGCATCTGTTCGTTTAAGTGTAACTCTTCACAATTACTTGATATTATATAGGTGAATAGAAAGATAAATTAAAATTTAGTATAGTAGTTGTAAAAGTAGGTATTTATATTATTCTCTTATAATTTTTCAAAAAGGAGAATTTATGAAAAAGATTATTGTTTTTGTATTAACGATATTTATATTATTCTCAGGATTCGCAACACAAAGTTATGCGTTGTCAGATTCGAAATCTGCGGCAATACAAGCGTTGCTAGATGATGCCTGTCGTATATCAGGTGTGCCGGGAATGTCAATCTCAATACTTGCTGATGATGAAGTGTTCTACTTTTCTTCAGGGTATGCAGACCGTGAAAAGGGGTTGTCTGCAAGTGAAAATACACTCTATGAGTTAGCCTCGGTCAGTAAAGCTTTTACCGGTATGGGTATTATGCTGTTGGAAGAGCAAGGGCTGCTCTCAATGACTGACCCTGTCCAAAAATATTTACCTTGGTTTACGTTAAAGTATCAAGGGAAACCTGTTGATATGCAAAGCCTTACACTAAATAATTTTCTTCACCATACCAGTGGTCTAACAAATATTAGGCATACTCAAAATATTCCACAAGGCAATACACCGGATATGTTGCAAAAGACTGTGGAAATGCTCGTAGATGCTGAATTGGCGTTCCCTCCCGGTGAACAGTATAACTATGGAACCGTTAATTATGACGTATTGGGTTTGGTTATTGAGATTGTGTCGCGACAAAGCTATGAAGACTTTATGAGGAAACAGGTATTTCAGCCGTTAGGTCTTCACCAGACGTATGTTTATAAAGAAGATGCTCAAGCCACTGGACAGTTGGCACAGGGCTACCGTTCTTCCTTTTTTATGACAACTCCATTTAAAGCTCCGGATTATGCTGGGAATAAACCCGCAGGCTACATCATTTCTAATACAAAAGATATGGCGCGTTGGATGGGCATACAGATGGGTATCGTGCAGGACATACCCAAAATATTTCACACGGTTATCGAAAAATCACATAGGGGTGATATGTCTGTTTCGGCTGTCAACGATATGTATTATGCGGCAGGCTGGTCGGTAAACGCCGACCAAACGATTATAGAACACACTGGAGGCAATCCAAATTTCAGAACCGAAGTAGCCATACTGCTAAGTGAACGAACAGCCGTCAGCTTGCTGAGCAACGGCGCAAATACCAATATAAACCTGGTACTAAAAGTTAAAGATATATTAGACGGCAATCTAACTCAGTCATATGAAATAAGCGGCACACAGCTTTTGGATATCATTTTGTCGTCTATCACTATTATTCTTTGCCTATTGGCCGTTCTGCTATTTCTCTTAGGATTACGCAGAAGGAAAACGAATGAGCGGCAGCCAATGACAAAAAAGAGAATAATCGTAACAGTTATTTTCCTGATCGCTACGATTGCCCTAGGTATACTGTGCTGTGCTTTCGATTGGTCAACGATACTTATTTGGCAAACATATAGTGTTCTTACAGCTTTGATTTCGTCAGCATTATTAACAGCAAGCATTACATGGTTTGTATACACTCACCGATAAAATACCTCGCTCCCAAGATAAACATAATGTTAAGTAATTAAATTTCAATTTATCGGTATGCTTAATTTGAAAAACATAAGACACTTCGGTGTCTTTTTTAATATCATCGACAATTTTCCCAGTCAAACCTAATTACTATTGCTTCAACTAACCTGCTCCGTACGTGGAATAAGGATTTTTAAACAATTATATTATTTTTTAAATGACTTTATTGTAAATTAAACAACTTTATTATTTCTGCACACGACATTGATTAGAGAAATGGTTGTTACTGACCAAGGGGATAAAGAAGATATTGTTTTTCGTATAGGTAATAATGGAAAACTTATAGTTCAGGAAGTCCCTTATATTGCGGGTCAATCCAATAAATATTTTTGGATGTTTTGGGGAGAAAAAGAAACTTTGACCAAGTCAGTAAAAATTGTAGGAGTGAGTAAAGAAACAGGAGAATCCTTAACTATTTTTGAAATCCCTCAAGGTCAATCATCATTAGCTCCTCTTTATGGAGCTGACCATACAATGCCATCTTCGATATAAAATTACCAAGTGTAGGTTTATGGCGATTAGAAGTTTACTTTGGTGAAAAACTTTTTGGAAGTGTTGTTGTAAATGTAGAAAAAAAGTAAAGAATTTTATTCAACAAATGGGAACTTTAGTTAAAGAAGCAGCATAAAAGGATCTTCCAATTGGAGATCCTTTTTCAATGCCGATAACATGAAATTATGTTAACTAGGTTTGTATAAAATATTCATTTGATCCTTAGAGGTTTTCTTTAATTAGGGGTATCGTCAGGAAAATGCGGATTTACAACGCTAAGCCCATTTTCCTGACGATACCCCTCTTTGAAATAGCTTTAACTTGAATTCGGTAAGTAACCGCTTAGAAAGTTGAAGAAACTGCGTTAAATCAAGGTTTGTCGGTCACAAAAAATTATTAATTTTTTTGCAAAAAAACCAGGACACGATGCACCTTTTGTCAAATGGTAAAATTTGTGTTAGGATTGATTTGCTGTAAAAATAAATCGTAACGAGGTGAGGACAATGAAAACAAAAAAATATACGTCTTATCCTCATCATATTGCTTTTTAGTTATTTTTTTACTAATACACTAGGCTCTGAGGGTAGGATTTACTCTCAGGGCTTTTATATTTAGGCAAAAGGAACGTTTAAGCTTTCTTGCCGATCTATGACAGCCACTTACAGAGTGGCTGTCATTTTTTTAGGACAAAAAGTTGGTCAAGTCAACAATATTAGTTTTATTTTGAAATTGGTAAGAATTTAATCTTTTTCTTACAAATTGATCTGAACTCTATTAGGGGGTTATGTATTCAACTTAAATTACTTAGGATGGAATTCATTTTTCACGGAAAATTTCAAACAGTGCCAGTTTAAGTTTGAGCAGGCTTATACCTGGAGATTTGGGGTCGATCCGTTTTGTCGTTACCTTGTTCCAAAGGATAAGGGGCCCCCTTCTTGAGATATCGTTTCAACTTCGGAATCGTTTTCCGTTATTCACCGATTTCCAAATATGAAAGGATGATACTTTATTAAAAGACTCGCTCAATATTTTCGCTCATTACAATCCGGACAGTCATCTTACAGTAAGATTTATGAAGACCCAATCTATTGGAATAATGATGTTGCCTATTACATTGAAAAGACAAATAAACTCACACCGGATAAACCATGTATCACCATAAAAATACCTTTTGACCGTCTCGGCTTAGATGAAAATATGGATCAAGTTGTTCTCTCAGATGTTGCATTAAGACAATGGGTTGATCATACTGAGACATTAAATGAATTGATTTATAACCGGTCACGTACTGATAAAGAAAATGGTGCTTTTTATTGTTTTCGTCCAACCAATGTGTTGTTGCAACGTAATGCATCCTATGTCGAAGTCATCTCGGAAAAATGGTATTTATGCTTAATGATTACAGTTCAACTTCCATTCAAGGATAATAATAAAGCTATGCGCATGCTCTGCAAAATGCTTCCAAAAGAAGTGGAGGAGTTTACTGCCAAGTTTGATCTCATGAAATTAAATGCTGCCTATGAATTGGTAAAAAAACAAAATATGATTCGCAAATGGCTAAAATCCAATGGTTATTGTGCGTTTATTGGGAATGGCAGCATTTTGCCAAGAAATAAAGACAACAGTGGGCCACTAGAAGGTGCCTTGCCTTTTACATCCCCGGAAGATGTTGAAGTTGAAATTTGTGGTTTGCGGGGAATGGGAATAAAACATGGTGTGACGGTCATCACCGGCGGTGGTTATTCGGGCAAAAGCACATTGCTGGATGCACTAAATTCGGGGATTTACAATCACATCATAGGCGACGGACTAGAATTTGTGATTACAGATCAAAGTGCAATGGAAATATCTGCAGAGGAAGGCCGTACCATAAAAAATATCAATATTACGCCTTTTATAAAATGGATACCCAATAGTTCGGCTGAACAGTTTTCGACTGACTACGCCTCAGGTTCCACATCTCAAGCTGCAAATATTATGGAGGCAATCAACTTCGGGTGTAAGCTTCTTCTTATTGATGAAGACAGAAGTGCGACCAACTTTATGATTCAAGACATCAAAATGCGGTCATTAATCAAGCATGAACCCATTACACCTTTTACGGAACGCGTCAGGGAGCTTTATGAGACTGTTGGCGTATCTTCCGTTCTTGTTATTGGAGGTAGCAGTGAATTTTTATCCGTAGCCGATCAAATCATCCTAATGGACAATTTTGTGCCAAAAAACGTAACCCAGGAAGCAAAAAATTTATGTGAACCACGCGAACGTATCCCCCTTACAAAATGGGAGATAGAAAGAAAAATAACCACCGATCGCTTTTCGAGCTATCCACAGGGCAGTGGTACAGAAAAGCTGATGGTTTCAACCATGGGATACATGATGATAGGTGATGAACAAATTGATATCAGAGGGCTTTACAATATCACATCACACGCCCAGCTTGCAGCTATAGCCTTTTTAATTCGAAAAATAGCTATAAGTAATCAGGGTCGCCCCATCTTTCTTCATGAAAAGATCAAAAAAGCTCTCGAAGATATGGAGAGAGAAGGAGTGGATATTGTATTTTCTTCCTTTTTTCCTGGTTTCGAAAGATGGCTTGAATTACCTAGAATTAATGAAGTATTATCTGTCATAAACCGAATGAAACATTTGAATTCTATTCAGATTGAGCCCTCTGAACACCTCTATTTACGACATAAATATTGATTATCTTGATAATCAAATAGTTAAGTTAATTAGTGAAAGGTAGATACGTTGAACAAGCTGCAAAATTCAAAAAGGATACTGAAGATGTTAAAGTACCAAAAAGAGTTGAAGCTGTAATTAAAAAAGTTAGAACAATTGCTGATGAAAATAATGTAAATCCTGATATTATTGAAAAAGTATATAGAACAATGATTTCTTGCTTTATAAATCACGAATTAATCCATCATTCAAAAATAGATAATATATAAGGGTAAATTACAAGATGCAATACAATAATTTGTCGGAAAATTATTATATCCTATATATTCAGCAATCGGGCTCTTTAATGGAGCAATGAAAAAAGCCTAATTTCTTCACATTAAATTAAAAAATTAGGCTTTTTAATATTGAAATTTCCTTAACGTTGTAAATCCGCAATTTCCCGACGCTACCCCAATTAATGGGGCAGGTTAGTGAAATACTGAAATTCAAAAAAGGTTTTACCAAAGTTAATCCAGAATTAGGAAAGAAAGATATAAAATTGAGAGAAATGAATTATGAATTAGAATATATTATATAATACTAAAATTTAGGAGTGATTTCATGAAAATTCTTTATTACATAGTAGTACATGTTATAAATTTTTTCTTCCTAGTTGTAGTAGGATTTGTTTCACTTGCTTTTTTTTCCAATCCATCAGCAGGTTCATTGTCACCTTTAAGCCCTGCAATCCTAGCTCCTGTAATTTTCTTACTATTACTTTTGGTTGCTAACTATATTTATCAACTAAGGAAAAAGAATTGGCAGGCACTACTTAACGGAAATGTCATTTACATAGTAGTTTTATACGTCGTAATAACCGTGGTAATGCCATTTCTAAATGCACTTGTCTTATATTAGATAATGCCACAGCCACAGACTCTTTTATCATACCCCTGAAATTCCGCAGCAAACAAGCATCCTCGATTTGAAGATCCCTTTTTAATGCCGATAAGAAACTTTATGTAAACTAGTCTTGTATAGAGTATACTTTGGAATCTTGTTCAACGTCTGGTTTATAGTGGTAAAATGTTATTAGATATTTTGTTGTACAAGGTGGGAATACAATGTTAAATAAAAATGTGCTAATCACTAGTGGAGGCTGTCTAGAAAAATGGGATAATGTTAGAGGACATACTAACATGGCAAAAGGTACAATAGGAAAAATGATTGCTGAAGAGGCGTTATCAAAAGGAGCAAATGTTACATACCTACATGGATATTTTGCAGTTAAGCCGAAGATTAAAGATACACAAAACTTAAAGTTAGAAAGTTTTGAAGGAATTATTGATCTCCAAGAAAAAATGAAGAATATTATTTTAAATAAAAAAATAGATGTGGTTATTATGGCTGCTGCCGGATCTGATTGGATAGTAGATAAAATGATAGGAGAAGATGGAGAAGTTATATCTCAGCAAGGGAAAATATCGAGCGATAACCCACCAATCATTCATTTTAAAAAAGCCCCGAAAATTTTAAAATAAATTAAAGAATGGAATCAAAATGTAATATTAGTGGGCTTTAAACTCGAAAGTAATGCAGATAAAATAATGCTTTTAGACAGAGCAAAACTAAGAATGAATACCTCTAATGCTGATTTTATGATAACTAATTCATCAGATTCTTTATATTCGACTATGGCAACGCATTATATAATCAATAAAAATAATGAAATTTATGAATGTCCTAGTAAAGAAGAAACAGCAAAAACAATTGTACAATTTATTGAATAATTGTTTTTACAAAAAAAATCATAATTTCTTACAGACTCAACAAAATAGGAGGTATAAATTATATGAAAGTCACTGATTATTCAAAGATTGCCAACAAATATGAGAAAAACCAGTATAGATTAGACGAAGTTCAATTTGATAACAATTTAAAGGAATATATTAATAATAATCCTAAATCAATGTATCAGGTTTTAGACTTGGCTTGTGGAACAGGTATTTATCTTGATAACCAAATAAAATATTTTGATAACTTCGATATTGATTGGAATGGGCTTGATGCCTCGAAAGACATGCTAATAAAGGCAAAGGAAAAGTTGAAAAATGTCTCTCTAGTTCACGGTCTAGCTGAAGATATGCTCTATGAAGATGAGAAATTTGATTATATTTCAAATAACTATGCTTTTCATCACTTTATAAATAAAGAACCAGCTCTTGATGAAGTTTATCGTGTTTTGAAGAAAAATGGCGTGTATAAACTACATAATATCGCTATACATGATATGAAGAAATGGTGGATTTATAATTACTTTCCATCCGCTTATTATGAAGATCTAAAAAGATTTTGGGAAAAGGAAGTTATTTTTCATGAACTTTCAATAAGAGGGTTTAAAGTGAATATGCAGATTGGATATCGTTCAGAGAAAGTTAAAGTATCAGATTATCTAGGATACGCAGAGAATCGAGACATATCCATATTAACTTTGATTGATGATCAGGATTATCAAGAAGGGTTAGAGAAAATGAGATATGATGTTAAAAATAACCCTGACAAAACTATAGTGAATGATTTTGCAGAAATGTTTTGTATTTCCATGAAAATATAAAGGTTCATCAACTATAAGGCGCTTTAATTAAACAAGCAGCTAAAAGGATCTTCCAACCGAAGATCCTTTTTCATTTCCGAAAACTGGCGTTATGTTAACTAATACAAGCTAATAGTTGGAATTTTTATAATGTGGTTAAAGTCAAAAACTATCATTATTATTCCAAAGTAAAGACTATTTTTGGACTTCAAATAACACTTTTCTCAGTTTGTTTAATAAAACTAAAACAAAATAGAAGACAAAAAAGTTAAGTAATAAACCTAATAATTCAAAACTGAACTGTCCACCTCCATAATATCCTAACCACTGGGCTGGAAAACCAAAATGGCGATAAGGTTCTTCAATTCGGATCCCAATTCCAGGAATGAAAGAAAGGATAATCGTTGCAATGAGACTAAGAAAGTATAATGATCTTTTGCTAGTTAATAATTTCATATTATCCCCTTTCGTAAGCTAGTGTTTCAGCAGTTTGACTAACCCAAAGATGCTTACATCATTTTTATAAGATTGATTAAATTCCTTCAATACTTCTTGTGATTTTGGATATTCGAGAAAATACTGGAATCTTTTCAGGAAATCTATCGTCATTAGTTATAGGGCCACAATCCCAATAGTTTCTTAAATACGGTTTTGACTCTTTATTATATCAAATAAGAGGAAACTTTCTCGGAAAAATATGGGGGGATTACTACATTATAGAATGGAAGTAGAGTTATAAAAGTCAAAAAATTATCTTCATTGTTAACTAATCTAGCAACAAGTTATTATTATTTGCACAGCCCCCCATTAACCTCAAGTAGTAAAAAAACAAAGGAGTGAGTCTTTTGAAGATAAAAATAGTTAAATCATTCTTTACATTGGCCACAATTTGTTTCTTGTTACTTGGTTCGATGACATCAGAAGGAGTTGCATCCGCAGCAGACTCTAAGATTACAAGTGAAAAATATAATATTAGTATAAATATCAACCTCCCTACAACTTGGGAAGTAGAAGATAAAGAAGGAAATATGACCGTAAATCAAATTTGTGAAATTACAAATGTATCTAGAGCTTCATTATATAGAAAGCTATCGGAAGAGAACCAATAGTACTTCCATATTCCATTAAAGGGCCATTTAATCGAGTACAGGGCAGGAATATTTTGTGGGGAAGTCGAAGTTGTTTTATCGAATAGCAACTACGGTATCGAATTTTTGAAACTATTTGAACATGATGGCATTCACAAAATAAGGTTCGTGAATATTCCATAGTAAAGGGTTTACGAAGTGTTGTTCGTTAACAAGATGTTATATGACATACCCGTAAACCCAATTTCACATTTTCCTATACTGTGACTTTTCTGTTATCATGAACTGTGACAAGGTGTTTTTTTGGAATTTGCAACTTTTTAATAGAATAATTATGAAGATAATCAAATAATAAATTTTTACATATAAGGAGATAAAACTATGGAAAAAAACAAATTACTAAGAATGGACAATGTCGGCATCGTTGTAGAATCCCTTGATGACGCAATCTCTTTCTTCGAGGAGATTGGCTTGAACCTCGAAGGGCGAGCCACTGTCGAAGGTGAATGGGCTGGTCGCGTAACCGGATTGGGTTCTCAGTGCGTAGAGATTGCTATGATGGTTACCCCAGATGGCCACAGCCGACTTGAACTTTCGCGATTTCTCACCCCACCTACTATATCAGATCACCGGACTGCTCCTGTAAACGCCCTCGGTTATCTACGCGTCATGTTCACCGTTGAAGACATTGACGAAATGGTATCCAGACTCACTAAATATGGTGCTCAGCTCGTTGGCGAAGTGGTTCAGTACGAGGACTCGTATCGGCTCTGCTACATTCGTGGAACCGAAGGACTTCTAATCGGTTTGGCGGAACAACTCGGTAACAAATAAGTAAGTGACGTTTTTTAAAAATCCTTTACTGAAATATACATTACTGAAGTAAAAATTGAAACAGAAAAGAAGTGTGAAAGTAACTCGAAGAAGTCGGGTACGTCATATAACGCAGCATTCACGCTGCGGGACTCTCCGAGCCCCTTGGTCGCCAGGAGAAGAAGCAGGAAAGCAGAGATTCAGGCGACAACCCTGCGAGCCTTAGAACTTCGTTCTAAAGCTCGCAGGGTTCGTGAATGCGAAAACGTTATATGCCAATCCGACTCGATTTGAAGAAAATTCTTATTCAATACAAGGGCGCTTTTCTGGGTGCGACACGTTCTTGGCTCAAATGAGATGTGGTTAACACAATCTCGATAAAGGTCGGGCAATTTATGATTTAAATTGAAGGATATTATCGAGAAGTCGAATGAAGAGGTAACGCTCTGAAAGGCTTCCACTGCGTCGAGTAGCACGCTGTTTAGTAAGGAAAAGCGTGTTATAAGCTCGGCTAATAGGCGTGAGAATTTACCGTAACAGTCCGGCTGACGCAACCCTACCGATGGGGTGGAGTAAATCATGGTGCTTGGGTTGAACAGGTATGGTGAGAATGCAATGTAAAATACAATAATACTGTATTGCTGACAAATCTTCGAATGTACGGGTCTAGAATGGCGTTATATAGAAATGTATTTACTACTAGATGTAGGGTTAGATGTGGATGAGTAAGAATCCGGAATATAAAAGTCCATCTTGTGTTACAGGCACATGCAATGTTAACAGGCTCATAGGAAGCACCTAAGTTTGTTCCAAAATAGATATAATTCGACGTTGTAAGCTGATAACGTGGAGGGATAGCCACTAGACTAATAGAAGATTCATTCATCATGCAAGGCAGTTCTTCAACGATTAATAAGGTTCTTGTAAGACTAATAGATGTTCACCCTCCACTGGACGGTACCAACTTATTGAAACGAAAGAATTGAGGCACACAAAGTACCGATGATTAATTGAAATTGGATTAGTTGGAGCGCCGTATGCGGTGAAAGTCGCACGTACGGTGCGAAGTGGGGGAAAAGCTGGAGATAACGTCAAAAGCTTAGCTATCACTATAATAAAACTACGCAAAAAAGTCGATTTTCCTATGTTGAGGAAATCGACTTTTTTTAGATTGAGGTTTGCATTATTATAAAATTTTTCACAGTATATTCTTCCGATTAATTTTTGTTGACTATTCAGTTGAACTGTAATATATTGTTATTAAGTCGAACTATATAGTTGAACTGAATGGAGCGAGGATATGAAACATCAATTATTACCATTGTCTGAAACGATGCATTATATTTTATTAGCTCTGCGTGAGCCACTTCATGGCTATGCTGTGATGCAAAAAATCGAGAAAATGAGCAATGGAACTGTTATTTTAGCAGCTGGTACATTATACGGCGCGATTGAAAACTTGAATAAGCATGGTTGGATTGAACCTGTTGCAGAGTCAGGTCGGAGAAAAGTTTATATGATAACTGCGGATGGAAGCGCCATTTTGGAAATGGAACAAAACAGGTTATTGCATATTTTATCCCTGTACAAAGGAAGTGAATCGAATGAAGAAATTTAAGATGTTTTTTGACATTGAAAAAGAGGAGCAATGGCTGAACGAGCAATTACAAAAAGGCTATCGTTGTACAAATATTAGTGGATTAGGAATATACACTTTCGAAAAAACCGACGAGAGATATGTGATGCGACTGGATTGTCAAGATTATTTATCAAAGAAAAAGTTCAAAGATTACAAAGGTATATATGAAGACTTCGGTTGGATTTATATAAATGGCTCCTGGCTTGGCGGAATTCGATATTGGCAAAAAGAAAATGATGATCAAAATGAAATCTTCTCGGATCGCCAGTCAAAGAGTAATTATTATAAAAGATTAATGGGTTATTCATTTATGTTGGGTATGCTGTGTTTGGCTTATTCTTATATGCTCTACAAGGATTCGGGATTATATTTAACTGAAGGTCTTTGGAGTATGAAAGGTGAATTATTTTGGAAAGCATTTTTATTTGAGACTCCATTTGTTCTTTTGAGGTCGCTTCCCGCACTTATAGTTATTATTTTTGGTAGCAGTTTCTATAAAGCTTATAGAAAGTATTCAATGTTAAAAGAAAAATAATAAACGAGGGGATTTAAAGATGCACTTTTCTAAAAAGAAACCTTTCTTATTGGCTGTTATTTGTCTCATAATTGTTTTATCAGGGTGCAGTAATAATAATAAAGTGTTTGATGAAGCTGAAAAATATATTTCCTCTGTTAAAAAAATTAATATTCCGGATGATGTAAGAATAATTGGCTTGGGAGAGGCAACACATGGGAATTTAGAACTTCAGAAGTTGAAAAAAGATGTATTTGCAGCATTAATTAAAAATGAACATGTCCGTGTGTTTGTAATAGAAGGGGATTTTGGAGGCGGACAGGAAATTAATCAGTTCATTATAGATGGAAAAGGTACTGCAGAAGAAGCTGTGAACGCACTTGATTACAGCATTTATAAAACGGAGCAAATGATCGATCTTGTTCAATGGATGCATGATTATAACGTTACTGCCAGTAACGATGAGAAAATATATTTTTACGGAAATGATATGCAGCGATATGATTACAGTAAAAAAGGTCTGCTTGACTATTATGAAGTTGCTAACAAGGATGCGAAACAAAAATATGCAGTTCAACTGGAACATGCTTCAAATAATACAATGAGATCGTTATCAACGAAGCAACTGAATAAAATTTATGAAGTGCTCGATAATATCATTTTTGATCTGCAATCGAACGAAGTAGCATATACGGAACATTCATCATCGGATACGTTTGCCTTTGCTTTAGAATACGCACAACTTATGAAACAACGAACAGAGCTATTTTTAAATGAGGGGGACTACCAACAACTTCGCGATCAGTATTTAGCTGACAATTTGCACTGGATTGTTGAATTTGAGGCTGCTCGTGGTCATGATAAGGTATTCTTCTCCGGACATAATGGGCATATCGAAAAAACGTCTGCTTCATTAGCTGGTTATAAATCGATGGGAAGTTATTTAGATGAGTTATATGGGTCCAAGTATTTTGCAATTGGTACCGACTTAATGAATAGTAAATTTCAAGCCTTAAACCGCAGAACTGATAAAAGAAAGAGTTATAAGATAAAGAATCATAATGGTTTAGTTGGTGCATTTAGGGAAGTAGAGCCAAATATCT
The DNA here is from genome assembly GCF_038002605.1 of Bacillus sp. FSL K6-3431. Classification (NCBI taxonomy): domain Bacteria; kingdom Bacillati; phylum Bacillota; class Bacilli; order Caryophanales; family Bacillaceae; genus Bacillus; species Bacillus sp. FSL K6-3431. Next base: position 4,412,541 of record NZ_JBBOCT010000001.1, read on the forward strand.
TCTACGTTGATTTTGAAAAAGCCAGTGAGTCAAAGGAATTGTTGGACATTTTAAGAAGTGAACAAAAAATGGTAAACGTAGGTGACGACTTTCGTTCTTGGCAAAAGCTTTTAAAAATTTTTTACACAATTGAAATGATACCCAATAAGGCCTATGACGGCATAATTATTTTAAAAGAAGCAACACCAACAGATGTAATTGATTAAAACAAAATATTTTATTGCCTTTTTTCAAAACAGGTTCTTATTTTAAGTAAAATATGCATTAGCTAAAACTGTATATTTTTGAAGGTGAAAATAAAGTTATTCCATTATCGGCCGCGATTGTTGAAAAAACAAATGATAATTTGTTGCGGTAAACACTTTGGTATTGTAGTAGTAAATGAGGTCATATATTGTACAAAAAGGATAGATGTATGCAGGTACACTCCCCTGTTCATCTACCCTTCCATTTACCCTACATGATGTGTGACATTATAATAAATTGTTTAGTTATAGGGTTTTATTATTATTTACTTGACTTTTAATTAATAAAAATGATTATCTAAAGGGGTTTTTAAGTCTCCCAAAAGTACATCTGAAATTTGGAAATGGATTAAGAAGGTCGGGCCTCAGGTATGGGTGTTGAGTATGATCGTTTAAATTCATCCAAACCGGATCTTTTATGACGGGGCGGGAAAAATAAGAGTTTTTTAACGGTACAGTTGTGTCTAAATAAAAATCTACATTTCAATTCAGATCAATCTCACATGAAAAAAGCCGTAGAAGTGAGGGAAGGCTCAACTATGGTTCTCTTTTAACTGTGGAATTTGATCCATTACTTCTTTCATCGTGAAAGAAATACAGGAGATATTGGGAGAGGTAATTTGTTCATCCCCTTGGAAGATATTAATGATTTCATAACGATCATTAGTTAAAATATATTGCTCTAAAAACCCAGAGTTTGGATCTACAATCCAATATTCAGGAATATTGAATTCAGCATATGTTTTTAACTTTTCAATTTTATCACGCTTTAAAGAAGAAGGGGAGAGGATTTCAACGACTAGATCTGGTGCCCCCTCTATTCCCCGATTGGATAAAATATTTATGCAGCTTTTGTTAACAAGTGCTAGGTCGGGTTGGCGCACTTCTGTAGAAGAGAAAATAACATCAATTGGAGAGAAAAAGATAAAGTAGTTTGATTTACAATTTAAAGAGATCTGCTCATTTATTTCAAAAATGAGCAGTTGATGGATGGTCGATGGGGAAGGGCTCATCAATTCTAATTGTCCTTGTACTAATTCGTAACGTCTCTGATCGTCTATTTCAGCGTAATCATCATAAGTAAGATTGTTTTCTTTTATCATATTTCGTTTTTCGTCTTTGTTTTTATGATTCATTTGTACATCCTCCTTACAAGCAATGAAATAAAGCAAATTTTGGGTTTGCTACTCAATCGTTTTCTAAGGGTTGCGGTACCTGATTGTATTTTAATTAATTTTTCAAGCTAGATTCATTCCAATACTGTCAATAAACGAAAAAAAAAATCCCCCTTTGAGCTTAACGTACCATAGAGCGGAAAGGACTAATGCCTGAAGGGATTCCATTGGAAAATATTTCTTATTTAACAATACTCTTTCCTATTATAATTATAGCACAAAGGAATTTTTCGAACATAGAACTTATTTTGATGATGATATCTATTTTCATTTTTTTCTGGATTGGAAAAAGTGGTCAAACGATTGGATTGTGTTGTTTCCCCATAGGATGGTAACTTACTACGGATAAGGTTCTATTTAATAATTCTCTCACGCAACTCCTCCCAAGCCCTACAATTTTGTGAACCATTGCCAAATTTACATACGATTAGAAATATTTACAGATCTGTTCAGCCAGTTTTATGAGTGAAAATTAACCTTTTGTAGATACTATCATGTAAATAAACACATTTATATGGCATATTCATGATTATGTAAGAATGAGTCATTCAATGATAAGGAGTAGTTTAATGAGTTGGTATAATAAATTAAATGAATACTTTCCAGCCGAGGAAATGAAATCAAAAAAGCATATGGATAAACTATTAAGTGAAAAAGGGGATATTTATCATAAAGATGAAGGTTTATACCATGTGATGATGTATGCAGAGTTCGATAAATTTGTTTTTATTGATTATATATGGGTATCGTCGAAGGCAAGAGGCGAAGGAATTGGACATAAATTAATGGAAAAAATGAAAGTGAAAAACAAGCCCATATTGTTAGAAGTGGAACCGATTGATTACGATGATTCTGATACGGAAAAAAGATTACGCTTTTATAATCGAGAAGGTTTTATTCATGCCCAGTCAATTGGTTATAATCCCCGTTCATTAGCTACGGATAAGCCATTGACATTAGAAATTTTATATTGGTCACCGAATGAAAGCGATACAGAAGCAAATATTTATAAACAAGTGCAAACAATCTATGAAACGATACATTCATATAAGGCAGAAGAAATATATGGTAAGCCCGAGCAAAAGGTAGATGAGGTGGTAACATTTGATGAACAGCGAAGGGATGATTTCACAGGAGAAATGGAGGCTCGTGATTAATATTTTCATAAGATTATCTCACTGATACTTTAGCTTTCCCTCGGCTTAAGATGTGGGTACTTACTGCTAAATAGTCGCAGTAGGATTCTAGGGCAGGAACAGCGAGAGAAAGAATATGTATCGGGGATATACAGGAGTGATAATCAAAAGAAATTCGAGATCGGGTCCAGGTGTGGATTCGGTCTCATTCCCATTCGGAATCACTTAATGCTTCGTCCCTAATGGTTCGGATGTTTTAGTATTGCTTCTTTATGTGAGGAAACATACGAGATAGAAGAGGTACGATGGCACGTGAAGCAAGGGTTTGAGGGGGATTCACAAAACAATGAAGTAGTGAATTGGTGTACATTTAATCCATCTTCACCAAAAGTTTGGTTAGAGTAAGGTATTAAGAGATTGAAATTAAATGTCGGAATGTTATGGTTATTATGGATAGATTAATAAGTTTAGGAGTGAGGGAGAATAAATGGCAGAAATACAAGCAGTGTTTATCGATCGTGATGGAACAATTGGGGGTACAGGTCACTTTATTCATCCCAAAGACTTTAACCTATATTCCTTTAGTAAAGAGGCCTTTAAGATGTTAAAAGAAAATAATATTCGGATGTTTGCCTGTACCAATCAACATAGAATAAGTAGAGGCCAAGCCACGGTTGAGGACTTTTATAGTGAGTTTATGTCCTATGGATTTGATGACGCCTTCATTTGTCCGCATAATCATGAGGAAAAGTGTAAATGTCATAAGCCGAAACCAGGAATGTTAATTGAAGCATCTAAAAAGTATCATTTGGATTTAAAGAAAACTGCCTTTATTGGTGATGTTGGTGGAACGGATATGTTGGCAGCACATTCAGTTGGAGCTAAGAAAATTTTAGTATTGACTGGATGGGGAGAGGACTCACTTAAAAAATATCGCTATACATGGGATGAAGTAGAACCGGATTATATTGCCAAGAATTTATTAGATGCTGTTAAGTGGCTTATAAAATGAAAAGTTGTACCCATTTTAGGAGAAAGGGTGAGTAATAAGTTGCAATATTATATAGGAATTGTCCCTCCAGAGAGCATTATTGAACAGATAAACCAATTAAGACGAGATTGGGACTACAAAGCTACTGAACCACATATTACTATAAAGGCTTCTGGACATCTTAATGATAATAAAGGTTATCAGTTATAAAGCATTTGATATTTTAGTGGACGGAGTTGATCGTATCGGAGATTCGGTACTTTTTTATAAGGTTTCATCAGAGAGGATCCTGGATTTGCATAAGAGATTAGTTGAGGCAGTTTCTCCCACTGATGCAGAAATAAAAAGCGGTTTTGAATTAGATCATTATATTCCCCATTTAACGATTATGAAGCATAAAAAAGGCTACAAGGATCTTCCACTTAATCAAATAGCATTAGAATCTAGTAAAATATTAAACGATCAATATTTGTTCAAGGCCCATTCAGTAAGATTTTATGGTCGTCATAATGAAGGTAAAAATTATGAAAGAATCATTGATATGCCCCTTAGTTAGAAGCACTCTTCAAGTAATGAAGATGAACGATAAATAGTTAACCAAGTGCTTACTCTTTTCCATCTAAAGCAGAATTTTGAAAAAGAATTACCAAAAAAGGAGTGCGCCTGTTGAAAAGTTTTATACTAAGTGTATCTAGTGTGATAATAATCGCTTTAATTATTGCTACAGTAATTTATGAACGAAATTCCAATGAAGTCACACATCCACAACTGGGACAGTTAAATAATGTGAGGGATAACCAAGAATCACAAAACGAACCAGAACAACCTCAGTCCGAGCAGTTACAACCGATTAATATAAATGATACGATTACTTACACTTTACAAAATAACGAACTAAACATAACGTACAATAAGGGAAAAGATTGGATTAGGGTTCCAGTTGAACAGGATCAATTATTTGCGGGGGAATATAACGGGAATAAACAAGAACTGATTGAAAATAGCTATATTTTAACGGAAGATCGAGTTGCATTTTTATATTTGGATGGATTTAACTCGGATGAAAAAAGGATCTTATTAACCTATTCACTTGATCAAGGGAAAACGTGGGAGGAGTCAGTGGTTACAGAACCATTTCCATCCATGCGTTTTAGAAAAGTAGATTTTCTAAATGATCATTTTGGATATGCCATTATTTCTGGTGATCGAACCATGTCACAGGAGTCTTCACATGTCTTTTTAACACTGGATGGTGGAGAGAGTTGGAACGAGACAAATAATTCAGGGGTAACGAGATTACTTTCGAATGGTGGATTTTTAGATGAATCAACTGGGTTTTTGTCCTTTGGAACCATTAATCCTGAGGAGCCGGATCTATATGTTACCCAAGATGCTGGGAGTACTTGGAGTGAAGCAACTATTAATATTCCAGAAAAATATGATAAAATCTTTGTTTCTGCTGAAACTCCAGAAAAAGAGGAAGACCATTTGGCAGTTTTAGTTAATCAAGGCCCTAACGGTGATTATGAAGGTGGAAAGGTGAAAGGTAAATTTATTTCAAAAGACAGCGGTAAAACATGGGGGTTTTTAAAGGAGGTACAGCCAAATGAAACAGAGTAGGGATAAACTAACTAAAATAATTGGCTGGATTCTATTCTTTTTAGCAATCGGATCTTTTTGTTTACAAATGGGATATTTATTCGTTCATGCAAGATTTCAAGTAGAGTACATTGACAATCGGTTATTTTACATAATAAATATTTTCTGTGTTATTTGTTTATCACTAGCAGTTTTGTTTCTGCTTAGACTGACTAAACATTTCAAATTGATTGGTGCAGGTATTGTGGGTGTATTCATTATTGTTCATATTGTAATACTTGTTGCCAGTAACCAGGAAATCAAAAACATAACAAATATATCGCCTGATTTGAAGCATGTCTTATCTATAAAAGAAAATATAGCGACTGGAGATACTGTTTACTATAGATCATATTATGGTATTCTGGCTCGACCAAAAGAAAAATTACCAGATAAAACAATTGGCGAATTTAAAGTAAAATGGTTAGCTAATGATGTCACAGCTGTTACATATAAAGCAGTAGATAATACCATTCAGCAATATATCGGTACTTACGGCGATCGTGGTAGCGGCGGCTCCTATTATTATGTGGGAGCGGAAATTCGCGGAATATGGCAAAGTAATAACATTGAGGTGTTAAGTGACAAAGAGGGAATTACTGTGACTGAAAATGCTATAAGCGAGTTATTTGAATGGGACAATATTTATCAGTTTGGTACCCTTGCTGTTGTTTTAAAGAAAAATAACGAAGCCGTTTGGACAATATCGTTAAACGAAAATTTTGAGGTTGATTCTGCTGCTTCTGAGGCAACTGTAGGAAATATTAGTTTGTATAAGGCTACGATGGAAAAAAATCAGCCAATAACACTTCACTATAAAGATTCTAATTAGATTATATCAATTAATGCTTAAGAGAAATCAAGTAATGGGGTTTAGTTTTAAAGAGTTCCATATATAGTAGAAAGAGAAAAATTTATGGAATTTTAAATTAGATAACTTCTTAAAAAGTAGGTGTTTTTTTGGAAAATAGTATGGACATGGTGTCATTTCTTAGAAGTAAGAAAGTAAAGGTAATTGAAATACCCAAATGGGGAAAGTATTTGCGTAAGAAATGGGAGGACAATTTCGCCAACAATCTTAGTGATAAAGAAAAGAAATCTATTTACCTTTATGACGATGACGGAGCATGTGGTTACTTATGGCATATATTTAGCTATGAAAGAAGAGATTGTCTACAAGAGGAACAAGCGGATATTGCATTAAACAGAAAACCAAAGAAATCCTGTTATGTTTTTTATCAACATTCCGATGAAGCGTTCATTCTTGAAAATGCTACAGCACTTACAGCTGACGACCTAATAAGTGAAGAAGATATATACGTTGTAGATAAAGAATTTAATTGGACTTATGTAAGAACGCATGAAACGGGATGGTATGGGCCTTATTTTTGCCGGCAATAGAGTGCATTCTGAATAGATTTACATATTAAGCTTTATAGATTGCAGTATCACTAGCAAACTTTAATAAGAAACATCCTTTTAAATATCCCCTAACTTAGGAATTAGACCCATGGTTATATACAATCGATAATGTGTATAAAGAGTAGGCCGAAATGACTTTTCGTATTTCTTCCCCCTTTGATTTTGCAATGATTGGAAAAGAAATATCGGGTTATACAAATCAAGAAGAAAGGACTGTTAAGGATGTGGGATATAACTTTTATATTTCCCACTCATTTACAAAATAGACTTTGACTTCAAGATGAAGGAAAAAAGTTGTGTAACGATCTTAGAATATTTAATCGTTGTTGTAATAAAACTGTTTGAGAGAGTGATTCCTATAGAACTATTAGAATTGTATTACAAAAGATATACAGGAACCTTACAGGCTTCGGATTATGTAGAGTGGGCAAAGCATAATTTGTATATGGATGTAGTTGAAATGAAAAAATTAGCCAGTATGGGTATGAAAGGGAAATTAAATATATTTGAAATTGAAAAGATGTTTGTTGATGCGATGAGAGCAGCACAAAGAGAAGCCCCTTCTAAAGAACAATGCGTGAACTATCATATAAAATTTCTTCACTCAAAACTGTTAACTCCGGTTGAAAATACTATGATGATTGTGAAAGAGATTTATGATTGTACAATCGCATATGACTTATTTGAGGAACAAATGAATTGGCAAGAAGTTAGTGATGCCGTTGATGATTTTCAGTACGGAGATAATCATTATAGTTATACAATGGACGAGATTAATGAAATGATTGTTACGCATGCACGTAGGCTATGGCATATGAAAATAAGCAAAATTACCTTTAAGGAATTTATTGGACAAAAAGTTATAACTATCGAATCAGAGCCTAACTTTATTATTGAATTTGAAAAAGGGGCTATTATTATTGAATGTCCTTGGCGAATTCGAGATGCTGATGAAATATTATTGGGTATAACAGATATCCAATCAAACCAAAGGGAATGGAAATCAGTCAAAGAGTTATTGATAGGTAAAACAATTGAAGATGTCCAGTTATTAGAACAGTGTCCACTACTTATCGTACAATTTGGTAATATGTTTTTAGACGTATTTCATGCCAGTTCCTTTTTCGATGGTTGGATTTTAACAGACCAAAAAGATTTCTATATGTTTTCAATGCATGGGGGAAGCATTGCATGAAAATGGATTTAAAATGTTGGAGATTTTTTACCAATTCCAAGTACCTGATAAAGTAAAGATAACGAAAGAAGAAACATATGGAAAAATCAAAGATTGGTTTAACGTTTTTCCAAAAGAAGTCCCCCTCTTCAAGCATGTAACGGTCGGAGCCCAATGGTAAGGGGGAGATGAATCTTGGTTAGGATTCTAGCCTAGAAAGCTTGCGTAATAAAAACGTACGTTCTGTAAGGGTTATAAAATCCTCTGATTAACTTTAGTATAGGTGGTCGTTTAAGAATCTACTACACATCATCTTTGGCTGGATAACGATCGACTTTCTTTGACTCTAAAGAGAGAACCAGTTTCTGTGTTGGAAAATCAAACTAAAAACACATATCTAGATTAGATAATTCTTTTTTGATGTGTGTGCGGAATTTGGCGTTGCTAATATAGGGCTATAGACAACTTTTATCAGGCGATGAAAGTTGTTTTTTGGTTATGCACTTACACAGTTTGGAGTAGAAAACATCTATCAGAAAATTACTGGGGCTAAAAAAATAAGCCTTGCACCTCTAGTTACGTAAGGTTTTATAATAAACTTATACTTTTTTTGAGGAGGAATGTTGATGAAAGGGAATAACATGTATTCCATTGGAGAATTTTCTGAAAAGGCAGGAGTATCTATTCGCACTTTGCATTACTATGATGAAATCGGTCTTTTACGGCCAGAAAAGCACCCGACGTCAGGTTACCGCATTTATAATCATCAAGATATCGTAACCTTACAGAAAATCATAAGTCTAAAGTTTCTCGGGTATAGCCTAGATAAAATCACTAACCTATTACATGAATCGAGTTTTACTGTTGATTTGAATGAAACTTTAAATCTCCATTTGCAAGCATTGGAAAAGGATAAAGAACGAATCGAACAATCAATGACTGCTATTAGTAGAATTATTAAGTTACTGGAGGAAGAAGGAGAAGTGGATAGCAATATATTGTTCAGCCTTACCCATAATATGCATACGGAAAATATGCAAAAGGAATGGATGGAACGGCACATGCTAATGGATGTGGTGGAAGGATTATCAAAGAAATCGGAAGAAGAAAAAAGCATTTTAGATCAAACCTTTGTTCAATTGACTAAAGAAGTAAAACAATTATATGGTAAACCTGTAGAGGATCCAAAAATACAAGAAATGATTAAAAAATATCTAGAAGCGTCTTTTGCGTTTCTGGGTGAGGATTTGGTAGAAAAGCTAGCTGATGCTGATGTGGAAGAAATGGATATTCAAGAACTTGAAGATATGGCACCTTCTCCCTTCACAGAAGATGAACAGAAATGGCTTAATCAAGCGATGGAATATTATATGAAACAAACAGAATTGGAATAAAAGGACATTGCAAGTTTGGCTAGAAGGAGAAACATTAAAAAGACAAGCAACTGAGGATTGCATAAACAGGATCACCAAATGTCGATGATATATTTAGGTTTTTTTATGTGATGTTGTGTCAGTGCGTTCTAAGCCTTGCTGAATGTACTTATTTAACAAGGGGATCTTCCATGGATAACAACAAGCGGTGGTGCTAATATTGCGTATGTAAACGCAGTTTAGCAGTACATGGACTGTGGACGTAGGTACCGACCTTGATGGAAGTAGACAGTTCATTGAGGCAGTTCCCTCTGAAGATAAAACCCTCCATTTGGTTGAGGGAGGGCTTTCATATCTTTTTGGAGGACAAGGGCCTAGACGAGCCCCTACAAGTCGCTTACATGGTTGGAGCGGGAGTTTCCCAGCAAACAATTTAGAATAATTTCTTGTAGATAATAAATAAGTTCATTTATTTCCTAAATTTTTAGGTTGATGCGTTAGAACAGAACAAGCAAGCTACGAAAAAGTAGCTTGCTATTTTTAAACGTTCAATCCTGGCTTTTGTGTTGATGGTTTAACGTATCTAGTTAATAGCCTCCGTGAGATTGGTCCAACAATTAGTAACTGAGATGGAAACGCCACGATAAAGTTCAGACCAACTGTTTTAAGGTAAGCTGTGAAAATAGAGCCTTCAATTCCTACCATTAACTCCGTTAAAACAAGTCCATATACTGACATAATAAGAACCATCATAGGGACCATACAAAAAGCAATCGCCACAATAAAGTTGATTTCTTTTGATTTATCATAGGGCAGTGATAAGGCAAGTTTCCGCGCTTTCGGCTCAACGAATGACTCAACGATAAAAGCGACGATAAATGTGATGACAAATTGAATCACTGCACTTCCTACTGTAAATGCTGAAAATCCGTGTAAAGCTGTGTTATAAACTGTCATAATAAGAACCATTCCAAAACACATGAATAGTCCGAAAATAATGCCTTCTTTTTTATTACTTGGCAAATCAAAACATCCTTTCGTATAGCGAATAAATGTAATTATATATGCCTGAAATTTTTTGCATAAGTGAAATATTTGTGAACCTTTTTAGACGAAGTTAAATTATACGTTGTTTTGATACGAAAATAGAATGTTTTAATTTGAGGGAAATGTTTCCCTTTTTAATTTTATCGAATCAATAAGAACTTCTTAGGTAGTGAATACCAGAAGAGAAAGATTATTAAAACGGACCCTATGCCTCAATAGGATTTTACTTTATTGAGATTGCTAGGATCTCTACCTAAATTCAAGTCATTAAACACTTGTGAAAATTATTATCGTTTTTTAAACGTGAAAAAATCCAATTCTTTATTCACAAAGAAATGGGATAAATATACTTATCTATTGCATCAATCCCTATCACTTTGATATGTCTTGTTCCCGCTGTGGCTTTGTATAAATGCATAAAAGTATTGAATTTCAACGTTTATTATTGCATAATTACATCAAGTATATGTATTTTTATGCTAAATTATATATATACAGACATATGAAACTATTAATTTTGAAAGAAGTGAATTTGTTGAGTTTATTTTTCGCCTATCTGCTAGTAGGTCTTGCGATCGCATTACCTGTAGGGGCAGTAACAGTTGAAATGACGAAGCAAGGTTTGAAAAAGGGCTTTATGCATGGTTGGGCTGTAGGATTAGGTGGGATGACGGTTGATTTCCTATTAATTATTGCATTATATATGGGACTGGCTTCTGTACTTGCACTACCTTATATTCAAATACCAATGTGGCTCATTGGTGCGGGTTTCTTAATATTTCTAGGTTATGATTCTATAAAAAATTCGGATCAAGATATTACTCTAGACGGTGAAAAGCCAAACAAATCATTTTTAAGCTCCTATCGTAATGGTTTACTGGTAGCTATTTCGCCAGGAAATCTCGTGTTTTGGATTTCTGTTTTTGGCGCTGTCCTTTCTGATTCGTATGATATGACACAACCAACAAAATTTTTAATCGTCGGGGCTGGTATTTTAGCCGGAATTCTCGTCCATGATCTAGGTCTACTTACAATTGTTGCGGTGACAAGGAAAGTAATGAGTCAAACAATGATCAAATGGACATCTATAATCGCTGGTGTTATTTTAATCGGTTTCGCCGGATACTTCTTATATGAGTTTGTCATGGCGATCAAAGGAATAACGTAATTTCCATACTTAATGGACACTTATGGGGAGGAAGCACACCTTGATTTAAGGTGTGCTTTTTCCTGTTATATTTATTTGATTTCTTAGTTTTTTTCTTGATGAAATTCATTTTTCTTTGTTATTAGTAATTTAAATATTTGTATAAACAGGTACTAAAGTATTCCAGTTCTCTTCCTTCTAGCGTTTGGTTACAAATAAATGTGATTTTCCTAATGCCTGTCTTCATTGCTAGCAATGAACAAAAAAGGTATTCACTAATAAAGTGGCGAAAAGATATAGGAATTGGGAATGTTTTTAAGGGGGAGAGCAAGTGAATAGTGAAATACCAAGTGTTCAAAAAGTTAAAGATGAACTGAATAAATATTACTGCTTAAATATACAAAAAGTAGCATACTTAGGAAAAAGTGATAATGTTACATATTGTATCCATACGAAGGATGAAAATAAGTTTTTACTTAAACTTCACATGGGAAGTAATTCAAAAAACATGATTGTATCTGAGCTTCTATGGCTTGAATCATTAGAAACAAACACAATCCTAAAGGTTCAAAGACCGATAAGAAATAAAAACAATGAATTAACGACTAATATTATTAATGAAAATACAGGTAATAGTTCTTACTGGACATTACAAGATTGGCTAGAAGGAGAAACATTAAAAAGACAACCAACTGACATGGAGTTAGAAAAGTTGGCTCATTTAATGGTTACTCTGCATGAACATACAGTTCGTTGGAATGTGCCAGGAACATTTGAAAGACCTTACTACAACGATGAAAATTTACTATATTCCTTGAATCAATTAAAACAATTATTGTATATAAATGTTATGTCTACAGATGATTATGAAATTATGAAGAAAACTACTGATAAAATATTAACAATAATAAAATCACAGCATTTAGGCTGTGATACTTGGGGCGTCATTCATTCTGACCTTCATGAGAGTAACTATATCTTTTGCCAAGGACAAGCATTCGCTATTGACTTTTCCTCCTGTGGTTTCGGGTTTTATTTATTTGATATTGCTGAGACTTGTTTACACCTTATTCCAGAGAATCGAAAGAAACTTATAACTTTCTATCAAAAAGAAAGAAATCTACAAAAAAATTATCCTGAAGTATTAGAGGCATTTTTCTTATGGGCTATAATACGCAATTTTGCATTTCTATCTATTAATAATGATGAACACAAGGAGCTAGCAAATGCGATTCCATTCATAGTTGAAAAGTTTTGTATCAAATACCTAAAAGGAGAAAGTTTCATGTTTAGCTAACTGACCCTTTGGAGCCGATATATAATATAGAAGGGCTTGAAACTCTTTTTTACGTTTCCCAAGCTGATTTAATTGCGATTTGCTGTTTTGTGCATCGAAAATGGAAAAGAGAACGGAGTACTATTGAATAATGGATTTTAGAGGTAGCCAAGTGAAAAGACAAGCTGAATAATCAGCTAACTTTTGAGTTATTTGCGTTTTCGTATTTTATTGGATATTTTGTTAAAGTAACTATGAGATTGTAAGTTAGAAGAGTAGCCATACTATTTAACTAGGTAATACGGACTGGTTGGGTGAACAAGAATATGGATTAAAACGTTAATATAGATAAAGAATGCAAATAAACTATGCAGAGGTGAACTATTTTGAAGCTAAAAGAGATTGCAGAACTTTTTACGGTTAAGAGTACGGTAGGTAATTTTGACGTCGAAATTACAGGTTTACAAATGGATTCAAGAAAAATAGAAAAGGGAAATTTATTCATTTGTGTACCTGGAATTAAAGGATTTCTTAAGGACAGACATCTTTTCGCAGATGATGCGGTTAAAAATGGTGCAGCAGCGCTTATTGTCGAACGAGATGTAAATATTGATGTTCCAAAGATATTTGTTAAAGATGCAAGACATGCAATGTCAGTTATCTCATCACACTTTTTTAATTATCCATCACATGGGATGAAACTTATAGGGATTACAGGAACGAACGGTAAAACCACGACTTCTTACATAATTGATAAAATTTTTTCAGACTATGGATTTAAAACAGGATTGATGGGAAATAACGGGATAAAAATTAACAGTAGAATATACCCCACCGATATTAATACTCAGGAGTCTCCAATATTGCAAAGAAATCTCCGAAAAATGAGGGATTGCAACACAGATTATTGTGTTATGGAAGTTACATCTCAAGGATTAGACATGAAACGAGTATTAGGCTGTAACTTTAGAACTGCTGTATTTACAAACCTTACTCAAGACCATTTAGATTATCATGGTAGTTTCGATGAATATAGAAATACAAAAAGTCTTTTGTTCTCGAGGCTTGGTAATACATTCTACCCTAATGAAAGGAAATATGCTGTCCTAAATGCAGATGACCCAGCTTTTGATTTTTTTCGCAAAGTAACTTCAGCAGAGATAATTACATATGGGATAAACAATGAATCTGATGTTTCTGCAAAAAACATCAGCATGACATCAAAAGGAATAAGTTTTTTGCTTACTTCATTTAAAGGTGAAATAGAAATAGACCTTCAATTGGTTGGACAATTTAATATTTATAATGCATTAGCAGGTATAACATCATCTTTAATTGAAGGAATACCACTTGAAAGTATTAAAAATAGTTTATCTCAACTAATAAGTATCGCTGGTAGGATGGAAATAGTTGATGAAGGTCAAGATTTTCTTGTTTTAGTAGATTATGCTCATACACCAGATGCTTTAGAAAATGTACTAAAGTCAATTAAAGATTTTTCAAATGGTAAGATAATTACTATATTTGGTTGTGGTGGAGATAGAGATACAGCCAAACGGCCAATAATGGGTGATATTGCAAGCAGGTATAGTGATATTGTTTTTGTTACTTCTGATAATCCACGTTCTGAAGATCCAATTAAGATTATGAATGACATCGAAAAGGGAATAAGGAAGTCTACTTCTTTCCAATATGAATTATTAGTTAATCGAGAAGAAGCTATTTATAAAGCTATTAAAGTGGCTTCTAAAAATGATGTTGTTATTATAGCTGGTAAAGGACATGAAACATATCAAATACTTAAAGATAAAACAATTCCATTTGACGATAAAGACATAGCTAAAAAGGCTATTTCAAGAAAGTAGAAATCTCTTCTTCTATCATAAAAATTCACATCCAAAATATCGACACAGCTCATTCGTTTTTATTAAGCGAAAGGCGCCAGATTCTAAGAACTATTGAAGTTGACTGGGTTCAGTTTAGGCCGCTTCTGGTTTCATAATTGAAACAGTGTAACTAGATTTTTTCATGCATCAGGTTTGGATCCCACATCCAGTTTCGCAATTAGAATTTGAGGTCAGAATCTCTTGGGTATTAAACGAAAAGCCAGATGACTAATACTAATTTAACTAAAGGGATCGCAATGGATTGGAGACAATAAATAATGAAATTAAGAGAATATATCAATGCTACTTTCCCTGGCCTTGTTTTGAAGCCAAATCTTTATCATCAATGGAATATTGGTATTCATTTCGAACTAGCTAATGGACTTTATCCATTTAAGTGTGGTTCAGATGAACTTAATGATGAGTATTTCAATCTAGTATATGATCAAGCGCTATCTCTTTTTAATGATATTATTTCTGAGGAAGATAAAATTATTTTGGTAACGAATATGTATCAGCATAAAAGTTATGTAAGAAGAAGTAAAAAGAAAATGAAGGTTTATAGTCATTACTTAAAAAGTAAAAATATAAGATTTCATTTAAAGCAAGAAACTCTTCCCTATATGTTTGATGATGAAGAAGAAGCGGAGGAGAATAGTACATCCCAGTTTTCATTATATTGCAGTAAACAAGATATTCACTACCCTTTGCTAATAAAAGCCATTTGTAATCAAGACTTCCCATCATTAAAACCGAGGTTACATAATCCTTTTCGTTTATACGATCCAGATTTATTTATTATTAATGTTAATCAAAATGTAATTTTTTACATTTATGATGATAGAGGCTGTGAGGTGGTTGCAAATGATATTGAGACGATACGCCCATTATATGAGAAATATGCAGGATGGGTTGATGAATATTGCCGTGATGAGATTGAAAAGCGGTTTAAATAAAAGTTGGAGTGTTTTATATAAAGGAGAGATAGATCATTGTATTCTTGGAGAGTAACCAAATATGATCCATTATATAGAGATACTGATGGCAGTTATTTTAACCAAGAGGAATGGACTTGTTTTTCAGAAGTAGGGACTAACGTTAGTATAGATGAAGATCTAATGACAGAGGACAAATACCTTAATGCCATTAGTGCTTTTATGGTCGAAATGGGCTTGAATGTGCTTTATATAAATGCCTTAGAGCAGTGGTCAGACGAGGTTAAAAGTCAACATGCGAATAAACTTTGGATTGGCAAAGCCATAACTGCCCAGGAAGTACTTGAGTTAGCCAAGATGACGTTACAGAATGCTATTTGGTGCAAATTGGGTGTTGAAAAGGAATTCTTTGTTCATTTTGGAAACGATTATTATATGTACATTGGTGCGAGTAAAGACTGTGTGAAAGCCATTGATGCTGTTTCACAATCTGGTTTATTTGTTGAGGATTTTGTTTCACCTTATTTAGCGGAATTCTGGTAAATGATAAGTGGTTTTTCTTGGAGCCCTCCCTTGCCCTGCTTGAGTTTGGAATTGCTTTAAGAAGATGGGATAGAAAAAGAGATTTTTTTAAAAAACAAAAAGAAATGGGAGTAGTTTAATTGAAACGATTTTTCATTAAGTTTTTGGTATATTTCCTATTTTTTTTCACAATAAATTTATTTGGGAGTGCTATTTTAAAACCTAATTTGAATGTATTAACATCTTTTTCCGTCGCTTTTGGCGGCTCTTTTGGGATGTCATTTTTCGAATATTATATAGGTAAGAAATCAAAATAGTTGAAGAAGGATATATCATAGTGGCGAAAGATCTATAAATGCAACAAGAAAAGAGCTTGTATCAATTGATAATGTTTCTGTAGAAAGGATTGAAAGGGATGACAAGTCATTATTTCATTGCAACATGAAGGACAATTCCTGAATATCATACAGATGAAAATGAATATCCATTTGAAAGTGGTGAATCGTATAAAAAGGATTTACCACTTTCTTTTCCATATGTTTATGAAGCTGGAGGAGTAAATATCGTTATTATAGCCTAGCGGTGGTTATCACTGAATAATATAACATATTCCGGTTATTATAATACTGGTTATTGTTGATATATTAAACATTGGTAAAGCCAAAGGAGATTATCTCCTAGCATTTTTATAATATATCACCAATATCTAATCAGTGTGTAACAACAATGTTTAAGATGTGTAATTACTATACGTAAGTGGAGGGAATAACATGGTTAAAGACTCAGAAGCGCACAAAGAAAACAGAAATGGTGAAGCTAAAAGACCAAAAGAACAACAAAAAGGTAAAGGTAAATCAAATGCTCGAGGCGGAAGAAATTAAACCGTCTTGTTAGGCCTCTAGATTCTAGCGCATATGAACTATTTAATATTATAAAATGTGTGCAAAACATGAAGTAGGGCCCAGCAGTATCATTTTTTTTGAAAGAAATGAGACAGGATGATTAAATTCCTGTCTTGTTTTTGTTTTTAGTGCCTGTGTCACCACTCGAAAATAATCGAATGAACTCTTGATTATTCGACAAAACCCGAAGAGTGACAGGCACCATTTCACTTCCTTCTATACTTAATAAGGGTATTAGCGATTGTCAACGCTTCTTTTGGCAATTTACCCCGTTTATAATACATATGACTTTTTTTAGGGTCGATATTGCTGCCATGTTCCTGTACGTGAGTCAATCGAACGCAAATGTAATGACAAAAGACAAAAAATACAAAGGAACGCAGCTATTTTGGCTACCTTCCTTTGTTCTTGCATTGGGTAATGGATTCATATCTTTTCTAAAATAGGAAGATAAACTACAAATGGGTACTGTTATTGCGGGTTATGCAGCTGAAAATGGTGTAATATTAGAGGATGATGAGTGGCGTAAAGAATTTTGATAAATAAATGAATGAGATTACTAACGAACAGGCCCTTTACTTCAATTAGGTAAAGCTTTTGGGACGGAAAAGTGGAGGAGTTTACTTTGTAAAAGGTGTGTAATAACTCTCGGACTCCCTTCGTCTTTTATTTCAATCTATTCGAGTTTATGAAAGAATTCTTTGTCATATGGTTTAAAGGTATATAATAATGTAGAAGCTACTGTACAAATAGGCAATGTTATTGGAGGTTTATATATGGAAAATACTGATATATTAATTAGATTAAGATATGCTCTAGATATAAAAAATACGGATATGGTAGAAATATTTAAACTTGGTGGTATTGAAGTAACAAAAGAAGAAGTGCTAAAGATGCTTACAAAATCAAATGACAATTACGATAATGAAGCTGACAATGATGGGGATATAGCTGAAAGTGAAGAGATAATAAAATGCAATAATATTACGTTAGAGTCATTTTTAAATGGCTTTATTACTTTTAAAAGAGGAAAGCAAGATCCAAAACCGGGACAACTTGAAAGACCAGAACTGTCAACAAAGAATAATGAAAGTGTGAATAACATCCTTTTAAAGAAATTGAAAATAGCCCTGACTTTAACAAGCGAGGATATGCTTGATATATTAGAAAATGCAGGGGTCATTATCACCAAAGGGGAATTAGGCGCTTTATTAAGAAAAGAAGGGCATAAGAACTATAAAAAGTGCGGAGATAAATACGCTCGGAATTTCTTAAAAGGATTAACTATAAGATATAGAGGATAAAATAAACAAAATTGTGGGTTCATAAGTAAATTCATTATTTTAGGTTTTACTGCTAAGGTACCAGGTTCTTGTTGAAT
Organism: Bacillus sp. FSL K6-3431; assembly: GCF_038002605.1. Classification (NCBI taxonomy): domain Bacteria; kingdom Bacillati; phylum Bacillota; class Bacilli; order Caryophanales; family Bacillaceae; genus Bacillus; species Bacillus sp. FSL K6-3431. The sequence goes on from NZ_JBBOCT010000001.1 coordinate 4,430,791, forward strand.
TCAGAACCTGGTACCCAGGATTTCCGCCGTTACTTAAAAGAAATCGATCAATCGGTCAATATATTCATTTCATTTTTCAAACTGATTAGATAGGTATTGCTTATGGAACGATTTTCGTAGGATTTAGATATTACTTTCAAAAATAAAATCATATTAATCCGAAGGAAGCCAATAAGGACTAAGAAATGGAATAATGAATGCAATTCGCAACATTATCGAGGAAGACTAAGACGACGAGTACTCAGTTCAGAATATTAAGGATGGGAAAGTACGAGTGACTTCCTCTGTATGAAAAATAACCATAAGTACGAGAATAACTTCCTCGGCTATGGTTATTTTTTTTGCTTTAATACGAAATCAGGAGCGAGTTTTTTTAAATTAATATGAAACATATCAGTCGATAAGAACGTACAGTATGAAGGATTTCTTTATCTAACTATAACGCAGGATATAGATTAGCAGGAAAGGAGATTTACCATCTATGTGGAAGGGTTATATCCAATCGGTCACATCTGGTTATCATTTTAAAGCGCCTGCAAAATCCGATATTAGCCAAATAAAAGAGAAGCTATATGTAGAATTACCAGCCGATTTGTTAGGTTTATTAAATGAAACGAATGGGGTGTTTGACGAGTATAATAGTCCACTAATTTGGTCAACCAATCAAATCGTCAAGGACAACTTGTTTTTCAGAAATTTCGCCAAGTATAAAGATATATACATGCCGTTTGATCATTTACTCTTTTTTTCTGATGCGGGAAATGGTGATTTATTCGGGTTTCCAATATTAAATGGGAGTATTCAGAGAGAGGATATTTTTGTCTGGGATCATGAATCGGATAGTCGAAAGTGGGTTGCTTCCTCTTTAAAGGATTTTATTAAAGGGTAGGCGAATGGTAGAATTTCTGTTTAATTGTTTGGTTTTGAATTGGGATAGAATTATTTGATGAAGTTTTTGAGGTGATGAAATGGAATATTGGGATTTAGTTGAAAATCCTACAGGTGAAACGTATCGTCAGTTAATAAAAATTTTATGTAATTATTCGGACATGTTTTATTTTGTGACAAGAAAAGAGTTGAGATACGATCAAGAGATTTTGGCGAAATTTGAACCTTACACTATTGAAACCTATCAAACAAAAAAGTGGGCAAATACAGAAACAGAAGGACCAGCTGCAACGGTGTATGTAATAGAGGCAAATCTAAATACTTGTAGGCTGCTACAACAATCAGCAAAAACGCTATACGATTGGGTAGCTCCAAAATTGCCCGAAGACTTAACGTTTATGAAAAATAATTTTGCTTGGTTTTCTTGTACGACCCATGAAGAATTTGGCGGTTTTTCTATTCGATCCGAATATTATAGAAGCTTACTTGAACAAGTCCCAAGTTTGAAAATAGCAAAAGTAGAATAAGTAGGCAAGGTGAATTAGCCTAGCCGAAGAGATAGATATAAGGGGGATAAGCATGAACTGTTTTTGTGAAAGTGGGGGAACAACTGAATTAAAAATAGAAGGAGATGTTGGAGCAGATCCATTTTGGTGCAATAAATGCGATTGCAATCTCGACATAGATAATGTTCCGATATCAGGTGAATTAGCTGAGGAATTGTTGTCTTGGGCAATGAATTATGGAGAATGGATAGATTGGGAAAAAGATCGATTGATACCTAAAGGACTTGACCTTGAACAGGAATTTAACAAATCGGGAGTCATATTAACTGAAAAAGTTAAACGAGAAATTGGCGGTAATTATAAAATAAAATTTATGCCATCTACCAGTGCTAGTGTTTATGCACAAATGAAAAATGGTGCTAACTACTGAACTACCAATTGGGTGAAGTACATGAATAAGCAAATGTATTTAAATACGGAGAGTTTTACAGGAAAACATCTGTATGTAGGGGGTTGGGAAGATGTGTTCAAGCTATTAATTGAGCGGATTAAGTTCAATAACGGATACTGAGTATTCATAAGAATGAGCTATAGTGGAGAGATAATTTATGAAAATACATTGTTGTGAAAATATGTCTTATCATGCAAATTTTAAGTGCGAGATACATGAAAGCCCATTTGAATGCCCGGATAAAATAATCATATTTGATGAAAAAGATAATGACTATGGTTTGGTAATTCATGACGGTGGTTCTTCCAGTATTGGGATGATTTTTTGCCCATGGTGTGGTAAAACATTATGACAGGAAAGTAATCAATTGAAATTATTATTGCATTAATTGGGCAAACCAGTTTAGGAATGTGTGTAAAATAAGAATAAATTAGAATCAGTGTGTAAGTGTCATGGCGAGATTCGCAAAAAAGCTCTGTTCGTTTTGTGTGCTAAAGATTTTAAATCGTGGAACAAGGTAGATATCAGCCCGTGGATGTCTATGTTTTTAGGAAACTGAAATATAGTCGAGGAAGTGTCTTTTATGGATATATATTTAAAGCCTGATTGCAAAAATTGTTTTGCCCTGTGTTGTGTTGCTTTACCTTATGCCAAATCAGCAGATTTTGCTTTCAATAAAGACGGTGGGGAGCCTTGTCGTAATTTATGCATTGATAACCGCTGCAGCATACATGACAAATTAAGCGATAAGGGCTTTCGCGGATGTGTCTCCTATGAATGTTTTGGAGCTGGGCAACATGTTTCGCAGAGTATATATAAAGGTAATGATTGGCGAAATAACATGGAAAAGTCAAGTGAGATGTTTGCGGTATTCCCCATTGTTCAACAGTTACATGAAATGCTCTGGTATCTCACCCAAGCCTTAGGGCTAACAGAAACGAAGCCATTTCAAAAAGAATTAAAAAACGCTTATGACGAAACAGTACAAATGACAAACAGAACATCAGAGGAAATTTTAAGCTTAGACATACCTTCTCATCGAGAAACTGTTAACGATTTATTAGTCACGACAAGCGATTTAGTTCGTAAAGACTTTGTTCAAATGAATACAAAAAGAAAGATTAAAAAAGGACTAGACTATTTAGGAGCAAACTTAAAAGGTGCTGATCTAAAAGGAGCAAATTTTAGAGGAGCACTTTTAATTGCAGCTAACTTAAGTAATACAGATTTAAGAAAAGTGGATTTTATCGGTGCAGACTTAAGGGATACAGATTTAAGTAATGCGGATCTAACTGATTGTATATTCTTAACACAATTCCAAGCTAATTCAGCTAAAGGGAATCAATATACTAAATTACCTTATTATTTAAATACTCCTGATCATTGGCTAAGTGTTACCAAATAATAATAGAAAACATGAACCAAAGCGAAATGAATGCTATGTACTACAAATAAACACTTTTATGAAGGCCAAATAATAGATTCATATTTTTATGGCAGTAAATGCGTTAATAAGTGAATGATGCAAAAGAAAAACAGCCACTTTCTATTGAACTGCACCCCAATTGTTAGACACACTCTAACAATTGGAGGTGTAGTTTTTTTATGACAAAATTTAATTTAGAACAAAAATTAGAGGCTGTAATTAAGTATCAAAATGATTTTGAAAGTGTAAGGGATTTCGCTAGATCTTTAGGAGCGAATCATGAAATCGTTCGTATGTGGATAAAACAATTTGATTATCACGGTGTAAAAGCATTTGAAAAAACTATACATCTTACACTTTGCAGTTTAAACTAGACGTACTTAATTATCTGAACGAACATGGGACGTCTCCAAATGATGCTGCAGTCATTTTTAACAATTCTTCGCCTGCGCTCATTAGAAAATGGCGAATGCAACTGTGCACAGTCGGAATCGGCGCCCTAAATCAAAAGAAAAAGGGGCGTCCATCCATGAAAAAAGACCATCAGAAACAAAGCAAGAAAGCCGCACTAGCTGAAGGATCGGTAGAATCTCTACAGGCAGAATTAGAGCATTTACGTATGGAAAATGCGTATTTAAAAAAGTTGAATGCCTTAGTTCAAAACAAGGAAAAATCACCAAACAAGACAAAGCACAAGTAGTCTTTGAATTAGGGCATGAGTTTACGGTGAAATCATTAGTTAAACTGGCTGGGATTCCACGCAGTACGTACTACGATTTAGTGGAAAGAATGAATCGTCCTGATCCAGATACCGATTTAAAAGTGACAATTAAAGCGATCTATGACGAACATGAAGGACGCTATGGCTATCATCGTATTCGTGATGAGTTAGCGAACCGTGGACAGCAAGTGAACCATAAAAAAGTACAGCGGATTATGAAGGAATTGGGCTTGAAATGCCAGGTGCGCATTAAAAAATATCGCTCATACTAAGGAGCGGTTGGCAAGATTGCTCCCAATATTTTGAACCGCCAATTTACAGCCGAAAAGCCAAATGAGAAATGGGTGACGGATATAACGGAGTTTAAATTATTTGGGGAAAAGCTCTATCTTTCGCCTGTTTTAGACTTATTTAACGGCGAAATTATTACCTATACAATCGGTTCCAGACCAACTTATTCCCTTGTTTCAGAGATGTTAGACATGGCTTTTAACCGCTTGTCTGAAGAAGACGAACTCCTGATACATTCGGATCAAGGCTGGCATTACCAAAATGAAGCAATATCGTTATGCCTTAAAAGAACGCGGGATTACACAAAGCATGTCACGAAAAGGAAACTGTTATGATAATTCTGTGATGGAGAATTTTTTTGGAATCATGAAATCGGAGTTCCTCTATTTCAAGGAATTTAAAAGCGTAGAGCATTTTAAAGTAGAGTTAGAAAAATATATAAATTACTATAACAACAAACGAATCAAGGCAAAATTAAAAGGTATGAGCCCGGTGCAATACCGGACTCATACCTTACAAGCCGCCTAATGAAATAACGTGTCTAACTTTTAGGGGTCACTTCATTTGAGGCTGGCTGTTTTCCTATTAAGCACCAGAACTAAATGGTATTACATCCGCATCAAGACCCATAAAATTAAAGGACAGTTTCAGCGGCAAATTCTTTGTTAGAATGCACTTTTTATCCTTACTTATATAATTGATAAATGAATTAATATTATTCGTGTAATGAAATAGTTAGAGATTTCACCCTTGACTTGGAGTCAGCTCGAGGTTATAGAATGAAGTTCAGCCGACCTGAGAGGAAGAGATGCTAAGGTGAGTGATACGTTCACAATAAAAGAAATGTCGCAGATAAGCGGTTTGAGTGAGGATACTATTCGCTACTATGAGAAAATTCGACTTCTCCCACAAGCCAAACGAAAAGATAATGGGCATCGGTACTATGGCTTAACTGATAAAGACATCATGCTTTTAATTACATGTTTGAAAAAGACAGGAATGACACTAGACGAGATAAAGCCATTTTTGTCTCTTCCATATGATGTAAACGTTCAATTGGATGATAATTTAAAAGGTCTTCTGCAAAGTCACAAGAAAAAAGTCGAAGTTTAAATCAAAGAAATGCAAAAAGTTTTGGAACTCATTAATTATAAATTAGAAAATAATGAAAACTTCGGGAAAGTACCTTACACCAAATAAAACATGGAGGCATGCTAAATGCATTCTAAAAAGCAAAATACGATAGCTCTTGTTACAGGCGCAAAGTCTGGAGTTGGTTTCGAATTAACAAAACGATTGCTTTCTGAAGGAATGCAAGTAATCGCTTTAATTCGATCTGAATTTCAGAGTGGCGATAGTCTTATTCAAGAATCTCTAGAGACTAATAACCTTCGAGTCTATAAAGCGGATTTAAGCGACTTCAAAAGTTTGAAAGCAGCGCTGAAGGATATCAAATCGAGCGAAGAACGAATAGATTTGATTTTTAATAATGCAGGTGTTATGCCTGAGAAGATAACATACTCCAGCCAGGGACGGGAAATGCAATTTGAGATACATGCTGTAGTTCCTTATATCATCTTTATGGAATTAAGAGAACTACTGTTAAACGGAGGGATGAAAACAATTGTCAATACTTCTTCCAATACTTTGCTGATGGTGAAACAATTTGAACTAGAGACGCTGGAGAAACCGACCAAATTCAAAAAATTACTTGGCGGGTATGCAACTTCTAAACTAGCTCTTTCTCTATGGACGCAAGCAGCATCACAGACAGATTTTGCAGAAGGTATCGAAATAAGGAGTGTTTGCCCAGGACCAAATAAAACTCCAATGAGCGGAAGTTCAGGCATGCCTATATTTATGATTCCCATTCAGAATTTATTCTTTTCCCCTCCAAGCACGGGGGCAGCACGTCTATATGAGGCAGCATTCGGAGAATTTAAAGGTAAAACGGGCGTCTTCCTCAACAAGGGAAAAATTACTCCTATAAAATTTATACAAAAAAGTCAGAGTGTTTTAGAAAAAGTAGATTCTATTTATAAGCTGGATTATATTAGAAGTAGATGATTCAGTAAGTGACAACATTAACTTATTAATCGTTGCATAAGGTCAATCCTAAAAACGTAACTCTAGATAATCAGGGACCCTGGACATTTAAAAAGTGTGCAAATAGCGATTCTTAATAACAATGAAGAGAAGATTAAGCGTGATGCGAATTCTATGTTCTCCCATGATTGCTTAATGAATAAGACGTCAGACGTACATTTCGCAAATTGGAATTACTCGTATCTTCGTACGGATTCACTTCATTCGACCAGTTATGATCGGTCTTGCCAATAATTTTTATTAAACCTTTTAATTGAACAATAAAAAGTGAAGCCCCTTCTTTCGTTGGCACACAACGTTCGAATGGGTTTTCTTTATCTATTTATGTAGATTAAGTTTTTTAGAACAAGGGGAAATATGGTAATAGGTTTATTTTTAAAAAGGAAATACAAACAGCAGAAGGAATAAATATTATTGATCCTATTACGATTGTACATAATCTAATGGATGAAATGATGTTCCTGAATGAGTTTTATAGAAAATATATGAGAATCATAAAATGAATAATTCGCGAAGAATTCATATATGTTATTGTTAAGAAGTAATGGTGGGACAAGGAACTTGACCACATATATTAGAAAACATGAAGTAGAGGTATATATAATATGGATGAAGAGCTAATAAAAAATGCCGATGCATGCTATCGGCTTGCTGAGCAGAAGGCTGCTCAGTATTTTCAATCCCTTTATGTGCAAGTTATAGACAAGACCTATGTTCCTACTTTAACAAAAGATATAAAATTATGGAAATACAACCATATTCATCATTCATTATTATCTCTTTTTTCGCGTGGAAAAAGAACCCCTGATTCGCAAGAGTATTACAATTATATTCGATGGTTGGATTACGCAGGCAAACTAGATAATTACCTAGATCGAAGCGTCTCCTATATTTACATGCGTGATTTAGGTAAAGCCCTGAACTCAACTGACACACAGATCAGGGTTGGACGAATGGTTGACAGTTTAAAAAAACATCTGATTCATTCCACGGCAGCAGACCGAGGTGACAGAACTGAAACGATCAGTATGGCTGGGTTATACCGGATAGCCCAGAAGGAAGGTATTGAATCCACCATGATCTGGGTGATAAACAAACTAAAGACTGTATCCTCCAATATTCCAAAAGGGATGGATGCTGAGCAAGCCCAACGAAAACTAATCAAAGTCATTGCCGGGGTAATCATGCACGAGGTTGAAGAGATGAACGATGAGATATCTGCTGAAGAACGTGCTCAAAAACTTGATGAAGCTATTAGGCTTGGGTATTCCTATGGTTTGACATATCCCTTTATTGACGATCTTCTAGATGCCAAAATCTTATCCGCTAAAGAGGAAAAGCAATATTCCGATTTAATACGTACCACGCTTATCACAGGAACTGTACCGGAATTGGGTGAGTGGACTGGAAATAACATGGATCTGATCCAATATATTCATTCAGAACTTCGAGATGCCTTTGAGTATATTAATGCACATCAGCGACAAGAGACGAGGAAAAAGTTTGCTGAGCAATGTTATGTATTTTTTAATTCACAGGAAGTAGACCGTAAGAAGGATCTATCCAATGCGAATTACACCAATGAAGAGCTTTATATACCCGTCATTTTAAAATCCTCTTCTTCACGATTGATTGTCCGTTCAGTAATAAGTGCTTCAGGGGATGAAGGATTTGACAACAGAACATTCTTCTACGGTATTTATAACCAGTTGGCTGATGATTTTGCAGATATGTTTGATGACATGAAGAATGGTGCGGTAACGCCCTATACCTACTATATGAAATATCATGATAAACGCCCGGATCTTATAAATCCTTTTGAATTATATTGGACGGTCATTTCCAATTTGATCCATAACGTATATCATTCAGATGCCAAATCCTGCGAGTTGATTCTGGATCGAGCAATAAACGGATTGAAACGGTTTAAAGAACGAATGGGAACTAAAAAATATAACGAAGTTATGGAGCTATTTGCTTCTGGAAATCCAAAATTCAATAAAGTCATCCAAAATGTAGTTCGGAAAGCGGATGATGTCGATTTTTTTGATAAACTGCTCCGAGACCATATGATTACCATTCTAAAAAATGAACGGAAGGAGCAGGAAGACTTTTTAAATACGGTCGAAACCGTACGTAATAAGATCAACAACATCTTAATAATCCCTAAAATCGAGAATGATTCTTTGATGGAAGAGCCATTGATTGATGCGGCAAATTACAGTTTGGAAGGTGACGGAAAGCGAATCCGGCCAATAGTTACTTGGGTTATGGGCGTTAACGAATATGGAATAAAAAGTTCAGCAATCGTACCACTTTTGAAATCATTAGAATATATGCATACGGCATCCCTAATCTTTGATGATCTACCATCCCAGGATAATGCGTCCATTCGTAGGGGGCGTCCAACTCTACATCAGGTGTATAACACTGCTATAGCAGAATTAACCGGCCTCTTTCTGACTCAGAAGGCAATCTGGGAACAAGCATCTCTTGACCAGTTTGATTCGAAAACTGTGCTTAACTTGGTTCAATACTCAGCCAAGGTGACAGGGGATATGTGTATGGGACAGGCGATGGATTTGGATTCCAAAGGGCAACAATTGACACTGGAACAATTGAATATGATGAGCTTTTATAAAACTGGGTTAGCATTCGAGGCATCCCTCATAATGCCTGCAATTCTCGCCCATGCGAAGGATTTAGAAATGGAAGCTTTAAAAAAGTTCGCCTATCATGCCGGCATTGCTTTTCAGATTAAAGATGACTTGCTTGATGTTGAAGGAGATTTGATCTTACTCGGAAAATCGATTGGAAAAGATGCTGAAAACAACAATTCGACATTTGTGTCAATCCTTGGAGTTGTTGGCGCCAGAAAAGAGATGTGGGAACATTACTGCCTTGCGATAGAAGCGTTGCAAGAGGTGCCACGCAATACCACTTTTCTGAAGCAATTATTAAAGTATATTGTGAACCGGGACCATTAAGAATTTGTTATACCTGTATATAATTGAGGTGATACGGTGTCTGTAAAAGGTTTAAATCATTTTTTATTTTCTGTGTCTAATTTAGAGAACTCTATTGAGTTTTATAAAAATGTGTTTGATGCAAAGTTGTTAGTTAAAGGTAGAACTACTGCTTATTTTGATTTAGATGGTATGTGGCTTGCTCTTAATGAAGAAAAAGATATTCCTCGTAATGAAATAAGCCAATCATACACACATATAGCTTTTTCAATTGAAGAGACAGAATTTGATTATATGTATGAGAAATTAAAGCAATTGAACGTAAACATCCTATTGGGACGTCAAAGAGACAAAAGAGATAAAAAGTCAATTTACTTTATTGACCCAGATGGTCATAAGTTTGAATTTCATACGGGTACTTTAGAAGATAGACTGGAATATTATAAACAAGAAAAAGCACATATGGAGTTTGATGATTAACGGATTTCTCTTTAACAGATGTTATTGCAAAATGGACACGAAAATGATCAATTTTTTATATGTGAATAAACCGATTGAATAATATAAGAGTATGTTTTGATCAGTCTTTATTCAAAATATACTCTTTCTATTTTTCCTTACATAAGATTATTAGTATTAATGCAACCAACCTTTAATTCAAAACATTTACCAACAATAAACTTGGTTAAAAAATAGATACATTCCTTTTAAACAGACTAGGTAGGAGAGTAGTATAAGAATATTTTTAATAGTTCGGCTAGTTTTGGGATAATTCTGATGTTAAAACTCAAATTTTCGTGTAAAATTACAAAGATATCCCATCTTAGAGAGGAGCATGGCCTGGTGATAAAAGACATGACAGAGGGCCGCCCGCTTAAACTAATATTTGCGTTTACAATGCCAATGTTGATCGGCGGAGTGTTTCAACAGTTTTATAATGTGGCGGACACCTTGATTGTAGGAAACTTTGTAGGATCTCGTGCTCTTGCTGCTGTAGGTGCTACAGGTTCCACTTTATTTTTTATACTTTCTCTTACTTTGGGGCTTACAAATGCTTTTTCTATTGTGATGTCCCAGTACTTTGGTGCTAAAAATGAAGAAATGGTCCGAAAAACAATGGTCAGTTCTATTTACATCACAATGCTATGCATAATTGTATTGTGTTTTGTGGGGATATTTGGAGCTAGATCGCTTATGGAATTATTGAAAACGCCACCTGACATTATCAACGATGCCACTCTATACATTCAAATTTGTGTTGGTGGTAGTGTGGGATTACTTATTTATAACGGTGCTGCTGCAGTTCTTCGGGCAGTTGGTGATAGTAGAACGCCTTTATACTTTTTAATTCTTTCTTCTATTCTAAACGTATTATTAGATTTACTATTTGTAATCGTTTTCGATATGGCAGTAATGGGTGTAGCAATAGCAACAGTGATAGCCCAGGTTATTTCTGCTGTACTTTGTGTAATTTATATATACAAAAAGTTTCATATTTTTCGCGTATCACGTTCAGAATGGGGCTTGCATTGGGGAAATATCGGATTGATTTCTAAAATTGGCGTGCCCATGGGGTTACAAAGTTTGTTAATATCTATTGGTGAAATGGCCGTCACAGGAGTTGTGAACGCTTATGGAACGAATGCAGTTGCAGCTTATACAACTAGTTTGAGAGTGCAACAGTTTGCTACTCTTGCCTATCTTAATATTGCCCAAGCATTTGCCACCTTTGCCGCACAAAATCTAGGTGCTAAGAAGCCGGCACGGATACAAGATGCTTTTAAAAAGGTTGCACTTATTACGGTTGGTCTAAGTATTTTTTCTTCGATATTGATCTTCCTGTTTGGAGATGTAATTATAAGATGGTTTATTTCTGATCAAGATTCCCATCTTGAAACAATAGTAGAAATGTCCGGAGAATTCTTGCTTATCAGTGCCTGCTTCTTCCCTTTTTTAGGACTTATATGGCTTTACAACAATACATTGCGTGGGATGGGCGTTGTCACTATTCCATTAATATCAAGTGTTGTTGAGTTAATATCTAAGGTAGGGCTCTCCTTATTACTTGGGATGATGTTTGGCTATATTGGTGTATGGTATGCAGGGCCAATCGGATGGGCGCTTGGATTAATCCCGTCTTTTTTTGAATATCATAGTGGCAGATGGAAACGCTTGGCTGATCGGATTGTAGGGTAGATAAGACTATAAATCTTCTATTAGCACAAACTTAAAACAACTTAAACTTTCTAATATTCATCTTCACGATAATCAAGGTTAATAGATAGATACACAATCAATATTTTATTTACTAAAATGGAAAGGAATATTATAGATGTTGATTGGAAGAATGACATGCATGTTGCCAATACTTAATATGAACATCATTCATAATCGATTCGAAGGGGAGTAAAAATTGAAAAGAGAGACAAATAGAAAGTTCGTTGTCATCGCATTATTAATTTCAACGTTTCTAACTGCAATAGAAGGAACGATCGTAAGTACAGCCATGCCAAAAATCGTTGGAGATTTGGGTGGCAGTCACTTATATACTTGGGTAATTTCTGTATACTTATTAGCCGTCGTAATTAGTACCCCTGTTTTTGGGAAAATGGCAGATTTATATGGAAGAAAGCTGATGTTTACGATAGGTACGATCGTATTTTTAGTAGGATCCGTACTTTCGGGGCTTTCACAAACGATGGAACAGCTCGTTTTATTCCGCCTAATTCAAGGAATCGGCGGAGGAGCATTAGCAACAATACCATTTACAATTATTGGAGATGTTTTTGAATTTAAAATGCGTGCAAAAATGCAAGGATGGATTAGCAGTGTATGGGGAATTGCGGGGATCATTGGTCCGCTTGCTGGTGGATTTATAGTTGACACGATTTCTTGGCATTGGATCTTTTTTATGAATATTCCTTTCGGGATTATTTCATTAATTTTTTTATGGACATCTTTGCATGAGCAAATAGAAAAGAAAAAGCAAATTATTGATTATGGTGGTATTTTGACGTTTGCAATTTGTATGACCGCCTTTTTATATGCATTAACATTATTAAAAGAATATAAACAGGTTACAGGTAATATTTCTATATTATTTATTGTAGCACTCGTGGGACTTTGTTTATTTATTTGGATTGAGGCTAAGGGGAAAGAGCCAATGTTGCCACTTTCTCTATTTAAAAATAGCTTTATTACAATATCAAATATTGCTGGGTTTTTATTAGGCTTCATCCTTGTAACCGTTACGTTTTATATTCCATTATGGGTTCAGGGCGTAACGAATTTGAATGCGACCTTTTCCGGGATAGCCATGTTGCCAATGTCACTTACATGGCCACTTGGAGCAGTTTTTTCGGGGAGATGGATGAGCAGGAAACCAATTGCTCATATTACATTGATAGGTATTGCAGTCATTATCATTGGATGCATCGGCTTAGTATTTTTTCGGACTGATACAACGGTGGCATGGATGATGGTCGTCACGGCTATTTTGGGGCTGGGTTTTGGGCTAGCCTTTACAGCATTCACAGTTGCAGTTCAATCATCAGTAGATTGGAATATGCGTGGAGCGGCAATGGGATCGAATAATTTATTAAGGAATTTAGGACAAGCAATTGGAATTGCCATTTCAGGCTTATGGTTAAGTGATGAGTTAAAAGGGCATGCATTAGAGTCAAGTTTGCACACAGTCTTTATTATGTTAGTAGTGCTGGCAGTATGTGCATTTGCTGTAACGGGAATATTACTAAATAAAAAAGAAATGGCTCTATCCACTGATTAAAATAAAAGAATTCAGCTATAAGAGGATCTACTCATAAAAATAATTTGCTTTATAATAATAATCTACATATCTTTTGAGGTCTAAGGGCTTGAGGAACAACTGGGTGATCTTTAGCAGCAAATTGAAATACTTTTAACGTATAGATGAACTCAATAGACAGAGTAATACATCTTATTAAGCAATCGAGGTGCTAATCTACTATTCTAGAAGCTGGGGCACCTTTATTACAAGCAGAAGTTTTTTGCTAATCAAATTAAATTAATTAACAGCAGGTGAGTATCCAATGAAGAAGCTGTTATTCGTAACAGACTTGTACTATGAAGCAAAAGGACGTGCATATTATGAGGAAGATTTATTCCTTACTTCAAAGCTTAGAGAAAATTTTCAGTTGCTAATTTGTCATCCAGAAGACGTTGAAACATTTGAAAAAGATTTTGACTTAATTGTATTTCGAAATGCTGGACCAGTAGCGAATTATAAGGATAAATATCTTACATTCCGAAATCGAGTAGTTTCAAATTGTTTGAAAACATATAATTCATTTGATGGAAAGGCCGATATGAATGGAAAAGAATACTTAATCGAGCTAACAGATGCCAAATTTCCTGTTATTCCAACGATTGATACACTCCATTCTTTAGATAAACTCCCTAATGTAGAAAACTATATTTTAAAACCAAAAGATGGGGCTGATTCCATCGGGATGGAAATTGTCTTCAAAAATGAATTGTCCATAAAAGTGAACCCAAATAAAAAAGATACTTTAGTACAGCCTTTTATTAACTTTGATTATGAGGTGTCTTTCTATTTCATCGACCATGAATTTCAATATGCTCTTTATGCACCAGATATAGAAAATAGATGGGATCTAAAAGAGTATGTTCCTACGAAGGAAGATTTATTATTTGCGCAACGTTTCATTGAATGGAACAATCTTGATTGGGGAATTCAACGAGTGGATGCATGTCGAACTAATAAAGGCAATCTTTTATTAGTTGAACTTGAAGATTTAAATCCATATCTTTCTCTATTGGAATTATCATCTGAAACGCGTGATACATTCATAGAAACATTGAAAAAATCATTACATAAGGCTCTTCAATCCTAAGAGGTAAATGAAAATATTGTACCCAATAAAAGAAAATTACGGATAGTAGTTTGGGTGAAATTAAAAAATAGAAGTAGGCGTTTATCCATGGAGATTTCATTGATTAGACATGGTAAATCTAAGTTTACCGATAGGCAGCTTATAACATGTAATGAGTTTAATGATTGGGTAAAAAGGTACGATGATAAAGGGGTGTTAGAAGAAAGTTCCTATCCTATGGATACACTTAATAAGATACAATCAGCCAGTATTGTGATGACTAGCGATTTGAAAAGGTCAGTTGAGTCAGCGATGCTATTGCATCAACATGCTAAAGTGACTTCGATGCCAGTCTTTCGCGAAACAGAGCTGCCTGTTTCTTCTTTAAAATGTAATGCGATAAAATTACATCCAAATATATGGGCAGTTGTTTTAAGGTGTTTGTGGTTTAGTGGATATTCAATAGGGTGTGAATCTTACAGCGATGCAAAGCAAAGGGCACAAAAGGCAGCGCAAGTATTAATTGAACACTCTCAAGAATATAAATCAAGTGCCTTAGTTGGACATGGTTTTTTTAATATGTTAATAGCGAAAGAACTACAAAAAAGAGGATGGAAAGGTAAAAGAAGAACGAGTAGTAAACACTGGAACTGTACCACTTATTATTTTCATAATTAATGAACTTTTAGTTACCTTTATCGGTTGTTAGAAAATCAAAAAACTAATAATAAAAACAGATAGTATAGAGCCAATCCAATTTGGAATGGCTCTATATTTTTTATGGATAAAAACCTTAATAAATGCGTTTTGGATGAGTATATCAATCCAGACTTTTTATAGTATCTTAAACATTTATCATAATCCAGCTTTTAAAAAAATGCTAATTATTATTCTTCTATAATATTAATATTGCTTTGGCTTTATTAACATTGTGTGACTTACCACTGTATTATTTCATGAACACTTTGTGACATTAATCACAAAGAATTGTTTTTAGCATTCTATGAGAATAAAATAATCTATGTAGTTTTTCATTATCACTATATACGTCTTACATCATGTAAGTTAGCTTTTAAAATAAAAGAAAGGGGTACTTTAATGAAAATGAAATGGGCTCTTTTAAGTTTGGTTATCACTAGTATCGTGGCGTTAACGGGTTGTGAATCATTAATGGTTTTGGATCCTAAAGGGCCACAAGCTGAAACGCAAGCGAATGTCATTTGGATTTCGATTGCGACCATGGCGGTCGTTGTGATTGTCGTTTTCGCTCTATTAATATTTATTGTAACAAAATACCGTGCATCGAAACAAAGTGATGATTATGAACCACCACACATTGAAGGGAATCCGATTGTTGAATCAATTATTGTCGGGATTCCAGTTTTAATCATCATCTTTCTTTCAATCGTAACTGTTAAATCCACATATGAAGTGGAGGCAACACCGAAAGGCTATGAAAATCAAGAACCATTGATTGTTTATGCCTCATCTTCTAATTGGAAATGGCATTTTAGTTATCCTGAAGAGGATATAGAAACAGTTAACTACTTATATATCCCCACAGATCGGGCATTGGAATTTAAACTGTATTCATACGGACCGATCACGAGTTTTTGGATTCCACAACTTGGGGGACAAAAATACGCGATGTCGGACATGGTGACCACATTACACTTAGCAGCCAGCGTCCCTGGTGAATACATGGGACGAAATGCAAACTTTAGTGGGAAAGGATTCGCCGAAAATACGTTCCAAGTGAAGGCAATGCCAGAATCAGAGTTTGATCAATGGGTGGAAGACGTGAAAACAACAGCTGATCCGCTAACAGAAGAAAAATTCAATGAGTTACTAGAACCGGGTCATCTTGGACAGTTGACGTTCAGTGGAACACATTTAGAATTCTTGCCTGCTCCAGAAGGGGAACATGGTGGCCATAATCATGGATCAAATGATTCTCAAGAAGAATCAGGAGATGAGCATGACGGACATAAACACGATACAGGCGATTCTCATGAAGAATCGAACGAGTAAGATTCAAACAAAATCATAACTAGGTTCTAAGTTTGTTAACTACTAGTTTTAGATGACAGGAAATATTCCTTGAAAGGAGTCTAAGAAGTATGAATTACTTTGATCGATTTGCCATTCCACACCCAAGTCCTGCAATTTATGCAGCGATGGTTGCTATAGGCCTTACGGTTATTGCAGTTATTGCAGGCTTAACATATTTTAAAAAATGGGGTTATTTATGGCGTGAATGGTTAACAACCGTAGACCATAAACGGATCGGGATTATGTATTTGATTTCTGCTTTGCTCATGTTATTTCGTGGCGGAGTGGATGCACTAATGATGCGGGCGCAAACTGCCGTACCCGAAAACACGCTATTAGATGCCCAGCATTACAATGAAGTTTTTACTACCCATGGAGTGGTTATGATCATTTTTATGGCAATGCCGTTTATTTTTGCCTTAATGAACTTCGTTGTTCCATTACAAATTGGTGCTCGTGACGTAGCATTTCCGCGCTTAAATGCACTAAGTTTTTGGACATTCTTTATGGGTGCGATGTTATTCAATATTTCTTTTGTTGTTGGTGGTTCTCCTGATGCAGGTTGGACTTCCTACTTCCCGCTCGCTGGCAATGATTTCAGTCAATCTGTCGGGACAAATTATTATATGCTAGCAATTCAGATTGCTGGAATTGGTACATTAATATCCGGTATTAACTTTATTACGACTATCTTAAAAATGAGAGCACCTGGTATGACATTAATGAAGATGCCAATGTTCACATGGACTGCATTTATCACGAATGCAATTGTCGTTTTTGCATTTCCAGTACTGACTGTTACACTTCTTTTGGGAACAATGGATAGGCTATTCGGCGCAAACATCTTTACAACAACAAATGGCGGCATGGATATGCTCTGGGCGAATCTATTCTGGGTTTGGGGACATCCAGAAGTGTATATCTTAGTTTTGCCGGCATTTGGAATATATAGTGAGATTATCTCTACTTTTTCACAACGTAATCTATACGGGTATAAATCAATGGTTGGTTCCATTGTAATTATCTCGTTTTTGTCCTTCTTAGTTTGGACACACCATTTCTTTACAATGGGGCAAGGACCACTGACAAATAGTATTTTCTCGATTACGACAATGGCGATTGCAGTTCCTACGGGTATTAAGATTTTTAACTGGTTGTTTACGATGTGGAAAGGGAAAATTAAATTTACGGTTCCCATGCTTTATGCGGTAGGATTCATTCCGATTTTTACTATAGGTGGGGTTACTGGGGTTATGCTTGGCATGGCAAGTGCTGACTATCAATACCATAATACAATGTTTTTAGTCGCACACTTTCACTATACAATTATTCCTGGTGTAGTATTCGCAATGCTTGCTGGACTTACTTACTGGTGGCCAAAAATGTTTGGCTTTATGCTAAATGAAAAAATCGGAAAATGGGCATTCTGGTTTATTGCTATCAGTTTTAACGTAACGTTCTTTCCAATGTTCTTTACTGGTTTAGATGGGCAAGCACGTAGAATGTACACATATTCTGAATCAGCTGGGTTTGGACCACTTAATTTACTTTCGTTTGTGGGAGCACTAGGACTTGCAGTTGGCTTTGCTTTAATTGTATATAACGTCTATTACAGTACTCGCTATGCTTCAAGAAATATCAGTTCAGATCCCTGGGATGCACGTTCTCTTGAGTGGGCTACACACAGCCCGGTACCATCATACAACTTTGCGATCACACCGCAGGTTAATTCTATTGAAACATTCTGGGATTATAAGAAAAAGGATCATCCATTATTCAAAGGTAAAATAGAAAAAATTCATATGCCAAATAATAGCGGTGTTCCATTTATCATTGGTTGTATTTTCTTTGTATGGGGATTTTCATTGGTATTTAGTATGTGGATTCCAGCAGTCATTACAACAATTGCTATATTTGCTTGTCTGGCTCACCGTTCATTTGAAAAAGATGACGGCCATTATATTTCCGTTAAGGAAGTTGAAGATACAGAAAAAAAACTGCGAGGTGTTAGCAAATGAAAATAGATCACTCGCTTCCACTTGAATATAGCACGGAACAAAATAAACTAAATATTTTAGGGTTCTGGATTTTTATCGGAGCCGAAGTTATGCTGTTTGCCACACTTTTCGCAACCTATTTCACATTAGCGAATCGCACTGGAAACGGGCCTTCTGGAGCAGAGATTTTTGAAATTACTCCAGTGCTCATTGAAACGCTTGTGTTGTTAACAAGTAGCTTTATGATCGGTCTTGGTGTTCATGCTATGCGCATCGGTAAAAAGAATGCAATGATCACATTCTTTGCGATCACACTACTTCTTGGCCTCGTATTTTTAGGCGTAGAGATTTATGAGTTTACTCATTATGTTCACATTGGGGCAGGACTTCAAACGAGTGCATTCACGGCCATCCTATTAACCACTTTAGGCACACATGGGGCACACGTGACACTAGGTTTGTTCTGGGGATTATTTATCATTCTTCAAGTGAAAAAACGAGGACTAACGCCTGAAACAGCCAATAAATCATTCATTTTTTCACTTTACTGGCATTTCTTAGATATAGTTTGGATCTTTATTTTCAGCTTTGTCTATTTGAAAGGAATGATGTAGATATGAGCGAATTATTCCCGCGCAAGCAAGTAATGGGTTTTTTATTTTCGCTGATACTTACTGCAATTGCTCTTACTGTTTATTTCTTTGACATGTCATTTGCAGTAGGTATGACCATTCTTTTAGTTACAGCATTTGTGCAAGCAGCAGTGCAGCTCGTTGTATTTATGCACGCTGGTGAAACTGGAGATAAAAAATCAATATATATAAATATCTATTACGCATTTGCTATAGCTTTAGTTACTATCTTTGGTACATTACTCATTATGATTTGGGATATGTAGCATAAATGAATCACGAGGAGCGTCTAAAATGGCGCTCCTTTCATATATATATTGCGGATGAACAGGTAGTTGATTCATTAAGCAATGTTCTAGTAAAATTGATTGCTTTCTTTTCATATGATGTTAACATCGACATTTATATCCTCATGTCTATTGTTTAGTAAAACTCACATTGATATAAGTTTCATTGGACCGGACCTTTATTCTTTAGCTGTTTTATTCTGCATCTCTTCTGTAGCCACGAAAAATACACCCATTAGAAAGATAAAAATAGCCCCCATAACTGTACCAATACCAATGCCTGTTACTGCACTGTAATCGCTTAGAAAAAAGCCGTATAAGAAAATGATAATTCCGATAGTAAGTATTGTGAAACCAACAAACTTCGCCGCATTAAGTATTTTCAAATTAGCTACCATTTCCCGCCCCCCTTTGTACTTATTATTCATCTTGTTCACAAAGTTGTCAAATGTTTTTTGAACATTGTTTTAAGCACTTACATTACAATATGAAATTAATTGCTATTTCGTTTAAATTGTGATTAATTTCATCAATCATATATGATGGTTCTACTATTCCACTTTCTTTTTTCCATTGGTATAAGGGTTTCGTTTCATTAAAAATATTTTATAAAGGAGCATTATTTTATGATGAAACCACGAATTACAGTGATTACATTAGGTGTAGATGATTTAGAAAAATCGATGCTATTTTATCGCGATGGACTTGGACTACCGACTCAGGGCATAGTGGGCCAAGAGTTTGAGCATGGTGCCGTTGCTTTCTTTGACTTACAGGGAGGCTTGAAACTCGCCATATGGAATCGCAAGGATATTGCACATGATGCAAAGATCAGTCAAACTGTATCAAGTCCTACTGAATTTACTATTGGTCACAATGTAGGAAGTAAAGAAGAAGTTGACAATGTAATGGGACAAGCAAGGATAGCTGGTGCTCTTATAACTGTTCCACCTCATGATACTTTTTGGGGTGGATATTCTGGTTACTTCCAAGATCCAGACGGCCATTTGTGGGAAGTTGTCTGGAATCCACAATGGGATATAAATGAATAGAGGGCATTTGAACTGCAATCTTGCTTTACAAACATGTATAAGGATCTAAAAGATAGAAAGTAAGTAATAAATAATTACTTATAAGTGGATATTTTTAACTTAAACACAGCCTTTCTCGATATGACTTCTATTGAATCATGGGAGATGACAGGCTCTCACTAAATCCATATAGATTTAGTGAGAAGCAAAACCCTGATGATTGTATAGTTGAAAATATTTAAGTAATGATCAAAGAGTCTTTCTATTATAAGAAGGACTCTTTCATTTATAAAAAGCTAGGTAATATTTCCCGGGAAACAAAAAATGACATCTATACATATTAATCTACAAGTTTTTATTTAAAGTAGTGAAAAAGAACAGTATGGATGGTGGTTCCCTCTGAAGTATCGAGCCAAGTTAATCCAAAATAAGAACTGGGAAAAGGAAAATATGATTTTTACTTTTCTAGGTGAATTTTCGTATATCAAAAATAATTAGATTATTTAGAATGTGATTTATGTGGAAAAAAAGAGATGAAATTCCAAGAAAGATTATTAGCATGAAAATTATCTCTAAGGTTAATCTATTATGGATTAACTTTAAAAAGGGGGGCTTATCGAATGACTCAATCTAAACGCCAGAAAGAGCGACAATGGAAAGAACGGAAACAATCGCAAAACCCACATGGCAAAGTTAAGTCTTTTGAGCAATTAGTTGACGGTGCAGGAAAAGGTGAATCTGAAAACAAGTAAATCTATCAAGTAAAGGCCAAGGCAAAATAGACTTGTCTTGGTCCTTTATATTAAAATTTGAGTGAAAGTTAAGCAAAAGTAGACAAGACTCATAACACGCTTAACGTAGATGTTAGCGCTATTATTAGCGAATTTGAAGGTTGTTTGTTTATAGAGTATTTATTTAAATAAGGTAAACCTTTGTTTGTAACTGATCGCACAGTTATTACGGCATATATTACCTATTTTTATTAATTATTTTTCGACAAACTAATCAATTTAACCTTTCTTTATAGTATAATTTTGAATATATACAGAATTTCGCCATATTAGGCTTGAAATACGGATTATCTGTGAATACTATGATTTTTTTGATGGCTCTACATATATGAGAGAATGATAACTTTACATTCTTGTGAAAAAAGTATTGGAGCTTGCTTCAAGGATTTATACTAAAATTGAATTGACACATATTCAACATAATTTAATCACATAGGAGCGTAATAATATTAATGAACTGGTTATTGATCAAAAAAATACTTCGGAAAAAGAAAATTCACTCGTTAAATAAGCGAGTGACAGAAAGCATAGATTCATTGCCAGACAAGCCAAACGAACAGAAATCTCCAGAAAACTACGACGAAGTCATTGGGCGAATGGCTGCTTTTTTTGCCCATGAAATCCGTAATCCACTAACATCCATAATCGGTTTTGCTCAGTTTCTCGAACAAGATCAAGTAGTCCAATCCAATCATAATATTAGTCAGTACCTATCCATTATTAAAGAGGAAGCTTTACGAATGGAGTCGTTAATTAAGGAGCTTCTGAGTTTATCAACGACCGATTTTCATCAAGATAATCTTTCTATCATTGATATGAAATACAGCATCGAAAAAGTAATTACTATTTTTTCTATGCAACCAAATCATGCGAATGTCCAATTCTCAACGAGTTTTTCAGATGAAACCTATATCAATGGAAACGTAGGTCGGTTTGAGCAATTGCTCATTAATTTAATTAATAATGCAATTGAAGCGTCGAACGATGATTGTATCATTGATATTCACATTGAAAAAGAAAACGAATATGCATCTGTCTTGATTAGTGACAATGGTATAGGTATTCCAGTGGAACAACTTGAACAGATTTTCTTTCCTCTGTATACAACGAAAGATGAGGGTACTGGAGTGGGGCTGCCTATTTGTAAAGCAATTGTGGAAACGTTAAATGGGACGATTTCTATTCAGAATAATCTACCTAAAGGCACTCAAGTAAAGTTAAGGATACCTTTAATGAAGGATCCAGCGTGAAAGTGAGAGACCACTAAATAATATAGGAGTTATTGCATATGAATGGCATTATTACCTTTTTTATGTCCATATTTGAATGGACATCCCTGTTAATCTTTCCAATTGTTTTATTAGGCTATCCATTTCGTAGATATTTTAAATCGATTATGATTATTTCAGTGATTATAGGTCTGTTTTCCTATGTGCTACACATGACATCACTTCACATATTAGTTATTATAGCTTTTCAAATGGTCACTTTACTGCTGCTAATTAAGTGGTTATTTCGGGCGAAAAAACTTGAAGCTTTGGTCATCACTAGTATGGGATATGGTTTTTATATATTTATACAAATGCTTCTCCTTGAAATTATTGCGCGATTATTTGAATTTGAACATTTCCAACTATTTTTTACATTTAATGCAAAAACAATGATACAAATAGTTGGATTTACCTTTATTTTTACAATTAGCTTAGCTATCTATTATTCAAAATATCAATTGGATGAGTTACGTCATTATATTATTGCCCCATCTGTTAATAAGAAATATCAGACAATCATCATCCTGATCTCTTTCTTAACCTTTATCTTTTCTTGGTTAATCATATTTTCGATGGTGGTAGTAGATTCAACCTCTAAAAATATGCTCATACTTTCTATCATGGTATTCAGTTTTATTATCTTATCATTTTATTTAATATTACATACGCAGTTTCAAAGGAAACGAATCGTTGAGGCAAGAAAGTTTTTTCTCGACCAAGATCAACAAGCATCGTTACTTATGGAAAAACTGAAGAAGGATGAAAGCACGCATTTTCAAGTTATTGTAAAGCTTGCGGAACGTCAAGCACCACAACTTATTAAAGAATATATTAAAGCGAATCAATTAGACGAAGGCCCGGCACAAATAAATGTACAGGCCGATCTTACACCCTCAATAGACGAGTTACTCTATGCTTTCCTGATTAATAAAAGAAAACTTGCTAGTTTATTCGGTATTTCAATTCAAGTATCTAAACAAATTGAATACGATGCACCTACTGCACTCCAGCAAATACGTTGTCTAAGCATTATTATCGATGACTTAATTTATATGCTTTACGAATCATCTGTAACCGTGGATAAAACTATTTACTTTCATATAGAAGCAATGAACAATGAAGGTATATCCTATACAATTTCTTGCTCTCTTTACATCAAGGAACAGACTCACACAAATTTACAGCTGTTTGATGCGCTTGTACAATTCAAACAGCTAGGAGCGGTCATTCAATCAGAGTGGCAACCAGTACACTTAACGATTCGCACGCCTATAAAATAAAGGAAGTGGCGCTATGTTTGAAAAATGGGCGATCACTCTTGCTAATCAAATCAAAAAAATGAACCCAGAGGAAACAGCACCACACGATGTGCTAGTTTTCGGTTTTACTATCTTATTCAATTTAGTATCTACCATCATACTATTAATCGTTACAGGATGGCTGTTAGGTATATTTCTAATCACCTTGCAAGTAGGCTTGTCTTTCATGATTCTACGAATGTTATCTGGTGGTGCTCACTTAGACCATTCCTTAGCTTGCTCGATTACAAGCTTAATAGTAATAGTTGCTTGTGCTTGGCTACCAGCTTCTCCTTCTATGGTTTACAGCTATATTGTTATTAGTATCGTACTTGTCCTTCGATATGCTCCATATTATGAAAAACATCAAATGAAGCATTCACTATTATGGGAGCGGAAAAAGAAACGTGCCGCTATTATATGGCTTGCTCTCTCTCTTGTTATTTATGAATATTTTGGACAACCTGGATTCGTTTTTGGGGCGTTTCTCCAAGCTGGTTTACTTACGCCAATAGGTATCACATTTATCCATAAGTTAAACGCGATAGTAATGAAAGGAGGTGAAGGCGTTGAGAAGATTAGCTAAGATTGTTTCAGAAGTAACACATGTTCTTGCTTCATCATTTGTTACAGCCTCAAGTCCTGTGATTCATGCACCAAAAATCCCGGAAAGCTTGAAGAAAACGAAATAATATCTGGGTAATCTCAGCCGCAATTTGTATAAACTGTACTTTTTGAAATCGATAGACATAACAAAACAGTAGCGTCTCCTTAATCATATAAAGGGGTGTTACTGTTTTTTTTTATGAGGATGTTTTATTACCACAAGATGTAATGGTTGGATAGAAGGGAGAATACTGAATTGAAAATCTTAATAATTGTTTATTATTTCATTATCGCTTATTTTAGCTTTCAACAATACGTGAAGCTGTTTTTACTAATGTAGTGGTTAATAAAAGATAAAAACAGGATTAAAGTTTATTAATAGAGAATAGATATAAGGGGTGTGATTAAAATATAAAAATTAACAAATTAAGTTTAAATAATCCTAATATGTATTAGAAAGGATAAAACATGACAATTTATATTGCACTGTTACGGGGGATTAACGTAGGTGGACACAATGTGATCAAAATGAAAGATTTAAGAAACTCATTTGAAACAATGGGCTTTGGTAATGTTAAAACATATATTCAAAGTGGAAATGTTTTGTTTGAATCTAGTGAGGAAGCAGATATATTATGTAAGCGAATGGAGCAAGAGATACAAGATACTTTTGGTTTTTCAGGGACTGTTATCTTGAGAACTGCTATGGAACTGGAAAAGATTATCAAGAACTGCCCATTTCAGGCAGATACTTTGTCAGAAGGAGAAGGCTTGTATATATCATTTTTATCTGAAGCTCCTTCTAGGGAAGCTATCAATCAAGTACTCATCAATAATAGTGAAACCGAAGAGTGCAAAATTATAGGTACAGAAGTATATCTATTTTTACGTCAAAGTATTCGCAATTCCAAGCTGACAACACATCTTAAGAAGTTAAAGGTGCTAGGGACATTACGTAACTGGAAAACAATAAATAAGTTAGTGATGATGGCAAGAGCGATGGGATAAAAACAAAATGGTATCTAATGAATTTTTACTGATTAAACAAAATAAATATAGTTAATGTAAGAAACTTATCATTTAGGTTTAATTAATCAGTAATAAATAAAGGGAGTGAAGGTAGAATGATACATCCTACAATTAAAATGTACGACTATCACGTATGGGCAAATGGGGTTATTATTGATCGTTTAAAAGAGCTGCCAGAAGACATTTATCATAGAGATATTCAAAGTGGCTTTTCTTCGGTATCAAAGGTCTTATCCCATATTTATCTAGTAGATTCCGGGTGGTTTGATATTGTTGTAGGAAAAAGCATGAATAAAGCATTTGAATCTGCAGAACAAAAAAGAGAAGAGATGGAAGCAAAAAGTGTTAAAGAAATGGAGGTTTCATTTTCTGAATTATCCGGTAGATACAAAGAGTTACTTACTTCGGGGATGGATACGGAAAAGATGATTATAGTGAATAATCCATACGCTGGACTGCTTGAAACTTCTTTTTCTGAATCGATATTACATATTGTTACTCACGGATCTTATCATCGTGGAAATATAGCCACTATGTTGCGACAAATGGGGCAGACTTCTGTTATGCAAGATTATGGACTTTATCTTTATAAAGCCTAATGGTTTTAAACACCACCCCTTATAACTCAGCTAGTAACTTAATAAAAGAATCGTTTTTAAATAAAATCTGAAGAACATAAACAACTGGTGGTTTATTTAAAATCAGATGTATATTGTTAATGGTATATGGCATTAGGCTTTCATCTAGACTGATATCCGTTAACGGTGGTAAAGGAAGAAAAACATTTTAAGGTCATGGAAATAGCTTCTTGAAACACCTAGGTTAAAGGGCCTGGAATTCAAGTTATCATACAAAAGTAAAAAGGCTTGTCTGTGCGCATGAAAACACCAAATGTCTCTGACCACCCATTCCAAAATCGTTACATGATATGAATTTTGAGAAAGAGCCTGTTAATCCGGTAAAGCTAGAGAACAAGTAGGGGAGCGTAGCCAAACAAAAAAGATTATCTTCATAATTGGATCGTTTGCTTGGTTTGCGGGAATCTCTATAGTGATTGTGATCTAATTATGATAATCTAAAAAACAACGTCAAATGAAAACCTTACCCCTTTATTCATGGATATCGAATGATAATTTCTAATATAAATAAAAAAAGGCGAATCATCTACCCACCTCATAGGTTGGAGACGATTCGCTTTTTTGAATAAAATTTGTTAAAAAATTTACTGTTTAGTTTAAATTCGTGAAATTTTTCTCCAACCTTAGTCAATCATTCTCGTTTTATATGTAGGTTTGTATGCTTAACAACTCCCATTTAAGAATCAAACTTTATAAATGACACTGTTAATTGGAAATTGACATTAAGAATGTGTATTTTTTTCCTTTCGCTGTAAATAATAACTTTTAACTCTTATTGTGAAAGGGGCAGTGTAATGAGTGAGAAAAAACAAAAGAAAGAAATGACGCGAAGAGAGTTTTTAAGGAAAGGTAGCTATGTAGCTGGTGGTGCCATTGGCGGTGGTGTTTTAGGAGGCTTGATTACTCAGCAAGTAATAAAACCAACAAAAAATATTGGTGTTGATCCCAATAAATCTAGTGATGAAAGATATACTCAAGCATTGATGTATTTTTCAAATCCTGAGGAATTTAAAGTTCTTTCTCAGGCAACTGAAAGGATTTTCCCCACTGACGATCTTGGACCGGGTGCAATAGATTTAGATGTTCCTTATTATATTGATCATCAATTGGCTGGGGCTTGGGGAAATAATGCGCGAGATTATATGCTGGGACCGTTTTATCCTGGACTTGAAACACAAGGCTTTCAGTCTCACCTAAGAAGGAATGAAATTTTCAGTCAAGGGCTTGCGAAAATCCAAGCATATAGTAAGGAAAAATATAAGAAGAAATTCACCGAACTCAGTGATCAAGAACAGGACGAAGTATTAATTGCATTTGAAAAAGGTGATGTCCCTATGGAGGGGATTACCTCAAACAATTTCTTTACTTTATTTCGTATGGCCGTATTAGAAGGTGTATATGCTGATCCACTTTATGGAGGAAACCGAGATATGGCTGGATGGAAAATGAAAAGCTTCCCAGGCAATCAGATGAGTTACCTAGATAAAATTGAAGCAAAAGATTTCTTGGAAATTGAACCTGTTAGTTTAAATGCTCATATGTCCTCGCATAAAAAATAATATATTTTTTAATACAGACAGAAAGGAAGAATAAATTGGCGAAAACCTTACCTAAAGTCAATGTTGTAACTGTCGGAGTTGGTTGGACTGGGGGAATTATTGCAGCTGAATGTGCCAAAAAAGGTTTGAAAGTTGTTGGTCTAGAAAGAGGCGGCAATCGAAACACGGAAGATTTTTCAATGATTCATGATGAATTGCGATATGCTATTCGTTATGATTTGATGCAAGATGTGTCCAAAGAGACAATTACCTTCCGAAATAAACGAGATCAACGAGGCCTACCAATGCGACAATTGGGGTCGTTTCTTCTTGGTAATGGGGTTGGTGGTGCTGGGGTCCACTGGAATGGACATACATTCCGTTTCCTTCCATATGATTTTGAAATTAAAACAAAAACAATTGAAAAGTACGGAGCATCAAAAATTAAAGATGGTTATTTACTTCAAGATTGGGGTATTACATACGACGAGCTAGAGCCCTATTTTGACCAGTTTGAAAAAACATGTGGTATTTCAGGTGAAACAAATCCGCTTGGAGGTAAACGGAGTAATGATTATCCCACACCTCCAATGAAAAATACTGTGATGACAAATAAGTTCAGAGACACAGCAAAAAAGCTGAATTTACATCCTTTTTCTATGCCTTCAGCTAATTTATCTGAAACGTATACAAATCCTGATGGAGAAACAATATATGCTTGTCAATATTGTGCATTTTGTGAGCGATTTGGATGTGAGTATGGAGCAAAGTCTTCGCCTAATGTTACCGTCATTCCAACCGCAACCAAAACAGGGAACTTCGAGCTGAGAACGCATTCTAATGTAATCGAAATTCTGCATAGTGGCGGAAAAGCAACAGGTGTAAAATATATTGATACGATGAAAGGTGAGGAAGTCATTCAGCCTGCAGATGTGGTTGTATTAACAAGCTATGTGTTAAATAACGCTAAACTTTTGCTTGTATCAAAACTTGGAAAACCATACGATCCAAAAACGGGCACAGGCGTTATCGGAAAAAACTATTGCTATCAGCTTAATCCAGGTAGTACCGGATTTTTTGAAAAAGAAAGATTTAATTCTTATATGGGTGCGGGTTCGCTTGGTCAAGTTGTTGATGATTTTAACGGGGATAACTTTGACCATAGTGATCTCGATTTTATTCATGGAGGTTCTCTCGTCGTTAGTCAATCTGGTTTTCGCCCGATTGCAAGCAATCCAGTCCCACCTGGAACGCCATTATGGGGAAAAGAGTTTAAAGCGAAATCAATTAAATATTATACAAGAACGATTGATGCATGGTTTGAAGGTGCTTCTATGCCACATCGAGATAATTTTCTTGATTTAGATCCTACTTTCAAAGATGCATATGGTGTTCCATTGTTAAGAATGACATATAATTTCACTGAACAAGACCGCAAATTAAACGATTATTTAAATAAACAAAGTGACAAAGTAATGAAAGAAATGGGCGCAGATACACTCATGAATTATGGCGAATTACAAGATTATAATATTGTTCCATACCAGACAACCCATAATGTGGGTGGCGTAGTTATGGGAGATGATCCAGCGATATCAGCTGTGAATAACTATTCACAAATGTGGGATGCTGATAATGTATTCGTTGTTGGTGCTTCTGCATTCCCACATAATAGTGGCTATAATCCTACAGGGACACTTGGTGCGCTTGCATATAGAGCAGCGGAAGGGATTGTGCAATACAGTAAAAATGGGGGCCAACTAGCATAGAAAAGGAGGTAGTTGATGTTGTTTCAATCTATTGGAATTCCAGGTTTAATTATTATATTAGTCATAACACTTATCGTATTTGGTCCAAAAAAACTTCCCGAAATTGGTGCTGCATTTGGGAAAACTTTATCAGAGTTTAAAAAGTCAGCTAATGAGATTATGAGTTCTGATGAAGTTAATAAACAAGTAAAGATAGAAACAGAAGAAGCAATTCAGGCAACATCTGATCCAATCAAAAAGTGAGGGTTCATTATGGATGAAGAAAAAGTATTAACAGAGCATTTGGGAGAATTACGAGTGGTAATCATTTATTCATGTTTATTCCTCATCATTTGCTTTGCCATTTTTTTAATCTTTATTCAGCAAATGATTCCGATTATCACAATGGATCAAAAGTTAACAATGCTTGGTCCATTAGACGTAATTCGTTTTTATACAGGAATTGCAGGCAGCCTAAGCATAGGTGTGTCTGCTCCCTTTATTGGCTTTTTACTTTGGCGTTTTATCCGACCTGCACTTACTGAGAATGAAAGTAAAAAGACAATAAGGTATATTCCTGCAATGCTCATTAGCTTTATTATTGGCATTTCATTTGGCTACTACATTGTGTTTCCCTTCGCCTACCAATTTTTAATGCTACTTGGTACTGCGAATTTTGATATGATGATTACGACTCAAAGCTATTTTTCGTTTTTGTTAATGACAACGATACCAATGGGTTTTCTATTTGAAGTTCCATTTGTCTTAATGTTTTTAACTTCCATTGATATTGTAACGCCAAGTAAATTAACGAGTATCCGAAAATATGCTTACATTGTTATGGCAATAGTTTCTGCTGTTATTACACCACCCGATTTTATCTCAAATATAATTGTGTTAATTCCGTTGGTCATCCTTTATGAAATCGGTATAGGACTTTCTAAATATGTTTTTGAAAATAAGCAGCGTAAGGAAATGCACGCACAACGCCTTCCACAGCTTTGAAACGGGATAAATGATTATGTTATTTCATATCCTCGATCTGAGCAAAAAGACATTCCTAGTAATACTAGGGATGTCTTTTGCATTAATAAAAGAAGATCAATCAAGAAAGGAATGCTGTTTCCACCTCGTATAACGCAATTTCCCCAAAGGTCATCCATTTATTCCTCACACTTTAATGGCGATATTATGATACAATCCCTTCCTCTAAGTTTCTCCATAAGTGATGAGCTTCCCTGGCTATATGCTCTAATAAATCAGGTGGTGATGTTGTAGCGATTGCACATTTTTTGATTAGGTCATCTAGTTCTATGCTATACCAACCCTTTGCTGTTGACCCCCAGATAATTGAGACGGATAAAAATCATATTTATCCGATAGACCAACTTTATCAAGTGCCTTTTTTCCAACTTCATTCGCTTCAGCTTTGCTAAAGTAAATCTTTACTCGACTAGATTCATAATAAATGGGCGATAAAATCCATTTAGTCAGATTGATTAGTGTCTGATCAATAATAGAGATCAGCTACTTTGAAATGTTTGCTAATTTCCTTAATAAAACACTTCAGAATTGAAGAGTATTTATCTTACAGGAAGTGCATGTGCTGTGGCAATATTATTCAAAGTGAAGGCAATAACTATGGCTCTCGTTTTTTCATTTATAACTTATTTTAACTTTGTGTTGAAGCCAACGAAGGCAAGATTAATGCTTTTCCTGATGATAGGCCTTTTTTCGCACTATACTATTTTATAATAAAAATGTATTTGACTTATTTGGAGTCCCTTATCCAGACTCGACTACACCGATGAAATGGCAACAGGTGATTGATCTAGCAGCAAAGATGACAAAAGAAAGAAATGGTGTACAGTATGTTGGATTGACTCACGGTCCCTTTGCCGGCTTTGTCCCAGATGAATGTCCGTTAAGTGAAAATGTTGCGAACATGACGGATCCGGAAACAGGAGAAGTGATAATTCAAGAAAATCCTTTACTTAGGAAATACTTCGACCTGATAGCATTCCAGGGATCCACGACCCAGATCGGGAAGGCGATTGGTTTGGTGAAGGAAAAGCTGCGATGTTTCTTGCTGCAGGGGGCTTATCTGGATGGTATTGAAGACAGCAGTAGTCTTGAATCTATTGATATGGTTCCAGTTCCTATATGGAAAGGTAACCAAGATCAAGGGCCATATCATGGGTTATGGTCGATGATCATTGCGAATTATAGTGAACATAAAGAATGGCATGCCCCCTACTTGTCTTAAGACAACTTACGTATTTGCTTGCTTTTGTGGAAAAGAGACATGCCAAGCAAGAGGATACATGAAAATATATAGAATCATTCTATTTTACTTGGGGAAGCCGTTGATTCTCGAATAATGAGGCTTGTAGGCAATAAAACTTTTTTAGGTTCGATCTGAGTATTTTTGTGGATATCTAGCAATAATTTAGCTGCTTCATAGCCAAGTATATCAAAGTGCTGTTTGACTGTACTTAGGGATATCTTAGCATATTTGGAGCTTTCCAGGTCGTCAAAACCGATAATTGAAATATCTTGTGGGATACTTATACCCATTTTGGTCAGTTGGTCGATGACTTCAAGGGCTCTACGATCATTTACGCAGAATAATGCTGTTAGGCAACCTTTTTTAATCTCTGTCACGAGTTCTTTGTAATTTAGATTCCGCTCCTCAAAGAAGATAGTGGAGTCAGTCGACAGGTTGGCATTCATCATTGCATGCTGGTACCCAAGATACCGCTCCTTTTCTGAATTTAAAAAAAAGTCATAAGCGCTAAATCCAATTTTTGTGTGACCTAAATCAATTAGATATTTCACTGCCTCATAAGCTCCATCATGATTATTACAAGTGATACATGGTAAGGGAATACCCATTGGAAACCTATCCAATAACACAACAGGAAGTCTTTTTAACTGAATATCTTTTAGATATTCTTTAGCTGCTTCCGGATCTGAGGAATATATTAATAGTCCGCCACAATCTGTTTGAATTAATTTTTTTACCAACTCTATTTCCTGGTCGATATTGTTTTCAATAAACTCAATGATTAACTTATAATCATGCTCTGAAAGATATGACTGAACTCCTTTAATAATTTGGATATAAGAATTGTCATACATTTCATTTCCTGATAATACGAAAGTGATTAGTTTTGATCTTGTTTGATTTGTTGGCTTTTGATCGGAAATAAAGCTACCTTTCCCTTTGATTCGATAGATCACTCCTTCGTCTACTAACTCGGCTAAGGCTCTTCTAACTGTAATTGAGCTGACTCCGAGTTTATCAATAAACTCGCTCTCACTTGGTATACGATCATGGGCGGGTATATCTTTATTTTGAATAAAATTGAGTATATAATCTCTTGCTATTTGATACTTTGGAACGGAGGGATTTGACTCTCTCATATTATAACTTCCTTTCATAATTGGTATATCTTTAATTATGCAGTAGCCTTTTAAAGAAGATATTTTAACTACTGGGCTATTAGTAAGCACTTTATATAACACATAGGGTGAATAATATTAATGTTGAAAAGTAAAAAAGCACTTGACTTCTTTATTTTTTCATAATAAGGTGTACGTATACTTTGTGTACGAACATAGTATACCAGATATATTAGAAACTTTCTATGTTGATGTTAATAATCTTTTTTTAAATGTAAGCGCTAACGAAAAACAAGAATATTAAAGGGGGGTTGAAAGTGACAGAACTGAAGAAGGCTTATTTTGTTGATGGCTACCATGGTGGAATAAAAGGTCATATGCCACTTGGATCTTGGACAGATGTTATTAAAACTATGAAGAATTACCCGAAATGGAAAATTAGTCTAGACATAGAACCTATATCCTGGGATGAACTGAGAAAAACAGATCCTGACTCTTATCTGATTATGAAAAATCATTTAAAAGATAATGGTATCCATTCAAGAGTAGAAATGCTTGCAGGCAGTTATGCCCAACCCTTCGGATGGGTCATCGGAGGAGAAAGTAATATTCGGCATTTACTGATGGGAAGAGAAGTAATTCAAGACCATTTTCCGGAAGTAGTTGTGGATACGTATGCTACTCAAGAACCGTGCTGGAGCAGCTGTTTTCCACAAATTCTTCATTCGTTAGGGTATACACGTGCAGTACTAAAGAACCCCGGGACTGGCTGGGCAGGATATGCTTCGGGAATTGAACACGAAACTGTAATGTGGGTAGGTCCCGATGGGTCTTCTATTCCCTGTGTCCCCCGATATGATTGCGAAGAGCTTCTCAATTGTTGGGAAACAGAGGCTGGCTATATGGATAAGGAATTCGTCGAGAAATGTGTAATCAATAGTATTACTCATCCAGTTGGAAGCTTTTTGCAAGACTTAGGTTGGCCTGCGCACCCAAAGCTTGGCAATATGGATATTCAGTATGTGACGTGGCGGGAATATTTTGAAAGTATCGCCGAAAAAACCACCTATGAATGGTATTTTACTCAAGAAGATATACGCTGTACACTTCCATGGGGAGAAGGAACATTGCAACAAATGGCAAGACAAGTACGATCAGCGGAAAATAAAATATTGATCACTGAAAAGATAGCGGCGTTAGCTAGTGCGTCGCGTGGGTTTGCTTATCCACGTGAACAATTTAGAAAGGCCTGGGATCAACTATTATTATCTCAACATCATGATGCATGGATTTGCGCGACCACCGGGGAGGGGAGGGATAAATGGGCATGGCAAGCGGGGACGCAATCATGGAATGCAGAAGCCATATGTAATGAAATACTTGATCAAGCGACAGATAGTTTCCGGAGTGTTTCGGATGACGAAACAACGGAAAAAGGTATTCTTGTTTTTAATACTTTAGCTTCAAACAGAATAGATATTGTAGAGATTGAACTCCCTACTCCGGAAGGAACAACTGCTATACGTGTCACAGATTTGTATGGGCATGAAGTAAAAAGTCAGATTATTCCGACGAGAACATATGACAATGGTAAAAGTGTTAACGCGTGTAAATTACTATTTAAAGCGAATATACCTTCATTCAGTTATAGTACGTATTCTGTTCAGCCAATACACAAAAAGCAGGAAGTTACTTCGTCCCCAATAATACAGATGGAAGAAAATACTTTGCGAATGATAACAGATATCTATGAGATCACTTTAGATACATCTCGTGGCGGTGTGATAACAAGACTCTTTGAAAAAACGATGAATAAGGACTTTGTTAGAGGGTTAGATGCATCAATTAATGAATATACGGGGTATTTTATCCAGCAACAACGTTGGATCAGTAGTACTGACTCAGTGGTATCCGTTGATATCAAGGAAAATGGTCCATTACGTGCACATGTTCAATTAAAGGGAAAGATGGATGATACGGATTTTACAACTGAGATAACTGTCACAAAAGGAGAGAAAAGAATTGACTTTCATGTCCGGTTCCATTATAAGGATGAAACTTGGATAGGTGACCCATGGGATATCGAACCGGAAAATAGAAGAACAGAGCGGAGAAAATCCCATCATAACGATAAATATAAATTAAAGGCTTTATTTCCAGTATCTCTTGAAAATCGCAAACTGTATAAAAATGCAGCATTCGATGTAGTTGAAAGTAGACATGTAAGTACGTCCTTTACACGGTGGGACGAAATAAAGCACAGTGTTCTTTTAAACTGGGTCGATGTGTATGATGAACAGCAAAATTGCGGGTTAGCCCTTTTCACTGATCATACAACTGGCTATTCACATAGTAAAGACGAACCATTAGCTCTAACTTTGGGATGGGGGTGGGAAGGTGGATTTTGGTGGGGAAAGCGTCCGCTAGTCGGACAGAAGGAATTAAATTATTCGATTCTCCCACATGCTAATTGTTGGAATAATGCGGAAGTACAGCTGGAATATGTACGGTGGGCAGAACCTTTACTACCGATTTATACGATGCTCAAGCCAGGACTAGTTAATTATTCATTTCTTTCTATAAGTGACTCCTCTATTGAAATTCCAACCATTTTACAGGAGGGGGAAGATCTACTCGTTCGTTTATTTAATTCTGGATCTGATGCAAGGCATACGATTCTCTCAATTAACGCGAAGGTGACGAAGGCTGAGATCGTGGAACTGGATGGCAAATATAAAGAAAGATTATTGCTACAGAAGGCAAACGAAGGGGGTTATCAAGTTGAGGTATCGCTAAACGGGTTCGGCATTAAAACTGTTCGATTTTGTAATGTTTACCCTAAAATAGTGTAGGAAACGATTAGAAATGGAATGAGTACAAAGTCAATTAGAGATTAACTAATTGCATAAAATAGTTTTGATTGGGCAAGATACTTTACCCTGTTTACCCCGGTGAACACCGGGAATTTTCTATACCTAGGGGGAAAATAATGAGGATAGTTAAATGTCAATTCCTTGTCTTATTAGTCATGTTATTAGCGATTGGATTAATAGGTTGTCAGTCTCAAGGTGTGGAAAAAGATACGACGAAAAGGACTATCCAAGAAGGCGAGAAGGAGATCACACTTACTGTAATGCTGAGTTGGGTAATTGGTGAAGATCGATGGGAGGAATTTTACAAAAAGCCAGTGGAGGAGAAGTTTCCTCACATTACATTAAAAAGAATTGAAGGGGATGCGGGAGATAGAGAAACGCTAGAAGAAACCTTCGCTGCGGGAATTAAACCTGACATTATCATGGTCAGTCATCCTTCCCAGATTCAATTACTTCAAGAATATGAATTAGCTTATGATATGAGGGAGCTTATTGAACATTATGATTTTGATCTCACTCGTTATGATAATGATTATTTAGCGGAATGGCTTTCGTGGACAGGTGGCGAGATCTGGTCTTTACCTTTTGTTGCTCAGAAATATGCGCTACATTATAACAAAGATATTTTCGATCTAATTGGAGAACCTTATCCATCAGACAATATGACCTGGGAGGAAGTTCTAGATCTTGCTTCCCGCCTTACTTTCTCAAGAGATGGTATTAACTATCAAGGTATATACATGCAACATGACGCGAGTCAAACTTTGTCTCAGGTCATAGGTGATACCCTATATGTTGATCCAGAGACAGACAATGTACTTTGGACGGAACGTGAGGAGGTTAAAGACTATTTAGCGTTAGTTGATCGAATGAAGTCTATTCCTGGAATCGAACTTGATGTCAAAACAGAGGGCATAGCTTTTATAGAGGCTTTTCAAACAGAAAGAACTTTGGCTATGATTCCTCATCAGTTCCTAGAATCATTACCTGAGGATATGAATTGGGATATTGCCACTTACCCTGTTTGGTCTAAGGCACTAGGCATACAGCCGAATCAAAGTGGTTGGGCACTTGGTGTAACCGCTGTTAGCGAACATAAGGAAGCCGCTTTTGAATTACTAAATTTTTGGTACACTGATGAACAGATTCTAAGCAAGGGGAATTCTGCTGTGACAACGCCGTTCAATCATCTATTTGAAAATGAGGCTGTTGAAAAAGCACTGAGAGAAGATCCTTACCGTCCCTATCTTGCCGATTTAAACGTTAATTCTTTATTTCAGAATAGCCCTGGTGGTGGTACATCAGAACAAAGATCGTATTTCGATACGGGTGCACAGAATGTAATAGGTGGAATAGGATTCAAATATGATGAGTCTGAACAAGATTGGAACACATTCCTTCGTGATTTAAAACAAGAAGAAGAGCGAAGAATTGGAGAAGAAAAGGCAACGAGATAACCTACAAAATCTGAGCCTTATAGTAGTTCCTGCCCTCGAACGTATGAAGTATTAACGAAGGGGCAGGCTCTATTTTTATGAGACAGGAAAGAAGATATTATTGCAGTTAGCAGATATAATGTCAAAATGAATGCCTTTAAAACAAAAACATGGTGTGAATTGGATTATGTGATTGCCTTGACTGAATCGGAAGTTGGTAAAATTGCTCATATTGTGTATTTCATAAATGTGGTTGGATATTATTTGAAATGAATCTGATGGTTAGTCTTCTTTTTGCATTCCTTTAAATCGAAGTTTTTAATATAAGGATAAGAAAGGGGATTTAAGGCTATTTGAAAGAAAGT
This sequence comes from Bacillus sp. FSL K6-3431, assembly GCF_038002605.1. Lineage (NCBI taxonomy): Bacteria > Bacillati > Bacillota > Bacilli > Caryophanales > Bacillaceae > Bacillus > Bacillus sp. FSL K6-3431. The sequence goes on from NZ_JBBOCT010000001.1 coordinate 4,468,017, forward strand.
CAGGCAAACAAGCATGTTCACCCAACATATTTGTATTTAATCTATTTCACTTAAATAGTATAATCATAATCTCCTATTATTCTTCTTAAGAACTGTTGTGTTCTTTTTTCTTTCGGCTTTACAAATATCTCTTGAGGTGTTCCTTCTTCAACAATAATACCGTCATCCATAAAAATGACTTTATTCGCAACATCTTGGGCGAAAGACATTTCATGGGTCACAATTAACATTGTTGTACCTTCTTGTGCCAATGTTTTCATAACGGACAACACCTCACCGACAAGCTCGGGATCAAGTGCAGAGGTAGGTTCATCAAATAGAATGACATCAGGCTTGACCGCAATTGCTCTGGCTATACCAACCCTTTGCTGTTGACCCCCAGATAATTGAGACGGATAAAAATCATATTTATCCGATAGACCAACTTTATCAAGTGCTTTTTTTCCAATTTCATTCGCTTCAGTTTTCGGAACCTTTCGCCCAATAATTAAGCCTTCTGTCACGTTCTCTAATGCCGTTTTATTGTTGAAAAGATTATAGTTCTGAAAAACAAATGCTGTTTTTTTCCGAACTTGTAAAATGTCTTTTTTGCTTGCATCCTTAAAATGCGTGTTTATTCCATGAAAGATGAGCTCTCCTTCATCAGGTCTTTCTAAAAAGTTTAAACAGCGAAGAAGGGTTGTTTTACCGGATCCACTCGGACCTAAGATTACAGTTACGTCCCCTTTGTTGATATGAATATCAACACCCCTTAATACCTTGTTCTTCCCAAAACTCTTTTGTACGTTTTTTACTGTTAACATATATACCACCTCACCTTATCCAACCGCTGTTTTATAAGACTTTAAGTTTTTTTCTAATACGTTGAAAAGTATTTCAACAATGGAACATACTACAAGATAGATAATCCAAACATCTAAATATGCCTCTATATAATTGTAACCAAAGCCAGCTTCAACTTTTGCAATAGCGGTTATATCTTTTACAGTCATAAGAAAAGCCAGTGAAGTTGCTTTTATTAAATTCATTGTTGCCGTACATAAATTAGGCAGCGCTGAAATTAAGGCCTGCGGAATAATAATTCTTCGGTAACTTTGGAAACTTGTTAAACCTATTGCTTGTGCAGCTTCAAGTTGACCTTTATTGACTGTAAATAATGCGGATCGGAAAACCTCGGATAAAATAGCAATTGTATTTAATGAAAATACAATGTAAGCATAAAGTATCGGGTTGATATCAAATACATTAATGGAACTGTTCATGCTTTTTAAAAAAACGTCTAGTAAGCTAGGAACCATACTATAAATAATTAGTATTTGAATAACAATTGGTGTTCCTCTTATAAAAGAAACATAGACTGCACCAAGCTTTGCTAGAAAGGGAATTTTGTTTATTCTTACAACGGCAAGCAAAAATCCCAATGGTATGGATATAAGCAAAGTAATAGCTGCTATTTTTAATGTAGTTGGTAAAGCTGTTAATGCTAAGAAAAAGGTATCTACAAAAAAATCAAAATTAAAAGACACTGACGCTTCACCTCACTTAAACGGTTTTGGCAAGTATTTTTTCCTTATATATTCCTTCGAATTTTGACATTCCTTTTTCAATTATGATAGAAATCGCCCAGTATATAAGTGCAAGACCAATATATATTTCTCTGGCATGCGATCCATAGTTAAGAGATACAATTAAATTGGCTTTTCCCATCATATCTATAAAACCAATGGTAAATGCCAAGGCTCCTTCTTGAAATAAAACGATTACTGCATTCCCTAAATTAGGAAGGGCAATAATAAAACACTGTGGTAGTAAGATCCTTATAAATGTCTGTACATTATTCAGACCAATGCTTACACCTGCTTCATATTGACCTTTGTCTACTGCTTCGTAGGCGGAACGCATTACTTCCGCCATATTTGCTGAAAACAAAAGAACGAGTGTGATAATGACAAAAATACCTTTGTATATATGATTGATATCTATACCAAACAATCCTTGAAATATTGCTGGCAGTCCGTAATAAACTAAAAATAGTAAAATTACTGAAGGGGTACATCTTAATACATTTGTATATCCATTACCCATTACTCTCCATATTTTATTCTTACTTAACTTTGCCATAGCCACCAAGAAACCAAATAGGACACCGAAAATTACTGAAAATATAACGATTAAGAATGTGATTGCTAAATAAGGAAGAATCTCGGGATAATATCGAAAAATAACTGTAAAATCAAATGCATGCATGTTAGCACCTCCTTGCTTTTATATAGACTTTCGGCATTCACCAAGCCGGATGGTACAAGACTTTCTTGTGCCACTTTTTCATGTCTCCCCCTACTTTTAATAGGGGAATAGTTCACTCTTTATTAGTAGAATTACCCATTCTGTATGGAATGAGATAAATACTCTATAAATCAACCACGCACTACCTTGGTAAAGCAACAATGTTTGCAAAAACAACCTTTTTAAAAAATAAATATATGATGCTTCTTTGGCATGTCTCTTTTTGAAAAAATTTGAAAACGAATACCAAATATTCAATAAAGCTTAATTCCCAGTAGGTTTTTGGAAATTCAGCAGATTTACGCCTCGAAATTCGGAGAGCCTATTTTAGACCATTACGATATTTGTAAAGTTAGGCAATGCATAGAATTTTTGTGTTTTTTGAATCCCCTTATGCTTAGCAAGAGGATTCTTCTATTTGCAGAACTCAAGTTACATTAATTACTTTCTTCAAGGAGTTTAAATGTATCTTCATCCAGAAATTCAACTAGTAAATCATTTGGTATTTTTTCCTTTTTCAATTCTTTCATTACAACATCATAGGCATCAGCGAGTTCTTGCTCCTTTTTATTAAATAGAGGATATGTCTTTGTTGCCGTAAAGCCATTGTATGTTAGGTCATCTTTTAAATGGTGATAAGCTCCGTCTTTAGCTACTACCGTCTTATTGAATGAAGTTTTAATAGTAAGCATGGCATCATATCTTCCTTCTGAAATCCAAATCGGCCAGTCGGAAACAGTAAAAGTTTCAGAGTTTTCAACAGTAATCTGATTGTCCGGATTTTTTTCGTTATAAGCCAGAACTAAACTATATTGTGCATCTTGAGGGGCGATTGGGATCAATTTTTTCTTTAGTTCAGCAATATCGGATAAATCTTGAACAAGATCTTTATCCTCTGTTCTCATTATTAACCCTGAACTACTTGCACCTAGGTTTTCTTCAGGATAAACATATTTTTTTGCTCTTGCTTCTGTGTAAAAGGTATTTTTTACACCTACATTATATTTACCAGTTTCGACACCAATTAATAAATCATCATCTGTTGTAGGTATAAATTCAAATTCATAGTCGGGAAGACGTTCATCTACCAGTTTCATTATTTCAACATCATAGCCTGTAGCATTTCCTTTTTCATCTTGGTAGGTAATAGGTACACCAGTTAGTGCATAGGCAATTTTAATTTTTCTTACATCATCAGTACTTGCTTTATTCGTATTTGCATCTTCTGTCCCCTTAGAGCAACCTGTAGTAAAAATCAATACTAGCACTGTAATTCCAATCCAATTTCTCAAATATTTCACTTTATATCCCTCCATATTTTTATAGTCGCTATCAACATATCGATTCTTTAATTATCATCTATTGCTTTTTCTTGTTTTATTGCTGATAATGCTAAATTTTTAATCGTCATATCATCCATGGGTGGATTATGCAAACCAGCCCTTACATCACGATAATACCGTTGTAAAGGATTGCTACGTTGTAGACTTTTTGCTCCTACAATCCTCATTGCTTTATCGATAATTGATATTGCTGCATTTGTAACTGTATGTTTAACGACACCTAGTTCATTGGTGAGATAGTTACTTCGCGATTCATCATCATAGGCTGCTGCAACGCTATAAATTAGATGTCTTGCTTTTATTAACTCTAAATCCATTTCACCTAGATGCTGTTGGACATTAGGTAATTGGCTAATTGGTCCGTTAAGACTATTTGGTGAATGATGGTTGGCAAAATGTATTGCATAGTCGCGTGCAGACTGGGCGATACCTAGATAACAAGCAGGAATGTGAAGATTCCAGCCACTTAATTGTCCGCCAGGTGTGTCAGGAAGTTCAACAAGTTTCGAATCATCGACCTTTACATTTTGGAGTACGAGATCATGGCTACCTGATCCTCTCATAGAAATGACGTCCCACGTTTCATCAATTGTTAGTCCCTCTAAATCTTTATGTAGAAGGAAAAAACCAACTTTCTGTTTCTCTTCGATCCATGCAGATGTAAGAAAATAAGTTAATGCAGGAGATGCAGTTGTAAAGTTTTTACGCCCCGATATAATCCAAGAATCGCCTTTTTTGACTGCATTTGTTCCCGGGCGGCCACCCCTACTCGGGCTTCCTGTTTGTGCTTCACTAACAGATCGATTCACTAATGCGCCATTAAGAATTTCTTCAGCAAAAAAAGTTAGTTTTTCATCATCCCAAAGCTTTTTTTCAAAAATATCTCCAATAACCCCAAGATTCCAACCAATAGAAAGTGCTGTAGTAGCATCAAAACTAGCCAGCGTTTCTTGAAGGAGGACCATACCATAGATGGATATACCTTCTCCGCCGTAAGATTTTGGAAGGGTAATACTTGAATATCCCATATCAACTAAATCTTGAATACTTTCTTTTGGAAACATTGCTAGTTCATCAATTTGAGTTGATTGATCATTAAACTTCGTTCTTTTCTCATGCAATCTTTGTAACCATAATCTTTGATGTTCTGTTTTTACAAATAAGTTCATCACATTTTTTCCTCCTAGGTCATTAAGTTTACTTTAATTAAATAAAGCCTATAGGTTTTGTCGGGATTAATATTATAAAAAACTGAATTCCGTTGAAGATTATATATATATTATGATGGGCAACATATTTTGTGTTTTAACATTAATGTTAAAACATAAAATATCTTTCTTTATATAAAAATCAATTATGCCTCGGCGGAATTGCGTCCAGATTTTATCGAGCTCGCTCAATAAACTTCCTCTAAAAATCTGTGACATCCGCTGGAGGTTTTAACTTCATTCAGCCGGAGTTTGCACTCCCAATGAATGAGGTAAATCGCAGCCACTTATAGAAGTGGGGGACTTCTGCTGAATGAAGTTAAATGTACGCAAATGATGATCCGAAGTGAACAACTCGGCAACATAACAAATTTACTTTTCATCCATATTGGAAGACTTTAAAACTAGGAAAAAATCCCCCTTTTCCAAAATAAAAAGAGGGATTGACTTGTATGCCAAACGCTCTTATCTTTCAAGATTAAACTCTTGCTGGATTTAGCACCTTTCTGTCATGCAGAGGTTGCTGAAGCATCATTGGGTCAGTCCCTAAGCTTCTCTTGATAAGAAGGATGAAGTTGTTGAAATTTACTTTATGCTATCTCCGTTATTTTGTCAATACATAAATCGCACTATTATTATATGAATAATGGGTTTTGGGTGGATTCATGGATTTTTGTGGATAAAAAAATGTTCAGGTCGTTCAATTCAGAGATTCAGATTTTCTATTTATAAAAATGGAAAGTGGAATTAATGTAAAAGGATATTTTAACTTTTTGGCGAAATTAACATTAGAAGCCATATATGAGCGACTATATACTGACCATTTAGCACTTTAATGACCAACTTGCGACTCAGCAAATTTATGAGCCACTGGCGGCTAAATACTGGCGACTCAGCAAATTTATGAGCCACTCACGATATTTACTGGCGACTCAGCAATTTTATGAGCGACTCACGATATTTACTGGCGACTCAGCAAATTTATGAGCGGCTCACGATATTTACTGGCGACTCAGCAAATTTATGAGCCACTGGCGATATTTACTGGCGACTCAGCAAATTTATGAGCGACTCGCGATATTTACTGGCGACTCAGCAATTTTATGAGCGACTCACGATATTTACTGGCGACTCAGCAGTCAAGTCCAGACAATTGTGTAATTTAGTTTACAATGTTTTCTTTATGATATTTAGTTATAGTTGGCTATTTTATTTCATCAAGTGAAAAGGGGGTACCCCCTTTTCACTTGATGAAATTGTCATTTTATAAACTCTTTTTTCCGCTTCGTTCTCTGTTTTCATAATCCATTAGTATTGCACCGATAAGTCGAAATGCAGATTGATTATTCGGGAAGATACGTATGACTCTTTCTCTCCTGCGAACCTCCTGATTAAGCCTTTCAAGTGAATTTGTGCTCGCTAGATAACGATGATAACGAGAAGGCTGGTTGAGAAATTGAATGGCATCTTCGAAGCCATCCTCTAAAATTTCAATTGCTTTCTGGACCTTTGCTTCTTCTTCATATTTATCGACAAATTGCTCTTTATATTGGCGAGCTTCTTCTACTGAAATACTATTAAAGATGCGCCTCATGTCAGCGATTATTTGTTTTGATTCTTTTTTTGGCAATCGTTCAATGATATTCCGTTTAAAATGGACAGTGCAACGTTGCCAAGAAGTGCCTATGAATTCCCGCTGAATTGCTTTTTTCAGTCCTTCATGAGCGTCTGAAATAATAAGTTTTGGAGACTGAAGAGCACGTCCTTTCAGGTGTTGGAAGAACCCTTGCCATGCCTCAAAACTCTCAACATGATCGATTTTTAGTCCAATCACTTCACGTCTCTTGTTTTCATTTATCGCTGTAGCGATATAAACTGCCTTGGAAATCACTTTATTATGTTCCCGGACCTTGATATACATGGCATCTGCATAAACGTACGGATAGTACATGGTATTTAGAGGGCGGTTTGCCCACTCATTTACGATTGGATCTAGCTTTCCAGTAAGGGAAGATACGAACGATTTAGAGACGTTTTCTCCACACAGTTGTTGAACGACATTTGTGACTTTTCGAGTGGAAATCCCATTGACCACCATCTCTAACATCGACAATACAAAGGCCTGATCTACACGGGAAAACTTTTCAAACACGGAGGGAGAAAAGTGTCCCTCACGGGTTCTCGGGACTCGCAGTTGAACCCTTCCAATACTAAGGAGAAGCTCTCGCTCGTAGTAGCCATTTCGGTAATCAATGCGTTCGATCGAGCGCTCGTAGGCAGCTGCTTGGAGATAATCATCGCGTTCCTTCTCCATATATTCATTTAGGACAAGTACAATCGTGGATTTTACTACCGCTTCCAGGTTTGAATTTAGCACTGAGTCTTTTAAAATTTCAATATCTAGGTTAAAATTAAGTTGGGTCATCATCAATTCCTCCTCAATGTGATCGTGGTTGAAAACATTGTAACATGAGGTCTTGATGAGACCTTTTCTTTTTACACAATTATATGGACTCTATCGACTCAGCAAATTTATGAGCCACTCACGATATTTACTGGCGACTCAGGCACTTTTATGAGCGGCTCACGATAATTACTGGCCACTCATCAAATTTATGAGCGGCTCACGATATTTACTGGCGACTCAGCAAATATATGAGCGACTCACGATATTTACTGGCGACTCAGCAATTTTATGAGCGACTCACGATATTTACTGGCGACTCAGCAAATTTATGAGCCACTCACGATATTTACTGGCGACTCAGCAAATTTATGAGCGACTCACGATATTTACTGGCGACTCAGCACTTTTATGAGCGACTCACGATATTTACTGGCGACTCAGCAAATATATGAGCGGCTCACGATATTTACTGGCGACTCATCAAATATATGAGCGACTCACGATATTTACTGGCGACTCAGCAAATTTATGAGCCACTCGCGGCTAAATACTGGCGACTCATCAAATATATGAGCGGCTCACGATAATTACTGGCCACTCATCAAATTTATGAGCCACTCGCAGCTAATTTACTGGCCACTCATCAAATTTATAGGCCACTCGCGGCTAATTACGGCCACTCGCGATATTTAATGACCAATCAGCATTTATTTTATAAAGAGGTGACTATATTGGTTTATATAAGAAGTCTAGCAGAAAACGAAATGGAATTTTTACAGGATATGATGTATGAGTCTATTCATATTCCGGAGGATAAACCTCCTAGAGATGTACTATTAAATCTTCCACATCTAAAAAAATATAAGGACGATTGGGGGAGGAGAGGAGATAGGGCTTTAGTCGCTGTAAATAATGATAATCAAGCTATAGCTGCAGTTTGGTATCGATTGTTCGATGAACAAAATAAAGGTTACGGATATATCAATAATTGTACGCCAGAGATAGGAATTGCGGTTTCAAAAGAGGCCAGGGGAATGGGGATAGGATCTATTCTTTTGCATTCAATCATTAAACAAGCGATGGTAGATGGATATAAATCCATCTCGTTAAGTGTAGATCCAAAAAACGAGAATGCAGTGCATATTTATAAAAAACAAGGATTTAAGGAATATGGCTTATGTGGAACATCTATAACGATGGTATATACGCTTCCGGAACAGTAAATTTGTGTATATGAGGCTTTAGTTGCCTAAGTTGAGTATTCAAATTGGGCAATTAAATCAAAAAATATATCGTACAAATCCCCAGCTTTATTTAAAAGAGCTGGGGATTTTGCTGCGAAAAATAATGAGTAATTAATATAATCTATATATAATATTTACAATATCCATACAAAACGTTAATAATTATGAGATTAAATGAGTGTAGGAAGTTTGTCATGATCATTTTGGTATAGGTGTATAAAAGGAAAGTAACCACAGGAGAGAGTGAAAAAATGAAAAGACAAAGGAGAGTCTATAGCCTTCAAGTTATATTAGTAGTACCAATTATATTAATCGTATCGCTATCTTCCACAATAATTGCGTATATAAACTATGAAAAAAATAAGCAATTAACGATTCATTCTATTGAACAGCAATTACAGTCATCTGCAGAAGTGATGACGGAGAAAATAACAATGCTCAAGTCGACTGCTACAAAACAAGAGTTTGATCGGAAATTCACCTTTGCATTGACACAAAATGAAAATATGTATAAAACAGCCAATTTAAAGCCAATACAGTTTCAAGTGACAAAGGATAGTAATCTAAAAGCATATACTGGATTTGATCACTTGCTTCCAGACATGACGGATTCAGAAATAAAAAAAATATACGATCAGAAAAATGGAGTAATACATATTGAAGGAATGACACTCGCTTTTTCCCAGCAAATTGAAATGGATGATTCATTATACATTATTGCCTTTTACGATCATGAATATTTACAACCAGTTAAGGATTATCGTAATTTAACGATAGGTATGACGTTAATTGCTATTATCTTTTCTAGTGTAATTGCATATGGAGCCATGAATAAAGTGATAAAACCAATTCATTTATTAAAAGTGTCGATGGAAAAGGTAGCGGAGGGAGATCTTCAAACGAATATTCACTTACGCTCTTCATCGAAAGAAATTATGACGCTTTCAACTGGTTTTAATCGTATGGTATCCAGTCTTAATACATTAATAGGACATTTGGAAACAAGTACAAGACATATTACTTCTTCTTCAGAAAAATTAAACATCGCTTCCGCTAATTCTAAGCAGGCATCTGACCAAATTGGGAGGACAGTTGGTGAAGTTGCGTCAGGGATGGATCAACAAGTCCAATCTGTCGTTAGAGGGAGACATATTATTACCGATATATCCGCTAACATTGAGCAAGTAGCAAAATCGATTAAAAGTGTGGAGGGTTCTGCATTAGAAGCAAATCAAAAAGCAAACATCGGCAATCAATTAGTTGAAAAAGCGGTTGAACAAATGAGTTTTGGACAAAAAACAGTGGATGAAACAGCTGAAAAGGTGTATTCATTAGGCGAAAAGTCTGCACACATTCATAAAATCGTCAGTATTATTAGTGAAGTAGCGACTCAAACAAACTTACTTTCTTTAAATGCTTCAATTGAAGCAGCACATGCGGGGGAGCAAGGGAAAGGTTTCGCAGTAGTGGCTAATGAAGTGAGAAAGTTAGCAGAACAAACGGGTGTGTCTGCTAAACAAATTTCCATTATTATGGAAGAAATACTTACGGAAACAAAGCAAGTTCTCCAATCTATGTCAAAAGGGGCCGAAGTGATAAAAAGTGGCATTACGATGGTTCATGAAACGGAACAAGCCTTTGTTGAAATTGCTACTGCAGTTGAAAAAGTTTCTGAGGAGGCAAGGGCTGTTTCGACTGTTGCCTATGATGTAAATGAAAAAACACATATTATGGTCGACAGTACGGAGACAATTTCAACAGTTTCTCAACAAATTTATAGAAATATGGACGAAGTCGCTGTTTCGGCAGACGAACAATGCATATCGATTGATGAGGTAATAGGTGAAGCTAGTTCTTTAAATGAATTAGCAATAAAGCTAGAAAAAGTTTTAGGAAGATTTAAGGTGTAAATACTATAAGAGGATGATCAAAAAGTCACCAAATGATAAATGGCGAATTTCTTCGTTGGCATAGTTACGTACTTCTACTAAGGAAAAGGAACTTCTGATAAGATCGCTCACGTCCTGTGAGCAACACAGAGGTCAGCACGTCGTGTGCAAGTCCGTCCTGTGGGCAACACAGAGGTCAGCACATCGTGTGCAAGTACGTCCTGTGAGCAACACAGAGGTCAGTACATCGTGTGCAAGTACGTCCTGTGAGCAAAACAGAAGTCAGCACATCCTGTGCAAGTCCGATCCTCAAAATCGAAATGCTTGTTTCTAATTTGGCACCTTTTTGAACACGCACTATAAGCAGTATCAGTCCCTAGGTAATTAACAGAAAATCCTCGATTAATATTCCCTATAATGGAGAATATAAGGGGAAATAAGAATAGAGGTGTGTTTTAGTGATGGAGAATCAAAATAACGATGATACATTTACGATTGCGGGAACAAACATTGATGCCGTGAAAAGGCAAAATGAACGCTCCGGCCTGTCATATAACGAAGTAAAGGAATTACTTGCTAAAACAACAGGGGGACATGGGACAGGAATGTATAGTAACACCAATATAGAGAAAGTTAAAAGAAAAAATGAGAAATCGATGAATAATCAATGATGAATTTAAACTGGGATTAAATCGCCGTACTTGAAGTAACATAGATGTATATTTCCTTTTCCAATTCCTATACTATCGAAAGAAGGAGGGATACTTTATGCCGAAACGAACGAAGAAAAATGATGCAGAACAAAAGAACAAAAAAGGATTTGATTCCAGCAAAACCGATTCAGAGTTCTCCAAAGAATTCGGTAGTGCAAATGCGAATCGAGCACATAAGGAAAAGGCTAAAAAAGTAAAGTCATCCAAAAATCAAGGTAAATGGAACGGGATGCAATAACGATAAAATAGCCTCCATGTATGAGAATAAAGGATGAAGGATGTTTATACCTATAATTATATAAGACTGCCATACCATCTAATAATTGGTATGGCTTTTTGTATGTTATTTAGTGGATTTCCTGAATATCGTATCTAAATAAAACGATATAAAATAAAGCTTTATACAAGCCAAATGAATTCTTTACAACATATTAATATATTCTTAACACTGTGGTTTTATATTGTATTTATAAGAAAAATAATAGAAGGAGCGATAAAACAATGAAAAACCACATGTTGAAAATAGTAGTTCTCGTATTAACCTTTACTATGCTTGTTGCTTGCGGTTCAAATGTAAGTAACGGAAGTGGAAAAGGAGAGACGGACGGAATGGACAAAACACTAGAAGGTGAGCTAACAGTATATACAGCAATTGAGGAAGAACTTATCCCTGAGTATTTAGAAACATTTAATGACATGTATCCAAATATCAAGTTAAACATCGTTCGGGATTCGACAGGAGTTATTACTGCAAAACTTTTGGCAGAAGGGAAGAACACGCAAGCTGATGTAGTTTGGGGCATATCAGCTTCAAGTCTTTTAGCATTAGATGGTAAAGAGATGCTTAAGGGATATACACCGAAAGGTTCGGATAAAATCCTACCACAATATAAAGACTCGGAACAACCTGAGAAATGGATTGGAAATACTGCTTATATGACAGGTGTTGTTGTTAATAAAATTGAACTTGAAAAACTTAATTTGCCAATACCTAAAACATACGAAGATTTACTAAAACCTGAATACAAGGGATTAATCGTCATGCCGCACCCTGCTTCTTCTGGTACGGGATATTTAACGGTGAACGGTTGGATTCAAATCAAGGGAGAAGAAAAAGCTTGGAATTACATGAGGGATCTTCATGCGAATATAGGCACATATACTCATTCGGGTTCAAAGCCCGCAAAGTTGTCGGGATCAGGGGAATACCCAATCGGTATAGCTTTAGTGTATAGCGGTGTTACTCAAATGCAATCAGGTGCGCCAGTTGAAGTCATCCTCCCGGAGGAAGGGCTAGGTTGGGACGTTGAAGCAAATGGACTAATCAATAAAGAGGATGCTAAAAATGAACAATTAGCACATGCATTTCTTGATTGGGCGATTACTGATGAAGTGATGAAAAAATATTATCAAGCAAATGGTTTATCAACAATGGAAAATGAGTTCGAAAAGCCTGAAGGTTTCCCGGAAAGTGTACAAGACAAAATGTATAAAGATAATAACCTAAAATGGGCAGCTGAAAACCGAGATCAGATTCTTGAAAAATGGGATACAGAATTTGCAGGAAAAGCCGAGCCGAAAGAATAGTTAATGTAAGTATGAGATAGAAAGGATGTTTAGCCTATGCAAAACCCTTATTTGAGAATAGAAGGTTTATGTAAAAATTTTGATACATTTACAGCATTAAAGGATATTTCAATAGACATTCAAAAGAATGAATTTGTTTGTTTATTAGGACCAAGTGGTTGTGGGAAAACAACTTTACTGCGCTTAATCGCAGGTTTAGAAGAGCCAACTAGTGGACGCGTTTTTGTAGGAGGAAGAGATGTTACCCACTTACCACCAGCTAAAAGGAACTTTGGTATTGTCTTTCAATCATATGCTTTGTTTCCTAACTTAACAGCATTACAAAATATAGAGTTTGGGTTAAAAACGCGCAAATTTCCTAAAAAGGAGATACGTGACATCGCTCTTCATGCATTGGAACTTGTAGACTTATTAGATGTAAAACACAAGCATCCGGCGCAAATGTCAGGAGGGCAACAACAACGTGTTTCTCTAGCTAGAGCCATTGCACTGTCACCTGATTTTCTATTGTTGGATGAGCCACTTTCTGCACTTGATGCAAAGGTAAGAGAAAAGCTACGACATGAAATACGCTCAATTCAAGAAAAGTTAGGCATTACTACAATAATGGTAACCCATGACCAGGAAGAAGCACTCACAATGGCAGATAAAATTGTGGTGATGAACAATGCAAAGATTATGCAAATCGGTTCTCCTTATGATGTTTATAATCATCCAAACACACCCTTTGTTGCAGACTTTATCGGGGCTATGAATTTTATTAATATGAATGGTGTTCAAGGGGTGAATCAAGATGTAGTTGGAATTCGACCAGAGCATATAACTGTGACAGAAGCGCACGGGGTAACTTCTATCGTAGAGACAATAGAGTTTAAAGGACCAGTTTATCGTTTGAAAGTGTGCGTTACTGATATTAAATCCACGTTTTTAGGTCAGCAATTTACAATAGATATATCTGCTAATTTAGTTCAGAGATTGAATGTAAAGAAAGGGAATAGCTTGCGAATTACTCTGCCGGAAAGTCATTTATTAGCCTATAAAGAACAGGTGGTTATCTAATGCAGCTTGCCAATAAACATCATCTAATAGGTGCTAAACAAAGCATTCGGCAAACTGCTGGAAAAAATGAATGGCTTCAACGAATACTGATTGTACTTGTCGTTTTGACATTACTCGTTGTATTAGTATTTCCACTGCTTGCTTTGTTTGTACAAGCATTTATTAGTACAGATGGTCACTTTGTGGGATTACAAAACTTTATCAAGTATTTTGGCACGCCTGCTCTTGTTCAGTCACTGAAAAATACCGTGTTTGTCTCATCGATTACAACAGCAATTTCTGTCATACTTGCGTTTGTTTATGCGTACTCTATCGTTCGTACTAATATGAAAGGAAAGGTGTTTTTTCGATACGCTGCTCTTTTACCCTTATTTGCTCCAACGATGATGCACGGAATTGCGCTTATGTATTTGTTTGGAAATCAAGGACTCATTACAAAAAGTCTTTTTCAATTATTACCTAATTTGAAATTTGAACTATACGGACCCATAGGAATTATACTAGCCGAAATTGTTTATACATTTCCACAAGCTTTTCTCATTTTTATAATTGCCTTACAAGCAACCGATAACCGCCTATATGAGGCAGCAGATTCAATGGGGGCAAGTGCCTTCAAAAAATTCGTGACCATTACGTTACCATCAGTAAAGTATGGATTAATTAGTGCGATCTTTGTGGTATTTACGTTAAGCTTTACAGATTATGGGGCTCCAAAAATTGTTGGTGGCCAGTATAATGTATTGGCAACAGATGTTTATAAGCAAGTAATTGGCCAGCAAAACATGGCGATGGGGGCTACAGTGGGGATGATTTTGATGTTACCAGCGCTTTTTGCCTTTGGTGTTGATCAACTAGCCCAACGAAAGCAATCAGGGTTTCTATCATCAAGATCAGTACCTTATAAAACCAAGCGGAATAAAAAACGTGATGTTTTATCTTTGATGTATTGCTCGATCATTACATCATTAATTTTCTTACTTTTGTTCGCAGTAATAGTAGCAGCATGCGTTAAGAATTGGCCATACAATTTGAGCTTCACATTAGAGCATTTTCAGTTTACTAGTTATTCAGGTGATGGATTTACTGCTTTTAAGAATAGTTTAATTATAGCTGGGTTAACAGCAATATTCGGGACAGTTTTTACATTTTCCTATGCTTATATCCTTGAAAAGTTCCGGCAATATACAGGCCTCCGTAAGCTAAGCTATTTCTTATCCATTCTGCCATTAGCAGTTCCGGGATTAGTTATTGGATTAAGCTATATTTTCTTTTTTAGTCAATCTGAACTCTCTCTTTTTGGATTTGAGTTGACCAATCCATTTCAGTTTATTTACGGAACGATCGTGATCGTTGTCATTGCAAATATTGTTCATTTTTATTCGGTCACATTTATTACTGCTACAACAGCATTAAAAAAATTAGATAAAGAGTATGAGCTAGTATCGGAATCTATGGGGGTACCATTTTACAAAACATTTATAAAAATAACAGTACCCATGTGTTTGCCTGCCATTCTGGAAATGTGTATCTATTTTTTCGTTAATGCCATGGTTACAGTCTCTGCTGTTATTTTCTTATACTCAGCAGACTTTAAACTAGCCGCCATTTCGATCGTGAATATGGATGATGCTGGAAACTTAGCTGCTGCAGCTGCAATGAGTGTATTCATTGTGATTACAAATATTAGTGTTCGAGCTCTATATGAGCTAATTACTAAGTATATTCGAAAGCGTTCAGTAATCTTAAAATAATGGAGGAATAATGATATGAATAAAATTGAGGGTGTTATGTTAGATTGGGCAGGAACTACAATAGATTATGGATGTTTTGCACCATTAAAAGTGTTTATAGAAATTTTTGAACAAAGAGGTGTCACAATCACTTCAGAAGAAGCCCGTATACCAATGGGATTGCCTAAGATGGATCATGTACGAGCAATCCTAGAAATGTCTAGAGTAAGGGATGAATGGCAAATTATTCATGAAAGTCTACCTACTGAGAAAGACATAGTGGAAATGTATCAAAACTTTGAAAGAATTTTATTTGATGTGTTGCCTCAATATACAACACCAATACCTCATGTGATTGAGACGATTGCTACTTTGCGCGGTCGCGGATTAAAAATTGGTTCAACCACTGGTTATACAAAAGAAATGATGAAAGTAGTTGCTCCATTAGCGAAAGAAAAAGGATATTATCCTGATACTTTGTTTACACCTGATGATGTAAAAGCAGGGCGTCCTTATCCATGGATGAGCTACTTGAATGCGATGGAGCTGGGAATTTATCCAATGAATAAATTTATAAAAGTCGGTGATACCATTTCTGATATTCATGAAGGGTTGAATGCAGGTATGTGGACGGTAGGTGTTATCCTCGGCAGCAATGAGCTTGGGTTAACAGAGGAAGAAGTGATGTTGCTAGATAAACTGGAATTAAATAATCGTATGGAAACTGTTCGCCAACGTATGAAGGAGGCGGGAGCACATTTTGTAATTGATCAATTTAATGAATTAGTATCTGTCATAGATAGAATTGAAAAAGATGTCAACACACCACCTATGAAATGTGAGGTAAACAAATGAAAAATCCATATCTACTTTTGACTCCTGGTCCATTATCAACTTCCGAATCTGTTCGATCAGCCATGTTAAGAGATTGGTGTACATGGGATACAGAGTATAATAGTATTGTTCAAGAAATTAGGAAAAGGCTTGTGGGATTAGCAGGTGTAAGGAGCGATGCGTATACGAGTGTACTTATGCAAGGTAGTGGGACATTTACTGTAGAATCTGTCATTGGCACTGTCATCCCTAAAGAAACTGGCAAATTACTCGTAGTAATAAACGGAGCCTATGGAAAAAGAATGGCAGAAATAGCAAAAATGTTAGACATTCCAACAATTGTTTGTGCTTTTGAAGAACATGAAACGATTAACATGGAACAAGTGATGATTTTATTAGAAGAACACCAAGATATCACTCATGTGGCAATGGTTCATTGTGAAACGACAACGGGGATATTGAATCCAATAAAGGAATTTTGTGATGTGGCGAAAAGATATAATAAAGTAACGATTATTGATGCCATGAGTAGCTTTGGCGGCATGCCTATTATGATAGAAGATTTACAAATTGATTTTCTTATTAGCAGTGCAAACAAATGCATTCAGGGAGTACCAGGATTCGGTTTTGTTATTGCTAATCGGAAAAAGTTAGAAGAGTGTCAAGGGAATGCGAGATCACTTTCATTAGATTTGTATAGTCAATATAAAACGATGGAAGAGCATGGTGGGAAGTGGAGATTTACTTCACCTACCCACGTTGTACGAGCTTTTTATCAAGCGTTAATTGAACTAGAAGAAGAGGGGGGCATCATGGCCCGCCATCAACGCTATGTTGAAAATCAGTGGATCCTTGTAGAAGGGATGGTCAAATTAGGATTCAAGCCATTTTTACACAAGGGGATTCAATCACCTATCATTACGTCCTTTTATTATCCTAAAGTTTCTGATTTTCAATTTGAGCAATTTTATGGAAGCATTAAGGAAAAAGGCTTTGTGATCTACCCGGGAAAAATATCACAAGTAGACACGTTTCGGATAGGAAATATCGGGGAAGTGTATCCTAAAGATATTCACAGATTACTTGAAGCAATAGAGACTACGATTGCACTTGAAACGAAGGGAGTAAGATAAAAGACTTTTGTTTCGAGTCAACAAATGGATAAGGATTATGTATGAGGATATAGTTGTAAAGGAGAGCATTAAGAATGTCTTTACTATCAGAGGAAAGAAAACGTGTGATTATTGAACTGATTGATCAACATGGAAGGGTAAAAGTAAATAATTTAGCTCGTGATTTTGAGGTTTCTACTGAAACGGTGCGTCGATACTTAGAAGCACTAGAAAATGAAAAAAAGTTAAAAAAAGTATATGGTGGAGCAGTAAAAATAGAACAAGAAGAAGAGCCAGCTTTATTTGAACGTGAAGTGTTGCGAATGGAGGAAAAGCAGCGAATTGCTGAAAAAGCTGTTTCCTTTATCGAAAATGGGGATATGATTTTTATTGACGAAGGTAGTACGACTTTGCAAATGGTTCCGTATCTTTGCGCACTGTCTGATATTACTGTGATCACCAATTCATTTCCTGTTGCATCTTATCTAATAACGTTTTCCAATCAACGGAAGTTTAATGGAGAAACAATTTTTATAGGTGGGACGGTCAAAAACAATCATTTTCGAACATCCGGATCTCTTGCAGAAAGAATGGCCCAAGAATTTTTTGCAGATAAAGCATTTATTGCAATAGATGGCTTAGATCCATCTCGCGGTATCACTAGTTATGACATAGAGAAGTCCATGATGACAAAGATTTATATGGAACAAGCCAGTGAAATATACGCGTTAGCAGATCATTCGAAAATAGGAAAGAAAGCAAATTATAAAATGGCAGAATTAAAAGCGGTGGACAAAGTCTTATCGGATAGTGATATTCCTGATGATTGGACAATTTCTAATGATATATGTGAATGGATTAAATGCTAATTTGAATTTCAGAAGATGATAAAAAAACAAATGACGAAGTTGCGAAAAGGTTAAATCTAACAGTCAAACGAGCTGTCCGATAAGTAGGAAAATCGTTAAATTGGCTTTCTGCTGATTTTCATCTTGCTCTGATTTGAGAAAAATATCAGTTGATTGGAGTGGGGTGCGTTCAATTGACGTTTGGGAGCGCCTTTTTCGCGGGGAGGGTAAATCGGTAGCCGTTCGATTGACCTTAGTCGTGCTTTTTTTGCAGGGAGGGGCACTCGGAAGGCGTTCGAATGACCTTGGGAGTGCCTTTTTTGCAGTGAGGGTCACTCGGAAGGCGTTCGAATGACCTTGGGAGTGCCTTTTTTGCAGTGAGGGTCACTCGGAAGGCGTTCGATTGACCATAGTCCTGCCTTTTTTGCAGTGAGGGTCACTCGGAAGGCGTTCGATTGACCATAGTCCTACCTTTTTTGCAGTGAGGGTCACTCGGAAGGCGTTCGATTGACCATAGTCCTACTTTTTTTGCAGGGAGGGGCAATCGGTAGACGTTCGATTGACCTTGGGAGTGCCTTTTTTGCAGTGAGGGGCACTCGGAAGGCATTCGATTGACCTTACTCCTGCTTTTTTCGTAGTGAGGGGCAATCGGAAGGCGTTCGAATGACCTTGGGAGTGCCTTTTTCGCAGTGAGGGGCACTCGGAGATTTACCTTAGTCCGGCTTTTTTCACAGTGAGTCTATTGACCATAGTCCTGCTTTTTTCGCAGTGAGGGGCACTCGGAAGGCGTTCGATTGACCTTACTCCTGCTTTTTTCGTAGTGAGGGGATATCGAAGTGCGTTCAACGATCAGGTCGTGCCTTTTTCGCGATGAGGATAAAATGGAGAGGGTCTCCTAAAAAGCCAATTATATGACTTTGGATCCCCCCTTTTTGACTGTTATCTGGGAGTCGTGGGCTTTACGGTAATTGCAGGGGAAGATGTTGTTATGATACAGCCTTCAAGGTCCTGAGCGTGTATAAATCCTAGATTAAGAGCAGACTTAATTTTTAAGGCGTCAGGCTTTTTTACGATCTGAATAAGATCATTCATTTTTAAAGCTTCTAACCTTTTAATGGTTTCTTCATCATCAAATTTCTCCGTATTTCTTATTTGTCTTTGTAGTTTATATCCATTTAAAGTGATTTCCCCTTTAGCAAGGGTTCCAATTTGATTATCAAAAAAGTCATGAAAGATCTTCTTTAGTTGATTCATTTCTGTTTCGATTTCTTTCTTCTTCTTATTAAGTTCATAATAATTTATTAGCAATTCTTCTGTCATCAGTGCATTAGTATTTTTCAATAATCTCCCTCCAATAACAATCGATGGTCTATTTTATTGATGGATGATAGAAAATATTACTGATAAGTTTAGTGAAAATGGAGAATCATAGAAGAAATCTATTGAATATCTTTATGATTGAACATATTATGGAAAAATGAGTGGTTGTATATAATAAATAAGTAAGTACCATTTAAATATTCGCCCACCAGATAAGATAAGTTATCTATATATTATAATTGTTAAATTCATTTCCAATGATACATTAGAAATGATTATTAGATTGATTTTATTTACCAAATCATCCTTCTTTAAATAGGAAGATAAAATCAAGCTTCCGGTTTAAATGGACATCATCCATCTGAAAAATTTTAAGTTTATCGATGGTCATAAGGATCACGCGAGTACTACTTCGTATTTAAACTAATTCCTTTGCTTGTGGACAGTACATTACTTTATAAAAATAACTTTGGGAAAGTAGGATCCGGATATGTTGGGAACATCGTATTGGTTAAAGAATGTAAGATTAGAAAAAGATTATGTGGTAGAAGAAGGACAAGTCGTTGGTACTAAAACGGAGATTTGTCATATTAGAATTGAAGACGGTACCATTGCTGAGATTACTGGGACTGAAGTGGAATTGCAAAGTAATCTTCCAAAATACAACTGTAAAGAGCTTTTGATGTTACCTTCATTCGAAGAAGCACATATTCATTTGGATAAAACTTACTTCGATGGACCTTGGAAAGCTGTAAAGCCTATATCTACTATCTTCGAACGAATAGAGGAAGAGAAAATATTACTCCCTAAATTACTACCTATGGCTAGACAACAAGCCGAAAGCATTTTAACATGTATACAACGATTCGGTTCTACACATGTCCGTAGCCATTGTAATATCGAGCATGTCAGTGGTCTGCGCCGTTTAGAGGCAACCAAGCAAGCATTGGACACTTTCTCCAGTAAAATATCATCTGAAATAGTAGCTTTTCCACAGCATGGACTGCTTCGATCCGACTCAGTCCAACTCGTAAAACAATCTTTAGAAGAAGGTGCAACACATGTGGGTGGTGTTGATCCATATACAGTTGATGGAGATATGGAAAAGTCACTTCAGACGATGGTCGAATTGGCTGTTTTAAATAATGCAGGCATTGATATTCACTTGCATGATGGAGGGGAAGCAGGAAAACGAACACTAACACGGCTTGCAGAATTGACCGAAGAATCTGGATTGCAAGGTAAAGTAACAGTTAGCCATGCTTTCTGGTTTGCAGGTGCCGAGCCGAATGATGCGGAAATAATAGCTGAGCGAATGGCGTCACTTGGCATGTCCATCGCGTCTACGGTACCAATTGGAAGAACGACGATGCCGCTCATGATGTTACATAACAAAGGTGTAAAAGTAAAATTGGCAACAGATAGCCTTACGGATCACTGGTCTCCTTTTGGAACTGGAGATCAGTTAGAGAAAGTTGGACGGTTCTCGGAATTATATGGATGTACTGATGAATTGTCGCTGTCTCAGTCCCTTGGATTTATTACTTCCGGAATAACACCCCTTAATGAAAAAGGTGAGCAAATATGGCCAAAGCAGGGAGATACGGCGAACTTTATATTGGTTGAAGCCAGTTGTTCGGCGGAAGCGGTAGCCCGTAGGTCGGAGCGGCAAGCAGTTTGGTATGAAGGACGACTTGTAAGTGGTTCACTGTAGTTATATGCGAAGGTAGTTTACTTTTGTATAGTTCAGATATTATTAAAAACCGAGGCAATCTTAGATAAAAATTGTATTCATGTAATTTTTGATTGAAACCTGCTATTTAACGTGCTAGTATAAATATCGATATAACATTACCTTTAAATACGGTCCAGAGAGGCCGAAAAGGGCGACTAAATAGTCTTTGTACAATTTTTTATTTCGATGTACATTCATGCCCTTTTGTCCTCTGCGACGGAAGGGCATTTGTTTTTTACTTTTATTTTAAGATTTGAAAGTATCAGAGATACAATTTTTGAAAAAAATTTTTTCTCTGCATTTCTTAAATTGTAGGAATCTGTATACGTAATACTCTTTTAAACAAAGTCCTGTGAGGCTTGAAAAGAGGATGGGTGACATTTTTGTAAATGATTAATTACATTATCCATTCCTTCGATGCATCAAGAGCTTTATTTACTGTAAGAATAAAACTGGAGGGTGGAACAAGATGAATTATCGTAATAAAACAGTTGTAGCGTCAACAGCGGGATTAACGTTAGAAGGCATGGATATCATGTTTATATCTTTTGCCATGTCAATGATTATTGCGGAGTTTAACATTGATTTAGCAACAGGCGGGCTAATTTCTTCTATTACTAATATCGGAATGCTTATTGGGGGAGTAGTCTTCGGTATTTTGGCAGATAAATTTGGTAGAGTAAGAATTTTCACCTATACAATTATTTTGTTTGCAATAGGAACAGCATTAACAGGACTTGCAACTAGTATTGAGCAAGTCTATTTGTTCAGATTTATCGCAGGAATTGGTGCAGGAGGAGAGTATGGCATAGGTATGGCTCTTGTTGCGGAGGCATGGCCAAAGCATAAACAAGGTAGAGCTTCTTCATATGTAAGTATTGGTGCCCAAATTGGCGTTATACTAGCAGCGCTACTTAGTGCAATAATCCTCCCTACTTTGGGATGGAGAGCCCTGTTTTTCGTTGGAGTGCTTCCAGTTATTTTTGCTTTTATTGTTCGAAGGAATCTAGATGAATCTCCGGAATGGTTGGCTGCCCAAAAGCAGGAAAAGGTTGTCAATAAACAAAAGGAAGGTAAGTTGGCTCAATTGTTTAACAGCCCTAGAATAGCAATAACGACGGTCTCTTTAGCAATTATGGCAACTGTTCAGATTGCAGGATATAATGGATTAATGATCTGGTTGCCTTCTATGCTTCAGGAATCACAAGGATTATCTGTTTCAAGTTCTGCACTTTGGACAATCAGTACTGCTGTAGGAATGATTATCGGTATGCTGACCTTTGGCCAATTCATGGATAGATTTGGAGCGAAGCGCTCCTTTGGGATTTTTCTGCTTGCCTCCGCATGTGCAGTATTTTTATACTCGTATGCAACGGGTAGTGTCGGTGTATTAATTGGTGGCGCAATCGTCGGATTCTTTTCAAATGGAATGTTTGCGGGGTATGGAGCGTTGATAGGCAGTTATTATCCAGTTCAAATTCGAAGTACTGCCACGAATACGATATTTAACTTTGGTAGAGCGATAGGCGGCCTGTCGCCAATCCTTGTTGGTTATATACTGCAAAGCTATGATATGACAGTAGCGATGCTCTATTTAGCAGTCCTATATTGTATATTGTTTATTGTGATGCTTAGCCTGAAGAATAATTCGTCTAGAACCATTACAGGTTAAAAAAGTTTATGAATGGTGGATGCTATCAATATGAGATCATTTCCCTATTCAAAAAGATGCTCGATTTTCTACGTTTCAAGATTTGTAACGGATGCGTATTATTTATTACCAGGGATAAAACTATCTCCTTTTTTATCCCATATACCTTAACAATCTTCACAAGGAAAAAGCATGGTCCGATTTAAATTGGACCATGCTTTTTCCTTTATCCTTAAAGAGGTTGCTCAAATATCCGGGAAAATGATTGGGGAAACATATTGCTTATTACAGTTCATTTTTCCTTTCTTTTGAACCCGCTCTGAAAGGGGTGCACACGGAAAATTTTTTATTCATTTCGTATTTCATAAACTGTCTTTCCTGACGAACATTTAATTACCCGTCAGTGCAGTTTAACCGATCTGACTGTATTGGTGATAGGCAAAGGCATCGTAAGCGCTAGTCTTCGATTCACACCTTTTTACATGTCAGCTATCAAGTTGCACTTTCACAAAAAATTACCGCTTACTGCTCGGCATAACACTGTGTGAATAGAACCTAATTTTCTCGGTTCTCGACGAGTGTACCAATTGCAAGTAAAGTAAATCTTCCGTCAAGGCTGTGCATTTCATCCGTGGAAGTCACTTGAAAAAGGGTTCTTTCCAGCGGTTGTTTCGCCTTGTACTCTACATATACCCGCTTAATATCGTGATAAACCAATATACCCAAAAAATAATACACTTTTTGGTATATTGTTCAAGGGTTACAGTCTCTTTTACGATGGCGCCTGTTAATCAAACCCTTATCCTTCGCAACATGTCTAAGAAAATTAGGATAAGTAAATGTAAAGGATCTGTAATAAATTAACAATTAATAATTTCGTTAAATGGGTAAATATAGTCTCGAAAAAGCCGATATAAGATAGGTCTAATGGAATGATAATTTAGATTTTGTAACTCAATATGCAAAGACAAGACATAGTTTAGAAATTGATCTTAGGTTGGATTAATTACAAAATTAGTCTGAGATACAAGGATAGATAAACGATGAAAGAAGTGGAGATGACTAGAAGATGTGCATGTGAAGTTTGATTGATAAAGATCAGTGTGACTAAACTATCTTTCATTGATTCTATATGAAGTATTAAAGCGATCTACTCTTTTAATAAATGGACTTATGCAATAAACGAATGAGAAAGAAATATTTTAAATAATGGAGTGTTGGTAGTAGTGAAAAAACTATTTAATTTTAAAAGTATTAAAATGAAAATTTTATTCGGATTTTCTTTTGTTGTATTCTTGGCTTTAATTTTGGGAGCTTATACGATTCTTTTCGTTGGAAATATCAACGGAAACACAAGTGAAATTGTCGAGGAACAAGTTCCATTATTAATTAAAAACGAACAAATTGCTTTAAACATGTCTAAAAGAACATCGTTAGTTCGAGGGTATATTATATATAATGACCCTGCTATGAAAACTGAATTCAATGAGATTTCAAAAAGGGGAATTGAATTAGAGAATGAATTAATGGACTTGAATAATGATGAAGAAATGAAAAAGCTTATTGCTAATAGAGAACAATTTGATCAAATCATCAATGAGATTTTCGTAGAATATGATGGAGGTAATATAGAAGCAGCAATGGAACTCTTAAATACAAAAGCTAAACCATTAGGGGCAGAGATCATGAACGCTTTTGAAAAAAGAGCGCTCATCGGAGAAGGGGGCATTGTTGAAAGAGGTGATGAGATTCTTAGATATGGGAAGGTAGGTTTGAATGTCGCTGTAGTATTGTCACTTCTTGTTATTGCACTCGGTATTCTAGTAGCACTGATCACTTCCCGTTTAATTACAACTCCGATTGTCTCTGTTATGAATCGTATGAAAATAATTGCAAGTGGTGATCTAAGTGAGGAACCGCTTGTAACAAAAGCTAAAGACGAAATAGGGCAACTTGTTAAAGCAACAAATATCATGAATGACAATACTAGAAACTTACTAAACGAGATAAATAGCGTCTCAGAAACTGTCTCAGGTCAAAGTGAAGAATTGACGCAAGCTGCTAGTGAGGTAAAATCAGGGACGGAGCAAGTTGCGATTACGATGGAAGAATTAGCAACTGCGTCTGAAACGCAAGCCAATAGTGCAACAGATCTCTCTCTAGCTAATGGAACATTCATTAATAAGGTCAAGGAAGCGAATGAAAATGGGGAACGTATTCAAGCAAACTCATTTGAAGTGTTAGAAATGACTAGTGAAGGGTCTCGTTTAATGAATTCCTCTACCGATCAAATGGCTAAGATTGATCAAATTGTCCATGATGCAGTTGAAAAGATGGAAAATCTAGATAATCAGTCACAAGAAATTTCAAATTTAGTATCTGTCATTATGAATATTGCAGCTCAAACAAATCTTCTTGCATTGAATGCAGCGATTGAGGCTGCAAGGGCAGGGGAGCATGGCAAAGGATTTGCTGTGGTGGCCGATGAAGTAAGGAAGCTTGCTGAACAAGTAGCCATTTCCGTGAATGATATAACTGGCATCGTATCAAATATCCAGAGTGAATCAAGCATAGTCGCGGAATCATTAAAAAGTGGATATAAAGAAGTGAAAGAAGGAACCATTCAAATAGAAACAACTGGTGAGACTTTTAATAAAATCAGTAGCTCTGTAACAGCAATGGTAGAAAATATTAAAATAGTGTCTGGAAATTTATCTGATATTGTGGCTAATAGTCAGTTAATGAATGAATCTATTGAGCAAATTGCGGCGATCTCTGAAGAAGCAGCTGCGGGAATAGAACAAACGGCAGCTTCTGCACAACAAACTAGTGGGTCAATGGAGGAAGTAGCAGGAAGCTCTAATCATCTCGCAGAATTAGCGGAAGAAATGAATAACTTAATTCATAAATTTAAACTTTAAAATGAATGTGTAAAATAAGTATTAGCTTTTTACGATAGCATTGATATTCGCTAGTTACACAATATATAAATTAAAAGAAAGATAGATAAAGCGGGCTATTCGCTTTATCTATCTTCTTTTGCTATATATCCAGCCCTTTCATAATGCATACTGTTTCTACAAAAAAGTTTATTTTTTACAACTTTCGGAGTTTACTTGTATTATTATCGGCGCTGTGGGCATTTATATTAAACTATCCTATCTCTACTTCACTCCAAGAAATTCCCAGTGCTTCCGCCACTCCTTGTCCATATGCTGGATCTGCTTTGAAACAGTTTTTAATATGGCGTAGTTGGATATGTTTATCAGCAGCACCAATATTTGTAGCTGTATTTTCAAACAATGCTTGTTGTTGTTCTTTGCTCATTAAGTTGAAGAGTTTACCTGGTTGCTCGTAGTAGTTATCATCATCTTCTCTAAAATTCCAACGATCAGCAGCACCAAAGATATCAAGCGCTGGTTCTTTATATTCTGGCTGTTCTTGCCATTCTCCATAGCTGTTTGGCTCATAATGAAGTGTACTTCCCGCGTTTCCATCGACCCTCATTGATCCGTCACGATGGAAACTATGGAATGGACATTTGGGTTGATTAACCGGGATTTGATGATGATTTACACCTAACCGGTAACGTTGTGCATCACCATAAGAGAACAACCTCCCTTGTAACATTTTATCCGGAGAAAAGCTAATACCTGGTACAACATTTGCAGGTGTAAAGGCAGCTTGTTCGACTTCGGCAAAATAGTTATCAGGATTACGGTTAAGTGCAAACTCCCCCACCTCAATAAGAGGGAAGTCTTTCTTATACCAGACTTTAGTAAGATCAAAAGGGTTGTAAGGCATATTATTCGCTTCTTCTTCCGTCATTACTTGAATGTACATCTTCCATCTTGGGAAATTGCCTTCTTCAATTGACTCATATAGATCTCTTTGATGGCTCTCACGATCTTTACCAACTAGTACTTCCACTTCTTGATCAGTTAAGTTTTCGATTCCTTGCTGGCTACGGAAGTGGAATTTAACCCATACGCGTTCATTTTGGGCATTGATCATACTGAATGTATGGCTCCCAAAGCCATGCATGGTTCTGTAAGTCTTGGGAATACCGCGATCGCTCATAACAATTGTCACTTGGTGAAGGGCCTCAGGTAATGAAGACCAGAAGTCCCAGTTATTATTTGCGCTTCGCATATTCGTGCGTGGATCACGTTTTACAGCATGGTTCAAGTCTGGGAATTTTAAGGGGTCTCTAAAGAAGAACACAGGTGTATTATTACCGACGATATCCCAGTTTCCCTGTTCAGTATAAAATCTCATTGCAAATCCACGAATATCACGTTCTGCATCTGCGGCACCGCGTTCGCCGGCAACCGTAGAAAAGCGAACAAACATATCCGTTTGCTTACCGATCTCTGAGAAAATTTTTGCATGTGTATACTTTGTAATGTCATGTGTTACAGTAAATGTGCCATATGCACCAGATCCTTTCGCATGCATACGGCGCTCAGGAATCACTTCCCGATCGAAATGAGCTAGTTTTTCTAAAAACCAAACGTCTTGTAAAAGCATAGGGCCTCTTGGACCAGCAGTTAATGAATCTTGATTATCAACGACTGGAGCCCCCGCTGCAGTGGTCAATTTTTTCGGACTTTGATTCTCACTCATTAGAACACACTCCCGACATTAGTATTTATAGCTTACATATTAATCATAGCAAAAAGATTGTAAATTTTCTAATAAAATAGTTTTATAATATTTAAGAATATAGGAACTTAATCAGGTTTCTATTAATGAGATAGAATAAAGGTATATACTTGCATTAATCAATTTATATAAATATACATTTATTTTATTTACGATAATAGAAAAAGATGTGCAGACACAAGGAGTGAACCAATGAAAGAACGATTTTATGATGATTTGCTGAACGTCAAAACGATTGGGGAGCAAAAGGGGTTTAATAAGTCCAAGCATTATCATCGTTATGAAGCAACACCATATAATGCATTAGAAAAGCTATTTCAGCAATATGAATTAAAAAGTAGCGATCGTATAGTCGATTTTGGATGTGGTAAAGGACGTTTAAATTTTTATATTCATTATCTGTTTAAAGCATCAGCTATTGGAATCGAAATGAATAAGATATTTTATCAAGAGGCAATGGAAAATCTTAATAGTTATACGAAGAAAAATAAAAAAGGTTTAGAGAAGATTCATTTTCATTGTTGCTTAGCGGAAGAGTATCAGATTGATCCATTGGATAACCGTTTTTATTTCTTTAACCCTTTTTCGATACAAATTTTCATGAGAATTATATATAATATATTGCTTTCTGTGGAAAAGTCACAACGAGAAATAGAACTAGTATTATATTATGGATCAAGGGAATATGTATTTTTTTTAGATAACTACACCTCATTTGAATTGGAAAGGGAAATAGTACTTCCAAGTTTGTATGAACACGATCCTTATGAAAAGTTTTTAATATATAGATTATTATTTTAGAAACCTAATTGAATGAAATTTAAAAGCAGTATTAAGAAAACCAGGCGAAATACCCGGTTCTTTTATAACTATTCGAATATGAGTGTTGTTTTCCGTAGTACTCGCTTTCCGCTAGCATAACAATTACCTTTGCAAAAAGACTACTCATGATTCTGAAAGTGATTTTTGAATCGCTTTTTTTATTGATATGGTGTCTATTTTGATGATAGTTTAATCCATTAATTTCAATAATCGATTACTTTAATGATCTTTTGACAATTCTCCATTTCATCCTCCATGAAATCTGTTGTGTTTTTGATGGGAATCTTATATGAACTAAAAATCATTGATTGTTGATTTTTAGCAGGTTCGGTTGATTGGGGCGGAAGGCGGCGACTGGAGCGGAAATCAACGGTATTCTAAAATAGATCCTTACATTAAAAGGACTTTTTTAGTGCCCTCAAAAATACTTACTCATTTTTTATCTATGTCCGACGATGCTGTTTTATCATACACACCATCATAAGTGACTGGCCAAAAAAAGTATGTCAATTAACAATCCCAACATAGGAATATTTCAATATGTGTTCTATTGGAATATAGAAATGCCTACCTGAATAGTATTAAAAGCATCAAAGAATAACGCTTAATGATATCTATCAGATGATAAAAAGGTAGGAGAGAAAAATGGGAATGTTTAAAGGGGCAATCGTGATGGTGTTAGTTGCTAGTTTAATAGGTTTAGTTGGGTGTTCAGGAAAATCAGCAAAGGAAAAGGAGTTGGAGGAAAAAGTAGCAAAACTAGAGAAGCAAATTAACACGAATAAGAAAAAAGAGGAAGTAAAACAAAAAGAAGCACAACAAAAAGAGGAAGAAGAGCAACCACTTGCAGTAAAAGTGGTGGATCCTAATACAAAAGAGGTTATTAAAACATTTTCTCCAGAAGAAATGGGATATGGGTCTAATGATGAATATAAAGAAGAAGTTAAAAAGTGGGTAAATGATGTGGCTAGAGGAACAGAAACAACGGATGGATACGATCAGAGAATGATCCCAGATAAAATAGGAGAAGATGGACAGATCATAAAAGGAATACCTAGAGTAATATTAGAGGAATCTGAGCTATTTAAAAAAGTAATTAGTGCGTTTTCAGAAGGTGGAACAGTTGAATTACCTCTATATGTAAGTGAAAGTGGATATAAAACGGAAGAAGTTTCACAATTGGGAGAAGTGATGGTCGCTTCATATACGACAAATTTCGATAGTAGTGTAGCTGGGAGAACAAAAAATATAGAACTTTCTGCGCAGGCAATCAATAATGTAATTCTCGGAGTGGACGATATATTTTCTTTTAACACGACTGTTGGACCGAGCGATGAAGCACACGGATATCAAAAAGCAATGGAAGCATTAAACGGAAAATTAGTGGAAGGAATTGGTGGCGGTATCTGTCAGACGTCATCTACTTTGTTTAATGCGGTAGATAAATTAGGTGTTTCTTATGTGGAGAAGCATCATCATTCGTTAAATGTTGGGTATGTACCGGATGGAAGAGATGCAACCGTATCATACGGAGGGTTGGATTTTAGGTTTCAAAATTCTGTAGGTGTTCCACTGTTATTGCAAGCTATTGCAAATAATGGAACACTAACCGTAGAGGTTAGAACGTCTAAAGTAAATCAAGGTCTAATAAAAACAGGAAATAATTAAGTTATTACGGGATTGAAAAATGGACATTTAAATAATAAAAGCTTAGATATACGAATCTTTATTTCAAAATGGAGGTATCATTTAAAATAAATAACATCCATTGTATCTGTATAAAAAATGTCAAACTCCACATAAAACACTCCAATATAGTAAAGCTTATCAATATATTGGAGGTGTAGGAAATGGAGAAAAAGGACTTTGAGAAAATATATGATGAGTATCGTGGAAGTAACCAAGAGACCAATATTACTGATCAAGAAGATACAATGGGAAAAGAAGAAATTATTGCGGTACGGAAAAATAATGATGGAAATCTTATTGCTTTTAAAACGAAAACAGGGCGTGAATTGGATTATATAACGGCTCTGGATGAAGCAAAGGCAGGGAAAATTGCTAATATTGATGTATTTCATAAATATGACCGAGACATTATTCGCAGCGAACCTGATGGGATAGAAGAAAACAATTTAGATAACCTCCCTTTATTTTAGAGGATGTTCAAAAAATCACCAAATGATAAAAGGAGAATTTCCTCGTTGGCACTTTTTAGTTAACAGTTATCCCCCACATCCATTCAATGTGAGGGATAACTGTTTATAGATTATTATTTTGTTGCTCTATCTCTTTACGGGCTTGAATTAAATTTGCTGTTTCAAACGCCCGATGTTCATTCACGGAATCGCCAGGCTCCAAATTGTTTAAATTTGCCTGAACCTTCATTTTCTCCTCGTCTATACTAGCATTTAATTTCTTCTTCACGTTAGTCACTCCATTTAAAGAAATTCTTCTATTCTATAGCTTTTACGAATGTATAACCATTATTCCTCTCATATTGTTAATAACATAAAAACTTCTGTAAAATTAAAATGTATGTTGGTTAGATATCAAGGAGTTGGTGCAAGTGAAAGCATTTTTTAAATCAGCACAAGACTTTTTCAGTATTGATTTTTCTAATGTTAAAAATTATTTTATTTCCTTAGCTTTAACAATAATCATTACTTATCTAATTATATTCGTTTGTCGGAAGATACTAAGGCAAATCTTCAAACATGTACGTATTATAGAAGCGAAAAAGGCGGAAACCATTGAAAGTGTTGTAAAAAAATACATCTAAATATATATTTGCAACGATAATATTAAAATTAAGATGGCGGAGCAATCTGTGGAGATAAAATAGAACGTTACTGTATTTTTCATAGGAATATTAGATAATTGTATCAAAAAGTAAAAAAGGCTAATCCTATTTATACTTAGCCTTTTTTCTTTGCGTCAATTTAAAAAGGAAAAACATAAAGAGGTGGAAAAAGTGAATTTGTTATGGGGTATTTTTGGTGTATTTGTTGTTTTAGGTATTGCTTTTCTGTTATCGAATGCGAAGAAGTCATTAAATTTTAGAACCATTTTAGGCGGCTTAGCCATTCAGATAGCTTTCGCATTTATCGTATTAAAATGGGAGGCAGGAAGAGCAGGGTTGAAATGGTTGTCGATGGGAGTACAAAATATTATTAATTATGCCAATGAAGGAATTGCCTTTTTATTTGGTCCGGCCGCAAATACAGAAGAATTTGGATTTGTCTTTGCTTTTCAAGTATTAACGATAATCATTTTCTTTTCTTCTTTAATTTCCACATTATATTATTTAGGTGTAATGCAATGGTTTATTAAATTAATTGGAGGTGGATTAAGAAAGCTGTTAGGAACAAGTCAGGCTGAGTCCGTATCTGCTGCAGCAAATATTTTTGTGGGCCAAACGGAGGCTCCGCTTGTTATCCGCCCATTTTTGGCAAATATGACAAGGTCTGAGCTTTTTGCTGTTATGACAGGTGGCCTTGCTTCTGTTGCCGGTTCCGTACTAGCGGGTTATGCACTCCTAGGCGTACCACTTGAATATCTTTTAGCAGCGAGCTTTATGGCCGCACCTGCTGGATTAATTATGGCTAAAATAGTCATGCCTGAAACAGAAAAGTCAGTGGTGACTGATTTTAAAATGGAAAAAGAAGGCGATTCCGTTAATGTAATTGATGCGGCGGCACGCGGTGCAAGTGATGGTTTGAAACTCGCATTAAATGTAGGCGCGATGTTATTAGCGTTTATTGCATTAATTGCATTAATTAATGGGATATTGGGTGGAATAGGTGGCTTGTTTGGATTTGGTTCCATCACGCTTGAAGGAATATTAGGAGTTTTGTTTTCACCACTTGCATTTGCAATTGGAGTTCCATGGTCGGAGGCAGTGATTGCTGGTAGCTTTATTGGTCAAAAACTCGTTCTAAATGAATTTGTCGCTTATGCTGCTTTTGCTCCAGAAATCGGAGAATTATCGTCTAAAACAGTAATTGTTGTAAGTTTTGCGTTATGTGGATTTGCTAACTTAAGCTCATTAGCGATTCTACTTGG
This sequence comes from Bacillus sp. FSL K6-3431, assembly GCF_038002605.1. NCBI lineage: Bacteria > Bacillati > Bacillota > Bacilli > Caryophanales > Bacillaceae > Bacillus > Bacillus sp. FSL K6-3431. Next base: position 4,500,535 of record NZ_JBBOCT010000001.1, read on the forward strand.
CGGACTAGGTGCACTTGCGCCAAACCGACGTCCAGATATTGCAAGATTAGGTATTCGCGCTGTAGCCGCGGGTATGTTGGCTTCATTATTAAGCGCAGCAATTGCCGGAATGTTTATATAAAAACTTTATTGGGACGTGTGAATATTATTCCAGATACAGATTGGTGCTAGCAGGGGATGAAGTAGCCATTTAATATAGGGGCATTCAATGGCTGCCTGACGTATTAATTATGTACGGAAGCACTTTCTTACATGAAATATGAGTCGATAAACATCATCTTAGTGATCACAGACCTGCTACAAAATTGGTTTACTCTTTTTTTGTAGGCTTAAAGAACTATTTGTAGGGGGGATAGTGGTAACTATGATTAATTAGACTTATGATTAGACAACATAAGATGATTCTAAATAACTAAGGGGTGTGAAAGTGTTGATTGTTAGAAAAAATATTATGATGATGGTTTTTGCATCTTTTGTTGTAATATTATCGGCTGTTATTTATATCTTACATAGGTTTGTCGGTTGGCTAGATTCGTATATACTCTTAACGCAGCTCCGAGGAGAGAATACTAGTTACGAAGGAAGTGTAATATTAATTTTTTTCATTTTACCAGTATTATTCTTATTAATGGCTTTTGTTTTTTTCCGAAAGGAGAAAGATCATGACTGGATTCCTATTCTTTTAACATTATCATTAACATTTGGTAGTATTTCTTTAATTGCTAATGGAAATGGAATGGTAGAATATCATTTTTCAATTTTTATGGTAGTTGCGGCTTTGGCTTATTTCGAAAGCGTTCGCCTTATTCTATTAAGTACAGCAATTTTTGCAATACAGCATTTTGTAGGATTTTTTGCATTTCCAGAATTAGTCTGCGGAACTGCAAACTATCCATTTAGTTTGCTCATGATTCATGCATTGTTTTTAGTGTTTACTAGTGCAGTTGTCATTGTACAAATTATTGTTAGACAACGCTTTTTTCTACAGTTGAAAAAAGAGAAAGACCATGCAGATATTATTAAAGAAATGATGAATAGTATTTTATCTACTTCCAAAAATGTATTACAAAACGTGGAGAATTTAGAAACAGGTTCAGAGGAATCAGCGCACTCGACCCATGAGACTGCTGCCTCGATAGAAAATATGGTGAACGCTGCACAAAAACAATTGGATGATGCGAAAAAGAGTCGCCAAATGCTAGATGAAGTGTTAAAAAATGTTGCTTCTATTATTCAACAATTAGATCATTCAAAAGCATCTTCTTTAGATACGACAAAAGAGGCACTTATTGGTCAAAAAGGAATGATAGAAACGGTTGAGCAAATGTCTTATATCTCTGCCAACGCAGAACAAATGGGTCAGGTAGTGGCGAGGCTCGAGAAACGCTCCATCGAGATTCAAGAGACATTAAAACTGATGACAGAAATAACTAGGCAAACAAATTTATTAGCTTTAAACGCAGCTATTGAAGCTGCAAGAGCTGGTGAAGCCGGAAAAGGTTTCGTAGTCGTCGCGGATGAAGTACGAAAGCTGGCTGATCTCTCGAGTAAACATGCCGATAAAATTAGCGTGGTACTGAATGATTTAACGCATGATACAGCTGATTTAGCTATTGAGATGGACCGTTCAAAAGAGACAACATTGATGGGAATATTAAAAGTAAAAAGCTCCGATGCAATATTCTCAAGCATTGTCCAAAAGGTAGAAACGGTTCATAATTTACTTGATGTTTCGCATACGATGGCTGAAAACATCGGGAGAAGCGCGGATAATGTCCATCGTTTTATAGATGAGATGAATATTATGTCAAAAGAAAATAAAGAAAATATGGAGAGTATCTCGGTTGCCTCGGAGCAACAATTGGCTACATTTATTGAATTTAAAAGTATTACAACAGATTTACGAAGTACTACAGAAAATCTTAATAAGCAAATTGCTGATATCAGGGTCTCATAATAATCTGACACGTTTTAGTGGCACATCTGGAGGGGGAGATTTATCGTATCTAAATTGGAATTAGATAGAATGTTAGGTATTTAAAAGCTGCGACTTTATATGTTCATTCAAGTATTTTTCAACAAAGTGAAACTATAATCCTTCCCTTCCGTATTATTAATATTAAGATATAATGTGTAGGGAAGGAGAGTACAATGATGGAGTTTATGATTATCATTGGTTCAGTACTTGTTCTTTATTATATAGTTTTGATTCCGATGCAATACGCAAATATTGCCACAACAAAGAAGTCGATGAAAAAGTCCGGTTTAACTCATAATGAGGAATATGAAAAAATGAGTTTTGAAGAGCAGCAATTACAATACAACTTACAAGGGAATATTTTCAATTTGCCCGCTACATTAATTGCGCAGTTTATTTACTTTATTCGCCATCGAAATGAAAACAGGTAGAAGGTAGTACGAATCCACCTTTCTATCAATTAGTTAAATAAATTGATTGCGGTTACATCTTGTAATTTTAAAAGTTCAATGTTATACTACTACTATAATTTCATTACGGATCACATGTTACTGATACGATCAGGCATGGTGGTAAATAAAAGAAGTCATGCTTCTTTTGTTATACCTCCATGCCTTTTTTGATGCCTTGTTTCACTTTGTATAACTATAAGCGACATGTTAATGGTTTTGAATACATGACCGAATCACCGCTAATTCGCGGTTGAAGGATAACAGCTTATATATAGTGACACACTGATGAAAAAGGGAAAACAAGGAGATGGTTTCCGTTGAAAATAACAAAGATATTGAATAATAATGCTGTGATAGTAATGGATGGACAAAAGGAGAAAATTGCGATTGGAGCTGGGATTGCTTTTCATAAGAAAAGAAATGACATTGTAAATGTCCATAAAATTGAGAAGCTTTTCGTTATGAAAGAGAATGAAAAGCTTCAACAACTTCTAAATAGGATCCCAGAAGAGCATTTTACCATCTCGGAGGAAGTTATTACTTATGCAGAGGAGTATATCGGCTCAAAGTTAAATGAGCATATTCATATTGTTCTTACTGATCATCTTTCATTTGCGATCGAACGGGCAAGAGATGGCATTCATTTGAAAAACAAATTATTTCATGAAATAAAAATCTTATACAAACGAGAATTCGAAATAGGCCTATGGGCAGTTAAACATATAAATGAAAAATTTCGAATAGATATGCCCGTTGATGAAGCTTCTTTTATTGCACTTCATATCCACACGATGAAGCTCCAAGGTGGTGACTTGCGGCAAACGGTTAGACATACAACGATTGTTCGAGATATGGTCCAAACGATTAAAGGATATTTAAATATCACGGTCGAAGAAGACGACATATCTTACCAACGTCTGCTTACTCATTTACATTTTGCTTTGGCTAGATTAAATAATTACGAAATCCACACGATGGATGAAGAAATGTTAGGAATGATCAAGAAAAAGTTTCCAATATCGTTTAAATGTGCATCAGAGGTAGCAAAGAAGTTGTCTATAGTGCATAAGGTAGAGCTACCAGAGGAAGAATTAGGTTATATCACACTTCATATTGAAAGATTAAGAAAATATTAGTTTAACAAGGAGATTTGCTTTTTCAATATGGGAGTAAAAGTGACTTTAAAGGAGGCGATGCAAGCCATATATGCTTTCGATTGTTTATTTTTCAACAGAGAACTACAAATGGATGCAATTTTATATAATATAAATTCGTTTTCTATTCATCGTTGAACATAGATAATTGTGCCGTATTGATTCAAAAGGTTAATTTATCGCAGATTAACGGGCAGTAAAACCCCGCTTCAAGACTTAGAGAAATCGAAGAAGGATAAGTGAGGGAAACTGCCCGTAAAGGCCCGATTGGTTCAGGCCAACAGGATGTTGGTCACTCAGGCGTTGCCGCAGGACGCGGCGACCTTTTCCTGAGTTCCTTAACCATCAGTGGGGGATGAACAAAACCCCCACTGATGGAAGTTTCACTTTATACGAGTTTTGATAGGAGGAATGGTTAAAATGATGAAATATTTCCAAAAACTTGGTCGTTCCCTCATGTTGCCAGTTGCCGTATTACCAGCAGCAGCAATATTAATGGGAATTGGTTATTGGATCGATCCCTCTGGAATGGGAGAAGGAAGTGCGATAGCCGCTTTCTTAATTAAAGCTGGATCTTCCATAATTGACAATATGTCTATTTTATTTGCAGTTGGTGTTGCGCTCGGGATGTCCAAAGATAAAGATGGCTCCGCTGCGTTAAGTGGGTTAGTAGCCTACCTTGTAGTAACCACTTTGCTTTCAACAGAGTCAGTAGCTATGCTACAGGGAATAGATGTGGAAAATGTAAACCCTGCCTTTGAGAAAATAGGCAATCAATTTGTTGGTATTATTTCCGGTATAGTGGCAGCAATTATGTATAATCGCTTCAGTCATGTACAATTACCAGATGCATTGGCATTCTTTAGTGGAAAGCGCCTTGTGCCGATTATGACAGCTGTTTCAATGTTAGTAGTATCTGCTATTTTGTTCTTTGCATGGCCTGTTATCTTTACTGGATTGGTTTCATTTGGAACAATGATTAGTAAGTTAGAGTTTATTGGTGCAGGATTATATGGATTCTTCAATAGATTATTAATTCCAACAGGCTTACATCATGCATTGAACTCTGTATTTTGGTTTGATGTAGCTGGAATAAATGATATTGGGAACTTCTGGGCTGGAACGGGTACTAAAGGTATAACAGGAATGTATCAAGCAGGATTTTTTCCTGTTATGATGTTTGGTTTACCAGCAGCAGCACTTGCTATGTACCATACAGCGAAAACGAAAAGGAAAAAACAAACTGCATCCTTAATGTTGGCAGTAGGTTTTGCTTCGTTCTTTACAGGTGTTACAGAGCCACTAGAATTTGCATTTATGTTTTTAGCACCAGCACTTTATGTCGTCCATGCTGCTCTAACTGGTATCTCTTTGGCCATTGCCGCATACTTTCAGTGGACTGCCGGGTTCGGATTTAGCGCAGGATTCGTAGACTTTTTCTTAAGTTCAAGATTGCCACTTGCTAATCAACCATATATGTTAATTGTTCAAGGATTAGTTTTTGCTGTTATTTACTATTTCTTATTCCGATTCTTAATAGTCAAATTCAACTTAAAAACACCAGGTAGAGAAGACGATGTAGTAGAAGAGAAACAGGAAGAAGATGAAGTAGAAGAAGTTACCGGAGATAGATTTGCTGTTATGGCAGCTAAAATTTATGAAGGATTAGGCGGTGACGATAACGTCACTTCTGTCGACAATTGTACGACACGTTTAAGAGTGGAAGTAAAAGATATGGATGCAGTAAATCAAAATAAAATTAAGAATACTGGCGTCCCAGGAATTAATATTGTTGGAAAACAAAGCATTCAAGTAATTGTTGGTACAAATGTTCAATTCGTAGCGGATGCCATTGATAAGATTCGCAAATAAAAACCGAAACCTTTTTTATATAGAAACGTAGGAGATAAAGAAGGAGGGATTAGGCTGAAAAAATACTTTGTGTTTGCTGTTATTTTTGCTTTAGCTTTGATTGTACTCCAACTCATTTTAGGTGTAGTATTAACAATCTCGTACACACCTAGCTCGTCAGTAGGGGAGATCACTGCATTATCATCCAAGGTTGAATTCGGAGAAACAAGTATGGTTTCGCAAGTTGTCATCGCCTTATCTGCATTAGGTATTACTATTGGTGTGACAAAGCTTAGCAATAAAAAAATAGTTAGATGAGCAAAAGGAAGGGATGCAAATGGCATTCCCTTCCTTTTTGTTATTCGATGAGGAAACATTCACACTTTTTGTAAAAATATGTTGACTAATTGTAACGAAGCAAGTATTATCATTTTATACAATAATTTAATGAATTTCTTCTTATCAAGAGAGGTGGAGGGACTGACCCCGTGATGCCTCGGCAACCGACATATAAATGTACGGTGCCAATTTCAGAGGAATTAAGATGATTCCGAAGATGAGAAGGTGGACTAATGCTGATTATGTTTATTCACGCACTCCCCTTCTCTCTTTATGAGCAGAGGGGTTTTTGTTTTCTAAAATAAGGTAAGGATTCTAACTTTTCATTTTCAATAAAATAATAAAAGTATCTATAATCTAGATATATGAATACTTTAATATATAACTAAATATGTATTTCTTATCCAGAGAGACGGAGGGTACACAGGCCCGAAGATGTCCGGCAACCTTCAAGTGAAAGCTTGAAAAGGTGCTAATTCCTGCAGGTATGTATGTTCCTGAAAGATAAGATGAGGCGCCCCTCTTCTTATGATGAGGGGCTTTATTGTTTATAGCTTCTGTTTTACATTTCCGAGTATCCACTTAAAGAGTATAAGAGAAGGGCAGATCAAGAATTAATCTGAGTAATATTATAGAAATAATTAATATTGAGCAAGAGAGTTAAAACCAAACGGAAGTATTTAATGACATAATTTTTCTAGAAGTGATGAACGATAACCAATTAGATGCGTTCACGTTTGGTTCAGAGGAGGAAAAGAACTTGATAAAAGAAGAGAATTTACTGGAATCAAATATATTATGGCAACCGAGTGAAGAGTGGATTTCACAGTCTAATTTAGTGGAATTTTCTAAACAGATTGATTATCCACTTCTACCATATGAACGTTTTCACCAATGGTCGGTGGATCAACCTGAAGAATTCTGGTCAGCTATTTGGGATTTCACTAATATCATTGGGGAAAAAGGTGAAAAGGCATTTGTGCCTCCAACTAAGAGTGGCATGCTGGGTGCCCAATGGTTTCCAGATGCTCGTTTGAATTTCGCAGAAAATCTATTGAGTGGGGACAAAGGAAATGCAGCAGTGATTGTAGCTGGGGAAGATGGTGTTACCCAATCTTATACATGGGGGGAATTACGCAGTAAAGTAGCTAGGGCACAGCTAGGTTTGAAAAATCTAGGTGTATGTCGTGGTGATCGCGTAGCAGGGATAGTGACAAATGGAATCGAAGCGATAGTAGCGTTATTGGCGACAACGTCACTGGGAGCTGTTTGGACTTCATGTTCTCCAGATTTTGGCTCTCAAGGGATTGTCGATCGTATCGGGCAAGTAAAACCAAAGGTATTGATCGTTTCACTGGATTATCAATATAATGGCAAGTTTTTTGATATTCGAGAAAATATCAATGCTGTATGTAAGGTGCTTGACGGTATTTCTGCAATCATTACGTTGACAGAGAAAACAGATGAATCTATTAAGCAAACAAAGAAAGTGTTGAGCTGGCAGGAACTGTGTCAGGAAGGGCCTTCTGTTCCAGAATTTACGAGAGTTCCTTTTGATCATCCCCTGTATATCCTATATACATCAGGGACCACGGGCCTTCCTAAAGCAATTGTACATTCCGTTGGCGGCACATTAATTAAGCATTTGAAAGAACATCAATTACACTGTGACGTGAAACCTGGAGATGTAATGTATTGGTACACGAATACTGCATGGATGATGTATCCGTGGTTAGTTTCGGGGCTTGCGAGCGGTGCTGCAATTTTGCTTTATGATGGATCACCATTGCGTAAGGATAAAATTGGAATACTGTGGGAGATTGCTGAAAAAGTTGGTGTGACACATTTCGGAACTAGTCCGAAGTATCTGGAAGCTTTACAGAAAGCTAATTATTCGGTTGGACAGGAACACAATTTGTTAAAGTTGCGCAGTGTTCTTTCTTGCGGGGCACCACTATCGGCAGAACAGTATGACTGGGTCTACAAACATATTAAGAAAGATTTAATGTTGGCATCGATTTCGGGTGGAACTGAAATAATTGGTTGTTTCGTGATGGGCTCTCCTATACACCCTGTTCGGCGTGGTGAGATTACTTGCAAAGCCCTTGGAATGGCTGTCGATGTGCTTGATGAATATGGTCTATCGGTTTACAACCAAAAAGGGGATTTAGTTTGCACAAAGCCGTTTCCAAGTATGCCGCTCACATTCTGGGGAGAGGGTGGAGATGAAAAATACCATTCTTCCTATTTTGCTAATCGACCAGGGATTTGGACACATGGAGATTTAGCAGAACAAACTGCGGAACAATCGCTTGTCATATACGGAAGGGCTGATACAACACTTAATCCAGGCGGTGTCCGCATTGGTACTGCTGAAATTTATCGTGTTGTTGAACAAATCCCGGAAATCATAGATTCTTTAGTTTTCGGTTTACCGAATGCGGGTGATGAAGAAATAGTGTTATGTATAGTAACGAAAAATGGGGAACTAGACGATGTACTAGCTGATGTTATACGTAAAAACATTCGAAGAAAAGCTTCTCCACGACATGTTCCTCGTCGTATTTATTGTGTGAAGGAAGTCCCTTATACAATAAATGGGAAGAAAGTGGAAGGGGCGGCACGATCCGCGGTAGTTGGTCAGGAGATAAAAAACAAGGGATCACTTAATAATCCAGATTGTCTTGTGGATTATGCTACGTTGTCAGAAAGGAGTTACGTATGATGGTCAAACGACGGGTTCCGAAATGTGCAATTGTAGGTATCGGGGAACTTGCGCCGGTACGTTATACAGAAGGCGCAACAACATTAGGATTAATTGCGGAGTCTGTGCGGCTAGCAGTTGAAGATGCCGGTCTGGAAAAAGATGCGATTGATGGTCTTTTAGTCGGCCCACAAGTGGGAGAAACTCCTCAACATGTACCAGCAACAGTAGCGGAATATCTTGGCCTTGAGCCGACAATGTCGAATGTGGTCGATCTCGGTGGAGCTTCTGGAGCTGGAATGTTATGGCGAGCTGCAGCAGCGATCGAAGCGGGTATGTGTGAAACGGTTGTATGCGTGCTTGCTAATACGAATGAAAGAAGCGGAACTCCGCGTTCACCTAATCGTAATCCAATTCGAGAATTTGATGTACCGTTCGGTGCTTCCGGAGCGAATACCTCCTATGCGCTGCTGAAGCAACGTCATATGGCAGAATATGGATCAACGCAAGAGCAATTTGCTTTGATTGCACATTGGGCGCGGAAAAACGCTCAACTGAATCCGAATGCAATTTTCTATGGTAAACCGCTTTCGGTTGAGGAAGTTTTACAATCACCTCTTATTATCGATCCAATGCATTTATACGAAATTGTGATGCCAGTTGCCGGTGGAGCGGCATTCGTCGTCACTTCGAAAGATAATCTGCCAAGTGGGGGTCATCCACCGGTATATTTACTCGGTGCGGGGGAAAAGATCACTCATCGCGCGGTTAGCCAATCCCCGGCGCTCGCATCAGCGCCGTTGCAATATGCGATCTCGGCTGCATTAGGCCAAGCTAATGTGAGTGTGCAGGACATGGATTTATTATCTTTATATGATTGCTACACAAGTGTAGTCGGGATTACGTTAGAAAATGCGGGATTATGTACACCAGGGAAGTTCGGTGAATGGATGAAAGACCATTCATTCGGCTACGACGGGGATTGGCCGCTTAATACGCATGGTGGTCAACTTGGATTTGGGCAAGCAGACCTTGCGGGGGGCATGTCACATATTATTGAAGCAGTGCGTCAGTTAAGGCATGAAGCACATCCGCGGCAAATTCCCAATGCGCGCCTTTCCCTTGTGACAGGCAATGGGGCCACATTAAGTGAAGCAGCAGCTTTAGTAATGGGGGTGGAATCATGAGTAAGAAGTTTGAAAATCTCGTAGTTCCGGGCCCAACAATTACCGCTGTGTCAAAGCCTTTCTGGGATGCGGTGGCGCGAAAAGATTTTATCTTGCAAAAATGTGTGGATTGCAAACAATCGGTATTTTATCCGAGAGAGATATGTCCACATTGCTGGAGTGCCAATCTAGAGTGGGCACCTGCTTCCGGACATGCACGTTTGAAAACATGGGGTGTTGTTCATAGACCTGGTCATCCAGGTTGGCAAGCGGTGGCTCCATATATCCTTGGAATTGTTGAACTAGAGGAAGGTCCAACGATGATGACTCATCTGTTACTCGATCCCGTTCAAGACTTGCACATTGGTTTGCCATTACAAATTAGTTTTACAAAATGCAATGATGTTTGGCTGCCTTTTTTCAAACAAAAAAGTGAATGAAATAAAACATAATAAATAAAGGAGGGCATAAAATGTCCCAAAGTCATTTACAAGAGAAATCAGTTACAGTGGGCAAAGGCCTTTCCAAAGAGCATCGAAAAGTAGCGCTCGCTAGTTTTATCGGAACTACGATAGAGTGGTATGACTTCTATCTTTACGGTACGGCAGCTGCACTCGTTTTTCCGGCATTATTTTTTCCGAACTTTGATCCATTATATGGAACATTGGCTGCCTTTGGTTCATATGCAGCAGGGTTTATTGCACGTCCACTCGGTAGTATGGTTTTCGGACACTACGGAGATAGGCTTGGGCGTAAGAAAGTACTTACCATTTCGCTATTACTCATGGGGATTGCCACCTTCTTAATGGGAGTACTCCCAACGTACCAATCGGTTGGACTACTAGCACCACTATTAATCAGTCTCCTGCGTGTCATTCAAGGATTCGCGATCGGGGGCGAATGGGGATCAGCTGTTGTAATGGCTGTGGAACATGCACCGAAAGGAAAGCGTGGACTTTACGGAAGTTTTCCGCAAATGGGCGTTCCAGCTGGGCTACTCTTATCGACAGCTGTCTTTTCACTCGTATCAAATAATATGTCAAATGAAGCCTTCCTTACATGGGGCTGGCGGGTTCCATTTTTATTAAGCATCATACTTGTGCTTATCGGACTTTATATTCGTTTAAAGGTAAGTGAATCACCAGCATTTTTGGAAATGGCAGAAAAAAAGCAACAGGAAAAGCGACCTGTTGTAACAGTGTTACGTGAACAGAAAAAGCCATTATTCTTAACAATTGGAATGAAACTATTACAGAATGCTGTGTTTTATATTTATTCCGTATTTGTACTAACTTACCTTGTAACAACACATAATTTTGATCGTTCAGTTGGACTAAATGCAGTGATGATCTCCTCAGTGATCGGATTAGTGACAATGCCACTTTGGTCATATCTTTCTGATAAAATTGGACGTAAACCTGTGTACTTGTTTGGAACGATTGCTTCTACTCTGTTCATTTTACCTTTTTTCTGGATGATGGATTCAGGTTCGGTCATTTTAATCACCATTGGAATTGTAATTGGATTGAATGTTTTGCATGATGCAGTGTATGGACCACAGGCTGTATATTATTCCGAACTTTTTAGCACAAAGACACGTTTAAGTGGTGCATCGATCGGATATCAAATAGGAGCGATTCTAGCAGGCGGATTTTCGCCAATTATTGCCACAGCCTTATTAGCAAAATACGATGGGCAGTACTGGCCGATCGCAGTTTATTTAATTGCACTTGGGATACTTAGCATTATTGCAACGCTATATGCACGAGAAACGTATCGTGACTCATTGACATAAGAACTTTTAACCATTCAGCAGAAGTCCCCGACTTTTGCTGAATGAAGTTAAAGCCTCCGGCGGAATGTCACAGATTTTTAAGGGGAAGTTTATCGAGAGAGCTCGATAAAATCTGGACGCAATTCCGCCAAGGCGTAATTGATAAATATGAGATGTTAGGGTGATTTGTTTTGAAAAAAGCTGTGTTATTAGATGGAGTTCGCACACCAATTGGTCGATTTAAAGGCGTTTTTCATACAAAATCAGCTGTAGAATTAGGTGTTAAGGCAGTTTCTGAGCTTGTTCGCCGTTATCCTGAAGCAACGCAAGCGGATGGTGTCATTCTTGGTCAAGTCATTCAAGCAGGCCAAGGTCAGAATCCTGCACGTCAAGTTGCAATGAACGCTGGGATCGGCATTCATTCGCCAGCTATCACGCTTAATAATGTTTGTCTTGCTAGTTTAGCTTCCGTTTCTGATGCTGCTCGCCGGATAGAAAGAGGCGAAGGGGAATTATTCGTTGTTGGAGGTTTTGAATCGATGACGAATGCTCCACACGTTTCTAACATGCGTAAAGAAGTTAAAATGGGGTCTGTGGAATTTGGAGATACGCTTAATGATGGATTACGGTGTGCGCTCTCTGATGAATCGATGGGCGGAGTTTCCGAAAAGGCAAATCGCACATTTAATATTAATCGTCAAGATCAAGATGTGTATGCAGAACAATCGCAATTAAGGGCAGCGAAAGCTCAAATAGAAGGAAAGTTTAAGGGAGAGATCGTTGGGGTTACAGTGTCTGATCAACTTATTACAGAAGATGAGTGTATAAGATCACAAACTACACTAGAAAAATTGCAAAATCTTAAACCTGCATTTGAAAAAGATGGCACGATCACAGCAGGAAATGCGAGCCAAATGTCAGATGGAGCAAGCGCTGGCCTGATCTCAAGTTTAGAAACCTGTGAAAAAATAGGCAAATCTCCGCTTGCGACAATTATAGATTGGGCCTTTATTGCCGGTCCAGATCCAACATTACATCTGCAACCTGCAAATGCAATCAAATCCTTGTTAGATCGTACGCAATTACGACTATCTGATATTGATTTGTTTGAAATTAATGAAGCGTTTGCGAGTGTTGTGATTGCTAGTCAACGAGAGTTAGGATTACCATCAGATGTAGTGAATGTGAATGGTGGAGCAATCGCCTTGGGTCATCCTTTAGGTGCTAGTGGTTTTCGAACGTTATTAACACTTGCGCAAGAACTTAAACGCCGTGGTGGAGGTAGAGGTATTGCCTCCTTATGCGGTGGCGGAGGCCAAGGTGCGGCGGTATTGATAGAAGTAGAATGATATTATAATAGTTGAATGAAAAAGTGCTTGGACAAAGTTTTATTGTCTAAGCACTTTTTTGTGGAAATAATAGAGTTCAAGGTAGGAATCCGTGGAGTAATGATTAGTATTTATTTTTTGGTTTTCTTTTTAGAGGAAGGTTGCAGCAAGTAATATACGAAATTATCATTGATATACATTCATTTATATTATCCGCCTGCATTCGGCAGTATCGGCTTCATGCTCGATAGAACGAATGGATAAGCGTCCTAATATTTTTTCTTGTCTTAATTGATCAGCATCAAGCTGTTGAAACAATTCTTTATGCGATAATTGTTCCACTTTTAAGTTAGTAACTTCCCCGTGGTGTTTATGGATATCCAATGAAATACTTTCTAATTTAGCATCTGTTTCTTCTTGTCTATCACGAATGATTTTTACTATTTCCGTGTTCTCTTTTAATCGGGATTTAATTTGTTGTTGTTCTAGTTTGATATCTTTCAGTTCTGATTTTATCTCTTTTACTTGTGAATTAGTGTCCTCTCCATTCTACCTACATATTTGTCAAGAATTTTTAGAATATATCTATTCTAATTAATTGTTATTGGAATAAGGAGCCTTGAGCATGTTTTATTAGTTGTTGTATTGGGGTTTATGAGTTTTTTTGTTGAGGAAACCATTAAAAGTAGTCAGATTTTTTAAAAAACCAGTTGACATTGTAAGCGTGCTCATATAATAATGTTAACAAGGCAACAAAATACCACGTAAAGACCAATAAAAACACCATAAAGCATTATGAAGGCAAATGAACAAACTTAGAATGTGGTCTTTGTTGCTGGAAATTTAAATTTAAGGGGGAAGAAGATTGATAGGTTTTAATAAGTCTTACAAAATGTTACTCGTTCTTATTGTTGTCTTTAGTGTAATGTTGGTTGCGTGTGCTGGAAAGCCACAGTCACAGCCGGTAGAAAATTCAGATGGTAAGAGTTCAAGCACGGAGTCTGGAAAAGATAAGGTTGTTCTTGATTTTTGGACATTCTGGGGATCGGAAACACGCAAACCCATTATTGAAAAAATTATTAGTGATTTCAACTCTTCCCAAGACGAGATCGAGGTAAAACATACATATCTTCCTTGGGGTGATATTTGGACGAAGGCATTGGCTGCAGGTGCGGCAGGAAATCCACCTGATGTGATTATCAATGATATCAACACCGTTGCACAGCGGGCAGATAAAAAACAAAACACAAATCTATCGGAGTATATTAACAAAGAAGATGGTTTTGAGGATCAATTTTACCCTAATTTGTGGAGTCCGGTATTACATGATGGCGATGCTTATGCACTCCCTTTTACTACCGATACTTACATGCTTTTTTATAACAAAGAGGTCTTTAAAGAAGTTGGTTTAGATCCTGAACAACCACCTAAAACATGGGCTGAGGTTGAAGAGTTTGCTAGAAAAATAGACAAGAAAAACGGTGACCGTTATGAGAGGATTGGATTTTTGCCTCGTTATGGAGCTGGTCATAATATCTGGATGCTAAATGCAGATGGGCAATCATATTGGGACTATGATGCAAATGAACCTACAATCAATCAACCAACAGACGTTGAAACCCTTGAATGGATTGTAGATTACGAGAGTCATTACGGTCAAAAAGTGATCAACTCATTTACAGCAGAGTTTGGCTCAGAAACAGCTAATCCATTTATTGCTGGTAAAATTGGGATGTTTATCAATCCGGGTACATTTTATACTCAGATTCGTGATTATGGAGATGGTGTGGAATTCGGAATTGCACCATTACCGGCAAAGGAAGAAGGGACAGGAAATATTACATGGGGTGGCGGATTCGTAGCCGAGATTCCATATGGAGCCAAAAACACCGATGCATCTTGGGAATTTCTCAAATATTTAGCAGGCACGGAAGCACAAGAATATTGGGCTGTTAAAAACTTTGACAATGTGGCAAATATTGATGGTGCAAAAGCAGCGGCCGAAAGTTCGGAACTTTCGGAAGAAGGGCGTGCTACGTATGGAGCAACGGTAGAGAACTTAGAAAATACGATTTTAACACCAAATCCGCTTGAAGCTCCAGATTACACTACTTTAATAGATCCAGAAATTGAAAAAGCTTTACTGGGTGACCAGTCACCACAAGATGCATTGGATAAGGCCCAAAAAGCTGTGGAAAAGTTGATTGATAGTTCTAAATAACGACCATAAATGATTAGGGAGTGAGCATCCTTTCTGCTCCCTGATCATCTCATATTCAGGAAAAAGGGGATGAGAAGCATGCGTGCCTCACCAATAACCAAGTCAAAGAATCTTATCCGCAAAGAGAAGAAACCGATGTCTCTTGAGAGGAAAGAAAGTATACAAGGATACATATTTATTGCCCCGTGGATCATTGGCTTTTTATTTTTAACTGGGGGTCCAATTTTATTTTCTTTATACGGCAGTTTTACTAATTACGATGTCACTTCAAGGATGAACTTTGTCGGCTTTAGTAATTATATACGCATGTTCACTAATGATGATTTGTTTTGGACGTCTTTGTACAATACATTGTATTACGTTGCAATATCTGTTCCTTTAACTACAGTTGGGGCTGTTTTGTTAGGTGTTTTATTAAATCAAAATGTTCCTGGCATGAGGGTATTCAGGACTATTTATTATTTGCCAGCTGTTTTATCCGGTGTGGGGGTTTACCTGTTATGGATGCAATTATTAAGCCCAGATACTGGGTTAATAAATACTATTTTAAGTTGGGTAGGCATTGACGGTCCTGCTTGGCTCTCCGACCCAACTTGGACAAAACCGGCCCTAATATTTATGAAGCTCTGGAGTCTTGGTGGCGGAATGCTTTTATATTTGGCTAGCTTGCAAGGCGTTCCGAAATCTTTATATGAAGCGGCAGAGATGGATGGTGCTAATATAATTCACCGTTTTCGCCACATTACAATTCCAATGATTACACCGGTTATATTCTTTGACCTGGTTACAAGTTTAATTGGCGGATTCCAAATTTTTCAAGAGGCTTATGTTATGACAGAAAGTGGGAGCGGAGGTCCAGCTAATTCATTGGTATTCTTTAATCTCCATATGTGGAATAAAGCATTTAAGGTATTTGATATGGGGTACGCAATGGGGATGTCCTGGGTGCTCTTCGCGATTGTTTTTCTCTTAACACTTATAAATATAAAGCTTGCTCCACGGTGGGTGCATTATGAAGGGGAGGATCGAAAATGAATACAGTGACGCAAAAGAAAACAACTTATTTTGAAAGTTCGAAAAACAGAGAACGAATATTGCAAATTTTCGTCACTAGTATTTTGATCCTAGGCAGTATATTAATATTGTCACCTGTTTGGTGGATGATCGCTACTTCCCTAAAGGATATGAAAGAGGTTATGGCTTATCCACCGACTTTTTTTCCGAAAGAATTTCACTGGGAAAACTATAAAAGAGTATTAGATGCGGCACCATTTTTTGGATATGCTGCGAATACTCTAATCATAACATCTATAGGTGTAGTTGGTAGCGTTCTTTCAAACACTTTTGTAGCATATGGGTTTTCGAAGATCAGATTTAAAGGAAGAAATACATTGTTCGCAGTTGTACTTGCTACGATGATGATTCCAGGATTCGTTATGCTGATCCCTCAATATATTATCTTTTCTAAATTGGGTTGGCTGAATACATGGTTACCATTGATTGTGCCAGCGTTTTTTGGAAATGCCTTTTTTATCTTTTTATTGAGACAGTTTTTCTTAACAATACCAAATGAGTTGATTGAAGCCGCAAAAATGGATGGTGCTAATCACTTCTACATTTGGTGGAAGTTGATGATCCCTCTAACAAAACCTGTCATTGCTACTGTTGCTATTTTCTCATTTAACGGAGCTTGGAATGATTTTCTTGGTCCTTTACTCTATATAAATGACGAAGCGCTTTATACATTGCAACTAGGGCTCCAAGTGTTTAAAGGTCAAAGCAATACACAGTGGAACCTATTAATGGGTGGTTCATTAATGGTGCTATTGCCAGTTATCGTCCTTTTCTTTATTTTCCAACGATACTTTATCGAGGGAATGAATATCACAGCAGGAACGAAAGGTTAAGTTTTCATAAGTACAAATACACAATTTTATGCAAGAAAAGTATATTACTAAAAAGGAGCGCTATTGAATAATGGGTAATACATTGGCGATCATTCATACGACACCTGTTACAGTAGAATCTCTAAATACTTTGGCAAATGAGTTGTTACCTGAGTTTAATATAGTTAATTTTGTTGATGACTCTATCTTGCCACAATTAGCGGAGAATGGCGGGAAAATTGAAGAAGTGGAAGAGAGGCTAATTCAATACGCAAAATATGCCGAACAAGTAGGTGCGGATATTATTTTGAATGCATGCTCTTCGGTTGGAGAAGTGGTTGAAAAAGCGCGAGAAGCATTAAACATACCGATTATTAGGATTGATGAAGCGATGGCTGAAGAAGCTATTAAACTTGGTAGGAAAATTGGGATTGCTTCCACTCTTTCGACGACAATGAATCCTACGCTTAAATTATTGGAAGATACAGCACGAAAATATAATAAACAAATAGACTTTCAACCTGAGTTAGCAGGGGAAGCATATAAACGTTTAGTAAACGGTGATAAAAAAGGTCACGATGATTTACTTCTTGAAGTATTATCGAAACTAATGACAGAGGTAGATGTTGTCGTACTTGCACAGGCATCAATGGCTAGAGTTGTTGAGAAACTTCCGAAACAGCAGCAAGGTAGGTTTCTTACAAGCCCTAGGCTTGGAATGGAGAGAGTTAAACGAACGATGGAAGGGATCCAATAGATGACAACGACAACGCTTCTTGGAATAGATATAGGAACAACACATTGTAAGGTAGGATTATTCGATCTGTTCGGCAATAGCTTAAAAATAGCAAGCCGTAAAACGAAAACTCATTATCATACAAACGGTAATGCCTATTATAATCCGGAAGAAATTTTGGAAATTGTGTTACTTAACATAAAAGATGTTATTAAGGAAAATAGCAAAATAATTGCTGCTATAGGTATAACAAGTATGGCTGAAACAGGTCTACTGATTGACACAAAAACAGGTTTGCCCAAAACAGAAATGATCCCTTGGTTTGATAAACGTGCAATGGAAGAGGCAAAACGAATTGCTAAAGAAGCAGATCAATTTGAACGCTTTACAAAAACAGGAATACATAACAGCTATAAATATGGATTATCCAAGTTATTATGGCTGAAGAAACAAGATTCATCTATTACCAATAATGCGATTTGGCTTTCTGCCTCAGATTTTATCGCCTATAAGTTAACAGGTCAATTTGGGACCGATTATTCTCTAGCGGCAAGAACATATGGTTTTAGAATTGATAAAAAAATGTGGGATGTACCATGGCTTAACAATTTTGGCCTCGATGAAAAAAACTTTCCACTTGCACAACCAAGTGGAACACCAATCGGAGAGCTAAACAATGAGGAATATATTGCAAGCGGACTGCCTAAAGGGATTCCAGTTGCAATATCAGGTCATGATCATATTTGTGCTGCATTAGCAGTAGGAGCCATTAACCCAGGTGTAATCCTTGATTCAATTGGAACAGCGGAAACATTAGTAGGGACATTGAATGTACAAAAATTAGGGGAAAAAGAATACAAATCCGGCTTATCATACGGATGTCATGTCGTGAAAAATCGATACTTTTGGATGGGAGGACTTCCTGCTTCAGGTGGGTCAGTGGAGTGGATACGGTCGCAGCTTTCCGAAGTTACCTTAACATATGAAGAACTACAAGAATTATTGAATGAAACCACACAAAACCCTACAGGGATCTTATTTTATCCCTATTTGTCGGGGAGTGGTGCGCCGAATCTTAATCCATATGCAAAAGCAGCATTTATTGGGCTGGAAAGAAAGCATGAGAGAAAAGATTTACTAAAAGCAATATTGGAAGGTACAGCATATCATTTGGAATCTATACGCAAAGCTGCTGAATCTATTATAAAGAGTGATATCACAAAGGTAGTTGCTGTAGGAGGAGGAACGAAAAACAATCATTGGATGCAAATTAAATCAAATGTTTCGGGGTGTTCCTATTCGATTCCGGCAGTCACTGAATCATCCTTGCTTGGAGGAGCAATTGCTGCAGGGATCGGCGCAGGAATTTATAAAAATGAACAAGAAGCAACCGATTTAATAAATAGACAAAACCAAACAGAGATTAAACCAAATAAAAAATGCCATATTGCTTATCAATCATTATACAAAAATGGATATTTGAGAATGGAAAAACCACTTCGCATGTATTATCAAAATCTGCTGGGAGATGAGTGACATGACAACGAATACAAAACCAAAGAATGTAATAACTTTGAAGAAAATATTAGAAATGGCTGAAAAAGGCAGCTATGCAGTTGGCTCCTTTGCACCACGATATACAGATATGATACGCCCAATCCTGAGAGCAGGTCAGAAAACAGAATCACCAATAATTGTTCAAATATCTCAAAAAGAGATGATACGGTATGGGGTCTCACCTTTCGAATTTGCTGAAGAATTTTATACTGCAATTTCAGATGAAAATATAACGGTACCGGTTGTTCTCCATTTGGATCATACAAAGGAATTATCTGTTATTAAAAATACTATTCAAGCTGGATTTACTTCCGTGATGATTGATGCTTCTGAAAAGGAATTGGAAGAAAATATTGCTATTAGTAAGGAGGCTGCAGAGTACGCACATTCAAAAGGAGTGTCTGTTGAGGCAGAATTGGGGAAGATTGGTACCACTGATTTCGTTGAGACGGATAATGACGAAGAATTATATACAGACCCAGTTGAAGCACTTCGCTTTATCAATGAAACTCAAGCGGATGCATTGGCTGTTTCAGTTGGGACGGCACATGGTGTGTATGTTGTAAAGGAACCGAAAATTGATTTTGATCGATTAAAAGCAATTAGGGCGTTAACTCCAGTCCATCTCGTGCTTCATGGCGGATCAGGCGTTCCCCCGAAAATGATACAACAAGCGATAAAGCTAGAAGATGGAGGAGTCAGTAAGGTTAATATTGCTACTGATTTGGAAGTTTCTTTACTGAAAGCATTAGGAAAAGAAAAAAGTATGACCAATGCAGAGTGTAAGGCATTACCTAAAGATCAATTGGAAATCGCCCAATCTGCTGTTGAAAAAACGGTCACAGATAAGATCAATCAGTTTTTAAGAAGTAATAATCATGCAGCTGAGTTTCAACTATAAAATAACAAACAAATCATATAACAGAGAAAAGTTTTAATAATGTCATGTTTTATAAAAATGGGAGGTCTTAAACGTGAAGGAAGCAACTTTAGTAAAAAACGAACAAGTCTTAAAAACGAAACAACAAACATTGCATATGATTGGCAATGCCCACTTGGACCCAGTGTGGCTATGGCAATGGCAGGAAGGGTTTCAGGAAACAAAGGCAACATTCCGTTCGGCACTTGATCGAATGAAGGAATACGATGACTTTATTTTTACGAATAGTTCAGCAGCTAATTATGAGTGGATTGAAAATAACGAACCTGAAATGTTTGAGGAGATTAAACAACGCATTAAAGAAGGGCGCTGGGAAATTGTTGGTGGCTGGTGGATTCAACCCGATTGTAATATTCCAGGTGGAGAATCTTTTGTTCGTCAAGGGTTATACGGACAGCATTATTTTCAAAATAAATTTGGTGTAACCGCAAAGGTTGGCTATAACGTTGACAGCTTTGGTCATCATGGCATGCTACCGCAAATTCTTAAAAAGAGTGGGATGGATCACTATATATTCATGCGACCTAGCCCGCAAGAAAAAGGCCTGCCAGGACGTATCTTCTGGTGGGAATCTGATGATGGGTCTCGGGTATTAACGTATAGAATCCCGTTTGAATATTGCACATGGGGCAAGGACATTGAAAAGCATGTTCGTCGCAATGCTGGAGAATTAAAAGCTCCTTTTAATGATTTAATGTGCTTCTACGGTGTAGGAAACCATGGAGGTGGGCCAACGATAGAAAACATCGAAAGCATTAAAAGAATGAATAATGACCCGGAGTTTCCTAATCTTGTATTCAGTACACCAAATCGATATTTCGCTGAAGTGATTAAAAAAGACTTGCCATTCCCTGTTGTACATGATGACTTCCAACACCATGCAAGTGGGTGCTATTCCGTCCATTCCGGTATAAAGAAATGGAATCGTGAAGCAGAGAATATATTACAAACGGCGGAAAAGTTCTCATCAATTGCTAGTTGGACAACGGGACAAAAGTATCCGGAAAACTATGAATTGGCATGGAAGAACGTACTTTTTAATCAATTCCATGATATTTTGGCTGGCACAAGTCTTGAGGCAGCCTATGAGGATGCCCGAAATATGCACGGAGAAGCGATGTCAATTGCCAGCAGGGGTTTGAACTATGCGATCCAATCTTTATCGTGGCGAATTGATATTGAGGAAGAAGAAGGAATGAAACCAATCGTTGTCTTTAATCCGCATTCATGGGACAGCAAAGTAAATGTGGAACTTGAAGTTGGCGGCTTGAAAGATTCCTATGTATTAGTTGATGATGAAGGAAATGAAGTAGCACATCAAACCGTTCAATCATGGGCAACTGCAGGAGGAAGATATCGCATCAGCTTTATAGCTGAATTACCGGCATTGGGATACCGCGTATACAAAATTAGAAAACAAAATCCTAGCATGAAATTTCAAACGATTAAAGCAAATGATCATACGTTGGAAAACGATACATATCGTGTGGAGATTGACCCAAAGACTGGCTATGTGATAAGTCTTTTTGACAAATTGAAAAACTTAGAACTGCTTGAAGGTCCCGGGGCACGACCTGTTGTAATGAATGACAAGAGCGATACATGGTCCCATAATGTCTTGCATTATAATGATGAAGCGGGTCAATTCATCGCTAAAAGCGTTCAAAGAGTGGAACACGGTTCGGTTAAATCGGTCATACGAGTCGTTAGTGAGTACGGAAAGTCGGTATTAGTGCAAGACTTTACGATGTATCGTGAGTTAAACCAAATTGATGTGCACGTAACCGTAAATTGGCAGGAACAATTTAAAGCCTTGAAATTAAAGTTCCCAGTAGATCTTGTCTTTAGAAAAGGAACGTATGAAATTCCTTATGGACATATTGTGAGAGAGTGTAATGGGGAGGAAGAACCAGGACAAAGTTGGATTGATATCTCTGGGACACATCCATCCACAGGTGAAATGTATGGTCTAAGCATTTTAAATGATGGAAAATACAGCTTTGATATTCATAATAAAGAAATGAGCATGACGGTTTTACGTAGTCCGATTTATGCCCACCATGATCCGCTTGAACCGGTAGCGGATGGACATTATACATTTATCGATCAAGGAATCCAAACATTTACCTATTCATTAGTACCACATGTAGGGAATTGGGAAACAGCAGGTATTGTCAAAAAGGCAGCGGAATTGAATCAAAAGCCAACAACTATTATCGAGACATATCATAAAGGTGCGCTTCCACAAAAGGATTCTTTCATATCGATTGATGTAGACAATATCATTGTAAGTGTTATTAAAAAAGCAGAAGACAATGATGATTTAATAGTCCGTGCCTATGAAACAACGAATAGTGAAACCAAAGTGAAAATTGAATTACCCAAATGGAATCGAGTGATAAGCACAACGTTTAAACCATCGGAAATTAAGACGTTCCGCATTCCTAGTGAGCAATCAGAACCGGTAAAAGAAACAAACATGTTGGAATGGGTCGAATAAATTTATCTTGATGAAAGGCAGTAATCCCCTCACCTTAAAAGTGAATATTACAGGTGGGGGAAACTGTCTATTACATTTTCAAAAGAAAGGAAGAGGGAAGTTGATAAACAGAGCTGAAGCTCGGGACCAATTGCAGGCAGTCGGACATTATATGATGGAAAATCAATTAGCTTGGGGTAATGCAGGAAATATTAGTGCACGAGTTGCTGCTGATCAGTATTTAATTACAGCTAGTGGAACATACTTGGGTGAGTTAGGTGAAGGTGATTTCACACATTGTAACTTTAACGGGAATATTTCTTTCGTTGATCGTAAACCATCGAAAGAGATGCCTATGCATAAGGCGATTTATGAGGAAAGACCCGAGATAAATGCGATTCTTCACGCATCCCCATTTTATAGTACATTGGTTGCGTGCTCTGAGATTGAAATACCTGCAAACCTATTTGTGGAATCGATGTATTATCTTGAACGAATTGAGCGAGTTCCCTACCATCATCCAGGGTCAGTTGAGTTAGGGGAAGCTGTGAGAGAGAAGGCATCTAAGGCAAATATCCTCCTTTTGGAAAATCATGGTGTGCTCGTCTATGATACAAGTGTGCAAGAAGCGCGTATGAGTTTGCAGACGCTTGAGATGGTTTGCCGAATGATCGTCACTGTGGAAAAGTCTGATATTAAGTTAAGTGCATTATCAAATGAAACGGTAGACGACTTCCTTCATCATTCTGGTTATAAGCCTAAAAGAAAGTGGTGAAATCATGATTGGTGTTGTAGCAGATGATATTACGGGTTCAAATGATATAGGAATAATGTTTGCTAAGTCGAGCTATATAACAGATATCTTTCATTATAAAGAATGGGATCTATTAACAAATGTAGCGAAAGAAAAGCGTGATGCTTTGATATTGGATACTGACTCTCGTTTTGATCAACCTGATGTCGCATATGAAAAAGTCTATAAAGCGACAATGAACTTAAAAAAAGCGGGAGCTAAACAGTTTTTTAATAAAACTTGCTCCGTTTTTCGAGGGAATATTGGCGCTGAATTTGATGCAATGCTAGATGCATTAGGAGAGGAATTTGCAGTTGTTGTTCTTGGCTTTCCCAAGAATGGGAGGACAACGATGGAAGGGATTCATTCCGTTAATGGTAAAAAGTTGGAAGACTCCGAGTTCCGAAATGACCCCATGCATCCGATGATTAGATCCAACCTGGTAGAGATTTTACAAACTCAAACGAAACGAAAAGTGGGATTGATTAACTATAAGGTAATACAGGAAGGGCCAAAGGCAATAATATTAGAACTAGAAAAGCTTAAAGGGGAATTTAATTATGTTATTTTTGATGTAAAAGGTCAAGAAGATCTTCGGATCATTGCACAGGCTGTTCATGATGTTACGGTTTTTTGTGGAAGCTCTGCATTGGCAGAAGAACTTCCAAGCGTTTGGCCACAAAAAAAGGGTGAGAAATTGTCGTTGGACCTGCCAGCTTATTCACATGATAATGGATTACTCTGTGCTGCAGGAAGCCTGATGCCACAATCCGCAAGCCAAATTGACTATATGCGAGAAAAAGGTGTAATTGTCATTGAACTCGACACGCTTCAATTGTTTGAACTAGAAAGAAGAAGTTATATATTAGAAAAGTTGTCTCATCAAATTATTTCCTATATACAACAAGGATCTGATGTTGTTCTACATTCTTCAAATGATAATGAAGCGGTTAAGCGAACAAAATCATTGGGATTGTGCAAAGGTTTTAACCAAACGGAAATCTCAAGGTTAGTTTCAGGAGCCATCGCCGAAATAGTTCAAATGGTTGTACATCGGACCGGACAAAACAGACTGCTTGTAGCGGGTGGAGATACTTCTGCAGCCGTTTGTAGTAAAATGGGCATTCACGGGATGCGGGTATGGAAGGAAATTCAACCTGGTTTACCTTCGTGTGTTTCATATTCCGACCCACCAATTTTACTAATATTAAAATCGGGTAGTTTTGGTCAACCAAACTTTTTTGAACAAGCATTTACTCATTTGAAAAGTCAATAATTGGTTAATTGTAATTTTTCCGGTGAAGGAGTGGTACATAGTGATGGCTGTTGAACGACAAAAAAAAATTAGAGAAATTTTAATGGAAAATGGAAGTGTAGAGGCCCTTGAATTAGTCCGGCAATTTGGCGTTTCAAAGGAAACTATCCGCCGGGATTTAAATCAAATGGAAAAAGACGGTTTCATCCAAAAAAAATATGGCGGTGCTATTTTGATAGAAGAGCAAGAAAAGACGCCAGATTTTATTTTACCTGTTCATCAAAGAAAACTGCAGTATTTTAAGGAAAAGAATGAAATCGGCAAACGAGCAGCTAAATTAGTTCAGGAAGAACAAATTATCATTCTTGATGCGGGGACAACAACGTGGTGCACAGTTAAATATTTGCATCACTTGGAAAAAATAACCGTCATTTCTAATGGATTAAATGTAGTGGAAGAATGTAGTAAAAATGATGCAGCTTCTATTTATTTATTAGGGGGTCAGCTGAGGAAAAATTCAATGAGTTTAGTCGGACCGCAAGTGGAAGATGAACTTAAAAAGTATAATGCGGATTATGTATTTTTGGGTACTTCAGGATTTTCCCTTCACCAAGGGTTTATGAGTTCAGACCTATATGAGGCAGAAATAAAACGGGCAATGGTGTCAGCTGGGAAAAAGGTAGTCTTACTGGCTGATCATAGCAAATTTGAAAGGACTGGTCTTACTTCCTTTTGTGGTTTTAATGAAGTAGATATATTGATTACCAGTGATCTAGTGAACGAAGAAGTTCGCAAAGAAATTGAAAAATTCGGCGTTGAAGTGATCGCAATTTCATATCAAGAAAATAATGAAGAGAAGGAGGAGAAAGGATAAAAATGGATTATGAACTTATTAACCTAGTAAGAAAATATCCCGATTTGTCCATTTGCAGTTCAGATATAGAGACAGCTTTTCAATTACTTAAGGCAACGTATCATGATGGGGGAAAGCTACTACTCTGTGGGAACGGAGGTAGTGCCTCGGATTGTGAACATATTGTAGGTGAGTTAATGAAAGGCTTTCGTTTAAAACGATCTGTTGATGATCCATTTAAACAGAAACTACAACGCAACTTCCCTGCTGACTCTGAATATATGTCAAGTCATTTACAAGCAGCGCTTCCTGCCATATCATTAGTTAGCCATACTGCATTAATTAGTGCATTCGCCAATGACGTTGCAGCAGATATGATCTTTGCCCAGCAAGTGTTTGGATATGGTAAAGACGAAGATACACTAATTGGTATAAGTACATCCGGCAACTCGGAGAATGTGTTAAATGCTTTAAAAGTAGCCCGAACAAAAGGTTTAAAAACAATTGGTATGACTGGAAAAAATGGTGGGCAGATGAAAAAAATATGTGATGTAACGATATGTGTGCCAATGGAAAACACACTTGATATACAAGAGCGGCATTTACCAATCTATCATACACTTTGCATCATGTTGGAGGAGGAGTTCTTTGGACAATGAGTATCCTAGCTGGAATAGATATTGGTGGTACTAAATGTGCAGTTTCAATTGGAAAGACTACTGACCAGTCAGTGGAAATGATCGCCAAAGACCATTTCCTAACTCCAGACACTCCGGAGCAAACATTGAAGCAACTGATCGAAACATTAATGAATCTCTTGGATAATCTGAACATGGATTCAATTGATTCAATTGGTATCAGTTGCGGAGGCCCATTGGACAGTAAAAGTGGACTAATCCTTTCTCCCCCAAACTTGCCTAATTGGAATAATGTTAATGTCATTCGACCTTTTCAAAAACAATTTTCTGTTCCCGTCGGTTTACAGAATGATGCTAATGCTTGTGCACTCGCAGAATGGAAATGGGGGGCTGGACAAGGGTGCAAAAACATGATTTTCCTTACTTTTGGAACCGGAATGGGAGCAGGTTTGATTCTGGATGGAAAGTTATATTCAGGAACAAATGATAATGCTGGGGAAGTTGGTCACGTCCGATTGGAAGAGAAAGGTCCGGTAGGATACGGAAAAGCGGGTTCTTTTGAAGGTTTTTGCAGTGGCGGGGGAATCGCAAATTTGGCACAGACAAAAGCGATGGAGCATCTTTCTAACGGTAACGAAACTATATTTTGTCAGTCGCTAGATGAAATATCGAATATAACAACTAAGAAAGTAGGGGAAGCAGCGCAGGCTGGCGATCCACTTGCAATAGAAGTATTTCAAACCGTGGCAAGAAAACTTGGAAAAGGATTAGCGTTTATTGTAGACATTTTGAATCCGGAACGTATTGTCATTGGAAGCATTTATGGACGACAGCAATCATTATTAATGCCGATTGCGCTGGAGGTTCTTAAAAAGGAAGCATTGCCGCAATCATTGGAAGTATGTGAGATTGTATCTGCTGGGCTTGGTGAACAAGTCGGTGACTATGCTAGTTTGTCTGTAGCATTAAATACATTAGAAAGTGTCCATTCTTAAGGGAAAAAGAAATTCTCCTACAGGCAGAGTCTTGGCTTGAAAGGAAGTTGATGAACTGTGGATATACAAAGCCTATTATTGGATTAGGACATACTGCAGTTAAAACTCCTAACATTAAATAGCTCGTGCCAAATATTGTAACATCTGAAAGTACCTATTATAATTTCTCCATTTGTGCCCTATCCATAGCTTTCTTTGTTACAAGGATACAATAGCCTTTATTAATGAAAGCGGGAACATGATTTTAATAAGAGGTTTTGTTATATCAAGAACTTATACTTATCGGGTCTTACTAATGGTTTAAAAACTAAAAACATTACTTATTTGAAGGAGATAAAATGGCACATCCTAAAATTAATATTCATTGTAAATCCAATATCATTTTAGGTGATATAGGCCTATCGGTTACATTAAATGATCATTCGAATGTTGAACTTACGTACAAAGATACAGTTGAACATAATGGTAAAGATCACCTAGGAAACTATGAAAATATCCTCCATCATTTTTCTGATCCGGCAGAGACAATATCATTAACACTACAGCTGAAAGTGTATCACGAAGTCACTTTTGCGTTTGTAGATGCCACGATAAAAAATGAAAGAATACAAGGCAGACATCATTACTTTGCACCTGAAGGATGTATTTCTATAAGGGTTGGAGATATAGGTGAGATACAAGGTTTAATGGCCAACTATCAGCATAAGGACTGGTGGACTCGCCCTTACTTTGGCCATGACATTTCATTTCTTCCGGAAAGGACACAATCTTTACTTTGGAAAACGGAAGAAAATCTCAATTACATAATACCTGTTGTTGATAAGGAGTACAGAACAGATTTTGCAGGTGGAGAAAAAGGCTTGACTATTAAGCTTTCATCCTTTACAGGTGGATATGATCAATGCCAAACACTGGCCTTTGCAATTGGAAGTGGCGATAATCCATTCAAACTTTCCGAGAGAACGATTATAGCAACACTGAAAATGTTAGGCTTTCCAACATTACCACGGGAAAATAAGCACTATCCTGAAATTTTGGAATATCTCGGGTGGTGTAGCTGGGATGCGTTGTATCACCAAGTTAGTGAAAGTGGAATCATTGAAAAAATGGAGGAACTTGAGGAAAAAGAGCTACCGGTCAAATGGGTAATGATTGACGATGGTTGGCTTAATGTGAATGAAAATCGTCTTGTATCATTTGATGCAGACAAGGAAAAGTTCCCTAATGGGCTTCACTCCATATCCAAAAGGCTTAAAGAACAATTCGGTGTTAACTGGGTCGGCGTATGGCATACGATAACTGGGTATTGGGGAGGTATTCACCCTGAAAGCGATCTTGCAAAAACAATGGAACGATCTCTTTATATGACAAATAGTAACAAGTTAATTCCAAATCCCGATCCAAGTAAAGGCTTTGATTTCTGGAATACATGGCATAAGGCACTTAAAAAGGAACATATCGACTTTGTAAAAGTAGATAGTCAAAGTGCCGTTAATAATTTTATGATGTACCATGATGCAATTGGCAAAACTGCTCGAGGAGCGCATGTAGGATTAGAGGCATCTGTCGGCATTCATTTTGACCAGTGCATTTTAAATTGTATGGGGATGGCTTCTGAAAATATTTGGAATCGTCCTATATCAGCTGTTTCTAGAAATAGCGATGATTTTGTTCCAGGTGAAGAAATCAGTTTTAAGGAACATGCCCTCCAGAATGCCTATAATTCTTTTTATCATGGCCATTTCTATTGGGGAGATTGGGACATGTATTGGACTAAACATGAAGAGGATGTACAAAATGCTGTTTTGAGAGCGGTCAGCGGTGGCCCAGTCTATTTCAGTGACCGTATAGGTGAAACAGACCCTTCCAAAATTTGGCCATTAATTTTAAGCAATGGCCGGATTCTGCGAGCAGATCGACCAGGACTACCAACCAAAGACTGTTTATTCATAAATCCTAATGAAGATGCCGTCCCATTAAAGATCTGGAATACGACAAATGGTGTAGGGATCATCGCTGTTTTTAACATCCATTTGCACGATGAGCAGGTAAATGGAACAATTTCTCCAACAGATGTTCCAGGACTTGCTGGAGATAAATTTGCCATTTACGATTATTTTAATAAAGATATAACAGTAATCGGAAAGGAAGAAAAGTTAGACGTTTCACTAGAAAAAGAAGCGGCCCAATTATTTTTAA
The DNA here is from genome assembly GCF_038002605.1 of Bacillus sp. FSL K6-3431. Lineage (NCBI taxonomy): Bacteria > Bacillati > Bacillota > Bacilli > Caryophanales > Bacillaceae > Bacillus > Bacillus sp. FSL K6-3431. The sequence continues at coordinate 4,529,833 of NZ_JBBOCT010000001.1, forward strand.
TTATACCTTTAGTAGAAAAGGTTAACCCTATTGGTTTAATCAGAAAATATTTGGCACCACTAACGATTTCAAAACAATTTCATTATGAAAATAAATTGGTCATTCATTTAGTAGAGGGCGGTCAATTTGGATTTATTTCAACTGAAAGACACCTAACCGCAATAATTAATGGGAAGGAAACTGCTATTTTACAAATGGAGGAAAATTACTATACGATTGATTGCTCAAAATATAAAGAAGAAGTAGTTATAGAAATAGTGCATGGATGAACTTTATGATTTGGAGAATAAACATTTGCCAAATATCAAAAAGCGAAAATGAAACTACTTATAGTACTGGTGAACAAAATGAAATTTCCCATTTGAAAGACAGGCGGAGTGGATAACTTATAACCCTTTGATAGGTAGGTTTATTGGAAAGGGGAGGATGAATTACAATGAAACAAATTTCTACCAATCTTTTTCTATATGAGGATACGTGCAATGTTTATATCATTCGAAAAGAAAAAACTGCTATCCTAATCGATTTTGGGGATGGCGGGGTATTAGAAAAGCTTTCATCGATAGGAATCAAAAGCGTATCTGATATCCTTATGACTCATCATCATCGGGATCAAGCCCAAGGTTTACATAAAGCAGTAAAAGCAGGTATTCGAATATGGGTGCCACATGTAGAACAAGATTTATTTCATTCAATGAATGAACATTGGAATGCTAGAGAAATAGATAATAATTATAATATGAGACAGGATAGGTTTTCGATCCTTCACTCTGTACCTGTGTATAATATATTAAAAGATTATTCTATGCATGTTTTTCATGGGATGAAATTCAACATTTTGCCAACACCAGGTCATACTATGGGGTCTATTACGATTATGGGACAAATAGATGGTAAACATGTTGCCTTCACGGGAGATTTGATTTATGCACCTGGAAAGGTTTGGTCAATGTCAGCAACTCAATGGTCATATAACGGCGGAGAAGGGATCGCATTAAGTGTACTTTCTTTATTGGACCTAAAAGATCAAAACTTTGATTTGTTGCTCCCATCCCATGGTCATATCATGGATCACCCAATTGAAGCGATAGATCTATTGATAGAACGTTTTACTAAATTAATGACAGCACGAAAACAAAATCCAAGACTTTTACAATTACGAGAAAAACCATATGAAGCGATAACACCCCATCTATTAAAAAACCGCACAAGTATGGCAAATTCATATGTATTATTGTCGAAAACTGGTAAAGCATTATTTATTGATTTTGGTTACGATTTTATTGGTGGAATGGCGGCTGGTTCAGATCGAGCTTCAAGAAGACCTTGGCTGTCTACCCTATCAAAGTTGAAAGAGGAGTTCAATGTTAATAAAATAGATGTTGTTATTCCAACTCATTATCATGATGATCATATTGCCGGAATAAATTTGTTAAGGGATGTAGAAGGGACAGAAGTCTGGTGTCCAGAAAACTTTGCAAATATATTGGAGAAGCCAAAGAATTATAACTTGCCGTGCCTTTGGTACGACTCAATAAAAGTAGATAGGAAACTGGCTCTTTACCATAAAATCCAGTGGGAAGAATATGAATTTACTTTATATGAACAGCCAGGCCATACCCTATACGCGGTAGCTATTAGCTTTCAAATTGATGGAAAACAGGTAGTAGCAATTGGTGATCAATATCAAGGGGATGAGGGCGATTATAATTATGTCTATCATAACAAATTTCGAATAAAGGATTATGTTGATAGTGCCGAACTATATAAAAAAATCAAACCTGATATTCTTATTTCCGGCCATTGGGACCCTATTTATGTGACTGAGGATTATCTCCAGTTAATTGAGGAAAAAGGAATATTGTTACAAGAACTTCATAATGATCTGCTTCCCTTAGAAGAAATCGATTTTGGTGTAGAAGGTTTTGGAGCTACAATCTTGCCCTACCAATCATTTGTGCGGGCAGGGGAAACCTTTTCAGTAACAGTAGAAATCAAAAACCCATATCCAATAGAGACACTGGTAAGAACCAGCATGGTTACACCTAAGGATTGGGAAGTTGAAAAGAAAATATATGAAAGAATAGTATCTGGTAATAAAAGTGTTTGTTTTCAAACTTCTATTACTATTCCTAAAGGAACGACAGGATATAGAGAAAGAATTGCTATCGACATAACAGTGGGAGATCAACAGTTTGGACAACATGCTGAGGCGCTTGTCTCAATTATGAATAGTAAATAATGTATTTGAATGCTTCAAATTGAAATTTACACAAATAAAAAAACTATGGATACATTCAAATACAGTTTTTAAATAAAACATAGTAACGGAGATAGATATTTTACAATTATGAAGTGGAAACAATATTTTGAAAAATACGCTTGCTAGTTTCATCTTATGATATTTTATTAAATGTATATTGCTTACAGAAGATGTCGATGGGTTTCTTAGATTAAATTTTATCAGGCTGTGTTTAACCTCATAGACACAGTTAAATCTTTGAGAGGAAAATAAAAAGAATGTTATAATAAAAAAATTGATATTGACAAATTTTCAGAAATCAATTAAATTGTGCGTACATCATATATAAATATTCATTATATTATGGCAATGAGATGTTTAGGGGGAAAGTTGTGAAAAACGTAGCAATTTTAGGTAGCAGTGGGGGGAATTTGTATAATTTGGGTGGTAAGAATCCCAAAAGGCTTGTCTCTGAAATATTAATTCAAAGTGATTCTGCAGGAGTGAATGTTAGCGCCGTCCAATTTATTGGTGCTGAGGTATCTATGGATGTAGCGAAGAAAAATACAAGAGCTACTCTTTTTACACTTAAGGAAGAAATACCTATGAGAATATTTGAAGGATCATTACTAGAAGTTAATCATGAAGCTAGTACGCTTGATTCAGAAATTGCTCAAAAAATCCGTGATGGGAAAATTGATGGACTAATCGTGATGAGTATCGACCCAGAGGGCCCAAATAGAAATGCTATATTGGCAGCTATTGAGAAAAAGATTCCGATAGTAGGTACAGGTGGAACATCTATGGCAATCATTGGTTCTAAAGGAGCCAATGTCATTTCCGCTTCTGGTACAACTGGGACTACTAATCGAACAAGGGCAATATCATTTATTTCATCTTTATGTAAATTGTGGGGAATCAAGTATCACCCGATAATTGGTCAACCGTCTGGAAAAAATAATGTAGCAGGGAATCCTTTAAAACGAATAAACATTAGGGGCATCATGATCTCTTCCCTACCTGCATTTATTGCACTAGCACTTATTCTAGCATTAAGTAAGATTCCGGCCTTATCTGGTTTGGGTGAAATATTTGATATTTTATTACAAGCTCTTCCAGTCGTCATTGCCGCGATTGCGGCCAAACAGGTATCAGATTTAGATGAAGTATCAATTGTTGCAGGGATAATAGCTGGGGTTTTGTCAATAAAGGGCGGTATTATCGGTGGAATTATCGGTGGTATTGGAGCAGGACTATTCGTTCAGTTATTATTCTTGAAATGTGTACAATGGCGTTTTCCAATGACTACTGTTAATATCGTTGCAGGTGGGGTTTCAGGAATTATATCTGGGTTACTTGTATTTTATTTTGTAGCACCTGTAGCATTAATGGTTGGAGATTTTATTAAATTAATCATTGAACAAGCCGTAGTATTCAGTCCTGTTCTTGCAGGTGCTGTTGCTGGGTTATTAATTTGGCCAGCAATACTAGGCGGCATATATCATGCGGCAATACTACCAATTGTTTTGCTTGAAATGGAAAAAACAGGAAATAGCTTCTTAGGAGCTGTAGATATGGTCTCTTTAGTCATGGTTGCTGCCGGAATTAATCTTGCGAATATCATTTCGCCTAGAGATAAAGGAGAGGCTGCAATAGCAACACCTGGCTTTATGATTAATCTTGGTTTTGGTACTTTCGTAGAATCAGCTTATCCGTTTATGTTCTCGAATAAAGTCGTCTTTGGAGGGGCGATATTGTCTGCTGGTGTTGGTGGAGCGCTTGTTGGAGCATTTGATGTTAGGGGTACCGCCTATTTACCTTCTTTTGTAGCACCTTTTGCATCAAATAATGTAATAGGATTCATTATTTCGATGATTGGGGCATTTATTTGTTCATTTCTAATCACGGCTTTTGCTAATAAATTAATGAAGAAAAAAGGAACGGACGTTGAAAATGTTGTTTCAAAAAGTACCATACAGATTAATAAGCAAAGTCTTTAATGTATGCCTATAAGTATACGATTAAACAACAAATAATAGTTATCAGCCATAATTACTTAAGCACTAAGAGGAAACGAACTGCTTGGCCCAAGAATAATGTTTTTAAAAGCAAGCCCTATGGAAATTACCCCATAGGGTTTTTGATTTTATGACAAATGCTTGAAAAAAATGGTAGTTAATTTATGCTGGAAATGGTAAAATTGAACTAGGAATAGACGATATAAAAGTATTACTATATAAATGAATTGACTGAAATTGTTTAGGATCCGAATGTAAGATCAATTTATGAATATAAAGACATAGAGTGAGGAAAAATTGGAGGGGGAAGTGTTGAATAAGGAAAAGATTTTGATTGTCGATGATGATGCCGACATTCGTAAAGTACTTCAGCTCTATTTATGTAAAGCGGGTTTTGATGTGATTGAAGCTGAACATGGGGAAGGATCCCTCACGCTTTTTGATCAAGAAAACCCAGATTTGATAATTTTAGATGTAATGCTACCAGGTCTGGATGGTTTGGAAGTATGCCAAATCATTAGACGAAAAAGTGATGTTCCTATTATATTTTTGAGCGCAAAAGAAGATGATGTAGATAAGATTGTAGGATTAGGAATTGGCGGTGATGATTATATATCTAAACCGTTCAGTCCGTCTGTTCTGACTGCAAAGGTAAAGGCTCACCTACGCCGAAAGCGTCTTTTAGATAATCAGATCAATCAATTAGAAAAAGAACATGATAAACAGGCGATTATTGCATATCCGGGATTGGTTATCAATCAAGAATCATATTCAGTAAAAGCAAATGATGAAGAAATCCAACTTTCAGCAAAGGAATACAGAATCCTATGTCTTTTGGCTGCAAATCCAAATAAAGTGTATACAGTGGAGCAGCTCTTTCAATTGGTTTGGGGTGAAGAAAGTTTCGGTGATCATCGAACTGTCATGGTACATATTAGTAATCTACGAAAAAAAATCGAAGCTAACCCAACGCAACCATCTTTTATTATTACCGTTCGAAGCATTGGGTATAAATTCAATGTTCAGAGAGATTGAATTGACTAGTTTTCTGGAAAAAAGCGCGGATGTCGTCTACAGTTAAGCCAATCTCTTTTGCAGATAGGAATAAAGTAATCCATTCTTGATCCAATGGAATCTCTGACTTATCACATGCTGTTGGTCTTATATTAGTGCTTTGGTTCATACTAATATACCCCGCCTTTCATTGTATCTCAATTCATCATACAACTTAGAGTATAAAATGCGATCAAAGTTATCTAAAGATTCGTTAAAGATTAATTTTATTATGGTATCTGTGGGGGAATTTCATGAATAAGCTAGCTGATCAAAAAGTGATCTTACCGGGATATGACATACTTGAAGAAATGGAAGCGAATAGTGTATGGGCTTTTTATAAAGCAATGAATAGTTCTTCAAGGCAAGTTGTGTTAATTAAAAAGCTTCAAAAGCATAACATCAGCGCTCAAGATCTAGCTGCAGCAACCCATGAATTTAATCTGGTGAAGGATCTTCGTATTGCAGGTATATTGACACCGATTACATTAGAGAAACATTGGAATCAACCATTTCTTATAGTGGAGCCATTTGATGCCTATACATTAAGCTCCTTCATTCAGAATAAACCTGTTGAGATACGATCATTTTTTAGGCTAGCAAAGCAATTAACATCAATTGTAGATAAACTTCATCAAAATCATGTCATTCATAAAAGTCTTCAGCCCGAAAATATACTCATTCACAAAAAATCAGGCGAAGTAAAATTAACCGGATTCTATCATGCAGCAATGCTTAAGAGTGAAAATCATCGTTCACATGCCAATCCATATACATTAGGCAGCCAGCTTAATTATATTTCTCCCGAGCAAACAGGACGCATAAACCGGCATCTTGACTATCGATCCGATCTATATTCATTAGGTGTTGTATTTTATCAAATGCTTACTGGAATGCTTCCTTTTGATCAGGAAGATCCGATCGAACTTGTTCATTCGCATATTGCAAAAAATCCTATTCCACCGATAGAAGTGGTTGGAACCGTTCCCAAAGTAATGTCAGATATTATCATGAAATTACTATCTAAAATGCCAGAAGATCGTTATCAAAGTGCAACAGGATTGGGCTATGATTTGATAGAATTTGAGAAGTTATGGCATGTACATGGAACAAATTCCCTTGAGTTTTTAATGGCAGAAAAGGATATACCGCAGAATTTTGAAATCGGAGGGAAACTGTACGGCAGGGAAGAGGCATTAGGCACATTAATATCGGCTTTCGAACGTACATGTAATGGTCAATGCACGTTTGCTTTAATACCTGGAATTTCTGGAATTGGAAAAACCGCACTTGTCAATGAAGTGCGGAAACAACTCATACATAATAAGGGATATTTTATAGCTGGAAAGTTTGATCAGTTGAAACGCGAAGTCCCATATGCACCGCTTGTTCAGGCATTTCAAGATTTGCTGAAACAGGTAATGGCAGAGGGAGAGAAAAGCATTCAATATTGGAAAAGTCATTTGGAATCTGAACTGAGTGCAAATTTAGCTGTACTTACAAAAATAATACCTGAAATAAAATGGATGACAGGAGAATTGTCGGAGCCTGAAATGTTAACAGCCGTTGAAACGAATAACCGAATTCGCTTCGCTTTTCTTAAATTAATTAATATATTTGCAAGCGAGCAACATCCGCTTGTTTTATTTTTAGATGATTTACAATGGGCAGACCAAGCTACGTTAGATTTGCTACAATACATTCTTGCCCAACAAAAGCGAAGCTATTTATTCATCATTGCTGCTTATCGTGATGATGAGGTGGCTGTGACGCATCCGTTTAATGTGATGTTAAAAGATCTGCAAACGATCGAGGGCCTTATACAAACAATTCCCCTTAAACCGTTGGAGATGGAGCATCTGGAGGAATGGGTGCTAGATACTTTATCTTGCGAAGATAATGAAGCAATAGAGTTAGCTATCTTTATGCAACAAATTACACGTGGGAATCCCTTTTTTTTGAATCAATTGTTCCAAGCTTTTTATGATCAGCAATTGCTCGTATACGATGAGGAAAAAATGAAGTGGACAAGCGATTTTCAGAAATTATTTCAGTTGGATATTCAGGGAGATATTATTACTTTTATTGCGAAACGCTTCTATAAGTTGCCTGAAGAAACACAGAAGCTGTTAAAGCTTGCTTCATGTATAGGGAACCAATTTGAGATAAATGTGTTAAGTGCAGTTTATGAAAATAGTAATGTAACTACAGTGCGCACATTGTGGAATGCATTAAGAGATGGGCTTATTTTACCACTAAGTCCGAGATATAAATGGGTATTTCCAAATGAGAACTTGTTAGATGAAGAAAAACAGCCACTTATATATAGATTTTTACATGACCGAGTTCAACAAGCTGTTTATTCTACGATGACAACATCAGAATTAGAACAAAACCATTTAACGATAGGACGTTTAATAGTAAACTATTATACTCGAAAAGGAAGTCTAGAGGAAAATATATTTGAGGTTGTTAATCATTTGAACCAATGTCGAAATCTATTGAATACCAAAGAAAGAATTCAGCTTGCTAAGTGGAATGCAATCGCCGGAGAAAAAGCAAAGCATGGTGCAGCATTTAAGGCTTCCCTTTCTTTTTTTGAAGTTGGAAAAGAATTGTTAGGTGATACGGGTTGGGATTTACATCATAAATTAACCGCTAAGATCCTGATTGGTCTCGGTGAAACAGAGTATCTAGATAATCAATTTACCATCGCCGAAGGAAGGTTCGATGAAGCCTTAGATAAAGTGCAATCCAGGCAAGAACAACTAAAGATTTATCATTTGAAAATGACTTTGTATATTCATGTACATCGTGTAGAGGACGCAGTAGATTGTGGGCTTAAAGCCTTAGAGTTATTCGGATGGCATATTAATAAAAGACCTGGAAAGATGGCCGTTGCAAAAGAATTCTTGCAGACAAAGATCGCTCTAAGAAATCGGAAGGCAAAAGATTTGAATGAATTACCAGAAATGACCAATGAGAATCAGCGACTTATTATGCAGACGTTTATTAATATGAATGGGCCTGCCTATCATGTGGATCAAAATTTAGCGACATTATTAATGCTAAAGGCATTCAACTATACATTAAAATATGGAATTACCGACTTATCTTCGCTTGTATATAATAATTATGCGCTGATTTTAAGTGCTGGTTTCCATCAATATAATGACTGTTATGAATTTGGCAACCTTGCCCTTCAAAACGCAGAAAAGAGTCAAAATTCTCATTTAATGGGTAGGGTGTATTTTGTATTTGGAAGCTTCGTGAATCACTGGAAAAATCCAATCAGGTATAACCAGCAATATTTAGAACGTTCACAAAAGTATTGTATTGAATCCGGAAATTCTCATCTAGCTGGAGCAGCAAGTTCATTTATTTGCATCGCTAGTTTTTTAAAGGGACATGGGCTAGCAGAAACAGATCAGACCATTAATGAACAATTGCGATTTTCGGAGCAAATACAGTATGATTTATCGAAAAACTTTTTAAATGATTTAAAATACTGGATATATATTTTAAGAGAAGCGAAGGAAGTACCAAATTGGGATGTTGTTCAAATGACAGATGATAAATCAGCGGAAATAGTCCATTACACAGTCCGATTGCAGCTAAGTTATATTCTTAATGAACAGGAAGTTGCGAAGATTTTGAGGCAGAAACTCGATCAACTTGTAGATAAATCATTAGTTCTAGTGATTGCTCCAGAATATTATTTTTATGAAGATCTATGGATGACGAAGCAATATGACAGTGAGGGTACGAAGGGAAAGCTGCGAATTCGTAAACGATTAAAAATGCATTTATCCCTTTGGAGAAAGTGGGCATTGCAATCTCCAGATAATTATCTGCACAAATATTTACTCATCAAAGCCGAAGTCGCAAAAATTAAAAAGCGAATATCTAAAGCAGCAATTTATTATGACCAGTCCATCGCTCAAGCGCAAAAAAATGGCTATATTCAAGACACAGCAATTGCCAATGAATGTGCGGGCCTTTTTTATCTGAATCGTGGTTTGCCTTATTTCGCAAAAGTGTATATATTAACCGCTTATTCAGCATATGAAAGCTGGGGTGCAAGTCGAAAAGCATTACAGCTTAGAAAAGAGTTTGATGAATTATTAACAGATAGTGGTAAAAGCTTAATGATACCAAACAGTAAGGAGCAATTTTACATTGACATTGATGAAGCCACAATGTTAAAGGCAGCACAAGCAATCTCTGGAGAAATTGTCTTAGAGAAGCTCATTTCAAGATTATTGAATATTGTTCTAGAAAATGGCGGTGCGCAAAAAGGAGTATTGTTTTTAAAGATTGATGATCAGTTAAAACCTGTAGCACAAGGTAATATTGATGAAATAGTAATGCATATTGCGGACAAGGATGTAGTTGAATACCCTGAAAATATTTTACAGTATGTAGAGAAAAGTCTTGAGCCTGTTGTACTCACTGATGGGGCAGATACGGGGATATTTATGAATGATCATTATATGAAAGTCCATCGTCCAAAATCTGTTTTATGTTTTCCGATTTTGTACCAACGTAAGTTAGTAGGCGCTTTATTTTTAGAAAATAATATGATTACCCATGCTTTTACAAAAGAGAGAATTGAATTGTTAAATTTTCTATCCTCACAGGCAGCTGTTTCACTAGAAAATGCCTATTTGTACAGAGATTTAGAGAAGAAAGTAAAAGAACGTACCATACTTTTAGAATCAGCTTATGAGAACCTAGAAATGGCTAATCAGGATTTGGCCCTAGCGGAAGAAGTGCGTCGTAAATTTTTATCTGATATTTCCCACGATCTAAGAACACCAATTACATCGATCCAAGGTTATATTGAAGGTATTCTAGATGGGGTCATTGATAATAAAGAGGAGCGAGAGTTGTATTTAAAAAGAAGTCATCAACGCTTATTGACGCTGAAACGATTAATTGATGATTTATTTGAATTGGCGAAATTAGAATCAAGAGGAATGTCTTTTGATATGGAATATGTGCCTTCCGATCAATTATTTGACCATCTTTGTAAGCAATTTGAGCATGATATCATACAGGCGAATCTCACGTTTACGGTTAAGATTGATCGGTCATTTTTGAATGAATATCCTCTCGTTGAAGTTGATGTAAGGCGGATAGAACAATTAGTCCAAAACCTTATTTCAAATGCAATTAAATTTACACAAAGCGGTGAAATAGTTTTACAGTATATGTATGATAAGTTTAATAAAGAAGTTGTTCTTATTCTTAAAGATACTGGAATGGGAATACCTAAGGATGAGCTTCCACTTGTTTTTGATCGCTTCTATACGAAATCCCCCGATAGAAAAGAGGGGCATGGATTAGGTCTTGCGATCTGTAAAGAAATTATCCAATATCATAAAGGAAAAATTATAGCTGAAAGCATAGAAGGCTCTGGTTCTATCTTCACTATCAGGCTACTAGTTTATGAATTAAAATTAGAAGATAGTGAACAGATTGAATAAAAAGGTGTCTGACCTCCAGTGCGTTATTGTAATAATGCAGGTGGGGGAAGATGCTTTTTTTGTAATGCGTTTTATCAAAAATTTTAAAATAATCAAAACAATTATTGAATTCCAAAAAGATATATGTTACCTTAAACTTAATAAAGGCAATGGAGAAAGAAAGGAAGAAACTACATCATAGTAGGCTGAATGGAATGAGTTGATATTGAAAAGAACTGGAGATCTTAATCTTATAAAAGAGTTAAACAAATCGATTGTATTAGATATAATTCGCAAAAAGGGTCCAATCTCGAGAGCCGAGATTGCCAAGACTGTCAAGATTAGTCCTACAACTGTAACATCAGCTGTTAGTGAGTTAATAGGCGATTTATTAGTATGTGAAGCTGGTTTAGGGTCTTCAAATGGTGGAAGAAAACCAATACTTGTTCAGCTGAATCCAAATAATCGATTTTTAATTGGAATTGCAATAGATGCATCTAAAATTACAATAGCTGAACTTAATCTAAACGCCGAAGTACGTTTAAAAGAAGTGCACCATTTAAGCAAAGTAACTGATTTCGATCTTAGTGTCTTAATTATGGACAAGATAGAGAAATTTAGTGAAAGGTGTAAAAGCTTGGATCAATGTTTAGGTATATCGATAACGATGCAAGGTATAGTTGATTCTGTTAACGGTGTTCTTCTTTATAACCCAAAGTTAAAAATAAAAAACCTTTCCCTTAAAAGTATGATAGAAAAGCGGTTTAATATACCGACGTATATAGACAACGATACAAATGGTAATCTCTTAGCTGAAAAAGGTTTCGGAAAATATCAGCATTCGAAAAATATAATATATGTCAAAGTTGGAAACGGGGTGGGTGCAAGTATTTTAGTAAATGATTCAATCTTTCGTGGATTTCATGGAGGAGCGGGAGAATTTGGTCACACTACTATTGATCGTAATGGTGTTCCTTGCTATTGTGGGAATGTTGGTTGTCTTGAGGGTTATGTTAGTTGGGGAGTTATTTATAAACGTATTTTGGATAGTATTAGGAAAGGGCAAGGTACAATTATTTCAGAGATAATTGATGGGGAATCATCTAAGCTTACACCTGAAGTCCTTCGACAAGCGGTCGCTAGGGATGATCCATTATCTATATCAATTATGGAAGCGTTATCAAGGGATCTGGCTATTGGAATGGTTAATCTGATCAATTTATTCAATCCAGAAATAATTATTCTGGGTGGTGAATTCGCATATAAAAACTCATATCTAATTAGCAGCGTAAATGAACATATTTCATCCCATGCGTTGGAGGTACATACAAATGGTTTGAAAGTTGTACCAAGTTCCTTTGGAAGTGACTTTGAAGTAATTGGATCTGCTTCTTTATTGCTCCATGAATTGTTTCATTTCACATTAAGCGGTCGATGAATGGAAATTAGGAGGGAAAATGAATGTTAAAAGGGATAAATCAATGGTGCTATCCTGAAGGCACCTCTATCGAAGAAATATTTGAATATAGTAAGAATGCGGGTTTTGATGCTGTAGAACTTAATCTATATCCAGAAGGCGGAGAGGGACTAACACTAGCAACGACAAGGATTGAAGCTGAAAGGGTTGCTTCACTTGCATCTAATTACCAATTACAACTTAGGAGTTTATCAACCTCACTTCTTTGGGGGACACCACTTAGCTCATCAGATGAAAACATTCGTAAGCAAGGTATGTCGGTCATAGAAAAGATGCTTGAAATTGCAAGCTGGATAGGGATGGATACAATTCTGGTTGTGCCAGGAGTGGTTTCAAAAGAAGTCTCTTATGATGAGTGCTACAAAAGGAGTCAGGAATGTATCAAACAGATTCTTCCTATCGCAGAAAAGTTTAATGTGAAGATCGGTATAGAGAATGTATGGAATAAATTTTTGCTATCCCCACTTGAAATGATGAGGTATATTGATGAATTTCAATCAAATTATGTAGGCGCTTACTTTGATGTAGGGAATATTTTGCAGTATGGTTATCCGGAGCAATGGATACGGATACTTGGGAACAGAATTTTAAAAGTTCATGTGAAAGATTTTAGTGCGAATGTAGGAAATGGAAATGGATTTGTACCTTTATTAGTGGGGGATGTTGATTGGAAGGCTGTGAGATATGCACTTGAGGATATTGGCTACGAAGATACACTTACAGCTGAACTTACCCCGTATGCACTTTGTCCTTATACATTAGCAGACGACACGGCGCGACATATTGATGTGATTTTAAATAAAAAATAAAATATTTTTAGGAGTGGTTTATCATGACAAAAGTTAAAGTAGGTTTTCTAGGTGTTGGTGGCATAGCTACTGTTCACTTGAAAAACGTACAAAAAATGGAAATGGCAGAAATTGTAGCCGTTTGTGATATATCTGAAGAGAATGCAAAAAAACAGGGAGAGGCATTTCAAGCGACAGTATATACAGATTTTCAAGAAATGCTTGATAAAGAAGAAATGGATGCATTATTCGTAAGTATTCCTCCGTTCGCCCATGGAGATATAGAAGAGAAAGCGGTAGAAAAGGGCATTCATATCATGATTGAAAAACCGATAGAGCTGGATCTTGAAACAGCACGAAAAAAGGCAGAGGTCATTCGTGCATCGGGTGTAATAAACGCTTCTGGCTATTGCCTCAGATATTTAGATACTGTCCAAAAAGCAAAAGAGTATTTGCAAGATAAGAAAATTGCGATGGTTCGTGGGCATTATATTACTAGTTTTGTAGAAACCCCTTGGTACCGGATAGACAGTAAGTCTGGAGGACAATTAGTTGAACAGGCAACACATATACTTGATACAATGCGCTATATGGCAGGTGATGTTAAAAAAGTAAGCGCTAACATGTCCTTGCAGGTAATGCAAGATATTGAAAATATAGATATACCTGATGTTACCTCGGTCAATCTTACTTTCGAATCTGGAGCAGTTGGTCATTTAGATAGTTCATTTATACAGCATGATCACCGAATGGGTGTTGAACTATTAGGTCGAAATTTTCGTATTGAGTTGAATGGGACTACTCTTTCAATCATTGAAAAGGATAAAACAATTACTTATAAATCCAATGTCGATTTTTATGAGGAGCAAGATCGTAGTTTCATAGAAGCAGTTAGAACGAAAAATCAAGCATTAATTTTAGCATCTTATGAAGATGGCTTAAAGACGTTAGCAGTAAGTCTTGCCGCAAAAAGATCTAATCAAGAAGGGGAAATTATCCAAATGTAAGTTTCATCTTTCATTGAAAGATATAAGGTAAGGTTGGTTTAAAATGAAAACTACTAAAAGATAAGGAGCTATGACTAGGTGCTAATAATGTATAAAAATAGGTATCCTTTTTCCTAAATTTAATCATAAAGGGCTGAGTATATGTCAAATAAAGCGGAATATTCTACTGGGAAAAATATTGGATTGAAGCCTAATAGAAAAAAATTCTTCACACCACAGGATTTGGCTGGATATGCATTTTCTGCTCCGTTAGTTATTGGTGTATTGGTATTTGCCATTTACCCAATGATAGGTGCATTAATATTGAGTTTCAAAAAGTCAGCTTCTTCATTTGGAGGCGAGTGGATAGGGCTTGCTAATTATAAGTATGTGCTGACAGATACTATGTTTTGGAAATCTTTATATAACACGGCTTATATGGGTGTTTTGTCCGTTATTTTAGGTGTATCTTTATCTTTTATACTTGCAACCTTAATTCATAACGTACCGTGGTTGAAGTGGCGGAATTTCTTTAAAGGTGTATATTTTTTACCAAATGTAGTGTCTCTAGTAGCCACAAGTATTCTATTCCAATTCCTTTTTAATCCAGGGAGTGAGGGGATTTTAAACTATGTTTTAGGCTGGGTTGGTATTGAGCCTATAGGTTGGTTCACAAATCCAAGTGTTTCGAGATTCAGTATCGTGTTAATGACTTTATGGGGAATGCTAGGCTACAATACAATTATTTTCATCGCAGCTTTATCAAGTGTACCACGAGATCTTTATGAAGCATCTGAAGTCGATGGAGCAAACTGGATGAAGAAATGGTTATACATTACTGTTCCATATTTAAAACCCATTATATTATTTATGGTCATCATAAGTACGATTGGCGCAATGAAGCGGTTTACCGATGTTTGGTTAATCGGAGGAACAGCTGGGAATCCAGCAGGTTCATTAATGACTGTAGTTCTATATATTTATCGCAATGCATTTTTATCCAACCAAATGGGCGTTGCAACCGCGGCTTCATATATTTTGTTTATTGTGATTCTCGTACTAACGGTTATCATGTTAGTGACAAACAGAAAGAATAATTTTGACTGATAAGGGGTGAGGGATATGAGTAAGGATATCAGTATGACTAATGCAAATATAAAGAATGGAAACCCTAATGAGAATAAATTTTTTAAGAAATCAAAACTAATTGGTAGCTATACGCTTACGACCTTTCTTATTCTAGGCTCACTTATTATGATCATTCCTTTTGTATGGATGGTTTTAACAAGCTTTGATTGGGCTGCAAGATTGAATATTCCATTTCCCCCTAGATTCTGGCCAAAGGAAATAACGACAAGGACATATGAAGCTGCTTTTACAAATATTCCAATGTTTCGATATATGTTTAATTCTTTAGTCATTTCTGTAGGAGTTATTGCTGTCAGTTTAATGTCTGCGCTACTCTCTGGATATGCAATTTCAAAACTTAAATTTAAAGGGTCTATGATCGTTCTTGTTTTAGCATTAAGTACTATGATGATTCCGTTTGAGATGACAATGATCCCTCAATACCTACTATTTTCAAAGATTCGTCTATTGGATACGTATTGGGCATTTTTTCTACCTGCTTTAAATTATGCATTTGGAACATTTTTGGCGAAGTCTTTTATTGATCAAATTCCATCAAGTCTACGAGAGGCAGCTATTATTGATGGGGCAAGTGAGTTTAAAGTATTCTTTAAAATCTATTTTCCTTTATGTGTTCCAATTATTGCGACCATGGTTATCTTACAGTTTTTAGCAGTATGGAATGATTTATTATGGCCATTATTAGCACTGAAAACACCTGATAAATATACAATTCAACTTGGACTGGCTATGTTTACTTACAATAAAAGTATGCCATTACCATCCATCATTATGGCTGCAACAACCGTTAGTTTAATTCCAGTTATTACTCTATATTTATTCCTTCAACGTTATATTGTTGAGAGTATTGCATTATCCGGAATTAAACAATAATTAAGGAGGTGAGTAATACGTTTCGCTTGTGTATATGTATGCTCTATGAAAATACTAAACGGGGGGAATAAAAATGAAGAAAAGTATTTCAATTTTTATTGTGGCATTAATTATAATGATGTCTTTAGCTGCATGCTCGTCTAGCTCAGGTGGAAAAGGTGAGAAAAAGAGCGATATTGAAGTAGTTTCAGATATAAAAGGAACTGTTCGTGTTTCATTAGCGGGTTGGGCACTTGAGAATGGAATTGATCCAATCACAGGTATAAACACGATTGGATTAAACGAATTCTTAGAAAACGAATTTTATCCTAGGTACCCTAATATTAAACTAGAAGTTTACCAAGTACCTTGGGAAAATGCACAAGCAAAGCAAAGTGCGATGCTACAATCAGGCGATGTTGATATATTATACACTGGTGGGGCATTTGCATCACAATGGATGGAGCAGGGATTATTAAAAGGTATTGATGACTTATTAAAGAATGATAAAGATTTCGATCCAAGTATATATTTAAGCGGAATCTGGGAGAATTCGTATAGTACAGTATCTTTTGATGGTAAAACTCGCTTTGGACTACCGGCTGTTCTAGGGAAACGTATTACAATATATGATAAAAAAATGTTCGAGGAATGGGGAGTGGAGCCATTATCTGATAAGCCTACTCCTGAAGAAATTTTAGAAAAAGCAGCAAAAATGACAGGGAAAAATCCTGTGACTGGCGAAAAAAACTATGGTTTATGGTTTAACGGGAATAACCTTAATATTTCTACTTTCGTTGCCTTAACACATGCATTTAAGGCTGAGGGCGCGGTTGGTTCATTGGCTGATGTTAAAAATATTGAATGGAAGCTGAATACTCCAGAGATGGTCAAAGTAATGGAATGGCTTAAGGAAGCATCGAAATTTCCGCCTACTGAGTTTTTAAATGCTCAAGGAGCAGAGAACTTCGGGTTGAACACAAATAATATTGCGATAGCCCTTGACCATGCTGGCGGTGCAACAATGGGAGAATATGCTGCTAACGATGATAAAGAGTTATTGGATCGTTTTGAATCAGCATTGAACTTAGGACCAAACGGCGAAGGCTGGGTGGCAATGGATCCATTTGTCATGGCTGAAAAAGTAAAAGATGCCGACGCAGCTTGGGAAGTGATGAAGTTTTTAACAGGATATGAAACACAAAAGTGGAATTACGATAATTTCAAATCAACACCTACTTTAGTTGAGGCTGATTTTGTTGGGGAAGAAGATAAATATGTAAAAACAGCGATGGAAATAGCAGATATCACTTCTTCTGTTTTGATGGATGAAGCAAATCCGTTTTTCGGCAGTGAGATTGCTCCAGCTGTAAACGGCTTTATAAGTAATGCGGCTAATGATAAAGCTCCAGACATTCAAAAGTTTTTAGATGATTTACAAAAACGTGCGGAAAAATGGTCTGCAAGTCAATAAGATAACCCATTGTGCGGTAGTGACGAGTAGTTTTTTCACTACCGCATATTCGGTTAACAAGGCATATTCTCTCTGAAAATCAAAGATCTGCCCTCCCACCGTGTTAATACATTAACGCAGTGGGAGGGCAGATACCTTTTTACTTCTGAATACTTTGTTCACTCCGCTATCAATGATAGAGTATAGATTATAATAATATTTAATGAGGTGAACAAATGAAACTACATACATATTTGCAATTGGATGCTACTGATATGACTAAGCTAATTCAAAGGAAAGAAGTCCAGCCAAGTGAATTAATTGAATTGAGCTTTGAACAATTGGAAAAGGTAAATCCGACCTTAAACGCAGTTACTCATTCTCGAAAAGAAAAAGTATTAGAAGAAGCAAAGCAATTTAACGTGGATAATCGCCCGTTTGCGGGGGTTCCTTTTTTATTGAAAAATATATCACAATCATTGAAGGATGAGCCAATTACTTCTGGATCTAGATTATTTCAATCAGTGATATCGGATCATGATTCACATCTCGTTTCAAAGATACGCGAGGCTGGTTTTTTATTCACGGGTCATACCAATGCACCTGAGTTTGGATTGAAAAATATAACGGAACCAGTGCTTTATGGACCTTCGAGAAATCCTTGGAACGCGGATTATTCACCAGGTGGCTCAAGTGGCGGAGCAGCTGCAGCGATTGCTTCAGGTATTGTTCCGATGGCGGGTGCAAGTGATGGTGGGGGATCGATCCGTATCCCAGCATCTTTTTCTAGTTTATTTGGCCTTAAACCTACAAGAGGACGTACACCAGTAGGTCCAGGGGTTGGTCGTCAGTGGCAAGGTGCTTCCATCGATTTTGTTCTCAGTCGAAGTGTGCGGGATAGTGCGGCCATGCTTGATGCTCTCCAAGTCATACAACAAGCGGCGGCATTTCAGACACCGTTACTGACTGGTAGTTCGATAAAGACGTTGAATGAATCATTTCAAAAGCCTTTAAAGATTGCATTTACAACAAAGTCACCTGTTGGAACACGGGTTTCTGAAGAGGCAGAATTTGCGGTTAATAAAATAGTGACATGGTTGGAAAACGAAGGTCACATAGTTGTGGAACAGGAAAATGGAGTAGATGGTACTCAATTAATGAAGGATTATTTTCTTATGAATAGTGGAGAAATTTCTACATTAATCGAACAATTAGAACGAGCAATTGGAAGGTCAATTACAGCGGATGATGTTGAAATTGAGACATGGCTGCTTAATGAAGCTGGGAAATCAGTGTCCGCTTCCCAGTTTTCAGCTAGTCTTGCTTCATGGGATATTGCTGCGGCAAAAATGGCTACACTTCATGAAACATACGATTTCTACATTACACCGGCGACGGCATTTACAGCTCCGAAAATTGGCGAATTAACACATACCGTAATGGAACAAGAACAACTGCGTGAGCAGATGAGAATGGCTGTAGGAAGTGAGCAACAGCAATCCTTAATATGGGACATGTTTTTACCGAGTTTAACGTATACGCCATTTACTCAACTTGCAAATTTGACAGGACAACCTGCTATTTCTGTTCCAGTACATTTATCAAAAGAAGGTCTCCCGCTAGGCGTTCAAGTAATGGCACAGAAAGGGGAAGAAAGACGCCTGTTGCAGCTAGCCGCTCAACTTGAACAGACTAGTTTATGGGTTGGAATGAAAGGCAATCCACTGTTATGAGTATCATTGTAGTGTAAATAGTTTAGGAGAGGATATTCAAAAATTCACCAAATGATAACCGGCGAAAATTTTACTCGAAAATAAAAAGAAGATAATTTGTCATGACTTTTCGCTAATATACGACAACTTTTCTGTGAATATGTTTATAATGGAAGGCATGCTTATCAAAATTATATTTAGGAGTCTTCACTATGAATTATTCACAGAAACTATCAATTAAGAAAAATATAACAGTAGGACTGATGTTGTTCGCATTATTTCTCGGGGCAGGAAATATTATATTTCCCCCTGAACTTGGTCAGATGGCAGGAGAAAATATAATCATTTCGATGATTGGCTTTCTCATTACTGGCGTCGGTCTCCCGTTGTTAGCTGTTATTGCTATTGCAAAGTCAGGTAGTGACTTTGAGTTAATCGCGAGTCGAGTACATCCTCTCTTTGGCATTATTTTCACAATTATTGTTTATTTATCGATTGGTCCATTTTTCGGTATCCCACGTACAGCAACCGTTTCTTATGAAATCGGGATCGTACCATTTTTGCCGGAAATATTACAGAATTCGAGATGGACGCTTGCGGTGTTTACCATTCTGTTTTTCGTTATCACCGTTCTATTTGCGTTAAATCCAACAAAGCTTGTTGACCGAGTTGGTAAAATCCTAACACCAGTTCTACTTATTGTCATTGGATTACTTGCCTTAAAAAGCTTTATCACACCGATGGGGGAAATAGGTGCTCCACTTGGCTCGTATGTAGACAATGCCTTTTTTGAAAGTTTCGTTCAAGGGTATTTGACGATGGATGTCATCGCAGCACTTGCGTTTGGTATTGTTGTTATCAATGCTTTACATAATGAAGGGGTAAGAGAGAGTAAATCACTTGTAAAAGCAACAATAATTGCAGGTGCCATCGCAGCAGCCGGGTTATCGCTCGTTTATATTTCGCTTGGATATATTGGGGCAACAAGTATGGAAGTAGTCGGATTACAGGAAAACGGAGGAGCAATTTTATCAATTGCTTCGAAGGTACTCTATGGACAGTCTGGAACAATGATACTTGCAGTTACGATTATTTTTGCTTGTTTGACAACATCAATTGGCCTTGTTTCTGCATGCTCGCAATATTTCGGTAAGCTAATGCCGAAAATACCCTATAAGTTGTATGTTTTCATTTTTGCCGGATTTAGTATGTTCGTAGCTAATGTTGGACTTACAAAGTTAATCGAGATCTCCGTTCCAATATTGCTGATCGTGTATCCATTAGCGATTGTTCTGATGTTGATGTCATTTATTGATCATTTATTTGGTCGTGAGCCAATTGTTTATTCACTTGCACTAATTGGGACTGTCATTGTTAGTATTTTTGATGGACTGAAAGCTGCCGATATTAAC
The DNA here is from genome assembly GCF_038002605.1 of Bacillus sp. FSL K6-3431. NCBI lineage: Bacteria > Bacillati > Bacillota > Bacilli > Caryophanales > Bacillaceae > Bacillus > Bacillus sp. FSL K6-3431. The sequence goes on from NZ_JBBOCT010000001.1 coordinate 4,550,443, forward strand.
ATCCCTATCGTTGAAAATATCTTATCCTTTTTACCACTATATGAACAAGGGATTGGTTGGCTGGTACCCGCAATAGTCGGTGCATTTCTAGGTATTCTTATTCATAAGCTAAAGAAAAAATAGTTGAAATCGGAGGACATCCCTATGAAAGAATTGAAAAGGTTGGGAGAAGGCGATTATGAGGAAGCAGTAGCATTATCTCAGTTTGCATTTCAATACAAGCTATCTGATGAAGAGCGCGAGAAGAAGGTGGAGGAATTTAGAAATCAGGTCATTTGGGGGCATATAGTCGAAGGGAAATTGGCCGCCAAATTGCATCTTTTTCCTTTCACTTGCTATATAAACGGCGAATCATTTGACGTCGGGGGCGTTTGCTCCGTTGCTACATGGCCAGAATATCGGCGTCAAGGAAGCATTAGGGCACTAATGCAGCAATCACTTCAGTATATGAGAGAAATTGGACAAACGGTTTCTTATCTCCATCCCTTCTCCGTAGCCTTTTATCGGAAATTCGGTTGGGAATTGACGTTTTCGAATCGTAATTATAAGATTCCAATTAATCATTTAAAAAGGAATTGGGCTGGGAAGGGATTAGTGAGACGTATTGATGCTGACATACCTTTACTGCATACCATTTATACGGATTATGCAAGAAAATATAATGGGATGCTCGGTCGGGACGAAAATTGGTGGGAACAGCGTGTATTAAAGGATCAGCCACAAATAGCGGTTGCATATAATGAGGCAGGCAATCCTGGAGGGTACATTATTTATCATGTGAAAGATCAGCTGATGACTGTAAAGGAAATGGTTTCTACCTCTTTAAATGAATGGAAGCTTTTATATCAATTTATCGCAAATCATGATTCGATGGCGGAAAATGTTACGATCACTGTACCAGAAAATGATCATCTTCCTTTTATACTAGATGAACCAAGGTTTGAACAAATGAATATTCCTTTTTGTATGGCACGAATTGTAGATGTACTACCTTTTTTGAAAAAATATCCTTTCCATATCGAAGAAGGAAATGCAACGGAATCTATTATTCTACAGGTTGATGATGAGTTCCTACCTGAAAATGAAGGAGTTTACGAGATAAAACTGGAAAATGGTATGATGGATGTATGTATGCTGAAGGATTTTAGAGGTGAAACAGGCATACATTGTAGCATCCAAGCATTAACGGCCATGTTTTTAGGATATAAACGCCCGTCGACACTCCATAATTTAGGTATGCTCAGTGGTGAAAAGGAAGAAATAGAGCGATTTGAAACAATGATTCCATCTAGACAAACGTATATGATCGACTTTTTCTAATATATGTTGTAGGAATGTGGGTAACCAAAAATATTAACTTATGATAAGATGATAGAGAGAAAAATATATCCGTCTTTACGGAAGAGGTTCTAGCTACCCTCTCTAAAAAACTAAGGAAAAACAGTACCGTTTTCTTAGGTGCTGTTTTTTTCTGTGAAAAAGGAGTTATCAGATGAAGAAAAAAGAAAAGGCAATCGTCGTATTTAGTGGAGGTCAGGACAGTACAACATGTTTGTTCTGGGCAATGAAGCGATTTGCAGAAGTAGAAGCAGTTACGTTTGATTACAATCAAAGGCATCGTTCAGAAATTGAATGTGCGAAAAAAATTACACGAGAACTTGGGATTAAGCATCATGTTCTTGATATGAACCTTTTACATCAATTAGCACCTAATGCATTGACTCGTGATGAAATTGAGGTTGAAGGTGGAGAGAATGGAGAATTACCTTCCACTTTTGTCCCAGGAAGAAACTTGTTATTTATGTCATTTGCTGGTGTATTAGCACATCAAATCCAAGCTAAAAGTCTTGTTACAGGTGTGAGTGAAACAGACTTTAGCGGCTATCCAGATTGCACCGATATATTTATGAAATCACTCAATGTTACATTAAACCTATCAATGGAAAAAGACTTTGTGATACACACGCCATTAATGTGGCTGAATAAGGAAGAAACATGGGAACTCGCAGATCAATTAGATGCATTTGAGTTTATTAGGGAAAAAACACTGACATGCTATAACGGTGTAATTGCTGATGGTTGTGGTAAGTGTCCTGCTTGTATACTGAGAAAAAAAGGACTTGACGACTACTTGATCAATCGGAAGGAGGTAGATAATAATGTATGGCTTTAGAATTGTCGATAAACTTCAGAAGATGGATGAGGATATTAAACGTGAACAATTAAAGTATCATCATAAAAGAGTGCTAGTAAGTAAAGAATTTACGTTCGATTCCGCACATCATTTGCATTGTTATGAGGGTAAATGTAAAAACCTGCATGGACATACGTACAAAGTGGTATTTGGTATCAGTGGATATGCAGACGATCGTGGCCTAGTCATTGATTTTGGGGATATGAAGGACATTTGGAAATCAGAAATAGAGATTCATCTTGATCATAAATATTTAAATGAATCATTGCCACCAATGAATACGACAGCTGAAAATATCGTTGTGTGGATATATGAGAAAATGAGTGAAGTTTTGCAACAAGGGGATAGACAAAAACAGTATCATGATGTGAGAGTCGAGTTTGTTCGTTTATATGAAACTCCCACAAGCTATGCGGAAGCAAGACGGGAGTGGATGGAAATTGAGTAAGATTCCTGTGATGGAAATATTCGGACCAACCATTCAAGGAGAAGGTATGGTTATCGGCCAGAAGACGATGTTTGTGCGGACTGCCGGTTGTGATTATTCATGTGCATGGTGTGATTCGTCTTTTACATGGGATGGTAGTGCCAAAGATATGATTAAACAAATGGACGCGGAGTCGATTTGGGAAGAATTAAAGTCAATTGGTGGTGACGGTTTTTCCTTTGTTACGATTTCCGGGGGGAATCCTGCCTTATTAAAAAATTTAACTCATTTAGTACAGTTATTGAAAAACAATAACATTAAAACATGTTTAGAAACACAGGGTAGCAAATGGCAGGAATGGTTTCTTGATATAGATGAATTAACAATTTCTCCTAAACCACCTAGTTCAAAAATGTCGACTGATTTTAAGATATTGGATACGATTATAGAGAAGCTAAATCAGCAATCAACTTCACAAAGTATTAGCTTAAAAGTAGTTGTTTTTGATGACGAAGACTTTGCATATGCAAAAAGAGTTCATCAATGCTATCCAATGATTCCTTTCTTTTTACAGGTAGGAAATGACGATTCAAGCACCTCTGATCATGGCAGTCTAGTCTCCAACTTACTAGAAAAGTATGAATGGCTAATAAATAAAGTCATCGCAGATCCGGAAATGAATCATGTAAAGGCGCTTCCTCAATTACATACATATATATGGGGGAATAAGAGAGGCGTATAGCCTAATAAAAAGCTTGTTCAAATTGTCCATATTTTTTATTAGGTGTTATGCACAAAAATACTCTTGCTCCAAGGAACTATCCCTAATCGTTCCTTGGAGCAAGAGATAAAATGAGCCAAATATTAACAGCTTCATATAACAAAGCCTATAATAAATGTAAAAGTGCCTTATCTGATACCATTTTTAATCAAGTTCTATGCTGATTATTTCGCCAGTATTCACATCAACCTCTACTTCATATTTGACGCCTTGTTGTGTTACGATGTCTACTTCATATATTAAAGCTCCCATTTTAGTATCTAGCTCCACTTTAACTATTTGGCCAGGAACTCGTTCTACAGCTATATTCATTGCCTCTTGGATTGTAACTCTGCGCTGCAAATTAATTGGTTGTTGGTGGTATCCTTCTTGGTTATACCAATTAGTAGGTTGTTGGTGATATCCTTGGTTATGCCAATAATGATTTTGATTATACCAATGGTTATTATTCATTAAGCATGCTCCTTTATATATATAATCATAGTCAGTTAATATCATATTCATCTGCCTATGATAGGTGCAAAATTAGGGGAGCAAGCCTTTGTTAAATGATAAAGAGTTAGACAATTCTGAGCATCAATCCCCTAATATGGAATGTTTTCCTTTATAATATAATGAAATACAATTTGAAAAGAAGAAAAGGAATAGTGTGCATGTTAATTAACACATTACTGTATTTTCTTAGGGTGACATAATGAAGAAGCATACAATTATTAGTGATTATTTCCACAACGATCTGTATCGAAAAAGCTTTAATCAATTATCAAAGGATATATTTCAGTTGGATTTAGAATCTTGGTATCAAGCTGGATTTTTTAATGATCGATACATTCCATATTCCTATGTACTAGATGATAAAATTATTGCGAATGCATCGATCAGCTTTTTAGATTTAGTCATTAATCATCAGCAGAAAAAAGCAATTCAAATTGGAACGGTGATGACCGATAAAAAGTATCGTCATCGGGGGTTAGCCAGACTTTTGATGGAGCGGATAATCGCTGATTATGAAGATCAATGTGATATTCTTTATTTATTTGCTAATGATCAAGTTTTACAATTTTATCCGAAATTTGGTTTTAAGAAAATAACTGAAAAGCATTATACAATGGACACAAAAGAAGTTGTCCTCCACAATGCAAAGATTCAAATGTTAAATCCTAATAATGATAGCGACCGATTGATTATTTCCAGACTAATGGAAAATAGGAAGCCAGTTTCGAATCTTTTTGGTGTTGTGAATGATAAGTGGCCACTTTCCGCTTCAACACTCGATTCTTATTGTGATTATTTAGAACGTTATTACCTCGTCGATGATGATGTAATCGTATTAGCCGGCAGAGACGAGGGTGTGTTGAACATCTATGATATCATTAGCCAAAACACTATTAATTTGGATGATGTCATAGAAAAAATGATTACTAAACGAGATCATCAGATTGACTTTCATTTCATCCCAGAATTGAAAAAGTACAAGGTAATGAATACGTCAGCATGTTGGGAAGATGATACCTTATTTATAAAATCTAAAGAGCCGATTGATTTTGATGTGTTATTTCCTTTAACATCGCACACGTAACATAATACATATTAATTTTTAAGTATCGGGGGGAGTTCGTTGGAGAATGTTCTTTCTTTTAAGGATGTAACATGGCGAAGAGAAGGGCAAGTGATTTTAAGTGAGATCAATTGGAATATACAACATGATGAACATTGGGCAATACTTGGATTAAATGGGTCTGGAAAAACATCTCTACTTAATATTATGACAGGCTATCATTTTCCAACCAAAGGAGATGTTACGGTATTAGGAAATGAATTTGGTAAAACGAATTTACCGGAGTTACGCAAGGAAATTGGCTATGTTAGTAGTTCATTAGATCGTTTTTCTCATATCATGCAATATGAAACAGTAGAAGAACTCGTCGTGAGCGGGAAGTTTGCTTCCTTCGGTCTATATGAGGAAGTGTCTGATACCGATTGGCAAAAGGCGAATTTTTTATTAAGTAGTTTACGGTTAGATTATTTGAAGGGAAAGTCTTTTCAAGTATTGTCCCAAGGTGAAAAAAGAAGGGTACTGATTGCCAGAGCACTGATGAGTGGTCCTAAAATGTTGATTTTAGATGAACCTTGTTCTGGATTGGATATTCTTTCACGCGAGGAAGTTCTAGCTCTAACGAAAGAAATAGTCAAAAGTAAATGTCACTTAATTTATGTTACACACCATATAGAAGAATTAGTAAATGAAATTACACATGTTTTACTTCTTCATAATGGAAAAATAGTGGCAGCTGGGCCGAAGAAAGAAGTTGTAAGAGATGATTTATTATCAGAAACATTTCAGATAGGTGTACAGGTTCGTTGGGAAGAAAATCGACCATGGCTGTCTGTTAGAAAATAGTATGAGTGTAAAATCATAGAAACTATTTGTATTTTCAACTCCCCTTGATCAGGTGAAGCTGACTAAGAGGAGTTTATTTTTTCTAGAAAATGATTCCATTAATGCTTTGGAATATATGTTGGTTTAGTTACAGCTGTTGAAATATATGTCGAACGTTGATATCATAGACTGTCGGGATGTTTAATTTTTATCAATATTAAAGCTTACATGGTAGGAGGTGCACATCATAAGTAAAATCATAGACTATGTTTCTCGTAACAATAACGAAATACTCCAATTCACTTTGGAGCATATCCAGTTGGTTGGAATTGCAACGATTATCGCCATTTTGATTGGTGTTCCTCTCGGTATTTATTTAACTACCAATGAATATTTGGCAGAATCAATTCTTCGCATTGCATCAATTATTATGACAATTCCGAGTCTCGCTTTATTCGGAATGATGATCCCCATTCTATCTCTCATCGGCCAAGGAATAGGATTTTTGCCTGCATTAATTGCACTTGTACTATACTCACAACTGCCCATCATACGTAACACCTATACAGGTATAAAAGATGTTAATCCAAATGTTCGTGATGCTGCTAAGGCAATCGGTATGTCGACTGTTCAACGATTAGTAAAGGTGGAAATTCCAATCGCAATGCCACTCATTATGACTGGAATTCGTCTTGCTACGGTTATGAATATTGGAATTGGAGCTATTGCAGCATTTATTGGAGCTGGAGGCTTAGGTGTTTTAATCAATCAAGGAATTAGCCGTTCTAATTCGACAATGGTGATTGTAGGGGCTGTGGCAGTATCTATTATGGCTATTATTGCTGATTTACTACTTAAGTATATTCAAAATCGTTTTACCGTAAAAGGAATAAATAGTTGAAGTGAGGTAAGCGTGTGATTAAATTCCAAAATGTAATTAAAACATATGAAGGAAATATTAGAGCGATCGATAATGTAAGCTTTAATGTGGAAGATGGCGAGTTTGTTATTCTACTTGGTCCCTCTGGTTGCGGGAAAACAACATTATTACGAATGGTCAACCAACTAGAAACAATTACAGATGGCGATATCATTCTTAATGATAAAAGTGTAAAACACTCGAATATCATTGAAATGCGTCGGAACATTGGATACGTTATTCAAAGTAATGGATTATTTCCTAATATGACGATTGAAGATAATGTTTTGGCCGTACCTAATTTAATTGGCTGGGATAGGGCAAAGCAACAAAAACGTTATTCATATTTGATGGATTTAATAGGCCTGAATCCTGATGAATATAGAAAAAGATATCCACATGAGTTATCTGGGGGACAGCAACAAAGAATAGGTGTGGCGAGAGCCCTTGCAGCAGATCCACCTGTCATGTTAATGGACGAGCCATTTGGTGCACTAGATCCGATTATTCGCACAAGATTGCAAGAAGAGTTTTTACAAATTCAAAGAGAAGTAAAGAAAACGATTCTATTCGTAAGTCACGACATTGATGAAGCTGTGAAAATGGGAGATAGAATCGCTTTATTTCGTGATGGAAAAATCATGCAATATGATCGCCCAGCAGAGATTCTAAATCATCCCAAAAATGATTTTGTTTCGGAATTTATTGGGAATGATCGAATGTTAAAATCGATGAGTCTATACACAATTAAAGATTTGTCTAAAGTTTGTTCGCTTCAACCAAATAGTACTTCCGAAGATATAAAAATCATCCAAGAAAACGCATCATTACGAACAGCTATTTCTTTATTATTAAATCAAGAAGCTGATCAACTCGTCATTGAAGATGAAAATGGAAATAATATGGGCAGCTTGACGTTTGACCTTATCGACGAGTTCCTTCGCATGGAAGTTAGAGGAAGCAAAGTATATGAATAAAAAGAAACTAATAGCGAATATTGTCAAAGTAATATCTTGGATATTTGTAATTGTCTTTTTTTATTGGGCAATCAAGAACAATATGCTTACTCATATTTATGAAGAGCCAGATAAATTTTTGCGATTGCTCAAGCAACACCTAACAATCGTACTCGTCTCAGGTTTAGCGGCTATTTTTACGGCAATTCCATTAGGTATATTATTGACACGACCGAGATTTCGTAAAGGAGAATGGTTGTTTGTCAATATTGCAAACTTAGGACAAACGATCCCGAGTTTAGCTATTTTGGCACTTGCGATGGGATTTTTAGGAATTGGGATAAAAGCTGCAATTATCGCCTTATATGTGTTTTCAGTTTTGCCGATTCTCCAAAACACAATAGCGGGATTAGATTCTGTTGATAAACAAACAATCGATGCAGCAAAAGGAATGGGCTTCACGCCTACACAAGTTCTGTGGAAAATAGAAATGCCACAAGCTTCTTTTTTTATTTTTGCAGGGATACGAACTGCCCTAGTTATCAATATAGGTACCGCGGCATTGGCATACTTAATTGGTGGCGGTGGATTAGGTGTTTGGGTTTTTACAGGTATTCAATTATTTGATAATGGCTTTTTATTGTCTGGTGCGATTCCCATTACAATACTAGCGATTGTGATCGACTATTTATGTAGGGGACTAGAATATTTAGTCGTACCAAAGGGGTTAAGATTAGCTAGAAAAAGAAATGGATAAACAGATATAGGGGGAATGAAATAGATGAAAAAGTTATTAATACTATTATCAACTTTTGTATTAGTTTTCGTTTTAGCAGGATGTAATAACGGTAAAGATTCAAAAAAAATTACTGTTGGTGCTAAGAACTTTACTGAACAGTTTATTTTATCGAAGATGACAACAATAATGCTAGAAGAAAATGGATTTGATGTAAAAGAAAAAAGTAACCTAGCAAGTCTTGCACTTAGAAGTGCACTAGAAAACAAGCAAGTCGATCTTACTTGGGACTATACAGGAACTGGACTTGTCACATATTTAAAAGAAGATCCAATCAGTGATGGTCAAGAAGCACTCAAAAAACTCAATGAACTTGATAAAAAAAATGATATTGCTTGGTCAAATATTACCGAAGCAGACAACACGTATGCACTTGTGATGAGAGCTGATCAGGCAAAAGAATTAGGAATAAGCACGCTAAGTGATTTTGCTAGCTATATGAATGAACATCCGGATAAATTAAAGATGGCTTCACATGCAGAATTTGCTAATCGTCCAGACGGAATACCTGGAGTAGAGAAAGAATATGGTTTTGAATTTGCTGATGGATCTATCGTAGAAATGGATTCTGGGCTTACGTATGCAGCATTGAAAGATAAACAGGTCGATGTATCTGTTGCGTTTGCGACAGATGCTCGTATTAAAGAATTTGATTTTATTATTCTTGAAGATAATAAAAGCTTTTTCCCTTCTTACCAAGCAGCAGTTGCGATGACAATTAAAACAAAAGAAAAGTATCCGGAAATCGAAGAAATTTTAGCACCTTTACAAGATATTCTTAATAGTGAAACATTACGTGATTTAAACTATCAAGTAGATATAGAGGAAAAAAGCGAAGATGCTGTTGCTAGAGAATTTTTAATTGAAAACGGATTGATTGAAAAGTAAGTAATATAACAAGGGCTGTTCCAAAAGTCATAAAATGGCTACGGGACAGCCTTATTTTTTATATGGTAGAATGGAATATATTGTTTCGCCTATTTAAAGGAAAGAAGCTTGATGAAAGGAAGTTGAAATGTGAAAAGATTAGTCGTTGTCATCCCGATTATGGTTATCGTAGCAACAATCGCTATGTGGATGCTTGAGAAAGATTATTCGGATATTGAACCCTCAATAAGATTAATGATAACAGGTGGTGCAGCTATTCTATCAGGAATAATCTCGTATTTTTTAATGAGAAATGATATAGACAAAGTCGATCCACCTAAAAATAAGAAGTAATAAAAAAAGGGGGTGTCCAAAAAGTCATATAATTGGCTTTTAGGTGCCCCTCTCCATTTTATCCTCATCGCGAAAAAGGCAGGACCTGGTCATTGGATGCACTTCGAATGCCCCTCCCTGCGAAAAAAGTAGAACTACGGTAAATCGAACGCCTCCCGAATGCCCCTCCCTGCAAAAAAAGCAGAACCAAGGTAAATCGAACGTTTCCCGAATGCCCCTCCCTGCAAAAAAAGCAGGACGAGGGTAAATCGAACGCCATCCGAATGCCCCTCCCTGTGAAAAAAGCAGGACTAAGGTAAATCGAACGTCTCCCGAATGCCCCTAACTGCGAAAAAAGCAGGACTAAGGTAAATCGAACGTCTCCCGAATGTCCCTCCCTACGAAAAAAGCAGGACTAAGGTAAATCGATCGTCTCCCGAATGCCCCTAACTGCAAAAAAAGCAGAACTAAGGTAAATCGAACGTCTCCCGAATGCTCCTAACTGCAAAAAAGGGGTAAATCGAACGTCTCCCGAATGCCCCTCCCTGCAAAAAAAGCAGGACTAAGGTAAATCGAACGTCTCCCGAATGCCCCTCCCTGCAAAAAAAGCAGAACGAAGGTAAATCGAACGCCAACCGAATGTCCCTAACTGCGAAAAAGGCACTCCCAAGGTCAATTGAACGCACCCCACTCCAATCAACTGACATTTTTTTAAATCAGAGCAAGATGAAAAATCAGCAGAAAGCCGTTTTACCGATTTTCCTATTTATCGGACAGCTCCTTTTTATGATGAGGCGTTTACAGGATATAATTGTGTCTAACGTATAACAGTGACGAAAGTGTCATAATTAAGAGTTTCTTATTTTGTAACAAAACTTTGTTCAAACGTTCACAAACAAATTTGTTTCTATAGATATAATGAAGATAGATCAAATTTGGAGGGATCACATTAATGGATGCAGTTTTACTGGCAAGGATTCAGTTTGCTTCAACTACATTGTTTCATTTTATATTCGTGCCCTTATCTATTGGTTTAGCATTGTTAATTGCGATTATGCAAACCATGTATGTTATAAAAAAAGATGAAGTTTATTTAAAGATGACGAAGTTTTGGAGTATCTTTTTCCTAATTAACTTTGCTGTCGGTGTTGTAACTGGTATTATTCAAGAGTTTCAGTTTGGGATGAACTGGTCTACTTACTCTCGCTTTGTCGGAGATATTTTCGGTGCACCGTTAGCAGTTGAAGCGTTATTTGCCTTTTTTATGGAATCAACTTTTATTGGTTTATGGGTTTTTGGTTGGAATCGACTACCTACAAAGCTTCATTTGGCATGTATTTGGCTTGTTTCAATTGGAACAATCGCTTCTGCATTTTGGATATTAGCTGCCAACTCATTCATGCATAATCCTGTTGGCTTTGTAATGCAAAATGGTAGAGCAGAAATGAATGATATTGTTGCGTTGCTGACTAATCCAAAATTATGGGTCGCTTTTCCGCATACTGTATTTGGTAGTTTCGCCACAGGCGCGTTCTTTATTATCGGTGTGAGTGCGTGGAATATAATAAAAAAGAAAGACATCGATTTATTTAAGCGTTCGATGAATGTTTCATTAATTATCGGATTAATTGCCGGATTGGGGCTAGCATTCACTGGCCACTCGCAGGCAACATATTTAATGCATGCACAACCGATGAAAATGGCAGCAGCTGAAGGATTGTGGGAAGATAGCGATGACCCGGCAGCATGGACGCTCGTGACTAAAATTGATGTAGAAAATAAAGTTAGTACGAATCGACTGGAAATTCCTTACCTATTAAGTTATTTAGCATATGGTAAGTTTGAAGGAAAAGTCCAAGGAATGAATACACTGCAGGAAAAATATGTGTTGAAATATGGTGACGGAAGCTATGTGCCACCTGTAAAAACAACATTTTGGAGCTTCCGGATTATGGCTGGAACTGGTGGAATGTTAATTCTATTAAGCTCATTAGGTTTATTTTTATCGTATCGGAAAAAGCTAGAAAAAAGTACAAAATACTTAAAAATAATGGTTCCTGTCATATTATTACCATTTATCGGAAACTCCTTTGGTTGGATTATGTCAGAAATGGGACGGCAGCCATGGGTTGTTAATGGATTAATGAAAACAGCTGATGGGATTTCTCCGAATGTTTCAGCAGGACAGATATTATTTTCGCTTATTTCCTTTTCGACAATTTATACATTGCTTGGAATTACGACGGTGTTTTTGTTCATTAAAGTAATTAAACAAGGACCACATGAAAAACCAAAAGATGATATTTCTACTACAGATCCTTTTGAGACGGGAGGGTTAGAACATGCAGCTAAGTGAGATATGGTTTGTGTTAATTGGTGTTCTATTTGTCGGATTCATGTTTCTCGAAGGATTTGACTTCGGAGTAGGAATGAGTACGAAGTTTCTCGCTAAAAGTGACTTAGAAAAGCGGGTGTTAATTAATACAATTGGTCCGTTTTGGGATGCGAATGAAGTATGGCTAATAACAGCTGGCGGCGCGATGTTTGCTGCTTTTCCCCATTGGTATGCAACGTTATTCAGTGGTTTTTATATTCCATTCGTTGTGTTACTACTTGCGTTAATTGCAAGAGGTGTAGCATTTGAGTTTAGAGGGAAGGTACAGACGGAACGATGGGTTAAAACATGGGATTGGTCCATACTGCTAGGGAGCATACTGCCGCCATTTTTACTTGGTGTCGTATTTTCCAGTTTAATTAAGGGTCTCCCGATCGACGAAGATATGAATATGTATGCGGGATTATTAGATTTTGTGAATATATATACAGTGATCGGTGGAATTTTATTTGTGCTATTGTCCTATTTACATGGGTTGATGTTTATTTCACTGAAAACGACTGGAAATATGCGGGAACGAGCACGTAAAGAGGCACAGAAAATATATATTATTAGCGGAGCGGTTCTCGTAGCATTTATTGTTTTAACTGCGATTTATACAGAGGCATTTACAGAAAAGGGATCGATCTTAATTCCTATATATGTGATCGCGATAATATTATATGGTTTACTATTCATTCTTTTACGCAATAAAAAAGAAGGACTTAGTTTCACAATGACTGGATTAATTATCATTCTGATTATGACATCCTTTTTTATCGCCTTATTTCCTAATGTAATGATCAGTTCAGTGGATGTAGCTAATAATATGTCCATTTATAAAGCCGCTTCTGGGCAATATTCCTTGCGTATAATGACAATTGTTGCAGCAACAATGATTCCAATCGTGCTTGGTTATACGATTTGGAGTTATTATATATTCCGTAAACGAGTGACGGAGGAGAAGGAGCATTTAGAATACTAATGGATAAACATTTGCTTCACTACAAAGGTAGTAAATCTGTCATGGCACTTGTCGGGTTGCTCACAGTTGTCCAAGCAGTCGCTATTATCGTTCAAGCTTTATATTTATCGAAAGCAATTACACAGATGTTTCATGGGACTGCTTGGTCAGCAGTCCTTCCCTCGTTTTTTATTTTCCTTGGGGCACATATTTCTCGCCACTTTCTGCAATGGGGAAAGGAGAGAGTAACGTATCGGTTTGCTGATCTCACTGCGCTAGAATTTCAACAATTACTTATTAGGCAAGTGTTTAAACTTGGACCCCGTAGTATTGGGAAACATGGTTCAGGAAGCCTAATTACACTTGCACTTGAGGGAATTCCTCAATTCAAAACGTATTTAGAATTGTTTATTCCCCGTTTATTATCAATGGGGATAATTCCAATCGTTTTGGTCGTTTATATTTTTACGATGGATCGGATCTCTGGGATTATTCTAGGAATTGTGATGCCGATTATGATCGCCTTTTTAATTTTACTAGGGCTTGCCGCAAGAAAACAAATGGATGCGCAGCTAGACACGTATCAGTTGCTTTCACGCCATTTTGTTGATTCACTTCGCGGTCTTGTCACATTAAAATATTTGGGACGTAGTAAGTCACATAAAAAAGCAATTGAAATTGTGAGTAATAAATATCGGATAGCAACGAATCGAACACTTCGCGTTGCTTTTTTGTCTACATTTTCATTGGATTTTTTCTCAAGTTTATCCGTAGCAGTTGTCGCAGTAGAACTTGGGTTGCGGCTTGTTAATGGGCATATCGGTCTTGAGGTAGCATTAGCAATCTTGATTTTAGCCCCCGATTACTTCTCGCCAGTCCGAGAACTAGGAAATGACTTTCATGCGACGATGGATGGGAAAGAAGCTGGTGCGCAAATTCGGAGCTTGTTAGCAGAAAATACGGGCGATCGAACCGTTGCGACACCAACACTTTTAAGTTGGTCGGAAAATAGCAGCTTAACGGTTCGTAATTTAAATAAGCAGTCAGAAGACGGTCGGGATATCCTTAAGAATATCAATTTCTCAGTAAAGGGGCATCAAAAAATTGGTATTGTTGGCGCATCCGGTGCAGGAAAATCAACAATGATTGACTTATTATCGGGATTTACTCGTCCAACTACAGGAATTATTGAGTTTGATGGGATTGACTTGGATGATCTTGCCATACCGGTTTGGCAGGATCAAGTAACATATATTCCACAGCATCCTTATATATTTTCTGGCACAGTATCGGAAAATATCGCATTTTATCAGCCTGATGCACAACAGAATATAATTGAACACGCAGCAGAAATGACTGGATTGACTGATTTAATTAGTCATTTTCCGAAAGGCTTCGATGAAAAAATTGGACAAGGTGGCAGGTCTTTAAGTGGAGGGGAAGAGCAAAGGATTGCACTTGCACGGTCACTATTGCAAAATCGAACGATTCTATTATTTGATGAACCGACAGCTCATTTAGATATCGAAACCGAGCATGAGATCAAAGAAATGATGTTACCAATATTAGAAAATAAATTGGTTTTCTTTGCGACACATCGCTTACATTGGATGAAAAATATGGATCTTATTTTTGTGGTGGAAAATGGTCAAATCGTTGAAACAGGAACACATGAGCAATTAGCAGGTAAATCAGGGGCATATGACCGATTGATCCAGGCACATAGGAGGGGAATGAAGGTATGAAATTATTTCAATCCTATATATCACCGTATTTAAAAAAGTACAAAAAGCTAATGATTGCCACTATATTATTAGGTGTATTATCGGTTTTATCAGCCGCAATGCTGACCTTTACTTCCGGCTTTTTAATTTCTCGTGCCTCAGAAATGCCAGCAACAATATTGCTATTGTATATCCCAATCGTAGGTGTTCGGACATTTGGACTGTCAAGAGCAGTGACACGTTACCTGGAAAGATTGGCAGGTCATAATGCCGTCTTAAAAATACTATCAGAGTTACGGGTGAAATTATATGGGATGCTTGAACCGCAAGCATTATTTATTCGTTCTCGTTTTAAAACAGGTGATTTACTTGGTACCTTAGCGGATGATATTGAGCATTTGCAAGATGTGTATATTCGTACTATTTTTCCAACCGTGATCGGCCTATTTTTATTTGTTTATGCGATCACAGTATTAGCTTTATTTAATTGGTTGTTTGCTATTTGGATCGGATTCTGTTTAAGCGTGATTGTGTTCGCATACCCATTGCTTTCTTTATTCCTTTTAAAGAAGTGGCAACGGGATTCAAAGCTTATACGCAACCGCTTATATCAAACACTTACTGATGCTGTATTTGGGATTAGTGACTGGATTATTAGTGGGAAAAAAGAGCGATTTATTACTGACTTTATGGACATTAGCCGCGACAGTCATGTTGTTGAAAAGAAATTGGCCAATTGGAATCAATCGCGTCAGCTACAATTGCAAATTATCTCAGGCTTGATCGTTTTAATGGTTGGCATTTGGGCTGGACTTTCCGCGATACAAGGTGATATTCGTCCTGTCTATATTGCTGCTTTTACATTGGTTACATTGCCGATTATAGAAGGGTTAATCCCACTTTCTCACGCGATCGAACGGATTCCGGCATATCAAGAATCACTGACGAGAATTGAATCAATTCGAAAGTTTGTTCCCGAAGAAGAAACAAGCAATGCTATGATCGAAATTGCTAAAAAAGTGGATCTAACGATCAAGGATGTTACCCATAGGTATGAAGGGCAACAAGCTGATGCACTTCATGAAGTGTCTTTAGCTATTCCACATGGACAAAAAATAGCAATGCTTGGAAAAAGCGGCGCGGGAAAATCTACTTTGTTGCAAATACTGCAAGGAGCACTCTCTCCAACTGCTGGAAATATTCTCGTAAATGATCATAAGCCAGTGCAATATGGAGAGCAGATATATGAATTGATGGGTGTATTAAATCAGAAGCCCTATTTATTTGCGACAACTGTGGAAAATAATATTCGCCTAGGGAATCAACAAGCATCGAAAGAAGAAATAGAACGCGTTATTAAACAAGTGAAACTAGATGCATATATTCATTCCCTTCCCAATGGATTGCAAACTCAAATGGAAGAGACGGGACAGCGCTTTTCCGGAGGAGAAAGACAGCGGATTGCATTAGCGAGAATCTTATTAAAAGATACACCGATTGTTGTGCTTGACGAACCGACGGTTGGATTAGACCCGGAAACGGAATTTGAGCTGATTGAAACGATATTAACAAGCTTAAAAGATAAAACGGTCATTTGGATCACCCATCATTTAATTGGAATTGAACAAATGGATCAGATTTTATTTTTAGATAAAGGGCAGATTGTCATGAAAGGAACCCATGAACAATTGATGAAAACAAATGAGCGCTATCAACAATTGTATAGACTGGATCGAGGAACGGATGAGTGATACCAAATTTTACTATAATAGATAGAATGTATGTGAATGCAAGAAGGATTCCAGGAAAATCCTTCTTGCATTCATTTTATATTAACGGACTTTATTTACCAATATCTAATGGTATAGAATAATATATTTTCCTTATTCTATTAAAGTATTCTTGTAAGATGCTAGGTGGCGAGGTAGAATTTAGATTAGAAAGATAATTTACTAGAGAGCCTCTAAATAAGCTTGCACTTATTATCAGCTAATCGTAGTTGGGAGGCCTTGTAGCAAGAGATGTCTGTATGTTGAAAAAATAGGAGGGAATATGAATATAATTAGTGATATACGAGCATTTTTAAACATAAAAGGGGCATGGTTCCTCTTGCTTGGGTTATTTTTGTATGGGATTGGAACGGGGATATTAGCGCCGATGAATGCTGTGTATATGAGTGAAGGTATTGGGTTATCTAAGGTAGAAATTGCTTCGATTTTTTCAATATCTGTTTTGCTAAATATGACTATCACGATCTTAGTGGGTTTTATTAGCGATAAAATGCAACGAAAAAAGCCATTGCCGCTTTTCGCATTACTCTTGTGTATGGCTGGACTCATCATATATATGCAAGCGGATACATATATAGGGGCGTTAATTGGTATGGTCATCACGATCGCGCCTTCAGGCTTAATTATGGGACAGTTTTATGCGATGGCACGTAATCATTTTATGCAGCTTGCACCTACTATTTATGAAATAGCACAAATATGGCTGCGGGCGATGATGAGTGTGGGTTTTTTTGTTGGATTACTAGTCGGGGCAAATCTTTACTTATTTGCTAGTTTTAAAGGAATATTGATAGGAAACTTTTTTGGTTACCTTTTCCTTTTCATTCTTTTACTCTTCTATAAAGAGTATGAAGGTGTAGATTCGAATGCTGCCAGCACAAAGGGAGAAACCTTTTCTTTTATTATGCTCCTTGCTCTCCTTTTACTCGGTTGTGCTGATTCATTAAGAGGACTTTATTTACCGCTTATTGTTGTTGATTTATTTGAAAAGCCATATTTAATGTCTTATTTATGGAGTGTACAAGCAGTATTTGAATTGCTATTTATGACGTTTGCTGGATATTGGGCAATGAAATTTGGCAGTAAGCGCGTGATTTTATTAAGCAGTTTTTGTGCGGTAATCACCTATCTTATTTATAGCACGAGTCCACCACTATTCGTATTTTTCCTTGTGCAGCCGCTCTATTCTTTTTATGTATCCGTTTTGTACGGTGTAGTGATGGGCTATGTGCAAAGAATGTTTCACACAAAGATTGGCTTTGGCTCAAGCATCTATGTCTTTTTATTTCAAATGGCCTCCCTCATTGGCTACGTATTACCATTTTTAATTGAAGGATATAAACCGCAAATCTTTATTATTCCAACCGTTCTTGTTGCAATTGGGATTTTGCTAATGTTTGGCCTAGCAATTACGACGAATCGGCAAAAGCAGTTGAAAATTCCGATGTAAATTCTAAAAGGATTAAATGATGAATCCCCCTATCTTTTAGATAAGGGTTCATCCTTCTAACTTGAACTTTCTATTCTTTTGCCCCAACTATGACCAAGCTCCGGATGCCATCCGTGATAGGGGGGATCTCCATCAAACCGGCATAAGAATCTTCAATTGGGTGAATCGTATAAAGGCTATCATCGGGATCCAAGGTTACACTATCGTCCGTTATTTTTCGAATGTCTGGAAGATAGACGATAGTTGGTACGTCGCTATCATTCGTTTCGTCCCACTTCATATGATAAGATTTCAGGCTATGTTCGTAACGATATTGCAACAGCCTTCCTGTAACTGCCATCGGGTAGCCTCGGCATACGCCTAAGAAAGAAAGGCTGCTATCCATCTGCGGTGTATAATGCCAGTATGTGTCACTGCATAGGAGCTGCTCCATGATATGTTGAATATGGACGGAAACATGCGCTGTTTTGTCCGAATCGTAAAATGCCCCCCATTCACCTATGAGCATGGGCATATCTAGTCTTTGTCGCGTTTGTTCGTGTCGATTAATAATAAACTCCAATCGCTTATCATTAGCTGTATGCGCTAAATGGGTGTCTGTAACCAAATCATATGCGTGCGGTGCGTAGGCTTGAAGTTGATCCCTATCACCTTTCGCATTCTCCACTGGTTCAATCATGCTTGGAGTACCTAAGTTAGAAAAATAATTTGTTTCTAAGAACAAGATACCTTGTTTATCGTTTTCACGAATGGTGTCAGCTACTTTACGGTACAGTAGTGAGAGTGTAGACTGCTCGAAAGGGTGTGAAATTTGGCTGGGCGCATCTACTACTTGTTTAAATGCATCTACATCTTCAAGTAAACGAAGATAATCATGTTTCTTTTGTGGATCTACCCAGGCGGCAAATAATTCTTCTGTGTCGACATCCCCATAACGATTACTATACATTTCTGCATATTTAGCAAACATTTTTTCGTTTACTTGAAGAGCTGGACTGCCGACGAAGGGTTCATTTATTATATCGTAACCGATAATATTCGGTTCGTTATGTAGCTTTTCTACGAGATATCCCCAGGCTTGAACAAAATGATCTTGGATACCTATTTCATCTGGGGCTGGTGTATTACTCCAAAAGTGATCGAACGCTCTATGAACGGCACCATTAAATAAATAAGCGTCACTCCATACATGACCAGGTTCATACGTTTCTCCATCTGTGAATGTAGCCCAATAAGGAGCACCACTGGCATATACCGAACTATACAAATCCTGATGCATATCAAGGATAATGTACAGATTTTTCTTGTGAGCCAACTGAATCAAGTGACGAAGCTCCTCTATATACGAATCATTATATGATCCTGGTTCTGGTTCCAGTCCATCCCAAATCACACCAAATCGGATGACATTAAACCCCCAGCTTTGAATCTTTTTGAAATCATCTTCCCCCCAATCCCCTATATAATTTTGTTTTGCATCCTTGCACACCATATTAATACCGTGAAGTAGTACCTGCCTCCCGAAAATATCGGTAAAGCTATTCTCCCGAATACCAATACCTAGACGTTTGATTGTATCAGCCATTGGATATATCCTCCTTAATCGATTGTGCTCGAAAAACTGTGCCGCTAATTGTTAGGTCCGTGAAGTGCAATCTATTATTAATCCCCATTATAACATCTATTGCGAATAGTCTGATTCCTAAATAAAGAAAGCCCATAAAAAGTATATTCTTTTTACGGGCTTCCCGATTAAGGAGGTATTTGGATATTGCTTTTCAACTAATTATGATGAGTAGGCTAATTGATAAATAGGAATCAATGTATCAAAAGTTTCCTTCGCTAATTGGATCAGTTTTTCGCCATTTTGTAAAATAGGATCATTTATGGCTATATGTCGACCGATCAAAAATTCTGATTTTTTTACATCGCGAAAACGTTCTAAAGCCTTGGTCAAGTTTAGTTGCTCAATAGAAACAGCGCCTTTTTTCATATGATCTAGTGAAACGACATAATCATTAGGTATCGTATCTTTGATCATTTTGGTATTTTTTAAGAAAGTCTTTGCGATTTCTGTTTTACCTGGTAATTCGTAAATAAATGCCAGCCAGATAAAGAGATGATCGTCGAAAAGGCCAATTTGAAAATGTGGATGTTGTTTATATCCTCGTTTATTATTACAAATTGCGAGCCATGTATCCTGTGGTGGATTAACCGTTCTTCTTGCATGCTTTGCAATATGTAGGAACATTTCATTTCCAAGAATTGCAGCTAAATCATCTGTCAAGATATCACCAATTATTTGGAATTTCGGTTGGATTCTATCTTGAATTGCTTCCATTCTTTCTTCTAAACCTTTAATATGAAAAGTATCAAAGTCACTTTTTACAAAACCTACAAATGTCATTGTTAAAACTCCTATCTTTAGTAGCGTCAGGCACCACCTGAAATTTATTGTTTTTTGTCGAATACAAAACCCCAAGGAGGAATATAGTATGAAACCTAAGGTATATCTTACATTACCAGTTCCTGAAGAAGTAAGAAAGTATATTGCTGAGCATTGTGATATTAGCCAATGGGAAGAGGAGGGGCCGATTCCCCGTGAAGTACTATTTCGGGAGATTGCAAACGTAGATGGAATAATTACTAGTGGTGGTAAGATTGATGCTGAGTTACTTGACCATGCTCCAAATTTAAAAATTGTTAGTAATATGTCTGTTGGATATAATAATTTTGATTTAGAAGCCATGAGACAGCGGAATGTGATTGGAACGAATACGCCATATGTATTAGATGAAACTGTTGCGGATTTAACATTTGCACTTATGTTAGCTTCGGCTAGAAGAATGACAGAGTTGGATTGTTTCGTTAAAGATGGGAAATGGGAGCCAACAAAAGATGATGAAGTGTTCTATGGGCTTGATGTACATAGTACAACAATTGGAATTATCGGTATGGGAAGAATTGGTGAGGCAATCGCAAGAAGGGCGAAGTTTGGGTTTAATATGGATGTGCTTTATTACAATCGAAACAGAAAGCCTGAAGCAGAGAAAAAGTTTGATGCGGTACATTGTGATCTAGATACACTATTGGAAAAGTCGGACTTCATTGTGTTGATGACCCCATTAACTCCAGAAACTCAACATTTAATTGGCGCGAAGGAATTTAAATTAATGAAAAACTCAGCTATTTTTATCAATGTGTCTCGTGGACAAACTGTTGATGAAAAAGCACTGATTCAAGCATTACAGAATAAAGAGATCCATGCAGCAGGGCTAGATGTTTTTCAAAAAGAACCTATTGAAAAGGACAATCCTTTACTTAAAATGCCAAACGTCGTGACTGTTCCCCATATAGGGTCTGCGACTTTGAAAACACGTGATGCGATGGCGATGAGAGCAGCTAAGAATCTAGTTGCAGTCGTTACAGGCAAGGACGCGATTGATCCTGTAACTAAATCTTAAGGAAAAGCGAGTGATTTATAGCTATTTGTTTTTGATAAATATTAAAAGGTATACAAAATAATGATATAATAGGTGAGTGAAGAAGTGAACACTAGGTCGTTTGTCTTTAGTGAGTAATTTCATTATAAATATATTGATAGCTCATTAATAAATCAACATCCATGAACATGATGAGAAATAGTATTTTCAGTTTACATTATTGTTCCAAAATAATTGATTATAAACTAACTTCCACTTTTACAACTAATAAGGTGACCAACATTGGGTTGCCTTTTTTAGTTTTACTTAGAAAATATAATAAATGGCAGATAAAGAGTACCGTCTAATAAGATTCTATTATATATAGGGAGTAAAATAACTATGAATGTAAAAGAAAAACCACGCTTTTTTAAGTTGCCTGCAGGTGCAAATTTGCATGAGTTACCTTTTGCAGAGATCGCAGAAACAGCAACGAGTGTAGATTTAGTAACAGAATCGGATAAAGATGCGTTTTATTTCCGAGGGTTAGAACAGCAAGAAATACAATTAAATCGTTCTCAGATAGAAGCTGTAAGGCATGTAGATGGTTCGCTGCTAATTTTGGCTGGTGCAGGAACGGGGAAAACGTCTGTACTCGTATGCCGAACTGGTTATTTATTGAATGTACAAAGAGTTGCACCACAAAGCCTTTTGTTGATGACATTTACCAAAAAAGCGGCTGACGAGATGAGGGAACGAATTGCTTCCTTACCAGGTATGGACGCGGGGCGGGCGAGGAAGATCGAAGTCCGAACGTTTCATTCCTTTTTCTTGCAAATACTGAGGCATTCCGGCTATCGTCAGGAAATGTTGGCAAATGAAAAATTTAAACAAATTATTTTAAAAAAGAAAATGAGGGAATTCAGCATCCCCGATGACTTTCAACCTGAGTCTGTTTTATCCCTACTTTCATTATATAAAATGAACGGTAAAACTGTGGCGGATATGCCAGAAACATCAGCGGCCGAAAAACAAATTAAGCAGTTAGCTGGTTACTATGAACAGTGGAAAGTTAACAATCAAAAGCTTGATTTTGACGATGTTCTAACAGAAGCATTTTTACTGCTTAGAAAGGATGAGCGATTACTTCAAACGTTGCAACAACGTTTTCAATATGTCATGGTTGATGAATTTCAAGATACGAATCCGTTGCAATATGAATTAGTAAAACTAATCGCCGCTCCTCAAAATAATTTATGTGTTGTCGGAGATGATGATCAGACGATTTATGCATTTCAGGGGGCAAAGAATGATATTATATTGGATTTTGATCAGTTATACCCTGATGTAAGAACAATCGTTTTAACGATTAACTACCGATCTACTTCGCCAATTGTAGGATTAGGAAATGCGGTCATCTACCAGAATAAAATACGTAAGGAAAAACAGCTAGAGTCGACAAGAAAAAGCAGTATTGTACCGTTCTATTTAAGGCCTTGGTCTACTGATGAAGAGGCGGAGTGGATCGCAGAAGAAATTATGAGGAAAGTAAATGAAGGTACTTGTAAATATAATGATATTGCTATTTTACATCGGACAGCGAGTAATAGTAGGGCCATTTTCGAACAACTTGCACTAGAGGAAATTCCCTTCTATGATTTTGGCATGGGTGGTAACTTCTTTTATGAGCAAAGTATCATTAGTCCGGTAATGGCTTATTTGAAATTAGCACTGAACCCTCTTGACTGGCACGCTTTTGAAACGATATTACCAACTATGTATATTCAAAGAGATGCAGGGATGCAGCAAGTACATGCGGAACAAATGCGCCATCCAAGAGAAAGTCTTATCGATCATATCGCTGCATTATCAACACTTAAGCCGTATCAGCGTAAATCAATTGTAGAAAAAACAAACTTACTTAAACAATTACCATCATTAGAACCAAAATTGGCTGTGAGACGAATACGCCAACAGTTTTATGATAAGTATCTTGAAACACATGATCAAAAAACTGTCACAACTCAGAAAGAATCTATAAAGGAACAATTAGATGAGCTAGAAACATCGGCAAGTCGCTTTGAAAAACTGGAAGATATGCTCCATTTTATTAAAGATATGAAAAAGCGGCATGAGCAAATGAAAATGGTAGCAAATAATCCGGATGCTAATGTCGTAAAAATGATGACGATTCATAAAGCGAAAGGACTAGAATTTCCTATTGTTTTTTTTATTGGAGCGTCAGAAGGTATTGTCCCTCATATTACTGCGATAGACGTAAAAAAGTATGAAGATGTGAAGCTAAAAGCAACTGCAGAGGCTGAAATGCTTAAGGCCATTGAAGAGGAGAGAAGGCTAGCTTATGTAGCAATTACAAGAGCAAAAGAGGAACTATACATTAGTTCACCTTCTTTTTATCGTGGGAATAAAATTGAAGTATCTCGCTTTATCCGGGATGTTTTTGATAATGGAGAAAAGAAAGCAATAATTAGGCGTAGTGGGAAAGTAAAGGAGATCAACACAGAAAGACGGAAAATAAAAGCATGGATTTGCACCTCAGATAAATGTATAGCCTGGCAACGAATTACATCAGATGAAGAGCAAATTCATACTAGTAAAAATTGCCCTCTTTGTTCGAGTTCTATGGAAAAAGGGGAAAAGTATGTTGAGGTACCCGTAGTTTCTTAGAAAAAAGCTTTTCTAAACGGTATGCTTCCAATGTTACGTTAAAATAGCGAGTAATTATCTCCTAGTCGAGAATAATTACTGGCTTATTTTTTGCTATTAATCTTAGATTTTTCACTTGTAGCCTGACATATAATTATGAGTAATTTGAATTTTTATTCCTGTGGATATGAGCGATACTAGTTGTTATAATTTTATCTATTGATTCGAAAGGAAAGGGACATCATGAAGCAATTTACAAAAAGAGAACTTCTCTTCATTAGTTTGATGTTATTTTCCATGTTTTTTGGAGCAGGTAATTTAATATTTCCTGCCTTTTTAGGATATGCTGCTGGTAATAATATGTGGCTCGCTTTAACTGGATTTATTATTTCTGCTGTTGGGCTTCCCATACTTGGTGTTTTGACCATCGCGAAAGCAGGCAGTTTCGAAACACTTACGAAAAGGGTACATCCTTTATTTGCGATTGTTTTTCCATTTTTGATTTATATTTCAATCGGGCCAGGTTTGGCTATTCCGCGTGCTGGAACGATGGCTTTTGAGATGGGAATGAAACCATTTTTGCCAATCGGTCTAGCAGATAACCCCCTTATGCTACTGATTTATTCGATTATTTTCTTTAGTGTTGTGCTATGGTTGAGTTTAAACCCATCAAAGCTTATTGATCGATTTGGTAAGCTGCTGACTCCTTTACTTTTATGTATGATTTTAGTTATCTTTATTAAAAGTCTTTTTGTGCCGATGGGATCATTTCAAGTACCTGCTAAAAATTATCAAATTGGCCCACTTTTGCAGGGGTTTTTAGACGGTTATTTAACTATGGATGCTTTGGCGGCGCTTGTGTTTGGAATTGTGGTTGCTAACACCATCCGATCCAAAGGAGTAGAAGATCCTAAAAAGATATCTAAATATATGATGATATCCGGAATTGGTGCAGGAATTTTACTTGCGTTAATGTACAGTATTCTAGGTTATGTAGGAGCCTCAAGTACATCACTAGGACAAGCTGATAATGGGGCAAAAGTATTAACGATTGTCATGTATGAATTATTTGGCTTTGGCGGGTCAATTATGTTGGGGATATTATTTATACTCGCTTGTCTCTGTGTATCGATTGGTCTTGTTATCTCCTGCAGTCAATATTTCTCCAAAGCGTTAACTACGTTAAGGTACAAAGGCTGGGCGATTGTATTAGTAATATTGAGTACTATTGTCGCCAACTTAGGATTGACACAAATTCTTAATGTTTCTGTTCCAATTCTTGGTGCCATCTATCCAATGGCTGTTGCGCTTATTATTATTGGATTATTTGATTCATATATAAAAACAAGAGTGATGTATTTCTTCCCAATTTTGTTAACAGGTTTATTTAGTTTAATCGAAACAATAAATGTCACATTTTTATCCCGGTATCTCGATCCAATATTAGAGTATTTCCCACTTTATGGACAAGGCGTAGGTTGGATCATCCCCGGGATTATCGGTGTGGTTGGAGGATATATTTACAGTAAAATAATTGCACTTGATGCTTGATAATAGCCTTGAACCCCGATAGATGGAAGGGTTCAAGGCTATTATCGTTTTTAATTTAGGTGGGAAAATATGTAGCGTTAATATCGTCGGTGATCATTTCACAACTAATTTCTATTATTAATTTCTATATTCAACTAGCATACAAATGGTCATTTCTATCATCATCCACACAAGGTAAATAATATCCTTATTTATTTTGTGAGGATATATTTATATGGAATTATTATACGATATCTAGAGTAATACATAGGATATGAGAGTAATAGGCATCATTAACACAGTTTCTTACATAGGTTGCATGAATAGTGAGAAATTTCAGAGTTGTATCGGGATTGTACGGTTTGTAACAAAGTTGTCATACATGTATACTTTTAGTAGATGCTTTTTTTCACAGCCCTTTTGTTACCTAGGGTTTCCTTAGTTTAGTCAACACTAAGGAGGTGAAAAGTAGTTTTTTTTTTGTAAAAGTAAAACAGGAGGTTCACATGCTTAAATTTGAAAATGTAAGCAAAGTGTATGATGACGGTTTTAAGGCAGTAGACTCTGTTAGTTTTGACATTCAAGAAGGAGAACTTTTAGTACTCATCGGACCAAGTGGTTCTGGTAAATCAACGACCATGAAAATGATTAATCGGATGATACCGCATACAACTGGTAAAATTTCAATCGATGGCGAGGATATTACAAAATTAAATGCGGCGGAACTTAGAAGAAATATTGGATATGTTATTCAGCAAATCGGCCTATTTCCCCACTATACAATCGAGAAGAATATTGGGGTTGTTCCAGAATTAAAGGGTTGGGATGAGAAAAAAACAAAGCTACGGGTACGAGAGCTTATGGAAATGGTCGGTTTGGAACCTGAAATATACGCTAAACGTTACCCGAAAGAATTATCTGGAGGTCAGCAGCAACGTGTCGGGGTTGCGAGAGCATTAGCAACAAACCCACGAGTCATTTTAATGGACGAACCATTTAGTGCGCTGGATCCAATTACTAAAGAACAGTTGCAGGGAGAATTGATTTCATTACATCAAAAACTAAAAAAAACGATCGTTTTTGTCACACATGATATGGACGAAGCTTTAAAATTAGGTGATCGAATCGCAATTATGAAAGATGGAAAATTACTTCAGTTAGACACCCCTGAAAAATTATTACACGAGCCTTCCCACGGTTTTGTAGAGGACTTTATTGGTAAACATCGTATCATGCAAAATCCTGATTTAATGTCGGTCACGGATGTGATGAATGAAAAGCCTTTAACCTCCCTACCTAAACGCTCTCCTGAAAGGGCACTTTCAATGATGCGTAAACGTCAAGTAAATACGTTAATTATTGTAGATGAAAATGATGTATTATTAGGCATTATGACTGCCTATGATCTCATCGCAAAAATGAAAGTAATAGAAAAGATTGAGGAGATTATGTTTACTCCGGAGCCATTTTTATTTGATACGGCAACTGCAAAAGATGCCATTCTTATGATGGATGAAGCACCAGATGGCATAATTCCGATTGTAGACAAAGGTAAAAAGGTAATTGGCGTAGTTACACGAGGATCATTACTGTCTGCTTTGTCTAGTCAGTGGACAGAAATGGAGGTAACTGAATGAATAAATTAACGATATGGGAACAATTTATTCAACAATCACAATTACGTTGGCAAGAAGTATTAATGTCAACATTTACACATATACAACTCGTGTTTTTTTCAATGATACTAGCAATTATTGTCGGTGTGACTTTAGGTATTTTGATTACAAGGGTTCCATCATTAGTCACAGTTGTGATGGGTGGAGCAGGTGTCATGCA
Source organism: Bacillus sp. FSL K6-3431 (assembly GCF_038002605.1). Classification (NCBI taxonomy): domain Bacteria; kingdom Bacillati; phylum Bacillota; class Bacilli; order Caryophanales; family Bacillaceae; genus Bacillus; species Bacillus sp. FSL K6-3431. The sequence goes on from NZ_JBBOCT010000001.1 coordinate 4,577,853, forward strand.
AACGGTGCCTAGCCTGGCACTGTTAGGATTCATGATCCCAATTTTTGGTATAGGTATAAAAACAGCGATTGCTGCTTTATTTTTATATTCGTTATTACCAATCATTCGAAATACGTATGCTGGAATAAAAGATGTTGATAAAGGAACAAGGGAAGCTGCGAAAGGAATAGGAATGACAAACTGGCAAATATTATTCAAAGTAGAACTACCTCTTGCCATTCCTGTCATGATGGCTGGAATTCGAACGGCAGCTGTTATCAATGTTGGTACTGCAACATTAGCAGCATTTATCGGTGCAGGTGGACTTGGAGACTTTATCTTTTTAGGGATTACGCGCGGTATTGATGGGCTAATACTATTAGGAGCTATTCCGGCAGCCTTATTAGCGATTATTCTTGAAATTCTACTTAGTTCAGTTGAGCGCTGGACAACACCAGAAGGACTAAAGTAAAGGAGAAACTATGATAAAACGTAAAAAATATATACTTTTGTTAATGATACTTTCAGTCCTCCTTTCCGGTTGTATTCTGAAAAGTGGAGATTCAGTTACAGTGGGTTCAAGAAACAATACGGAAAGCATTATTTTATCTAATTTAATTGGGCAGTTAATTGAAGAGAAAACGGATATAAAAGTAATATACAAAGAAAATCTTGGCGGTTCAAACGTCGTTTGGAATGCGATGCTTAATGACCATATTCAAGTGATACCTGACTACACAGGAACGATTGTAGCTAATTATTATAATGAAACGCCTGGTAATGCCGAAGAAACATTGGAACAAACGAAGAAACTTGTTGGAGAAGACGGAATTATCGCCTTCAACACGTTTGGTTTTAATAATACATACACACTTGCGCTTGATGAAAAGAGAGCAGAGGAGCTTAACTTGGTTACATTTAGTGACTTTGCAGAAGTATCCGACCAATTTATTCTCGGTGCAGTATTTGAATTTATCGATCGTCCGGATGGATTGCCAGGATTCCAAAAAGAATATGATATTCAATTTAAAGATGTAAAAGGAATGGATCATGGTATCATGTACCGATCTTTTGGATCAAAGGAAGTTGATGTGATTAATTCATATACAACAGATGGTCAACTTCAATTATACGACTTGAGAGTTTTAGAAGACGATCGATCATTTTTTCCTCCATACCATGCACTTCCACTCATAAGAAAGGATACGTTAGAACAATATCCAGAATTGGAAGAAGTGTTACAATTATTGGAAGGCAAAATAGATGAACCAAATATGCAAAGTATGAACGCGAAAGTAGATAATGAGGGAATGATGGTTGAAGTTGTTGCGAAGGAATTTTTACAAGAAATTGGTTTAATAGATTAGTAGATGTTAAAATGGCAGCTCTTGAAAAAGGGTTGCTTTTTTTATTTGGTAAACGTAGAGATAAAGAAGAATGATGTAACATACGTGCCAATGGTTTCTGTAAATCAAAAACTGATAAGACCCATAAGATATGAAATTAAGTTGAATTAAAGAAGCTAAACCGTGTTGCACAAAGGTATTATCATCAAAATTGCAAAACTAACATATCAATAAAAAAATTACATAGAGGGATAAATTTCAAGGTGTGTTGACGCTTACAATATAGCTGAGTATAATTTAGATTACATAGATGTTACAGATACGAATGAATGTTAATTAAATACTCCAATTGCGCGCAAGTATTAAGGAGTAAAAAGTAAAAAAAATATGCTAATAAAATAGTAATAAGACATTATTGAAGTAACTATTACAAGTTTCACTTTTGTGAGTGGAATTTGTGTATTTGGTGAATTTGCGGAATAATTAAAAATCTATAAAATCATTTAATCAATACGAGGAATATAGGCTATGAACTCGAGTAAATGAGAAAATTAAACAGGAGGTTTCATTATGGCTATTCTGATTGTTGAGGATGAGGTTTCGATTCGTGATGTTCTAAAGTCTTATTTTTTGAAAGAAGGATGGGATGTTTTGACCTCTAGTGATGGATTAGATGCAATGAAGAAGATACGAAAGTTCAAAATAGATTTAGTAGTTTTAGACCTTATGATTCCAAAATTATCAGGTGAAGAAGTTTGTAGGGAAATTAGAACAATATCGAATGTACCGGTTTTTATCATTTCGGCAAAATCGAGAGAAGAAGATATGATCAATGGACTAAATTTAGGCGCGGACGATTATATAACTAAACCATTTCGAATTAAAGAAGTCTTGGCCCGTATTAATGCTTTATTGAGAAGAATTGAAATGGTTACAAAGGAAAGTAAAAAGATATTGTATTTTAATCACAAAAGCCTGGTTATTAATTTTGAAACAAAAGAATTGTTAGTTAGCAATAAAGTAGTTAATTTAACTTTTACCGAATTTAAAATTCTAGATGCCCTAGTAAAAAAGCCTGGGAAAGTCTTCAGTAGGCAAGATTTAACATATATAGTTCAAGGGTATCGATTTATAGGCGATGGTCGTACCATGGATGCTCACATCAAAAACTTACGAAAAAAGATCGAAGAAGATCCAAAGAATCCTAAGTATATTGTTACTAAAATTGGATCAGGGTATAAGTTTAACTGTCATTTGGATGAGGCTCAATGATATTTAAACACTTTTTTCGAAGAACACAAACGATTTTATTTTTCGTATTAGCAAGTTTTTCTATCATGTCGGTAATTATATTATATCTAGTTATTTCAACCTTTTCAGATAGGCTATTCATGCAATACAAGAAAGGTTATTTTACAGAACAAACATATAATATGAGTTATATTATTACTACTAAAATGGAAGAGTTTCCGCATGCAGAGAATGATAGGGAATTGTTTAAAAATATGTCTGATAAATTTTCAACTCCGGTTGAATTATTAAATGAAGATTTAACTGAAATACTATTAAAAAATGATTTAGATTATACTGCATACGAAAAATCCTTTTCTGTGGATGTTCCAATCATTACAGATGGTAAGTTAAATGGGTATTTACGGGCTTATTATGATTTAGAGCATTCAATAAGTTCACCAGCACTATCCATGTTTCAACAGAAAATTAATAATATACAGCGTTATATCATGCAAATTGGTGTTATATTAATAATCGTTTTCAGTTTTATCATAGCAAAAGTGCTTTCTAAACAAATACAAGCATCATCCTTTTCCGCTCTCCGGGTATTGAAAGGTAATCGTGAAGCATTTATACCAAGAAAAGGGACAGAGGAAGTTAAACAATTGATTGATAGTACTAATAGTTTATTAACAGAGTTTAATAATCTAGAGGGTTGGCGTAAGCAGATGATGGAAGATTTGACTCATGAATTACGTACACCACTAACATCAGTACTTATGAGAATGGAAGCGATCATTGATGGTGTCTACCCAACAACAACAAAGAACTTACAGGATATCTATGATGAAGTGGAAAGACTGTCGAGATTAGTCATTAGCGTACAAAAGTTATCAGAAGCAGAAGGAGCACGGTTTAAATTAAATATAAGAAAAGTCAATGTAGTTAATTTGGTAAAAGGAACATATGAAGGGTTTTTGTTTATAGCTAAACAAAAAGAAATTCAGCTCCATTTTAAACATCCGAACAGACCATGTACGGCATATGTAGATCCTGATCGAATCATTCAAGTAGTTACAAATATTATTTCAAATGCCCTTGAATATACTCCCAAGGGGGGGCGGATTGAAATAGGTGTCGAAAGTTATGAAGATAAATCGATTATTTATTGTCGTGATACCGGCATAGGCATATCAGAAGAAGATCTTTCATTTGTTTTTCATCGTTTTTACCGGACTGATAAGTCACGATCACGTGATAATGGTGGATCAGGTATTGGTTTGAGCATCTCAAAAGCACTTATACTTGCGCATGGAGGGGAAATTGGTGTTCATAGTGAACCTAATAAAGGTTCTAGATTTTGGGTAAGTATCCCTACATCTAACAAAGAAATAGTATCAAAAATTTAAAGTAATATTGCGGAGGGCATAATGATATTAGTAAAAGCATTTGGGAACATTCATCGCCACTATACTCTCCTTTTATATCCGATTTTATTTGATCTACTTTCATTAGTTATCGGTTGTTCTATCATTGGTTTCTATGGAAAAGAGATAGTATCAATTCGCCTAATATTGGAAATGGGACTACCATCAGTTAGCCATCTGGCGAATATCCCGTTATTTGCAAATAATCTTGAGTTTTTAAATGCTGCGGTAGATAAACCTACATATACATGGCTTGTAGTCGTGATAATGATCATAATAGGAGCCTTTCTTCAAGGCGGATACATAAGTTTTTTATATGCGGTTGTCATGAATAAGAGTTTTCGTTTTTCACAGTTTTTAAATGAAGGAAAAAAGTATTGGTTACAGTTCATTTTCCTAGAAGTAATTGTTTTTTTAGGGAAAATTGGAGTGACAGCTTTTCTAGTTCTATTCTTTAATATAATCGGCGTTTTTGCTTCACTTGCTTTTTTTATGTTCTTGCGCATTATATTTATTTATCTAGAATTTTCAATAGTAGTTGATTATGTAAGCATAGCTTCAGCAATGAAACGTAGTAGAAGTTATTTGAAACAGTCTTTAATTGTTTCTTTAGCCCTTATTGTTGTCATGTACGCAGTTTCTAGTGGCATCAGTTTACTCGTCCACATGTTCTGGTCACCTTACATTATTATTGGGTCCATACTTGTTTATGCCTATGTAATGAGCGTGATACAAATGGCATTAATGTCAGTTATATGTAAGGTGCGGAATTGAATAAATTATCTAGGTAACCATGAGAAAGATCTCATGGTTTTTTAATTTAAAAAATTCGACTAAGAGATGTTTCCGAGCAACTACTTCTTGGTACAACTCGGAAGTGTTGAATTATTCAAATAGATTCATATGAAATTCACACCATATAATGCAAAATAGTATTAAGCGTTTCATCGCTGCTACATGGAGAGGAGGGTAGTGAAAAATTGATAGCAAAATATAAATATATAAATATTTATTGGGGTGTTGATTGTTCTTACCGGGTAACAGCTATGCTAAGTATCTCGTCAGGAAGAAAGGATAACAAAGTTAATTGGGGTGAAAGGTTATGAGCATTGTTCATCGTAAATGGTATTTAATTTTAGGATTAATGATATTGAGTATACTTGTCGGAGCGTGTTCAAATGGTGAGCAGTCAGGTGGAGAGGCAGAAAAGAAAGAAGAGAAAAAGTCACAGACTGCTGATGAAGAACAAGGGACTGCCGAGAATCCGATAACAATGACAATTGCCTATCCATGGGACGAGGGGCAATTTAATGAACGCTTTGGTCCAATTGATGAAAAGCTTGAGAATTTGGAGATAAAATATGCGAGCTATGATGGATCGAGCCAAGGTTTACAAGAATTGTTTGCAGCTGATGTTGTGCCTGACATCATTGTATCATCGCCAACTAATATTGCTCCATTAGAAGAATTAGACGCTATTTACCCTCTTGATGATCTCGTTGAGCAAGAAAATTTCGATGTTGGTAAACTGAACCCTGCGCTTGTTTCGCTTGTGAAAGGCTTTGATTCCGACAATCGATTAATCGGGTTGCCAGATGGAACAGGTTTATTTGCACTTTACTACAATAAGGAAGTATTCGATTTATTCGGTATGCCATATCCTGATCCAGATAAACCCATGACATGGAAGGAGACATTAGAAATTGCCGCAAAAATGACGGCAGAGCGAAATGGTCAAATGTACATCGGGCTTGAATTTGGCGGCAGTGGCTCAACAGGTGAAGTAGCTCAAGTGCCACTAAAACAGCTTGCAACAGCGATGACCGATCGGGAAACGGGAGAGGTCTTGATTACAGAGAAATCTGAATTCAAGTCCTATCTAGAGTTGATGAAAGATTATTATAGTATCCCTGGTATGCGTAGTAAAACAGCCATTGAAAATGAGATGTTTGCGCAAAAGAAAGCAGCAATGGTTATTAATTGGCATAACTATTTGGCCTATGGATGGGGAGATCTTGCCTATCAGGAAAAAATGGATCTTGCACCTGTACCTGTTTGGGAGGATAAACCGACGACAGGACCATATCTTGGTACGGCGACGATGGTGGTAACGACATACAGCAAGAATAAATTGTCAGCCTTCCATGTGTTAGAGGAATACTTATCCACTGACAATCAGATTAACATTGTGAAAACAATGGCATCAGGACCTGCTGTCATTGAACCAGAAGTATTGAAGGAATTTGGTTCGGAACTAGATCAATATGCTACACGCGATACATCTGTCTTTTTCGCCCTAGAGCCCGCAACATTTGAAAAATATAGCCATTTAGATCGTTACGTGAATTTAGATCTCCAAAAGTTTGCCGAATCAGATGCGGATATTCCCACATTCCTTCGGGAAACAAAGGAAGAGGCAGAAGCTGCGATTGCCGAGGCAGGGGCGAGCAATTAAAGTGGGGCTGTATTTATAGTTTGAGAGTATAAGCGGAAATGGCTTTACACTTGATCCACTGCATGGATGATGTGAAAAGTATAAAAGGGGTAATAGCATCGGAAAATGGTATGGGGAGTTAATTAAAAAAGCGAATTTGGAGATGTTTGAGTGGTTTTTTTATTCAAGTGCTCTTATTTTATCTTCCGCGCGATTTGACCTTATATATTAGTATCAGTATAAATGTTTGAACATTAGAAAAACAGAAGCAATTAATCATCGTTGGAGGAATGTATGATGAATAGAGTAAAATCCAATCTTATACTAATTTTTATTTTTATGGTAATAGTTGTACTTGCGGCTTGTAGCAATTCCCCTACTTCTAAAACTGAAAGTCCACAAGACCAAGAGCCGGATAAAAAGAATATCGTGACAGAAGTTTGGGATGAAAATGGGGAAGAGGTCACCGTAAAAGTATTATATCCTTGGGGAGAAGATGCTTTTCAACAGTTTATTGTAGGCACCTATAAAGATGCCCTTCCGAAAAACATTACATTAGAATGTGTATGTGTTGGTGCACAATTGGAACCACTCCAAGAAATGAATGCAAAAGGAATCATCCCTGATATGATGTTTGCCAATTGGGGAATCGATGATCTGGACGAGTTGGAAATGCTTGAGCCAGTCGATGAGTATGTAGAGAAATATGGTGTAGATTTAAGTGAATTTAATCAAAGTGTCATCGCTACATACCGGGCGATGGACCCAGAAGGAAAAGATCGTTTAATCGGTATGCCGACTTTTGTGGACAGCGTTGGCTTGTTTTATAATAAAGATGTTTTTGATTTATTCGGAGTTCCGTATCCTGATCCAGAAAAACCGATGACGTGGAAGGAATTGCTTGATCTTGCTACTAAACTGACTGGGGAAAGAAATGGCGTCCAGTATCGAGGGTTGGAAATGGGACTTGGTTTCACATCGTTTGAAGCGACTTTCCCATTAAAAGAATTTGGAATAAACCTGACAGATCCGAAGACCGGAGAAGTATTAATTACTGAATCCCCGGAAGTAAAACAATATTTAGAGCTAATGCAAAAGTTCTATAATATCCCAGGGTTGTACGATCCCGCTCCAGAGGCAAGGGAAACAGATAAGTTTGCACAAAAAACAGTTGCTATGACGGTTTCCTGGCCTGGCTATTATAGATGGGGATTGGGAGAAGAACCAGAAGAATCAACAATGATAGATTCAGCACCTGTACCAGTATGGGAAGGGGAAGGAAAAGGCCCACAAGCATATGCCCATCCATATGTGCTAAATAAATTTAGTGAAAATAAAGATGCTGCATTCCAAGTTATGTTGGCCATTAGCAAAGTAGATAGCATGGACCCATTAACAAGCCCGAATAGTGAATTCAGTGATTCAAGTGAGTACTTCCCTATTTATGAAGGGAAAAATTTGCAGCCCTTCTTTAACTATGAATCAGCGATGCCTCCTAAACAGGTTAGTAAGTGGGATAATTATGTTGATATTCCAGGTAGTCTCAATAAATTAGCAGAGGGCGATTCGGATATAAATGAATTTTTGCGGGTGCTAAAAGAAGAATCGGAAATTAAAATTAAAGATGCTATGGCGAAATAGCATTTATTAGTTATCAAGTAATTGTAATCAATCCAAAAAAGGATGGGTTCATTATTGCTTACTTTTTGGAGAGAAGATCCGAATGAAAAATGGCGATCTCCAGTAAGTGACTTGAATGACCAGTAAACGACGCTCGAAGGTAAGTAAACATTAAAAAGCAGCCACATCACACGCAAAAAGGCACATAATCTATCGCTTTATCGATTTGATTTTGAAAAACCTCGGGTCAGTACTCGGGGTTTTTCAATGGTTATGAAACGATATAATTAGCTAACGCAAAAGTCTCTATCAAAGTTTAAGTATCAAATTTGATAGAGACTTTAGTCTATTAAAACAAATTTAAGACCGTTTATATTACACTGCCATTTTATGAATCAAGCTTAGGATGAAAGTGAGGTAAGTTATTTTTGAGCTTGCATTTCTTTAACGATTGTAGTGTATTCTTCCTCCATTTCCCGTAAATAAGTGACGACGTCTTGCTCAGATGTTAAAAACTCTCGTGCCTTTTTACTTATATAATCTTCACCATGGAACGTTATGATTGGATCATATGGAGAATACGGAGCAACCTTAGCCACCTTGTCAATGAAAGGAGCTTTTGTGTTGTACTCTTTACCGAATTCCTCCATATCTGCAGCGCTAAATTGCTCATAGGCTGAGTCACTATTAATAGTAGGGGCGCTTCCAACCCTAGATAATGCAATTTGTGCTTTTTCCGAAGCCAAATAGGAAATTACTGCCCATGCTGCATCTTTATTCTCACTAAATTTAGTCAGATTAAGAGGCAAAGCAACTGAAGTAGGTGCAACATTCGGATGGTCTTCCCATGTAGGTGTTGTTACCATATCAAAGTTAAACCCTTCTACAGGCGCTAGCAATGGAAGCCATGGGGCATTTTGAATCCACATAGCGATGTTTTGCTGCCCATCTTGAAAACCATCGGGCCTATTTGGGTCACTCTCCATCATTCCCGGGATATTTCTAAGTTCATCAAGTAAATCAAAAACCCGCTTTGTATCTGGGTTTTTAGCAAATAAAACCTCGCCTGTCTCTGGGTCCGTACCTGGGATACTCAGTTGTGTATACGGGATAGCGTTAGTACGCGAAAGTTGTATTCCTTTATATTGTATGCCGTTACGGACTGCTGTTAATCGACGGGCTAGGTCAAGCGCTTCCTTCCAAGTCATCCCATCTTGCGGATATGGTTCACCAAACAAGTCAAAGATATCTTTATTGTAAAACATGGTCATTAAAGTAGATTCCACTGGCAAGCCATATAAATTTCCTTCACCAAGTGGGTCATAAGCGCGTAAATTATCAACCACACCATCTCTAAAGATACCCAGGTCAAAATTAGACTTTTCAATATACTCATCAATCGGCATTAACGTCTCCAGCTCTTCCACTAACTCATGCGTTGGGATGCCCACGATAATATCTGGATATTCACCTTTGGCAAACAATTCCTCTAGGTCATCATATATAAGATCAAGTGTAATGTTCGGGAATTTAGCTTCGACCTGATCTTTGTACCGTATTTTAAATGTTTCCTCATCAACAGCAATCATCATTTTTACTGTTGCTGTTCCTCCATCATAACCCCATTGCTCCATATTCTCATTGGTGGCCTTATCACCCTCTTCATTTTTTGGACTAGTGCTTGAATCGTTTGAGCAGGCCGCAAGCGATACTACGGTAATAATTAGCATTAGTAATATAAAAAAGCGGTTTTTTGGTGTAGGTGTCATCATCAATTAATCCCCCTCCATTTTTCGATGGCTTTTGTCCAATAAATTCATTAATTTTATCCAAACGTTGTCACGCTATTTTGATTCACCCCCTTCGTTTCTATTAATAAATACATTCCCTTAATGAAAGCGCATTCATTCAGAGGAGTTTATTATATTTTCCGAAAATTGTCAATCCGAGGATTTAAGTTGTTTCAAAATATAAATGAAAAAGGACATCATAACAAATTGATGAGGTTAAAATGAATGTCACGTTGGTTTGTGCCCCAAGTTTTGAGAAATTAACGATGAGTATATTCAAAAACGATTTTATTCCATTAGATAAATATGCATTTAAGGATCAAGTGTCCAACGTACAGTTATTCATAACATTATAACTGAGTGAAGAGTTTAATTTTATAGAAAATTAGAAAACCTTCACACGAAATTCACATTGCATAGATTAAAATTATGTTAGCGCTAACATTTTGGAAAATATTATATAATGCAGCCCGAAAATCAAACTTAAAAAGAGGGGATGGCTATAGATGGGAAATAACCATTAGTAAATGTTGAATGACTTCATGCATTTGAGTCGACAATGTTTGAAAATGGAGAAAAGGTATTATCGAAGTTGAGGGGGTCAGTTAGTCAGCTATTAATTTAAATCTTCTTAAATCTGTTCTGTTTAATATAAAGGGGGCGTAAAAAGTCTATGAAAAGCATAAAGCTAAAAACTATTTTACTTGTAATGGTAGTAATCATGTCTTTGTTTGTAGCAGCGTGTAGCAGTAAGTCTTCTGATGCTAATCCAGTAGATAAATCGGGTGCAGGAGAAAAAGAGGTGGTAGAGAAGAAAGAGTTTTCAAATGAGGAAGTAACTTTAAAAGTGGCTACTCCATGGGGGAAAGAGTATTTCATGGACCGTATCGGGAATCATATGGAAGAAAGTTTGCCACATATAACGTTGGAACATATTGACTGGGATGGAACCGTAACTAAATTGGAGGAACATTACGCTGCCGATGTGATCCCGGATGTTTTATTAGCATATACAGGGCAGGCTCCATTGGAAGAATTGGAAATGGTTTTTCCTTTGGATGAGATGATCAAGGAATATGGTGTTGATTTGAGTGATGTTAATTCGGCTTTACTTGATGAATTACGTTCAAGACACAAGGAAAATGGACTGATTGGTGTACCTGCGGAAACAGGAGGTGTTTTAGCACTCCATTACAATAAAGAAGTATTTGATATATTTGGTGTGCCATATCCAACAGAGGCAATGACTTGGACTGAGACGTTGGATCTAGCTAAGCAAATGACTGGTGAACGTAACGGGACTTTTTATCGTGGTTTTGAAACAGAAGCCCCGACAGCACCACTGGGACAGTTATCTGTGAACATGACGGATCCAGAGACGGGTGATGTTCTCATTACAGAGGACCCTGCTTTCACAAAGTATATGGATTTTATGGAAGATCTATTTAGTATTCCAGGTTTATATAATGAAGATCCGGAAACTAGAAACACACAATTTGCTCAAGGGACGGCTGCAATGCATATTAGCTGGCATGGTTACCTTACTTGGTTCGGCGGTGAAGACGCACAAACATTTCAAAAAAATATGGATATTCTGCCTATCCCACATTGGGAGGATCTTCCAAATGTAATCCCTTCACGAGGATCACACCCATGGGTTATCAACGAATACAGTGAACAAAAAGAAGCCGCACTTCAATTTTTGGCAGAAAGTCTAACACCTGAATATCAAACAAAACTGTCTAGGGTAGGAACTCCGCCGGTGCTAATGGATGAAGCAATCCTTGCACAATTTGGTGCGGATAATAAAGTGTATGAAGGTAAAAATGTGCTTGCATTTTTTGAAGGAGTCATAGCTCCACCTCCAGAAAAACAAAGCGTGTGGGATCAATATGTTGATTTCGGAAAGGCATTGGAGGAATTTGCTAAAAAAGGTACGGATGTTCAGACCGTTTTAAGAGTACTAAAGGAAGAGTCGGAAATCAAAATTAAGGATGCAAAAGCGCAAAATTAAAAGTTATAAAACTACGGAATGCATAAGGTAGTAAATAAGTAGATACACAAGATTAGGAGTTTATTAAATATTCGTGGAAGCCATCCTTAAAGGATGGTTTTTTCTATGGGTTCCTTTGGCGTGTGCGTAACATCTATTCTACACAAATTGCGTTTCTATTAGTCCTGAATGAGCTGAAAATCAAGCGCAAGCATCTAGCTGGTACCACATCTAAACCGATCAAGTTTTAAGGATTGAAAACACTAAATTAGTTAATGTAAAATGTGCAATTTTAAAAATATTCTTCACACGAAATTCACATCTCATAGATTAAGATAAAATTAAGCGCTTACAATAGGTGGAAAATGAGATTCAGAAAAAGTTGTATGATGCTTGATCAAAAATTATATTTTGAAAAGAGGGATGCCAAGCTATAACATAATTTGTGTTGCCCAAGAAGTAAAAAGCAAACGGGGAATGAGTTTAAAAAGAGCTGTGGTCCTAGTAATTAACAGTATTTAATGAAGGAGGAGTAAAAATGGGGAAGTATAAAAACTTATTTTTATTCGTACTAACCATTTGTTTCACAATGCTTCTTATCTCATGCTCTAATAATAAAGCCCCAACGGCGGGGGAAAAAGGCGAAGATGTAAATGGACAGAATGAATCAAATGAGCCAGAACCTTTTACTTTAGAAATTGGCGTTCATTTTGATGAAACGATGTTCAAAGAGCGATTTAAAGATCCTATTGAAGAACACTTCCCGTATATTACTGTTGAACAAGTCCCAGTATTCACCTATGGACGAAATGATTTGGAAGAATTATTTTCGAGTGGGAAGTCCCCGGATTTCTTCTTCTCGATTTCTCAACAAGATATGGAATATTTTGAACTTGACTCCGACATGGACGAGTTACTTACGAAACATAATATAGACCTAAGTCATGTAAACGAAAATTTACTGGATACGTTACGGGCACGAGACAAGGAAGGTAGATTAATCGCTTGGCCTTATGAAGACACATACTATGTACTCGCCTACAATAAAGATATATTTGATATGTTCGGTGAGGCATACCCCTCGGATGATATGACTTGGGAAGAAACAATTGAGTTAACGAAGAAACTTACAAAAGAAAGAGATGGTGTGCAATACAGGGGCTTGGATTTTGCGGATAATGTTGCACTTTCGCAACTTTCGGTAAACATGACAGATCCAGATACTGGTGAAGTTCTCCTTCTTGACCAACCGGAATTCTCGCAATATCTTAATTTGTATAAAGGTCTCTTTGATATACCTGGTCAATTCGAAGCGGGGGATATGTTTAACGGGGATCGTTTTAGTAATGAAAGGACAACGGCAATGCTCGTAATAAATGCCCAAGCACTAAACTGGTATAAAGATAATGAAAGTCTTCATTACGATATTGCTGCTGTTCCAACTTGGTCAGACCACCCAGGGGTTGCTCCGACTGGATATTTGCAAACACTTACAATGAACCCGAATAGCAAACATAAAGATGATGTGATGAAAATATTTAACTTTTTCATATCAGATGAATATCAGACTTGGATGTCTCGAAATGGGATTGGTATTGTCTCTGATAAGAAGGAAGTGCTTAAAGAGTTTTACAAGGATTATGAAAATACTCATGATAAAAACGTACCAGCAATCTTTAAAAATAGCGCTGCACCTCCCCCAGAACGTATTAGTTTATGGGATGGTTATGTAGATCTTAGTATACAAAAATTTTATGAGTCTAATATGGATGTCAATGAGTTCCTGCGTGTGACTAAAGAAGAGTCAGAGGCAAAGATTAATGAGGCGAAGGAATCAGAGTAAATTATAATTTCCTTGACATAAACTAGGAATTTAGGAATTGTTTGTTTTTAATGTATTATCATAAACTGTTTATTTGATCAGAAGCGCGTTTACAGATGCACCTTAGTTTCACTGAGGGGATAAATAGTGAGGAAAAAACCGATACATCAAAATTTGAAGTGGGGGTGTTCTTTAATATGAAAAAGAATTTTAAGTTCTTGTTATTATTACTTACACTAGTGTGCTCCATCTCGATAATGGTAGCTTGTAACAACTCATCTACACCTTCTAGTACTCCCGAAAATGGGGAGCCAAAGGGGGAAGGGAAGGATAAGGAGAAGGAACCTGAACCTGTAACATTATCAGTGCTTGTACACTGGGAGGAGGAAATGTTCAATGAGCGTTTTAAAAATCCGATTGAAGAAGCATTTCCTCATATCACATTGGAACATGTAAGAGCCGGATCTGGTAGAGAAGACTTGGAAGAACTGTTTGCCAAAGGAACTCAACCTGATATCCTATTTGAGGTCTCACAAGACAATTTGGAGTATTTGGAACTTGACTACGATTTAGGGGAATTAATCGAAAAACACAATTATGATTTGAGTCATATTAATCCAGTCTTTCTGGACTCATTACGAGCCAAAGATAAGGAAGGGCGGCTTTTGGGTTTACCTTATGAAATTATTTATTATGCTCTATTCTATAATAAGGACATTTTTGATTTATTCGGTCAACCATACCCAACCGACAATATGACATGGGATGAAGCGATTGAATTGGCGAAAAAAGTGACGGGGGAACGTAATGGTGTCAACTATCGTGGATTGGATTTAGCTAATCCGGGAGTCCCGCTTATGCAACTTGCTGTTAATAAATCAGATCCAGAAACAGGTGAAGTCTTATTGGACCAACCGGAGTTTTCTAAGTATTTGGAGCTAATTGATAAAATCACTGCTACTTCCGGAAGTGATAACGAAGCATTTTTCAATGGTGAGCGATTTGCAACTGAAAATACGACAGCTATGTTGGTTGAATTCATCCAAGGTCTAAATTGGTGGCAGAATAATGAGGGTCTTAACGATGCGGTAGCGCCACTCCCTGTATGGGCAGATGGTCCAGCAGTAAGTCATCGTCCCGATGGCGGCATTATTCCTTTAAGTATCAGTCCATACAGTGAGCAGAAGGATGCGGCATTCGATGTGATTACTTATTTTACTGAAAATGAATATCAGACATGGGCCTCACGTAACGGCATCGGTCCATCTAGTGGTAACACTGAAGTGCTTGATGAATTTTTCCAAGGTTACGAGAGTACACATGATAAAAATGTGTCTTCCATTTTTAATCATCCGCCAGCTGATCCACCGGAGCGCATTAGTTTATGGGATTCATATGTTGATCTGGATCTCAGAAAATACGTAGAGTCGGGAATGGATCGCAATGAATTCCTTCGAGTCACTTCAGAGGAGGCAGAATCCGCTATTCAAGAGGCGATGAATACTAAATAATTGATTGTAGCGTGCTACAAATTACTGGCAAAGATGTAAAGTGGAGTATGATGATAGGGCTTGCTACTAGGTGAATTTAGATGTAATGAGGATGCCGTAAATTA
The DNA here is from genome assembly GCF_038002605.1 of Bacillus sp. FSL K6-3431. Taxonomy (NCBI): domain Bacteria; kingdom Bacillati; phylum Bacillota; class Bacilli; order Caryophanales; family Bacillaceae; genus Bacillus; species Bacillus sp. FSL K6-3431. The sequence continues at coordinate 4,593,112 of NZ_JBBOCT010000001.1, forward strand.
GGAATATAGCATAGTTTAACTTCAGCAAAAGTTTGAAAACAAAGAGTCAGAAGTATATAGGAGATATTTTGAAGTAGTGGAGAAGTGAGGAACCTCAGCTGGAGGTTTTCACTTCTTTTTCTATTTTTTTCTTCGGAATGGTTTACCAATTCTATGAGAATTGCAAACAACAATTATGAAAGGAATTCAAACTAATTAGAAATTTCACCATTGACTAATAAATGTATTGATATTATATTGAGTTATATCAGCTAATACCTGGTTTATCTCAATATATCAGGTTTAGGAAGGGAGGAGGGTTTGTGCGTAGAAATAAGTCACCCTTGTATTTACAGATTAAAGTACATCTTCAGGAGAAAATCAAAGAAGGTATTTATCAGCCACATGATCAATTACCATCAGAGGCCGATTTGGCAAAGCAGTTCAACGTAAGTAGAATTACCTCCAAAAATGCCGTGTTGCAACTTGTTAAAGATGGAAAAGCCTATCGTATACCAGGAAAAGGAACCTTTGTTGAAGGGGAGAATGCAGATAAAGCATTGAAAAAGGATAATCTGCCTCAACAAAACGAGAAGGTCATTATTGGATTAATCATGCCTGAAATTGTCGAGCGTTTTTCAGCGCATACTTTATCAGGGATCGAAACTGCTGTCACAGCGTATGGATACCGTTTAATGCTACGGCAGTCTCGTCATTCTCTTGATTTGGAAGAACAAGCGATCCGAATGATGGTGCTAGATGGTGTTCAGGGATTAATTGTCTTTCCCGTTGACGATCAACTATACAATGAAGAGATTCTACGACTTACATTAGACAAATTTCCATTGGTGTTGATTGATCGCTATTTAAAGGGGATTGATACCTCTGCTGTTTATTCTGACAATGTCCAAGCAGCATATCGGTTGACAAAACTTCTTTTAGAAAAAAAACATCACAAAATTGGTATGGTGACAGCTCCTAATTTTGAAACCATCACTGTAGAAAATCGCATTAAAGGATATGAGCGAGCCCTGACCGAGGTGGGTATTCCGATAGATAGATCTATCTGGTTTACCGAAGTCCTCCTTGAAAATCCAGTGGAACGAGCTATGTCATTTTTCCAAAGGAATCCTGACATGACAGCCGTGTTTGCGATGAATGCTTATGCGGGACAAATCGCTTTTCAAGCCGCTAAAAGGCTTGGTAGAAAAATGCCTGAGGAATTTTCAATTTCATCATTTGACCAAGAACATGAACTTGATGTTTACCCAATTTATACGGCTAAACAAGATTCGTTTCTAATGGGTGAGAAGGCAGTCGAATTATTGGAGTTACAATTAAAAAAGGATCAATCTGTTCAACGAATAGTTCTGCCAGTAAGCATCTGTTTTAAATCAGAGCAGGAAGAGGTTAAGTCTTAACCTAATCTGTCAATTTTTTCAATAAGTCGGAACTTAGTGCTTCAGGCATAAGATAAGTTTCGGGAAAAAGGGGAATATACAAAAAAATGAAAAGGCTTACGAATTTATGGGCGTTTGGTTTATTACTACTAATCTCGATTTTTCTTTTGGCGGCATGTAATGGTGGAAACACTGCTAATGATGCTTCTGGTAATAAGAACGAAGAGGAAAAAACTGAAAAAGCAGAAGAACTCGAAGCTGAACCAGTGACATTAAAGTTTAATTATGCATGGGAAGAAGAGTTTAATGAGGATATTAAAGGACCGGTTGAAGAAAAGTTTCCTCATATTACGTTAGAATTCGTAGAAATGGCTTTGGATGAAGTGGAAACGGAAATTGCTCAAAAAAACATTCCTGACATCTTCTATTTATCTGGAGGAGATCAAGTACCGTTATTGGAGGAATATGAACTTACGTATGATCTGGATGAACTGATTAATGGGAATAACTTTGATCTAAGCAGTATTTCGCAAGCGCATATTTATCAGGCGCGTGGTTGGGGGGATGGAGCTCTCTACTATTTCCCATATGTAAGAAGATGGGAAGTACTTTATTATAATAAGGAGATTTTTGATCAGTTTGGGGTTTCTTATCCCAAGGATGGGATGACTTGGGGAGAAGTGGGAGACTTGGCTAGTCAAGTAACCGGTGAGCGGAACGGGGTTGAGTACCGAGGCCTCGATATATCTGCTGCTGGTGGTATGCTTTCTGAACTCGAGGTAAATCATCTGGATCCTGAGTCGCATGAGCCAATGTATGTAAAAGATGAACGCTTTGTCCAATATTTGAATATGGCTGAAAAGTTGGCCGCAATCCCAGGAGTAGTTCCTGAAGAAGGTGATTGGGGAGACTTCATGAATACTCAAAACCTGGCAATGGTGCCGCTCTTTGATGTTCATATATGGTTAGCTGGTGTTGAGGCAGATACAGGATTGAACTGGGATATGGTGACCTATCCTGTCTGGGAGGATAAGCCGAATGGAGGACCAGGAGCAGGTGCAGCTGGTTTAGCGATCTCAGAAACTAGTGAACATAAAGAAGAAGCATTTCAAGTACTAGAATATCTTATGTCCGAGGAATGGCAGTTAATGCGCTCTAAAAAAGGTTTTGCCACTATATTAAACGATCCAGAAATTCAAGGGGCGTTTTCATCTGAAGTTGAGGGATTACAAGATAAGAATATGCAGGCTGTGTTTGCGTTGGATATTGCTACTGGTCCTAAAGTGACTTCTCCATATGAACAAGAAGGACAGGTATTAGATGTTATGGAGTTCATTAAAGAAGGAAATGATGTGAACACATATTTGCGCGAAGCTTACGATAAATCGAAAGCTAAAGTCGCGGAAGCACAAGGTAGTAAGTGAACGCGTTTCAGCATTCATCCGTGCGGAGTATCAAGTGAAATTTATGGAGATTATTGTTGAAAAATACAATATTATCAGGATTTCTTCACACGAAATTCATATTCGATAGAGTAAAATATACTTAGATGCTCCATAGTTGTAAAAAAGTAAATTGTAAGAATAGTAAGATGATAGTCAGGAGATTATCTAAGAAAAGAGAGGGATGCTGAGAGAAAGAACGAAAAAAGAAATAGTTATGACTGAGCATTAATAAAGGAACTTAAGTTATTTTGAATGTACTTACTTCAACAGGGGAGGTTTTACATAATGAAAAAGAATTTCAAGTTTTTAGCATTGATTTTTACGATAGCGCTTTCAGTTTTTGTAATGGCGGCATGCAATTCCTCAACGACTTCAGGCGGTAATGAAAGTGAAAAGCCAAAGGGAAAAGAAAAAGAAGCAGAAAAAGTGACAATCAGATGGGCGCATCAATGGGGAGAAGAGCATTTTCAGGAGACCTACGGGACATATCTTGAAGAAAAATTTCCTAATATTACAATCGAAATACAGGAAGCAGGAACAGACCATCCGGAGACGCTTGAACAATTAATTGCAGGCAAGAAAAGTCCAGATGTCGTTACTATGGGGCTTTTAACTCATTCGAGCTTTTTAAAAAGCCTCGGTTTAGCCTACAATATGGATGAATTAATTGAACAAGAAGGCTTTGATTTGGATCGGTTGGAACCATCGATTGTTAAATACGCACGTAATAAAGATCCAAATATGGAAGGCGGAATATACATTATTCCAAATAGCCGTCCAACATACTCATTGCACTATAATAAAGACGTATTTGACACACTAGGGGTTAATTATCCCTCCGATGATCTGACATGGGAGGAGGTTACTGAACTTGCTAAGGATTTGACACGTGAAATGAATGGCGTTCAGTACCGTGGTTTGGACCTTGACGTTCCTTATGATGCATATACTCAATTTGGACAAAATTCAGTTGACCCTGAGACGAATGAAGTATTAATTACTGAATCAGAGGCATATAGAAGATATTTGGAAATGGTTGGGGCAGTAACTTCAATTCCAGGTAATTACCCTGCTGAAGAACCTGGAAGTCTTCTTCATAACTGGGGATCCTTATTTGGTGAAGGTAATGTAGCAATGGCACCAGCTGCAACTAACCATGGATGGTTAGAAAAAGATAATATTGGTATTGCTACTTATCCTGTGTGGGAAGGATATGAAGGAATTAACCCTGCACCTAATGCTGGTGGATTTGCAATTACTGAACCAAGCGAACATAAAGAAATAGTATTAGAAATGATCGAGTATTTGTTATCTGATGAAGTGCAAATCGAAAAGTCTAAACAAGGAGGGGCTTCAATCCTTAAGGATCCAGAGATCCATGCCGTATATGGTGAAGAAAAACCTGAGTTTAAAGGGAAAAATCTTGCATCATTATTTAAAAATGAGTATTCGACTGGACCGGACAAGTCACCTAAATACGGTGATGGAGTTTATTGGGAAGCGCCAATCAAGTTTGTAAACTCCGGTAAGGATATAAATGAATTTTTACGAATTCTTCAGGAAGAAGCTGAAGCAAGCGTAAAATCGCAAATGGAGGCAGAATAAGTAGATAACCTAATTTAACGAAATATGGATATAGACGTTAAAGTGAAAATAACCTCTGCAAATATAATGATTGCAGAGGTTACTTTTAAAATTGGGGTCTAAGAAATGAATGCAACTAAACCGATAAGGGCATTTCACTTAAGGTTTGGTTCTTATGAGTTCATAGGGCTATCACAACTAGATTGAGATAAAGAACCACCGTGTATTTATTAAGTTGTTCAAAAAGCCAGATAAGATACGGGGGCATTATAGCTGCTATATTAGGCTCTTTTGTAAAGAGAAGCGAAATTTGCTTGTCCCACCGTGTGAAATATTATGAAATAAACTTCACACCAAATTCATAGGAATCTGTATATGATAAATGTAATATCAAAATTTGGAATACTTTGTCTTAGGAGGGAACCTTAATGGCAAGAATTTTGCTAAATCAAGTTTCAAAACGTTACGGAAAATACAAAGAATATGCAGTAAATAATTTTAATTTGGATATCGAAGATCAGGAGTTTTTGGTATTTTTAGGACCGTCGGGGTGTGGGAAATCCACAACACTTAGAATGGTGGCCGGTCTTGAAGATATATCTGAAGGTGAGATATTCATCGGTGATAACCTGGTAAATGATCAACCACCTAAAGATAGAGATATTTCGATGGTCTTTCAAAACTATGCTTTATATCCAAATTTAAGCGTATATGAAAATATCGCTTTTGGGCTGCGGATCAGAAAGATACCTAAACATGAAATTGAAGATGCAGTTAAAAGGGCAGCTCGGGTATTGGAAATTGGTAATTTTCTGGACCGTAAACCTAGAGAACTTAGTGGTGGTCAGAGACAGCGTGTTGCATTGGGGAGAGCAATTGTAAGGAGTCCACAAGCATTTTTAATGGATGAACCGCTCTCAAACTTGGATGCCAAACTTCGTGTTCAAATGAGGGCAGAGATTATTAGTTTACACAAAAAAATGGGTGTTACAACTATCTATGTAACACATGATCAAATTGAAGCGATGACAATGGGAGATCGAATTGTCGTTATGAATAGGGGAGAGATTCAGCAAGTAGATACTCCTGAAGAGGTTTACAATAAACCAAAGAACTTATTTGTAGCAAAGTTTATCGGTAATCAACCAATGAACTTTTTTGAAGGGACATTACATGAAAAAGATGGAGATTTAATATTCTTTACAGGTACTTTTTCTCTAAAACTAACAGACCAGCAGGCGAATATGTTAAGGAATAGAAAAATGCTTGAATTCACAATTATTATGGGAATAAGGCCAGAAAATATGGGCTTTGAACAAATTATGTTTGACACTTATCCCGACGCAACGATCAATGGTTATTTGCAATTTAATGAGTTTATCGGTTCAGACCATTATTACCATCTTTCCACACATGGTAAAGAGTCATTCACAGTGCGTGCACATCCTAGATACCGTTACGAAGAAGGCGAAAAGGTAACTATAGCTGTAGATATGAACAAGATATTGCTATTCGATAGGAATACAGAAGAATTGATGACAGATTGAATGGAGTGGGAAGATGGCACATCAATTATGGAGAAAATCTAATATTAGGAAACTATTATGCATTGGTATAAGTGTAATATTCATTATTAGCATGATGTTGCCCTTATCTAATAAGAACATAGTTTTTGCGGATGACAATGAAACACCGGAAGATAGTGCAACAACGGATAATTTTGAAAGGCAGCTTGAGCCATACTTTTATGAGATGAATCAGAAATGGGATAGTGAAGGAATTAAACTAGGGAAAGATAATGTAAAAGTAGAAGCGAATGAATATGCAAATAAATCAGAAGATGCTGATATTGAAGTCGGTTCCTACGGTGGGGAAGACAAGGTAATACTTTGGCCAAATCCAATTGGATGGGTTGAATATAATGTGGATGTGGCTGAAGAGGGTCTATATGAAATCGCCATTGAAAATTATCCGTTTTCACTAGAAGATGGTGGGAGCCGACAATCTGTCATTTTGGGTGTACAGATTAATGATTCCTACCAATACAAAGAATCACGCTCCATTGAACTAAAAAGGGAGTTCCGAGATAAGGAGCCTCAGTATGATGAAACGGGAAATCAAGTTCGCTCACTTGTAGAACCTATTACCGGGTGGAAGAAGGAATCACTTCGGGATTCAGATGGTTCCAATGTCGGACCATTATTATTCCATTTGAAAAAAGGAAACAATACGATTCGGGTGCGTGCATTAAGGGAAGCTGTAGCACTTAAATCGCTCTCGATTGAAGAACCTAAGGTAAATAGTCCCTATCAAGAAGTAAAAGAACAATATGAAACAACTTCAATGGAAACAGATGAAGTGATAACAATTGAAGCTGAAAATTTTGCTAAAAAGAATTCAACCTCGATTCAAGTTCAGTACGATCGCGCTCCTTTGACTACACCGGAATCACTTAAAAAAGTCAAATTTAATACTTTAGGCGGAATGAGTTGGTATAAAGGCGGGCAAGCGGTAACTTGGGAATTTGAAGTGCCGGAAAATGGTGAATATAAAATTGCCTTCAGGGGAATGCAAAACTTTCGGAAAAATTTATCTGTCTTCCGAACATTGTCAATTGACGGAAAGATCCCATTTGAAGAAATGGAACATTACCAAATACCATATGCTTCAGGATGGCAAGACATTACTTTAAATGATAAGAGTGATAAACCATTCTATTTTTATTTGGAAAAAGGCACTCATACCATTTCACTTGAAGCGACCCATGAGCCGTTCGTGCCACTTATTATTCAGATAGATGAATTATCAAAAGAGATTAAAGAAATATCTGAAGAACTTCAAATAGCTACGGGCAATAGGGAAGATAGCTTTAGGGTTTGGAATGTAGAGAAGGAACTACCAGGGCTACTTGAAAAGCTAAAAAAGATGCATAAGAGTTTTGAAAACATGACCAAACAAATGATTGACATTAACGGTGAAACAAGTAATGTTTCGCAAGCTTTTGAGTCATTATCACAGGATATCTCGGAATTACTAAAAAAGCCGAATGAAATTCCAAATAAGCAAGTAAGAATTGGAACATTACAGGAAAAACTAGAGGCTCAAAGAAAAGAATTAATGGATAGTCCTTTACAATTGGATCGGTTTTATTTTGCTCCTCAAAAAGCGGAATTTCCGCGAATGACGGCAAAATGGTATGAGAAAATAAAGGGAACGTATCATTCCTTGATTTATTCATTTTCGAAAGAAAATCAATTAATGGATCAAGTAGATGAAGAGTTGAATGTATGGATGATGTGGGGAAGAGATTATGCTGAAGAGCTACAACAGTTGGCAGATCAACAATTTACACCTGAACATGGCATTAAAGTAAACGTGAATCTAATTCAAGATCCTAATTTACTGATCATGGCCAAAGCTGCTGGAATTATGCCCGATGTCGCTTTAGGGGTTCCGAGTGGAATGCCTTTTGAAATGGCGCTTCGTGGTGCAGCGCAAGATTTCAACAAAATGCCAGGTGTAGAGGAAGTATTGGAAAAGTATGCGCCAGGTACATTACTACCATATTATTATGACGAAGGAATTTACGGTATCCCTGAAACGATTAATTTCAAGGTTTTATTTTACAGAAAAGATATCTTAAAGCAACTAAATTTACAAGTGCCTGATACATGGGATCAAGTATATGACATGATACCGACATTATTGCAAAATCAACATAATTTTTATGCTGATCCAAAAGATTTTTCTTATATGTTCTATCAAAATGATGTCGATTTATATACAGCCGATGGTATGTCGACAGGCTTAGATACACCTGACGCATTTAAATCGTTTGAAGAGTGGACTAATTTATTTAATCTTCATGGCATGGATTTACAGGTTCAGAGCTTCTATCAACAATTCAGAAAAGGCATGTTACCGATCGGGATTGCAGATTTTAATCAATATATGCAATTACTCGTTGCTGCACCTGAAATTCTAGACGTTTGGGGAATTGCTCCAATTCCTGGACGTGTAAACGAAAAAGGTGAGCTAGTGCGCTGGGCTGGAGGAACAGGAGTAGATACAACAAGCATGATGTTGTTTAATGATACACCTGAGGAAAAACAAGGTGTAGCCTGGGAATTCCTAAAATGGTATGCGTCTTCAGATGTTCAAACCGAATATGGTCTGAATCTTGAGCAATTTCGTGGCGAGACATTTCGCTGGAACTCAGCAAACATTGAAGCTTTTACGAAAATGCCTTGGAGACGGGATGATTTACAAGCTATTTTAGAGCAATGGAAATGGGTAAAGGATATCCCAAATGTTCCTGGAGGATATATGACTACGAGACAATTGGATTTCTCGTGGAATCAGTCAGTTCTTGAAGGTGAAAATTGGCGGATTGAACTGGAGAAGGCTGTAAAAGAGATTTCTCGTGAGTTGAAAAGAAAACAAACAGAATTCGATCTCATTGACGAAAAAGGTAATGTCTTGAATTCTTTAGATCTTCCAATTATTAAGGAACCGTGGGAAGGAGTGAGCCAGTATGAACAATAATATAGAGATAGAAAAGTCGAATATAACGACAGTGAAAGTGGGGAAAATAAACAGATTAAAAACAGAGTTAGCAGCCCGAACTAAAAAAACGCTGGCAGATATGTGGAAATCTCGTCTGTCCTATCTGTTTATTGCTCCGTTTCTCATCTTGTTTATTGTATTTATTCTCATCCCCGTCATAACGGCAATTGGTTTGAGTTTCACTTATTTTAACTCGATTCAATTTCCAGAGTGGACAGGATGGTTGAATTATCAAACATTATTCTCGCAAGATATTATATTATTACAAAATGTTTTGCCTAACACTTTTAAGTTTGCATTATTTGTTGGGCCGGTTGGATTTGTGTTTGCATTTTTACTTGCATGGTTTATCGCTCAGCTACCAAACACTTTACGAATGGGATATGCATTAGCCATGTATGTCCCGTCGTTAGCCGCAGGAGTTGCTATGACGGTAGTTTGGCAGGTAATGTTTACTGGTGATAGGATCGGATATATTAATAGTTTCCTTCTTAATTGGGGATTTATAAGTGAACCAATTATATTCTTACAAGATCAGGATTGGCTTTTAAATATAATGATTGTCGTTTCAATCTGGTCTAGTATGGGTATCGGATTTCTGGCTATGTTAGCCGGTGTTTTAAATGTAGATAAAGAGTTATATGACGCTGGTAGGATGGATGGGATTTCGAGTAGGCTTCAGGAAATCTGGTATATTACCGTTCCGATGATGAGGCCTCAACTATTATTTGCTGGTATTATGTCGATCGTTCATACATTACAATCCGGAAGCTTAGGGGTTCAACTTTCCGGTTCCAACCCAACGCCAAATTATGCGGGGCAGGTAATGGTAAGTCACATTGAAGATTACGGATTCATTCGATTTGAATTAGGGTATGCCAGTGCGATATCAGTTGTACTTTTAGTAATGATGTTTCTATTAAGTCGTGTCTTCTTCTTTATTCTAGAAGAAAAGGAGGATCCGAAATATGAAGATAAGTGAGATACTAAAGAAAATCGGATCAGCAATCAAATGGAAGTGGGTTAACTTAAGACTGGAAGTTAAAAGAATGGACGGTACACAATACACAATATTATTCTTCCTAACTTTACTTTCTGTTTTTATGCTTCTCCCTATCGTTTATATTTTTAATCATGCTTTTAAACCATTACATGAGTTATTTCTCTTTCCGCCAACTTTTATCGTTCAGGATCCAACCATTCAAAACTTTGTGGAACTACTCTCATTAACACAAAGTACATTTGTTCCGGTTTCCCGTTACATTTTTAATAGTGTCATAGTTACAGTAATAGCGACAATAGCTATGGTTATGACAAGTGCGTTTTGTGCGTATGCATTATCAAAACAGAAATTTCCAGGTTCAAAGTTAGTATTTTCAACGATTATGTTATCACTATTATTTGTTCCTACAGTTATACAAATACCACGATTTGTCGTTGTACAAAGCTTAGGCATTATGAATACATATTGGGGGCATGTATTACCAATGATTGCAATGCCAGTAGGTGTATTCTTAATGAAACAATTTATTGATCAAGTACCAAATGAAGTAATGGAAGCTGCAAAAATAGATGGTGCCTCAGAATTTGGTATTTTCACGAGGATCGTCATTCCAATTGTGACGCCTGCAATCGCTACCATTGCGATTATATCTTTTCAGGCAGCCTGGGGGAATGTTGAAACATCACAGTTATTTATGCAAGATGAATCAATGAAAACATTGCCTTATTACATGATGTCTCTAACTGCAAATTTAGCAAATACTGTTGCAAGACAAGGGGCTGCTGCGGCAGGTGCACTTATCATGTTTTTGCCTCAGCTCATCATATTTTTATTCTTCCAGAGAAAAGTTATTGCTACGATGGCGCATTCTGGAATTAAATGAGTTAGAAGGGAAACGGAGGGTCATTTATGAACGAAGGGAAAAATTGGCGTTCGCTAGTCGCCATTCTTAGCCTTATAACATTTTTCTTCTCATTTTCGTTAACGGGAAAAGCAGACACGCCTTATGAAACGTTTAGCGTTGATGGTTTCGGAAGAACAATTTTCACACAGCCTGCATATGAACCTATCGGAGTATTTGCTCAAGATATATATGTAGTGGATGAAAAGGGGGAAAAGGTATATTCACCACTAAATAAACCCCAAGATTTATTTGTAGATAATAAAGACGAGGTATATATCGCTGATACTGGTAATGATCGTATCGTTCACCTTGATAAAGAGGGACAACTTGTAAGGGTTCTTTCCATTCCAGAAAGCCCTTTGAAGCAACCATCTGGAGTTTTCGTTACTGGAAATGGAAATATTTACATTGCTGATACAGGTAATAAGCGGGTTGTTCGCTTAAATAAAGATGGCAAAATGCTTCAAGAATTTTCTCGGCCTGAATCGAAATATATCAATGATGCATTCGTCTATGAGCCAATAAATATGACTGTAGACAGACGTGGATTTGTTTACGTAGTATCGCGGGGAACTTTCCAAGGGATTATTCAATTCGACCCAGAGGGAGAATTTTACGGATTTTATGGTACAAACATAACCGAAGTATCATTAATGGATAGAGTTCGTAATCTATTTTATACGGAAGAACAGTTAAAAAGGCAGGTCCGATTATTACCAAGCCCAATCAGAAATATAGATATTGATGAAAACGGCTATATTTACACTGTACAAAGAGATTCGACAGAGCAAATTAAAAAGTTAAACATTCGTGGAGAAAATCAGTGGAAGGAATTTTCCTTTACAAAGGATATAAATGTAGGATTTTTGCGGGAAAATGCCGTCATTAAGGAAGTTGAAGGTGAGGAAAAACCACCCAGCTCCGATCTTACAGACATAACCGTTGATGAAAATGGGATCGTGACGGTTGTAGATAAAGCCAGTGCATTAGTTGCGCAATACAACCAAGATGGGGATTTGCTTTTTTTCTGGGGAGCATTTGGATCCGGTAGTGGCTCACCACAAATGGGAGTAAATAGGAGTCCTGTCGCTTTAGATACAAACTCTGCAAATGAAATATTCATATTAGATGACGCATTAAACTTAGTTCAGGTACTTGTACCAACAGAATTTGGCGGTACTGTCCGAGACGCTTATATTATGACTCAACAAGGTAAATATGAAGAGAGTGAGCAGTACTGGAAAGAAATAGTTAGACAAAATGCGCTATTTACACCGGCATATTCTGGACTAGCTCGAGCGGCTTTCAATCAAGAGGATTTTGAAAAGGCTACAGAATTATATAAGTTTGCTGGCGAGGAGCAAGGGTATTCAGATTCATTTTGGCAAATTCGATTAAATTGGTTCCAGAGTAACTTTGCTTATTTCGCGAATGGTTTTCTTATAATTGGCGCTGCTAGCATCGCTGGAAATCAAATGGTGAGACGAAGAAAAGTTAAAAGTAAATCAGAGAAGAAGAAAAGTAAAAAGCTGACAGATATAAAATTAATTCAACAGTTAAAACATGCTTTTTACATACTTAAACATCCGTTAGATGGTTTTGCAGATATCCGTTTCAGAAATATGGGGGGATATACAAGTGCATTGATCATCTTAGCATTAGTCATATCGATGGTTCTGGGAAGAATTTACTTTACAAGTTTTACTTTTCAACCGGTACCGATAGGAAGTACAAACGTCAACTCTATTATGACAATCGCTTTTGTAGTCTGGGTATCTTGGGTGATATGTCACTACCTAATAGGATCTATCAAGCAAGGTCAAGCACGATTTAAAGATGTGTTTATCGGTAGTGCATATGCACTGTTTCCAGTTGTCCTTTTGGGACTACCATTGGCACTTTTTTCAAATATAATGACATTAAATGAATCTTCAATATATGGATTTTTTGAAATGTTGATGCTTGTTTGGAGTGCTGCCTTGTTTTTCTGGATGGTACAGGCACTACAAAATTATTCAGTCGGTGAAGCGATTGTTAACATTTTACTATCATTATTTTCAATGATTATGCTATGGGTGTTGATTTTTATTGTTCTAGGTCTTTCCTCAGAAACAATTGACTTTGTCTTGACACTTTATAGGGAGGTGACCATGTAATGAAAATGGGAAAAGCGATTTTGATTGTGGCCTTGACCTTACTTTTATTATTATCGGCAATACCAACGTCAAGTAGTACGGCTTTAGCCAATGAAGATCAAGCCGATAAAGAAAATACGGAAGAAACAGCTGAATCAACAGACGTAGAAGAAACTGAAGAAGAAACAAAATCAGAACAGAAAGCTAATACCGAAGTAAAGGCGAATAACTTACCTAAAGATAGTGATTTTCAGACAGTTGCTGAAAACGATAATTTTATCTTAAAAGCTGATCCTAAAACAGGCCATTTCAGCGTATTGAACAAGAAAACGGAGAATGTATTTAGATCTTTTCCTAATCCCGATGCCTGGGATCAAGGGGGAACTTCAGATGCATGGCAATCCCATTTACAATCGCCATTTATGTTTTCATATGTAGAAATGAATGTGCGAAAAGACATGGTTAAAGAATCAAATTTTAATAACCAACAAGGAACAGTTGATTTCAAAAAGATTGATAATGGGTTTCAGATAACATATGACATGCCTAATATTGGCTTTGTTATTCCGATTCAGGTCCAGCTTGGGAAGGACTTTGTGGAAACAAAGGTTTTATCAGAAGGTATTCAAGATGTTAAGGAATATAAAAAAGATGAGAAGGACCCGATGATTCGACTTGTTTCCCTACGATTATTTCCGTTTTTAGGTGCAGATAGTTCCGAGGAGGAAGATGGGTTTTTATTCCTCCCGGATGGTTCCGGTGTGCTAATCGACTTTAAAAAGAATCGGGCAAGCACAACGGACTTCTATAGTGAACGAGTATATGGCGAGGATTTGGCTTTTTCAGCTAATGCTAATTTATCTTCAAGACTCCCAGTAAGAATGCCGATATTCGGTATAAGGTCGGGAGAGCAAGCGATATTGGGGATTATTAATGAAGGAGATGTTTACGCTAACATTGTATCAGCTCCTTCAGAATCATTAAGCCAATATAATTGGGCAACTGCTGAACATTTGTATCGCTTTAAAGTCTTCCAACCTACAAATAAAAAGAAGACAGATGGATATTTTACTTATACAGGTGATATTCAGCGTACAGACCGATCAACTCGTTACTATATGATAGAAAACGATGACGCTGATTATGTGGAAATAGCTGAAAGGTATCGTCAGTATTTAATCGAGGAGCAAGGAATTAAGGTAAAAGATGATAAAAAAGAAAACTTGGATTTACAATTAAGTATTCTTGGTGGTGGGACTAAAAAGGGCTTTTTACTAGATTCTTTCCTATCATTAACAACGATGGAACAAGCAAAACAGATCGTGCAGGAGTTAAATAGTTTAGGTGTTGAAGATATGTCTATCACTTATCAAGGTTGGCAAAAGGGTGGATACGGCAAATTCGGCGGGCATTTCCCGATTTCTAATCACTTAGGTGGTAATGATGAGATGAAGGATTTTGTAGATTTTGCTCACTCAAAACAATTTTCTGTTTATCTTGATGCAAGCTCCTATACGTATAACAATACTGGGAAGGACCACTTCCGAGAAAGTAGAGATGGATTACGTGATTTGTATTCATCTGTAATCAAGTATTTCAGAACAGGTGTTGAGACTGTTTTTGTAAGCCCACTCTTTATGAAGAAGGTCATTTATAATGATCTAAATAAAGTGAATGAATTAGGTGTTGATGGTTATGTATATGGTGATGGCATTGGTTCAACTCTAGTAACGGATTACAATGATCGCTATTTAGCATCGAGGTCTGAGGTAAAGGAAATTCAGCAAGATATCTTTGAAAAAACAAAACAAGAGCTTGGTGATGTGCGTGTAGCATCAGGTAACTTTTATGCTTTAAATAATAGTAGTCATATAGAACAGATGGATAATAATTATTCATACGATTTATTTGTAGATAGAACAGTACCTTTTGCTCAAATTGCCCTTCATGGTTTAGTAAGCTATTCGTTTGAATACGGTAATATGAGCGGAAATGTAAAGGAAGCATTTTTAAAAGGGATTGAATACGGAGGTTCTCCAGCATTTTTAGTTACGTATGAAGAATCAAATAAATTATTGGAATCAAGGTCTATGCGTAGATTTTATAGTACCTATTATAAGGATTGGGAAGCGGAAATTGCTTCACAATATCAACGTTTTAATGAGGCGCTAGCCGATGTACAAGATCAGTTTATTACGGATCACCGTATGTTAGCAAATGAGGTGTTTGAAACAACATATGAAAAGGGAAAACGCATTATCGTTAATTACAATGATTTTCCCTACACTAATGAAGGAATCACCATAGAGGCAGAGGACTTTGTCGTAATTGAAGGAGGGAAATAAATGATAAAAAGGAGGCTAAGTGCTAAAATATCCCGCAATTTGGAGGGGAGCTTGTTTATTGCTCCTTGGTTAATAGGTTTTATGACTTTTCTTGCTTTTCCCCTAGGATTTTCACTGTATATGAGCTTTCATAAAGTGAAAATTCTTCCTAGCGGCATGAAGTACGATTTTAATGGGATCGGTTATTACAGAGAAATCCTCTTTAACAGCTCATCCTTTTATGATGAGTTAATACCGTACTTTCAAGAAGTTGTTATTATGGTACCGATAATCCTGATATTTTCACTGATGATCGCGATTTTGTTAAATCAAAAACTACATGGTCGCTTTCTGTTTCGTGCAATTTTTTTCTTACCCGTTATTTTTACAACCGGTTATTTATTAACTGAATTTGTAAATCAGGGAGAAGGCAGTCTAGGCTTTTTGGAACGTTTTTCTATTGGAACATATCTAGACGCGGTTCTCGGTGACAGCTCATGGGGACAACCAGTTAAAACCTTATTGAATCGTTTTGTCTTAGTTTTATGGTATTCCGGTGTTCAAATCTTGATTTTCTTATCCGGAAGACAAACAATCCCTATTTCCGCCTATGAATCTGCAAGAATAGATGGTGCATCTCCTTGGGAGGTCTTTTGGAAAATAACGTTG
This sequence comes from Bacillus sp. FSL K6-3431, assembly GCF_038002605.1. NCBI lineage: Bacteria > Bacillati > Bacillota > Bacilli > Caryophanales > Bacillaceae > Bacillus > Bacillus sp. FSL K6-3431. The sequence goes on from NZ_JBBOCT010000001.1 coordinate 4,609,121, forward strand.
CCAGCCATGTCACCTTTTATCTTTTTAAATTTAATTTATACAGTTGTTGACATGTTTACATTCCCGTTTAATCCTATAATCGGCTTAATAGGTACAGGAAATTATGGTTATAGTAGTGCACTTGCCTGGATCTACTTTATCATTATTAGTGTATCGTTGGCGTTAGTCATGCTGATTTATATGAGGATGAATAGAGGTAAGAAGTTATCAAGAGGTTAGGAGGGGTGTTAAATGAATGTTAATATCGAGACAGCAAAAAACAGTAATCGAGCAAAGGGGAAATTCAACTTTCGGAAAGGCGTAAGAAGCGTAAAATATACTGTACTTGGTAAAGAGATTAATGAAGGACTGCTTTTCAAAGTTTTTCTATACACTATATTTATCGCAACTTCTTATATTTATCTAAATCCAATATTAAAAATGATAGTGAATATGCTCATGAGTACGGCAGATCTAATGAATCCTACCGTAACTTGGATTCCTACTAAACTTTATTTGGGTCATATTCTTCGTGCTTGGGAGATGATGAATTATACACAGGCGTTCTCAGTCAGCTTGATCGTTGCTTTGGCTGCATCCGTTTTTCATTGTATATCATGTGGATTTGCAGGATATGCCCTAGCTCGATTAGACTTTCCTTTTAAAAAGCTTGTTTTTGGGTTATTGCTAATGGCGTTTATTATTCCACCACAGGTTATTATTTTACCGACAATCATTGCTTATACAAACTTGGGGTTAAATAATTCATTGCTTACCTTAGTTATCCCTTCTATTTTAGGATTTGGGGTAAAGGGCGCATTATTCGTCATTATCTTTCGTCAATTCTTCCTTACTCAACCGAAGGAATTGGAAGAGGCAGCCAAAATTGACGGTGCAACTGCGATCAAATTTTACCTGAAGGTTATGCTTCCGTTAGCAAAGCCAGCAATATTGGTTGTATTTTTATTCTCTTTTGTGTGGACTTGGAACGACACTTACTATCCACAGATGTTTTTAACAGAGTCAAAATTGCTACCGCTTGCTAGTGAAATGCTACAGTTGGATAGGGTAATTACAAGTTCGGTTGAGACTCAACAAATTTCAAGCTTTGATGCTGGAGCAATTAAAATGGCAGCTAGTTTCTTATCTATTTTACCTCCGTTACTAATCTTTGTATTCTTCCAACGCCATTTCGTAGAAAGCGTAGACCGTACTGGTTTGGTAGAATAATAATGGATGTTTGATAAAGTGCTTAATAGCAGCTGATAATTTTGTTATTGGCTCACTGAAAAAAGGAAGTTCTAGAACCAACGCTAGACCGACTTTTTTCAACTTCCATTAGTAGAGATTACTAATGGAAGTTTCACTAATAGGGGACAGCCAATTGGTGGGATTGATGATGGTGTGGAAATGATGAAAATTTTAACAGGTATTATGAATCTGCAGCGAAAAAACAAGAAGTTGATTTTGAGTGATATCATTTAATTTACAGAGGTTCGAATGACTCTTCATAAGTGGCACCTTTCTTTGGTATAATTGGTTTCGTCTCCAATATTACCATCAGAAAAGGTGTTATTCTTTTTTTATCTAAGAAAGTAGGTGACAACGATAATAAAGCGGGTTAATGTCTTTAATAAATTATTAGTTTATCAAAAAATGATAATAGTTTTTGGAATAATGCTATTATTTTTATATGTTATAAGCTTGGTACTAACTAATTACGGTAAAAAGAACATTGAAGAACAGTATTTGGATTCGGTTTTATCTAAAGTAAGCTTTTATGGAGATTTATTGAATGAACAAATTTTATTTCTAAGCACTCGTCAATTACAACTTTTTTCAGATTCTGATGTAGAGAAATTAAACTTTCTAGGAGATTTAGTAACTGGATATGAGGAAGTAGCTTTGGTAAATGGTATTAAAGAAGAACTATATACGATAAATAATTCGAGTGATTTAGTAATGAATAATGGAATACTTCTAAAATCATATGATCGATCGATATCGATTAATAATGGCTTACACCAAATCAATAGTAATGATTGGGATGTAAGTAACGAAAAAATTAATAAAAATGGAATTAAAAACTTGTATTATATTGAAGATAAAGTTTTTCTTGTTGCGAGAGATAAAAGTGAGGAGATTATTTCATATATTCAGTTATCAGAGGATAAATTACTTGAAATGATTGCCCGTATTACTGAAGGAAAAGAAGATGCAGGTGTGCTTTTGGTCGATCATTCTTCTGGTTATATTAATGCTAATAGCGAAATAAACCAAGGGATATTAAGGGAAATATTATCAGATAGAATTGCTATGAAAAAAACAAACATGGATGCTGTAAATCCTACCAATCGTCGTTCTGGTATTGCTAAAATTAACGAAAGTGAATATCTAATTACTTCTAGTGAAATTTCCTTTTTAGACATGACTTTATATACTTACATTAATAGAAAAGAAATGACTGAAAAGTTATCTAGTTTGAGTTTGGGATTTTTAATTTTAACGATCGTCTCTTTTCTCACTTTTCTTATATTCTCGTGGTCTGTAAACAAAATGATACATAAACCACTTAATAAATTGCTATTATTATTTAAAAATCATCAAGAATCTAGTAAGGGCAACTATATAGATACTAAACATGAAAGTGAGTTTTCTTACTTATATAATAGCTTTAATGAAATGACTGATCGACTAGATCAGTTTATTAAAGATAATTATATGCAAAAATTAGCTATACAGAATTCCGAATTAAAACAGCTTCAATCGCAAATTAATCCACACTTTTTATATAATAGTTTTTATAATATTTATCGCTTAAGTAAAATGAATGATCTTGATCAAGTTTCCATTCTATCCCAAAGGCTAGCAAGCTACTATCAGTTTATTACAAAAGGTGGAAACGATGAAGTAGAGTTTGAAAAAGAATATAGGCATGCTCTAGACTACTGTACTATTCAGAAAATCCGTTTTTCAAATAGAATTAGTTTCCTTGCCCCTGAATTAATTAGTGATATTAAACACATTTTAGTACCACGTTTAATTCTACAACCGGTTATCGAAAATACATTTGAACATGCCTTTGAACACATTGAAGAAGGAATACTCCATATTGGCGTGACATACATAAACAAAAATTTGATCATTACAATAGAAGATAATGGCAATCAGTTAACGGATGCAAGATTATTTGAACTTCAAAATAAATTACAATATCCAGAAAAGGAAATTGAAAAAACGGGAATTTTCAATGTTTGTTCCCGATTGAAATTACGATATGGAGATGAAAGTGGTTTATATGCAAGTAGAAGTAGTTTAGGTGGGTTAAAAATAGAAGTAAAAATAAATAATAAAGAAGGATATTAATATGTATCGATTGCTTATAGTAGACGATGAGCCTTTTATTGTAGATGGGTTAATGCATTTATTTTCTGAAGTAGACATAGAATTGGAGATTTACACGGCTTACACTGTTACAGAGGCGATGAAGCATGTTATGCGAACAAGGATTGATATTGTTATCTCTGATATGAGAATGCCAATAAAAAACGGCTTGCAATTTATCGATGAATTACTAACATTTTGGCCTCAGTGCCGAATCATATTTTTATCAGGTTACGACGATTTTGATTATGTCTATCATGCAATGAAACGAAATATAGACAGTTATATTTTAAAAACCGAGGATGATGAAATTTTAATTGCTGCAGTAAAAAAGTCAATAATGAAGATAGAAGAAAAGAGATCTTATCAAAAACTAATCAAGACGACTGAAAGTAAATTTGCAAAGATGATACCGATTGTAAAAAGGAAGGTATTAGAGGCATTAGCAAAAGGTGAAAGTGTAACGGGCATATTGAAAAGCCCCGTTATCGAGAAGGATGCATTTGACATTGAATTAGATGGAAAGTGGTTTACGATTGCTGGGCGAGTGGAAAGCATTAAAAGCTCCGAAAGTAGTGAGGAAAGATTGCAAAATCTTTACTATATTGAAAGTCTATTTATCAAAGAACTACACCCAAACTTATCAATAGAATTTTTTATGTTTGAACATAGTTTAGCAGTTTGGTTCATACAGCCGAAAAAAGTCAACGGAGTATTCTATAAGGAAGATAAGCCTGAATGGGGAGCAATAAAAGAATATTTAAAAGGATATTTAGAGAATGTACAGGATAATTACTTAAGCCTCTTACAAACGAAGGTGTCTTTTGTTATAGGAGATGAACCAGTTGATTGTCAGGTTGTTAGTCATGCTTTTCATAAAATTTGTGAATCCCTGAAAATAATGTCCTATTACACGAATGAAATGATTATTGTAGATCTAGGGGAGGAAAATCCATTTTTTGAAGATGAAATCGAGACATCCAACTATCATTTTTGGAAGAAGGATTTGCTTATTTTAGAAAGTGCTATTTCTGTAGGCGATCATCATAAATCACTAGAAATAGTTAATAAAATATTTGAAGAACTATTCAACAGTAGTCGCCATTCCAATATTGTAAAAACAGAATTCTTTTATTCCATATCGTTACTTTTATTAGAATTTTTACGTAATAAAGATTTATATCATCATTTAGTTAGAGAGAATGAGAAACTGACCAGTAAGATAATCGATAATTTCCCAATTATTATAGACACCAAAGAGAAAATTGATTATTTTGTAAAAAAAATATGTGAGTACCAAACTACAAAAAGAGAAGAGGGAAAACATAATCTTGTTTCACATGTTAATGAATATATAAAAGAAAATATTTCAGGCGATCTATCGCTTACAACAATAGCTAAATCTGTCTATTTCAATCCATCCTATCTATCCCGATTCTATAAGGAACAGACGGGAATAAATATTTCCGATTATATTAATCAATTAAAAATAGAAATGGCCAAATATTATTTAACTGAAACTGAAATGTTTGTACAAACAATTGCCAGCAAGCTAGGATTTAGTTCGCCCTCTTATTTCACTATGTTCTTTAAAAAGAATATTAATCAATCCCCACAAGATTATCGAGAACAACGGTGGAGAAAGTAAACAAAGTATAAGGAAGTAAATAGACTCTTATTGTAAGCGCTTGCGTGTGAAATTATAATTAATGGTGGGAAGAGGGAATATTCAAAAAAGAAAGTGGGGGTAAAAATGAGAAATAAGTTTGCTTTAATTTTGGTTATTATCTTTATGGTAGTAGGGTCCGTACTAGCTGGATGCAGCAAAAACAGTAGTTCGGATAACCAGGGGGAATCTGGAAAGGTACCTGAACCTGGTGATAAAGATCCATTTGGAAAATATGAAAACACGGTTGTGGTATCACAAGTCTTTGGGCACGGGAAACCTGAAGATCCTAACACCAAGAAGGGTGTTACACCACAGACAAATGGATATGTAAAAAAGCTAAAAGAAATGTTAAATATAGATATACAATATGACTGGACAGTACCTACGGAACAATTTGAACAAAAGTTTTCCTTAACAATTGCTTCGGGTGACTTACCGGATGTTATGACGATTGATATGAAGCAGTTTGAAAAATTTAAGCAACAGGGCGTATTGGCAGATTTGACGGATGCTTATAATGACTATGCATCTCCAGAGATTAAAAGTTATATGGAATTTGATGGAGGAAAAACGTTAGATTTATTTAAACAAGACGGAAAAATATTAGGAATACCTAATTTTGAGGACCCATATATGTCTGCTCAATTTTTATGGCTCAGGAAGGATTGGTTAGATAAATTAGATTTAAAAGAACCAAAGACCTTGGAAGAGTTACAAAATGTTGCTCAAGCGTTTGTGGATCAAGACCCTGATGGAAATGGAAAGAATGATACGTATGGGATCGCACTTAATAAGGAACTAATTTCTTGGGGATTTGATGCACGAGGCCTATTTTATTCCATGGGGGCATATCCAAAATCTTGGGTTAAAGGAGAAAATGGTGACTTGATTCCAGGTGAAACCCAACCTGAGACGAAGGAAGCATTAAAGTTTATGAATGCTTGGTATGCATCAGGAATAATTGATAAAGAATTTGCATTAAAGGACATAGATAAAGCTGTAGAGGATATTGTTGCAGGAAAAGTAGGTATTTCATTCGGTGAATGGTGGTATCCTGGCTACCCACTTAATACTTCTAAAGAACAAGATCCAAACGCTGAATGGATACCATTGGAGCTTCCAACATATAAGGGAGAAGCGAAAGATTCACTTATCCCATCGTTACGACTGGGCTCTGTAGTAGTTGCTACGAAAGACTTTAAACAACCTGAAGCTGTACTAAAAATGATTAATTTCTATCAAGAGATGCAAAAGCCGGAGTATAAGGATGAGATAACAGTAGAGAACGGATATGTCTATAACTGGTATCAACCAAGAATTTATAAGCCGGACGATTTTAGTCAAGCGTATCAAGACGTGAATGAGGCTTTAGAGAAAAAGGCAGAACAAATTGATTCGACTAATTCCACATCAATAAGTATGTTTGAAGCGGCAAAAAAATACTTTGATGGTGATGAATCACAATGGGGATTATATTTTAGCCGTGTTGCCGAAGATGGTGGTTGGGGAATGGTAGAGAAAATTCGCGAGAAGGGAAATGTAATTTTTAATGAATTTGGTGGTGGTACAACCCCGACTATGGTCTCAAAAGGTAGCTCATTAGATAAATTAACAGATGAAACCTTTGTTAAAATAATTATGGGCTCAGAGTCTATTGATAAGTTTGATGATTATACGGAGAGTTGGAGTAAACTAGGTGGTGATAAGATTACAGAAGAAGTGAATGAATGGTATAAAAATAATAAATAGTTTATCCGAAATGCTATAGAAAGGTGCCATTACAACGTTTACTTTTCGATATAATTATGTGCTAATCCAACAAATTGTCTACAATAGTTAAGGGTTAATAGATTATTAATAAAGAGGGAGAAATCTCCCTCTTTATTAGATAAGAACGAAGGTGGGTTTTAAATTGAAAAAGGGTCACTTTTTTATGATTCAGTTCAAAAAAGAATTTCCAATGCATATTATGTTGATCCCAGCTGTTATTTTAACTTTGATCTATGCTTATGGTCCAATGCTTGGAATTGTCATGGCTTTTCAAGACTTTCAACCGTATTTAGGTTTCTTGAATTCTCCATGGGTAGGTTGGGAAAATTTTGAGTATATTTTCAATTTACCAGATTTCGGACAAATTATTTACAATACATTGCTTATAGCTGTGTCAAAAGTAATATTAGGCCTGCTCGTTCCTTTGATATTAGCTTTGTTACTGAACGAAGTAAGAAAGGTATATTTTTCGCGGATCATTCAAACAAGTGTTTTTCTTCCTTACTTTTTATCATGGGCTGTGTTGGGAGGAGTAGTATTTGAGATATTTTCTTTAAATGGTCCGGTCAATGCATTATTAGAGTTTTTTAATATTGAACCAATTATGTTCCTTGGAAGTAACGGCTGGTTTCGGACAATTATTATCAGTTCTGATGTTTGGAAAGGTATGGGCTATAATATGATCATCTTCTTAGCAGCGATAGTGGGTATTAATCCAAGCTTATATGAATCTGCTGATGTGGATGGTGCTACCCGATGGAAGCAAATGTTACATATTACCCTTCCAGGTATACTGCCAATCATCATTTTGTTAGCAACATTAAGTATTGGTGGGATTTTAAGTGCTGGATTTGATCAAATACTAATTTTATATAATCCAACAGTGTATGAAGGCGCAGATGTTATCGATACATTTGTTTATAGGCTGGGCTTATTTGATCAGCAATATGCAGCAGCTGCAGCGGTTGGTCTCTTTAAATCAGTAATATCATTAGGTTTGGTTGGACTTTCATACTTTTTAGCTTTCAAATATACGGATTACCGTATTTTTTGACATAGAATTGGAGCGATATTATGTTTTATAAGGAATCAATGGGGCAAAGGATTTTTAACGTTGCGAACATGATATTTTTAACTGGCGTTACATTGTTAGGGATACTTCCTTTTCTTCATTTATTGGCGGTTTCCCTTAGTTCAAATAGTGCTGCAGTTGCAGGAGAAGTATTTTTTATACCAGTTAAATTTACAACAGTCTCTTATCAATATTTAGCAGAAAATGTGGACTTCTTTATTGCATTGTGGATTACTGTTAAAAGGGTAGTTATCGGCACTGTATTAAATATGTTTTTGGTTATTATTACTGCTTACCCTCTGTCACGGAGCAATAAGCAGTTTCGTGGTAGAACAGTCTATGTATGGTTTTTTGTGATTACCATGTTTTTCGGTGGGGGACTAATACCTACTTATATGGTAGTTAAAGACACAGGGATACTTGATTCGATTTGGGCATTGATCTTACCAGGCGCATTGAATGTTTTTTATATGGTTATGTTATTAAACTTCTTTCGCAATATTCCCAAGGATCTAGAAGAAGCTGCTACTGTAGATGGTGCCGGACACTGGACATTGCTATTTAAAATTTATTTACCGATCTCATTGCCTTCACTGGCTACAATCCTATTATTTACCATTGTCGGACACTGGAATTCTTGGTTTGATGGAATTTTATACATGAATTCACCGGCAAACTATCCTTTACAATCCTACCTATCTACTTTAATAACATCGATTAATGTGCAAGCGATATCATCAGAAGATTTAAGTAGACTCCAAGAAATGGGATCAAAAACATTAAGAACGGCACAAATATTTATGGGGATTTTGCCGGTTTTACTAGTGTATCCATTTTTGCAGAAATACTTTATTAAAGGTATAACACTCGGTAGTGTGAAGGAATAAATGAAAAGCTAAGTGGTTCAACCATAAAAATAAGTAAATAAAGGAGAAAGGCTATGGAAGGGTGCAATGAATTAGAAACTATTAAGCAAATAGAGGTTGTTGATCGCGAGATAGGTATGCCAGTTTCACAAAGTTTAAAAATTCCATTCTCAGGTTGTACGAGGAGAAGGTTTACAGCAAATGCTGTAATAAATAATCATACTAAAAGGAAAATAGACGATGTTATTTGGTCTCTATCGGCTAAGGTTAATGGGATAACAATTGATCAAGAAGGATTATTAGTCATTACACCAGAAGCTAATATGGCTACTTTTAAAGTTGTTGCTAGATATAAAGATAACATGATTATTAGAGGAGAGACTGAAGTGCAGGTGATTAAAACCTCAGGACGAGATATCCCACCGAATCCTTTGGAAAGGGATGGTTGGAAATTATATTTTCATGATGAATTCGATACAGGGATGTTAGATCGCTCTGTTTGGGCTGATCAATATATCAGAAATTGGTCTGATGATATACGTTCTAAAACTAATTACTTTTTTGAAGATGGTGCAATAGTCATTAAAGCTGATACAGATTCACAATCATGGAGCCCGTTTGATCCTAACGAAAACTCGAGTATTACTTCTTTTGAAAAAACATATTTACATCGGTTTGGGTCGAATGTAAATGAATCAAGCCGAATTATTCCAGAGTATGATGGTTTGGCAACGAAGTATGGATATTTTGAAATTCGCGCTAAACTTCCTGATACAGGTGATGGTAGTCATGTTGCCTGGTGGATGATTGGTGTACAAGATGACCAAAACATCAACCCGCATGTTGAAGATCCGACCGTTGTGGATAAGCGCTCATCGAATGAGACGGGAGAAGTAGATATTATTGAAATCGGTTTGGATGAATTAACTTCCTGGAGACCTGTCATGCATCCTAATGATAGTACAAGTCTGGAATATTTGTATGTGCCTGAGACAATATTCCATTTCGATCCAGGCAATGAGTTTCATATATATGGTTTTGAGTGGGATGAAAAAGGGACAAAATACTATATTGATAATCAATTAGCCCAGGTCACAGATCGTACATTTGATTATAGAATGATGACCTTTTTAGGATTATATCCTCAAGGTGGAATGGGGAAGGCTAATAAAATTTTCCCAAAAGAATTTGCAATTGATTATGTTCGAATTTATAAAAAAGATGAGCCTATAAAAGCGAATGATATTATGTTTGATAAGAATAATAGGCCGTACTCTGTTGAAAAACCTACAAATACTACTAGCAAAAATTTCCGATTGACAGCAACCGTATTAGATCAATTTGATAAGCCAATGCAAGATATCCCACTAGAATGGCAGTTTTCAGAAAGTATTTCTGGGGGAAATGCGAAAAGTATTCCAGGAGCTTCTATTGATCGTGAAACAGGAGAAATTTCTATGACTAATCAGATATCCGAAAAAACAGATTTGTTTATTACAGCTAAAGTAAAATCAGACTTGAAAGTGAAGAAGGTTTTTCATATGAAAGTGTCTTCTGCAACATCCAAACCGTTATTTATTCATTTTATGCGCCATAAAAAGCTGATGGAATTAAAGATACCAAAGGGCGCAGAAATTAGTGAAATTATGTTTGAAGCAAGGCTGATTGATCAGTATGGAAAGCAAGTGAATGGTGAGCTATCATGGCAATTGGCGGAAGGAACCACCATAAGGGATTCGACAAATATAAATGGTATATCCATTGACCCTGATAAGGGTATTCTTACATTGACTAGTTCAGCCCGTGGTGGAACGCACTTTTTCGTTCAAGTGAAATCAGCCTACCAGTCTAAAGAGACAAATAAATATAAATTGGACAATACCATTTATGGTCATCAATTAATCAAACTGGTACATGCCACCTGACACTAAACTATTAGTTATTGTAATAGGGAGGAAATCAAAGATCCGTATCGAATTAGAAGAAGGTGTAGACTCTAAGTCTATGTATTATAGAAATAAATCAAAGGAGTGATGGTATGGTTAATAAAATTGAACGAGTATTTGTGATCGGCCTGGACGGTGCCGGTAATTTTATCAAAGATACAGATTCACCAAACATCCATCAATTATTGGAAAACGGGGTTCTTACTTATTCGGGACAAGCTTCATACCCTACGATTAGTGCAGAGTGTTGGGGCTCTATTTTGCATGGTGTATTGCCAGAAAAGCATGGGTTAAATAATGATTTGATTTCGGCAGAGACCTACCCTGAAGATTCACCATTTCCTTCTTTTTTTAAGGTGATGAAGGATGCATGGCCGGATTGTAAATTAGCTGCATTTAGTGAATGGGCACCTATTAATCATGGGATTATCGAACAATCTACGCAGCATCAAGCGGTATCCAAGCCGGATGAAGAATTGGTTCATGCAGCAGCTGCCTATATTCGTGAAAACCAAGATTTAAAGGGGATGTTTGTGCAAATTGATACGCCAGATGCTGCGGGACATCAGCATGGATATGGGACAAAACCGTACTTGGATAGTATCACGAAGACAGACCGTTTTGTAGGTGTTATTATTGAAGCGATTAAGGATGCTGGACTGCTGGATAGTAGTTTGATAATCATTACGTCAGATCATGGCGGCGGCGGAGATCATCATTATTCTCATGGTAGTAATCATCCTCAAGATATGACAGTTTTCTGGGGATGTCATGGACCAGGAGTAAATACAGAGGCGCAATTGGAGGAAGGCTTTAGGAATATGAATACTGCGGCAATCGTACTGCATGCTTTTGGCTTAGCGATCCCAGAACAATATGATGCCAAGTTACCAAGTGGATTGTTTTTGCAGTAGTAATTGCGCTTCAATGTCAAGGATTTGGTGAATTAAAGCGGCAAGTAGACTCCTCAGGGGTGTTTAAACGGTCCGGTAAAAGATTTTGTCAGCCAGCTTCTCCTCTCATACGTATAGGAAAGGAACCTCTGTTAAGTGTCCTGTGAGCAAATACAGAAGAGGTCAGCACTTCCTGTGCAAGCCTCGGTGATCGAAGGCTGAAAGAAGGGGTACTCTTTCGGTAAAATATGATAGAACATTCTTGAGTGGTGAGATTTGACACTAAAATAGCAGAGCTACCTTTTGCGAGTCCACTGAAAAAGTACTCCTAATGCACTCAAAAGAATATTAAAACTAATGGATAAAAGTAAGGGTAAAATAATAAGTACTTGATGGAAAAAGACGACTCAAATTCTTTTTGAATTTTAGAGTCGTCTTTTTTGGTACTACCGTCCAGTACCTTTAAAAATGGAAATATTTTCAGTCCCCTCGCTTGAGACGCGCCTGCGGGGTCTCAACTGACCCGTTTTTCTCACGCCTTCCGCTACAATCAACTTAGTGATTACAGCCATAATAATAATAATGTACTATCCTTGACTTAGTTTGTACCAACGAATGACAAAAAGTGTACCACTGAATGACAGACTGTTTACCACTTCATATCTTCTGGAAGGTCAAAGGTAAAAATGTTTTAATTATTATACAAATTTAATTGATTTCCAAGAAGGATCAGTCTTCCGCCGGGCGCTTCGATTTAGCTCGTATAAAGTGTTATGATGATTTCACCTTTTTGGCCACTTCCCTTTGTTGCAAATCAAACGGAAGTGGCTTTAATCTAATTTTCATTAGCCTAAGCCATCAAATGTCCCTGTGGACCACTCTTTAAAAGGCTTCCCCCTTATCTAACGTTTAAAATCCGCAACTTCTGCAAAGGATAATGGAGAATAAGGCTGCATGCCAATAACAAACCTAAAGAGGTGAGCGATATGACTACTACTCCTGATCCAGACCAAGATGCAATTGAGACAGTAAGGAATTTAATTAAAGGAATCGACATCGCTATGTTAACAACAGTTACCGAGGAAGGCTTAGTATCACGTCCCATGAAGACGCAAGAGGTTGAATTTGATAGCGACTTATGGTTCATGACAATGAAAGATACAGACAAGTATGACGAACTTCTTCGTTACCCGAATGTGAATATATCATATGTTGGAAAGTCGTATGTTTCCATTCGTGGTACTGCTGAGCTTGTGAATAACAGGGAAAAGATAAAAGAACTGTGGAATATTGCCTACGAAAAGATGCTACAAACGACTAGTGATGATCCTAATCTTATTTTAATCAAGGTTAAAGCTAACGTAGCAGAGTATTGGGAGATGGGTAATTGGACTAAGATGGTCAAACAGTTATTCGATAAACTAGCAGGTACAGATTCCGATGAAACAGATATTAACCAAGTAGTTGATTTAAATAATAACAAACAGGATTAACACGAGAAGCATAGGGACGAAGCTCCTTCTTCATATTTTGTAAAGGGAAGCGTCCGAAACGTCCCTGTGCTTCAATCCTATTAAACACTGATTCCGTCTGCAAAGAGTCAGTGTTTAATAGGATTGCCACGAATTTTCACCATGATCCTTATCTATCCCTATTTAATTTAGGTTTTCTTTAAAAAAACCCCAATAAAGTCTCTTGTAAATTCAATGCGAAGATAATTAGAACGGATTCTCGCCATAAATAAAATCTTAAACATATATTAATGTTTAATTGGCACAATAAAAAGAAAAACGTAGAAAATGGGTGTAAACATGGACATGGATCAAAACTATAAACCAGGAGAAATTGTGTATATAATCATTCGCAATCCACACGTACAAGATGTAGCGCATGTTCAACAGGCAGCAATTGTACAACATCCGGAAAATCCGAATAAGCTAGCACTATTTACCCACGATAATTACTATCCAGTGACAGATGAATTAGCTATTTTCACAACTGAAGAGGAAGCTGAAAATGCTTATCAAGAAGCATTCGGCAGCTTCGAAAATGGTGAATTCTATGGTTAAGCCATTTGTACCACAGTTGGTTTATGTTGAACCTCAAGCATTAGAGTATTCCAATGGCAGTAGACTAATTTCAAAGTTCCGGGAAATGGGGATAGAAATTCGCCAAACGACCTCTCATAACCAGATTCGTAACCTTCCGGGGGAAAACCACTTTCAAAAATACCGTATTGCCAAATCGACACTCGTTGTCGGAGTTCGTAAAACACTTAAATTCGATACATCAAAGCCCTCTGCTGAATATGCCATTCCCTTAGCAACTGGATGCATGGGCCATTGCCATTACTGCTATTTGCAAACAACGATGGGGAGTAAACCATATATCAGAACGTACGTGAATGTAGATGAAATATTTGATGCCGCCGAAAAATATATGAACGAGCGGGCACCGGAAAGTACTCGATTTGAGGCATCTTGTACATCTGATATTGTAGGCGTGGACCATCTGACACATCATTTGAAGCAAGCGATCGAATTTTTTGGGAAATCAAAACACGGTAAGCTTCGTTTTGTTACGAAATTTTCCCATGTCGATCACTTACTCGATGCCGATCATCAGGGGAAAACCCGTTTTCGTTTTAGTATTAACGATGATTATATTATTAAATATTTTGAACCGGGAACTTCCAGACTGAAAGAACGAATTGAGGCTGCTGTTAAAGTAGCAGAAGCTGGATATCCACTGGGATTTATCATCGCCCCAATATATCTGCATGATGGCTGGCAAGAAGGTTATTTGGAAATGTTTGAAAAGCTGGAAGCATCATTACCTGCGTTTGCCCGAAAAGATTTGACGTTTGAAATGATACAACATCGCTTTACGAAACCAGCAAAGCGGGTCATTCAAGAAAACTATCCAATGACGAAATTAGAACTGGATGAATCCAAACGAAAAACAAAGTGGGGGCGATATGGAATTTACAAATATGTGTATGAGGATTCACAGCAGGAGGAAATCAAGGATACAATAGGCGGTTATATAAAGCGCTTTTTTCCTGAGGCGAAAATTGAGTATTTTACTTGAAAGCAGAGTAACTTCTTTCCTTTGAATTCATAAGCTAAGTACAAAAATTAAAGGGGAGAAGTCTTTTGCTGAACACGAGTGCGTTTTTACAAGCGATGATTCCACTTTATATCATGGCTGGTGTTGGATTTTTTGCCCGTAAAACAAAAATTCTTGGCGACCATGCTAACCAATTTATCACGCAACTTATGCTTTATATTACGTTACCTGCACTTATTTTATATTCACTCAATATTAATTTTTCCAATGAACTTCTGAAGGACTTCCTTTGGTTAGTCACCATGTCTATCTTCATATTAACTGTATCCATTTTTGTAGGGGCTTTACTGAGAAAAAGGGCAGCACTTCCCGCAAAGCAAAAGAGTGTATATGAAAGTTTAATTATCTTTGGCAATCAAGGGTTTATCGGTTTTGCTGTCAGCTATATTCTGATGAAGGAACAAGGGATAATCTATCTCACACTTTTCAACGTCTGCTATCTGATCCTGATTTGGACATACGGCATTTATCTGTTTAACAGAAATGGAAAGTTCGTAAATTGGAAAGCCTTATTTATCAATCCAGGTATTTTATCCACATTAGTAGGATTGTCCATGATGTTCATGCCATTCTCTTGGCCTGGTGTGGTTTTGGCGACATTTGAAAATCTAGGAAAAATGACCATTCCATTATCGATGATATTAATTGGAAGTTTACTGGCTGAGATTAAACAGTACGCTTTTGAGAAATATTGCAAAAATATCTATCTCTGGATTGCATCCGGATGTAAGCTGCTATTACTCCCATCATTTCTGCTCTTATTTCTTTTTCTGCGGGTGCCATACCCTTTACTGATTATTGCTGTGCTAACTAGTGCCATGCCAAGCGCTTCGACAACTTCTGTTTATGCCGAAAAATTTCGTGCAGACGCTTCTTACGCCTCGTTTGGTGTCATACTTTCTACATTAATTTGTATCCTCACCATTCCAATTCTTTACAGTCTTCTCCAATGGCTACATCCTTATTTTTACTAAAAATTGCATGTTCCCTCCATAAATGGAAATGCTATTAAAAAACTAGTTGGGGGCGATTTACATGTTACATTTAGATACGGATATGGAAGGCATACAAATGACCTTTGGTGAAGCAAGAAACTTGTTGAAAAATCATGGACTTGTACTAGGCGGAGGTTGGGAATATGATTCCGGGTTTTTTGATGGGGTCATGCACCGAGAGCATGGAGAAACGTACTATATTCGAATGCCAATTCAGGTGATTGAGGGCGAACTGGACAGAAGTGATGCACTAATTGAATTTCAGAAGTCATTTGTCATCAAACACGTTGTCAACGTAGGATTAGATAAAGATGAAAATTCGTTGCTGACTGTTACTGGATTTAGCCAATTTCAAGAGCCATTGGACAGAGATGGCTACATCCGGGATAAAAGTAAATGGCAAGAATTTGGGGAAGAAGCAATTGGCGATATATTAAATAAGCTAAAAAATTAAAAAAGGGAGAAATCTGCAAACCAAGATGGCAGATTTTTTTCTAGCATGGAAGGTTACCGTTTTCGGTGCCAAGGACGTGCTTAAGTGGTATGAGCGCTTGAGGTCTTGTTCCAGAAAAATAAACCTAAACTGAATTCAATATTAAATAAAAATAGGATGTTGCCGGAAATTTTTAATGTTTTGGATGGCACCCTATTTTTATTTCCAATAGGAAATAATTTAAAATAGAGAATCCCTTATGTCTGTCCCTTTCTCTGCAAGGTTTATAAGGTATTCTTCCAAATAATCCTCATTATGTTCAGGATAGATCATCACAAGTTAAATGATAAGCAACTTAAAGAGGTCAATAATTGCGTGAGCAATGTCTAAATCAAGCATTCTGATTCTACATCTCATCTTGCATACACTTAAAAATATTGAATGAGTTGGATTAGTTGGAGCTCCGTATGCTGGGAAACTCCCGTACGGTATGAAGTGAAGGAAAAGCTGGCGATAACGTATAATTATAAGCCTGATTCCATAAAAAGACAGAGGAATTAGGCTTTGTTATCTTTTAATACTCAACGTTATAAATTAGCACTTTCCTGACGATACCCATTGTAAATGCAATGGCAATCCGTAGTAGACTTCATGGGAATCGCTGGTAAAAAACTTGGCAGAAGTGGTACATTCATATGGCTGTAATCACATAGTTCCCAAAATGGGGTAATGCTCTTTTAAAGAGCATTTTAGAGTCTTATTAGACAGCACCTTTTTAAAGTACTATTTTCTTTTCTTATAGAAAGACATAGCTAAATAAGCCTACTAAGTAGGTTTAAAAAATGTTTTGTTTAGAATAAAGTGGTAGTGGTTCATTATTGATTAACATAGAGTAAATTTTACAAAGCATTCGATAGCCTTTAGCTGCGAGTGCTTTATCCCTTTTTCCTGCAGAGATCAATATTCCAGGGCATTTCGTCGGTAAGCGAGCATAAAGAGCAGGCCTTTAGGCTATTCAGTTCCGGTTATCTGGGGTAATTGTAATATGGAAATAATGATGACGAATGGTTTGACCGGCCGAAGACGGTTAAGTCCTAATACCGCCATCTTCGCTTATGATAATTTGATGACAGATGAACCAATTAGACTCAAAGCTAATAGTTCACATGTTTTTTAATAGAAGCTGAAGAGAAATAAAATTAGTGAAACTATTAGTTATTTTTGTAAGTATAGAGGAAATTATAGTTCTATATAGAATAAGAAGATTGTATAGATATAGACTCTGAGTAATCTAGATGGATTGTGGAAGTAAATATAAAAAAGAAAAGATGGTGGTTATGGTTAATAAAATAGAACGAGTATTTGTTATCGGCCTGGACGGTGCCGGTAATTTTATCAAAGATACGGATACGCCGAATATTCATAAAATATTGAACAAAGGAGTTCTTACCTATTCAGCACAAGCTTCATTTCCTACAATTAGTGCGGAATGCTGGGGTTCAGTCTTACATGGCGTATTGCCAGAAAAGCATGGGCTAAATAATGATCTAATTGCGACAAGGACCTACCCAGAGGATTCGCCATATCCTTCTTTTTTTAAGAGTGTGAAGGATGTATGGCCAGATAGTAAATTAGCCTCTTTTAGTGAATGGGAACCGATTAATCATGGAATTATCGAACAATCCACCCAGCATCAATCGGTGTCTAAACCAGATGGAGAATTGGCCGATGTAGCTGCAAACTATATTCATGAACATCCAGATTTAAAACTGATGTTTGTTGAATTTAGTACACCAGATGCTGCCGGACATGAGCATGGGTACGGGACTGGATCTTATTTGGAGAGTATTACCGAAACAGACGGCTATGTGGGTGTATTGATTGATGCCATTCAGAATGCCGGACTGTTGCAGAGCAGTTTAATCATCATTACTTCGGATCATGGAGGTGGAGGAGATCAACTTTATTCCCACGGCAGTAATCATCCCCAGGATATGACCGTTTTTTGGGGATGCCATGGACCTGGGATTAATCAAGAGGCACAACTTGACGAAGGCTTTAGGAATATGGATACTGCGGCTATCGTACTTCATGCTTTTGGCTTAGAGATACCAAAACAATATGATGCTAAGCTGCCAAGTGGGTTGTTTTTCGAATAAAAATTGAGCTACTTAAAAAGTTTATCCCGTCTTAACGGGGCAGTAAGACCCCCACTTCAAGATTTCAAGGAAACCAAGGAAGTATAAGTGGAGGATCAACTGCCGGAAGGCCTGATTCGTTCGTGCCCAGGATATAGGTCATAAAGGTGTTACAACACAATGCTACGATTCTAACCTTTGCTTATCTTCCATCATTCTATCACAAAATATTAGCGTTAACATATAATTACTGATAGAAGCAATTATATGTTCGATAAAGCTTGCAAGTGTTTACGTGGGGAGAATCCCCACCTGACTTCCCTATGTTTCAGCTTGCTGAAACGAGTTCTTTAATGCCGAGGATTTAATGAATAAAGCAACAAGTAAACTACTTAACTTACTTTTTTATGACTACCATTGAATACTATGGAAATTTAGCTTTTTACTAGATTAACATTTAGGTAATAAAAAACCATGTTGTCGCACCCGCCTCTAGCATAACCGGAATTTCGATATAGTATCCTCGATCAAGCGTATAGACCGCTTCAGCTCCTTTTCGGTCACGAACGACGGCTTTGTCAGTCAAACCAGTATAATAAAGCGGTAATCGAATGTAATCTTCAGTCGCCTCTTCTAGCGGATTATTTATCACCGCCAATCCTTTAATATCAAGTTCAGGATTGACATGTAGGATACAATCTATCTTTTTTCCATCTGGTCTACGAACATGTATAATATCCGAATCAAGGATTGCACGGTGTTTCTTATAGAATTCGACCCAATTTTTTACCACTTGCTTCGTTTCTTCCGTATCGTATAATCGAAAACCACGATAAATCGCTTGGACCCCTGATGTGAAATTAGTTATTAAATGTTGTTCATAGCTATCCAGATGCAGAGAGAGTGGCTCCATGGTCGATGCTGGTCCACCGCCATGGTACTCCATTATCGGAACAAACATCCACCCCATACTTGGTGTCTTCTCCCATGTGCCATCATAAATATTTTGTCGGACCAATAAATTGTGACGCTCTCGCGGCAAAGCCCAGTTCACTTCACGATAACCCATTCCCGCTTTGTTCGAACCATTTAGAAAATACCAATCTGGCACGTTTAAATAAACGCCTTTCTCTCGGCACCACTTATAAAAGGTTGAGATGGTCTTCCATTGAGTCCACTGAGAATCCTCTTTGCTTTGGTGTCCTGGATGGTTTGTTGATTCACAGACATCACCAGGATACGATCCATCATGCTCGAGCACATCAAAACCCGTTTTCTCAAAGAATGTCATCAGTTTCTTAAAGTACCTCATTCCCCATTGACTACCGATACATGGAGATTGATTAAACGTAACTCCTTGAGCATTAATGACATCATCCTCTTTACTTATTGTACGACTAGCGAGTAATGAGTAGCCACCTAATTCAATGCCTTTACTATGGGCGTAATCCGCCAATTCTTTCATCCTAGCAAGATAGTCTTCATTTTCATTTTCGATATCAAAGCCGCTGCCAAATGATAGGATAACCATTTCAAATCCGACTTCAGCTGATTGATCAATGGCTTCCTTGACCTTATCAGTCCCATCACTTAGAACATGCATAAAGATCGGGTTTTCTGTGACCCATGGTGCAACAATGCGGTACATTCTTTTTTGACTTAGTGCTTTTCTTTCACGCTCTGTACTATCATAAATTAATTCGAAGGTACGGAACGTTTCAAAGGATTCACCTTGAGCAATTGCTGCAGCAGGGCCTAACTTCGGCTTGCTTTCTATTCGAGCAATCGTGTTGCAATTAAAATTGACCTGGGTTGTATAGTTAGAATCTGGCAACCAATGCGTCGTTTCATTCGCTGCACTAGCTGTCATCCCATGAAAGGAATAATCACTTTCAATATGAATATTTGGATGCGCCCAACGGATCTGATCATCAACAGGAGATTCCGCCTCAACAACGGAAAGTATTTCACTAGTAAAATGATCGAGGACAACTTCCTTTTCACTATGATTATAAACAGTCAAAGATTTAGATAGCAGTGGAATGCCATCATACATCTCATAACAAATATCAACTGAAATCCCTTCTAAATTGCTGTTCGCGGGGGCTTCATAGTTAAACGTTAATGAAACGCCTCTAGGCGGCCAGTTTATGCCAGCTGAATATCTTTTGCGCTTCCAAGAAAAGCGTTCTTTAAGATCAGCAACTGTATATTTAGTATATTGAAAACTCTGAGGATTAGTCTTAATGCTTTCTAGCCAATCTTGCTTAAAATAGGCTTGTTCTCCTTGCCAGATCAACCCACCAACCTCATATCTTTTTCCGTTAATAACTAATAATGCTTCCGGGTTGACCCCACGGATAATTGATTCACCCGTCATTAAATTATCGTATGAAACTGTGGCTGCATTAGGTTCAAGCCTCCACATTCGGCTAATGAGTCCATTTGACATGATAACGTCACGATGATCAGAACTTTGGGAAACAGATGGATGACTTTTTGTCGGTTGAACAAGCCAATCAAGTTGACGTGTACGCACTTCAGTTGTCATAGTGTATGTTCACTTCCTTTTGATATATTTATAAAAGTTATTCTTGATCTTGTCTTTCTTTCACTAAAGTGGTATACTCATCTTCCATTTTTCTTAAAAACGTAGGTGTATCATCACCTGATTCAAAGAATTCATTCATTTTCTCCTCTATGTAGCCCATAAATCCCATTGTTTCAGGAGTCAATTTAAGTGGGTTCGCCGGTGTTAAAGTCCAACCTGATTTCACATTGTATTTCTTGTCTCCAAAATTTTCTTCCCCATACTGTTCATGAATTGTTAGCTCAGCTAATGACGAAGGTCTTCCAATCCGAGATAAGTATGTTTGATATTCATCGGATACCAAATAATTTAGCACCAAAAATGAAGCCACTGGATCTGACCTCGTACCAATATTCGGAAGATCAGGCCAAGTTGGTACGGTTAACACATCAAAGTTCAAACTTTCTGTATGACTTCCGACATTTGCATGTGATATCCAGGAGACCATCATCGCAACTTGTCTGCTTTCATTAAAATTTAAATCTTCGTCTTTTTCGTAATTACCTTGTATTTCCTGGACTCTCCTCATTAAGTCGAAATACTTCGTTAGATCGGGATCCTTCGCGATGGCAAATTCATCGGAATCCGAATCATAGACTTGCGGGGTCAATTGGCGCAAAGGGGCACTTCCCTCAATTTTAAGTCCCTGATACCGTACCCCATCCTTTGTTCCCGATACTTTTGCCGATAGTGTCTTGCTAAGCATTTGTTACCGGTACCACAACAGTAATACATTGGTAAATTACTGTCAATTATGAATCATTCGTCAATTATTGATTGTATTTATTTTATTGGGACAAATCTTCATGTATAGTTGGTTTGGGCTACTCTTGAAAATTATTGTAACATTATGTATTTTATAAGATAATAAGAATTATGAGCTTAAGAGCTTAAGAGCTTAAGAGCGAAGTGTTGTCTAATG
Source organism: Bacillus sp. FSL K6-3431 (assembly GCF_038002605.1). Classification (NCBI taxonomy): domain Bacteria; kingdom Bacillati; phylum Bacillota; class Bacilli; order Caryophanales; family Bacillaceae; genus Bacillus; species Bacillus sp. FSL K6-3431. Next base: position 4,630,907 of record NZ_JBBOCT010000001.1, read on the forward strand.
TTTTGGATAAGGCACAACACTATTTTTCAACATCCGATCCTTCGGGCTTAAATTGAGGAAAGGAGAAAAATTATATGAACCATAATTGGTTTCGTCGCATGCTGATGGCGTATACGCCTGTTTTTTTTATTGTCATTTTTATTTTATTCCTTATTTTCTTTCAAGCATTAAATGATCAGAGCAGGCAAGAAGCATTGAATATTAATGAATCATTGGCTGGACAAGCCTACCGTTATGTTGATCGTAGTTTAAAAGAAATAGATCATAAAGTGCTAAGAGAATCTTTGATTAATGAAAGCTTTCAGCATTTTTTAAACGAACAGGGTATGTCTAATGTTCCTGTTAATCTGGAAGCGCTAAAATCACTGCAGGAACTGAAGATCAACTACCCGATTATTGATTCCGTATATCTTGTGCGTTACAGTGATCAGTCAGTTTTGAGTCTAGGGATGATGGGGAAAGTATCGGACTTTGGTGACAAGTTATTTATCAATGATTATATTGAACATCACACCTCTCATTGGACAGATACGCGTTTATATCGAGAATTTTCAAAACAAAGCAAGAGAGAAGTTGTATCTCTTACTCGCCCCGTACCCTTTTATAGCAAATCTAAAGGATTAATTGTCGTAAATGTCAGTCTCGACAGCTTGAGGAATGGAATTCAGGAGATGTACGATCCTGAAGTAAGCTTTGTTCGGCTCATTGATCGTAAAGGGACAGATCTGAATAATGAAGAGGCTATTCAAGTTAAAGAGCAGGTACTTACTCGTTTGACCTCAGACTATTACGGCTGGACAATAGAAAGTGGTCTTATTCAGAGCAATTTGAGCCGAATCATGGAATCTATCAATATAATATGGATACTTATCTCCATACTTGTTGTGTTTACAGGCGTCATCTGGATTATTTATATTACAAAAAAGGCCTACAAACCGTTGGAGCAACTTGTAGGAAAAATCCATTCGTACTCTAAAGAATCTTTGCAGGGACAACCTATTTCTTCTCATCAGAATGAATTCACGTTTATTGACTATACATTGAATCAAATGTTAGAGCAATCAAACCGCTATGATCAGGAACGAGACGAGGTCTTGGTGTTGCGTAGAAAATATGGATTTGAAAAACTATTAAAAAATATAGGCGCTTTCCCGGATTGGGAAGAAGAAATGGCCAAAATTGGATTACCACATACGTTCCATCCGTCCGTCGTATTTATGGTAGAAATGGATCAATATAGTGAATGGGAGAAGCAACTGAAAACAGAACAAATGTTGCAATTAAAGATAATCACTGAGGAGGTCGTATCCCAAATCGATGATGAAACAGTATCCATCCTTTGGTGTGGATGGGCAAATGAGTCTCGATTAGTTGGGATTGCAAAAATTTCGGATGTAGATAGGGACCCTTATCAGCATTTTATGAAATATAAAAATCAGATAAGAGATCATTCAGCATTCACTGTAACGATTGGTTTTAGTAGATTAATACTAATCCCTGAAGATCTTCGCAAAGCGTATCGAGAGGCAGAAGATGCGTTGGCATATAAAGCAGTCATGGGACTAGATCAAGTTATCCGATATCAAGAATCAACGTATACTGAAGTGGATGTGTATACTCATTTAAAAATTGCCAATGAAGTTGTCTTAGCATATAGGATGAGTGCGGATAGTTGGCGGGAGCAATATCGGCAACTGTTTACACAGATCCGTAAAACGAAGTTAAGGAAAGAAGAGTTAGTTAACATTATGAACTTTTTTGTTTATCATTTAGAAAGGGAGAGGCATATGTTTCCCCAGGAAATACAGAAAAAATGGAGTGAACATGTGCTGCCAGGGTTAACTGTCCAGCTTGAGCAGTTTGATACGATCGAAGAGTTAGAAGGCAACATATTTCAAATTCTAGATGGAATGTCTAATGAAATTGTAACCTTTAGACAAGCAAAGAACTATCATCAAGTGCTGCTGGAGATCAAGATATATATGGAAAAAAACTACGATAAGGTAGAGCTTTCCCTAGATCATTTAAGTGAAATTTTTGAAATGCCAGGGAAAAATATAAGTAAGTTATTTAAAGAGGAGTTCGGTGAGAAGTTTGTAAACTTCTTGATAAGAATTAGGATGGAGCGTGCAGAGGAACTGTTACAATCAACAAATGATACGATAGTTGAAATTAGTGAACAAGTTGGCTATATTAGTGCTAATTCATTTACGAGAGTTTTCCGTAAAGTATATGGAACATCTCCAGGAGAATACAGAAAGATAAAGCAAAACTTATAAAGCCTATTAGATGTATTTTTAAATTATATATTTTTGCAAAAGACAATGTCATCTGGCATTGTTTTCTTTTTATCTATTTTTATAAGAGTACTGGTGTAGTAGAGCGAGAACTTCGTTTCATAATAGTATTGTAATATGGATGGATTAGTTACTATTTAGTAACATTGCTCTAGGGTTTCAGCGAGTCAGCGAAAAAAGCATATAAGAGAAAATAGGGTTATACATCCCACTTTAGATGGGATTTACAGAAAAAGCGAAAAAGGATTGGTCGAAGAAAATTGCTTGTTGCCAGCTCATTTTATAAAAAGCTATGATAAATTCAACCGCAGAGGGAATGAGGATAGCGGGAAGTAACTATATTTGAAAACCCTTACACGTATCAAGGAAGGAGAGGCTAGAATGACACCAGAGAAAGCAATACTTGAGAAAAATGCGCATCATCTGTTTAATAACCGAAAAAGAAAAACAAACTGGAAATTAGCGAAGAAACATTGGCAACTTTATTTATTAATGTTGCTACCATTGGCTTCCCTTATCATCTTTAAATACGTTCCGATGCTTGGTAGCGTAATTGCATTTAAAGACTACAACGTCATAAAAGGAATAATGGGTAGTGAGTGGGTTGGTTTCAAATACTTTACGCAATTTTTTAATCTACCTCACTTTTGGACTATTATCGGTAACACGCTTGGGTTAAGCCTTTACGGACTGCTAATAGGTTTTCCGGCACCAATCTTATTGGCACTTGCTTTAAATGAGGTACGCCAAGGACTTTTTAAAAAGTCGGTTCAGATGGTTACATATGCGCCTTATTTTATTTCAACAGTTATTATGGTTTCGATCATTATCGTTGCTTTGTCTCCTAATACCGGAATCGTCAACAGTATACTTGGCATATTTGGGGTGGACCCAAAGAACTTTATGGGCGAACCAGGTCTATTTAAATCAATTTATGTGTTTTCCGACGTTTGGCAACACACGGGGTATGGAGCAATTATTTATCTTGCAGCTTTGGCAGGTGTCAACCCTGAATTTTATGAAGCAGCCAAAATGGATGGCGCCTCAAGAATTCAAAAGATTTTGAATATAGACCTACCTAGCATCCTCCCAGTGACTGTCATTCTCCTTATCTTAAATATTGGGAATATGATGGCGATCGGATTTGAAAAGATTTACCTGATGCAAAATTCATTGAATGTCCAAACGTCAGAAGTTATTTCAACCTATGTATATAAAGTAGGGTTATTAGAATCTAATTTTAGCTTCTCAGCAGCAGTAGGATTATTCAATTCAGTGGTCAATTTAATTTTACTAGTATTAGTCAATTATATTGCGAAAAAAGTATCGAAAAACAGTCTATGGTAAGAGGTGAAAAAAATGGCTAAGAAAAAAACTGCAATTCGTGAATCAAACAGCGATCGTCTATTTCTTGCTGGTGTATATTTGTTTTTATTTATTGTATTAGTAGTTATACTTCTACCTTTACTTAATATTGTCAGTTCCTCCTTTAGTCACCCAAGTGCAGTCGTAGCAGGAAAGGTTTGGCTGTTCCCAGTTGATTTTTCGCTAGCAGGATATAAAGCGGTATTCAACAACCCAAATATATTAATTGGTTTTAGGAACTCACTATTTTATACGGTGCTTGGTACACTAGTTAATGTCGTTTTGACAGTCATGATTGCTTATCCATTATCACGAAAGACGGTTTACGGGCGGGGTCTAATTATGGCAATACTCGTCTTTACAATGTTATTTGATGGCGGACTTATTCCCTATTACCTTGTTGTAAAATCATTGGGATTACTTAATACGCCATGGGCGATGATTTTACCTGGGGCACTAGCTGTATTTCAAGTGATTATTGCTAGAACATTTTTCCAAACTACGATACCGGATGACCTCTTTGAAGCAGCAGAAATCGATGGTTGTACGGACTTTCGCTTTATTACAAGCGTGGTTTTGCCCTTGTCAAAACCTATTATTGCGGTAATGACCCTAATGTATGCGGTTGGGCATTGGAATGCCTATTTCCAAGCGTTGATTTTCCTAAGGGATCCAAACTTATTTCCGTTGCAACTAATTCTTCGAGAAATTCTCGTTTTAAATACAATTGACCCTTCAATGTTGGCAAATGTTGATCAAGTGCTTGCTCAGTCTGGTTTAAAAGAGCAGCTTAAATATGCATTAATAGTTGTAGCCAGTGTACCTGTTCTTGTGATTTATCCATTTGTTCAGAAGCACTTTGCAAAAGGTGTGATGATTGGTTCGTTAAAAGGATAGGAAGATTGGTAGATATCTAATTACTCATTGAAAGGGGGGATGAATAAGTATTTGAATGTATGAATGAAGTCAAACTAATGTAAAATCAAAAAGGGGAGGTATTATCTATGAAAAAGAAGGCAATTTTGTTTATTGGTATTATAGCAATGATGATGATATTTCTTGTAGCTTGTAGTTCGAATGAGAAGACTGGTGAAAGTGAAAAAAATGCAAGCAAAGAGGATGTGTCAGTAAATCCGGTTGGAAAATTACCGATTGTAGACGAAACAATGACACTTCGGATGTTTGCGCCTCAATATGCAAGTATTGAGAATATGGATACAAACTTGTATACGAAATGGCTAGAAGAAAAGACAAATATACACATTGATTGGGATCTTGTCCCAAATGATGCATTGAATGATCGTAAGCAATTAATGCTTGCAAGCGGTGATTACCCAGAAGTCATCCTTCACGGAACTCTAACACCAGATGAGCAAATGAGATATGGTGAACAAGGTGTATTTTTACCATTGAATGACCTGATTGACAAGTACGCCCCAAATGTAAAAAAGGCAATGGAGTCACTTGATTATTTATCTAAATCGATTACAGCGCCTGATGGAAATATATACTCAATCCCAATGGTGAATGAATGCTATCATTGTACGTACCCAAATAAATATTGGATGAACAAAACATGGCTCGATAATTTAGGACTTGAAGTGCCAACAACGACAGATGAATTATATACCGTATTAAAGGCATTTAAAGAAAAAGATCCGAATGGAAATGGAAAAGCAGATGAAGTTCCGTTAACAGCTGCAACGGAAGAAACAATGTGGGGGGGCACTTTTGCAGCCTATCTGATGAATCCATTTATTTATAATGACGCTGATACCTTCCTTCGTGTTAAAGACAAAAAAGTTTCTTTAGCGGCGAATACGGATGAGTGGAAAGAAGGCCTCCGCTTTATGAATAAATTATATTCTGAAGGGCTTATAGATATGGGTGCATTTACACAAAATGCGGATGCTGTTAATCAACTCGCAAATCGTGATCCAGATAATATTATGGGTTCAATAACAACAGCGCTGCTAAGCTATGCACTTTCACCGGATGATAAAACACCACGACATAAGGAATATGTAACAGTGGCACCATTAAAAGGACCTGAAGGTGTACAACAAGCAAATGTTCAAGAAAGTGTAACAAGTGGCCAATTTGCATTGACGAATAAGGCTACGGAAGCGCAACAAATCGCAGCGATTAGACTAGTCGACTTCCTCTTTACAGAAGAAGCCGTACTGTTACAAGAATATGGACCAGAAGGTTCGGGATGGCGCAAAGCAGAAGAAGGAGAGCTTGACTATAATGGAAAACAAGCGAAATATACTCAACTTCCTGTAGAAGCGGCTCAAACCCATAATAACGGATGGGAGCAAATTGGTCCTTCCTTACGTACATTCGAGTACCGAGCATCATTTACAGCTCCAGAAGATCCGCTATCTAACGATGGTTACGGAACTAGACTTCATCAAGAGACAAAAGAAAATTATGAACCTTATGGGACAACTGAAGCATATCCAAAAGGAATATTCATCAATTTGGAAGATTCCAGTGAAGCTGCTCAGTTAAAGACAACAATTTCCGACTACATCGAGTCAAATCTAGCCCAATTCGTAACAGGCACTCAGGATATCGATAAGGATTGGAATAAATATATTAAAGGCTTCAAAGGGCTTCAACTAGAACGATATTTAGAGATCTATCAGGAAGCATTTGATCGTTAATCAGTTCACAGTTTTTGCCGAGCGGTCTTACGGAATAAAGCCCTAAAGTGACGGAAATAGTTCTTAAACTAACGAAATTAGTAATCAAATTTTTAGAATAAAGGCGTTATTTACACTAACTTATAGGCACTGGAGTTTTTGTACTCAGGGGCATGGCTTAGGAGTAATCGGACTAAGACCAGCCCTTCGCAACAACTTATTGTTTAAAAGGTGAAAAGTAACTATCTAGTGGACCCCTAAATTCAAATGTTGAATTTAGGGGTATTTTTGTAAGATAAAAAGGAAAAAGTTTTACAAAAGTATTTATGTGTCTAGCTACAGCGCTTCCTAGAACCGTTAATTGGGGCAAAATCCTTTCCAACCAATAAGAGTGAGAAGCACGCTGAGAATGACATAAAGCCATTTTACCAGACTTTTAACATCTACTAAAACAGTAATATTAATTTATACATACTTTATTAAAATTCACATATGACCAATTGGAAAAGCCAATGACTTCACGGTAAGTAGGGGTATCATCATCAATGATAGCTACTATCATTAAAAACAACATATTGCTAACAAGTAGTCAAAAAAAATAGAATGAAACTACAGCTGTAATGAAAACACTTACATATGAATGAGGAGGTATATGCGATGAGCACGAGTTTAGCTACTGATCCACAGCAAAGGAAAAAACTTAAAAGACAAACGTCTAAATCATTATATAGAAAAGTCTTGCAAAATTGGCAATTATACATATTTGTTTTGCCGGCTTTCTTATATTTTTTGATCTTTCACTACATTCCAATGTACGGAGTCCAAATTGCGTTTAAAGATTTCATTCCGACATTGGGAATATGGGATAGCGAATGGGTAGGATTTGAACATTTTACTAGATTTTTTAAGTCGTTTTATTTTTGGGATTTAATTAAGAATACACTAGGAATTAGTGTATATGAGCTAATTATTGGTTTTCCGTTACCGATTATTTTGGCCTTGTCATTAAATGAAGCTAAGGATGGTTTATATAAGAGAACAGTGCAAACTGTAACATATGCACCGCATTTTATATCCGTTGTTGTTATGGCCGGAATGATCATCTCTTTTCTATCCCCAACAACAGGTCTTATCAATCATATAATACAACTGTTCGGTTTTGAGCCTATTCCGTTTATGACAGATCCCAAATGGTTTAAAACAGTATATGTATTATCAGGTGTATGGCAAAGCGCCGGTTGGGGAACTATTATTTATTTGGCTGTTCTTTCAGGTGTAAGTCCTGAGCATCATGAAGCAGCTATTGTAGATGGAGCAACCCGTCTTCAGCGTATTCTGCATATTAACATACCTGCAATTGTTCCAACAATGGTGATTCTGCTGATTTTAAACGTAGGAAATATAATGGCCATGGGCTTTGAAAAAATATTGTTATTGCAAAATGCTCTCAATCTTGAATCTTCAAATGTCATCGCAACATTTGTTTATGAGTCAGGTTTATTGAATGCTCAATATAGTTTTGCAGCAGCGGTAGGTTTGTTCAATGCAGTTATTAACGCCGTATTACTTGTAATGGTAAACCGAATCGCAAGGAAGACAAGTGAAACGAGTCTATGGTAAGGGGGTAAAAACATATGGGGAATGCAATAAAAGAAACAAAAAAAGATAAAGTATTTAAAGTATTAAATTATACGTTCTTAACTCTTGCAATGGGCTTTGTTCTTTATCCTTTAATCTATATTGTAAGTGCTTCAATAAGTGCTCCATCAGCTGTAAATTCAGGAGATATGTGGCTTTTTCCAAAAGAAATAACTTTTGACGGATATAAGCTTATTTTTGACAATAATAACATTTGGAAAGGATACTTAAATACCATTTTTTATACTGTTCTTGGTACATTAATTAATTTAGCTATTACCATTCCGGCAGCATATGCCCTTTCACGAAAAGATTTTGCGGGCAGAAATTTCTTCATGGGAATGTTTGTACTTACGATGTTCTTTAGTGGAGGGCTAATTCCAACATATTTAGTCGTAAAAAACGTGGGTCTTATCGACACTATATGGGCTATGGTTTTACCAAATGCTGCAGCTGTTTGGAATATCATCGTCGCACGAGTGTTTTTTCAAACATCAATCCCGAAAGAACTGGAAGAATCCGCAATTATTGACGGTTGCTCCAATTTCACAATGTTTATAAAAATTATCTTGCCTTTATCTGCTCCAATCATAGCTGTTATGGCACTTTTTTACGGAGTTGGCCACTGGAATGGGTACTTTAACGCATTAATTTATCTATCTGATAAGACTTTGTATCCACTTCAATTGGTTTTAAGGGAAATTCTTGTATTACAGGAAATGTCATCGCAATCAACAGAAATGACCGGTAGCATGGCTGAAGCAATGCATAGTAAACAGCAGTTGGCAGCGGTTATCAAATATGGAGTGATGATTGTATCCTCCTTACCTATTATCATCGTCTATCCATTTCTCCAACGCTATTTTGTTAAGGGAGTGATGATTGGATCACTTAAAGGTTAAATTCCGCTAAAAGAGGATGTTCAAAGAGTATAAGGAAAAGATTAGGGGGTGGTACACTTCATTTGATGAAACGTAACTATATATGTAAATCAGTATTCATTATTGAAAGGGGATTTATGGATGAAGAAATCATTAAAGCTACTCCTTACATGCACATTTTCAGTGATATTGCTGCTAAGTGCTTGTTCATCAGGAAATGGAGAAAAAAAGAAATCGTCAAAATCTGCAAATGTTGAGATAAATAAAGAAGGATTTCCGATTGTCGATGAAAAAATAGAATTGACCATGATGGGACCTAGCACTGGACTTGCAGAATGGAAAGACATGGTTGTATTGCAAAAGTACGAAGAGATGACTAATATTCATTTTCGATTTGATACACCGCCAGTTAGTGATTTTCAAACAAAGTTAAATTTGGCATTCGCCAGTGGGGATATAGCCGATGTCATCTATGGTGCGGGTTCAAACAATTTAACTCCGGGAATGGAAGTTGATTATGGAGAACAAGGAATTTTAATTCCTTTAGAAAATCTTATTGATAAATATGCCCCAAATATAAAAAAAATGTTTGAAAAAAATCCTGATTTACTGAGATCAGTGACAACAGTTGATGGCCATATCTATTCATTACCAAGAGTTTCTAAGGGACCCACCGCCAGCTGGAAGATGGGACCAATGTGGTATAATGGACAGTGGCTGGACGCTTTGGGAGTTAAAGAACTGCCTAAAACAACAGATGAATTTTATGAATTATTAAAGCGCTTTAAAACGGATGATCCGAATGGGAATGGCAAAGCTGACGAAATCCCGTTGTCTGATGTCAAAGAGCAGCATACTCGTGCATGGCTGATGGGTGCTTTTGGTTTGAAAGAATGGGGTATTGATGAAATCAATGGAAAAGTAAGATATACCCCAATAACTGATAATTATAAAGAATATATTACATTTATGAATAAACTTTTTAAGGAAGAACTGCTGGACCCAGAAGTATTCTCTCAATCAAGTGAGCAGAAAAAAGCAAAGGGACAAGAAAATAGATTAGGATTGTTCCAAGATTGGTTTTCATTCTTTACTACAGGCGAATCAGAAGAAGACGCAGATAATAATCCGATGTTTTACCCGTTAACTAGTTCTTTTTCCGATGAACCAGTTATACCACGCAATCCAGCAATTGCAAGGGGAACTTTCTCAATCACTAAAAATAACTCTAATCCGGAAGCAACGATTAGGTGGATTGATTATTTTTATTCACAGGAAGGATTTGAATTTTTAGCTCAGGGACCTGAAGGTTATCTTTGGGAGTGGATAGATGAAGAAGCAGGCACTAAAAAGTGGCTCGATGCACCAGAAGGTTATAAAACATCTGAAGATTATCGGGGAACATTAACACCTAATTATGGGATTTCTGCACCTGGCCTAGTTGTTCCTATTGGTGGAAAAGAAGACACAGATTTTGACAAGTTTATTGGTTCCGAAACAAAAGAAAAAATTGAACCATATGCAGAAGTGCCATTTCCTCTCGTTTATTTAACGAAAGAGGAACAGAAGAAAATCAATACCATTGAGGTAGACCTGCAATCGTATGTAGAGCAAATGGAAGCAAAATTCATCACTGGTGTAGAACCGTTATCTAATTGGGATAAATATGTGCAAACGATCCAGAAAATGAATATCGATGAATATATAAAGATTTATCAAGACGCTTACGACCGTTGGGCAAATAGTTAGAATAGATTAAATGTTTGAAAACAGTAAGTGGGATAGATCGGTGCTCTTAAATTTCAAACTGTAAACTGTCTATATTACTGATGGAGCACATATCAAGTAAGCTATGAAAATCATTTACATGTGCTCTTTTTTATTAGTTATGATGTTATATTATACTGTTTATTTTTGGCTCATGGCCCAAAGCCACTTTTCAGCAGGCTGATAGGTGAGAGAAACTGTGGTTTCTCATGAATGGGCCAAAAATCGTAACAATATTGTTTAACAAATCCTGTTTATTAATGCAAAGGATTTCATTGTTTTTCAAAATATAAATATTTGACTATATGTATCTATCCAAATGGTTAAAAGTACAATTTTACAATGATAAAAAGATTGGCAATATACAGACTCTATTTGATAAGATTGTATATGACTACCAAAAAAAGGAGGAAGAATAATGCTTAATAAACAGCCGAATATTATTTTTATTTTAACGGATCAACAGCGTATTGATACTTTAAAAGCTTATGGAGGAAAAGTAAGTAAAACACCAAATATAGACCGTCTGGTAGAGGAAAGTGTTGTCTTTAATAATGCATATGCTAGTTGCCCTGTTTGTACACCAGCCCGTGCATCACTTCAAACTGGATTGTATCCTCATAATCATGAAATGAGAAACAATACTTCTGAACCAGGGTGTAAATATGACGCCTTACCGAATTCACCAAAGTTGCTCAGCAACAAACTGAAAGAGCAAAATTACAGCATTGGTTATACAGGGAAATGGCACCTTGGACCCGGACCTACTGAGGTTGGATATGAAGGTGATGATTTTCCTGGACATGGTGGTGGCGGGCATACATATTCTCAATACCAAGAATATTTAAATGAAAAAAGGCTAGAAGTTAAGCTGGAAAATAAAATATCTGGCCATTACAAAGGGCATTGGGCGGCAGAAGTCGTTTCTCCGGTTGAAACAACTGTAGAATACTTTTTAACAGACCAGGCGATTCATTATATTGATCAATTCCGTCAAAGATCGGATCCCTTTTACTTTCAATTAAACTTTTGGGGTCCGCATGAACCATATGTTGCTCCAACTAAACATTTAGATCTTTATCGTGATATGGACATTGAACCATGGACTAATTTTTATGAAGAATCTACTACTAATAAGCCTGCCATTCATAACTTGAAAAGGGCAAAGTCTAATGAATGGAAAACGTTTGAGCCGTATGTAAAGCATTATTTTGCTAATACAAGTTTGATTGATGAGCAAATTGGTCGATTACTCGCTTATTTACAAGAGCATAATCTGTATGATAATACAATCATTATCTTTTCCGCGGATCATGGAGAATCCTTAGGTATCCACGGTGGATTATGTGATAAAAATTTCTTTATGTACGAGGAAACTTGCCATATTCCACTTATTGTTAAGCCCCAAAATAAAATGGAACAGACAAGATACGAAGAGCGTTTTGTTGGAACCTGTGATTTTTACTCAAGTATATTAGATTGGGCTGGAATATCTAAGGAGGAGGCACATCGTGATGGAAGGTCGTTTGTTCCTCTAGTAAATAATGAAAATGTTAGTGATTGGCCTGATCATATTGTCACTGAAGGAAATGGACTTTCTGAAATTCTGTATACTCAGCGTATGATCCGAAAAGGGCATATAAAATATGTTTTTAATTGTGGAGATACAGATGAATTATATGATCTACAAAATGATCCCTATGAAATGATAAACGAGGTCGATAATCCTACGTTTAATAACATCCTCCTATCAATGAGAGAACTTTTGGCAACGTGGATGGAAAAACATAATGATCGGGTTTTAGGGCAATACAAAGATCTACGCATGTGACGACAAAATAAATTAGATATAGTAGAAAGTTTCTCTTAAGAAAGTGAAGGTGGTTAACGTTTTGAAAAAGCCAAACTTTATTATTATTTATTGTGACGATTTGGGATATGGTGACTTGGGATGTTACGGATCGGAACATGTGAAAACTCCATATCTTGATAAACTAGCAGAAGAAGGTGTTAAGTTCACGAATTGGTATTCGAATTCCCCAGTATGTTCGCCATCACGTGCTTCTTTGTTAACTGGCCAATACCCTTCAAAAACTGGGATAACCAGTATACTTAGTGGAAAAAGAGGAGCAACGGGACTGCCAACGACTACTGAGACCCTTGCAACAAAACTAAAATCAATCGGCTATAACACTGCTATGTTTGGTAAATGGCATTTGGGTGCTTCCTTAGATACTGGGCCGAATGCACATGGCTTTGACGAATTTTTTGGTTTTCGTGCTGGCTGTGTTGATTACTATTCACATATTTTTTATTATGAAAGCCCACCAGTACATGATCTTTGGCATAATGAGCAAGAAGTGTGGAGTAACGGCGAATATTTGACAGAATTGATTACAGAAAAGGCTGTTACATTTATTGAAAAACAAGAAGATCAAGAGAACCCATTTTTCATGTATGTACCTTATAATGCTCCACATTACCCAATGCATGCTCCAGACACGTATATGGAACGTTTTTCACATCTACCATGGGACCGTCAAGTGATGGCGGCTATGATCGCTGCTATGGATGAGGGGGTTGGTCATATTGTTGACACCCTCAAAAAGACAGGAAACTACGAAGATACAGTAATTTTCTTCTCTAGCGATAATGGTCCTTCGGCTGAAGTACGGAATTGGCTAGATGGAACAGAAGATCGTTATTACGGAGGAAGTGCCGGTATATTCAGGGGCCATAAAGCTAGTTTATTTGATGGAGGAATCCGAGAACCTGCAATTTTAAGTTACCCTGCGGTCATATCGAAGGGACAGATATCAGAAGAACTTGGAGTAATGATGGATATCTTTCCGACTTTCTTGTCATTAGCTAAAGAGCCATACTCAGAAGATGCCTTTGACGGTAAAGACATTGTTGAAATGGTAACAAGAGATGGAATAAGCCCACATAAACAAGTTTTTTGGGAATATAATGAGCAACTAGCTGTCAGACAAGGGAATTGGAAACTCGTATTAAATGGGAAACTAGATTTTGATACTAAGGTTGAGTCTAGTATTCATTTATCTGATCTGAAAGATGATCCAAGTGAACGAACAAACCTTGCTGAGCAAAATCAAGAATTAGTAGAACAAATGAAAGAAGATCTATTAAAATGGAATGAAGATATGAAAAAAGTCTCTATTTGAAGATAAGAGAAATAGAAAAAGAAAAGATTAATATACTGTTGATGAACATTTGAAACGTTGAATTGTCTTTTAATTTGCATCATATTAACACATTCTTCTCTTTTTTCTCGTGATTTTTATGGCAAATAAGGTGAGGGATGTGTGTTTTATACTGAGCATCAAAGGTGGATACCCTCACTTATATATGGGGATATAGAGGAGAATGCTAGTTATGTTAAATTTAAATGGTATATTAAAATGGATTTACGATATTGGAAGTTGGTTGGCAAAAGTCATGTATTTGCATATACTTTGGGTTCTTTTCACGCTATTAGGATTCGTATTATTTGGGGTCATGCCAGCTACGACAGCATTGTTTTCCGTGATTCGTAAATCGATAGAGGGTGATCGTGAAACCTCTATTTTTTACACCTTTTTTTCGACTTATAAGAAGTATTTTCTAAAGTCAAATGTTCTAGGGCTGCTAATGGCTAGTTTAGGAATATTTTTATATATTGATTTAACAATTTCTAAACAAATGATACAATCATTCTATATTCATGCAGTTCTCCTGGTTGTTTGCTTTTTATACTTTATCACAGTATTATACTATTTCCCTGTTTTTGTACGATACGATTTCAGAATATTTAAATATATAAAACAATCTTTTCTTATTTCACTTGCCAGACCGTTTGAGACAATAGCAATGATAGTTAGCTTAGTCCTTCTCTATTATTTATTCAACTTGATACCGCCTCTTCTGTTTTTTGCAGGCTCTGCCATTATCGCGTATCCGCTTATGTGGTTTGCCTACCGTGCATTTAGTGGAATAGAAGGCAAGAATTCAACCTAAGACTTCCAAGTAGGAAGGAGGAAGATTAAAGTGTTTTTTAGGAGTAAAAAGTTAAAGAACCGATTAGTCTATAAATATGTTATATCTAATTTGTTGGTATTTCTAATTCCTGTCGTATTCATGAGTGTTTTTATTTATCATAATTCTGTATCAGGCCTGCGTATGGAAATTGAACAGTCTAATATAAATAAATTAAAGCAGATCGAAAATATGACTAATGAGCGCATGAATGAATTTGAAAAAATAACATTCAGGATATCGCATGATCCTCGTTTAACGCCTTATATGATGAGTCATGATTATTATAGCGGAGAAGCAAGGGAAGAATTAAAAAAGTATAAGGACAACAGTTCGATCATAGAAGAAATATTTGTTTACTTTTATGACAATGAAAATTATATATATTCCTCCAATGGTTTATCCTCTTTGGATACCTTGACTCAAAAAATGTATCAATTTAAAAAATGGGAGAAAGAGGACCTGGTCAGCGATTTGTATACCACCAAGGCGATGATCAAACCAGCTGGGGATGTCACTCTTAATAAAAGTGTTCATGACAGGATTATTGCCTTTTTATACCCAATCGCCCCAAATAACCCCCAACCATACGGAACTGTTATGTACTTCGTTGAAGAAACTGTATTAACAAATCTTATTGAAAATATTCTAGGTGACTATCAAGGAAATACGTACATTCTCGATGAAAACAGCCATATGATTGTATCAGCAATGAATGATCAGAAAATAGAACTGGATAACCTGGATGAGTCAATTCTTAATACGCAAGGGGTTAATAAAATTCAGCTAAAGGGAAAAGAATATTCAGTAGTATCGGTTAAATCGGAAGTCAGCGGTTGGACCTTTTTTACAATAATGAATACTAATCAATTTTTTGAACGGGTTGTTCATATGGAGACATTCATTGTGTTACTTCTAATCAGTTTATTGTTACTAGGTTTTGTGATCGCGTTTTTATTTGGTCAAAAACAATATAAGCCAATTCAAAGTTTATTTGAATTAACAAAAATGAATGATCGGAAAGACACTGTCTTGGATGGGAAAAATGAAATAGAATCCATACGAAATAGGATTACTAGTATATATAAAGACCATAAAAGCATAACGGAAACATTGGATTTACAAATGCCGTACGCAAAGGAAAAGTTATTGGCAAAATTGCTAAAGGGAGATTTCCAAAATAATTCAGAGATATATTCAATGCTGCATGCGCTAAATATTAAAATGAATGATGGGTTTTATTTTGTTGCTATTATTGAATTGGCAGAAGTAGGATGTGAGGAAGAATATATAAAAAAAAGAGAGCATTTAATAAATTTGTTATCGGAAATTTCTTTCTCGAATGCGACAGCATATGGGGTTGATTTACTTTATAATGATGCAATTGCCCTAATTATCAATATTAATAAGAAGACTGAAAATGTAAAAAAGGAACGGCGAATATTTGCTAGGCAAATCCAACAATATATAAAGAAAACTTCATTAACAGATCCTTTGATCGTTGCAGTTGGAACCATATACGATAAAAAAAGTTTTATTAATCGTTCATATATTGAAGCGCTTGCTACAATGGAATATAAACTTTCAGTACCACAAGGCAGCATTGTTTACTTTGAAGAATTAGGATCTTCAACCGAAAAATCATTAGGTTATCCGAAGGAAGACCAAATAAAACTTGCTCAAAGTTTGAAACAGGGTGATCAAGTTGTCGCGATAGAAACATTGCAAAATATATTTGCTAGTTTAGGCAAAACAGAGTTATCAATACATGTATTAAAATGTATTTGTTTCGATATTACAAACACAGTTATCAAAACAGGAATAGAATTGGGAATGACGGAGGATTTTGGGGATTTCAAAGGTATTGCTGATTTTAATTCGGTTGAGCAATTAAATAATCGACTTACAACGGTTATATTACAAATTTGTAAAAAGGTTGAGGCAAAAAAAGAAAGCCATAATGAAAAATTACGAATAGGGATAATGGATTATATTGATTCACATTATAAAGAGTATGGCTTAAGTCTGGAAGTAATTGCTACAAAATTTGAATTGTCGATTCCTTATCTAAGTAAATTTATAAAAGAACAAACTGGTGAAACATTTACACAATATGTAGTGAAACTCCGAATGAGCGAAGTGAAAAAACAATTAAGAGAGACGGATAAAACAATTGAAAAAATAATAATGAATGTAGGATACAAGGATGTTGCCAATTTCACTCGGAAATTCAAACAGATAGAAGGCGTTCCGCCAGGGCAGTATAGAAAATTAAATAGATCCTAACTTCAGAGATAAACTAGAGGAGTTTAGGATCTATTTTAAAAGAAAAGAAAGCATAAAATTATTATAAATTTAATTTGACTAGAAGTGCTTCTTTGTCCAACTTCAGGCGCTATCAGCTCAAGATTACTAATTGGTGGAAACAATTTATATAGTTTTAGAATAACCTATTTTGCTTTAGAGTGTATATTCCGATACTCACTAGGTGTTAATCCAACTGAGTTTTTGAATTTTCTAGTGAAGTTTGGAGCGTCAATATAACCAACTTCGGAGATAATTTCCTTAATTGGAGAGTTGGTTTCGATTAATTGTTTCTTTACCTCAGCGAGCCGCAATTCCCAAACATATTGGGAAAATGTCTTTTGTGTCTCATCTTTGATAAATCTACTTAAGTAAGAAGCAGATAGATTGAAATTTTGTGCCATGTTTTCAAGGCTTAAAGCATAGTCTTGAAAATGATTATTAATATATGTTAATATATCAATTTGCAATTGATTCTTTTGGTTTTCTTTCTTTTGTGATATTTCTAAACAAACTTCTTTTGCTAATTCGGCTAAATCGCTTTCAAATTGTTTGAATGATCCTACATCAAAATGATAATCTGCTTTCTTTAGATTAATAGAAATACCGGTTTCGCTTGCGGTTTTGATGATTGTGTTGATAATGTCGTATTGCATATGTTTGACCAAATGAATAGGTGCATCACTTAGCCACGCAATTAGTGATTTGATCGCTTCGTTTGCAATTTTGGGATTCCCTTGTTTGCAACTTTGAGTTAATTTAAGTAAATGAGTTTTGGGAAGCCACATTGTTTCTTGCTGTTCTTTGATTTCCTCAAAATGTATGACTCCTCTAATTTGATTCGCTGTCCCATGTTCAAAAGCCGCAGATGCTTCAATAAAAGAGCGATTAATCGATTCCTTCCCTGGATACGTTTTGCCAACGCCTATACATAGATTTTTTTCATTAGCCATCAGTAGTTGCATAAATTGGGATAGAAACTTTTTCTTCTCCTCTTTTTTATTCATGTTTCCATTAATGATGTAGGCGATTACTTTTTCATTTATTAACTCTACACTATATAACCTTGCATCCTGCAATAATTGACTAGATGCTAAATCCAATTGCCTCATATCAATATCACTTAATTGTTCTTTTGAAAAGGATGTAACGAACACAAAGGAATAATCTCCCGTAAAATGTAGATTAAGTGAATGAAACAATTCCTTAGATTGATTAACAGCCTTGGTATGACCTTGAAGAAGGGTGATTAAACATTGATCACGAACTAAAGGCTCTTGTTTTACAAATTTATTGTTTAAATCTTCATGTTTTGCATATAAGTTTTCAATAATGATACGCAAGTTATCAAGTTCATTTTTATTGCTAAGTGGATATGTATTGTCTTTTCGTTTTACGATATCTATCATTTTTTCAATAGGATGATATTGTCTAAGTGCAATATATATCGAAAGGATGGAAGCGACAATAACTATAAATAAAAAAATAAGCAACATGAATGTTCTGAATTCTGATACTTTACTGAAAAACTGATTTGTAGGCAAGGCAGTTACATAGGACCAATTACTTGTATCAGATTTAACCTTTAAAATTGAATAATTTACTTTATCAATAGTTAATTCACTAATACTAGCATTTTTGTCAAGAATACTTTTCACATTAACTACATTTAGTTTGGTACTATCGTTGGAATAGGTAGCTATGACTTCGTTATTTTGATCGAAGATAAACACAATTCCTTCATAACTGCCTAAAATATTATTAATCATATTTTTAAAAAAGGTATCTTCCAATTTCATAAGGACAACACCAAAAGAACTAACAGGTCCGGGTGGAAGAGGATAAACAAAAGCTGGATTATCATCAAATGGTTTAACATAGGTAGAAATTATTGGAATATTTATATTACTTAAATTCTCGGTAAAAAAGTCTTTGTCTGCAATTTGTAAACTAGATTGGTACTCTAAAAAGGTATCAACCGACATATGACCGTCTGCTGAAAATATCTCATTTTGATTAAAATAATATAAGTATAGTTCATCGATAATGGCGCTGTTTTCTTTGTATTTTTTTAGTTCATCAATTGCTTCAGGGCGGAACTCATTCATACTGACACGATAAGGCGATAATTTAGGATCATAAGAGATGAGAGCACCGATTTCATTTAATTCTTTCATGCGATCATCAACAATATTTTTAATGTTTCTGAGGTTATTTATATTGGATATTTCAATTTCATCTCTCAAACTATTAACTGAATTATAATAGAAGATCAGTGACATAATTGAGAAAGGGACAATAAAAATTAACATATATGAAATAATATAAGATAGTTGCAATCTGGAAGTCGATCTTTTTTTCATAGGAATTTCTTCTCCTTGCTACATATTCTCTCTAAAATTATTGAATTTGCTTTTTCGCCAGTTTATTAAAGGACATTAAACTGAACCACATAATTGGGTAAGACAATATCGAAGCGCCCATAAAAAAGTATACAACAGGAATCTTAATATAAATGATATAAGCACATGAAACCCAAAGAAGCATTGAAATTGTATATAAAGGCTGAGAAAAAGCAAGCAAGAATGATTGTTTAATATATTGTAAGGGCTTTAATTTGTAGTGAGAAAAAACCGGGAAAAGGTATAGACAAGTCAAGAAAAAGACAAAGCTAATTATTAGTAAACATATATGTAATGGGGCAAATTTCAAGAATTCTTGCGAAACCTTAATGTCTATATAAAGAAAGCCACCGATGATTAACATCACTAGCCCTATCAGATTGGAGCTTTTCCAAGAACTTTTATAAGTTTGGTAAAAATAAGGGAAGATGGAGATGTCATCTTCTTTCATTAGCCACTTTCTTATAACCGAAAAAACCGCTGATGTTGCCGGCATAAAGCCAAAGATACCTAGTCCTAAAATAGTGAATACTACCCAGAGAATATGTACATACATCACTCTGAAAATCCATTCCGAAACGCCGAAAAATACCCCTGCTAAGCCTCTTGTATTAATCATATCTATCACCAATTTTCTATGAAGTGTATTTTACATTATGTCTTCCTTAATGGTAGGGAAGATAAAAAAGAATGTCAAGTCACTTTCCCCTACAGTATTGGCGTATATAGACACTACGACTGTGTAATATCTTACATAACTATGTAGATCATGTCTTTTTAAGAAAAAGGAAATAGAAAGGGTTTTCAAAGTGAGCGGAATTTACACATTTACAAAGCAATGAAAAGGAATCTAAAATGACTATGAGAAAGTTCTATATACAATAGTTATTTGGAGGTAATTTCATGGCTGAAAATAATACTGAAGCATTAGCAGAAAAAGAGGAAAAAGTAGTAGAGAATGGTGTCCACCATTTTAGCAATGAAAAAGGATGGGTAAAGCCTGAAGATCCTGTACTTTTAGAGCAAATAGAATGGTTTAAGGATCAAAAGCTTGGCTTTATGATGCATTGGGGACCTTATTCTCAATTAGGGTTAGTAGAGTCTTGGGCATTAAGTGATCATGATGCTGAATGGTCTAGGGAGGATGTTGACTGGGAGTCTGATGCAGAGGTTTTTAAAAAGCAGTACTTCGATCTGAATAAAAGTTTTAATCCGGTCCGCTTTCAGCCGGATGAATGGGCGGAATTGGCAAAAGAGGGCGGCTTCAAATACTTTTTATTTACTACAAAACATCATGATGGCTTTTGCATGTGGGATACAAAGACAACAGATTATAAAATAACAGATCCCAGCTCTCCTTTTCATACGCATAAATATGCTGATATTGTAAAACATGCTTTTGATGCTTTCCGCGCAAAAGGTTTGCCGGTTGCTGCCTATTTCTCAAAAGCAGATTGGCATACACCTACATATTGGAAACCAGGAATGGAACGTGGAACAGAGATGTGGCGTGGCCCATCTTATGATCCAATAGAACATCCTGAGTTTTGGGAGGAATTTGTTCAATTTACTCATGAGCAAATGTTGGAATTATTAACGGATTACGGAAGGGTAGAAGTGCTTTGGCTTGATGCAGGCTGGGTTTCACCAAGAAGTAAGCAAGATATTCGTCTTGGTGAATTAGTTGATAAGGCGCGCGAAAAACAGCCGTGGTTACTTTCAGCTGACCGTCTAATAGGTGGACCTTATGAAAATATTATTACACCTGAGCAAGCTGTTCCACAAAATCCAATGGATGTGCCGTGGGAAAGTTGTATTACGATGGGATCAGCATTCTCATTCCGCTATGAGGATGATTATAAACCCACACGTGAGCTCATCCAATTGTTGATTGAAGTAATCTCCAAAGGTGGAAACTTGGCTTTAAATGTCGCCGCACAACCAGATGGCCGACTACCTCGTGGAGCGATTACTAGAATGAAAGAAATGGGTGCTTGGTTGAAAGTTTATGGGGAAGCCGTATATGGAACAAGACTGTGTTCTCCATACTATAAGGAGAATATTGCATTCACACGTAAAGCCGAAACTGTTTACTGCTTCTATATGTATGAAAACGAAGATACACCTATTAAACAGGAAATTTTTATCCCATACACTGACAAAGTGAATAGTATTGATATTGTCGGAGGATCTGAAAATATTAAATATACTTCATCGAATGAAGGAATATTCATTGAACTTCCTGAAACTGAATTGGGAGAACATGCTCCAATTGCACATGTGTTTCGATTTAATTGAACTATATAAACAGTTTCCCTAAAAACATATAAAGGAAGTTATCAACATTGCAAAGAATTAATCGTTTTATTCATCATTTAAGTGGACATCAAAGGCTAGAAACATTAATTATTGGTTCATGGGCAGCTAGACGAGCTCAATATACGGAACCTGTTAAATATATGTATGAAGACCCAGAGAGTGAAATAATTAACGTAGGAGATCAGTTAATTACTACAGGAGTAACAATGTTTTTAGAACAGTCTATTACTGTTCCAACTGAATGGGATGATCATCCTGTCGGAGTAGAATTTAGAGTTGGACAACCTGAAATAAGTACGCACCATGAAGGTCTTTTATCAATAGATGGTGTCCCATATCACGGAATTGATCGGAATCGCAGTTATATCCCATTTCCGAAAAATAGGGATGGAAAACATGCTTATGATCTGAAAATCGAGTTGTTTAACCCAGCCGCCCAACCAGTAGATACATTGAATCATCAAAATGAACCAGCAGAATATAATCCTGCTCCACTTATCCTTCTACAAAGTGATTTAATTTGTGTAAACGCTGCGGTGGAGAGCTTACTATACACGGTTAAGGTTTATTTTGAAACGGCACGAACAATGTCAGCTGGTGATTTAAAGCAATCCTTTATTGTAAAGGCTTTAAAAGAGACTTCTGAGCTTGTTTTAAATGAAAGTGAACAAAAACTAAAAGATCAAGCTTGGGTAAAATCGATTGAAGCAAGGTTATTAAACAAGTTAGAAGAGTTAAATGGATATTCTCATGGGAAAATTCATATGGTAGGCCAATCACATATTGATTTAGCTTGGTTATGGCCGTTAAAGGAAGCTGTTCGAAAATGTAGTCGGACCTTTTCTACGATGAGTACTTTATTAGATCAATTTCCGGCATTCGGATATGCGCAAAGTCAGCCACAAGCGTATGCGTTTATAAAAGAACATTACCCGGATATTTATGAGAGGGTGAAAGCACATATTGCTTCTGGAAGATGGGAAGTAGTTGGCGGGATGTGGGTGGAACCTGATCTAAATATACCATCCGGGGAATCGCTTGTACGACAACTTGTTTATGGAATGCAATTTTACCAAGAAGAGTTCGGAGTAAAGCCAAGAATTGAGTGGCTTCCAGATACATTTGGTTATTGTGCATCTTTACCACAGCTACTTCGTAAAGCAGGCATTGATTATTTTATGACAACTAAAATGAACTGGAACGATACGAATGCCTTCCCATATGATCTTTTTAATTGGGTTGGCATTGATGGAACGAGTGTTATATCCTATGTTAATCATGGGGTAAATGAATATACACATCCGAAGGAAATCCAGCTTCATTGGGATAGTTATAAGCAAAAGTCAGTCCATCCAGAGCAAATGCTACTGTATGGGCATGGTGATGGCGGTGGCGGTGTAACGAAAGAGATGCTTGAATATGTAGAGCGCTCGAGCGATCTACCAGGATTACCAAGCTGTGTCTATAGTACTGCCCATGAATTTTTTGACGGCATTCAAGAAGCAGACCCAAAATTGCCTACTTGGCATGGTGACATGTACCTGGAACTTCATCGTGGGACATATACAACTCATGCAAGAAATAAACGTTGGAATCGAAAAGCTGAAGTATTATATCGCGATGCTGAAATTTGGAGAAGTTTTGCTTCTTTACATGGGGCTCCAGGAAATGTCGAAAATATGGAAGCGGGATGGAAACTATTATTATTAAACCAATTCCACGATATCATCCCTGGGACATCGATTCCGGATGTATATGTGAAGTCAGAATCGGATTATCAGGAAGTATTTAAGATTGGAAACAGTGAGAAGGAAAATGCGCTTCAATTTCTTGAAAGCCGAATAGACACTACCGGCAATGGTGTACCCGTTCTATTATTTAATAGTTTGTCTTGGGAAAGATCAGAAACAATAATAATTAAAGGTGGATCCGAACTATTGGAAGTAGGAGCCTACGATGAGGATGGTACTTTATTAACTAGTGATCTACAGCAACTTAATGGGGAAGAACTAGAATTGTCTGTGTATATACCAAGTATTCCAGAGATGGGCTATCGCACTATTTGGTTAAAATCAGATCATGTAAAAAAAGAAATAGAAACGATTGAATTTAATGGTAATTGGGAAACGGATTTTTATCAAGTGGAGTGGAATGATAACGGGGAAATTTTGCGCTTATATGATAAAAAAGCGAAGCGCGAAGTAGTTAGGTCTGGGGAAACAGCCAATCAATTGCAATTTTTCCATGATCGACCTTTGTATTGGGATGCTTGGGATATCGATTCGAAGTTTGCGGAGCAACAGGCAGATCAAGTGAAATTATTATCTGTATCTGTGATTCAAAAGGGGAAGACCAAAGATATTTTGCGTTTTAAATGGTCGATATCGCAATCTATGATAGAGCAGGATATTATCTTTTATCACGATTCACAAAGAATTGATTTTGAAACAAAAGTAGAGTGGAAAGAAGCACATAAATTATTAAAAGTAGCCTTTCCTGTGGATGTATTGGCGAATCGAGCCGCATTTGAGATTCCCTTTGGGACTGTGGAGCGAGCCACGCATACGAATACAAGTTGGGAGCAGGCACAATTTGAAGTATGTGGACATCGCTTTGCAGATTTATCAGAAGCAAATTATGGGGTTAGCCTATTAAATGATTGTAAGTATGGATATGACATAAAAGATAATGTATTAAGATTATCTTTACTACGAGCATCTAAATGGCCAGACCCGGGTGCAGATCAAGGTTTTCACGAGTTCACTTATTCTATTTATCCGCACGAGGGAAATTGGCAGGAAGCGAATATAGCAAGACGAGGCTATGAACTCAATCATCCAATCAGTGTATTAACAACGAATAATCATGAAGGTATATTACCTAGTCAACATAGTTTTGTGAAAATTGAGGGGAAACACGGAGTATTGGATACGATTAAACCTGCAGGAGATGAACGTGGGTTAGTTCTTAGATTTTATGAATCTGGTGGTGGTAGAGAGCAAATAAATATGCAAATAGCAAGCTCTTTAATTTCAGCAGAGGAAACGAATTTATTAGAGGAGCATATATCTACGCTTGCAGTACAAGATGGCGAATTAGCCATCGACCTTCAACCATTTGAAGTAAAAACGATTCGCTTAATTAACGACTGAATCCTAATCAATTACGCCTCGGCGGAATTGCGTCCAGATTTTATCGAGCTCGCTCGAAAAAATTCTTCTGAAAATATCTGAAAATCTGTGACATCCGCCGAAGGCTTTCACTTCATTCTGCCGGAGTTTGCACTCCCACTGAATTAGGTAAATCGCATTCATCTCGCCACTTATGAAGTGGGGGACTTCTGCTGAATGAAGTTAACATACCAATTCGACATGTTTCTGTGTTGAGTTGGTATTTTAAAATAAAACGAAATGAGTGTGGCTAAGATGAAATATAAAGATAGCTCTCTTTCTATCGATGAACGCGTGGAAAATTTACTATCCCATATGACATTAAAAGAAAAAGTAGGACAGCTTAATCAAAAAATGTATGGTTGGGATGCATATAGGCGTTCAAAAGACGGTATCGAATTGACAGAAGAATTTATGAAACAAGTGGCATTTGGGGAAGGAATGGGTGCATTATACGGATTATTCCGTTCAGATCCTTGGTCAGAAGTTACGTTTGAAAATGGTATTCCTACACATGAAAGTGCCAAAGTGGCGAATATAGTGCAGCGTTATATGACAGAAAACACGAGATTAGGCATTCCTGTACTCTTATCTGAAGAATGTCCACACGGCCATCAGGCACTAGATGGAACAATGATTCCTACGAATATCGGTGCAGGTAGTACTTGGAATCCAGAGCTGATGGCAGAAGCTTATGCATATGTGGCAGCGGAAGTCCGTTCTCGTGGAGCCCACCTAGGCCTGATATCTACTTTGGATATATTACGTGAACCTAGATGGGGGAGATCGGAAGAATGTTATAGTGAAGATCCTTATTTAGCCTCACAAATGACAATGGCTGCGGTCAAAGGACTTCAAGGAGATGCATCCGCTCTTGATAAACAGGAGAAGATTGTCGCCGTGTTAAAACATTTTGCAGCGCAAGGGTCTGGTGAAGGGGGGAGAAATGCTGCTCCAGCCAATATAGGTGAAAGGGAGTTGCGTGAGATACACCTACCTGGCATGAAGTCAGGTGTAGAAGCAGGTGCCCTTGGATGTATGGCAGCTTATAATGAAATTGATGGAGTACCTTGCCATGCTAATGCAAAGCTATTAACGAAAATCCTTCGAGAAGAATGGGGATATGAAGGGATTGTAATGGCGGATGGAGTTGCAATTGATCGTTTAGTCATACAGGCGGGCGATTATGAATCGGCAGCGGCGATGGCATTAGCAGCTGGAGTAGATCTAAGTCTATGGGATACTTCTTTTACAACCTTGGAGCAAGCAGTGAGAAACGGGAAAGCGAAAGAAGGGCTTATTGACCGAGCGGTTCGTAGAATACTCCGTTTAAAATTTTCTTTAGGTTTATTCGATCAGCCATTTATCGATGAGACAGTATCGGTAAATGTAGTAGGCAGTGAGTCTTTTCGCCAAGTCAATTTGCAAGTGGCAAGAGAATCTATCGTGTTATTAAAAAACGATGCAGATGTCCTTCCACTAAGCAAAAATACAAAAATAGCTGTGATTGGGCCGAATGCTAACCAAATATATAATCAGCTAGGAGATTATACAGCTGTTCAAGCAGAAGGCAAAGGAGTCACGCTTCTTCAAGGTATCCGTAATATCGCAAAATCAGAAGTCATTTATGCAAAAGGATGTAGTATCAGAGATGAATCAAGAGCAGGTTTTGCGGAAGCGATTGCAGCAGCAGAGCAAGTGGATGTCGTTGTTCTAGCATTGGGTGGCAGTAGTATGCGTAATTTCGATATTCAATTTGACACGAATGGAGCAGCCATTATTTCTGGCAATCCTAGCGAGATGGATTGTGGGGAGGGTGTCGATCTAGCTGATTTACGATTAGGCGGTGTACAAGAAGAATTAGTGCAGGCGATCGCTGCAACAGGAAAACCGGTGATCACAGTTTTAATTCAAGGCAGACCACATGCGATCACAGAAATATTAAATGATAGTGATGCTGTACTTTGCGGATGGTATCCTGGGGAAGAAGGAGGGCAAGCGATTGGGGAAATCCTTTTCGGAGATGTCAATCCAAGTGGAAAACTATCTGTCTCTTTACCAAGATCCTCAGCACAGCTTCCGGTTTATTATAATCATAAAGATCAAGGGAGAGAATTGCTTTATATCGATTCAACGGCTGCACCATTATTTCCTTTCGGCCATGGTTTAAGTTATACACAGTTTGAATATAGCAATCTACGACTTGTTCGATCTGACATACAATTAGAAGAAATAGAAAATAATCAGCTAGTGGAAGTATGTATAGATATAACAAACACTGGGAAAATGGCTGGTGCGGAAGTTGTCCAGTTGTATATTAAAGATTTGGAAGCAAGTGTTACTAGAAGAATAAAAGAGTTAAAGGGGTTCAAAAAGGTTTGGCTTGATCCAGGTGAACGAAAAACAATTACGCTTCCATTAAGTAAAGAAGAATTGGCAATATGGAATGATGAAATGAAATTTGTAGTAGAGCCGGGAAATATTAAAGTGATGGTTGGCTGTGATTCTGTGAATACCGAGGAAATTAGTTTACAGTTGAAGGGACTTCATATTTAATCTAAAAAAAGTCTGTCTATTGTTAGAAAAAACCATGTAGTAGTACGAGCTACATGGTTTTTTTTACAATGTGTCAAATCTTACTTCAATGTGTAAATCATTCACTGTTGCGAAAACACTGACTTGTAAGCATTTACAACACGCAAAAATCTACACATTTACAAAGTTGCAGAAAGCGCTTTAAGATTAGTTTAGAAACACCAATAAAAAATAGTAGTTAGGGGAGGTTGGATTTTTGGGTGCTCTTAAAGAACAAATAGCAGATACAACTGCTTCACCTCTAATAGAAGAAGTGAATGTAAAAAAAGAAAGTAAAAAGTTGAATATGGGCACGAAGGACCCGGATTTCAAGCGAAGACAAAAAATATATAAAAGAAAAATGATTATCCAAAACTGGCAGCTTTATCTTTTTGCACTTCCATTAGTAGCTTATATTATTGTTTTCGCTTATTTTCCAATGTATGGAATCCAAATTGCATTTAAGGATTTCAACCCAGTTGACGGGATTTTAGGGAGTCCTTGGGTTGGATTTAAGCATTTTGTGAGGTTTTTTGAGTCGTATTATTTTTGGGACTTAATAAAGAATACGGTCGGTATTAGTCTTTATAGTCTACTAGCGGGATTCCCAATACCAATTATTTTGGCGTTATCTCTTAATGAAGCAAAGGATGG
This sequence comes from Bacillus sp. FSL K6-3431, assembly GCF_038002605.1. Taxonomy (NCBI): domain Bacteria; kingdom Bacillati; phylum Bacillota; class Bacilli; order Caryophanales; family Bacillaceae; genus Bacillus; species Bacillus sp. FSL K6-3431. The sequence goes on from NZ_JBBOCT010000001.1 coordinate 4,658,961, forward strand.
AATTTTTAAGCGAACTGTACAGACTGTAACGTACGCTCCTCATTTTATTTCAGTTGTAGTTATGTCTGGTATTATCATTACATTCTTAACGCCATCAACGGGAATTATTAATTTTTTTATTCAAGCCTTAGGGTTTGAGCCAATTTCATTCTTAACGGAACCAGGTTGGTTTAAAAGTGTTTTCGTGTGGTCAGGAATATGGCAAAGCACAGGGTGGGGTACCATTATTTATCTCGCAGCATTAGCGGGTGTAGATCCTGAGCAGCATGAAGCTGCTACGATAGACGGTGCAACGAGATGGCAGAGAATATGGCATATTAATCTACCTGCAATCATACCCACGATTATTATCCTACTCATTCTAAATGTTGGAAGCTTTTTATCTGTCGGATTTGAAAAAATATTATTGCTACAAAATGCATTAAATATGGGAGCATCCGATGTAATATCAACATTTGTCTACAGAATAGGACTTGTTGAAGGACAATATAGCTTTGGTGCTGCAGTTGATATATTTAACGCAGTTATCAATGCGACACTATTGATAACAGTCAACTATATAGCTAGGAAGAAATCAGAAGCTAGCTTGTGGTAAGAAAGGAGATAAAAATATGATTAAAGATACATATTCTGATAAAGTGTTTAAAGTTTTTAACTATATTTTTCTATCATTAGCGTTAATCATTGTTTTGTATCCGATTATCTTTATTGTTAGTGCTTCTATCAGTAGCCCGAAGTTTGTTAACTCAGGAGAAATGTGGCTCTTTCCGAAAGGTCTAACATTTGAAGGATATAAAATGGTTTTCCAAAATCCGCAAATTTGGATTGGATATAAAAATACCTTGATATATACTTTTTTAGGAACGGCAGTCAATTTATTAGTAACAGTCCCCGCGGCGTATGCCTTATCGAGGAGAGACTTTGTCGGACGCGGATTTATTATGGGACTTATGCTTGTCACAATGTTTATTAGTGGAGGATTGATCCCAAGCTATTTACTAATCAAAAGTTTGGGGCTAATTGATACAATTTGGGTCATGATTCTTCCGGGAGCTGCTTCTGTTTATAATGTTATTGTATGTCGGACATTCTTTCAGAGCACGATCCCTGGTGAGTTGGAGGAATCGGCGAGAATGGATGGTGCCGGTAATTTCACCTTATTTGTGAAAATTATTGTACCATTGTCTGCACCGATTATCGCAGTTATGGCTTTGTTCTACGGTGTAGGGCATTGGAACAGCTATTTCAACGCATTAATTTATATTCGAGATCAAGATTTATATCCATTACAACTTGTACTAAGACAAATCTTAGTATTGCAAGAAATGAGTGCAGAAATGACAATGGATGCCTCTACAGTAGAAGCACTCCAAAATAAAGCTACCATAGCAGATACTGTCAAATATGCAGTGATCATTATTGCAACGCTTCCGTTAATTGTCATTTATCCTTTTATGCAAAGATTCTTTGTTAAAGGTGTAATGATCGGTTCAGTAAAAGGTTGATAGATGCTATAAATTTAAGGTGGTGGTGTACAAAACAGAGTAGATCAATAATGTTATAAATTAATAAAGTTCAATACAAGTACTAGGGGGATAAATATGAAAAAAAGTATATCTATTTTTATGATTATTTTGTTGTTAGCGGGAGTATTAGCTGCCTGTGGAGCAAATGAAAAAGAAGGAAAATCTAGTAATTCAAATGCAAAAGAAGTAGAAGTGAAAAAAGAAGGTTTTCCGATTGTAGATGAGAAAATCACACTTTCTATGTTTGGACCGAATGTTGGTGTCGCTAAATGGGAAGATATGAAGTTTTTCCAGGAAATGGAGAAAAAAACAAATGTTGCATTTAAATTTAATACACCACCAAATGAAAGTTTTGAAACACAAAAAAACTTGCTCTTTGCTAGTAATGAGCTCCCAGATGTATTCTATGCAGCGGCATTAACGAATAGTGATGTTACAAAATACAGTGAGCAAGGTTTAATAGTGCCTTTAGAAGATTTGATTGATAAATATGCACCAAATATTAAAATGATGCTTGAAGAATATCCTGATATTAAAAAAACAATTACTGCGTTAGATGGTCATATTTATACATTACCAGCAGTAGACCGCACATTACCTTGGAATATCCATCCTATGTGGTATAACGGTGACTTCTTAGAGGCTTTAGATGTAAAAGAATTACCAACTACTACGGATGAATTGTATGAACTATTGAAAAGAATTAAAACAGAAGATCCAAACGGTAATGGCAAGCAAGATGAAATTCCATTAACGGCAGCAGAGATGTGGGATATTAGACAGTGGTTTATGGGCTTCTTTGGTCTTAATGAGCTTGCCCAAGGTGTGTATGACGGAAAAGTAAAATACGGCGCAATTCAACCAGAATTTAAGGAATATCTAGAATATATGAATAAATTATGGGAAGAAGACTTATTTGACCATGAAGCATTTTCTCAAACAGGAGAACAAAAAGGTGCAAAAGGTAAAAATAATCAAGTTGGTCTATTTGCAAACTGGAGTCCAGGAGCGTTTAAGGGAACTGAAGAGGGAACGAAACACCCAATGATGCAACCTGTAACTGGTCCAAACGTTGATCAACCAGTGATTCCTATCAGCCCTGGACAAAGTATTAACCAATTTGCTATTTCCAATGTAAATAAATACCCAGAAGCAACTATGCGTTGGATCGATTATTCTTATTCACCAGAAGGATCTGCGTTCTTACACGGATTGGATGAAGGTGATGTATGGGAGTATTCTGATGACGCTAAAACAAAACGAACAATGAAAGAAGGAGCTGAGGACATTCGTGGGAAATTAACACCAGCTTACGGAATTCCAGTACCTATGTGGACAAATGAAGAGTATGCAGCTAGCCTTGCTGGTGAATATGATCAATTCAGAGATAAAGAAACAGAGGAGAAAATTCTTAAGTATGGGCAAGTAGCATTGCCACAATTATTCTTGACAGCAGAGGAATTGGATCAAATTGCAGGTATTAATGCAGACATCGTTGCCTATGTGGAACAAATGGAAGCAAAATTTATTACAGGTGCGGAACCAATCTCCAATTGGGATAAATATGTAAAAACAGCCAAAGACATTGGTATCGATAAGATTGTAGAAGTTTATCAAACTGCCTACGACCGTTACGAAGCAAATTAGTAATGAGCAGATTAGTTCAATCACTGGATAGGTCTAATCAGTGATTGAACTATTTTGATTTATAAGGGTATTGAGCTTGAGAGGTATAACTTGGTTTGTAAAGGGTGGGAAAAGAATGAACAAAATTGTGTTGTTTTATGATGAGAGTTTTCCATATGCGGGAGAGCGGCCTAAAAAAACATATGTAGAAAAATTAAAAAGCCTATTCAAAGTTGTAACGGCAAGTGAATTAGAAGAGACACTAAAAGATCCAAAGATTGAAAGCTTTATCAATATACATGGACCATACTTTCCTAAACAAGCATGGCCAACTATATTGCAATATCTACAACAAGGAAAAGGCTTTGTCCATTTTGGCGGCATTCCATTTCGGATTCCATGTAATCTAATTGATGATTATTGGCAGAAAGAAAGAGAACAAACAGCATATCATATGCAGATTAATATTCATGAAGCGCTACAAGTGAAAACAGATCAAGTAAAAGTATTAAAAGCCAATGCCGATGTCCCACTTTTAAATGGGTATGAACAATTATTCACTATTGAGGATACATATCATTTTATTTTACATGTTTCAAAAGTAAGTACGATCAAAAATGAAATGGGTTCTAATGGTCCGATGGATGCAAGAATCTATCCATTAATGAAGGGGATTAGTCACGAGAACAGAGAAATCGCTTCCCCTGCTGTATTAATGGAAAATTATCGCGGGAATTTCACAGGTGGTCGGTGGGTATTTATTAACCAGCCATTGCAAGCTGTTTTTTGGCAAGATAAAGGGATCGACTTTATTGAAGCCGCTGCAAATTTTGTTTCTTTTGGCGTCACAGAAATATGGTTGAAAACAAACTATGCAACATATGAAAAAGGCGAACAGCCAGTCATTTCGCTACAATATCAGTCCATTGATAAACGTGAAAGGGAATGGACGTATGAAATAACGATCAGAAAAGATGACGCGGTGCAATATCATCATCTATTTTCTGCTACAGTAGATCAGCATTTAAACATCACGAAATTAATTCCGGATATTGTTGTTGAACCAGGTTTATTTGAAATGGACTGTATTTGTACATCTGCTGCCCAAGAAAGAATTGTGATAAGGCAAGGATTTTGGGGTGTCGATCATGCTTTATTAGAGCAGGGGGCACCTTTAACATGTGATCGTGACTATTTCCGAAAAGGGGAACAGCCATTTCCGATCGTTGGTATGACTTATATGACATCTGATGTTTCCAGGTACTTCCTCTATTTACCAAACCCAGCAGTCTGGGATCACGATTTTGCACAAATGAAAAGAGCGGGAATTAATTATGTGCGTACAGGAGCATGGTTTGCTTATCGAAATATGATGTTTGTTGATGGACATGTAGACGAAGAAGTACTTCGTGCACTCGATGCTTTTATATTAGCTGCTAAGAAACATGATATTTACGTAACACTATGCTTCTTTTCATTCACTCCAGAGACATGGGATGGAGAAAATCCTTACTTAGATCCACGAAGTGTAGAAGCGCAAAAAAGATTTATCGGCACAATTATTCAGCGCCATCAACAAACAAAAAATGTAAATTGGGATCTTATTAATGAGCCGTCTATGTTTGACCCTGACCGCGTCTTTTCAGGGCCAAAAACAAATCGAGATCGTTTTGAAAGACAAGCATATCAAACATGGTTACAGGAAAAATATGGATTAATTACAAAGCTTCAAGAAAACTGGAATGTTACATCAGCAGAACTGCCATCATTCTCTAGTATCAACCCACCTGAAACAAGTGAGATTAATGCACATATTCAAAATATGGCTACAGGGAAAAAAGGATTAAAATGGCTGGACTATACTCTGTTTACTATGGATATGCATAATAATTGGGCAAAAGAGTTGACAGCGACAGTCAAGCATTATACACCTAATCAACTAGTAACGGTTGGTCAAGATGAAGCCCTTGCTGGACAGCGTCCTTCTGCATTTTTCTATGAGGAAGTTGTTGATTATACAACGAATCATTCGTGGTGGTTGATGGATCAACTCCTATGGGATAGCATTTTCACGAAAACACCGAATAAGCCTAATTTAATACAGGAAACGGGCATCATGTATGTGGAACAACCTAATAATATCGCCAAACGAAGTGAGGAAGAGTTAAGAAATATTCTTGAAAGAAAATATGCTTACGCTTATTCAGGAGCAGGTGCTGGCGCGGTTCAGTGGATATGGAATACAAACTACTTTATGGATAATATTAATGAATCAAATATTGGTGCGTTAAGGGCAGATGGTACAGAAAAGCCGGAAACAAATGTATCTTATGACTTTGGTACATTCATGAAAGAAGTAGGACATATTTTTGAACATCGAGAACTAGAAGATATTGCTGTCATCTTCCCTTATTCAAATGATTTTTCAAACAGACGATTGGCATTTGATGCGACGACAAAATTAACGCGTGTGATGGCATACGAATTGAATATGCCATTCAGAGCGTTGAGCGAATATCATCTTGAATCACTGAGACAAGATACACCAAAATTGATCATTGTACCAAGTGCACATAATTTTCAATCAGCTGCATTTAATGAGCTTCTCAACATTGTCGAGGAAAAAGGATCGGTCTTATTGTTTACTGGACCTTTGAATCTGAATGAGTTTTGGGAAAAAACGAATCGTGCATCACATCTTGTTGGCGAAACGAAGACTAGCAATATAAGACGGGAAGAAATGATGGTGTTAAAAAATAAAGCGTATGGCTTATCATTCCCAGATTTACGAATCGCGGAAGTGATGAAAGAGGTTCCAATAGGCAGTGAAAAGGCAAATACTGTGTTAGAATATGCCATCGGTAAAGGAAAACTGATTTGGAGTCCCGCACCAATTGAATTGAATGAAAGAACGGAGCCATTGATTGCTTTATATAATTACGCAATTGACCAAGCGCATATTTCCTCACATTTAGAGTGGTTACAAGGCGACTATCCTGGTATATATGGGAGAAAACTATCGTTGAAAAATGCGGATTTATTTGTATTTGTATCTGAGTTTGGTGAGGATGCAACGGTAGAAATTAAAAATCCAACCAATAATGCAATCTTTGAATTTGTTCTTGAAGCAGACCGATCTGTTTTATTCGCAACAGATAAAGAAGGACATTTGATTGGGACATATCGTAAAAATGAAGTCGTAATTAAGACGAAATAATATGAGGTATAAATAAGTGGATAAAAGCACAAAAGTCCATTTCATATCCCATTCCCACACTGGGACCATGAGTGGTATATACCTTATAGAAGAAACAGGTAAAATAATGTATAAATCGAGTGTTCAAGAAATAGTAATGCCATATAAATTAATTACAATGGGCGGTAGCTTGGAGGTATAGAGAGATGAAACAAGAAACAACTATTCCAACATCATTAACAAATATTATTAAAATAGTAAAAGAAAAGTTTCCTCAAGATGAAAAATTACAGGAAATGTTTGAGCAATGTTTTATTAATACTTATGAAACAACGCTAAAACATCAAGATAATGGAACTACCTTTGTCATAACTGGAGATATTCCGGCAATGTGGTTACGTGACTCAGCAGCGCAAGTTCGTCCATATTTAATCGCGGCTGAAGAAGATCAATTGATAGCAGATATGATTAAAGGCGTGATTACTCGTCAATTCCAATACATTAATCAAGATCCATACGCAAATGCTTTTAATGAATCTGCAAATGGACAAGGCTATCAAACAGATGATACGGATATGTCGCCCATCGTTTGGGAGCGAAAATATGAAATAGATTCATTATGCTATCCTGTCCAACTCGCCTATCTTTTTTGGAAAGCGACAGGAAGAACAGATCATTTCGACCAATCATTTAAAGATGCTTTACAGAAAATACTACATGTATGGAAAACGGAACAGGATCATGAAAATGAATCACCTTATACTTTCGAACGTGACGATTGGAGATATTACGATACGCTTACGAGAGAAGGAAAAGGAAGCGAAACAGGAAAGACAGGGATGACATGGAGTGGTTTTAGACCGAGTGATGATTCATGTTTATACGGTTATTTAGTCCCTGCTAATATGTTTGCAGTAGTAGCTTTACAATATGCAGCAGAAATTAGCAAAGAAGTATTTGCTGATGCAACAGTACAAGCACAATGTGAGCAATTGGCAGATGAAATTAATCGTGGAATTGAAAAGTTTGGAGTGTTTAAGCATCCAATTTTCGGAGACATCTACGCATATGAAGTCGATGGACTAGGAAAATATAATTTGATGGATGACGCGAATGTGCCAAGTTTGCTTTCTATGCCTTATTTAGGCTATTGTGATTTCGATCAAGAAACATATAAAAATACGCGCAACTTTATTTTAAGCAGGGAAAATCCATACTATTATGAAGGACAAGCTGCAAAGGGAATTGGTAGTCCACATACACCAGGACAGTATGTTTGGCATATTGCACTATCCATTCAGGGTATGACAGCAACGTCGGAAGAAGAGCAGGAAAAAATCTTACACACGTTGGCAACGACAGATGGTAGAACTGGTTTCATGCATGAAGGATTTCACGCAGATCATCCAGAAAGATTTACTAGAGAATGGTTCTCTTGGTCGAATTCTATGTTTAGTGAATATGTACTAAGCTTGTGTGGTGTCGCAGTAAAAGGAAGCCCTTTATATAAAAGGTTGAGCCTCAAGTAAGCTGTCTAGTTATAAAAAGTATTACATTGAATATGGTTGAGATAGAAGGTCGGCTTTTTTATACTTCTTTCGTTCAAAGAAAGTATAATTTCGTAGACTAGTAGAAGGTGCTATAGTGAAATTGAAATACAGGGTGAGAGCACTGTAGTACCAATGATATCAAGCAATAAATTTCGATGGAATAGCAAAGATGATAAAAAACATTAAGTTTTTTAACAATAGCTAATCAATATTTACTATATTAATGGTTCAATCTCTACTATAATGAGAAATGAAAGAAAGCGTTTTAATATATAATAATTACTGGGAGTGAGAAAAGTGAAAAAATTAAAAATTGGTGTTGTTGGTGCAGGTTCATTATCAGAAGCGCATTTAGGTGCTTATAAGAAAAATCCAGATGTAGAGTTAATTGCAATTTGTGATTTGATGGAGGAACGAGCAAAAGCAAAGGCCGAAACTTACGATATTGCGCATGTATATACGGATTACCATGAAATGTTTAAAAACCCTGAGTTGGATGCTATTAGCGTTGTTACATGGAATAACACTCATAAAGAGATTTCTATAGCTGCCCTTGATGCTGGGAAACACGTCCTCTGTGAAAAACCATTATGTATGAATCATGAGGAAGCTTTAGAAATTAAAGCAGCTACGGAGCGCAGTGATAAGAAATTTATGGTTGGGTATGTTCGCCGACATGCTTCAAATGCAGTCATTTTAAAAGACTTTATCGATAAAGGGACTTTAGGAGAAATCTATTATGCAAAAGCATCGATTTTAAGAAGATTAGGAAATCCAGGTGGTTGGTTCTCTGATAAGTCACGTTCTGGTGGCGGACCTTTAATTGATATCGGTGTGCATGTTATTGACCTATCTTGGTATTTGATGGGTAGACCAAAAGTGAAATCGGTTAGTGCGAACACTTACAATAAATTAGGCAATCGTTCAAACATAAAATCATTATCCTTTTATAAAGCAGCAGATTATTCCCCGGAAAATGACGTAGAAGATTTAGCGAACGCTTTAATTCGTTTTGAGAATGGAGCTTCTTTAATGGTTGATGTGAGTTTTTCTTTACATATTAAAAATGATCAAAGTGGTGTAACAATTTTTGGGGATAAAGGTGGGGCAGAAGTAGAACCTAATTTATCTATCGTTCATGAAGCGAATGATATTATTCTTAATAGCACTCCACAGGTTGATCACGCAACTTTTGACTTCGGGGAAGGTTTCCAAAACGAAATCAATCATTTTGTGAATTGCTGCCTGACAGGGGAGAATCCTATTGGCGGGATTGATGATGGTGTGGAAATGATGAAAATATTAACAGCTATTTATGAATCTGCAGAGAAACAACAAGAAATAACATTTGAATAATTAATAATGGAGGGTTTAACCTATGAAACTAGGAATGAGTTCATATAGTTTGTTTCAAGCTATTAATAAAGGCGAAATGGATATTTTTGATGTGCTAGACTGGGTGAAAGAAATTGGTGGTGAGCACCTTGAATTAGTACCGATGGGATATGACTTTATTGAAACACCGGAATTAATTGACCAAGTAAAGGAAAAGGCTGCATCACTAGACCTAGATTTATCCAATTACGCTATTGGAGCAAATTTCATTTGTGACACAGATGAAGCTTTTGAACAAGAAATTGAAAGAGTGAAGCAACATGTTGATGTTTGTCATCAATTAGGTGTGAAATTCATGAGACATGATATTGCAAATCGTGAAGCGGACCAACGTACTTTAGATCAATTCACGAAGGATTTGCCTAAACTAGTTGAGGCTTGCCAACGAATCGCTGACTATGCACAGGATAAAGGGATTGTAACTAGTATTGAAAATCATGGATTCTATGTTCAAGCTAGTGATCGTGTCCAAGCAATTGTTCATCAAGTAAACCGCGAAAACTTTAGAACAACTTTAGATATCGGTAACTTTTTATGTTATGACGAAAATCCTTTAACAGCAGTGAAGAATAATTTGCCAATCGCTTCTATTGTACATCTAAAAGATTTCTATTATCGTCAAGATAAAATAAATCGATTTGGTGGATGGTTTGGTACTCATTTTGGAAATCAATTGCGAGGTGCGATTGTGGGTCATGGTGATCTACCGATGCCGAAAATTATTGAATTAATCAAAGCATCTGATTTTGATGGCTATATTACAATCGAATTTGAAGGCGTAGAGGAATGCAGATTTGGTGCGAAAGCATCTTTTGACTATGCGAAAAACCTTTTATTTTCATAGGACTTTGCACACGACGTGCTGACCTCTGTGTTGCTCACAGGATGTGAGCGATCCTAACAGAGGTTCCTTACCAGCGGTTCCTTTTTGACCGAGGTTCCTTACCTTAATAAAAGAGCCTAATTGCCAACGAAGAAATTCGCCATTTATCATTTGGTGACTTTTGGAAGAACCTCTATAATAACAGCTGTTACAAAAGAAAAGAAGGTCATACAAAAGGCTTTCTTTTCTTTTGTAGTAATGATGAAAGGGTGGATAAGATGAAGATTGCAGTTATCGGAATAGGGAAGTTGGGACAAAGACATTTAAATGTGTGGTCACAACTTAAGGGTGTTGAGATTGTCGGTATCATTGCACGTGATCAATCAAAGTTGCAAGAAGCAGCAGGGCATTATGGAACAACTGCATTTACTAGCTTTCAAGATTTACTTGCAGAAACGGATGTTGATGTTGTTGATATTTGTACGCCAACTGACACACATATTGAGTTTGTAAAACTAGCTGCAGAAGCGAATAAACATATTATTTGTGAAAAACCACTTGCATTAACGAGTGTGGAAGCAGAGGAAATGATACATATTTGCAAGCTGAATAATGTTCAATTACTCGTAGGTCATACCCTTCGCTTTTTCCCTGAATATGAAAATGCTAAGGAACAGATTGAAAAAGGTGCAATTGGACGTCCCGGCGTTATACGTATGTCTAGAGGAGTACCATATCCAACGAAGGAGAGAAGTTGGTATACGGATGAAAATAGAAGTGGCGGACTTTTTCTTGATCTAGGTATTCATGAATTTGAATGGATTCAAGCAACATTTGGTGATGTTCAAAGAGTGATGGCTAAGCATGTGAAGCATACAGAACCAACTGGGAAATCAATCGAGTATGGACTTGTTACGTTAAGAATAGCAGATGGAACGATTGTTCAAGTTGAACTTTCTTGGGCTGAAACAAAATTCCGCTCTTCATTTGAAATTACCGGCAACAAAGGCATGATTACTTATAATCATGATGATAGCAACCCAGTAATACTTGATACTCGTGACGAGGATTCAGCGGAAACTTTGCCAAAAAGCATGCTAAGAAGAGATCCATACGTACGTCAATTGGAACACTTTTTACAATGTCTTGCTGGGAAAGCAGAACCAATCGTTACTGCTACAGATGCATTAAAAGCGATTAGGATCGCTGAAGCTGCTAGAAATTCTGCTGCAGAAGGACAACCTGTAACTTTGTCTGAAGGAGGGCAAGTAAAATGAAAATAGGAATGATAAGTTTTGCTCATATGCATGCGCACAGCTATGCAGGAGGACTTTATAATCGGACCGATGTCGAATTATCCTATATTTGGGATGATAATGCAGCAAGAGGCCAAGAAATGGCGGAAAGATACAATTGTGCATTTATAGCAGATTTAGATGAGCTTTTACAAACGGATATCGAAGCGGTAGTCATTTGCTCGGAAAATGTGAATCACAAAGAGCATGTCATAAAAGCTGCTAAGGCAAAAAAACATATTTTATGTGAAAAGCCGCTAGCAACTGAAATCAAAGATGCAGAAGCAATGATTCAAACATGTGAAGAAGAGGGAGTAATTTTACAAGTTGCATATCCAGTAAGGTTTGCACCAGTGATGGAAAAAGTGAAAGCAACGATCCAAAGTGGTGCAATTGGAGAAGTACTAGCTATTAATGCTACCAATCATGGACTAATGCCAGGTGGTTGGTTTATCGAGAAAGAACTCTCCGGCGGTGGCTCAGCAACAGATCATATTGTCCATATTATGGATGTAATTCGCTGGATCTTCAAAGATGAAGTGAAAAGTGTGTATGCGGAACTTGATACAAGATTTTATGATATAGATGTAGAAGATTGCGGCATGGTGACGCTTGAATTGGAATCTGGGATGATCGTTTCAATTGATCCAAGCTGGTCAAGACCGAAAACATTCCCAACTTGGGGAGATGTTGTTATGCACTTTGTCGGGACGAAAGGTAATTTAACTGTGGATGCATTCAAACAACATTCACTGTTTTATAATGACAGCGAGGAAAAAATTCAGGAACTCCCGTGGTCGGAAGATATGGATGAAGGTTTAATCAATGATTTCATTAATTGTGTCAAAGTAAATGGTACTCCATCGATCACTGGTACAGATGGGCTTCGTACATTGGAAGTAGTCAAGGCCGCTTATCAATCGAATGAATTGAAAAAAGCTGTCATTCTTGAGCGTGTGTGAAGAAATGACATTTCTATTCGCAAAAATGACAAACTATAGCAATAAATCGTAAGTATGTGATGAACAAACCCTACTATCTAACATTCACTTTTTTGAGGAGGCATAACTAATGGAAAACCGTAAGAATCTTCGGATCATGACATATAATTTAAGGAATAATAGTGATGTACCCCCTAACTCCTGGGCGGAGCGCAAAGAATTAATTCTTGAATTGCTTCAGCGCGAATCCCCGGATATTATCGGTACCCAAGAATGCATGTATGCACAAGTACAGGATATGAATACGATGCTTCCCGAGTATGACACAATTGGTTTAGGCAGAGAAGGCGGAAGTAATGGTGAATTTATGGCGATTTATTTCAAAAAAAGCCGCTTAGAGGTTTTGGAATATAATCATTTCTGGTTATCTGATACGCCTGATACTATTGCTTCTTGCACATGGGGAAATGATGTTACACGGATGGTAACTTGGATTCGCTTTTTAGATCTTGAAACAGGTCAACAATTTTATCATTTGAATACTCATTTAGATCATATTTCTGTAAATGCTAGGGTGAAAGGCGCGGAACTAATCATCAAAAAAGTCACCTCATTTGATCCAGAGCTTCCAATTATTATTACTGGTGACTTTAATACAGAATCGAGCTCCGAGCCTCATCAAGTATTTTTAGAAAAAGGTAAGTTCATAGATACTTGGGATGCTGCAATAGAAAGAATCAACAAAGATTTAGGAACCTTCAATGATTTTAAAAATCCAACAGGTGGAAAAGATCGAATTGATTGGATTTTATGTCGGGGAAATGTGAAGACAGGATTCATTAAAATTATTAATGATCAACCAAAAGGGCGTTTCCCAAGCGATCATTTTCCGGTTATGGTTGATTTGGAAATTTGTTAGGAATATATTGCTAGTTAAGAATAACCTAATAGTAGACTCGTTTGGGCAAGCTGAACATCAGGAACTAAGTGAAGTTCTTAAACCTTAAAGAATAATAACTTGCATACGAATAATCGTTCTGGGCGCATGGATTGTTCATGCGCCTCTTGTTTTACTTGTATTGGATCAATAGATTTCTGAATATTATGCTAAGGGTGTTGTAAAGAGAAAAAGCTATAATATGGGGGATAAATATGTCTAAGAAATACAATAGTAAAAGTGTATTTGTCACGTTATTATCATCTTTTATTATCATTTTATTATTCCCAATTACAATTGAAACCTTGCTTTATAAAAGGATGGAGTCAATTATCAAAGATAATGCTGACCGCTCAAATGTAGCTATGCTTAAGCAAGCAAGCAATATGTTGGACAATGAGCTTCAACAAATAACTCATTTATCTGAACAAATATCATTTAATCCAAAACTTCGTTTTATTTTGAGCCAAATTAATTCAAGCGATGATAAAAATATAATTAGTTATTACAATTTTATGAAAGATATTAAAAACTATAATATCTCAAACACCTTTATTCATGACTATTATGTTTATTTACCAACAAAAGATATAATAATCACGCCCTCGGCAAAAACGGATTCCAAAACCTTTTACCAATATTTTTACGGCTATCAAGATATGAATTATGATGCATGGAAAAGGAGTATATTTTCAACGAATCAAGTTCAAAAATATATTCCTTCAACTACAGTCTTTGAGGGGCTATCGTTAAGTCCTGAACCAATTATTACCTACTTGCAACCTCTCCCATATGGAGAGATCAAGAATCCAAGAGGTTATCTAGTCATTTTAGTAAATGAACAAATCATTAGAAATATCTTGAAAAATCTTGAATGGGCAAACCAAGGAGATATGTATATTCTGGACAATCAGAACAATGAAATTATGACAACAGGAGATAATGAACACTCCTTCAAAGAGCTTGGTTTAAATCTGAATGATGGGAATGGTATATTACAACGCAAAGTTGATAATGAAGATATGATTGTGTCCTATGTTGTGTCACAGAAAACTGGTTGGAAATACATTTCTGTTGTTCCAAAATCTCTCCTTATGGAAAAAGTAAATACTGTCAAAGTATGGGCTATTTCCTTATTAATATTTTGTTTGGGAGGCGGTTTCATTGTTTCATATTATCTTGCTTATCGCCATTATATTCCGGTCAAGGATCTTGTTAGTTCCATTGTAAAAAAGAGACGCGGGGACAAAGATTTACACTTAAATGAATATCATATCATTAAAGAATCGCTTAACGACACTTGGGATGCCGAAAGAGAGTTGAGGGCTGCCCTTATAGAACAAACACCACAAATTAAAGCTAATTTTTTAACACGCTTAATAAATGGTTTTGTCGACCAATCAACCATTACACCGGAATCATTAGAATTTATGGATCTCGAGTTTAGTAGTAGAAGATTTACTGTTTTTGTGATTGATGTGGAAGATTGTGGGCGCTTTGCACAACAAAATTCTGAAAAGCAGTGGGCTATTATCAGATTTATGATAAGTAATATAAGTGAGGAACTTGTAAAAGAGAGCCATAACGGATTTATTGTTGAGCTAGACCAGAAACGGTTAGGCGTTATCTTGAATGTAAATGATGATCAAAATCCACAGTTTGCTATCGACAAAATGGTATTAAATCTGAAAGGAATAATTGAAGAGCGGTTTGAGATTATTATCTCGATCGGGATTGGTAATGTTTATGAAGGTATGGAGAATATCGTTAAAACGTATAGAGAAGCCGTCCAGGCTCTAAAATATCGGATGATTAAAGGGAACAGTAGAATTATCTATTTCCATGAAACGAATGAAGCGGAGGATGATTATTATTATCCGGCAGAAATTGAAGGGCAGCTGATCAATTTCATTAAAATTGCAGATATCAAAAATGTCGAAAATATTCTTGATAACGTATTTAAAGTGAACTTTGAATCACGCAATATTTCACTTCAAATTGGAAAATGCCTATTTTTTAATATTATGAACACGCAACTGAAAATTTTGAATGACATAAAAGTCAATTATGATAGTATTTTTCCACTAGAACAGGACCCTGTGAAACAATTATTGGAATGTCAAACAGTAGAAGAAATGCACTTTAAAATGAAAGATATTTATAGAAAGCTTTGCAATTACATTAAAGACAATCGGTCAAATCAAAGCGATCGTTTATTGAATAATATCATTCAGTATATCGAGAGCCATTATGCTGATAATACGTTAAGTTTGACGTTGATAGCAGCGGAAATGAATATAACGCCACAATATTTGTCAGCCTTTTTTAAAAAGCATAAAGGGGAAAATATTACGGAATGCATCGCAAAGGTACGATTAGCCTATGCAAAAAGTCTGCTAGCAGATGAAAAACTAACGATTTCGCAAATTGCCAAACAAATTGGCTATTCCAATGATATTGGATTGATACGATTATTTAAAAAATATGAAGGGATAACTCCTGGCAATTATCGTTCGAGATTTAATGATAAAGATACAGTATCTAACCGATGATTGGTGTGAAAGTAAGATTTTTTAGAAAAAGTTTAATAAAAGAAAGTCTATATTAAAATTTGATAGTCACCTATTTTATAATTGTATAGCGAATCTTAAGGATGGGTTATTTACAGGGTTGAGCGCATATGTGAGTATGGTGATGTGATCTAAAAGGTTAAAATTGGAAGGGGAGGGACAGAAA
Source organism: Bacillus sp. FSL K6-3431 (assembly GCF_038002605.1). Lineage (NCBI taxonomy): Bacteria > Bacillati > Bacillota > Bacilli > Caryophanales > Bacillaceae > Bacillus > Bacillus sp. FSL K6-3431. The sequence continues at coordinate 4,674,986 of NZ_JBBOCT010000001.1, forward strand.
AACACCTTGATCTTTTGGGATGAAACCATCTGATATCCATGTAGGGAGGCTAGATTATTCAGAAATATGTATTAAAAAAGATAGTAAAATGGTAGCGTTTACAAAGTAGGAGGAAATCACAGATATCCATGTTGATTTCCAGCAATTATTCATAGTAAGGTGATCGGTAAAGTTGATTACCATGAAAACGAAGGAAGAATAATCTTGATAACTAATGCTAATAGCACAAATAAATCTGGGATGAATAGGGATCTATTGTAAGGATTGAGAAATGAACAGTTTCCTTTTTTGAAAGCGCTTTAAAAATAGATAAAAAGCGAAAAAGGATAATAACTGAAATGGGTGGATGCCATTTTCCAATCGAATAATGATGTACGGATTCTTTTAGTTGAAGGAAGAAGCGAGTATGTTGCCCTCACTGATAATGGCATATATCTACTGATAATGAATTTGGAGGAATTTATTTGAAAAGGAAATGGGTTACAGCTATGTTGGCTGGAAGTCTTATTGTACATCTATCAATCCCATCTACTCTGAGCATTCATCCATATGCAGCTACAACAGATGCGGGTGATTTAACAGGACAGGAACAATTGCGAAAGGATCTTGATGTGTTTTATAAAGACCTAAAGGGGTTCCCTACTTATTCGAGTTCACACGCAGGTGGCATAAGTGCTATCGGAAATAACGCATTTCCTATTGCGATTAACCCCGATACTATTCCTTTTGTTGGAGCTTCGAGGTATGGAGAAGGAAGAGTATTTGCGGCGGGGTTAAGTGAGTACTTTGATTTTTCCAAGGAGGATGCGGATAAAACAGCAGTTTTAAATAATATCCTTAAGTGGGTTACAAGTAAGGATAAACAGCTTCCTGACCATTTAACGTACGAAGATGCATTAAAGGGAAATGGGGAAATCATGATGGTTACGAATCGCGAAATTCCCGTCAGCTCTGACTTGCCAATTCAACTTGAACACGTAGATAACTTCCTGGCAATCAAACTTGATCCATTAAAACATCAAGTTATTTATGTGAACAATTTCCACCAGCCACTTTCGGATGAAGAGGTTACAGTATTACTTGAATATGTGGAACAAGGAGGAGCAGTTATCTTTGGTGAAAAGGGATGGGTAATGGAAGGACACCCAAAAGAATGGATGGCTAATACAAACAATAAGCCAAAGATTTCTGATTATGGTATTCAGAAATTTCTTAATGAAGTTGGTCTGTCTCTAAGTAACGTTATTGCAACTACGAAGACAGCTACACTACCATTACTTCCTATAGAAAAAATACAAAACTATTATGTGCCGACCCTTATTGACAAGGCAAAAGCAATTGAAAACGGAACGTTGGATCCTGATACTCTAATTATCGGTCCAGAAGGTGCTGATTCTACGAAAAAGAAGGAAGTCATTGCACAGGTCGTCAGTGGAACAGTCAGTAGTTTAGTAGAGGAACATCCTCTATTACAACAGATGAAGTTGGATTTGAAACAGCTTGAAGTAACTTGGCCGTTTATAAAAAGTGATTATCCATATTCCAGTGCCCTGTTAGCTTACCAGGCTAATGAAGCCTCACTGGGTGTAGATGGCGAAAAGTCACCTTATGCCGACCATTTTCCTGGTCCGGTTCCTGAGGACGCAACGATAATCCAAAACAAGGAAATAGAAGTTGATTTTGATTATCAGGATAATAGCTATCTTCGTATGGCGTATCCGCCCGGGACTTGGATTAGTACTGGCCTTTATGCACCAGCAGGTCAATCAATCGAGATTGATGTGCCTGAAGGAGTTGAGGACTTATATGTACAGATAGGTTCACATACGGATGTGTTAACTGGTAAACCCACATGGAGTCGGATGCCTTTTGTCGCATTAGAAGAAAAGCTCGAATCTGGAACTAACCAAATTAAAAGCCCTTATGGGGGAATCGTGTATCTTATACCGAAAGTAGAAAAACCAAGTACAAAAGCTTCAATAAATATTAGTGGAGCAGTTTCTTCTCCTTCATTTATAAGAGATCAAACAACAAATGAAGAATGGCACAGTTCTGTTAAGAATAACCCTGCCCCTTGGGGAGAACTAATAGGAAAGCATGTTATTTTTACACTGCCAAAGGAATCCTTATTGGCCATTAAGAACCCAGAAGCAATCATTGAGCATTGGGATAAAGTTGCTGAGAGCTACGATACATTTGTTGGGATTGATCCAAATTCTCCTCTTCCACATAAAGGTTTGGATAGGCAGCACCGTTATGTGGCTGATGTCCAAATTAGCGCAGGCTATATGCATGCCGGCTACCCTATGATGATACCAGTTGATCCGGCTGCTTCCCATGTGGTAGACCCAGAACTGGCTTTAGTTAGAGGATGGGGATTCTGGCATGAAATGGGCCATGAATATCAACAAAACGCTTGGAAGTGGGGAGATATTACAGAGGTTTCTGTTAATATCTATACGCTTTACATTCAGGAGAAATTCACTGACGTACAAAGACTTTTGCAAAAAAGCAGCGATGGAAAATCTCATTATGACCGGGCACTCGAGTTTGTATCCAATCCAGCCCCTTCAAAGAAATTTACAGATATAGAGGGAATGGATCAGCTTGTATTCTTTAAACAACTACAATTGGCATATGGATGGGACTTTTATACAGACCTCCATATCGCTTACCGAGAGATGGATAGCAAAGAGATTCCAACAACAGATCAGCAAAAGAAAGACATGTTACTTTATATGACGTCTAAGACATCCGGATATGATCTAGTGTCATTCTACCAAAAATGGGGATGGAGTATAACGGATGAGGCTATACAAAAAGTAAAAGATCTCAATTTACCAGTACCTACAGTTCCCGTTGAGACATTACACGAAATACCTGTTGAGACCGTGGATGATCTGATTAAAGTTGTCGAGCAATTCGAAAAGGGAGGAGAATTCGAAAATAAAGGTACTCCCCGCTCTTTGAAGATCCATTTAACAGCAGTGGGTCGTTACGAAAAGCAGGAAGCATCTGAAAAGGTGCTCAAACACATGGAAAGTTTTAAATTGATGCTGGACCATCAGAAAGAAAACGAGTTGATTTCCGAGAAGGCATATAAAAGGCTCAAGGCCGATGCTGATTCATTAATTTCGAAGTGGCAGTGAAAAGATATAGGTGAATTTTCTTCCTGTGGCAGCGATTGATTTGTCACAGGAAGACTTTAAAAAGTGACATGGAGGTTAGGTTTTGGGATTTCCTCCATCCGGATTGTCGGGAGGGGGATTACAATAGAGAGTTATCGTTTTTCCAAAAAAGATCGGAGCTTGGATAAAAAAGGGACAAACAAACCCCTTCAGATATTCGCTCTATTATATTCGTTATTGTTAATCGTCTCACAACTAACTTCGCCGACTGGTGCTTCTTTTCATGATGCAACAAATATTGGAGGGACTCTTTCAGCTGCCGAGGTTTTTAATGAAGCTGAATTGGAGAGCCCACTTCAAGAAAATAAGGGTGACCAGCAAAAAGAGACGAGCAGTGACGACCAAAATCGGGACGAAATCGTTGACAATGAAAGCGAAGAGCAAGTTCTGGACAAAATCGTTGACAATGAAAGCGAAGAGCAAGTTCTGGACAAAGTCGTTGAGAATGACAGCGCAGAACAAGATCGCAGTGTAATGGAAAAAAATCTCGATTCGACTAAGAGCTCTGAGGTTCAGGGCGGTCAGGATGATTCAGAAACCAAGGAGAGATCGGATCCATCTTCTAAACTTGAAAATCAAGATGACTCTCAACTAGATAGTGGGAAGGGAGATGTTAAATAGGACAAGCCTTGATATTCCTGCTGTAAATTCAAATGGATCGGAGTGATAGTGAAAATGAAAGGGAAAATCATTCTAAGATGGATTAGTAATATCATCACAACAGTGTTGATTATCCTGCTGGTCAGCACAGTTTTCGTTGTGATTTCTTCTAGAGCTTCGGGAGGGGAACCAAGTCTGTTCGGTTACCAATTAAAAACGGTCTTGTCCGGTTCCATGGAGCCTGAGATACAGACAGGTTCGATCATTATGATTCAATCAACCAAAGATACGAAAGATTTTAAAAAGGACGATGTGATCACTTTCAGAACGATCGAAAATATGATAATTACGCACCGGATCGTAAAAGTCGAAAACTCCGGCCAACGCTATATCACTCAAGGCGATAACAATAATGGACCTGATGTAGAACCAGTACTTGCTCAAAATATCGTTGGACAATATTCAGGATTTACCATACCAAATGTAGGTTATATGCTTCATTTCGTTAATACAAAGTTAGGTGCTGCATTGTTATTGATCATACCAGGCCTATTATTTCTTGGACATGCGGTTTTAACGACTAGGCGTGTGTTACGTCTCGTTGAGCTCCAAAATAATTGATTGAACATGAATGAAAAATAGGTGACTGCGCTTATTATGGAACTTAATTATATAAGGCGTTCGCATCATACAAAAAATGAGGAGGAAGAAATATGAATATCAAAAAGCAACTTAGCATGGGTCTGATGTCTGCGGTACTCGGTGTGACTTTAATAGGGGGAGGCACATACGCGTATTTTAGTGACAGTGTGAAAACGAACAACACATTTGCAGCGGGAACTCTGGATCTTGCTGTCAATCCTACACAGGTGATTAATGTAGACAACATCAAGCCCGGTGACTCTTTTATTCGTGATTTTGAACTTCAAAATAATGGTACTTTAGATATTGGAAAAGTACTGTTGGAAACAGCTTATACGGTTAATGATGCAATAGGAAACAACACAGAAGACCTTGGCAAATATATTGAAGTGGAGTTTTTATATAATGCTGATAAGTTGGATGAAGTCATATACAAAACGACATTAACTGAACTGAAGGAGATGACGCCGGAAGCAGTGAATGAACGTGTTTTTGAACCGATTTTTGAGGAGCAAGGACTTCCAGTGGGTTCAATGGATGACCTCATTGTCAAATTTAACTTTATTGATAATGGAGAAAATCAAAATGAATTCCAAGGGGATTCATTAAATTTAACTTGGACATTTAATGCACAGCAAACAGAAGGGGTGCAAAAATAACTGACGCGTTAATGTAGTGGATATAGTTTTTGTTAGTTATAGCCATATTTAAGGCGTTACAAAGAAAAGCTCCTGTATACCTTTTATCTTGTTGGGTGTAAGTTTATACTTTTAATCTAGGTTAGGAAAAAGCAATGGTTTTTGATAAAAAACCGTTGCCTTTTTTGAAAGGCAATCTATCAGCTATTGAATTGCATTTTGTTTCTATCATAGAAAGGATTTAGATAAGGCTCCTCAAAACGTATTGTCAAAATATTTATAAAATACAATTTAGAGGTGAATTAAAATGAAAAAAACTGTAACTATATTTTTAGGTATTTGTTTAATATTCGGCTTAGTGAATCTTCACCCAGCTATATTTGTCAGTGCAGAAGGCGGAACCAAAGACAATCAAATCGTTAATGGCAATTTTGAAAAAACGATAATTACAAAGAAAAACATATGGGCAAATAACGTGGAACCAGATGGATGGGGAGTATGGATTCCCAGTGGAAAGCCACAATTATCTATCGACCATGAGGAGTATCGTGAAGGCAGTCAGTCCATACGCATTGATGCTCCAACAAACAGCAGGGCGGACGTTTTACAGGATGTGCCGATTATTCCAGGAAGTAACTATAAGTTCAAGGTTTGGATCAAAACCGATAAAGTAGAGGCTTCCTTGGGAGGCGTATTCGTTCGAACACAGTATTTGGATAATCAAGGCAAGAAAATTAGTGACGGACCAAGTACAGATAAATTAACAGGCACCAATGGTTGGGCTTTACATGAGATGAATGTACCAGCTCCGGAAAATGCAAGTAGGTTGCGAATCGAGCTTTTCCTAGAAACCGCCACGGGAACTGTTTGGTTTGACGACGTAAATTTGGAGGAGACAGATGAAGTGTTCTTATCAGGATTCGCACTGAAGCAAAGTACGATCACAATGGAGAAAGGAGAATCTATTTCTTTAACCCCGCTCTTTACACCTGAGACTGCCACTGACAAAACCGTGTTTTGGGAATCAACAGATTCAGATGTTGCATTAGTAGATGATCAGGGGAATGTAACGGCTAAAGATAATGGATACGCCACAATTAAAGCGACGACACAAGATGGGGGATATATAAGTGAAACACTAATTAGCGTTGAATCCCCTGAAACGATACAAGCATATAATGAGGTGCGGTTGAATTGGTTCAACAAATTAACGGGTAATGATTTATACGACCCAGAAGATGCGGATGTTGCCGCATATATTTCTAATTTGAATGAACGTATAACCAATTCCGATAATACTGGTCGCTGGGATACGTTAAATAAATCTTTGGATCGGGATTTTTTATGGGATTTCTTGCAAAGCAAGACCGACTCCAGTCAAATTTCACATGCTTTCGGTATTATCAGGGATATGGCTATGGCTTATTCAATAAAAGGGTCGAAATTGTATCATCATGAAGAACTTCGAGATGATATTATCGGAGCTTTGGAGTGGATGTATGATAACCGATACAATGAGCGTAAAAAAGAGTATGGAAATTGGTGGGATTGGGAAATTGGAACACCTCAGATTTTGAATAATATTGTGGTTCTTATGTATGATGATTTAACCTCTTTGCAAATTGCTAACTATATGGGAACGATTGATCAGTTTGTACCAGACCCTACAAAAAGGGTAGCAAATTCTGGTGTTACAGAAACAGGAGCTAATTTGTTGGATAAGGCCCTTGTTGTTACCCTAAGAGGTGTTATTGGTAAAAGTGGTGCAAAAATCAATCAAGGAAGTGACTCCATTGGTGACGAGTTTCGGTACGTTGACCAAGGGGATGGGGTATATAAGGATGGATCTCTTGTCCAACATTCTGTGATAGCGTATACCGGAAGTTACGGATCTGTTTGGGTAAACCGTGCGGCAGACATGCTGTATTTATTAAGAGAATCCCCTTGGGCTGTTACAGATCCTAATGTCAATAACGTATATAATTGGGTAACAGATTCCTTTGAATCACTGATTTATAAAGGTGCCATGATGGATATGGTTCGAGGACGAGCCATATCTAGAGAAAACGAAAGGGATCGCCAGAGTGGTAAAGGTACGATTTTAAGTCTGCTCCGCTTGGCCGAAGCGGCACCACCGGAAAAAGAACTATTGATCAAGCAAATGGTAAAAGAATGGATTGAGGAAGACAGCGTAATCGACAATTATGCTGAAGGTCTACCAATTTATGAAATGAACCTAGTCAAATCTCTTATAAATGATTCTTCCATTAAACCAAGAGGAGAATTGATTAAGAATCAAGTATTTGCTGGGATGGATCGAGTTGTACATCTACGACAGGAATTTGGATTTGGCATCAGTATGTTTTCTAACCGGATATCGGCATTTTCGTACGGAAACGGAGAAAATAAAAAAGGGTGGCATACAGGCACTGGTATGACATATTTATACAACGACGATCTTACTCATTACAGTAATGATTTTTGGCCAACCGTCGACAGTGAACGATTACCAGGTACGACAACAGATCGATCGAAAGGAACATTGCAGGATTGGCGAGCTTATCATAATCCCAAAACATGGGTTGGAGGCTCGTCCATGGATGGAATTTATGGTGCGGCCGGAATAGACTTCTCATTGGAAAAATCGACGGGAAGTACATTACAAGGGAAAAAGTCATGGTTCATGTTCGATAATGAGGTAGTTGCTATCGGATCGGGAATTACAAGTACAGATAACCGTCAAGTAGAAACGATTATCGAGAACCGTCAACTGAACGACAGCGGAGATGATCAGCTGATGATAAATGGAAAAATCAAATCGGACCAACTGGGATGGTCAGAAACAGTGGATGAGGTAAAATGGGCTCATTTGGAAGGCAAAGTCTCAAGTTCCGATATTGGCTATTTCTTCCCGGGAAATTCGGAAATATCTGGTTTACGTGAATCCAGAACCGGTTCTTGGAATGATATCAATAACGGAGGTTCCAAGACACCCGTTACTAGGAATTATCTGAGTTTGGCTGTAGATCACGGGCTAAACCCAGAGGCAGGAGCGTATTCATATATTCTCTTACCGAACAAGAATGCAGAGGCAACGGAACGCTACAGTCTAAATCCAGATGTGACCATACTCAGTGACACTTCGGATTTACATGCAGTAAAAGAGGATACCCTTGGAATCACAGCGGCTAATTTCTGGAACGCGGGAACTGTAGATATTATTACATCAGATAACCCGGCCTCTGTCATGGTAAGAGAGGAGAATGGGGAGGTAGCAGTTGCTGTTTCGGATCCAACGCAAAGGCAGAAGAAGGTCACGATTGAATTGGATAAAGCAGAACTATCTTTAGTTAGTCAGGATGATACAGTTGACGTTTTGCAGACTTCTCCCACATTAAAGCTAGAAATCAATGTAGCTAGCTCTATTGGGAAAACACATATTGTAAGATTCAAAGATACGTCTGATCCTGAACTAGATAAGCGAGTGTTGGAAGAGTTACTAGAAACTGCAGCGATCATATCGAACGACAATGGTGAGTATACAGAAAAATCTTATGAATCTTTACAACAAGCGATCAAGTTAACAGAAGAAGCTTTGGAAAGCAGTAAATCGCAAGAAGATCTAGATACGGCTGTGAAAGTTCTGCAAACAGCGGTTGATTGGTTAGTACCTGCGAAAGACATAAGTGTATCATGGCTTCTCGATGTGCTTGAAGAATACAAAGAAGATTTATCGGAGGACGTCACTCGTGCTTTAAACATACATTTAACAGCGGTGGCTCGTTACGAAGAGCAGGAAGTAGCTAAAAAGGTGGTTAAACACATGGAAAGCTTTAAATTATTGCTTGACCAGCAGAAAAGAGACGATTTAATTTCTGAAAAGGCGTATAACAGGCTTCTGGATGGTGCTGACTCTTTGATTATGAAGTGGCAATAAAATCAAGTATCCCTCGTGGTAATTATGATCATGGGGGATCTTAACAAATAACACGAAGGTTAGGTTTTACGCTATTTCCTTTTTAAAAAATAATATCGAGATTAGGTGAGTAAATGTTAAGGAAGATAATATATTCATACTCAACAATTCTTTTATTTAGTTCGGTACTTTTTCTTTCAGAAAACGTAATGGCTAATACTATGGATCATGAAGTAGGCTATCAAACCTCCTCGTTAGAGAGTGATTATGTTTTTTTTAACAAAGATTTAGAAGCGGGAATCCCTGTTATTCCAGGAAGTGGAGGAGTAGCAGCTTTGGGTGATGGAGCGTTTGTCGTCAATGTTCCAGAGGCTATTCCAAATATTGCAGCTGCCACCTATGATAAAGGAAGAATTGTGTTAGCGGGTGATTTAAGGTATTTTTCTCTTAAAAATAATGAGGAACCGCTTAGTCTGCTTAGCCGGAATATCCTGCTATGGTTGACTGATAAATCGATTATAGACAACGGAAATGGAAGCAAATACACTGGTCGATATGCAGAAGCACTAACCGGAAAGAAAAAGTTAAAATTGGTTACGAACTCTGAAAAGCTAAATATCGATCCAGCTCTCCCTATCGAAATTGTCAAAGTTGAAAAATTGGATAAAAGTGCATTAAATCCAAATAAACATACAGTAGCCTTCGTTGATGAAACTGTTAAAGGGGATGAGCTCCCGATACTTGAGAAATATATACAACAAGGCGGAAATATCATTGCTGCGATAAATGGCGGAGATTTAGAAGGAATTACAAGAAACACTCCGGTAGAGAAGCGAGCTCAGCTTGGGAACTGGAGAGGCATCCGAATCAACCAGCATTATCCTATACAAAGTTTATTGAATCGTTTCGGTTTATCATTGCTCAACAGCAAAACCAGTCCAACTGTATTCACAAGTAAATTAACGATAGAGGAGATTCAGGAAAATCACATTTTAAATAGATTACAAGAAGGAAAGTCAATTGAGGAAGGTGCCTTGGGCTATGAAGATATTAATCTGGGGCCAACCGGAACAGATAACACGAAAAAACAGAAATTGTTATTAGATGTATTAAATGAGACGTTGGAAACAATAACAGAGGAATCTACGCTTTATCAATGGGCAATAAAGGAATCTGCTTCATATGGAAAAGTTGAGTTTCCTATTAAACGGGTGGAAATGCCATATCGTAATTCACTTTTAAACTTTCAATTTACACATTTTACAATTGACGCTGGAAATGAAAAGTCTCCATATGCTGATGAGTTTCCGGGAAAGGTATCTGAAGATGCACAGCTTGTTCATAATAAAATGGTATCTATAAACATTTCAAATCCTGATCTTATGTATGCCCGGGCATTGCCGAGCAAAAATTGGAAAAGCACAGGTCTGTACGCTCCTCCAGGTAAAGATGTCACGATTAATGTACCAAAAGGTGTCCAGAACGTAAGTGTGCAAATTGGTTCGCATGATGATGAGATAAATGGATTATCTGAGTGGAAAAGAGTACCTAATATCGTTCATTTTAAGAAACTTGTTCCAGGGGAAAACGTCATTAGTAGTCCTTATGGAGGTTTGATTTACTTTATTCCGATGATGACCGATACGCCGGAACAGATCGTTGATTTTTCAATTAGCGGCGCTATAGAAGCACCTTATTATGAAATTGGAAAAACAACGGACCAGGAGTGGCAGGAAATCCAGGCAAGAGGTGCAGTCGCTCCATTTGGTGAATTAAAAGCTGATCAATTGATTATTACTCTTCCTTCTGAGTATTTACTAGAGTTGGAGGATCCAGAACGTATCGCTGGTTTATGGGATGATATCATTTCAGATTATGATAAGCTCGCTGGGCTGGACTTTAATAATGAAATGCCAAATAAGAAGTATCCCATCCCTTTCCGAATTGTTTTGGATAAACAAATCAAGGGAGGATTAATGCACGCAGGAAGTCCTATCATGGCACATATTGAATATGGTTCGACTAATTATGCTTCTTCTATTGTAGATGAGTCATATATCAAACATCATGCATGGGGTTTCTGGCATGAAATAGGACATGAATATCAGCAGGCACCGTGGACCTGGGGAGATTTCAGTGAGGTTACAGTGAATCTTTTTTCTCTATTAACAGATGAAAAGTTTAATAACCCATCACGATTACTAGATGTAACCAATGGAAAAGATTCATATGATAGCGCTTTGGAGTTTGTTACGGATCCTAATCCAGACAAGCTTTATAAGCAAATAGGAAACTTTGAAAGATTGGTCATGTTCCAGCAACTTAGAATGGTATATGGATGGGATTTATACACGGAGGTTTTTACTGCTTACAGGGAAATGGATGACCAACAACTTCCGAAAGCAAATCAGGATATGATAGATACGTTCGTTATATTAGCATCAACAACATCTGGGGAAGATTTAATCGAATTTTTCTCCAAATGGGGAATTTATATTTCTGGGGACGCTGCCCGCGATATTGAAGCATTAAATTTGGACAAACCTGAATCAGAAATCTGGCTTTTACGAGAAGAAAAGGATACGCCTGATCCTGAAATAGATAAGCGAGTGCTGGAAGAGTTACTGGGAACTGCCGCGGCCATATCGAACGACAATGGCGAGTATACAGAAAAATCTTATGCATCTTTACAACAAGCCATCAAGTTAGCAAAAGAGGCTTTGGAAAGCAGTAAATCGCAAGAAGATCTAGATACGGCTGTGAAAGTTCTGCAAACGGCGGTTGATTGGTTAGTACCGGCGAAAGACATAAGTGCATCATGGCTTCATGATATGCTTGAAGAATACAAAGATGATTTATCGGAGGATGTCACTCGTTCTTTACGCATACATTTAACAGCGGTGGCTCGTTACGAAGAGCAGGAAGTAGCCAAAAAAGTGGTCAAACACATGGAAAGCTTTAAATTATTGCTTAACCATCAGAAAAAAGACGATTTAATTTCTGAAAAGGTGTATAAGAGGCTTCATGACGGTGCTGATTCTTTGATTATGAAGTGGCAATAAATGATAAACAGCTTAAGCCCCCACCTTTAAGCGAAGCGTAGGCGGGAGTTACCAATCAGGTGGGGTAAAAATCCTACCTGGTTCTATACGATGTTCATGATTTTAGGCTGACGATTGTTCACAGAGGAAATATATTTAAATATGTTAAGTTTTATAATTAAAAACCGGAGTGTGAGTACATGAAAAAAATATTCTCTGCGGTGTTAACTGTTAGCTTATTATTAAGTGTGTTCTTTCCTGGAATTAAAAGCGAAGCAAGAGCTAAAGAAGCTTCGGAGACAGAAGCTTATGAAAAAATGCGGTTACAATGGTTTAACCGTTTAACGGGAAATGATAAATATAATGCAAATGATACAGATATGGAAGTTTATGTCAAAGAAATCGTTTCAAAAGTTAGTAATGAAGAGCAAAATGGGCATTGGGATACGATGGAGCTATCAAAAGATCGTAAGTATCTATGGAGTGATTTAATAAGTACTACTGATTCTGCGGATGTGGCAGTTAATTATTATCGGTTAAGGGATATGGCTTACGCCTATACCATGGAAGGTTCAAAACTCTTTCAAAATGAAAGATTACGAGATGCAATCCTTGATGGTATGAAATGGATGTATGTTAATCGCTACAATGAAAACAAATCACAATATGGAAATTGGTGGAATTGGGAAATTGGTGCACCAACTGCACTTAAAGACCTGCTCGTATTGATGTATGACGATTTAAATGGAACTGAAATCACAAATTTTCTCAACGCGATTAATCAATTTGTGCCTGATTCAGTGAATCGTGTACGATTTCCCGGGGTGATTGAAACAGGGGCAAATCGAACTGATAAGGCATTAATTGTCACTATCTCCGGAATTATTGGGGAAAATAGAGATAAAATTGCGGAAGCCAGGGATGCATTAAGTCAAGTATTTCGGTATACAAAAAAAGGCGATGGCTTTTACCAAGATGGTTCATTTATCCAACATGAGCATGTCCCTTATAATGGAAGTTATGGTTCAGTTCTAGTTAACGGACTTGCTAATGTACTATATTTATTGAACGACTCACCTTGGGAGGTAACCGATCCAAATGTAGCCAATGTATATAAATGGATAAAGGATTCATTTGAGCCATTGATGTATAAAGGGGCAATGATGGATATGGTGAGGGGGCGGGCGATATCAAGGGAGAATTCTTCGGATCATAAGACCGGACAAGGTATTACTTTAAGCATATTGCGTCTATCTGAAGGTGTCCCAGCAAACCAAGCTTTGGAACTAAAAAGCATGGCGAAGGAATGGATCCAATCAGACAAGACATTTGAAGAATATTATCAAGGATTAAATATTTACGACATGATACTGGCGAAAAGTGTGGTGAATGATGACAACATAGAACCCCGTGGTGAGTTGGTCAAAAATCAAATATTTGGTGCAATGGATAGAGTCGTTCATCAACGACCAGAATTTGCGATGGGGATTAGTATGTCCTCAAGTCGAATCTCCAGTATTGAAATGGGGACACATAGTGGACATGAAAATACTAAAGGTTGGCATACCGGATACGGAATGACTTATTTGTACAATGATGACCTAAAGCAATTCAGTAACGACTACTGGCCTACGATTAATATGCTTCGCCTCCCTGGTACCACAACAGATGGAACAGAAGGAAAACTAGTTCAATCTTGGACCCCATACTTCAGTTCTAAATCTTGGGTGGGTGGCTCATCTATGGATGGACTGTACGGAGCAGCTGGGATGGAATTTGATATTGAAAACAGTACCTTAACGGGTAAGAAATCCTGGTTTATGTTTGATGATGAGGTTGTTGCGTTAGGCTCTGGAATCATCGGTTCAGATAATCGAAAAACTGAAACAATTATTGAAAACAGGCAATTGAATCACAATAGAAATAATATCTTGACAGTTAACAATGAAAGAAAATCAAATAAGTCCGGATGGTCGGAGGAAATGAAATCCGTCAAATGGGCACATTTGGAGGGGAACACGGATAATTCGGCAATCGGCTACTTTTTCCCAAGGACTTCGACAATACAAGGTTTACGTGAATCAAGAACGGGTACATGGAGAGATATTAATGCCGATGGTTCGACAGACTTAGTTACACGTGATTATTTAAGCTTGGCGGTTGATCATGGGGAAAATCCTGAAGGGGCAGATTATGAATATGTTTTACTTCCAAGTAAAAATGTAAAGGAAACCGGTAAATACGCTCAGAATCCTGATATCACGATTATTGAAAACAGCGAAAGTGCCCATGCTGTAAAAGAAAACAAGCTTGGAATCATAGCTGCAAACTTTTTTGAATCCAAGCCACATCATGTCGATTTCATCCGTTCTTATGGACCCGCATCAGTGATGGTGAAGGAAGAAGGGGATGAATTGACTATTTCCGTATCGGACCCGACACAAACTCAAAGTAAGATAAAGCTAGAACTAGGTAAACTTGGCTTATCGGTTCTTAGTAAAGATGATACTGTTAACGTTTCACGCATGGAACCATTTACCGAAATCGAAATTAACGTATCCGGTTCCTTGGGAGGGTCTCACAAGGTGAAGCTTAAGTACGATCCAGAAGAAGTCGAACTACCTTCAGAGATTTTACCGACTGAAATTTCTCTTGATCAAAGTGAATTCAATCTTTTTGCAAAATTCTCTGGAGTTGTTCTTAATGCAACTGTATTACCAAAGGATGCTTGGGTGAAAGATGTTGAATGGTCTAGCAGTGATCCATCCATTGTTTCAGTTGATGCGAATGGGTTTGTAATGCCGCTTTCTGTTGGTACTGCAGTTGTCACAGTTAAAAGTATCGCAAATCCGGACATGAAAGCGACTGCTACGATCACTGTAGAAGAAATGGAAGGCTTAAGTATTGTTACTGAGGATGCATTTGTAAGAAATGGAAGTTATGCGAATACAAATTATGGTGCAGACCCCTCTTTAATTGTAAAAAGTGATGTGGCTGGCTATGCTCGGAAATCATACCTGAAATTTGACGCAAATAACATCGACAACGACAAAATAGAATCCGCAGTACTCAGATTGTTTGTATCAGGGTTCAATAAGGATCCTAAAAGAACATTAAATGTATATGCTACTAATAGCAATTGGTCAGAGTCGTCGATCACATGGAATAATGCACCTGATGGGGAAACACTCTTATCAAGTAAGGAAATAACGCAAGCGGGTATATGGTATGAGTTTGACATCACGGATTATATAAAATCAAATGACTCAAGGGAAGGGGTTTCTTTCCTTCTACAGAATCCGGGACCAAATACACAATTAAATGATCTTTTTATTGCATCGAAAGAAAAGGGAATGAACCAACCCCAACTAATTATCACATCTAAAGATGCTTCAGATGATACTAGTGCCGAAGATCTTAAGGGACTTGTTGAGAAATTAGAGGAAGAGGGAGAATTCACGAATGCTAAAGCCCCTCGTTCTTTGAAGATGCATTTGACAGCAGTTGGACAATTCGAAAGTCAAGAAGTAGCTAAAAAGGTGATCAAACATATGGAAAGCTTTAAATTATTACTTGACCATCAGAAAAAGGACGATTTGATTTCTGAAAAGGCGTATAATAGGCTTCGAGATGCTGCTGATTCTTTGATCAAAAAGTGGCAATAAACATGGTTAGATAAAAAGTATCCCCTCTATGGCAGTGGTTGGTTCGCACAGGGGGGAACTTAGACAAATGAGATGAAGGTTAGGTTTTACAATAGTACAGAATTTCCTATAAAAAGCGATGAATTAATTGGAAAAAAGTGTGGAGTGATCAAATAGACGAATAATGGAGGTCACAAGGCTGAGGTTGCTCGGGGAACCCAGTTTATTAAAGTGTTACTGCCCCCAATAAATCTAAAAGAAAAGGAGAAAAGCAGAAAATGAAAAGGAAAAATGTGATTTGGATTTTTGGAGATCAACATCGAGCACAAGCACTTGGATGCAATAATGATCCGAACGTACATACACCTAATATAGATAATCTAGCAGCATCTGGAGTGAGTTTTTCAAATGCAATATCAGGTTATCCACTATGCTGTCCGGCGCGGGGATCAATTCTGACTAGCCGGTACCCTCATAAATGTGTTCCGGGTCATGAACATAGACTACCGCAGGATCAACCCACTATTGCCAGCGTTTTCAATGATGCCGGATATGATACAGCCTATTTTGGCAAATGGCATATTGATGGATTCAAAGAAGAAGAGGGAAGAGCAGCACATCATATTATTCCACCTGAGAGAAGGGGTGGGTTTAAAAAATGGCTTGGCTATGAAAATAATAATAGTCAATGGGATTGTTGGGTACATGGCGGAGAAGGAGAAGATGCTGTTCATTATCGTCTTCCAGGATTTGAAACAGACGAGTTGACAAATTTATTTACCAACTATATTCATGATAAAGGTGTAGAAAAGCAACAAGGAGATACAAGTCAATTTTTTGCTGTCTTATCTGTGCAGCCACCACATGACCCGTATATTGCTCCGGAAAACTTTCGAAAGAGCCATACTCCTGGTGATATTCAATTAAGACTGAATGTTCCCGCAGTGACACGAGTGGTAAGTCAAGCTAGAAAAGATCTATCAGGATATTATGCCATGATTGAAAACTTAGATTGGAATGTGGGAATAATCCAAAAGGCTTTACATGATAACGATCTGGATTTTGATACCCACATCATATTTTTCAGTGATCATGGTGATCTTCATGGGTCACATGGGCAATTCAAAAAGATGAGCCCGTATGAGGAAGCGATCAGAGTTCCGTTTATAATTGGTGGGGAACAACCATTTTATGAGGGAAGAAAAACAGGTGATTGCCCTGTACCTTTTAATCATGTAGATATTGCTCCTACGTCGTTAGGACTTTGTGGAATTGAAAAGCCAGATTGGATGGAAGGAACCGACTTTTCATCCTATCGATTAGAAAACAGTCCCGTAGATACGGAGCCGGATTCCGCCTTTTTACAATCGGTCATTCCCACCGGTCATGGCGATAGTGTTGATAAACCATGGCGTGGAATTGTCACGGATGATGGATGGAAATATGTATGCTTTGAAGGTGTCCCTTGGTTAATGTTTAATTTGAATGAAGACCCCTTTGAACTAGTGAACCTTGCTCATAATACATTATTTTTTGAGAAAAGGAAACAGCTGAACGAAAGACTTATAAAGTGGATTGAAGATACAGGGGATGCATTTTTATTGCCTTCCTATGAATGAAATATAATGAACTCGTTCTAACAATTAGTACCTACATGGAGCCGCTTGCTTTTGAAACTAATTTTTGAAAAAACGTAATATTCATCTGCACCCGGCATATGAATATTAACAAATTTAAACTTCATAGTGCAATCTAGTGGACAGACTCGATAAGGACTTGAACACTTCGATATTACCCTTTGAGGTGGAGAAACTAAATTGATCTGCGTTATATACTAATAAAAATTTAGATTTTCTAAACAAATTTAGATTTTACGAAAGGTGTTAGAAGATTAATATATTCAATGTGTATTAGCTTTTTGGTCCAAGACTAAATCTAAAAGGAGTGGTTAACTGTATGAAGGTACATGTTCTTGGAACTGCGGCAGCGGAGGGATTTCCGAATCCATTTTGTACATGCAATGTCTGCGAAAAGGCGAGAAAGCTTGGTGGTCGCAATATTCGTTCCCGTACATCCGTTATCATTGATGACGTCCTGAAGGTGGATTATCCGCCAGATTCCTTTTTTCATGCGATTCGTGATCAGATTGACATGACATTGATAAAAGATTTGTTGATGACGCATACACATTATGACCATTTCAATCCAGGAGATTTGTATAATCGCATCGAAGGGTTTGCTCATGGGATTGATTATCCGTTACATATATATGGGAATGATTTGGCAATTCAAGGATTTCGTCAAGTTTTACCCTCATCTCAGGAAGGGAAAAGGTTTGCTTACCATCGGGTCTTACCCTTTAAGGAAATAAAGACGCAAACGGCTACGGTCACTCCACTTCTGGCTGATCATGATAAATTGGAAACATGCTTGCTGTACTATATAGAAAAAGACGGAAAGAAAATTTTGTACGGTAATGATACAGGCTGGTTCCCTGAGGAGACGTGGGAATGGCTAAGAGGAAAGAAAATAGATTTGGCTATTTTAGACTGTACTGGAGCTTTTAATGGGACCAAGCATAGTCGTAATCACATGTGTATTGAAACAGTTGTAGAAGTCCAACGTATCTTTAAACAAGAAAAAATTATTGAAAACAGTGGGCAAATCATTGCCACTCACTTTTCTCATAACTCCGGGTTTTTACATGAGGAATTTGAAAAGGCTTTCAACCCATATGGCATACAAGTGGCATATGACGGTATGATTATTCATCTTAGGAATCCTGCCTGACCCCCAGGTTTCTGAAACGATAAAAACATAGACTCTCGGAATTTCGAGGCGTAAATCTGCCGAATTTCCAAAAACCTACTGGGAATTAAGCTTCATTGAATAATTGGTATTTGTTTTCAAAAAGAGACATACCAAAGAAGCGTCACATAATTATTTTTTAAAAAGACTGTTTATGCAAACATTGTTGCTTTACCAAGATAGTGCGTGGTTATTTCCGTTATAGGGTGAGCCTCGGCGTAAACGCCTGTGGGGTCTCTCACCTGTCCTACCTTTCACGGAAATCGTATGAATAGGAAAAGATTTGAGAACAAGGTATGAACAGTCGCCCTATCATGAGCAAAAGAATATCTCAGTTGATTGGAGTGGAAGTGTGAGACTCCTGGGGGCTCACCGCACGCCCCCCCCCGGAACGCGTCCGCCTAGAACGGAAATCAACGGTGGCAGGCGGACAGCTGTATGTAGATTATTTATCTCATTCAATACAGAATGGGTAATTCTACTAATAAAAAGTTCACTATCCCCCTATTAAAGAAAATCTTGTAGCATCCGGCTTGGTGAATGCCGAGAGTCTATAAATAAATTTGGAGGAACTTTTATGATCCAAAAAACTAGGATAACGAAACCCGATTCTTGGAAGAGCGGCACTTCGATTACAATCACTACATCTAATAAAACAGACATGGATTTAGAAGCAATTAAAGAAGCTGGTATAAACTGTATCGAATTAGCCTGGAATAATAAAGACGTTAATATATTTGAACCTAAGAATAACCGGTATTTTGCCCACTTAGTGCAACAAGCAAGATGTCTTGGTATTCAAGTATGGACAATTCATCTGCCTTTTGGTTCGGAATGGGATATTTCAGTTATGGATGAACAAGAAAGGCAGTCGATCATTCAAAAGCATTTGCAATTATTGCAATTCGCTTCAGAATGGGGAATCCATATGGCGGTTATCCATCCAAGCTTTGAAGCAATTCTGGATGAGGAAAGAAAAGAACGCATCCGATGTTGCAAAGACGCATTAATGATACTATCCGAACAGGCACAACAAATGGACATACAGATTGCTGTGGAATGTTTACCAAGGACATGCCTAGGTAATAAGAGTTCCGAAATGGAGGAATTAATAGAAGGAAATGAATTAGTGGGGATATGTTGTGATGTCAACCATCTCCTTTATGAAAAACCTGAACATTTCATACAAAAACTTGGTTCACGAATTATTACAGTCCATATTTCAGATTATGATGGAATAGATGAAAAGCATTGGGAACCTGGTGAAGGCATCAATGACTGGAATAAAATTATCTCGGTACTGGTTGAAAAAGGCTATGGAGGTCCTTTCATGTTCGAAGTTTCTAATCCTGAACCGCTCCAGCTCACGCAATGTTGGCATCGTTTGTTGAATGATTATGAAAAGAAAAGTGAAACAGAATGGACCTGAGGGAATATGAGAGTAATTAAAGAATAATAAAGGCTATAATTCCACATACGGATAGATATTCATCTCTTTATATGGATGAACTTGTTATCATTATCAAACAGTTCAGGACTGTTTGATAATAACAACATCTTCTGAATCATATTTAAAAATATATACGATAAAACGAATGAATAGCTTCAATACTCTTCATTTGTTTTGTCGTTAATTAAATGAAGAAAAAATACTGTTTATCTCCCCCATTGGTAGTCAGTCAATTCCTTCATATGTTAATTTTAAATCCCCTTTATGCTAAAACAAGATAGTAGGTCCCAAAATTTGATGAATTGTTGATGTAATTATAATTATGACGAAAGCGAATGAAAAATATCGAGCAGTTCCTATGTCCGAGAAAGAAGTAGTAAAAATTTTGTGATTCAACTTATTCGATGTTAATTGTTGTAAAAGTATCGTACTAGAAGGGGGGAAAATAAACAGTGAAAGAACGGAAACCTATAACAATTGTAGCAATGATCACAGCTATCTGTCTGCTAGGAGATTCCATGCTGTACATTGTGTTGCCTGTTTACTGGAAGGATGCCGGGCTCGAATCCTTGTGGCAGGTTGGTATTTTACTTTCGGTGAACCGATTTGTAAGGCTTCCATTAAATCCGGTGATCGGATGGTTGTATAATAAAATGACATTGCGAACCGGTTTAATTACAGCGGTTTTGATGGGAGCAATTACAACAGTTGGTTATGGACTCTTTAAAGGATTCGCTATCTGGTTCATTCTCAGATGCTTGTGGGGAGTGGCGTGGTCATTTCTTCGCATGGGCGGTTATTTCACTGTCATTAGCTATTCAAACGATGGAAATCGAGGGCATCTAATGGGCAGTTACAATGGGATATCTCGTCTAGGCAGTCTAGTTGGGATGTTAGTCGGAGGGCTTCTGGTTCCCTTTCTGGGTCTTCAGGTCGTTTGCTTATTGTTTGGAATAATCATTTTGTTGGGTCTGCCCTTGATCCTGTTCTTTATATCACACAAAAAAGTGACGGATGCCTTTGCTTCTCCTACCGACAAGGAATTAAACGCAGCCAATAGACTATGGACAATACCTGTTATTAGAGTGCTTGCGTGTGGGTTAATGATTGCCCTTTTACAAGCAATTTTTAGTTCAACGCTAAGCCTTATCATCGATACGAATTATTCGGGTTCGGTATCTATATTTGGCATAATCTTGAGCAGTACTGCCTTTGCTGGAATTCTACAGTCGGCACGGTGGGTCTGGGAGCCGTTCCTCGCCCCAAAGATTGGGCGCAAATCGGATGGTCCGAGAGGTAGAGGGCCTTTATTTCTTTTATCCCTTATCTGTGCAGCCGCTGGTTATGCCATGATTGCGTGGGAACTGCCGGTCCAATTCTGGATAATCATCGTCTTGTTCGTTATGATGACGGGAACAGCGACACACACTTTGATGGATGCTATGGCATCCGACACCGCTAAGGCGACATCAGTGATTGCAGTCATGACTGCCTACTCGGTTGCTACCGATCTGGGTTCTGCACTGGGACCGATGCTTACGTACTTGTTTATTGAATTGGAAAATGGATTATTGGTGGTTTATTTCAGTAGTGCTGCTGCTTATTTAGGACTTATGTTATGGTATCGTCCGGTGTTTTCGAAAAAGTCAGTTGAACAAGCGGAAAGGTCTAGTTCTAGTTAGATATGCAGTAATCAGTAATATATATATGAAAAGTATGCTGTTTTATGCACAAAAGTTAATAATCGATAGTGCATATTAAAAATTGATAGCTTCTTATTTTAAAACTGTATAGTGAATCGTAAGAATGAGTAATTTACAGGATTCATAGTATATGTGAATATGGTTGATAAGACCTATGGGGTCAATCGTGGAAAAGAAGGAGGTAAAAATCCATTCAGGTTTTAGGATTTAATCATGGCATATCAATTTAGGGAGGTCAGATCATGAAAAAAAATTTTCTTAGAAAAAGACCGGCAATAATGTTATTATCTCTACTATTAAGTGTAAGCGCTTTATATGGATGTAAAGGTTCGGAGGAAACGAACAAAGATGCAAATAAAAAAGAAGACGGATCTCTTACATTGACCTATTGGGTTGGAAATAACAGACCCGATACACTGAAAAATTATAACGAAATGGGAGCATATAAAAAGTTGGAGGAAATTACTGATGTTCATGTTGAATTTGAACATCCGGCCTCAGGGGAAGCGGATCAGCAATTTAACTTGATGATGGCTTCAGGGGATCTGCCGGATGCAATTGAGCGGATATGGACATCGGTTCCAGGTGGCCCAGAAAAATATATTAAAGATAAAAAGATTATCAAATTAAATGATTATATTGACGAGCATGCCCCGAATTTTAAGAAGATATTGGAAGAACATCCGGAGTGGAAAAAAATGATTTCAACAGATGATGGAAGTATTTATTCCTTTCCATTCCTAAGAGAAGATGAAGTCAATTTGACCTTTTTTGGGCCTATTCTTCGAAAAGACTGGTTGGAAAAGCTAGAATTGGATATTCCAGAAACAATTGAAGAGTGGCATACGGTTTTAACCGCCTTTAAAGAACAAGATCCTAACGGAAATGGTGAAGCAGATGAAATTCCTTTATTAATCAATAAAGATTCAATCACATCTAATGCATTTGTTGGGGCATGGGGAATTACAAATGGCTTTTACCAGGTAGACAATAAGGTAGATTACGGCCCAATTCAGCCTGAATATAAAGAATTTTTGACATTAATGAATGATTGGTATAAAGAAGGTTTGATTGATAAGGAATATGTTGCCACCGACGATAAGCTTAAGGATGCTAAAGTAACTAATGATCAACTAGGCTCACTTTTGGGCTACACGGGTTCCAGTATTTTGCGATATATGCAACTTAAAACTGATGAAAACCCTGAATTCAAACTGACGGGAGCTAAGTATCCTGTTCATAAAAAAGGGGAAATACCTCCCTTTAATCTAGGAGAAAATAATTATAATGGCGTGGGAGCAGCCATTACAACCTCTAATAAAAACATCGAAGATACGGTTAAATGGTTTGATTATAAGTATGGAGAAGAAGGTTTTAATCTATTTAACTTCGGTATTGAGGGTGAAAGTTATGAAATGATTGATGATTACCCAACATATACGGAAATTATTACAAATAACCCTGATGGAAAATCAATGTCAGAAGGATTGGCAATGTATGTTCCGGCTGGCTGGAGCGGTCCATTCATACAGGCCAAAGAATATGCGGAACAGTATACAAATATGCCTGAACAACAGGAAGCCATTGCAAATTGGAAAATAGGATCCAATGAACGGGTTATGCCGATGGTGACTCCAACGCAGGAGGAAAGTTCTGAATATGCCTCAATTATGAATGATATCGGCACATATAAATCTGAGATGATTAACAAGTTTATTATGGGAGAAGAATCGCTTTCCAATTTTGATGAATTTGCCAAAACCATCAAATCAATGGGAATAGAAAGAGCAATTGAAATTCAGCAAGCGGCGTTGGAAAGATATAATAAACGATAAAATGTAAAATAAGCGCTTATGTCCTCTTTAAGACTAGGCGCTTATCTAAAAATTAAATATAGTGAGAATTAATTTTCTTATTTAGGATGTGTGAGAAAGGAGTTAACTCATCACATTCTACAACTTGGTTTTATACTTTGTCTGAAGTGAGGTATCAAAAAATGGAGACAATAAAACAGCGCACAACAGTTGGACCAGTTTTGGGATCTAAAGAAAGGTATCGAAAAAGGCTAGTAAAAGATATCAAAAGAAATAAATATATTTATATCATGGTTCTGCCCGTTGTCGTTTACTATTTGATTTTTCATTATGGACCAATGTACGGTGTACAGATTGCATTCAAAGAATTCAATATCACAGATGGAATATGGTCCAGCCCCTGGGTTGGTTTTGATTATTTTGTTGAATTTTTTAACAACTTTTATTTTTGGCGTTTGATCAAGAATACATTTTTAATTAATTTTTTTGAATTAGTGTTTGCTTTTCCCGCTCCGATCATTTTGGCTTTGCTATTAAATGAACTAAGAAGAATGTGGTTTAAACGGGTGGTACAAACGATCAGTTATTTGCCCCATTTTATATCAGTTGTTGTAGTTGTGGGAATGTTGGTTGATTTTACAGCTCAAAACGGTTTGATTAATCAATTCTTAGCGACTTTTGGGATAGAACCAATTTCATTCTTACAGAAACCAGAATGGTTCCGTACGGTTTATATTGGTTCAGGTATTTGGCAAGGTATCGGGTGGGGATCGATAATTTATCTTGCTGCTATGTCCAATATAAATTCAGAACTTTATGAAGCGGCCAGAATTGATGGTGCAAATCGTTTTAAACAAGCCATGCATGTTACAATTCCAGGAATAGCCCCAATTATCATTATCCTGCTTATTCTCCAAATAGGCTCAATGATGAGTGTGGGATTTGAAAAAATAATCTTAATGTATAATCCTTTAACATATGAAACAGCGGATGTCATTTCAACCTATGTTTATCGTAAGGGGATTTTAGAAGCCAATTTTAGCTTCAGTGCGGCAGTTGGTTTATTTAATGCAATCATCAATTTGACATTGCTGTATTTGGCAAATCGTATAAGTGCAAAAGTCAGTGAAACAAGCTTATGGTAAGGGGGCTGATACGATGAAAACGAAACAAAGCATAGGAGAAAGAACTTTTGATTATTTAAATATCCTTTTCATGATTATTTTAATCATTGTCACTGTTTATCCTTTTTTATATGTGTTGTTCTCTTCTGTCAGCGATCCAGGCCTTTTGGCTAAGAATCGTGGAATCTTATATATGCCACTTGGCTTTAGCCTAAAAGCATATGAATTGGTATTTGGCAATTCGATGGTTATGGTGGGGTACTTGAATACGCTATTCTATGTTGTCGTGGGAACGACGATTAATATTTTTCTTACAAGCTTGGGGGCATATGCACTATCGCGACGTAATGCGATGTTAGTCAAGCCGATTATGATGATGATCATCTTTACAATGTTTTTTAGTGGTGGTTTGATTCCTACATATTTATTAGTTGGTGAATTGGGAATGATGGATTCCAGATGGGCTCTTATTATTCCTAATGCGATGAGTGTTTGGAATTTGATTATTATGAGAACATCGTTCAAGGGGATCCCTGTCAGTTTGGAAGAATCAGCTAGAATGGACGGGGCCAACGATTTTACAATATTATTCAAAATAATTTTACCGCTATCCTTGCCTGTTATCGCGGTAATGGTACTATTTTATGGTGTAGGACATTGGAATTCCTATTTCAGCGCGATGATTTATTTGCGTGACAGGGAACTCTTTCCATTACAACTTATACTTCGAGAAATTTTGATTACAAACAGCACAGATAACTTTATTACAGGTGTGGGTGGAGGCGACAGGTTCCCAGTAGGAGAAACGGTAAAATATGCAACGATTATGGTTGCAACTGTACCAATTCTCTTCTTATACCCATTCCTTCAAAAATATTTCGTTAAAGGTGTAATGATTGGGTCGGTTAAAGAGTAAAGGTGTGGAACTTGTATAGATTCGTCTTTCTATAAATATATTTATGGAAGGTATTGCAAGAAAATATCATGCATGTGAAATAACAAACACTAGGGAGCATTTAATTGGATAAAAATCATGAGAAGCGATTGAAATGGTGGAAAGATGCAAAGTTTGGCCTGTTTATTCATTGGGGGCTTTATGCATTGCTGGCAAGAGGAGAATGGGCAATGGCCGCTTCGAAAATTCCAGTAGATGAATACGAAAAATTAGGGAAACAATTTAACCCAATTAAGTTTAATGCGAAGGAATGGGTGAATATTGCAAAAACGGCAGGTGTGAAATATATTGTAATTACTGCGAAACATCACGATGGCTTTGCAATGTTTCATTCCAATGCAGAGAAATTCAATATCATGGATGCTACCCCATTCAAACGGGATCCGATTAAAGAATTAGCGGAAGAGTGTCAAAAGCAAGATATTAAACTATGTTTATACTATTCTCACGTTATCGATTGGCATCATCCTCATTCGGTTCATGAATATTATAATAATACATGGGATTTTGATTTAGAGAAAAAAGCATTTTATAATTATTGGAATAATCTTGCCAAACCACAAATACGAGAATTACTTACCAATTATGGACCAATCGGGTTGCTATGGTTTGATACAGCTGGTGGATTATCCAAAAAGGATAGTAAAGAAATTATAGATATTGCTCATAAACTTCAGCCTAATTGCTTGATTAACAGCAGAGTGAGCCATTGGCCTAATATGGGAGATTATCAATCCAAAGGTGATAATGAAATACCTATGTATGGCGAAGATACCCGACCTTGGGAAACACCGATGACTTTAAACAAGTCATGGGGATATCGTGATAAAGATCAAGAGTGGAAGACTACGGAATCTGTCATCTTTAAGATGGCTAATATTGTAAGTAAGGGAGGTAATCTATTATTAAATGTAGGACCGACAGCAGAAGGAATGATTCCTGATACTTCAGTTGAGAGATTAACGGAAGTGGGAACGTGGCTAAACATAAACGGTGAAGCCATATATGAATCTGATCCAAACCCGTATCCATATGAGTTTGAATGGGGAGCAATCACGGTAAAACCGAGAAAAGTGTTTCTGCACCTCTATCATAAATATTGTCCTAAGGGTGAGTTGGTACTATTTGGTTTAAAGAACAAGGTATTGAAAACGTATGTATTGGCGGATGAATTGAAGGGACAATTAGATATAAATCAAGTGTATAATGAAGAAAGCGATCATCATGCATTATCAATAAAACTGCCTGAGCAGTTACCAGATAAGTACGTATCGGTCGTTGTCTTGGAGGTGGCTGGGGAAGTGCAAGTAGATCAAAGCTTCGGTCAACAGGCATCCGGGATGATAAAACTCGATATGGTACATGCAACAATAGACGAAAAGAATACCACGGCCAATTGGGAATTCAAAGTAGTTCATCCTGGCACTTTTGATGTTGTTCTTGTGAATTTTAAAAAGGCAGGAACTGATTGGGATAGTGAATATAAAGAGAGAGTTAAAATAAAATTGGCCGAGCAACAATTAGAATGTATTCCTAAAGAAGATATCACAATGGAAGAATCTCAATCATGTCAATATCCTTATAGTGAAATTCACTCTAAGCTTGGCAGGGTTGAAGTAAATAGAAGTGGTTATTTAACCTTAACCTTAACATCTGATAAAATTCACGGTAAATCTGAGACGACGGAAATATGGCAAGCTAATGCAGTAAAATTGCGATCGTTAATACTCATACCAGCGAACTCGGTTCAGCCAGATGTAACATCGGAGAATTAGGTGGGTATTCTAAACCCCACCTAATTGGTATATCCATAAACGCTTCACTTAAAGTTTGGCTCTTAAACTCTGAAGTAAGATAAATAATGTAATAGGGTTTAACCCTACACGCATACGTCTTGCGACGAATCATGGTTAGAAACGTAAATTATTTATAAAATAAGGAGATAAAAATATGAAACTAGCTTTTACCACTCTAGGCTGTCCGAAATGGGATTTGGATACAATTATAACCAGAGCGGTTGAGTTTGGTTATGATGGTGTGGATTTCCGTGGTTATCTAGGTGAAATGGAAATTTATAAATTACCTGAGTTCTCAACTAATTTAAAAGAAACAAAGAAAAGGTTTGATGATGCTTCGTTGGAAGTTCCTTGCTTTTCAAGCTCAGTGCGCTTATTTACTACATCGGAAATAGAACTGGAAAACTATTTAGAAGAACTCAAACAATATGGTAGATTATGCCGTGAATTTAACACGCCATATATTCGGGTTTTTGGTGGATCGATTGGTGAAACAGCGAGACCAGATGCAATTGATGTAGTGGTCAATAATTTGCATAAGATGTTAAAAGTAGCTGAAGAATTTCAAGTGACTTTGCTTTTAGAAACTCATGATGATTGGACAAATTGCGAATATGTAGACGATGTTTTAAAACGAATTGATTCCGCTTACTTCAATGTTTTATGGGATGTACATCATCCTTTTCGCACAGTTGGTGAAAGCCCAGAACTAACATTGGAAACTTTAGGTGATCAGATAAAATATACACATTGGAAGGATTCTTATATAAAGGAAGATGCAAGACGAGGGTATCAACTGTGTTTATTAGGTGAAGGAGATATACCGTTAGAAAGTATATATCGTCTATTACAAAACAAAGGATATAAAGGCTACTATACACTTGAGTGGGAGAAGCTTTGGTGTCCAGAAATTGAAGAACCAGAAATAGCATTTAGCCAATACACGAATTATATGAATGCTATGGCAAAAGAAATAGTAAAGTAAAAGAAATGATTAAGCGGGGCTTTTAGACAGGCACCCGCTTTTCGCATTTTATTTTATGGGAGAAGAAATAATTATCTCGCTATTCATCTTGCTATTCGTGCTTCTTAGTATTGTGCTAATGTTCGTTAGCTTTATCTATGTTTATTTGATTGAAAGTTCGTATAATTATAATAGATTACTACTTTTACGTTTAGAGGAGGGAAAAGAATTGAAAATCACGAAAGTTAAAACCTATTTACTAGATGTGCCACTAAAGCAACGTGCGATTACTGACTCACAAACAAGGCTTGAATCTGTTGAATTTATCGCCATTAGGATAGATACAGATGAAGGTATTAGTGGCTGGGGATTCAATTGGAATTATACGAAGGGAACAAGAGCGGTTCAAGCCATTATTGATGATACGTATGCGCCGAAGTTGATTGGAAAAGATCCACTAATGCATAAAAATGTTTTGCGAGAGCTTCATTATACAAATCATTTTATTGGTCAAGTCGGTGTCACGCGTGTCGGTCTATGCGCCGTAGAACTAGCATTATGGGATATTAAGTTAAAGATAGCCAATATGCCATTATGGAAATTTTTGGGACCGGTAAAAAATAAGGTAAAGGCATATAATACGGACGGCGGTTGGCTGCAAGTGACAGAGAATGAATTAGTAAAAGATATGACTGATTTGGTGGAACGTGGGTTTGATGCGGTTAAGATGAAGATAGGCTTACCGAATCCTAGAGAAGATTATAATAGAGTAAAAGCTGTTCGGAAAGCAATTGGTGATGATATTAAATTAATGGTTGATGTGAATACTGTTTGGGATTTGAAAACGTCAAAAGTTTGGGGGCGCAAATTAGAGGAGCTGGATGTATATTGGCTGGAAGAGCCGATGAATCCCTTTGATAAAAAGGCTCATGCTGAGTTAGCCCATTCAATAAATATCCCGATTGCTGTTGGTGAAACAATTTATACGAAGTATGATTTTCGAGATTATATTGAAATGGGTGCGGTTGATATCGTACAAGCGGATGCTACAAAACTATCAGGGATAGATGAGTGGTTGGATGTAGCTGCACTTGCTCGCTGCTATAATTTAGAAGTTATTCCGCATACAAATGTTCAACAGAAGCTCCATGTTCAGCTTGCTGCAGCATCATCGAATGTTCCGATGGTTGAATACTGTTATGAATCGCTTGTAGATATTTGGGAAAATCCCATTCAAGTTGTCAACGGTTATTACACACTACCTGAAGAACCTGGCTTGGGATGCAAACTAACAGATAAAATTCTTACTGAATGTAGAATCGGATAAAATATTAAAATGAATGAGTTTTGATACTGCATTTTAGGAAGTGGGAGAGAGAATAGAAAATACAAAGGAAATACGGAATTAATAGGCATGATTGATAGCGCTGATATCCTTTCTTTTATCCGAACTAAGCAAGGTTGGATGGGGTCCTATCATTGTATTAAACAAAGAAGGGATTAATTAAATGTATACGATTGATTTATTAAAGAAAGCCGATTCGGAAGTTAGGGTAACGGAATCTTTAGATCATGAAATACAATTAACTAGAAAATGGGATGACAATACTTGTGTTTCAACTTTGGAAAATCGAGGGAACCAACCGGTAAAAGTGAAAGAGGTTGTGCTTTTTAAAGGCAACTATGACTCGGAATCTATACAACAGGTTTATGGGGAAGGGTATAGTATGCTTTCTCAATATATAGGCGAACTTTCATCTCTAAAATCAATCAGTAAATTCAGTGATCAGGATCATTATAAAATACCTCAGGTAAAAGGCTTTCAAACTGTTTATAATTTAGCAGTTCTCACCATGAATAATGGTGACCAAATACTATTAGGATTTTCCTCTTGTCACCGTTTTAACGGTGAAATCCGGTTTGGTAATAGAGAATTCGAAATTGTACTTGATTTGGAAGGATTAAGTATGGGGTCCGGTCAATTATGGGAGTTAGAAGAATTCGTTATAGCAATAGGGAACAATCGTGAGGAAGTGATGGATCAATTAGCGGGGCGGATTCAAATTAATCATCCGAAATTGGAGGTTAATGAGGTTCCAACTGGATGGTGCTCCTGGTATAGTTTTGGACCGAATGTTATGGAAAAAGATATATTTGCTAATATGGAATCAATTGCTAAAGAAATCCTCGACTTAAAATATATTCAGATTGATGACGGTTATCAGCCTTATATGGGAGACTGGCTGATCCCCTCTGCTAGATTTTCAAGTAACATTCAATCATTGTGTAAGGTAATACGTGAGAAGGGTTTTGAACCTGCTATTTGGGTTGCACCATTTATCGCTGAAGAAAACTCAGAATTGTTCAAAGAACATCCGAATTGGTTTGTGACGGATGAAGATGGTCACCCGCTCCTATCTAGCAAGGTTTCTTTTGGCGGGTGGCGCAGAGGACCATGGTATATGCTAGACGGTACGCACCCCGAGGCACAGCAATATTTATATGAAGTTTTCCGTACAATGCAGGAAGATTGGGGATGTCATTATTTTAAGCTTGATGCCAATATGTGGGGGGCAATGCATGGAGGTTTTTTTCATGATTCAGGAGCCACGAGAGTAGAAGCATATCGTAGAGGTATGCAAGCGGTACTTGAAGGCGCGGGAAAAAATGGCTTTCTCTTAGGATGCAATGCGCCAATGTGGCCTTCTTTAGGTATAGTTCACGGTATGCGGGTAACGGGCGATATCTCAAGAAAGTGGAGTGCAATTTCAGATCTTGCAAAGGAATGCTTCTATCGTAATTGGCAACATAAACGTCTCTGGGTGAATGATCCCGATTGTATTGTATTAGAAAATTCTAAAACAAAATTGATTGGACCGGATGGAAAAGATAGTATTAAAAACATATCTAATGTGAGCGATAATGAGTTCTTATTTCATGCTACATACATTGTTGCTTCAGGAGGAATGGTACTTTCAGGAGACAATATTGTGAACATGACAGATGAAAGTATAAAAATACTGAAAAAATGTCTCCTGCCAACCAACGCCCCTGCACATTTTGAAAGCGATGCATTTCGAATTGGACGAATGGACCTAAATGGCTATTCGTTAGTATGTCTGTTCAACTGGGAAAATAATGCATCAACTTTCGAAGTTGATTTACAAGGGAAGTGTGAAATAGTCGACTATTGGACCGATGAAAATTTGGGCATTCACGAACGTAAATTCAGGATTGAGAATATGGAGCCTCATTCGGCTTCATTATTAAAAGTTACTAATATTTCTAACCACAATCTATTGATTTAGAAAGCACCTGAAATCAGTTAAGTTTATTAGAAACGTATAAATAAATCATTATGGTTTGGGAGGATTTGAAAGGTATGCGGTTACAGGGTATGGGGAAATATATCAATCTTTGAGAGTGCTTAAATATGGAGGTAACGGATTTGGAAATTAGAAGAAACATTGCATTCGCCAGCCTGTTTTGTGGTTGTAATTATAATGGCAATTGTTTAAAAGAAAGGAGTTGAAAAAATGCATTCAGACAAGCAACTTTGGTATGATCAGCCTGCCAAAAAGTGGGTAGATGCGCTCCCAGTTGGTAATGGTCGGTTGGGAGGAATGATTTCAGGTAATATTCAGCAGGAAAAAATTCAATTAAATGAAGATTCTGTTTGGTATGGGGGACCGAAAAATTCGAATAATTCGGATGCACAAAAGTATCTACCAAAGATTCGTCAATTGTTATTCGAAGGAAAGCAACACGAGGCGGAACATCTAGCTAGAATGGCTATGCTCTCTCAACCAAGATATTTACACCCGTATCAGCCTCTTGGAGACATGTATTTATATTTTCTTGATCAGGAAGGTCCCGTTCAGGATTACCGTAGGGATTTGAACTTAGATACAGCGATTGCAAATGTTAGCTATACATTAAACAATTCGGGTTTTTACCGGGAATATTTCAGCAGTGCTGTCGACGAGGTGTTCATCGTTCGGTTGACGAGTGAGAAGCCAGGCGGATTGAATTTTAGTGTAAATATGATGCGTCGCCCTTTCGACATTGGCAGTCGGGCAATGGCATCAGATACAATTATGATGTTTGGTGAGTGTGGTCGCGACGGTGTTGAATTTCGTACTGTAGTAAAGGCAATAACTGAAGGGGGAAAAGTGAGCACGATCGGGGATTTTATTTCAATCGAAAATGCTGACTCAGTCACACTCTTTCTTGCAGCAGCAACAACGTTTCGCAATGATAATCCCGAACAGGTGTGTCTGGAACAAATCGAGTCTGCTTCCCGAAAATCATATGCTGCATTAAAAGAAGCTCATATTACGGAGTACCGGGAAAAATTCCGTCGGGTATCTTTAGAGCTTGCCGGCTTAGATATAAGGGAAGAATCCTATACACTTCCAACTGATCTACGATTAAAGCGCTATCAGGAAGGAAAGGAAGATTTGGGATTGGTATCACTGTTTTTTCATTACGGCAGATATTTACTCATCTCCTGCTCAAGGCCTGGGAGTATGGCTGCAACCCTGCAAGGGATTTGGAATGATAGTTTTGTCCCACCTTGGGAATCGAAATATACAATTAATATTAATATCCAGATGAATTATTGGCCTGCTGAAGTGTGTAATCTCCCGGAGTGTCATGAACCTCTTTTTTATTTGATTGACCGCATGAGGGATAAAGGAAGGATTACAGCGCGGGAAGTTTATGGGTGTGGAGGATTTGTGGCTCATCATAATACTAATATATGGGGAGAAACACATATTGAAGGTATTCCCTTATCCGCCTCCATTTGGCCGATGGGTGCGGCTTGGCTTTCTTTGCATTTATGGGAGCATTATCGATTCGGAAGGGATGATACTTTTCTAGCTAACCGTGCATATCCTGTGATGAAGGAAGCGGCTGAGTTTTTTCTGGATTATCTTGTAGAAGATAGTGAAGGGCGCTTAATTACAGGTCCGTCTATCTCTCCAGAAAACACGTTTATACTTCCAGATGGAACACGTGGTAATGTTTGCATGGGCCCTTCTATGGATACTCAGATCCTAGAATCACTTCTTATTGCAGTGCTTGAAGCTGGACGAAAGTTAGAGGTCGATCGGGAGTTCTGTTCAAAAGTGGAGGGAGTATTAGCTCGAATACCTCAGCCACAAATTGGGAAACACGGTCAGATCATGGAGTGGGTCGAGGATTATGAAGAAGAAGATCCAGGACAT
Organism: Bacillus sp. FSL K6-3431; assembly: GCF_038002605.1. Classification (NCBI taxonomy): domain Bacteria; kingdom Bacillati; phylum Bacillota; class Bacilli; order Caryophanales; family Bacillaceae; genus Bacillus; species Bacillus sp. FSL K6-3431. The sequence goes on from NZ_JBBOCT010000001.1 coordinate 4,708,500, forward strand.
CGTCACATTTCCCAATTGTTTGCATTGCATCCGGGGGAAGCGATCCATCCGGTTCATACTCCTGCATTGGCTGAAGCTGCAAAACGTACATTGGAAAGAAAGTTAGCCAATGGCGGTGGGCATACCGGGTGGAGTCGGGCTTGGATTATCAATTTCTGGGCGCGTTTGGGAGAGGGGGACAGTGCTTATGAAAATATACGGCAACTACTGACAACATCGGTATATACGAATTTATTTGACGCTCATCCTCCTTTCCAAATTGATGGCAATTTTGGAGCGACGGCAGGTATTGCTGAAATGCTGTTACAATCTCACGTTGGGGAAATTGTTTTCCTACCCGCATTGCCTAAGGCATGGCAAGCAGGAGCAGTTAAAGGGTTGCGAGCGCGCGGTGGATTTGAAATCGAGATGATATGGAAAACTGGGAATTTGGTTTCCGCTAAAATCGTGGCGAATCAAGAAGGACCTTGCCGCATCAGGACTGATATTCCACTTTTGATTAAGTGTGAAGGCGAAATTATGCCTGGTAGTTATCAACAATCTCTTCTTGAATTTAAAGCTATTAAAGGAAAGATATATACAATAACCCCAATTTAATAAGCACATTAAACACTTTCAATAAAGGATGAGGAAAAATGATCATTTCAAATACACTATATGAAAGAATCCTACCTGCTCCTAAAGATGGCGGATTTCGTATGGAAGATTATTGGATCTGGTGTGGGTCGGTAATTGAAGGAGAAGATGGCCGTTATCATATGTTCGCTTCGCGTTGGCCCAAATATCTTCCGATGCATCCAGGTTGGCTAGTTGCTTGCGAAGTTGTTCGTGCTGTATCGGATAAGCCGGAAGGGCCGTATGATTTTCAAGAGGTGGTTTTATCCGCGCGTGGCGCACAATACTGGGATGGTAGAAGTACGCATAATCCTCATATTACTAAGTATGAGGACACATATCTGTTATATTATATGGGCTCAACACATCCTTTCGAAGATGTGAAGCCGAACGAAGCTTTTAACTTACAAGACCCGAGAACGATCGTGGCCCGATCTAATAAGCGAATTGGGTTAGCCACTTCAAAAAGTATTAATGGTCCATGGGTGAGGTCGGATGATCCTATATTACAAACACGCCCTGGGAAGTTTGATAGTTTTCTCGTTTCAAATCCCGCACCATGTGTAAATGAAGATGGCTCAGTTTTGCTCATTTATAAGGCCAGAACTTATGTGGGGAATTACCATAGTGACATGATGATAGGTGTAGCAAAAGCGGAAAATCCATTCGGTCCGTACGTGCCCATTACAGACGAGCCAATTTTCAGTTCTGCTGATGTTCATATTGAAGATCCTTTCATATGGAAATCGGAAAAAGGCTATGAAATGATTGCTAAAGATATGAAGGGAAACCTGTGTGGTGAACGACATGCTGGAATTCACGCCGTCTCCGTGGATGGAGTTTGTTGGGAGATTTTACCCGGTGTAAAAAGTTATTCGCGCAAAATCAAATGGGATGATGGAAAAATACAAACTATGGGTTCTTTGGAAAGACCGTTTATCTTATTTAAGGAAGGACACCCCCGCTATTTATTTGCAGCAACAGCGGATGGAACAGGCGGATTTTCAAAAGCAACGAAAACATGGAATATGGTCATTCCATTGAAGAATTAAAGCAAGATTTTATATACACTTTTAAAATAAGACTTTCTAGATAATAGTTATGGATTATTGCATTCATTCATTCATTTTAATAATTCAAAAGGATGGTTCAAAATGGAGCAAAAATTTAGTGCGGATCGAAAATATTGGTTAGAGACTATGTGTAAAATTGCTGACCCAGTACTTCATGCATTATCTGATAAACGATTAAAACTACGAATGCCAATTGAAGGAAAGCTGTCAGACCGAGATAAGTATAGTTATTTGGAAGCTTTCGGTAGACTATTATCTGGTATGGCGCCATGGCTTGAAACAGGTCCAACTAGTGGTAAGGAAGGTCAATTAAGAGAAAAATATGCTGAACTATCAAGATTGGGAATAGATGCAGCAACTGACCCTGATTCACTAGATTACATGAATTTCACTGAAGGGCATCAACCCCTTGTTGATGCAGCTTTTCTAGCACATGCTATTGTTCGTGCACCAAATGAATTATATCGAAAACTTGAACCCCGCGTTCAAAGAAATTTGGTGCAAGCATTAAAATTAACACGGACTCGGAAACCATTTTTTAATAACTGGTTATTATTTTCAGCAATGATTGAAACCGCATTATTTAAAGTTGGACAAGACTGGGATCTGATGAGAGTAGATTATGCATTAAAGCAACATGACCAATGGTATGTTGGTGATGGTATGTACAAAGATGGACAAGAATATCATATGGATTATTATAATAGCTTTGTGATCCAGCCGATGTTGGTTGATGTTATTGAGACTGTAGCTGACCAATCCCCAGATTGGAAAGAAATGAAAGAATATGTTATCAAAAGGGCAAAGAGGTTTGCTATTATTCAAGAAAGAAGTATTTCTCCTGAGGGAACATTTCCGGTTGTAGGTAGATCACTTGCCTATCGATTTGGTGCTTTTCAACATTTAGCCCAAATGGCGCTTCAGCATAAAGTGGATAAAAGTCTTCAACCAGCCCAAATAAGATGTGCACTAACAGCTGTTATTCGTAGAATAATCGAAATGCCCGAAACTTTTGATGAAGGTGGCTGGCTTCGTATCGGTTTATGTGGGCACCAGCCTGAATTAGGGGAGCCGTATATCTCAACAGGTAGCTTATATTTATGTGCAACTGTTTTTTTGCCCCTCGGATTACCTGAAAATGATTCGTTTTGGCAAGGAGAAGCAGAATGGACATCTAAAAGGGTATGGTCTGGAATGGAGGTTCCTATTGATTCCGCGCTATAAAGGTATAGAATGGATAGGGAAAATCATCCAATTATGGAGGGGTGCCAAATGCCTAAAGAAAATCCAATCATTGAATTCTTTGTGATTAGTGATATCCAACTGACCGTACATAATGAAAAATCACATGAGAAATTGAAGGTGGCTTTGCAAGATCTACAAGCCATCAATCCAAATGTAGATGCATTGATCATCAATGGCGATTTGATTAGTGATGGAGAAAGCGAAAGCTATCAAAAACTTGGAGAAATATTAAAAAGTAATGTACATGCTAAACATACATTCTTTACAATTGGCAATCATGAATATTTCAAAAATGACGGTAATCAACCTTCTAAAGAGAGGTTTTTATCGTTTGCGGGTTTGGAAAATGTATATTATAAAAAAATGATTCAGGACTATTCATTCCTATTTCTTGGAACGGAGAGTTGGGGACCAATCGGTGCTCCGACTAAGGATTCGGCAGTTTTAAGTGCGGCACAGTTAGCTTGGTTAGAAAATGCATTAAAGGGACATCGCGGGTCAGAAAAGCCAGTTTTTGTATTTTTACATCAACCAATTCCGTATACGATACCAGCAACTGATCTGGAATATTATCAAAATGGCATTATTCAAAGTAAGGAATTAATCGATATACTTGGTCAATATCCACAAGTAATCTATTTTTCGGGACATTCCCATTGGGATTTGCAATTGCCAGGCATGTTTTTGCGGAAAGAGTTTTCAATGGTTAATTCAGGTGCTATTTATAATACTTATGGGATAGATGGCAATGGGGAAGAATCAGTCATCGATGCAGAGGGAAGTCAAGGACTATATATACAAATTTATAATCATAAAGTTGTGATTAAAGGCCGTGATTTTTCTAAAAAAGGTTGGATAAACTTAGCAGATATCAAGTTTAATGTGGACAATAACTAAGACAGGCGAATCAAGTTGGAAAATAGGTGGTTATCACTTTAAAAAAGGAAGGGTTATATGAGAATCGATGCACATCAACATTTTTGGAAATTGGACGAAAAACTAAATGATTGGCCGACACCAGATTTACAAGCGATATACAAAGATTTTCTACCAGAAGATCTAGCTGTTCATTTAAAAGCGCATCATATTGATAAAACAGTACTTGTCCAAGCAGCTCCTCTTATAGCAGAAACGGAGTTTTTACTAGATTTAGCAACACAATATGATTTTATTGGTGGAGTTGTTGGCTGGCTAGATATGGCTTCTGAACAATTTCCAGTACAATTTGCTAAGTTGACTAAACATCCTAAATTCATTGGTATTAGACCCATGCTACAAGGTCTAAAAGATGATCGGTGGGTATTGAGGCCTGAGGTGAAAAGAAATATTCATATATTAGTTGAAAATGACTTTCCGATCGATTTATTAATCTATCCTAAACATCTTCCTCATATTGTGGAATTATTAAAAGAATTCCCGACATTAAGAGCAGTTATTGATCATTGTGCCAAACCTAATATTGAGAATCAAGAATGGGAGTCATGGGCTGATTCGATAGCCGACGTGTCAGTGTTTGAATCAGTTATGTGCAAAATATCTGGGCTAGTGACAGAGGCAGATCATAAAGCGTGGAAAATCAGTGATTTTAAACCTTATATTCAACACCTGATTAAAAGCTTTGGTACGAGTAGAATTATGTTTGGTAGCGATTGGCCAGTTTGTCTCTTGGCTGCACAGTATAGTGAAGTGATGGAAATTGTAGAAAGTAATTTGCCTAAAAAGATGACAGTAGAGGATTCGAAGCTATTATTTGGAAAAAACGCGCAAATGTTTTATAGACTATAGAAAATGAAAGGGTAGAACTTCATAAGTTCAACCCTTTCACCCTTTAATTAAGATTATAAAGTGAGGAAGCTCTAATATTGAATTCGGCTGGGAGAACTATTTTTCTAGGTTGCTCTGGTGCAGTTTTTTCAATTCTTTCGATTAGCATTTGCATACCCATGTATCCAAAATTATAAGACGGTTGTTCTGCAGCCGTCAGAAAAAGTTCACTATCTGTATAATTTGGCACCCCATCATAACAAACAACTGCTACGTCTTCAGGAACTTTTATATTATGTTTTTTTAATGATTTAACAATATTAAGTCCGATAAAGTTACTTGTGGCGAACATAGCTGTTGGCCGCTCACTTATTGGTAACTCCATCATTAGCTTGATCGTATCAGAAAGGTCGCTGTTACGGAAAAAGTGACTATGATGTATCAAATTGCTGTTTACTGGCAAACCATGCAATGTTAGAGTGTCATGATATGCTCGATAACGATCTTGCGAAGTTGCGACATCGGAGGGACCATTGATGATCGCAATCATTCTATGACCTTGCCCTATAAGATGTTCCATTAATCTACGGGTGGTCGTCTCATTGTCACTTAGAACTTGGTCACACTTAAGATCTTTAATATGACGATCGATTAATACAACCGGGATATTATATTTCGTCAGTTTGCGAATGTTTTTTTTAGAAGAGTCGTTTGCTGGAGCTATCAGCACACCATCCGTTCCAGTAGATATAAGCATATCAACATATTTTGATTCTTTTTCAACACTTTCATCACTGTTACAAAGCATCAATTGATAACCCATCTGCATAGCTTTATCTTCGGCACCTCGTGCGACGTTTGTAAAAAAGGGATTCGCTATATCTGTAATCATTAAAGATAATATTTTTGTCTTTTTGGAAATTAAACTTCTTGCAGAGTTATTAGGGACGTAGTTTAAATCTTTTATAATATCCTCTACCTTTTTCCTCGTTTTTTCACTAATATTATCTGCATGGTTAATTACTCTTGAAACCGTCATAGCTGAAACATTCGCTTTTTTAGCGATATCATAAATAGTTACCAAAGCTTTTCCACTCCTTTATATACCTAAGGCCACAATATATTGTTAAAATTATACAAGTATCTACTTTCAATACATCATAGATATTATTTTCGGTCTTCCAAAACTACTGATATATAGAAGAAAAAGGCCCTTTAAAAAGAAAAGGGCAGGTGGTTCCTGTCCAAATCCAAATAAAGGACCAAGCTTATAGACAAGAATACACTACTTTCATCATTTGGTAAATAGGGTTCATCCATACATTAACTACTAAAACCATAATTTCCCACTCTTATGGTTTAATTAAGCCTATATATTTTCTTTAACTTTAACATAAGGTTATTTTATCTGAAATGCTAAGTTGACACAAAACTATAGCCTTATTATTACCTTGTTACCTATATCCTTATTGTAACATCAACAATATTATAATAAAAATGGCGAGCATTTATGAACATATAATAAACAGTTGAACTATAACTGTAACCCTGCTATTAGACAATAAATAGTCTAATAGCAGGGTTTTTCATTTTTAATCAATTAAAACATGAGTAAGTGTAAATTAAATAAAATTATTAATTTTTTTGAAAATTTGAATTGACAGTCAATTGTTGAGGTGTTACCTTTAAATTACCGATAACATAAAATACCAAATCCTATGTGTAGTAATACATTTTAAATGGTTTACTAACCTAGAAATGGTGCTTAAATAATTTGGAAAAAGAGGTGTGAAAATGTTAGGTAAGGTGGAATGCACAATGGGAAGGGGATTCTGCTAGGTTAAAGGAGTTTTTAACAGGCACTAATAGCTAAAATGTAAGCGCTTAACAGTAGGTTATCATCTCAAACTTATAAGGAGGGTTATAGTTGAAAATTACAGAAACAGTGGAAAATAAGAAAAAGGTTTCTGCAATACTGAAAACAGGTAAAAAAAAGTCTTTCATAAAACAAATGAAAGATAGCTGGCAGCTACATGTGCTTTTTTTCCTTCCATTGATGTATCTCATTGTATTTCATTACATTCCTATGTACGGGGTAACTATTGCTTTTAAAAGCTTTAATCCTGCTCAGGGGATTTTAGGGAGTCCGTGGATAGGATTTGATCACTTTATCCGATTTTTTCAGTCACACGAGTTTTGGAGATTAATCAAAAATACATTATTCTTAAGCTTTTATCAATTAATAGCAGGGTTCCCATTTCCAATTATTTTAGCATTAAGCCTGAATTATGTGAACAAACGGCGTTTTAAAAAGACGATGCAGATGGTGTCTTATGCACCTCATTTTATCTCAGTCGTAGTAATGGCCGGCATTATTCTTATATTTCTTGAGCCGAGTGGGCCGATTAATGGTCTTCTACAATTACTAGGGTTTGAGACAAACCACTTTATGAGTAACCCTGATTATTTTAAATCCATCTATGTTTGGTCAGGAATTTGGCAGAGTGTCGGCTTTGGATGTATCATCTATCTCGCGGCTTTATCCAGTGTTAGTCCCGCCCTTCATGAAGCCGCCACTATAGACGGCGCAACGAAACTTCAAAGAATTTGGCATATTGACATTCCGGGAATATTACCTATAACAATTATTTTACTCATCCTTGATATGGGGAATATTTTAAACATAGGATTTGAGAAAGCACTATTATTACAAAATCCATTGAATCTACGAACATCCGAAATAATCGATACTTATGTATATAAAGTAGGACTAGTGTCCGCAATTCCCAATTATTCTTACGCTGCTGCGATTGGATTGTTTAAATCAATTATTGGTTTGATTTTAATTTATTCGGTCAATAAATTTGCTAAAAAGGTAGGGCAAGAAAGTTTATGGTGATGATACAAATAGAAAGAGGCGATTACGTTGTCCGTTAATTCTATTCGAGACACTGGCAAGGATAGAATATTTGAAATAGTTAATTATACTATACTTAGTATTCTGCTTATTGTATTTCTTTACCCACTCATATTTATTGTTAGCTCTTCCTTTAGTTCTACTGAAGCCGTCGTTGCAGGTGATGTTTGGTTGTTTCCTGTTGACTTTAGCTTGGAAGGGTATAAAGCAGTATTTAAATATAAGCATGTGTGGACAGGCTATGGGAATTCCCTTTTTTATATGATTGTCGGTACTTCTATTAATATTGTATTAACGATTCTAGCTGCGTATCCATTGTCAAGGAAGGAATTTTACGGTAGAAACATTTTAATGTTTATCTTACTCTTTACAATGTTATTCAGTGGTGGTTTAATTCCAAACTATTTACTTGTAAAGGAACTTGGAATGTTGGATACACGGTGGGCGTTGATCATACCTAATGCCATGTCCGTATTCAATGTTATTATCACAAGAACTTATTTTAAAATGACGATTTCTGATGAATTGGTAGAGGCAGCAAAAATGGATGGATGCAGTGACTTTAGGTTTTTGAGAAGTGTTGTTGTTCCGTTATCGGGACCTATTATTGCAGTTATGGGATTATTTTATGCTGTTGGACACTGGAACAGTTTTTTCAGTGCCTTAATTTATTTAAGAGATCCAGAATTATTCCCATTACAATTAATATTAAACAATATCCTCATTCAAAATAAAGTGGAAGCAGAAATGTTAATCGATGTCCAAAGGGAGGCGAATCTGTCCGGCTTAAGAGAATTGTTAAAATACTCGTTAATTGTTGTAGCGTCCATCCCAGTACTCGTTATCTATCCATTCGTACAAAAGCATTTTGTCAAGGGTGTTATGATCGGGTCGTTAAAAGAATAAGCCCTATAAACCTATATTCGAATAATTGGTAGTTTAGAAAAAAATAGAATATTACCTACGTTCACCATGGAAAGGATGTGGTGTGATAGGAGTTAAAGACTATCAAAGTGGAAGCTAGCTAATGTTTAAACTGATTATAGTGAAAACGTGGATACTATCAAATTAATAGGTAGACTCAGGGGGGGGCAACCATATGAAACATAAACCAATTATTTTCATAGCAATGCTATTAATCTTGACGCTATTTTTGGTGGCGTGTAATAAGGATGGAAAAACTAGCACCACACCTAAAGATAAGTCTAAGCAAGACGAAGAAATCAAATTGTCTGAACCTGGAACTTTTCCAATCACAGAGGAAAAAGTAACATTAAGAGTATTAGTGCCTGCGTCTCCGAGTGTAGAGGATTTTAAAACAAACAAATTTACAAAATGGTATGAAGAGAAAACAAACGTGCATATTGAATGGGAGGTCATGCCTGACGATAATGCGTTGAACCTAGTTCTAGCTAGTGGTGATCTGCCTGACGTTATCATGAATACTTCTATAACACCTTCGCAGCTTATGATATATGGTGGACAAGGTATGTTTTTAAAACTTAATGAATTAATAGAAGGTCATGGGAAAGACACCAAGGAATTGTTAGAAGAGAGACCAGATATTAAAGATGCGCTTACGACACCTGATGGAAGCATTTATTCTTTACCAGTAATAAACGAGTGCTATCATTGTACAATGTCACAGAAACTTTGGGTTTATGAACCATGGCTTGACGCGTTAGATCTTAAAATGCCTGAAACAACAGAAGAATTCTATCAGGTACTAAAAGCGTTTAAAGAAAAAGATCCAAATGGAAACGGTAAACAAGATGAAATTGCTATCTCTGGTAGTAAAGATGTTTATCCATACCCCTCCTTTCTAATGAATCCGTTCATTTATTCGGAAATGTATTTGGACGATGGAGAAATTAAAGTTCCATATATTTCTCAGGAATGGAAAGAAGGATTAACATTTATTCACAAATTATATAAGGAAGGCTTAATGGCAAAAGAATCGCTGACTCAGGATGGGGATCAGTTAAAGCGCATGGGTAATTCAAAAGAAACTATTTTGGGAATGTCCATGGGTAACTGGCCCGGGAGCTTCATAGACGCAGGACAACCCGACGGGAAATGGTTAGATTATAAAGCTGTTCCTCCTTTATTAGGGCCAGACGGTAACCGAGTTTCCTGGTATAGTCCAGCTGTACCCGCAAGAGCTGGATATATAATAACGAATCAAGCAAAACACCCAGAGGTTGCTTTACGTTGGGCAGAAGGTTTTTATGATCCGGAGGTAACGTTAAGAGCTGAGGCGGGTGAACCTGATAAAGATTGGAGATGGGCAGAAGATGGGGAAACTGGCATTGACGGTGAAGCGGCGATGTGGGCAAGGCTGAGCTCTTTCGGACAAATGCAAAACTCTCATTGGTCACAAAGAGGACCATTAATACGAACAAATGAATTCCGATTAGGTGAAGTAGAATCGAAAGAAGTACCACTTGAACCGTTTCTTTATAATGAAACTAAGGATAAATATGAACCATATAAAGATGAAAGTAAAGCATTGCCACCTTTATACTTTAGCGAAGAACAATCTGCCGAACTCTCTGAGCTTGAAACGACAATAACAAGCTTTGTTGAAGAATCGAATGCACGATTTATATCTGGTGATGAAGACATTGAAAAAGGTTGGAAAACTTATTTAAAAACATTGGAAGGTATGAATGTAGAGCGATTCATTGAAATTTACCAAGAAGCGTATGATGCAAAATACAAATAATTAGATAAAGAAATAAGAAAGGGAGTAGCAGAGATACAATGTGGTACTCCCCTTTTAGAAAGAATAAAAAGAATAAAAAATTTATGATCATAATAGTCACATATAGCAGATTTAAAAATAGGAGGTTGTTCTTTATGACTATTGTAACTGATAAAAATACGGAAAACTGGCCTACCAACTATGGAAATCCACAATGGTTATTACATGATCGATTTGGATTGTTTATTCATTGGGGACTATATTCAAGTGCTGCTAGGCATGAATGGATTATGAATCGGGAAAAGATTCACCCGGATACATATAAAAAGTATTTTAAGCATTTTGATCCAGACTTGTATGACCCGAAAAAATGGGCGTGTGCTGCAAAAGAGGCAGGAATGAAATACTTTGTTATTACAACGAAGCATCACGAAGGGTTTGCTCTCTGGGATTCAGAGTTAACTGAATATAAAGTTACTAACACACCTGCCAAACGGGATTTATTGTTGGAAATGGTTAATGCATTTAGGGAGGAAGGACTTAAAGTAGGTTTTTATTATTCTTTAATCGATTGGCATCATTCAGAATTTCCTATCGATCAATTACACCCGCAAAGGGATGACGAGGAGTTTAAAGAGAAAGCTGCTAATAGGGACATGAACAAATATGCAGAGTATTTACACGGGCAAGTTCGTGAATTATTAACCAATTATGGAAAAATTGACTATCTTTGGTTTGACTTTTCTTATAAAAATCTTGCGGGAGAGAACACCGGTAAGGGGTCAGAAGACTGGCAGTCTGAAAGATTAGAAAAGCTGATTCTTGAGTTACAGCCTGATATTCTTATCAATAATCGTCTTGATTTAGATCGTGGTGTGATAACACCTGAGCAGTATCAGCCAAGTGAAGCTCCTACGAAAGGCGGAAAACCTGTAATATGGGAAGCTTGTCAAACGCTTAATGGTAGCTGGGGATACGATAGAGATAATCTGGATTGGAAATCAGGTGAAATGCTCCTTAAGATGTTAATTGATAGCGTTTCAAAAGGAGGGAATCTCTTACTGAATGTTGGACCAAATGCACGAGGCGAGTTTGATCAAAAATCTCTCGACAGCTTGAGTGAGATTGGTACGTGGATGAGAGTGAATTCACGTTCAATATACGGGGCTAAAAATAGTGAATATACTGCACCGTTAGATTGCCGCTATACTCAAAAAGGGAATCGATTATATCTTCATATTTTTTCTTGGCCATTTAAACATATTCATTTAGACGGACTTGCTGGAAAAATAGAGTATGCTCAATTACTTCATGATGCGTCGGAAGTAATTTATAAAGAACATAATTCGAACGAAATTCACACACATATTTCAACTAAAGTAAGACCAGGGTCAGTTACATTAGGACTTCCAGTACAAAAACCTAATGTTAATATCCCTGTCGTAGAAATCTTTCTAAAAGACTAGCAAGTACACATGAACACAGATACATCTATATATTTGTGTTCATGCTTTTATTTTTTATTCAGATTTTAAAACAATATATAGTAAAAGTAATTTCAAAAATGAAAACTAAATTACTAGGCTACGGAAACTCCACAAATTCATAGCTAAATCCTCAGAAAAAGTTAAATTGACAGTTAAGTCTAATGATGTTATCTTAACATTACCGGTAACATTTTGTATCAAAGTTTATATGCATCCTATGTTATGAAAGGTTTACTGGCTTAAAATTGTGTTGAAAATTATGTGGAGGCGGGTAAAGATGAACAGGAGAACTGAACGGACAAAATGGTTTTTGGAAGACAGATATGGAATGTTTATCCACTGGGGCTTGTATGCTATTCCTGCAAGGGGAGAGTGGGTAAGAAGTTTTGAAAAAATTAGCAATGAGGATTACCAAAAATACTTTGAGGAGTTTAACCCAACTCAATATAATCCAAAGGAATGGGCGAAGGCAGCCAAAGCTGCAGGGCAAAAATATGTCGTACTTACGACCAAACACCATGATGGATTCTGTTTGTTCGATAGTAAACTTACTGACTATAAAGCCACAAATACACCTGCTAAGAGGGACTTGATCGAAGATTATGTAAGCGCATTCCGTGAAGAGGGTTTGAAAGTAGGCTTCTACTATTCTATTATCGACTGGTATCATGAGCATTACCCAGCATATGGAGATCGGATCCATCCAATGAGGGATAATGAAGCGTATAAGGACAAAGAGATTGATTTCGATACATATCTGGAATACATGCATGGTCAAGTAAAGGAACTGCTAACCAACTATGGGAAAATTGATATAATGTGGTTCGATTTTTCTTATGACGATATGACAGGTGAAAAGTGGAAAGCAACAGAATTAGTTAATATGATCCGGGATATCCAGCCTGATATACTCATTGATAATCGACTAGGTGGAAACATAAAAGCGGGCAATCCAGAAGTTTATGCAGGCGATTTTTTCTCTCCAGAACAAATTGTTCCTCCAGAGGGGATTTTGGATGAAGATGGTGAACAGGTGCCATGGGAGGCATGCATTACATTAAATGACAATTGGGGGTACCACGCTAAAGATACGAATTATAAATCTCCTAAACAAGTAATTCGCACTTTAGTAGAATGCGTGAGTAAGAATGGAAATATACTCCTAAATGTTGGACCAGATGCGAAGGGCCTTATACCAGATCAATCAATAGCGATTTTAGCGGAAGTAGGCAAATGGATGCAACGTAATGGAGATAGCATTTATGGTTGTCAAGCAGCTGATTTAGCAAAACCGGAATGGGGTCGCTACACACAAAACGGTAATAAATTATATGCCCATGTGTTTGATAGAGGGATTGGACCGATCTATTTTGCGGGATTAAAAGGAAAAATAAAAAAAGCTAGATTGCTAGCAGATGGATCGGAGCTTAAGGTTTTTACACCATGGATGGCGGAGGAGTACTCAGACATTGAAGGTGGCGCTTTTATTACATTACCGGGTGCAAGACTCCCAGATGAATCCGATACAGTAATAGAATTGGAATTGATTGAAGGTTGAATAATCCTATTTTATAATAGGTCCCCCTCACAGTAGAGTAGAGCGACTGAATTTTATTGTCATTTCATCGGAATTTTTAAAATGCGGAAAGTTCAATTTTTAAAATTTAGAATCAGTGGTACTTTTTCTTTGGTGCCCTACGATATTCCTAAGATCAGTAAGCTATCGTTTATATAAATATCGCCCTAAAATATCTAGGTTCGGGTTTTAGTGTAAACAAGTCTACAAGTAGGAAGCTGCGAATAATCATTATTACAGGGGGAAACGGATGAATAAAAAGAGAAACAATCCAGGGGTTGCTTTACTATTAACGTTAGTTTTAGGTTTATTATTATTAGCTGGGTGTAGTTCGAAGTCAGAAAAGACTGGAAGTGGAAATAAAGACAAAGGGGATAATACGGGTCAAGAGGCAAACAGCGACACAGAATTTGATCCAGATGAAGAGATTACATTAAAATTTATGGCACCATGGAGTGACCAACAAGTCGCTAGCCGTTTCAAAGATGAATTTGAGAAGGAATATCCAAATATTACGATTGAGCCAATAGTGGAATGGACGGATAAAGCTGCACTGGAAGATTTATTTGCTAAGAAGATTTTCCCCGACGTTTTACTCGTTCTTGGTGACTATCAAGAATTAAATGGCTTGGAAATGCTTACACCATTGGACGAAATGGTGGAAAAGCATCAATTAGACTTGTCGAAATATCGTGAAGGAGCAATTGAGGCCATCCGCTCCCGAGATCCTGAGGGGGAAGAAAGATTATTAGGATTACCGATTGAAGATGTTATGTTTGCAATGTTTTATAATAAAGATGTCTTCGATACATTTGGTGTCAAATATCCGCACGATGGTATGACGTGGGAAGAAGTTATCGATCTAGTTCCTAAGGTAACGGGCGAAAGAAATGGCGTTAATTATGTAGGCTTACCTACAAATAGCTGGTCACAGGCATTCCAACAGCTTTCTGTTACTGGTACGGACCCTGAAACAGGAGAAGTACTATTTGTGGATCAGCCTGAATTTGCTAAATACTTTAATTTAATTGAACAGCTCGGTAGTATCCCGGGGAACAAAGTCGAGGATCCGGAAGAAACGCATTTTAAAGCAGGCAATGTAGCGATGAATTTACTAACTGTCTCTAATATCCCGAATATGGGTGGAGAAGATGGAGTGAATTTTGATATCGTACGATTCCCTACTTGGAAGGATTTACCTGATATTGTCCCGAATAACTTGCCGTTAACGTTAGCGATCAGTCCGCAAAGTAAACATAAAGAAGCGGCATTTAAGCTACTTGAGTTTGTTTCTACAAAGGAGCAGCAAATTAATATGGCTAAAGCAGGGGTAGCCCCTGTCCTAAATGATCCGGAGATTGCATCCTATTTAGCTGGAGAAGATAGCGATCTTAATATTAAAGGTGTGTATAGTGGAACGCCAGCAAAACCGGCTACCTATTCTCCATATGGTCCAGACATGATCTATTATTCTACGAACTTCTTAGGTACGAAGACTACTGAGTTCCTAGAGCAACAAGTGGATGTCAATACGTTCATAAGGACGATAGAAGAAGAATACGAGACAATTGTCAAAGAGAAAAAAGCTCAAGAATAATCAGACTAACATTCAGTAGGAAAGAGAACTACTGAATGTTAGTTTATTTATGATTTACACTAAAAGAAGACTTTTCAGAAATGATCGTAGTGAGCAATCGATTGTTGAATTTTTAGACGAAGAGACATGTAGAAGTTTAGCGATTAAATAAATTATCATTGACAGATTTATTGAGTTATTGATAGAATGATGTTATCGGTAACAATAATGCTATTTAATAAAAATTACATAGATTAGAAAGGAGAGAAATAATGGCTGAACAAACATACGAAGAAGGAATTACAAGTATCGTGATGGATGAGAAAGACAATGTTGCAACACTCCTAAAGGATTTTAAAAAGGGAGAAGTGTTAACGTATTCAAAAAAGGGAGAGACCATCCCGGTAACATTAAATCAAGATGTTAACTTTGGGCATAAGGTTGCTATTACGGTTATCCAACCGCATGAAGAAGTGATTAAATATGGGGAAGTAATTGGTGCTGCAACTGAGGAGATTCCAATTGGTGATCATGTTCATATTCAGAACATTGAAGGAATAAGAGGACGCGGAGATAAAAAACGAAAGGAGCAATAAAATGCAAACATTTAAAGGATATCGCAGAGAAAATGGGAAAATTGGAGTTAGGAATCATTTATTAATCCTCCCGACTGTTGTATGTGCGAATCAAGTATGCTCTAGAATTCAACAACAAGTTTCTGGAACAGTAGCGATTCCACATCAACATGGTTGTAGCCAAGTCGGATCAGATAAAGACAGAACACATAAAGTGTTAGTTGGCATGGGGAAAAACCCGAATGTGGGCGCAGTCCTCATTGTAAGCCTAGGTTGTGAAGTGATCAATGCAGAAGATGTAAAGGCAGAAATTGAGACAACTGGAAAACCGGTTATCTGGATTGATATTCAAACTGAAGGCGGTTCGATTAAAACAATTCAAAAAGGCGTAGAAGAAGCGCAAAAGCTGATGAATATGATTGAGCATACACCTATTGAAGATGTCCCAGTCTCAGAGTTAATCGTTGGCGTGAAATGCGGTGGTTCTGACTTTACTTCTGGTTTATGCAGTAATCCTGCACTTGGAAAAGCAGCAGATCGCCTTCTTGGTGAAGGTGGAACGATTGTAATGGGTGAGACAACGGAGATTATTGGTGCAGAGCATTTGGTTGCTGCAAAGGCGATAAATCAAGAAGTAAAGGATAAATTATATCGTTGTGTCGGACAGTTCGAAGATGAAATAGAGCGGATGGGCGTGGATATGCGCGGCGGGAATCCTAGTCCTGGTAATATTGAGGGTGGGTTATCCACCATTGAAGAAAAATCACTTGGATGTATAAGCAAAGCCGGATCTGCTCCATTACAAGGGATAGTAGATTTTGCTGATGAAATCCCAGGGACAGGTTATTATTTCATGGACTCTCCAGGAAACGATATTGAATGTGTGACGGGTATGGCTGCAGCTGGCGTTCACGTAGTTTGTTTCACAACCGGAAGAGGTACACCGACAGGAAATCCTATCGTACCAGTTATTAAAATAACAGGTAATGAACTTATAGCTAAACGGATGGAAGATAATATGGACATAGATACGAGTGCTGTATTGCAAGGAAAGAAAACGTTGGAAGAGTCAGGAGAAGAAATATATCGATTTATTACGAGCGTAGCAAATGGTGAGCAAACAAAGGCCGAGGTTCTAGGTCATGAAGAATTTAGTATTAGTAGGATTGGAATCAGTCTGTAAATTGAGGGTTAGTTAAGGAGGAAACGATATGAAAAGATTAGAAAACAAAGTGGCTCTAGTAACAGGTGGTAGTAGAGGGATAGGTGCTGCTATCGTCCAAAGACTCGCTGAAGAGGGAGCCCATGTTGCTATTAATTATACTTCTCCGAGTTCACTAGGAAAAGCAGAAGAATTAAAGAAGCAAATGGAAGAAACATATCATGTACAAGCAATGGTTGTAAAAGCAAATGTCGGCATTAAACAAGAAGTAGACGCAATGATCGATGAAGTGGAAAAAACAATCGGTGCTATTGACATCCTTGTAAATAATGCAGGTATTGCACCATTCGAGCCATTTATGAAGCTTACAGAAGAAAAATGGGACCAAACATACCAAACAAATGTGAAGTCTATCTTTTTAACAACGCAACGAGTAGCAAAAAAAATGATAGAAAAACGATACGGGAAGATCATAAATATTACATCAACAGCAAGTTTACTTGTCACAAGTCCTGTAATCCCGCATTATATATCATCTAAAGCTGCTGCAAGCCATTTAACAAAAGCTTTAGCAATTGAGCTAGGGAAATACAATATTAATGTAAACGCAGTAGGACCGAGTACAGTTGCTACAGATATGTGCCATGATTATCTACAAGATCAAGAGATTCTAGAAAAAGAGATTCAAGCTAATCCAATGAAAAGACTTGGGACTGAAAAGCAGATCGGTGATGCGGTCGTCTTTTTAGCATCTGATGAAGCGATGCAAGTAAACGGTCATCTATTAATGGTAGATGGTGGGCTAACTGTAAAAGCTGCACAACCGGAAGACCATATGGAAGCAGAACGGGAGTTGATCATATGAGATTAGAAGGTAAAGTTGCCTTAATTACTGGATCTGGCAGTGGTATCGGAAAAGCCACTGCACTTCGCTTTGCAGCAGAAGGAGCGCATGTGATTGTTAATGATGTCGCTCAGGAAAATGGAGAAAAAACAGTTGCTGATATTAAAGGGAATGGCGGGAGTGCATCGTTTTTTCACGCAGATGTGACAGTGCCTGAATCAGTCAAAGCATTAACTGAATATGCAATCCGGGAATATAAGCAGATTGATATTTTATTTAATAATGTTGGAATTAGCAATGTAGGGCGTATCGATGAAGTGGAGCCTGATGTTTGGGATAAAGTGATGAGTGTAAATGTAAAAGGCGTGTATTTACCATCTAAATATATTATACCTCACATGATGGAGCGTAAGAGTGGTTGCGTTATTAATATGTCGTCCTGTGCAGCAGAGATGGGTTTAATGAAACGGGCATTGTATTCCGCTACAAAAGGAGCGATACTTTCGCTGACAAAAGCAATGCAAGTAGACTATGCGCCATATAATATTCGGGTCAATGCTTTACTTCCCGGCACAATCTTAACGCCATTTGTAGAAAATTATTTAAAAACGGCGTACAGCGATCCTGAAGAAGCGATTGAAAATATCAAAACAAGACAATTAAGCGGTGAATTAGGAAGGCCAGAAGATGTTGCCGACGCGGCTTTATTTTTAGCATCTGATGAAGCGAAATTTATGATGGGCTCGCCGCTTTACATCGATGGCGGAGTTGTCTTCGGAAAAAATGCGTAGCACAGCGTAGCGACGTGCCAGGCACCCGCACAGCTCTAGAATAATTCTGAGTTGTGCCAAAGTTGTGTCAGAGCCAGGTACCCAAAAACGCAATCAAAAAACGAAAGGGATGGATTACTTTGAAATTATTAACATTTGAAGATCAAGGGATACATAGATTGGGAGTGCAAACGGAGCAAGGAATTGTTGATGTTGCTGTTTCTGCTGAGAAGGTAGGTGTGGTAGATCTTAAGACAGATGTAATGTCTGTTATCTCCGCTTCTAGAGAGGAAGTAACCAAGCTTGAAGATTTTATTAAAACTGTTATCGCGGACAATCAAGCTGTATTAGTAGATGCAGATACGATTACTTGGGGACCAGCCGTTACAAAGCCACATAAAATTATTTGTGTTGGTTTGAATTACCGCAAACATGCTGATGAAACGAATGCTCCATATCCTGAATTCCCGATTTTATTTAATAAATTTGATAACACTTTAACAGGTCATAAAAGTGAAATTCCAGTACCAAAAGTAACAGAAGAACTTGATTATGAAGTGGAGTTAGGTATCGTTATTGGTAAAAAAACAAAATATGTAGAGGAAGACGAAGCGCTTGATCATGTATTTGGTTATTGTACCGTAAATGATTTATCAGCTCGTGATTTACAAATGAGAACACCACAATGGTTGCTTGGAAAAACTTGTGATAAATTCAGCCCTGTCGGACCTTATCTTGTTACGGCGGATGAAGTTGGCAATCCTAATGATCTTAATTTAAAAACATATGTAAATGGAGAAGTAAGACAAGATTCCAATACATCTGATATGATTTTTAACTGTAAGGAGATTGTTAGTTATATTTCTCAATATATGACGTTGGAGCCGGGGGATATTATTTTAACAGGAACACCTGAAGGAGTAGTATTGGGTCTTCCGAAAGAGCAACGAGTTTATGTTCAGCCAGGTGATGAAATCACAGTCGAAATAGAAAAATTAGGTTCACTTACAAATTACTTTGTAGAGGAGAAATAACAACGATGCTGAAAGGGATTCCGCCTATCATTTCCCCTGAATTGATGAAAACATTGATGGAAATGGGACATGGTGATGAAATAGTGTTAGCAGATGGGAATTTTCCTTCTGCTAGCCATACAGAACACCTCGTTAGATGTGATGGTCATGGAATACCGGAATTATTAACAGCGATTCTAGAGTTTTTTCCACTTGATACATATGTAGAACATCCTGTTATCTGTATGGATGTGGTGTCAAGGGATCCTGTCCCGACTATTTGGACAGAGTATGAGGAAATAATTAATGATCAGTTTAAATATCCGGTTCCGATGAAATGTATTGACCGTTTTGAATTTTATGAACGTACAAAAAAAGCCTATGCGGTAGTTGCTACTAGTGAACAATCTAAATATGCTAATATTATTTTGAAAAAAGGCGTTATTTAAAGGTTTTTTTAACTTCAATATATATACTTGCCAGTTCTGTTCATCCTCTTTTATTAGGTAAATGAAGAGGATGAACAGATTTAATTTAAGCTTTATGGGGGGCAAAAATGAAACCAAATGTTTTATTAGTAATGGTTGATCAAATGAGGTTTGATTGTTTAAGTTCAGCTGGACATCCAATTGTAGAAACACCAAACATCGATCAGCTTGCTCGTGAAGGAGTACGATTTACGAATGCCTATTCGGCAACGCCGACCTGTGTGCCAGCACGTGCAGCTGTGTTAACCGGTATGTCGCAACAATCACATGGCCGCGTTGGTTATCAAGATCGTGTGCCGTGGAATTATCCTCATATGCTGCCAGAAGAAATGAGTCAAGCGGGCTATCACACCCAAAGTATTGGAAAAATGCACGTATATCCATCGCGGAATTTATGTGGGTTTCACAATGTCATTTTGCATGACGGATATTTGCATCATAATCGTTTCAAAAATACACCATACCAAGAGTCGTTTGAACAGACGGATGATTATTTACCATGGCTAAGAGAACGATTAGGCGGGCATAAAGATATAACAGATCTCGGTTTGGATTGTAATGCATCGGCAATGAGCCGACCTTGGCATTTGCCAGAAGAGTATCATCCGACAAATTGGGTTGTCACCCAATCGATTGACTTTTTGCGCCGTCGTGATCCGCGCAAACCATTTTTCTTGAAAATGTCATTTGTTCGTCCACATCCACCATTTGATCCGCCACAAGCTTATTTTGATTATTATATGAGCAAGGATATAGATGATCCGGTAATTGGTAATTGGGCAAAACAGGCGGATGAGGCAGCAAATGGATTATTGCCTACAACTAGAATTGGGATCGTTCCGGAGCAGCGTCTGAAGCGAGCGAAGGCGGCCTATTATGCGTTAATTGCCCATCTTGATGATCAGATTGGTAGATTTATACAATCGATGATTGAATATCAAATCTATAATAATACAGTTATTCTATTTGTATCCGATCATGGAGAACTCCTTGGTGATCATCATTTCTTGGGGAAATCACTGGCATATGAAGGCAGTGCAAAAATTCCTTTTATTCTTGCTGATCCAGGCAATCTATTAAATATTAATAAAGGAACAACCTGCGATAAAGTTGTTGAATTACGTGATATTATGCCAACAATATTAGATGCGGCCGGAGCACCAACCCCAGAAACGGTTGAGGGAGAAAGTGTTATTCCGTTAGCGAAGGAATCTAATCCAGATTGGAGATCCTATATTCATGGAGAACATGCTTATGGTGATTTATCCCATCATTATTTAGCAAATGGAAAAGAGAAATATATTTGGTATTCGCAAACTGGCGAAGAGCAATACTTCGACCTAGTGAAGGATCCACAAGAAATGGATAATTTAAGTGAAGATCGAACCTACGTGGAAAAGCTTAATTATTGGAGAAAGGTACTTATTAGCGAGCTGAAGGGCAGAGAAGAAGGCTATAGCGATGGGACACGGTTAATTGTCGGATGTCGGCCAACAGCTGTACTCCAACATATTATTAGCTAGTAAATAATAAAAAGGGTGTGGATATATTGGAAAAGACAAAACTCGCTCTACCAACAAAAGCGCAAGTAGCATGGCAAAATTTAGATTTAGGAATGTTTTTTCATTTCGGCATGAATACATTCTGTGATCAAGAATGGGGAGAAGGCACTGATTCTCCATCATTGTTTAATCCAACAGAATTAGATGCGAGGCAGTGGGTAAGGGTTGCGAAGGATGCGGGATTTAAATATGTTGTATTAACTGCAAAACATCATGATGGTTTTTGTCTGTGGCCAACTAAAACGACCGATTACTCAGTGAAATCAAGTCCATGGAAAGATGGCAAAGGCGATGTAGTGCGTGAGGTTGCTGATGCTTGTAAAGAAGAAGGTGTGCATTTCGGCATCTATGTCTCACCTTGGGACCGTCATGAACCATGCTATCAAGATAAAGAAGCGTATGATGACTTTTATTGTGAACAATTAACAGAGTTGATGACACAATATGGACCAATGATGGAAGTCTGGTTTGATGGTGCTGGTTCCGAAGGTAGAGTATATGATTGGGAAAGAATGATAGGGATTATTAAGGAACATCAACCAGATGCAATGATATTCAATATGGGACAGCCAACGATTAGATGGGTCGGTAATGAAGAAGGTTTAGCACCTTATCCTTGCTGGAATACTGAAAGCGCTGCAAAAATCAGTATGTTTTCAGATGACAAAGTCGATTGGCTTCCAGGCACACCTGATTGGCTTCCAGCAGAATGCGATGTTCCAATCCGCAAACGGCATTGGTTCTGGCATCCAAATGATGAAGAAAGTTTGCTTTCACTAGATCAATTAATGCATATTTATTATAATTCAGTAGGACATGGCACAAATCTATTATTAAATCTATCTCCAGATGACCGAGGTTTGATTCCAGAGGTAGATGTTGAAAGATTAATGGAATTTGCTTCAGAAATAAATAGGAAATTTTCAACTTCACTTGGCAGTACAGAAGGCAATGGGCAGAAATTAGAATTAACGTTAGAAAATGAGACGACAATTGATCATATAGTTTTAATGGAAGATATTGTTTTCGGTGAGCGAGTAAGGAAATTCGAATTAGAGGCTCTTGTGGATGAGGAATGGATTTCAATCGGCGAAGGTAGTGCGGTTGGTCATAAATATATTAAACAAATCCCCCCGATAAAGACAGAAAAGCTAAAATTAACTGTAACAGAATCAGTTGAGACACCAATGATTAAAGAGTTTTCATGCTATAGTTCTGAAAAACGGTAAGTCAATTAGTTTTAATAAAAGAATAACGGATCAGGTTCATGTGTTTCCTAACATGAATCTTTTCTTTGTAAAAAAAATTGAAACATTATTGGTATGATAAAATGAGCATAGCCATAAATCTACAACTTTACAATACTACTAGGTGGAGAGGAGCCGGAAATGTTTAATTACTTTGAAAAAATACGTATCTTTAGAACGATCCTACTATCATATGTGTTAATCCTCCTAATTCCCCTAATATCAAGCTTTATTATATATCAAATCAGTATCCATAAAATAAAGGAAAATGCGACTGAGAATAGTAAAAACTTATTGAATCAAACGAAAGATATTATTGATCGGAAAAATGAAGAGTTGGAAAACTTCGTCTACCAGATCTCTATAAATCCAGATATTAATCAGTTGATATATCGAAATGAAAAAACTAATTCTAATCATGTTTACGATATCTATAAGATAAAAAATAGCATTAAACCATATGGGTATACAAATACGTTATTTCAAGACTTTTACATATACTTTAATGAAATTGATACAATTGTATCTCCAAAATCTTCCTATGTTCGACCCAAAGACTTTTATAATAATCATATGTATCAGGAAATAAGTTACGAAGATTGGATGAAAAATATCAATCAAGCATTTCATGCTCGACATTATTTACCATCAACTAAAGTGAAGATTTTGAAAAGTACAGAATCAATTATTACTTATGTACAATCCATTCCGCTAGGTACTAAAAAAAAGCCGCAGGCAAATGCCGTAGTTATGATTAATGAAAAAGAGATTGGTGGATTGTTAAATAGAATATCATCACAATATGATGGAGCAACCTTTATTCATGATGCAGAAGGGAATATTATTGTTAGTGACAATATGAAGGCAAGTATGGTTTCATTCAATCAGGCTACGAAAAAATATTCAATAAAAGATAATAAGAAGAAGTATATTATGATTGAATCAAAATCCGATAGCAATAAGTGGACATATGCTGCGATCATTTCAAAAGATAAACTTGCAGAAGATGTGATGTACATTCAAACAGTTAATTATGGTATCGCTTTAATTACGATTATCGTGGGATTATGTATCGCTATATACTTTTCATATAAACATAGTATTCCGTTAAATCGCCTATTGGGAATCATGTCTATTCCAGAAACAGGAACGGTTAAAAACCCATATGATTTTATTCATAGCAATGTGGAAGATATTATTACTAATAACGATCGCTTAAAAGGCCAAATTAAGGCGCAGCTACCTATACTGCAGGATACGATCATCAGAAAATTAGTCACTGGAGAAATCTCTTCCTCCAGAGATACGATCGCATTAATTGAGCAAGCTAACATCCCACTTAAAGGGGCCTTTGGTTACGTTGGTATCGTGCAAATTATTCATATGTTTAATAGAGTAGATAAGGACATGCTGGATGAAATGAATCTTGCCCAAATAATTATTCAAAATGAATTTGATGATATTTTTAAATTAGCTGCACTTTACTGTAGTCTAGATGTAGATCAAGTCGTATTTTTGATGACCTTTTATAAAAAGCCTTCACTTCTAGAGGAAAAAAAGCTAGAAGAGAATCTAATATTATTATTAAAGCGTTTAGAAGAAAAATATAGTTTAAAAGTGAACATAGGTATGGGCAAGAAATTTGAGCAGTTTGTCGATATTCATCAATCCTATGAAGAAGCAAAATTAAGCTTACCGTTTATTCAATCGATGGATGATACAGCAACCGTTTATACATACACGGACCAATCATCTGACGGGAAAATGGATTTCTATTACCCTATTGAGCTTGAACTGCGCTTAATGAATGCCGTGATGAATGGAAATTTAGAGGAGGTAAAAGAGCTACTAACTAAGGTATATGAGGAAAATGTAGAAGAAAGAATGTTGACACAGCAAATGGCTGGTCAAATCTTAGCGTCTTTGAACGGTACGATTATGAGGCTCCTAACAAAAAATACACAGCTCAAAAAAATAACAGTTGATGAAATTCGGGAACATATCGAAGAGATAAAGTCAAAGAAGATTGAATTTGATAAAGATATGAAATTGATTAGAGAGATTTTGATGAAAATTACTCAGAGTATTCACGAAAAAAAGATAGTGGGTAGTCAACGAATTATTCAAAAAATAAAAGAAGTGGTTAAACATGCTGCAAGTGACCCGGATTTATCACTGTATAAAATATCGGAAATGGTTGATTTTCCGGAGAAGATGCTTCCGGTGATATTTAAAGAACATACAGGGATAAATATCTCGGATTATATAGAAGATGTTCGACTAAATTTCGCGAAATCAAAGTTAACTCAAACAGATGATGCAATAGAGGACATTGCGCTGCATTCTGGATATAATAGTGCTCATTCTTTCAGACGCGCTTTTAAAAGAAGTACAGGAGTATCGCCTTCTGAGTTTCGGAAAATGATGAAAAATGCAAAGGATAAATAAGCAAAAAACTGTGCTTACAATAAATTGTACCATGTTGATCTAATGTACTGTAGATGAGAGTAACTTAGGAGAAACCCTTGATATTAAAGGTTTTTTTTCACTGTACGTTGGTTAATTATTGGATCTTTCTATTTCTTACGATTCTTTATATAGTTTTGTCATTGCGAAGGCGCTAGACAACAATAAATGTAAGCGTTTTACAAAAGGAGGGGATATGGAAGTGATACAAATTAGTCAGCCGACTATTCAAGGTGCAAAGGGAACAGAAGTTATTATTAGAAAAAAGTCGCCTTTAAGGAGAATGAAAAAACACTGGCAACTATATTTTTTAGTCGCGATCCCATTAATTTTTTTAATTACATTCAAGTATATTCCTATGGCTGGAATTGTGATTGCATTTAAGGATTATAGTGTTGTAAAGGGGATTGCCGCAAGTGATTGGGTCGGTCTTAAGTATTTCAAGTACTTTTTCGACAGCCCGAATTTTACTCTATTAATAAAAAATACACTTGGTTTAAGTATCTATGGTTTAATCGTCGGATTTATTTGTCCGATCATTTTGGCACTAGCACTAAATGAGGTGCAGAATGTTCGCTTTAAAAAACTTGTGCAAACAGTTACATATGCACCATATTTTATATCTACTGTAATCATGGTGTCGATAATTATCTTATTTTTATCGCCTTCGGCGGGACTGTTTAATAATATTCTCGGTTTATTTGGAATGGAAGCTAATAACTTTTTAGGCAACCCAGCGTATTTCAAATCGATTTATGTTTGGTCAGATGTGTGGCAAAACACCGGGTATGCAACGATTATTTATTTAGCTGCATTAGCAGGAGTAGATACAGAATTGTATGAAGCCGCTAAGGTGGATGGTGCGAGTAGAATACAAAAGATAATGAATGTTGATTTACCAGGAATATTGCCAATTATTATCGTTTTATTAATATTAAATATTGGAAATATTATGGCCTTGGGATTTGAAAAAATCTATTTATTGCAAAATCCATTAAATATCAATTCCTCAGAAGTGATAGCAACATATGTGTATAAAGTTGGATTGCTTGGAGCGAACTTTAGTTTCGCAGCAGCAGTTGGTTTATTTAATTCAATTGTTAATTTTGTCTTAATTATTTCAGCTAATTCAATTTCTAAGCGATTCTCATCATCAAGTTTATGGTAGGTGAAAAGGATATGAATGCAAAGACGAGTATAAGAATAAAAGAATCAATGGGCGATCGTTTTTTCGTTGGTGCAATTTACGTATTATTGATATTAGTTTTAATAGCCGTTCTGTATCCGCTTATTTATATAGTCAGTGCTTCATTCAGTAATCCATCTGCTGTAACATCTGGTCGAGTTTGGTTACTTCCGATAGATCCGACAATTTTAGGATATACAACAGTTTTTAAAAATCCACAAATTATTCAAGGTTTTTCGAACTCGCTGTTTTATACAGTTGCCGGCACATTAATAAGTGTAAGTATTACTATTATGCTAGCCTACCCACTCTCTAGGACAACGTTTTATGGACGCAAACTTATTATGATCATTCTTGTGTTTACAATGATTTTTGACGGCGGTTTAATCCCATTGTATCTGGTTGTAAAAAATTTGAACTTTATCGATACGATCTGGGCACTTTTACTACCTTCAGCTCTTGCTGTTTTCCAAGTTATCATTGCTCGTACGTTTTTCCAGTCAACCATTCCAGCAGAGTTAGTGGAGGCAAGTGAAATGGATGGTTGTAGCGATATTGGATTTATCTTTAGGGTTGTCTTACCATTAGCAAAGCCGATCATCGCTGTACTTGTGTTGATGTATGCAGTGATGAAATGGAATATGTATTTCGATGCATTAATCTATTTAAAATCGGAAGAACTATTTCCATTACAAATTATTTTAAGGAGTATCCTAATTTTGAATACTGACCCATCTGCAAATATTCAAGAAATGTTGAAGTTGCAAGGACTAAAAGAGTTAATGAAATACTCTTTAATTGTCGTTTCGAGTCTACCAGTTTTGATCCTCTATCCTTTTGTTCAAAAGCATTTTGTTAAAGGAATGTTAATCGGATCAGTAAAAGGGTGATCTGTAAAAATGCTTGTAAAATGATAGAGATTTGTAATGGATTTATATAAATTTAATAAAAAAGGGGAGAGATTTTATATGAGAAGGTTAGGATTTTTTAGTCTTACTCTATTAGTAGCACTTTTCATGATTCTTTCAGGGTGCGTACCTAGTAAGACTAATTCAGGAAATAGTCCTTCAAAGGATAATTCAGACCCAGATGGTCCAATAGAGGTATCTATTTTTACACCTAAATTTTCTAGCGATGCAGATTATAGTAAGGATCCATTTACGAAAATGGTTGAAGAAAAATTCAATATGAAAATTAAATGGGAGTATGTCAATCAAGATGCTGCAAAGGAAAAACGTCAATTATCGTTAGCAAGCGGGGATTACCCCGATGCATATATGTTAGTTACTTGGGTTGATAATATTTCGAAAGTAGATGCCCAAAAGTATGGTAAGGAAGGTGTCTTCATGCCATTAAATGATTTAATTAAAGATCACGCACCTAATATACAAAAGGCGATGGAAGACCTACCTTATTTGGAAAAAGGTATGACTGCTCCAGACGGTAATATTTACGGATTGCCATTAGTTAATGAATGCTATCATTGCTCAGTATCCGGGAAAATGTGGATTAATACAGAGTGGTTGGGGAATTTAAACTTAGAAATGCCGAAAACGACAGAAGAGTTTAAGAGTGTATTAGAGGCATTTAAGAATGATGACCCGAATGGAAATGGAAAAAAAGACGAAGTCCCTTTGAGTGGAGAAACTCCTAAGCTAGGTGGGAATCCTATTCAATTTTTAATGGGTGCCTTTATTCCGAATAACGGGATGGATTATATTAACGTCAGTGATGGAAAGTTATCATTGGGTGCCATGCAGCCGGAATGGAAAGATGGTTTGAACTATGTTCAATCATTATACGCAGAAGGACTAATCGATCACGGTGCATTTACACAAAATGCAGAGGCTTTTAAACAATTGGGGACACCTGAAGGAGATGCGATACTTGGAGCTGGTGCGGGGCAACACTCGGGCATCTTTGTAGACTTGCAATCCGAACACTCCAAAAACTATGATGTTATACCACCTTTAAAGGGACCTAAAGATGCTCAGTATACGTCGTCCAATTATGGAAACGTAAATAATTTTGCTTTCGCAATTACTGACAAAGCAAAAGGAAAAAAAGCGGAAGCCTTAATTAAATTAGCGGATTATTTATATACTGAAGAAGGTACAATTGCAACGACAAGAGGAGAAGAAGGGGTCAATTGGAGGAAGGGTGAGCCTGAAGATATTGATTTAAATGGTGAACAAGCAAAAATCGTAACCATTAAACAAGATCCAGATTTAACAGATGAAGAAAAAGAAGCTTTAAAGTACGGTTGGGGAGAAAGAGGCCCACTTATGTTGACGAGAACAATCAGAGACGCAACTGCGACTGATATAGATGAGTGGTCACCAGAAGGTTATGAGCGCAGATTGTTTAATGCAACTAAAAAATATGATGGGTTCCAACCAGAAGAACAATTCAATTTCGAATCAGCTTGGGTTAGTCCAGAAGATGCAGAAGAAGTTTCTTTGTTGAAAATCAATATTAATAAATATATTGAAGAAAATATGGTCCAATTTGTTACAGGCTCAAAGAATATTGATAAAGAATGGGATAATTATATTGATGGCTTTAAAGCATTGCAAGTCGATCGTTATCTAGAAATCTATCAAAAAGCATATGATTTAGAGTAAAAATGATCTAATAAACTAAAAACGAATACACTAAGTTTTTTAACTGAAGTGTATTCGTTTTTGTTATAATAAATACATATATTTACATTAGTTAGGGGTAATTGGATATGGATAAAACAAGAATCATTGATGTAAGAAAGTATGAGGGAGAAGTTGGCCCTTTTCAAGATTATACAATGATAGTACATAATTTGCTGCAGGATTTAAAAGGCTCAAAGGAACATTTAATTGTTTCATTTCCGCAAGGTACTTATCATTTTTACCCCGACTATGCTCCGAAGCGGGAGTTTCATACTTCTAATACGGACACAAGAAATCATCCGATTAAGAGAGTTTGCTTTCTTATAGAAGAATTGGAAAATATAACAATAGAAGGAAATGGTTCATTATTTCTTTTTCATGGTGATGTCATGGGATTTGGAATCTTTCATTCGAAGAACATTCAATTGCAAAATCTATCATGGGATTATGAGGTGCCAACTTTATCAGAATTGATGGTTCAAAGAACCGGAGAAGAGCAGGGGAGTATTTATGCAGATTATAAGATTGGTGATAATATTCCGTACGAAATTAGCGCAGATCAACAATCTTTTTATTGGTTAAGTGAGAGAAGTCCTTATTCAAAGGAACTGTATTGGAAAGATGAAGGATCTAAAAATGATATGGTCATTGTTGGGTTTGATGAAAGATCTGGGGTCAAAAGAAGGCATAAGGTGAATGGCGGGCCGTTCGCAAATAATAAAATAAGAATAGAAGAGCGCAAAAAAGGTATTGTACGTATTTATTATGATCGGGCGCTTCCAACTGAAGTTATCCCCAATCGTGTATTTGAATTTTGTAAAGTAACGGACCGTAATACAGCAGGAGTATTAATTTGGGAAAGTGAAAATATCTGTTTAACGAATGTAACGATCCACTATATGCACGGTTTTGGATTTTTGGTGCAAATGAGTGGTGATGTTTCTTTTCTAGAGACTCACTTCGTACCGAATACTGCCAAGGGGAAACATGGTTCAAGCTTTGCCGATTCTATTCATGTATCAGGTGCTAAGGGAAGGATTATAATTGAAGGATGTACCTTTACACATCCACATGATGATCCAATTAATATTCACGGTACTTACACGAGGATCCAAAAAATAATCAATGATCATACATTGGAAGTTATTTATGCACATCATCAACAATCTGGTTTTCCGCAATATCATATCGGAGATAAAGTTGTCTTTTTTAATCGAGCTACAATGGGAGAAGATTTCGCTGATGAATATGAAGTAATAAAGGTAGTCCACCCTGGACAAGAAGGAAATGATTTGCAAACAATGCAAGTGTCATTTGATCAAAAGTTACCGTTTGAAAAGATACAGAATGAGCATGGAGAGTATTTATATGTAATGGAGAATGTGACATATACACCTGAAGTAGTAATAATAAATAATTCCTTTGCACATGTACCGACAAGAGGCATTCTCTGCACTACACGTAAAAAAGTGCTAATTGAAGGAAATCACTTTCAAAATATTACGATGAGTTGTATATTTATCTCAAATGATTCAAATGACTGGTATGAATCTGGCCCTGTTAGGGACATGACAATCCGAGGTAATACATTTTACATAACCCCAATAGAGAGATGGAATTATCGTAAACCCGCAATTTACATTCATCCTATTGCATTAGGGGAGAAGGTATCGCCAGTCCCTATTCATAAAAATATTACTATTGAAAATAATACTTTTTATATGGGTCATGAATGTGCAGTTTCCGCTGAAAATGTTGACAATTTGAGCATTAAAAATAATAAAATTATTAATCTACAAGAAGATAGCGGTAATGAAATACAAGCTATTGAATATCAGCAGAAATATAATAGTGAGCATGCAATTTTATTTGAGGTCGACTCGTGTAAAAGTGTATTAATAGAAGGAAATCACTATGATCACTTCTCACCTTATGTTAGGATTAACCGGATGAGAGAAAGTGAGCTTATTATTAATAAGGAGCAGACTACAGTAGTTAATGCGTAGAAATAGATACATAATAATAGAATGAATGAGGGATTATCATATGAATCTTTTATCTTATAGTAAAGCGGCAAACGTTTGGACAGAGGCTCTGCCACTCGGTAACGGAAGAATAGGTGCGATGCATTTCGGTGGTATTGAAACAGATAGGTTTCAGTTGAATGCAGATACTTTATGGTCGGGTCCACCGAAGAAGAATAAGAAATACGATGATCAGGAATCGTTACAAAAGGTTAGAAAACTGATAGAAGAAGAGAAATACGATGATGCGATAAGTGAAACGAAGAATATGTTTGGCCCGTATACACAAGCCTATATGCCACTAGGGAATCTAGTGATTCAATATCTGCATGGCGATGTCGCCCAGAAATATGAGCGTGTATTAGATATTAATCAGGCGATTTCCTCCGTAAAATACAAGGTTGGAAAAGTTGAATATTCAAGGGAAGCGTTTATATCACATCCGCATCAAGTACTAGCAATCGAGCTTACAAGTTCAGTTGAAAAAAAGATAAATATTAATATCAGCATAGATAGTTTATTAAAGAGCAGAACAGAAAATGTCGAAGATAAGGTAATCCTACAAGGTATTTGTCCTGAAAGTTGTGCACCAACATATTTTCATGAGAATGAAGAGCCCATTATATATGGAGAATTTGGTGAAACACAGGCGATTCATTTCGAAGGAAGACTAGGTGTTGTTGTTGAAGATGGCCAAGTAGATTCCCAAAATGGAATTCTTTCTATTCAACATGCGACAAAAGCGATTCTTTATTTTTCTGTTGCTACATCATTCAATGGCTTCGATCAGTTACCGGGTACAGATTTTCGCGAATTAACTAAACAAAATGAAGCACATCTATCAAAGGCAATGAGTATCTCATATAATCAATTGAAAGCGCTGCATATACAAGATTACCAAAATTTATTTAAGCGTGTGGAATTCTCCTTACAAGATGGAAAATTAAAAAAGCAACTCGATACAGATGAAAGAGTGAAGAGATCCGGTGCTAATGACTTAGGTATGGTAGAACTATTATTCCAATATGGCCGTTATTTAATGATTTCTTCTTCTCGCGAGGGAACACAACCAGCGAATTTACAAGGAATATGGAATGATTCAATGCGTGCACCATGGTCATCAAACTACACATTAAATATTAATGCAGAAATGAATTACTGGCCAGCAGAGGTAACGAATTTAGCTGAATGTCATCGTCCATTATTAACAGCAATAGATGAACTTTCGAAAAACGGTACGAAAATGGTGAGTGAACGATATGGATTAAAAGGTTGGACGGCACATCATAATACGGATGTATGGAGACATGCTGAACCAGTTGGTGATGATCGCCATGGAGATCCGAACTGGGCGTTTTGGCCGATGGCAGGTCCATGGTTATGCCGCCACTTATGGGAACATTACATCTATTCGCAAGATAAAGAATATCTTACGAAAGAGGCATTACCAATCATGGCAGGTGCAGCGGCGTTTTGCTTAGATTGGCTAATTGAAGACGAAAATGGTTATTTGATCACATCGCCATCAACTTCACCTGAACACCATTTTTATACGGAAAATGGGCAAGAAGGATCTGTTACGAAGGGTGCGACAATGGATCTTCAAGTAATCTGGGATTTGTTTACAAACTGTATGGAGGCAGCTGAAGTTCTTAATTTGAATGACGAGTGGATACAGCAAGTAAAAGCAGCAAAAGATCGTTTGCATCCATTGCAAATCGGT
The DNA here is from genome assembly GCF_038002605.1 of Bacillus sp. FSL K6-3431. Taxonomy (NCBI): domain Bacteria; kingdom Bacillati; phylum Bacillota; class Bacilli; order Caryophanales; family Bacillaceae; genus Bacillus; species Bacillus sp. FSL K6-3431. The sequence continues at coordinate 4,741,162 of NZ_JBBOCT010000001.1, forward strand.
AAATATGGACAATTACAAGAGTGGTTGATTGATTATGAAGATGTAGAACCACATCATCGCCATGTATCTCATTTATATGGACTTTATCCTGGCAATCAAATTACAGACGGACCGCTATTAGAAGCTACCAAACAAACTTTGAACAGACGTGGAGATGAAGGAACTGGTTGGAGTTTGGGCTGGAAAATTTGTCTGTGGGCAAGATTGAAAGATGGTGAGCGTGTCAATAAGTTGCTAGATCAATTATTTAACATTGTCTCAGCGAACAGAGAAGTTTTTATCGGTGGAGGATTGTATCCGAACCTATTAGGTGCTCACCCGCCTTTCCAAATTGATGGGAATTTTGGCTATACAGCGGGAGTAGCTGAGATGATTATCCAATCTCATAAAGGTTATGTGGAACTATTGCCGGCACTTCCGTCAACTTGGTTAAAAGGGACATTATCTGGTGTCCGTGTGCAAGGTGGATTTGAGGTAAATCTATCTTGGGACAAGATGCAAGCGAGTACATTAGAAGTAACTTGTAAAGCAGATAACCCCTTTGTTCTGAAATCAAGTAAATCTATCATCGTTCGTAAAGATGGAAATGAAGATAAAAAAATCGAGCCTGTTGATGGATTGATAGAAATAGAGATGGAACAAAATCAACAATATCAGTTCCTATTTTAACTTCATTCAGCAGAAGTCCCCATTTCTATAAGTGGCGGGATGAATACGATTTACCCTAATTCAGTGGGAGTGCAAACCCCGGTTGAATGAAGTGAAAGCCTCCGGCGGATGTCACAGATTTTTAGAGGAAGTTTATCGAGCGAGCTCGATAAAATCTGGACGCAATTCCGCCAAGGCGTAATTGATAATAAACATAGAATATTCCATTCATCCAATACAGATAGTATTTGATACCCGCTAATATAACGGAGTTGGATTGATTAAAATGACGGAAAAAAATAAATAATTGACAAAAGAGGTGAGCATAATGACACAATTAAGAATTGGTGTAATCGGGGTAGGCGGAAGAAGTTCGATTGTGCAATATTGGCATAATCCGGATGGGAATTCTGTTGTCGTTGGAGCAGCAGATATTTCACCAGAGTCACTAGAGAAGTTTAAAAAAGAAGTTAATCTAGACGCTTTCGTAACAACGGATTATCAAGAGTTATTAGCGAGAGAAGATATTGATGCTGTTGCTATATTATCACCGGATTATTTGCACGAGGAACATGCTACTGCAGCGCTACAGGCAGGAAAACATGTATATTGTGAAAAGCCATTGGCGATAACGCCAGAAGGATGCGACCGTATTCTTGATGAATGGAAAAAGTCAGGAAAACACTTGATGGTTGGATTTAATATGCGCTATATGAGTATGTACCAAACAATGAAAGAAATTATTGATTCTGGTGTGATTGGTGACATAAAAGCAGTATGGGTACGGCATTTTGTCGGACTTGGCGGGTATTTTTATTATCACGATTGGCATGGTACAGCAGCAAATACGACGTCATTATTATTACAAAAAGCCTCTCATGATCTCGATGTGATTCATTGGTTAACGGGAAGCTATGCAACTAAGGTATCAGCATTTGGTAGTTTAGATTATTATGGTGGAGATAAACCAAATGATTTGCATTGTCCAGACTGTGATGTGAAGGATACATGTCCAGATGTTAGTCTGAAACGGTTAACGCAATGTGCATTCCGCGAAGAAATAGATGTGGAGGACAATAGTATGTTAATCATGGAATTAGAAGGCGGCATTAAAGCTTCTTATATGCAATGTCATTTTACGCCAGACTATTCCCGAAATTATACATTTATTGGGACGAAAGGTCGTCTTGAAAATGATGATGTAAATGATAAAGTTTTTGTGAAAACAAGAAAGTCGGGTTCATGGCATGAAATGAGCGATATTACGTATGACATGAAGAAAACGGAAGGAACGCATGGTGGTGCAGACCCGCGCATCTGTGAAGATTTTGTTAATTTAGTTTTGGATAATAAACAACCATTAACGACACCTTTTGCAGGTCGGATGAGTGTTGCTGTCGGAGTCGCGGCAACTGAATCCATTCGTTCTGGAGGAAAAGTAGTCCATATTGATCAAGGGGAACATAAACCAAAAACAACAAATATAGAGGTGCAAAATGGCAAAGTTAACGTATAAGGATCAATCATTCTTACTAGATGGCAAGGAAACATTATTATTAAGTGGTGCAATGCATTATTTTAGAACAGTGCCAGAGTACTGGGAAGATCGGCTAATCAAACTAAAAGAATGTGGATTAAACACAGTAGAAACGTATGTGGCATGGAATATACACGAACCAGAAGAAGGGAAATTTGTTTTTGACGGTATTGCAGATATTGAGCGGTTTATTAAAACAGCTGAAAAAGTCGGTCTACATGTTATTGTCAGACCTGGACCATATATATGCGCAGAGTGGGAATTTGGTGGTTTTCCTTCTTGGTTAATGACGGTGCCGAATATTAAATTACGCTGCTTCAATGAACCGTATTTAGAAAAAGTAGAAGCTTATTTCGATGTATTATTTGAAAGATTACAGCCATTACTAAGTTCAAACGGTGGTCCAGTTATTGCTGTTCAAATTGAAAACGAGTACGGCAGCTTCGGGAATGATCAAAAGTATTTACAATATATGCGTGACAGTGTTCAAAAAAGAGTCGGCGATGAGCTTCTCTTTACATCAGATGGCCCTGCAGATTCTATGCTGAATGGTGGGATGATTGAAGATGTGTTTGAAACGGTGAACTTTGGATCACGTGCAGAATCGGCTTTTAAATTATTGAAGGAATACCAACCAAAGGCTCCACTCATGTGTATGGAATTTTGGCATGGCTGGTTTGATCATTGGGGAGAAGAGCATCACACAAGATCATCAGAAAGTGTTGTTGAGACATTAGATGAAATGTTACAACAAAATGGCTCCGTAAATTTTTATATGGCACATGGCGGAACAAACTTTGGTTTTTATAATGGAGCAAATCATAATGAGGAAATTTATCAGCCGACAATTACTAGCTATGATTATGATTCGCTATTGACGGAATCAGGAGATGTGACGGAAAAGTTCTATGCTGTTAGGAAAACTTTTGAAAAATATGTTGATTTGCCGGAGATGCAACTGCCAGCACCAACACAAAAAAAGCAATATGGTGAAATTCATTTTACTGAGCGATTTGCATTGCTAGATTCATTGAATCAACTTTCTTCTCCACAGCAAAGCCAGGCGCCATTGACGATGGAGGAATACGGACAAGATTACGGGTTTATCGTTTATGAAACAATTATTAAAGGTGCGTATGGTAGGCAAAGGTTGACTGTTCAAGATGTCCATGATCGTGGACAAGTTTATTTGAACGGCGAATATGCCGGCTTAGTTGATCGAATTAGCGGTAAATCTAGTTTGGAAGTTGATATTACAGAGGAAGAAACAAAACTACAGATTATTGTAGAGAATATGGGACGGATTAATTACGGTCCTTTCCTTGTTGATTTCAAAGGTATTACAGAGGGAGTCAGGATGGGGAACCAATTCCTATTTGATTGGACTGTTTATCCTCTACCATTAAATGAGTTGAGTAAGTTGCAGTTCACTGCGGAGGAACCAAAAGAAAATCATCCGTACTTCCATCGTGGTATCTTAGAAGTAGATGAGGTGGCGGATACTTTCATAGATGTGTCAAAGTGGACAAAAGGTGTTGTCTTTGTAAATGGCCATAATCTTGGTCGCTATTGGGAGATTGGTCCACAACAAACATTATATTTACCGGCTCCATTTTTACAAGAAGGAGAAAATGAAATTATTGTACTAGAATTGCATAAGCATGAACATAGTGTAATGTTTGTTGATACACCTAAGCTAGGATAAGTATTCATAAAAGGGGGCTATGGAGCCTCCTTCTAAAAAAACATTTACACGCAAAGTCTCCAATATTAAATAGATAAAAATGCTCCAAGAAGGAGATCTTATAATATGGAAAAAGTTGAAATAAGAACGATACATAGCAATGAGGAACTAGAACAGGTTTATGAACTATGGGCCAATGTTTTTCCGGAAAATAAAGCTTTTTTTCAAGAGCGCATAGAACTTAATTCAGATTATGATTTTCAAACTACTTGGATTGCGAAAGTGAATGGTAATATCGCAGCATCTGTGCAAATATTTCCGTATTATACCTACTACGAAAACACCTATTTGAAGGTAGGCGGGATTGGAAACGTAGCTACCTATCCAGAATATCGGGGACGAGGACTTATTCAAACGATATTAAAAAAGCAAACAATGTGGATGCGTGATAATGGTTTCGACTTATCCTTGCTATTCACAGATATAAATTCTTTCTATGAAAAAGCTGGGTGGCATACGGTTCCGATCCAATCTAATGTTGCAAGGAATATACCTGAAATACCAGCATTCGATTATTCTATTGGGGAATTCACTTATTCGAACTTGATAGAAGTAAAATCCCTGTATGACGGATTTTCAAAAAAAAATATTGGCCCTTGGATTAGATCATCTATCTATTGGGAGAGACAGCTCAACAAGAGAAATGAAAAACCCGCAAATTTTCTTATTGCCAAAAGTGATAATAAAGTTGTTGCATATATAAGATTTCAGTCTATGAATGGAAATATTGCGATTGATGAGTGTTGTTATAGAGAGGAACATGAAAATGCAGGGCTCTCTTTATTGAAAGAAATTCTTACTAGAAATAACGATTATCAGCGTGTTCGTATTACTTTAGCTAAAAACCATGTATTAACCCGTCACTTTCAGGAGTGGGATACTGAAACTGTTGTTGAAACATCTGGTATGTGGAAGGTCATTAATTTTTATGGATTACTGGAGAAATTAAGAGGTGTTTTCACTGATAGGATGCAGGTTGAAAATACTAGTAAATCAATAGATATGGACTATACTATTCTATTGCAATGTGGGGATCTCGATGCTCTTCTTGTAAGAAAAGAAAAGATAATTGATGTTAAAAAGCCTTCTGAATCATTTACTTATAACGAATTAATAAAACTAGATAATAGTGCATTCATCTCTATGATACTGAACGGTTCAGAGAAAAAGGGACCCGACCAATTGCAGAATTTATTTCCAAATGTCGACTATACTTTCTGGGGGACGGATTCTTTTTAGGAATACCCCAACAACCACTATCAAAAAATGCATATACAAAAATGCCAAAGGGAGAACCAAACTTCCCTTGGCATTTTTCGTTTATACTTAATCTTGCTTTTGGAATCCCCAATATTTCAGAAATGAAACGAGTTTACTTAGGACATTTGGGAAACTTCCATTTCAATACTATGAGGTTCTTCTTCCGGGATTACTTTTCTAAACTTAATATCTGCGATCCAGTATATAAGATAGGCAGAAACACTGAAAAAGAAAAAGAAAATTAAAAAGGTGAAGCGCAAAGATAAAATGGTCCAAGCGCCAAGAATAATCAAACAAATAATTGTTAAATGAAGTTTGTATAATCCCATTTGTAAACTGGAAATACATAAACGTTTGAATGTTGTACTCATATGGACCATAAGTGGATAAATACTTATGAAAGATAATAGCGCTAAAATACTAATAAATAGGAGCGCGATATAAATAAAAATTTTCATGGAAGCAGTTATTTGGGTTAATAAGTAGAAATCGTACATTAGAAATGCTCCAATTAATGTGAACAGAATGCCTACCAAATAACTCTGTTTCCAATTTTCGAGAAACATTTCCTTGAATTGTGAAAATACAGCTACATCTTCATTTCTTCTCCATTTTCGTATGACTCCAAAGAGCGCTGCAATAGATGGATAAATCGTAATAATAGGTATACAGAAAACAATAAACAAAATATTCAAATACATAAAATTATATATCCAAGTACCCGTTCGGTAGAAAATACCATCCATGCTAAAAATGTTCAACACCCCATAATATTAGAAATTGTGCGAAAATACTTTATAGTAATTATATCAAAAGTAAAGTAACCAAACAATGGCATAAGTATTATTGCACAATACTATCGTATGAAAAAAACTAATATTATCAGAATGAGAAAATTATTTTAGATGCTAAACAAGCAAAAATATGATAGAACTAATAATTAAAATACTTCGTCTTCATATAAGTCTCTCAATTCTCAGTAAAAGGCAAATATTTAACGACTCCTCTTATGAGCAGCTGGATATTATCGTCTAATATAGAATGGTATAAAACATAGTATGGATTAGACTTCAAAGTACTTATTGGTAAGTAAATAACTAAATTCATAGTCTTAAAGAGGAAGGGCTGTTCTGTATGCTCGGACGATTCAAAAAATATATTACATTACGGAATCAAATATTATTTGTATTTTTATTCGCAATGGCCATTGTCTTATGTTTAGTTGGATTTGTCATTTTTCATTTGGTAGGAACGATATTGACCAACAATGCTGATAAACAGATTCAGCAGACAGCTATACAAGCAAGTGGAAGAATTGATAATTTGTATAAACAACTCGAGTTATTAACGAGTCAGGTTGCTACAAATGCAAAAGTACAGCAATTGCTTACGCAAGAAGTAAAAGGGGATTTTGCTTCTTTTCAAGAAAGGCAGTCTTTGATGCAAACAGTTAATTCTTTTCGCGCTTACTCCAACGGCATTAATGCACTAGAATTGTATTTGCCTGATTTTCAAATGCTATATCCAATTGGCGATTCATATCTAGACCAAAAAATAAGTATTAATTGGGCTATGGAAGCTGATAAAGCAAAAGGAGCAATGGTATGGATTGGCAAAGATCCTAATAACTCTGAGCAATTACTTGCTATCCGCAGAGTTAGTTTAATGGATCGCTGGTTTTCCAAAGGTGGCTATTTATTAGTTTATATTGATAAAGGATATTTTAATTATCATAACGAGGCTGAGGGAAAACCCCCAGAAGATGAATATACGATTATATTCGATAATAATATGGAAACTGTATCTTCAACGATAAAAGCTGATATTCAAGAAATTTCTCCGCTTGATACATCTACAATATCTATTAAAGATATTGACTATATGATGGTAAAACAAACTTCCAATGCCACCTCTTGGACATTGGTTATTTTGACGCCATTAAAAAAATTAACAAAAGGCCTTGAAGTTTTAAAAATAGCTATTCTGGTTTCTGGGATCATTGGCTTTATCATTTTCTTTATATTATCTTTACCACTATCAACAATGATAACTAGACCAATATTCAGGTTAATTAAAACGATGAGAAATACGCATCGAGGTGAGCTTGTTCCAAGTCCAAAATCATCTTCAATTATTGAAATAGCCGAATTAAATAGAACGTATAATAAATTGGTCGCTGATACTAATCATTTAATTCAAGTTGTGTATGAGAAGGAATTACTTCGCAGCCATACCGAATTGAGAGCGTTGCAGGCGCAAATAAATCCCCATTTTTTGTTTAATACATTGAATGCGCTTTATTGGTCACTTGATGAAAAAGGAGAAGACAATTTGGCAAATCAAGTGATCGCGATGTCCCATTTATTCAGGTATACGATCAGTCAATCGAAGAAGGATGAATGGGTGACAATACAAGAGGAGATCGAACATATAGAAAGATACATGTTTATTATGCAAATGAGATTAGGGGAGGAACTAATATGGGAAATAACAATACCAGAAGAATACAGAAATGTCAGAATTCCGAAGCTTATGGTTCAGCCACTTGTCGAAAATGCAGTGATTCATGGTATAGGAAATAAAGTGGGTGGAGGGGAGATTAGTATTATTATCAAGAAATCCAATCAAACCAATCTACTTATTATTGTTCGTGATAATGGCCCAGGCATAGATAAAAAGACACTTGAAGAAATTATTGAATCTATGGAAAATGGTCAAGTTCAATCACCGAAAGGAACCGGCATAGGGATTTCTAATGTGAATAGAAGAATACAACTATACTATAAGGATATGAATGGTAAAGGGCTCGAGATAGATAGTAGCATCGGTAAAGGTACGATGGTCTCTTTTGAAATACCGATAAATGGAGGGGGATTGGGATGAATACAAAAACGATATTAATCGTTGATGATGAACAACAAGCACGACAAGGATTAAAGCGAACATTGGAAGGGTGGGGGAAGGAAAAGAATTATGTATTAAGCGCTAGAAGTGGAAAAGAGGCCCTAGCTCTTTTTGAAACGAATAAAATCCACCTTCTCATCACTGATATTAGAATGCCAGAGATATCAGGCATTGATTTGCTTAAAGCATTACAAAAGACAAATTATCAGCCTGTTGTCATTATTATTTCCAGCTATTCAGAATTTGAATATGCGCAAGAAGCAATTAGGCTGGGTGTAACCAATTATTTGCTGAAACCATTTACTAAGCAAAAACTAATTGAAGCAGTGCAGGATGCCTTAAAAACCGAGGAGAAAATAAATAAAACAGGAATCTTGGAAAGAGTGGCAGATGAGCAGCTGATGAAAATGGAGTCAGAAAGAAGTAGCATGAGAGATTCAATCAAAAATGCATTGGAATATATTGATATGAATATAAAAAAACAAATCAATTTAAGCGAAACGGCCAACCACGTACATTTAAATTCGAGCTATTTTAGTGTTTTATTTAAAGAGCAAACAAATATGACATTTAGTGAATATATTACCCGCAAAAGACTACAGGCAGCAAAGAATCTTCTCATTCATTCGGATCTAACCGTTGAGGAAATATCTTATGCTATTGGTTATCAAACCCCGAAATACTTTATTAAATTATTTAAAGAACATGAGGAAATTACACCAAGTAAATATAGAAAAATGGAATGAACCTAATAATAGTGGTATTTCCCCCAATTGTAGTGGTCTTATTTGCAAGCGCTAACAGTGATAAACTTTATACAAATGAATCATCAAGGGGGAGAAAATAATGATAAATAGAGCGCATACGTTAATATTGGTTTCCGTACTCGTTTTGGCAGTAGTCTTATCAGCTTGTACATCTTCAAATAAAGATGCCGGAGCTGGGGATAGTAAAGCTACTGAAAAAAAAATTAAGTTTATGCATTTATGGCCATCTGGAAGCTCTAAACAACAAAATATGATTGTCGAAGATATTATTAAACAGTTTGAAGCAGAAAACGAAGGTGTAAAAGTCGAGGTTGAGATACTTGAAAATGAACAATATAAAAATAAAATCAAAGTACTTTCCTCTTCAAATGATCTACCGGATGTCGGTTTTACTTGGGCAGCTGGGTACTTGAAGCCATTTGTAAAGGGAGAACTATTAGCTCCACTAGATGATGTGTTGGATGGTGGATTAAAAGATGCATTCGTATCAGGGACAACGGAAGCATATGCGATCGATGGCAAGACATATGGATTGCCTCTTGAATTAAATATCGCCCCCATTTATTACAATAAAAGCATTTTTGATAAATATAGTTTAGAAGTGCCTGAAACGTATGAGCAATTTGAACAAATCGTTAAAACCTTGCGTGAAAACGATATTGCTCCGATTGCGCTTGGCAATAAAGACCGCTGGACAGGCTCTTTATGGTATATGTATTTAGCTGACCGTATTGGTGGATCTGATTTACTCACACAAGCAATTAATCGTGAAGGTTCGTTTGAAGATGAAAGCTTAGTTAAGGCAGCAGAAGAAATTCAAAAACTAGTAAAAGCGAATGCATTTAATAAAGGATTTAATGGCTTGTCAAATGATGAAGGAAAGTCTGAATTTATGAATGATAATGCGGCAATGTATTTGATGGGTACTTGGGAGCTTCCTAACTTAACGACAAATGAAGATATTCCGCAAGAATTTAGAGATAATGCAGGTTTCTTTAAATTCCCGACGGTTAAAGGTGGGAATGGAGATATTGACAGTTGGGTTGGTGGACCTGGTGTGGGATTATTTGTTTCCGAAAAGTCGAAGGTAAAAGACGAAGCGAAGGAATTTGTTACATTCTTTGTTGAAAGATGGGGAGAGCAGGCAGTAACAAATGCTGGGGTCATTCCTGCCACGAAAGTAGACACTGCTAAGGTAGATTTGCCAGATCTTTATATTGATGTTCTTAACGAATTGAATAAAGCAAGCAACTTAACATTATTTGCGGATGTTCAAATGAGTGCATCTGTTGCAGAAACACACTTAAACTTAATTCAGTCTTTGTTTGGTAATGAAGTGTCGCCAGAAGACTTTGCTAAACAGCATGAAAAGGCACTAGCTGAGGAATAACTACATTGAAAGGACATATCTTCCACTCGGTATGTCCTTTCATATATTAAAAATGAAAGGAGTAACATAAATGAATAGAGTCATGTCAAATAAAAAAGTGATTGCTTTATATACAATTCCTGCCTTGTTCTTAATAATTGGTTTAATATATGTACCTATCATTTTAACAGGCTATTACGGACTGATGAAATGGGATGGAGTCGGCTCAATGGAATTTATAGGACTTGATAATTATAAGAAACTTATTAGCGACTCCATGTTTTGGAAAAGTGCCTATCATTCCTTTTTATTAGCACTCTTTTCAACAATGAGTCTTGTGATTTATTTACTCATATCAATTGTTCTTTCGGGAAAAATTAAAGGTGCAGATTTTTTACGAAAGGTATATTTAATTCCTATGTTACTTGCATCAGTGGCAATTGCACAACTTTGGATGAAAATTTATCATCCGACAAACGGGATTTTAAATACGATGCTCATGTCATTAGGAGTAGATGATCCACCAGCTTGGCTAGCAGACTCTAATATCGTTCTATTGGCTATTTTCATTCCGATTTTATGGCAATATGCAGGGTTTTATATATTGATTTATTATGCAGCATTAAAAAATATTCCAGAATCGCTCATGGAAGCTGCGAGAATAGATGGTGCAACACCACTACAAATTGCATTAAAAATCAAAATACCATTAATCATGAATGTCATTATGGTCACAATCGTACTAGCTGTCGTGGGGTCGTTAAAGTATTTTGATTTAATTTATGTGATGACAGATGGTGGGCCTAATGGAGCCAGTGAAGTAATGGCATCCTATATGTATCATAAAGCTTTCAGAGGATTTGACTTTGGTTATGGAAGTGCTATTGGATTTTTTCTATTAATTATTTGCCTTGTCGTTACATGGATCATACGCAAGGTGACGACGCCTAAGGAAGAAATTGAATTTTAAAGGAGGAGACAATATGAACATCAATACGAGTGCTGCAACCTCCACTAAACAACTGAAGCGAACGAGCACCAATCGGATTGCATACGGAACCATGTATATGTTGCTAGCAATTGTTGCTGTCTTTCAAATATTTCCGATCATCTGGCTTTTCCTTTTTTCATTGAAAAATAATCAGGAAGTATTTAATATGTCGCCATTCGCGATCCCAACTAATCCTAAGTGGGAAAACTACGTGAAGGTTTGGGTAGAAGGCAATATTAGTCAATACTTTTTTAATAGTGTCGTATACACATTGGCAGCAGTTATACTAACCGTTTTGCTTGCGAGTATGGTTACATTTACGATAACACGGATGAAGTGGAAGTGGAGCAAGCTAACATTAGGTTTATTCATGGTTGGTTTAATGATACCTGTGCACTCTACATTAATTCCGTTATTTAGTACTTTTTCAAAGCTGAATTTGATAGATAACCCAATTGCTATCATACTTTCCTACACTGCTTTTAACTTACCAATCACAATAATGATATTATTGGGTTTTTATCAGACATTACCAAGAGAAGTAGAAGAGGCAGCAATTATGGATGGCGCATCCATTCATAGGCTGTTTTTCCAGATTACTTTGCCAATGACAACGCCCGTCATGGCGACCGCCGGCATTATCAATATGATCTATAACTGGAATGAATTTGTATTTGTAAACACATTTATCAGCTCCGATCGATTCAAAACACTCACGGTTGGTATCCAGAATTTTATTGGTCAATATACAACTGATTGGGGAGCGATCGGTGCTACATTAATGATTAGTATTATTCCTATATTGCTAGCCTTCCTTTTATTAAGCAATCGAATTGTTGAAGGTATTGCAGCTGGCTCTGTAAAAGGTTGAAAAAGTTGTGTACTAGTATGGCACACTCTATGAAAGTGATTACATTAATATAAGTGGAGGTTTTTGAATATGACAAAAATTCTTAATCCAATTTTGACAGGTTTTCATCCAGATCCGAGTATATGTCGTGTAGGAGAGGATTATTACATCGCCGTATCCACGTTTGAGTGGTTTCCGGGTGTCGGAATTTTTCACTCGAAGGATTTGAAAAACTGGCATATTGTGAGTAGACCATTAAATAGGCTAAGTCAATTGAATATGATCGGAAATCCAGATTCTGGTGGAGTTTGGGCTCCGCAACTATCGTATAGTGATGGTCAATTTTGGCTTATTTATACGGATGTAAAGGTGACGGAAGGTCAATGGAAAGACTGTCATAATTACTTAGTAACGAGTGAAACAATCGATGGTGATTGGTCAGAACCTATATATTTGAATAGTTCCGGCTTTGACCCTTCGCTTTATCATGAGGAAGATGGTAAAAAATACTTGGCTAATATGTTCTGGGATCATCGGAAGAATAAGCATAATTTTTATGGCATCGTTCTTCAAGAATACGATCCAAAAGAACAAAAACTAGTCGGTAAATCGGAGATTATATTTAAAGGCACCGACATAATGCTGACGGAAGCACCTCATATTTATAAAATCGATGGCTATTATTATTTATTAACTGCGGAAGGCGGCACGAAATATGATCATGCAGCGACAATAGCAAGATCGAAAAATCTGTGGGGGCCATACGAAGTTCATCCGGAAAATCCGCTTATTACAGGTTGGGCAACACCGCGAAATCCTTTGCAAAAAGCGGGACATGCCTCGATCGTTCATACGCACACAGATGAATGGTTTTTAGTTCATTTGACAGGGCGTCCATTACCTAAAGAAGGTCAGCCGCTATTAGATCATCGTGGTTACTGTCCACTTGGAAGAGAAACCGCTATCCAAAGGCTGGAATGGAAAGACGGCTGGCCTTATGTTGTAGGAGGGAATTTTCCAGCATTAGAGATTGAAGGTCCGAATATGGAAGAGGTACGATGGGATGCAGATTATCCTGAGAAAGATGACTTTGATGCTGCTACATTGAATCTTCATTTCCAATCTTTACGAATTCCATTAGATGAAAAGACTGTTTCACTAAAAGCCAATCCTGGTCATTTACGTTTATATGGTAAAGAGTCATTAACGTCTAAATTCACACAGGCTTTTATGGCAAGACGCTGGCAGCATTTTAATTTTAAGGCAGAGACGAAGGTGGCTTTTAATCCAGAGTCGTTCCAACAATCAGCAGGTTTAGTAAACTATTATAACACGCAAAATTGGACATCTTTGCAAATGTCATGGCATGAAGAAAAAGGGAGAATACTAGAATTAATGACTTGTGATCAATTTATTTTTGATCAGCCACTACTTGGAGAGGAAATTCCAATTCCGCTAGATTTAGATTATGTTTATTTACGGGTTGAAGTGATAACAGCTATATATCAATATTCCTATTCTTTTGACGGTAAAAATTGGACAGCAATTCCTGTGAAATTCTCATCCTATAAGCTGTCGGATGATTATATACAAGGAGGAGGATTCTTTACTGGGGCATTTGTTGGTATGCATTGTCAAGATACATCGGGACAAAGTCTCCACGCTGATTTTGATTACTTTGTGTATAAAGAAGAACAGAACTAAATTATTAATATGTGAGGGTGATTTCACCCTCTTTTTCATAGCTCAAACATGTTTATTGCATTTGAATAGAATTTGTTGTTGACAAAATACGACTTAAAAAGCTAGTATGGTAGTGTACTACTTAAATATTCAGATTTATTTTACTTTTTAAATTGTAAGCGTTATCGACGGGTATTAATAATTTGTGCACTCTCGTGAGTAGTTTATATTCCTAAATGAATCGGCAGAAATATAGTAAGCAGTAGAAAAGAGACAGAATAAAAGAATGGAGGATATTCTTATGCAAAATATGAAACAAAAAGTAATGGAAGCAAATAGTTATAAGGCATGGTTGCAATACGCCCGAAAAATAGAAAATAAGCAAAAGGACTATTATTCAGCTTATTTTCAAGCGATTACTTATTTTGAAGAATCAGAAGTAATCGATGCTGCTATCCAAGAATTAGCACGGGCAGTAAAAGGGATGTTAGACATAAGTCCTGATATCAAAAAGGGTTCGATTGACGAACAATCAGCAGGAATTATCCTTAAGGTAAATTCGACATATGTGACCAAGGAGCAGCAAAGATATAGCAAACAATTAGACGCATATCAAATAAAACAAGATGATGAACAGATTATCATTAGTAGTGGCTCTGATAAAGGGATTTTATATGGAGTATTCCATTTACTTAAAATCGTTCAGTCAGATGAATCGCTTGAAGGGATGTTGATTAGTGAAAAACCACGGAATCAGCTCCGGATGATTAATCAATGGGATAATATGGATGGAAGTATTGAAAGAGGGTATGCTGGCTCATCCATTTTTTATCAAGACAATCAATTTATTGGCGACGGTAAACGGATTGAGGATTATGCAAGATTACTATCCTCTGTAGGTATTAATGCTATTTCGATTAATAATGTAAACGTACACAAAGTGGAAACTAGATTAATTACAGATCTGCTTCCAGAGGTGAAAAAAACAGCAGCAATTTTTAGAAAATATGGGATCACATTATTTTTAAGTATCAATTATTCTAGCCCAATTGAAATTGGGGGTCTCACTACCGCGGATCCGCTTGATCAGGATGTGCAAGTATGGTGGGCAGAAGCTGCGAAGAATATTTACGCGCAAATTCCTGACTTTGGTGGTTTCGTCGTAAAGGCAGATTCAGAGCACCGACCGGGTCCTTTCACATATGGAAGAGATCACACAGATGGAGCGAATATGCTTGCCAAGGCATTAAAGCCGCATGATGGAATCGTTATTTGGCGCTGTTTTGTTTATAATTGCCTGCAAGATTGGCGTGATCGAAAAACCGATCGTGCAAGAGCTGCATATGATCATTTTCAACCACTTGATGGGCAATTCGCTGATAATGTGATATTACAGGTGAAAAATGGTCCAATGGACTTTCAAGTCAGAGAACCAGTATCACCATTGATCGGCGCTTTGAAAAAAACAAACCATTTGCTTGAATTACAGGTAACGCAGGAGTATACAGGCCAACAAAAGCATCTATGTTATCTCGTACCTCAATGGAAAGAAGTATTAAATTTTGATACATATGCAAATGGAGAAGGTACAGAAATTCACAATATTATAGCTGGTGATGTATACGAGTATCAATATAGTGGTTTGGCGGCCGTTTCTAACATCGGTGCAGATTTGAATTGGACGGGGCATGATTTGGCACAAGCCAATTTGTATGGATATGGTCGTTTATGCTGGGATCCTACTTTGGATACGCAGGAACTGACATTGGAATGGATTCATCAAACCTATGGAAAGTTAGATAGATTAGTAGATTCATTACTGCAAATTATGCTTAAATCATGGGAAATTTACGAGAAATATACTGCTCCCCTTGGTGTTGGCTGGATGGTAAATCCAGGGCATCATTATGGTCCTAATGTAGATGGATATGAATATTCGCTTTGGGGTACGTATCATTATGCCGATCGAGATGGGATCGGAGTAGATCGTACGATAGAGACGGGTACAGGTTATACCGAACAATATTATCAACCGAATGCAGATAGGTATAATTCACTTTTCGACTGTCCGGATGAATTGATTCTTTTTTTTCATCATGTGCCATATACCCATCAGCTTCAATCTGGAAAAACAGTTATTCAAACCATTTATGATACTCATTTTGAAGGGGTTCAAAATGTACAAGCTTTACATGATGAATGGTTAACGTTAGAAGGAGAGATGGATGAACAGCGATTTAAAGCTATTTCCCAACGGTTAAATGACCAATTCGAACATTCAAAACAATGGCGTGACATGATCAATACTTATTTCTATCGAAAATCAGGCATTGAGGATGAACAAGATAGAATAATTTATTGAGAAAAAGCGGAGGCGCCTGTTAACGATGTACGGACAGCATCAACAGGATTATGGGGGCGTCGGTTATCACAGGACATGGCAATTTTAGTCGACGATCCTTTGTTAACATGCTCGAGATAAAGGCGGTCAATGTTGACTTATCGTAGGATGCTTTCTGAAGTTTCCAAGTCGCCGGGTGCTGTACCTAGACAAAGAAAAGCTACTGTGTAGAGCGTGAAATGATGATAGTTATTATTTTAAGGAGTTTATATAGAAAAGTATATTAAAGAATATAGAAGGGGGAGAAATATGGAACCCATAATTGAAATAAAAACGCAGCCTCGAAAAAGTAGATTGGTTCTAGGCCTTCGGGCTATAAAAAAGGATTGGCAACTCTACTCGTTATTAATACTACCAATCCTGTATCTTATCATATTTAAATATGGACCAATGGCTGGAAATATTATTGCCTTCAGAAAATTCGTACCTGGGGGAAGTATATTCGGAGAAAGCTGGGTTGGTCTACATTATGTGAAAATGTTTATAGCTGATCCAACATTTTTAAAGGTTTTTAAAAACACTCTTATTCTTAGTGGTATGACATTACTTATTACTTTTCCAGCCCCAATTATTTTTGCTCTTTTATTAAACGAGTTAAAATCAATGAAATTTAAAAGATTTGTACAAACAGCCTCTTATTTACCGCATTTCTTTTCGGTTGTAATTGTATCTGGAATGATTTTGGAACTAGTAGCTGTAAATGGATCGATTAATAATATTGTAGAACTCTTTACAGGACAAAAGATTAGTTTTATTCAGAAACCTGAATGGTTTAGAACGATCTATATTGGTTCTGAAATATGGCAAGGTCTAGGTTGGGGAGCAATTCTTTATCTTGCCGCGCTTACGGGCATTAGTGAAGAGTTATATGAAGCAGCTAAGATTGATGGAGCAAATCGATGGAAACAGACGATTCATATTACAATTCCAGGAATTCTCCCTACGATTGTTACTTTATTAATTTTAAATATTGGTAGTTTGCTAGCTGTTGGATTTGAAAAAATATTACTGCTTTACAATCCCCTAACCTACAAGACATCTGATGTTATTGCTACCTATGTTTATAGGGTAGGGCTAGAATCTAGTAACTTTAGCTATGCAACAGCCATTGGTCTATTTGAAGGGATAGTGGGACTCATTTTGGTGTTTTCCGCTAATTATATTTCAAAAAGGCTAACAGAAAATAGTTTATGGTAAGGAGGGGGAAGTATTTTGAAGGAATCGGTACAATACAAGGTATTTAAAGTATTTAACGTCATTGTATTATTGCTTATAGTAGCTTTAACATTTTACCCGTTTTTGAACATCGTTGCCCAATCGTTTAGTTCGGAATCATATATAAATTCCGGGAAAGTAAATATATGGCCGAAGGGATTTAACGTAGAAACGTATAAAGTTATTATTAAAGATAATATGTTCTGGATTAACTATAAAAACACAGTAGTTTACACCGTTGTAGGGACGGCATTTCAGATGATAATGACCACGATATTTGCCTATGCTTTATCTAAGAAGCGTCTTATGGGAAGAGGATTTTTCACTATGTTTGCTGTATTTACAATGTTCTTTGGTGGAGGATTAATTCCAAACTATGTCTTAGTTCAGTCACTTGGATTTGGTAATACGATGTGGGCGATTGTAGTACCAGGAGCGATCAGTGTTTTTAATATGTTAATAATGAAAGCGTTTTTTCAAAATATTCCTGATGAACTTGAGGAAGCTGCAATTATGGATGGATCTAGTACATATGGAACTTTGTTCAGAATAGTACTACCTCTTTCCTTACCAATTATTGCAACAATGATTCTGTTTTATTCTGTAGGAAATTGGAATGCGTGGTTCCCAGCGTTTCTTTATCTTGAGGATAAAGAACTGTTTCCTGTACAAATTTATTTGAGAAATTTAATAAAGGGCGCTGAAAGTAGTCGTACTGCAGGTGCGTCTAGTGCAGATAACCTTACCCAAATTTCTGCAAATATTAAAGCCGTAACAATGGTTTTAACTGTGCTTCCAATCTTATGTGTTTATCCCTTTGTGCAAAAATATTTCGTTTCTGGTGTAATGTTGGGGTCTGTAAAAGGGTAACCACATCTTGTATTAGTTAAGATAAAGCATTTTTGTGAAATAAGGGGGTGATTTACTTAGGATTACTCTGTATTACCTGAATTCAATTAAAAATGGGGGGAATAACGAATGAATAATCGGTTCAAAAAGCTATTGTACTTAATCTCTTTCTTGTCGATCATTAGTTTACTATTAGTTGCTTGCAATAATTCAGAAAAAACCGAAGGAAACAAGAAAGCCGCAGTACCTAAAAGTGAGAATGCAGTAGAAGAATACGGAGTAGATGATCAATTTAAAGCAAAGGAGGAGTTAACCTTTTCCATGATGTTTAGTGATCATCCTAACTATCCTTACAAAAAAGACTGGCTTTTAATTGAAGAGATTAAGAAAAGAACAAATGTAAATTTAGACATGACAATCATACCAATGAGTGATTATTCACAAAAAAGGAGTTTACTTATAAGTAGTGGGGACGCACCTTTAATCATCCCTAAAACTTACCCAGGTGAAGAAACACCATTTGTAGCTTCAGGTACAATTCTGCCAATAAGTGATTATGTTGACTTAATGCCAAACTTTAAAGACAAAGTAGAAAAGTGGAATATAGAGCCATTCTTAGAAGGGTTACGGAAAGAGGATGGTAAATATTACTTGCTCCCTGGTTTGCATGAGGATGTTTGGCCTGATTATACGCTTGCAATTAGGACGGATATAGTCGAAGAATTGGGATTGGAAATGCCAACAACATGGGATGAACTAGAAACTATATTAGTAGCAATGAAAAAAGCTTACCCTGATTCTATTCCATTCTCTGATAGATGGCAATTCAATAGCACTCTGAATGTAGCTGCTACAGGCTTTGGAACCGCGGCTGGTTGGGGGTTAGGATCTGCTTTAAAGTATGACGAAGGGAAAGATGAGTTTTCATTTGCACCAGCAACAGAAGAATACAAAACGATGTTAACGTATTTCCATGGTCTTGTTGAAAAAGGTTTACTTGATCCAGAAAGTGTAACGCAAGATGATGATCAAGCTATGAAAAAGTTTATCAATGGAGAGTCATTTGTAATCGGTGCCAATTCACAAACGGTTGTTGATTATCGAAAGGATATGAATGAAACTTTAGGAGAAGACAAATTCTCCATTAAGAAAATAATTGCACCTGGTGGACCAGAAGGACAGCTAATGGGAGGATCTAAATTAGAAAATGGTCTGATGATTTCTGCGAAGGCGAAAGATGATCCTAACTTTGAAGCATTACTACAATTTATTGATTGGTTATGGTATAGCGATGAAGGTCAAGAATTTGCTAAATGGGGTGTAGAAGACGTTACTTATACTAAAAATGATGAAGGTAAACGTGTTCTTACTGATGATGTTAATTATGTTGGTCTAAATCCAGCTGGGGCGAAAGCATTGAATGTTGATTTTGGATTCTCTGGCGGAAACATTGCCTACGGTGGTACTACAGAGCTTCTTCATTCTATGTTCAGTGAAGAAGAAATTGAATTCCAAGATGCAATGCGTGATACGAAAGAACTTGTATTACCAGACCCGCCAATTAAGTATGAGGAAATGGAACTTGAACAAGCAAATCTATTAAGTACACCTTTAAAAGACTTTGTCGGCACAGCGACTTATGAATTCATCTTAGGGGATCGTGATTTATCCAAATGGGAGGAATTTGTAACCGAGTTGGAGAGCATGGGGATGCAGGATTATGTTGATTTAGCAAATAAAGTATACAAAAATCAAAACAAATAAAACGATTGAATAAGGAATAACTGTCTG
The DNA here is from genome assembly GCF_038002605.1 of Bacillus sp. FSL K6-3431. Taxonomy (NCBI): domain Bacteria; kingdom Bacillati; phylum Bacillota; class Bacilli; order Caryophanales; family Bacillaceae; genus Bacillus; species Bacillus sp. FSL K6-3431. The sequence continues at coordinate 4,761,171 of NZ_JBBOCT010000001.1, forward strand.
CAATAAGATAGTAACAGAAATTTACCTAGGTCTTTGAATCCTTAGTGGGAGTTACCAATCAGGTAGGGTCTATTCCCTACCTGATTCCTCGATGTTTAGCTTGCCGAAATGAATTTACTTAACGAATATCAAGAGTATTCTTTAAATAAAGTATTATACATAAAAATTGATTTATTACAATTAAAAGAAGGATGAACTAACGTATGGACAATCGTAAAGAATTTGGTCAAGGAATATTTTTTGTTATCTCAAATTATATCTATTGGTTAATGTTAATCAATATTTACTTTGTATTTTGCAATATTATTTTTTTATTTTTCTTCATGACATTAGAACCTGTTTTTTCAAATCTTATCATTATTTTCATAGCATTAATCCCAACTGGACCTGCCATCATGGCACTTTGCTATGTAATGGATAAATTAGTTTGTGAAAAAGAAGTTTCTCCTACTAGAGACTTTTTCTATGGCTATAAACTTAATTTTAAAGATACATTAAAAGTGTGGATACCAATGCTTGCCCTGATATTTATTCTAATCATTGATTTGCAATATTTTTATGAGGATAGTACTGCAACCAATCAAGTATTAAGCATTGTATTTTTAGTTGTCCTGACTTTACTCATTTGTCTCTCGTTTTATGTATTCCCGATCACTGCAAAATTTAAATTTAGAACTAGGGACATATTTAAACTCTCAATCTATTATAGTTTTAAAAAGCTGAAAATCAGTCTTGGTAATATTGGAATTATGATAATAGGATTATTTCTAATGTTTATGACATCAAATTTTCTTATTTTATTTATAGTAGGCGTTCTAAGTTATGTATTAACATTAAATAGTAAAGAGGTTATTGAAGATATTAAATTAAACTACACTAAGTAAATTGGGAATAAAGCAACCAAGGAAGCGTATCTGTTTAATTACTATGTATGAATGGTTAGCATTCATTCGAATTTCTGTTTGAAGGTAGGTAATAGATTAATGACAACGACAATTAAAAATGTATTAGATCAATTAATGGAACCTGTACAAAAAATAGAAATTACAGTGGATGCACTTGAATATGGGCATGAGGAAACTCTTGTAAAGGGTATTGCTACAACATTTATGGCTACGAATGATGTGATTCAACAAGCAAGGGATTTAGGGGTAAATCTGCTTATCACTCATGAAGGGATGTATTATAGTCATCATGATAAAAAGGATAGATGGCTAAATGATCCTGTATACCTTGAGAAAAAGGGGCTTGTTGAAAAATCGAATATGGCAATTTTCCGATTTCATGATTATTTTCATTCGTACAAGCCTGACGGTATAATGACCGGCTTACTTCACAGTTTGAGTTGGGAAACTTATATAGAAAAGGATCAAATCAATGCATCCATACTTTCCCTACCTGGCATGTCATTAGGAGAAATGGCAGAATACGTAAAATCGAAGCTGAATATTTCGTATGTTCGGGTTGTTGGTGATTTGTCATTGATGTGCGAGCGTGTAGGTGTATTAGTCGGCTACAGAGGAGGGGGAGAAAATGCTATACCCTTATATAATCAAGAACAGCTCGATTTGATTATTTCGGGGGAAGGACCTGAATGGGAAACGCCAGAATACGTGAGGGATGCAGTACAGCAAGGACGAAAAAAGGCCTTAATCGTACTGGGGCATGCCGAAAGTGAGAAATCCGGTATGAAATATTTAGCCAAACAAATTCAATCGATATATCCCAATATTCCCGTACATTTTATCGATGAAAATCCAGTCTTCCAAGTAGTATAAAGGTTAACTTTTAAAAAAATGAAGAGATGGTGATTTATCAAACATGAATAAGAAAATGCTATTTAATGACGGTTGGGAATTTGCCAAAAGTAATCTAGAAGTAACTAATAGTACTCATCTGCAATTTGAACCGGTTGATATCCCCCATGATTGGCTTATCTATAATACATTAAATCTTCATGAAAACAGCATAGGTTGGTATCGTAAGAGATTTATGTGTAAGAAAGATAAAGAGCAAATTCTCTTGTGTTTTGATGGAGTTTATATGGATTCTTCAGTATATGTGAATCAACAGTTTGTAGGAGAATGGAAATACGGTTATTCCTCTTTTGAACATGAGATAACAGATGCAGTTGTGGAAGGGGAAAATGAAATTCTTGTAAAAGTAGTTTATCAAAGCCCAAATAGCAGATGGTACTCCGGTGCTGGTATTTACCGTAATGTATGGCTGAAGATAAGAGGTAAAAATTATATTGCAACAGATGGTATTTATATAACAACGAAACAGCAAGATGCTGGGTGGCAGGTTGAAGTCGATACAGACATTAACATCAGTGAAGACTTACAAATTTCCCATACAATCATATATAAGGGACAGGAGGTTGCCGCATCTTCAGGGAGGGTTGTTGCAGGTAGTGATTCAAGCGCAAAAAGTCATCAAACCCTATTTGTTAGAGCCCCTTTTTTATGGAGCACGGATGAGCCTAATCTTTATCAGCTTATCACGGAAATACAGCTGGATGTGGGAGCTAATGATGAAAATCGGAGGAAGGAAGTAATAGAATCCGTATCTCAAAATATTGGGTTTCGAAGTATCGTCCTTGACCCTCAGGAAGGTTTTAAGCTTAATGGACGTAAGATGAAATTAAACGGGGTCTGTGAACATCACGATTTAGGAGCCTTGGGAGCTGCTTTTAATAAAGTTGCTCTAAAAAGAAGATTAGAGATATTGAAAGAAATGGGCGTTAACGCGATCAGAACAGCTCATAATATGCCTGCTGTAGAGCTGATGGAATTAGCAGATGAAATGGGATTTCTTGTTGTATCAGAAGCCTTTGATATGTGGGAAAGATCAAAAACACCTTATGATTATGCGAGATTTTTTAAAGAATGGGCATATGTTGATGTGAAAAGTTGGGTCACGCGAGATCGGAATCATCCAAGTTTGTTGATGTGGAGTATCGGGAATGAAATTTATGATACCCATGCAGATGAGAGAGGCCAGGAAATAACAAAAATGCTCATGGAATATGTACAAAAATATGATTCGAAAGAAAATGCAATCGTTACCATCGGGTCGAATTATATGCCATGGGAAAACGCTCAAAAATGTGCTGATATTGTTAAAATTGCTGGATATAATTATGCAGAAAAATATTATCAAAAACATCATAAGGAACATCCAGATTGGATCATTTATGGAAGTGAGACATCCTCTGTCGTCCAAAGTAGGGGCATCTATCATTTTCCATTTGAAAAGTCTATTTTAGCAGATGATGATGAACAATGTTCTTCTCTTGGAAATAGCACGACGAGTTGGGGGGCGAAGTCGGCGGAAGCATGTATTTTAGCAGAAAGAGATACACCTTTCTCCTTAGGTCAGTTTCTATGGACTGGATTTGACTATATTGGCGAACCTACCCCATATCATACGAAGAATTCATATTTTGGGCAGATTGATACAGCTACATTTAAGAAAGACTCTTTTTACATCTATCAAGCAGCATGGACAGACTACAAGAAAAAACCAATGGTTCACCTTTTCCCCTATTGGGACTTTAATGAAGGGCAAATCATGGATATTCGTGTATGCTCTAATGCACCTAAAGTTGAACTACAATTAAATGGTCGTACAGTAGGTACCCATGATATTGACCATGATCATGGAACAGAGCTCGTGGGATGGTGGAAGGTCCCGTATGAACAAGGGGAATTAAAAGCAATAGCTTATGATGAAACAGATGAAATTATTGCCACAGATGTGAGAAGATCTTTTGGTGATGCGAAAAAGATCTGTTTGAATGCTGATAAAAAAGAACTTATTGCAAATGGTACGGATTTAATTTTTGTAGAAATTAACGTGGAGGATGAACAAGGCCATACTGTGGAGAATGCAAATAATCGTGTTTCTGTTCACGTATCTGGTGCGGGTCGTTTGCTTGGCTTAGATAATGGAGACAGTACGGATTATGATCAATATAAAGCGCTGAGCAGGAGATTATTCAGTGGTAAATTAATGGTAATCATAGGATCCACATTAGAACCTGGAACAATCCAATTCGAGGTAACTTCTCCAGGTTTGAAAAGTAAGATTGTGGAATTTGAGTCCCTTCCAATGAAAGATGAGGTTGCAGTGGGAATATCTGCAAGTAGTAGGAATCAGGATTTACCATATGTTATGGGGAACAAGGAAGAAATACCACTTCGAAAGATTGAAATTATTAGCGATTCAGGGCAAGCGTTTGATCAATCAAGAAAAGAGATTAGTGTACAAGCAAGATTATATCCAGAAGATACTTCTTATCAAGAAGTAAGGTGGAGTGTCGTGAATGATGTTGGGATTGAATCCAATATTTCTAAAGTAGAAGCAGATGGCCATAAAGCGAAGGTAATGGCATTAGGTGATGGCGAATTTCGACTTCGTTGTACAAGTAAAAATGGTACAGAGAAAGTGAAATTAATATCTGAACTAGAATTTAAGGCAGTTAACCTTGGCACCGCCTATAAAGACCCTTATGGATTTATTTCTGGTGGACTATATGACTATCGTAAAGGGGAAGTTGGCAACGGAAATGAAAGGGGAGTAGCCACGAGTAGAGATGGGGAAACTCAAGTAGGTTTTCGCGAAATAGACTTCGGTTCTTATGGTTCAGATATGATTACGATACCGATTTTTGCCTTATCAAGTGAAGAGTATGCCTTGCAAATTTGGGAAGGAATGCCTGATGAAGAGGGAAGTAAATTACTTGCGGATGTAATCTATCAAAAAGAATCCAAGTGGAATGTGTATCAAGCGGAAACCTATCGCTTGTCCAAAAGACTTCGCGGTATTACTTCAATTTGTTTTGTCCTTAATCAGAAGGTACATATTAAAGGATTTTCTTTTGAAAAAAAGAATAGGGCTTTTGAAAAAAACCGAGTGGTAGAATCCGACCAAATCTATGGAGATACATTTGAACTAACGGAGATACATTTGAACTAACGGAGAACAGTGTAGAAGGTATAGGAAATAATGTTTCTTTAGAGTTTGAACATATGGATTTTACAAGCGAAGGTGCTACGAAACTATTCATTTTTGGCAGGTCGCCAATAGAAAAAAATACGATTCATATTCGTTTTTCTGATTCTGGAGAAAATAATCAAATAATAGAATTCATACAGTCCGATGATTATGAAGAGCAAGCATTTGAACTAGAAAAAATAGCAGGAATACAAAAGATAACTTTCATGTTTTTACCAGGAAGTAACTTTGACTTTAGTTGGTTCTGCTTTGAGAAGTAAATATTAAGTAGTAGAGCCGTTATCCATAACGAATTTACGAATCGATAATGGTTTCTTAGGTACAGTGTTAGCATATGGTGGAACAACGGATTGACAGTCGATTTGTACAAGGAGTGTTTTAAATGTTGAAAGTTGGAATTATTGGTACTGGAGCAATTGCTTCCTCACACATTGAAGCATACTTCACATTTCCGAGTCGATGTAAAATTGTTGCGTTATGTGACATATATCCTGAAAAAGCGGAAAGTACAGCATCAAGATTTAATCTTGATGCTGACATATATAATGATTATCAAGCGATGTTGGAACGGGCAGATATAGATCTTATTTCTATATGTACACCACCATATACACATGCAAATACCAGCATTGACGCATTAAATGCAGGAAAACATGTACTCGTTGAAAAACCAATGGCGTCTTCATTAGATGAATGCGACCGAATGCTGGCAGCGGCTGAAAAAAATAACAAAATTTTATCTGTCGTTGCACAAAATCGCTTTCGCTCGTCAATGATGAAATTAAAACAAGTGCTAGATTCAAAATTAATGGGGCCGATTGTGCATACTCAAGTAGATTCCTTTTGGTGGCGTGGCCATAGTTATTATGATCTATGGTGGCGGGGTACATGGGAAAAAGAAGGTGGCGGCTGTACATTAAATCATGCTGTTCACCATATTGATATATTTCAATGGATGAATGGGATGCCTACTGAAATTACTGCAGTAATGAGCAATACCTCCCATAATAACGCAGAAGTGGAAGATATATCAATAACTATTGGTAAGTATCCAGATGGAAGTCTTGCACAAGTTACGAGCTCTGTCATTCACCATGGTGAGGAACAACAGCTAATTTTTCAGGGGGAAAATGCCCGGGTATCAGTGCCTTGGAAGGTAAAGGCATCAAAGTCGAAAGAAAATGGATTTCCGCTTGAAGATAAAGAATTAGAAGGAAGAATTGAACAACAGTATAACGATTTGCCTGAATTACAATTTGAAGGGCATGCGGGCCAAGTTGATAATGTGTTAACAGCGATCGAAGAGAACAAAGATGTGTTGGTTAATGGTGAACAAGGAAGGCAAACATTGGAATTAATTACAGCTATTTATCAATCTGCTAGTTTAGGTTGTACTGTAAAACTTCCTCTTAATAGTGACAGTCCTTTTTACACGCGTGAAGGTATCATGAAGCATGCTACACATTTTTATGAAAAAAATACCAGTGTGGAAAATTTTTCGGAAAACAAGATTACTACTGGTGGTAATGAATAATATTGTTACAATGAAAGGAGGAAGCGATAATGAACAAAAACGCTGGAATGAATTATGCACTTAAGGGCATTAAAATCAATAAAGTCGATGAAAATGGTGAGTTTTTGTTTGCTGCAATTGGTCTAGATCTTGGTACTTTGGGAGACGAAAATGCTATTAAAACGGCAGAATTATCTACACACGCAGAGGGAAATGCAATGAAAATTAACACTTAGAAGTATGGTGAAAGGGTGAGAGAAAATAAATAATTACTTGGGTGCAAAAGAAGGACAACGGGGCTCTACAAGAGATTTTTCTTACAATAAACTAAAACAGAAAATTCTTAACTTGGAATTAGAGCCAGGAACGAAAATATCGGAAAATGAAATTGCAGAAGAATTTAAGGTGAGTAGAACGCCTGTCAGAGAAGCCTTTATGAAACTAGCCCAAGAAGAACTTCTCGATATCATTCCACAAAGCGGCACAATTGTTTCCCGAATTAATTTAGAACATGTAGAAGAAGGACGATTTATTCGAGAGAAACTTGAAACAGAAATTGTGGCGTTGGCTTGTGAAAATTTCCCGGAGGAATACTTGTTTCGTTTAGAAACAAATATTGCATTGCAAGAGCTTTGTGTAGGGAAAAACAACTACCATCAGCTATACGAGCTTGATGTAGAATTTCATCGGATTATATTTCATGGATGTGGAAAAGCGCGTACATGGGATATGCTTCAGCTTTTAAATAGTCATTTTAATCGTTTAAGAATGCTACGCCTTTCTCGAGACTCCAATTGGGAACATATTATTTCACAGCATAAAGAAATATATGAATTAATTAATAATAAAGATGCTGAAAGAGCAAGGTGTGTAATGGTAAAACATCTAAGAATGGTAGTGATTGAGAAAGATCAATTAATGAGAGACTATCCACATTACTTCATTTAAGATAAAGTCTATTATTATTTTAAGGAGAAAAGCACATGAAGGTTTCATTCCGCTGGTTTGGTAGCAAAGACGATAGCATTTCATTGACGCATATCAAACAGATTCCTGGAATAGAGGGGATCGTGGGAACACTTCCGGACATTCCAGCCGGTGAATTGTGGCCACAGGATAGAATAACGGCACTTAAAGGGGAAATTGAGCAGTATGGCTTGAAACTTGAGGTGATTGAAAGTGTCAATATTCATGAAGATATTAAGTTAGGCCTACCTACTCGTGATTATTATATCGAAAATTATATAGATACAATTCGGAATTTATCGCAAATTGGTGTAAAGGTAATTTGTTATAATTTTATGCCTATTTTTGATTGGATTAGATCCGATTTAGCAAAGGTTCTGGCTGATGGCTCAACAGTCCTTGCTTATGAAAAAGCTAAAGTGGAAACCGTTGATCCTTCTGTCTTATTTGGAAAGATGGAAGGAGAGGCAAATGGCTTTTCACTTCCTGGGTGGGAAGCGGAAAGGCTTAAGTTAATCAAAGATTTATTTGAATTATATAAAGATGTGACTGAAGAAGATTTATTTAATAACTTAAAGTACTTCTTAGAGAAGATAATTCCTGTTGCAGAAGAATGTGGCATAAAAATGGCGATTCATCCAGATGATCCACCTTGGTCAGTATTTGGGTTACCGCGGATCGTGACAAATAAAGAAAATCTACTAAGGATCATTCAACTCGTTGATAGTCCATCTAATGGGCTTACAATATGTTCAGGTTCATTAGGGGCCAATCCTGAAAATAATATACCTGAAATAATGAGGTATTTTTGTGAAATGAATCGTGTGCCATTTGTACATATTAGAAATATCAAACTTTATGAAAATGGTGATTTTGAAGAAAGATCACATTTAAATAGTGATGGTTCACTTGAAATGGTCGAAATCGTCAAAGCTCTTCATGCTACTGGTTTTACCGGCTATTTTCGACCAGATCACGGACGGATGATATGGGACGAGGAAGCTCGTCCAGGATACGGTTTATATGACCGCGCACTTGGAATTATGTATATATTGGGAATATGGGACAACCTAGAAAACCTAAAGAAAGGGAGAACAAAATGCTTCCAATCAACGATCGGTTAAAAGGAAAAGTCGCAGTCGTTACAGGTGGAGGAGGTGTGCTTGGCAGTTATATGGCGAAGGAACTTGCTAGACAAGGTGTGAAGGTAGCCATTTTAAATCGGACTTTCGAAAAAGGAAAAAAAGTCGCAGATGAAATCATTCGCCAAGGTGGAACGTCACTAGCTGTTGAGTGCAATGTTGTAAATATGGAAAATGTAAAAGTAGCGGAAGAGGCTGTATATAACGAATTCGGAAAATGTGACATCTTAATTAATGCGGCAGGTGGGAATCATCGTGATGGAATGACAACAAATGAGATATTGCAATTAAATGACTTAAGTAATAAGGACATCAATACATTCTTTGATTTAACACTCGAAGGGTTTGAGTTTGTTTTTAATCTTAATATTATTGGTACGTTAATACCTACGCAGATTTTTGCGAAAAAAATGGTTGGCAATAATGGAACCATCATTAACATTTCATCTATGAGTGCACCAAGCCCAATGACAAAAGTGCCGGCATATAGTGCAGCTAAAGCCGGGATTGAAAATTTTACGAAATGGGCTGCTGTTCATATGGCGGAATCTGGCATTCGTGTCAATGCAATTGCACCCGGCTTTTTTCTCACTGAACAAAATAAAGCCATGCTAAAAAACGCTGACGGATCAAATACAGATCGTACAGAAAAAATTATAACCCATACTCCAATGAGGAGGCTGGGTAACCCAGAGGATTTGCTTGGCACTTTATTATGGCTTGTTAATGATGAAGCAAGTGGATTTGTAACGGGAATCAGTGTGCCAGTTGATGGTGGATTTATGGCTTATTCTGGTGTGTGAGTTTCCTTCAGCAAATACCCAAAAGTAAAAAAATATTGAATTGTCTTGAAACACACCAGTATGCACGGGTGTCAGGTGCTACTACGATAACTGTTTGTATGTTTTTGCGATATTAGTGTTAAGCGGGAAATAAAAAATAGGTTACCTAAAAATTGCTAAAGGATTCTTCCTTTGGCAATTTTATTTGTTATGTGAAATCCATGATTGCAGAAACGATGAAAAGGATAGAAATACGCCTGAAATGCAGAGAAAAAAGACCTGTAAAAATATTAATCTATAAGCTTCTATTTATTGCGGATTATATTAGATGAATGTGATAATATAGAGCGATGGATTTTTGTTAGAAAAATACAAAAAAAGGTGTGATGAAACCATTGATAAAAGTACTTGGTCTGCATCATCTTAGTATAGCGATTACGAATTTAGAGAAGAGCAAATTATTTTACGGCGAAATATTAGGGCTTCAAGAATTACCTCGTCCTAATTTCGATTTCGAGGGAGCTTGGTATCAAATTGGAACCCAGCAAATACATTTAATTGTATTCCCCCATTCTAAAACGCTAAGAAATTGTGATGAAATTAATACAATAGATAGTCATATCGCACTTCAAGTGCAGAATTATCAAGAAACATTGGATTATTTAAGGAATCACGATGTTCCGGTGATAGAAAATACAGGCACAAAAAGTGGTTTAAAACAAATTTTCTGTTTAGACCCAGATCAAAACATTATAGAGTTGAATTTAGGATAGTAAATATCACAAGACAGTGATTGTTCAGTAAGTACGTTGGCATCTAACAGTATGTATAAGTAAGCTGATTTATACATGGCATGTGGATGCCTTTTTTAAAAGGAGATATAAGAGCTTATGAGTAAGGTAACAAAAAAGAAATTAACGCTATTTGCATTAACATGGCCAATTTTTATTGAATTGCTTCTTCATATGTTAATGGGTAATGCCGATACATTAATGTTATCGCAGTATTCAGATCAATCAGTTGCTGCTGTAGGTGTATCGAATCAACTACTATCACTTGTTATAGTTATGTTTGGTTTTATCTCAACTGGTACAGCTGTTTTAATTGCACAAAGTATTGGGGCCAAAAAAAATAGCACTGCTAAAGAAATTGCGGTTGTTTCAATCGGAATGAACTTACTTTTTGGTGTGGTATTAAGTTTACTGGTCTTTATTTTTTATAAACCAATCTTGGCAGTGATGGACTTACCGAGTGAACTTTATGACGAGGCAGGGATCTATTTAAAAATTGTTGGTGGTTTTTCTTTTATTCAAGCGATCATTATGACCATCGGAGCAATTGTACGTTCTTATGGTTTCACAAAAGATATTATGTATGTGACGATAGGCATGAATATTATCAACGTAATAGGTAACTACTTATTTATATTTGGCCCATTTGGTTTACCAGTTCTCGGTGTGGAAGGTGTCGCTATCTCAACTGCTGTTAGTCGGTTTATCGGGGTCATTGCGGCAATTATTATATTATTTAAACGTGTTCAAGGGGAATTTCCATTTCAAATGTTATGGAAGGTCCCAAAAGCACATGTTCAAAATTTATTACGAATCGGAGTTCCATCTGCTGGAGAGCATTTATCATACAACGCATCACAAATGGTCATCACTTTTTTCATCGCAATGCTAGGAACAGAAGCACTTACTTCAAAAGTTTATGTACAAAACGTTACAATGTTTTTAATGTTGTTTGGAATGGCAATTGCGCAGGGAACGCAAATTATTGTGGGGCATATGATCGGTGCTAAAGAACTGGAGCAAGCGTATAAACGAGGTTTGGATAGTTTAAGAAAAGCAATTATCCTCGCTTTTGGGATGGCAATCGTCGCGTCTATTTTTTCAAAGAATCTCTTAGGCATCTTTACATCCAATTTAGACATCGTTCAAACTGGAAGTATCTTAATTATACTTTCTATCATACTCGAGCCAGGTCGCGCATTTAATATGGTTTTAATTAATTCATTAAGAGCTGCTGGTGACGTTAAGTTTCCCGTGTATATAGGAATCATGTCAATGTGGGGTGTATCTGTTCCACTAGCATACATACTAGGGATACACTTTGATATGGGCCTACTAGGAGTCTGGATCGCCTTTATCGCAGACGAATGGCTACGGGGAGTACTAATGCTAAGACGTTGGAAAGCAAGAGGCTGGCTAGAAAAAACACGCTTCTTTGTAACATGAACAGAAATGCGGAGGCGCAGTAGCTAGACATGAAAAAGGAATATCGGCTAAGATCGCCACGTCGTGTGGCAACGTCCATATGACCCACATCGTGTGGGCTAAGATCCAGCTCCTTGTTCCTCGATGTAGGTTTTGGATTATGTCGGTGAAAGATTCAATTATTAATAAAGGAAGGGGGTGTCCAAAAAGGCATATAATTGGCTTTTTAGGAGACCCTCTCAATTTTATACTCATCGCGAAAAAGGCACGACCTGATCATTGGACCCCTCCCTGCGAAAAAAGCAGCACTAAGGTAAATCGAACGTCTACCGATTGCCCCTCACTGCAAAAAGAGCAGAACTAAGGTAAATCGAACGTCTACCGATTGCCCCTCACTGCAAAAAGAGCAGGCCTAAGGTAAATCGAACGTCTACTGATTTCCGCTCACTGCAAAAAGAGCAGGACTAAGGTAAATCGAACGTTTACTGATTTCCGCTCACTGTGAAAAAGGCACTCCCAAGGTCAATTGCTCCCCCTCCCGCTCCAATATCAACTGATATTTTTCTCTAAATCAGAGCAAGATGAAAAATCAGCAGAAAGCCTTTTTAACGATTTTCCTACTTATCGGACAGCTCCTTCCTTTTAATGTTTTTGGTTTCAGCTTCAAAAAGGTAGTTCAAAGTATTTTTGAAATCTTGTATATTCCTATCAAAGAGAAAATATATGATTAAATAAAAGAAAGTGTACGAAAATACTAAGTTTTTATTCTGTAACATGGACAGACACTAACAAATAGTCATATAATAAGGTCATATATACATAGCACAAAAATGAATCACGTATAAAGGGGGGATAAATAAATGTCTGTTGTGAGAATCTTGACTGGTCTTTGGAAAAATAGTACGGAGACAGGCGATAAAGCGAAAGATCCTAACCTAAAAACTCGTTATTATAAAATAAGTAAGCGCAAACTATTGGACCGAATAACGTTTGTTGTTAATAATAAGCTTAAGGGATGGAGTATCACCCACGTAGATCAGGATCGCGGTGAAATGTTAATTGAAAAAAAGGGAACTGTAAGACAAAACCAAATTGTTATCTCAGTCTACCAAGTGGAACCGTTGACTTCTGCTGTTGATATCGTGTCCGCGTATAAGGAAGGCTTTGGCGATTTAGGATTAAGTTATTTTACAGTTATCAAATTCTTTGAAATATTAAACAAAGAAGTTCCAGCCGTTAGTAAATAATATGAATCGGACTAAGTATGCTGTAATAGTAAAAGCAGAAACTTAGGCCGGTTTTTTGTATCCGAGTGTAATGGACAGTAATTTCATGATGCATCTATGCTGATGTGGAAATGCCCTCTAGCGCGGGGGATTTCTAAAACTTTGACTTCATGTAGATTTGGGATCTGTTAGGTTTAAATACTTTGTTTATTCAACGGATAAAGAAAAATGTAAGTGTTATCATTAAAATATACAAATATTTCAGGAGGCATAACCATGAAGTATCGAAAACTAGGTAATACAGGTATAAATGTGAGTGAGGTAAGCTTTGGTACTTGGGCGATTGGTGGAGCTTGGGGGAAAACGAATGATCAAGAGTCATTGAAAGCTTTGAATTATGCAATAGGTCAAGGTGTTAATTTTTTTGACACTGCAGATGTGTATGGTGATGGCCATAGTGAAGAGCTGTTAGCTAAAGTGACCAAAGGGAAGGAAGACGAGATATTTATTGCAACAAAGTTTTGTAGAAGTGGTGATATTTTATCTAAGGAAAATTATTCATATGAAGCTGTTCGAACATATTGTGAAGCTAGTTTGAAACGTTTGAACCGTGAAGCGCTTGATTTATATCAAATTCATTGTCCACCGACTGATATTTTAAAAGATGGAGCAGTATTTGAAGTGCTTGATCGTCTGCAAGAAGAAGGGAAAATTAAGAATTATGGTGTAAGTGTTGAAACAGTCGAGGAAGGTTTGCTTTGTTTGGAAAACCATAATGTAAAAACATTACAAGTCATATTTAATATTTTTCGTCAAAAACCATTGGAAGCACTTTTACCAGAAGCGTATAAAAAAGATGTTGGTATACTTGTCAGATTGCCACTTGCTAGCGGTTTACTCACTGGAAAATTTACAAAAGATCATATTTTTGAAGAAAACGATCATCGCAAATTTAATGAGAATGGAGAATCGTTTAATGTAGGGGAAACCTTTGCTGGTCTTGGCTTTGCAAAAGGGGTTGAACTTTCAGAACAGTTAACATGGATTGCTAAAGGAAGGGATTCTATGGCAACCTCTGCATTGCGCTGGCTACTTGATCAAAAAAAAATATCTTGTATTATTCCGGGATTTAGAAACATCGGGCAAATTGATGAAAATCTAAAAGCATTAAAAGAAAAGAGTTTTACAGATATAGAAATGAATAAAATATCTAGATTTTATCAAGAAAATGTAGAATCATTCATTAGAGGTCCCTATTAATCTATAATAAAAACAAAACGGCCTAAGTATGCTGCTATAATAAGAGCAGAAACCTAGGCCACTTTTTATTAAATTAGCTTTCCAAAATGGATGCGTTTGTTCAATGCAATCATCAGTGGTATACCGACTAACATGACAATAAACTCTCCTATTGCGACAGTTAACCATGTGAACAGAAAAGGAAACCCAAGTGCCAGATTCAATTCAAACGCAATAATAAACATCGTAAAGGTAAAGATGAGTGTGTTAAATATCATCCGATTTCTCATACTTTTAATGAATCTTGCGGAGAAAATTGTAATGGATAAGGCAATAATCGATTGGCTTACACCGAATACTAGATCAAACCAGCCAAGTGGTGAAAATAAGTTTGTTAGAAACACGCCAGCCACAATTCCGAAAATATACTTTTTATTAAAAACAACAAGATGATTAAACACCTCAGAAACACGAAATTGGATGTTAGTGAAACCGAATGGTGCGATAAGTGCAAAAATCGCACAATATAACGCCGCTATTACAGCGTTTATTACAAGTGTTTTTATTTTCATTTAAAAATCTCTCCCTAGTTTTTTTGCGTGGGATGGTTACGAACCACGTTGTATATGGACCCAAGGAGGTATTGTATAATAGATTAGGTGGTTACGTCAATGGTTTGCATAAAAAAAGGACCTTCCATTTAGTGGAGAGCCCTGTGCAAATGCTAATTAATCACTTACTGTTTTTCCTCTTGTCAGTTGTTCGAACTCCTTCATATCTTCATTATTTGTTTTGGTTAGGTGGAATGGATTATTTGTTTTATTCATATCTATCCTTATACCCATTTTGCTACTAGCTGTTCCTATAGAATCATTAATAATTCCTTCTTGCTTGCCGTCGAAATGAGGGTCAGAATTAGCCCCTAAGTCCCGTTTTTTATCTGGCATCATTATCAGCTCCTACTGAGTAGGTTGGGACCAATAATGAAAAATATACGTGGGAATATAGAAAAATTCGAAAAAAAACCACTTTCCAGTAGAGGAAAGTGAGAAAAAGTTATTACTGTTTTAAATCTATTTTTATTGGTTCCATTTTAATTGGATTATTTGAACTTAAAGTACCAAATGGAACCATAAGAGAATAATCAGCGTAATCAAAATCATCAGTGTTCTCAATGATAAAAGTAGATTGGAAATGTAACTCGTTCTCATTCGTTCGTTTAGCTTGATCGCTGAGAATCGTAAAGCCAAGCGTTTCATCGATTAGTTCACTTTGCTTATCTACTTTGATATCATCTGTTTTTATTATTTTTATGAAATCGGCGAAGTTCTGAATGATATCCTTTTTAAAATCGTCCATGCTAATATTTTGAATGGTATAATCTACAGTTAATTTTTCCTCGTTCGTTACTATGTTGTTTACGTTTATCTTATATTCAAATCGATCGCTTTCAATCGAGAATGGGGTAGGACTATTCAATGATTTGATTGTATCCTTTTCAACTTTTTTTATTTCAGGATAAACCATTAAATAATTGGCATTCTCATCAATTTTGCTTGTGAAAAGTTCTCTTACCGATTTCTCTACCTTTCCATTCAATTCATTCATGTTTAATAGATCAGTGCTGTTTTTCGATAGCCTATTCTTGTTATCATCAAAAACAGTTATGTTTATTTCATCAACTACCCCGGGCATTGGTACAATGGTAGTGTACTCAAACATTGTCGTAGCTTTTCCCTTAGTAATAGATTTCATGTTAACAGTATAATCACCATCTTTTGATGTAGTTTCATAAACGGTAGATATTTTTTCAAAAGGAATTTGTTTAACAGGAACATCGAACTTCCAATTACCTTTTATATCGGCCATCGAAGTGAAAGTGAGAGGGATAGTAAAGTTGGCGGGAATTTGTTTATCTGGATTGTAAAATTCGACTGCCCCAATAAAACCATCCTCCATCTCCTTTAAATCAGTACTACTTGATGACCATTGATTTTTAGCTAATCCATCAAATAAATGGTAGCTATATCCCGATACGGGGCGGTTACCCTCATCGATATGTTTGATTGTTAGATCTTTCCCGGTCGTTTTAAATGTAACACCGATGACATTCCCATCATAATAGGCACTTGTTATAGTAATATCAACACCATTATTGCTGGCTTTTTCATTAAGTGATGTGATTAGGTTATTCGTATATAGTTCATTTCCCACTGGAGATGTAAAGTTTTCATAAATGGAACCTAGCAATGGTACGTTCGCTAATACATTTGATATCGGTGTAAATAGGAAGCCAGATGCAAGGAAGAGAGAGGCAGCAGCTGTTGAAACAAATAAGCTAGATTTCATCTTCCTTTTTTTGGTTTTACTCTTTTTTCCATTTGATATTGCTTTTGCAATGACGGAACTCACATCTTCCTTTGGCACTTCAATTTCATTTATCTGTTTATCAAGCCATTCCTTGTTCATAGTAATTCGCTCCTTTCAACGCTTTTTTTAATTCCATTTTCGCACGATGAAGATGGGGCTTTATTGTCCCCTCTGGTTTGTCCATCGTTTCCGCGATATTGGCAATGGATAAATCATGATAGTAAAAAAGAATAATAACTGATTGATAATCATGCTTTAGTGTAGATATTGCATTAGTTATATCAATCCTAGATTCAATTTTATCTGTTTTGTTTTCGGTAATATTTTCAAAAAATATATCACCAGTTAAAACATTTCTTTTTTTCTTTTTTAGGACATCATAAGCTGTTCGAATGAGAATTTTAGTAAGCCATGTGCTGAAATACTCCGGATTTTTCAAGTGTTTAATAGAAATGAAAGCTTTATACGTAGTTTCTTGAAGCACATCTAATGCGTCGTCCTTATTGCGAACATATAGATAAGCTGTTCGATAAAGCTTGTCACTATCGTTCGTTATCAGTGTTTCAAAGGCTCTTTCATTTCCTTTGACGGCTTTCTTTACAAGTTTTATATCAGTCATATTTCAACCTCCTTTCACACCTTAGAGAGAGTATCAATCAGAAAAGTTTCAAAGAATTTTATTTAATTCGATTGAATAGATGAATTACTATAGTATGTAGGCGAAAAATGGATCTAATGGAAGTATAATAGAAAGAAGAAAAACATGTTGAAAATTAATTATCAGGGGAGGGAAGAATCATGTATTTAACAATAAAGGAGACAGCAGAGTATTTGCAATTTCCGATAGATTTTATAGAAAGTCTTGTTCAGCAAGGGAAAATAAAGGCGCTTCATGATGGGGAAAGTTATATGATTAACAAAGAACAATTTAATGATCACCTTGAAAAAATGGAGAAGTATAAAAAGCAATTAGCAGAATGGCAAATGGAACCATTACCTGAGGATATAGATATAAAAGATGAAGACTAATCTTGAATATTCACATTATTATAAGGAAATTAACCTTTCACTGTGGTACACTAAAGGGAAGAAGCGGTAGGGGAAAAGGGGATTGAAATGATTAAAACAGTTTTATTTGATGTGGATGGCGTATTATTAAGCGAAGAACGTTATTTTGATGCGTCCTCATTGACAGTATGGGAAATTTTATATAGCAACAAATATTTAGGACTAGCTCCCGAGAAATATAAAACGGATATCAATGATAAGGATATTACTAAAATCCGTGCGGAAATATTTCAAAGCGACCGTGTGCTTAAGCTAATGAAATCTCATGGTTTAAATGCGAACTGGGATATGATTTATCTAACTGTATGTTATCAGCTTATTCATATATTGGAACAGGTAAAAGGCATAGAGAAAGGTAATATTGAAAACTGGGTATCAAATGAAATAGATCGTAGTGTAATACAAGAGATTGCTGGTGTTTTATCCGGGAAACTAATAACCTTAGACTTTGCAGGAATCCTAACTGGCTTTGAAGAGGCAGAATTATCGAAAGAAGGTTTATTCTCGCATATTGATCAGATTGCACGGGAGCGATTGGGTGTTAATACAACAGTGTTTGGTCAAAAAGGAGCGCTTTGGTCGATGTGTGAGCACGTTTCCCAAGAGTGGTATGTTGGTGATCAATTTGTCTTAGCTTCTACAGGGAGACCATCTGTTCAAACTGGAAAAAAAGGATTTTTATCTGATGAAAAAATATTAGCCGACTCACAAGAGATTTCCGATCTTTTCATAGCATTGAAAGAAGCAGGAGTAACAATTGGTATAGGAACTGGTCGCCCAGAACTTGAGACAATTGAACCGTTTAAATATCTAAATTGGTTGGAGCATTTTGATATGGATAATATTGTTACTGCTGATGATGTTTTGGAAGCAGAGCGTGAGTTTCCTGACAATCCTGCCCTGGCAAAACCACATCCATATACATATGTATTAGCTTTATCTGGTAAAAAGAAGACGGCGAAAGAATGCATAGAAGAACCAATGCCTGTAGCGCATGGTAAAGAAACAATGATTGTGGGCGATTCACTCGCGGATCTATTGGCAGCACAAGAAATGGGCTGTACATTCGTAGCTGTTCTTACAGGTCTATCTGGAAAAGATGCACGCGCGGAGTTTGAAGAAAGGAAAGCAGAGTACATTCTTGATAGTGTGCTTGATGTTAAGGATTTGGTATTGTCTTTAGTGAAATAAATGATAGATAAGAAAAAATCCAGTCCGGGAAGTGAAATCTCGACTGGATTTTTGTTTTTCGCCTCATATTCAAGGTTAGCTCTCAAAATACGAGACACTCAGACGAAATGCGAGCCACCGCACGGAATACAAGCCACTCGCTCGAAATACGAGCCGACGCAAAAACATTCTTATAAAATTGAGTCTATGTAAAACACAAAAAAGGATCACCTCGTTATGTGGAGGTGATCCTTTTGATTAGAAATTAATTTGTAAGTTCAAGAAATTGTGCGCCAGCCAAACCTTTTAATTCGACTAGGGCTTCAATGACATTTTGTTCTACTTTTTTATCAAGTGTGAGAATCATGATAGCGTCACCGCCGACATCAGCACGGCCCACCTGCATTGTACCAATATTTACATCGAAATCACCTAGAGTCGAACCAACGCGTCCAATCATACCAGGGATATCATGATGCTTAATATATAATAAATTATCAGGACGGACATCTACACGGTAATCATTCATTTTGACAATTCGTGCTCCGTAGCCATTTAGTACTGTTGCACCGATATTAGATTTATTGGCGCCTTTATATAGAGTAAGCTCGACATAGCTTGCGAATCCTTTTGTTACTGGATTTTTAGCTACATTTGAAGAAACGCCTTGATCTTTCAATAAATGTAGGGAGTTGATTAGATTTACACTGTCACCTAAGTGGTATGACAGAACACCCTTGATAATTATACGAGTTAATAAATCAGTATTTTCTTTTGCTAACTCGCCGTAATAGTTGATTTCTACTTTGTCGGGAGCTTCTTTTAGTAATTGGATGGCAAGCATACCCATTTGTTCTCCAAGTGTAATAAATGGTTGTAGCTTTTTATGTGTTTCACCAGAGATTTTTGGCATATTTACTGCATGACGAATCGATTCTGTTTCAAAGATTTCAATGATTTCCTCACTTACTTCATGTGCCACTTTTTCTTGTGCTTCCACAGTAGATGCACCCAAGTGTGGAGTCACAACTACATTTGGGTGACCCAGAAGCTCGTGGTTAGTTGAAGGCTCAGTTTCGAAAACATCTAAAGCAGCACCGGCAACTTGGCCAGATTGTAATGCCCGTACGAGAGCAGCCTCATCAATAATACCTCCACGCGCGCAGTTAACAATACGAACATCTTGTTTTGTTTTGGCAAAGAACTCATCATTAATGATGCCTCTTGTTTCTTTTATTAAAGGTGTGTGAATCGTGATAAAGTCAGCTTCCTGTGCAATTTCATCTAAAGTTGCTTTTGAAATACCAAGCTGTCCAGCTCTATCTTCTGTTAAATATGGGTCATATCCAAGTATTTTCATTCCGAAGCTTTTAGCTCGTGTTGTAACTTCTGTGCCGATTTTACCCATTCCAACGACACCAAGCGTTTTTCCATACATTTCGACGCCTTTAAATGATCCGCGTTCCCACTTTCCTTTAGAAGTGGAAGCGTGAGCGTGTGGAATACTCCGAGCAAGGGATAGCATCATGGCCATTGTAAGTTCCGCTGCTGAAATTGTATTCGCTCCAGGCGCATTGATAACGATGATTCCTTTTTTTGTTGCTGCAGCAACATCAATATTATCTACACCTACGCCAGCACGAGCAACTACACGCATATGATCCGCGTTTTCTAGGATATCTTCTGTAACTTGTGTCGCACTACGAACAATAAGTGCATCATAGTCTTTGATAATGTTTTTTAATTCTTCTGGTGATAATCCAGGCAGTTTATCCACCGTGAATTTTGGATGGTCATACAATGCTTTTAACCCTGTATCACTGATTGCTTCTGCTACAAGTATTTTATACATAATTGTTCTTACCTCCTATGATATGATTGATGTAATGCCGAATATATTTTGGGAATGAAAACGCCCCCATAACAGGCGCGTGCGCCTTGTTATGAGGGACGTGATATCGTGGTTCCACCCTCGTTCGCTATTCGTAGTTAAATAGCCTCGAGTCATTAACGGCGTGCGCCGGGCCAAGGGCCGGTTCAGAAGTGCTGGGCATTTAAAGAAAAAATATCGGTTTTCACCAACCACCGATTCTCTTAGACTTTTTCTTTATACCTTCTTCATCATTACTTTTATCGTTATTCTGAATTAATTGAAAATGAATATACAAAACATAATACCACAGCATTTTAGTAATTTAAAGAGTTAAATGAAAAAATGTAAAAAAATTTGCATGATCCATGCAAGATTTGTCGAAATGCAATATAGTAAGAATAATTACGTTTTATTTTATATAGATTTAAGGGAGGAAGATATAAATGATTAAATTTGGTGTAGTCGGAACGAATTGGATTACAGATTCACTCATTCAGGGAGCTTCTGATTTAAAAGACTTTCAACTAACAGCTGTTTATTCAAGAACAGAAGAAAAAGGACATGAGTTTGCAGGAAAGTATGATGTAAAAAATGTTTTTACAGATATAGAAGAAATGGCAAAAAGTGATACTATTGACGCTGTTTATATTGCTAGCCCGAATTCATTGCATGCAGAGCAGTCTATTATATTTTTAGAAAATGGAAAACATGTATTATGCGAAAAACCGATTGCATCTAATCCAACGGAACTAGCTTCTATGATTAATGCAGCAAAAGAGAATAATGTATTATTGATGGAGGCCTTAAAAACCACCTTTTTACCGGGCTTTGCTGCGCTCCAACAAAATTTACATAAAATTGGCCAGGTGAGGCGCTATGTTGCAAGTTATTGTCAGTATTCATCTCGATATGATGCTTACCGAGCAGGAACTGTTTTAAATGCCTTTAATCCTACATTTTCAAATGGTTCGTTAATGGATCTTGGCGTATATTGCGTTTATCCGCTTGTCGTTTTATTTGGAAAACCTAAAAATGTGAAAGCAATTGGGACAATGCTTGAGTCAGGAGTGGATGGTGGAGGAAGTCTTATACTTGAATACGATCAATTTGAGGCTGTTATCACACATTCTAAAATAACAAATTCCTATTTACCGTCGGAAATTCAAGGCGAGGAAGGAAGTATCATTATTGAAAAGATATCCACCCCCGAAAAGGTAGATATTCATTATCGTAATGGTACAACAGAAAAGGTTGGTAAAGAAATGCTTCATCCATCTATGTATTATGAAGTAGAAGAGTTTATCAACTTAATTAAATCCGGTAAGTATGAGTCTTCAGTGAATACATATGAAAATTCTATGACTACAGTACAGATTGTAGCTGAAGCAAGAAAACAAATGGGACTGATTTATCCGGCTGATAAAAAAAATTAAGAAGTCATTAAATCAGAAAGACGGTGATTTGAACATGGTAATGGAAGAATCATTGATCCAGAAACTATACTATGAAAAATTGGTATTAAACACTGAAAAACATGATCAACCAATTGCGATATTAGGAGATTTATATTTTAAAGAACAAAAAAATGAACTACCAGATCTCTCCAATATTCGTTTTGCCCAAGGAGAAGTATATTTTCACAATAAGGATTTCGAAGCCGCGATATTCAAATGGGAAAATATTCAAAATGAACTTGAACCATGGGCTAAAAAAAATAAGGCGGATGCTTATTTTGAATTAGATTTACTAGAGACGGCTGAAAAAATTTATCAAAGCATTAAAACAGATTCTTTAACTTTAAATACAGAAATCACTTTACAGCTATTTGGAATATATTTAGCCGAACAAAGAAAGCTAGATGCAGATCAAATGATTAAACAGGCAGTTATGATAAATCCTGATTATCCTAATGTGACAAAATTAGCACGTGCTTTTTTTGAAGATCAGCATAATTGGAGTAGCTCAATTGAACTTGCAGTGAATGAGGCAATGAGAACAAGCTCACTGAATTGGTTTCAGATCTTAAATATATATGTTGAAAATGGTTATACAAAATCAATAAATCCAACTTATTTTATTCCAGCAATGTCTCTATTATCTGACATGGACATGGAACAATTTGAAATATCAGTTGTTGACCTTTGGTTAAGCTATGAGCAAGAAGAGACCTATTTATCTTGGATTTGTGAAGCAAGTCAATTAATACTTGAAACTGATTTTAATCATGAGTTTAAATTACGACGCCTGCCTACTCTTTTGCAGGAAACATATATGGATTTAATAAGCGGAAAGTATTATATCGTGGAAATACAATCTGTGGTCCCCGATTTGTTAAAAGCATGGATGAAAATAGCAGATTCTTCAACTGCCTTTTATGCCTCAGCAAGCCTGCTTGCTTGGGAAGATATTTTCCCCAATAGCTTGGAGAAAGAGGAAATAGAAAAGGCTGAGTTTGTTTTATCAAATACGCATGGTGATAATAGTCTAATGGAAGAAATGCTAGATATATTTAAAATGATCGAGAAAAAGGCGTTTAAACAGCAGATTGAAGTAGATCAATTTTCTGCATGGATGATTAACAGATTGGCGGAATTCGGTAATCGACGTGTGCTTATTGGTGGAAGTCCTGAAAGTGAGAAATTAGATGTAATCACAACAATTATTGGTCAAGAAGCTAAACCGTCAAATGCAAACGCGGAGACAATTTTGTACAGATATGGTTCCAATCCCTCTGTTCAAGCAGTTACAGAAGTAGGTATCATTCCACTTGCTTCCCAATTTGACGTGAATGAAGTAGCTTCTAATCCCAATACGATCATTGATATAGCAGTAGATAAACCATTATTTGATAATAAACAAATGGCTATCGTACATTTGCCAAATTATAATTGGTCCAGTATAGATGATAACGTAATCCCCGACTCTGTTAGACTTGCGGATAATATATTATATATACTTAATGATAGTGCGCCGTTTTCAAGCAATGAATTAACAAATCTGTTGAATATGAAAGAAAAAAATCCTGGACTTCAAGTAGATTTTATTTTGAAATTATCTGCTGAAAATGGGAATGATCAAGAATCAAGCGATCTGTTGAATGATACGAAAAAACATATAAAGGATTATTTTCCGGGTGCAAACCTTGTTTCTTATTCAACTACCTTGGACAAATCCAATGAATTGGATAAATTGTCTCGTTTCCTTCAGAAGAGCATGGAAATGGAAAATTGGCGGCATAATCGGATAACGAATACTTTATATTATATGAAACAGACGCTTATTTATCTGGCTCAACAACAAATCAGAATTGAAGAGGAACTGTCTAACGTAATTGATCGGGACGAAGACATTTTGTCGAAAATTCAAGGTTCAATCCATCAGCTTCATGATATGGAAGAGGATAAGAAACAGGTTATTCAGGAAGCGTATCAAGCAATAAAAATAGAAATAAAGACTGAATTTGTTAAAAACATACCTAACTTAATTAAAGGATCGTCCGACATTATTAAAGAAGATAGTGATTTTAGAAATATTCACCTAGAATTAAATGAGGAAATGAATAAAAAAATAAATCTTTATATCCAAAATAATGTCATGCCGATTTATATTAGTTCACTTCAAGACTGGATAACTTTTGCACAGAATGAACTTACACTAAGCCAGGAACAGTTAACAGAGTGGGAGCATAGTTTTAATACTTTGCTAGGTGAGGATAGAATACAAGCTTCCTGTGACTTTCAAATACTTAATGATTGGCAAAGAGATGCTGATAGAATGACGAGTTCATTTGATATGGAGCAGGAAAACATTATTTTGCGTAGAACACCTTCCCAAGTATTATTAAAAGGTGCAGGAAAATTATTTGGAGCCATGCCAATAAATAATAAAGTGTTAGCAAATGCGTACAAAAGCTTTATTGTAAATGAGGATTATCAAGAAGTGACAGAATCCATATCTAGAAAGTTCTTTCTGCAATTTGAATTATTCGAAAAAGCAATTGCTCGCGATATTCATATTTTCTATAGGGAACCCTTTAGTGTATTAGAACACGCAGTTGCGGAATTGAATAGTGAAAAGGAAAAGAATCAGGCTGATTTGTTAGCAATTAGGTCAAACCCTGAAGTATTTCGTGATCCATTGACCTTGTTTGAAGTAAGGATTCGTCAATATGAATGGATGAACTATGCAGATCAGGTGAAGATAGAAGCGAGAAATTAAGCTTTTATTTGTATCTATCAGCTTAATGGCTGGTTATAATGACAATGTTGATTTTTGGCTCAACTTAGCTCTCGTTTCATCCAGAAGAGCAATCTTTTAACATATTGAAAGCTAGGAGAAAACTTGATTTCTCACAAATGAGCTGAAAATTATTTACTCAACAATAGTGTTTAACATAGCCTTCCAAATAAGGAGGAACATAAATTGAATATTACTTTAATTGCACATGATAAAAAGAAAGATGATATGATCCGGTTTGCAACAGCATATAAACCTATTTTGGAACATCATACGTTATTTGCGACAGGTACAACGGGTTTACGGATTATGGAGGCAACAGGATTGGATGTTCATCGTTTTCAATCAGGTCCACTTGGAGGCGATCAGCAAATAGGTGCTTGCATTGCACAAAATGATATGGACATGATATTATTTTTCCGCGATCCATTAACAGCACAACCACATGAGCCGGACGTTTCTGCATTAATGCGTTTATGCGATGTGTACGGAGTGCCATTAGCTACAAATATGGGAACAGCAGAAATCTTGATCCGTGGACTAGCAGAAGGTCATCTTGACTGGCGATCAGCAATGGATAATGAAGAATGAAACATCAATATGAAAAAATGGCTGACTCATCACTGAGCCAGCTATTTTTTTTGGCATAAATCACTAAAAACAGTGCGATGCCAGACTCCTTCATCACGAACTTCGCCAATTTGTCATAATATGTCTAATGACCTCGACACATGAACGATGTTATACTAGAATCATATTCTATAAGGAGATGGAACAGTGAAATCAAATTCAAAGATTGCATCGAAGATTGTTCCTTTAGCCATTGGATTTATCGTCATTGTAGCATGTGTTGTTTGGGCATTATTGACCGGAGACAAGGGAACCGTCATTCCGTTTTCAGCGATTGAAAAAACAATTCAGGCGCAAAATGGCGAGCTTATCACCCTTAAAGAAATGGCAAACGGCACATTGTATATAGAAACTCCTGAAGAAAAATTTGTTTCACATTTTCGACCAAATAGTCCACTAGTGGAAGAACTAGTTGAAAAATATAATATTAACTATAAATATTCCGAAGGAAATAATATCAATAATTGGCTTATGGGTGGAATCATTATTTTGCTCATTGCAACTGCTATTGTTATTCAGAGAAAAGGTGGCGTTGGCGCAGCAAAGATGAAGCAAAGTGCATCGAAAGAAACACCACTTCCATCTGTCACTTTAAATGATATTGGTGGACTTCCTGAAGAAATGAAAGAAGAAATTCAACAAACATTAGAAATAATTAAAGATCCTAATCGTTCAGCGAAGATCGGTATTAAAGCGCCGAAAGGGATTTTATTATATGGACCTCCAGGGACAGGGAAAACAATGCTCGCACAAGCGATCGCACGAGAAATTGGTGCTAGCTTTTATTCGTCTAGCGGCTCAGCGTTTACTGAATTGTTTGTGGGCGTAGGTGCTTCGCGTATTCGTAGTTTATTTGAAAATGCTAGAAAGCAATCGCCAGCAGTTATTTTTATTGATGAGGTAGATGCACTTGCTGGTAAGAGGAAAGCACATGGCGGAGAAGAAGCGGAAAAAACTTTGACAGAACTTCTTGTCCAACTTGATGGTGGCCATGAGAATAAAGGGATTTTATTTATTGCAGCGACAAATCGTAAGGATATGCTTGATGATGCATTCCTTCGACCTGGAAGAATCGACTTTACATTCCAAGTACCATTACCAGATACGCAAGGTAGAAAAGAAATAATCGACATTCATACAAAAGGGAAACGTCTTTCCGAAGCAGTATTTGCGTCACTAAATACACTTGCGGAGAGTACGTCCGGATTTTCAGGCGCTGAACTCAATTCATTATTTGAATCCGCAAGTAGGAAAGCAGTGAGAGAGGGACGTGACAAGGTCGATGTAGAAGATCTAGATTATGCTCTCGATCGAACGATATTAGGCAGTACTTCCCGTACCTTAAATGATCCAGATACAAAGCGACGGGTGGCTATACACGAATCAGGACATGCACTAATTGCTGCACTTACGAAGCCAGGCTCTGTAAGAAAGGCGACGATCATCCCACGTGGACAAGCATTAGGATATGTGGCTCCAATTCAGAAGGAACTTCATTTGACAACGACAAGTGAGTTGTTAGATCAAGTAAGTATGATTTTAGCTGGTGGTGTTTCTGAACGTCTTTTCCTTGGCGAGCATAGTATTGGCGTAAGCGGGGATGTTCAACAAGCAAAAAATATTTTAGAACAGATGGTTGACACTGGCATGTTGGAAGACGGCTTCACTTTAACTTTCCAAAAAGCAGAGCGGGAAACGAAGATGCAGGAATTATTTCAAAAGGCTTTGAAAAAAACGGAGTATATGATTAATGAACATCAAAAAGAATTCTGGGAACTAGTAGAAGCTTTGCTTAAAAAGGAAACATTGGAAGGTACTGAAGTGCAAATTATTGTCGATGGAAACAATCAGGTAGAAATGGATAATGTAGTATATTCATAAAAGGATGTTCAAAAAGTTATAAAATGATAAACGGCGAATTTCTTGTTGGCAATTAGGTACTTCTGCTAATGAAAAGGATGCTCTGGAAAAGAGGAACCTCTGTTAAGTTCGTCTCACGTCCTGTGAGCAACACAGAGGTCAGCACGTCGTGTGCAAGTCCGGTTCTCAAAACCTTCTCGTCTCGAATTTCTTGTTTCTAATTTGCCACCTTTTTGAACACGCACATAAAGAATATAATCCCCTTAAGCATATAGTTGTAAAACACAAAGCTTAAGGGGATTTTTTTGTGCCATGATAATTTTATAAAAAATAGCGTTAGATAGCTACATATAACTTGAAGCGTGAATAATGTGTTCCTAATCTTAGATTAGTTTATAACTAAGGATTGAAAATATTGCTAAAAAATGCAACGAATTTAGTCGATTTTCCGTCTATATACATATGTATTTGTATAAGATGTTTGCACCTTTATCAGAATGCGACAAAAAGTAACAATGTATGTACATTTTTTGTAACTTTGCTGTAACTAATTCTAATCAATACTCGTATAGGATAATAGATAGAGATATTACTAGGGGGAGCTTTAATGGCAAAACGGGAAAAGGAAGGTAGAAAGTTAAATTGGTTCGGAAAGATCTTCATTTGTTCAGTATTAATATTTACTATTACACTATGTTTTTTTATATTCGAAATGAAAAAGGAAAATGAAGCATTGGCAATTAAAAACCAGGATTCCTCATCAATACAGCAAAAAGGAAAATGGAAAAGAGAGAAAAAAGAGCAGAAAGAGAAGAAAATAGACTCCGCTATTGTTAATAAAACAAGTGATAATAGTGAGGAAAGGAAAGAAGTTGTAACCCCCCCCACACATGATTCAAATTCATCTGAAAAGAAAAAGCAAACTGACCAACAAAGCCAAGAGCAAGAGTCAATAGCCGAGTCTGATGAAGAAACAACAGAGGATCAAACAGGAAGTCAATCAGAGGATCAATTAGAAGACCAGACAGGGGACCAAGCGACTACTCAACAACAATTAAGGACTGGAAAAGTAGTTTATTTAACCTTCGATGATGGACCACATCCTGATTCTATGGAAATATTACAACTCTTAAAAAAGTATAACGCAAAGGCGACTTTTTTCATGCTAGAACCGAATATGAGAAATTATCCTGACGCAGTAAAACAAATGGTTCAGGATGATCATACTATCGCAGTTCACGGAGTGACTCATGATGCTTCGAAGATATATAAAACTCCTGCAAGCTTTGCTGGGGAAATGGAAACAGCTATTCAATATTTAGAAGAACTTACAAATGTGAAGACGCGGCTTATAAGGGCACCATACGGATCCAAGCCGTATATTACTCCGCCATACAAAGCCGCATCTGATGCCAAGGGCTTTATTATGTGGGATTGGAATATTGATTCGATAGATTGGAAGTTAATGAATGGACAATACGTTCAAAAAGTAATTGAAGGAACAAAGGCACTAGAAGGAATAAAGCCACTAGTTGTATTACTTCATGAAAAGTCTTCGACAAAGGATCATCTCGAGAAACTGCTGAAATATTACTCCGACAATGGTTATGAGATGGAGGCATTAACGGAAACAATGGAGCCAATTCAATTTTAATTTTAATAAAGGAATGTATTATATGAAAACGAATATAAAAATAGGTGTTGTAACACTAGTTATTTTAACCATCATTAGTGGTTTATATCTTTTAAACGTCATTCATAGTTTAGAATCAATGGCACCGTATGGATACATACGATTTTAATTAAGGAAAAACTGCTGGGAAACGAGGGCACTGAAAAAAACCTCTTAATGTAAGGATCCGATAGAATACTGTGGATTTCCGCTCTGGGAGGACGCTCCAAGGCTTCCTCAGGCCAACAGGATTTGTTGGTCACGAAGCCCGTTGTGGTGCTTTAGGTTTCTCGCAGGAGCCTTTCACTCCAATCAACGGAACCTGCTAAAATCAACAATCAATGATTTTTAGTCTATATAAGTTCCCCCTCAAAAACACAGCGGATGTCATGGAGGATGAAATGAGAGTATTGCCAAAATATAAAAAGACGACCAAATTCTCATACTTCTGAATTTGGTCGTCTTTTTTGGGTTTAACTAATTAGATTCTTTGAAAATTATAAGTTTTTCAGTGCCCTCTGGGGAACTGGCGTTTTTTTATCTCGAGAATAATACTTTTTGCGAAGCGGTTCAAATTGAACGTTTATATATTTTATAAATGATGCGTTATGAATTCGGCTTATAATGCGAAAAGCCCCGAAAGAAAGTGTTTTTTACAGGGCTTTTCATATAATTTACAATGAGGCTTCGTAGATTGCTTTAACATCTTCACGATTTAATTTGGTGAAATTGCCAAACTCTCCATTGACCATCGCCTTTTCAGCCAACACATTGAGTTTACTGTTATCAATATCGTAGTCCGATAGCCGGGAAGGGGCACCGATATTATTCCAAAACTCACGTAGCTTATTAATACCTGCAAGCCCGATTTCTTCATCTGTCTTATCATTTGGATCAATGCCAAAGACATTAACAGCTAGTTTTTTGAAACGAGATGGATTTACATGTAAATTATGCTTCATCCAATTTGGGAATAAAATAGCAAGCCCTCCGCCATGCGGAATATCATAAACAGCCGAAACAGCATGTTCTATATTATGAGTGGCCCAATCTCCGCGGTACCCCATATTCAAAATGCCATTTAAAGCCATTGTTCCACAGTATAAAATAGTTTCTCGATGTTCGTAATTTTCAAGGTCAGCTAAAAGCTGTGGTGCTGTTTCAATCACAGTAAGCAAAACAGATTCGCACATACGATCTTGTAGTGGTGTGTTTTCTGTTTGGTGAAAATAATGTTCTAAAACGTGAGACATGATGTCGACAATGCCATAAATGGTCTGGTCTTTTGGGACCGTAAATGTATTTACTGGATCAAGGATAGAAAATTTTGGGAAAACAGCGGGACTACCCCAACCATGTTTTTCATTTGTTTCCCAATTAGTAATAACAGAGCCAGAGTTCATTTCAGAGCCTGTTGCTGCGAGTGTTAATACAGTACCAAATGGGAGCGCATCTTTAACAGCGGCTTTTTTTATGACAAGGTCCCATGGATCACCTTCATATTTGGCTCCGGCTGCAATTGCTTTTACACAGTCGATCACGCTGCCACCACCGACAGCGAGTAGAAATTCTATTTCTTCTTGCTTACAGATATCTACCCCTTTACGAACAGTAGAAAGCCGAGGATTCGGTTCGACGCCAGCTAATTCAAAAACTTCAGCATTAGTGTCCGCTAAATAATGTAACACTTTATCATATAAACCATTCTTTTTAATACTTCCGCCACCATATACTAGCAACACCTTTTTCCCAAACTTAGGAACTTCGGCTGTTAATTGTTCCAGTTGATTTCTTCCGAAAATTAATGTCGTTGGATTCCAAAATGAAAAATTGTTCATGAACAAATCTCCTCCTATACAGTCCTATACAAATTATTATCCTGTATTATCAAATAGAAAGCAAAAAACACAGCACGACTAAATGTGCTGTGACTTTGCTTTCTCGACTCGAGAGCCATGTAAATCCATTTCCAGTACTTCAACCGAAAAATCTGGTAAATGCTCTTTAAGACGTAATGCTAATTTACTACCGCTTCCTTTGGGGGCCAATGACATCATCGTCGGACCAGCACCGCTAATAACTGTTCCAAAAGCACCAGCGTTTTTAGCTTCCAGACGAATCTTTTCATAATCGGGTAGTAAAGAGGCACGATGAGGTTCGTGAAATAAATCTTTTTCCATCATTTTTCCTGCAAGTTCATAATTACCTGAAACAAGTGCAGCAAACATGACATTTGCAATAGCACTTGCATTGGTTGCCTCACCACGAGAATACTGATTAGGCAGTACTTTTCTTGCTGCTTCGGTTTTTAATTCGAAGTGAGGAATATAAGCGATAATATCGAGATTATCATCTTTTTTATGCAAATAATCTAAATCGCCATCAGTGGATTGAGCGGCAATGACGAGTCCACCTAAAAGAGATGGAGCCACATTATCTGGATGACCTTCAATAGCAGAAGCACATTGAAGTTTTTCTGTTAATGATAATGAAAGATTACAAAGTTGATCAGCTAACTCAATCCCGGCAATTATTGCGGAGGAACTGCTTCCTAATCCACGTGCTAATGGGATGTCACTTTCCATTAGCACATATGCACCAGGAGGTAATACTGCACCAAATTGATTGGCAACCTTATCAGCTATTTGATAAATAAAATGTTCCTTTGCAACAGGGACATCAGGCAAATGAACAGATTGATGTTCAAACACCCACTCATCATTTGCTTTTACATGAAGTGTTAAATAACGATTCAGTGCCATACCAGCCGAGTCGAAACCCGGCCCGATATTAGCGGTGCTTGCTGGAACCGTAATGGTAAAACGTGTCATGCTTTTACCACACCTTCTATGTAATCAATAACTGTCTTTTCATCATTTGGTAAAACTACTGTATCAATATCTATTTGTTCCATCGCAGTTTCCGGATCTTTTAGTCCATTTCCTGTTAAAACTGCTACAACTTTGCTGCCTTTAGAGATGCTACCATTTTTAACTTGTTGAAGGACACCAGCGATAGATGCGCATGATGCTGGTTCCGCAAATACACCTTCAGTGCTTGCTAATAGTTTAAATGCTTCTAGAATTTCGGGATCTGTAACAGATGTAATTATTCCTTCAGATTCATCACGTGCATTTTCAGCAAGTTCCCAGCTTGCTGGGTTACCAATTCGAATAGCCGTTGCTACTGTTTCTGGGGTGGCTATCGGGCTACCTTGAACGATTGCCGCCGCGCCCTCGGCTTCAAATCCAAACATTTTTGGAAGCCCTGTCTGTTTTGCTTCGTTATATTCTTTAAACCCTTTCCAATAGGCACTAATATTACCAGCATTACCAACAGGGATTGCTAGGATATCTGGTGCACTACCAAGCTGATCACAAATTTCGAATGCAGCTGTTTTTTGACCTTCAAGTCTGTATGGGTTGACTGAATTCACGAGCGTTACAGGAGCCGTTTCGCTCACTGTACGAACCATGTTTAAAGCCTCATCAAAATTACCTTCGATTTCGACGATTTCAGCACCATACATTTTCGCTTGTGCTAGTTTACCAAGTGCAACTTTACCGTTAGGAATAACGATAATTGCACTAATTCCCGCCTTTGCTGCATAAGCAGCAGCTGCAGCGGAAGTATTCCCAGTTGACGCACAAATAATTGATTTACTGCCTGATTCAATTGCTTTTGCGACGGCCATAACCATCCCACGGTCTTTAAAAGAACCTGTGGGATTGGCTCCTTCTATTTTGCCATAAAGCTCAATGCCGAGCTTTTTTGATAAGTTGGAAAGGTGAACCAAAGGTGTGTTCCCCTCTTGTAGTGTTAATGCTGGTGTATTGTCTGTTACTGGTAAGTACTCTTTGTAATGTTCAATTAATCCTGGCCAATTCATTTCTTTACATCTCCTTCAACACGATAGTGACTGATTACTTCTTTAACAACTGACAAATCTCTTAATTGCATTAAAGCTTTATGGAAGTTTTCCAGTGAAATACGATGTGTAACAATAATAATTTCTGCTAGTTCATCTTTACTAAGTGGTGTCTGCAAAATTTGTTCAAAGCTAATGCCAAGTTCATTAAACAAGGCAGTGATTTTAGAAAAAGCGCCGACTTCATCTTGTAAATGGAGGCGGAAATAATGTTTACTAAAGCGTTGGTCAGGTGTTTTTAACACTCGTTCGAATCTTGGTGCAAGAACACTTTTCCCATTGACACCAAGTCTCATATTCTTAATGACCGCTACAACATCAGCCATGACAGCAGTTGCTGTTGGTAGGCTACCTGCTCCAGGTCCATAAAACATCGTTTCACCGACAGCTTCTCCATTTACATAAACAGCATTATATTCATTTTTTACTGAAGCGAGTGGATGGTTTTTTGCTAAAAATGTCGGCTGGACGCTTACTTCCAATTGTTGGTCATCGATATGTGCATAACCGATTAGTTTCATTGTATAACCAAGCTTTTGTCCATAATTTAAATCATCGACAGATACATTACTAATTCCCGATACTTCAACGTCATCAAGCTCTACATTTGTATGGAAAGCTAGTCGAGCTAAAATTGCCATTTTTCTCGCAGCATCTAGTCCTTCCACGTCAGCAGTAGGATCGGATTCTGCAAAACCGAGCTCTTGCGCTTCCTTCAATGCTGTTTCGTATGAAAGTCCATCTTCATCCATTTTCGTTAAAATATAATTCGTTGTTCCATTGACGATTCCCATTAGCTTTTGAATGCGGTCAGAAGATAAACCTTCTGATAAACCTCTTAAAATTGGAACCCCACCGGCAACACTTGCTTCATAAAATAAATCACAGTTATGTTCAATCGCTTTTTTCTGGAGCTCAGGTCCGTGTAGAGCGATTAAATCTTTATTTGCTGTCACCACATGTTTATTTGCTTTCAGTGCTTGAATTATATGTTCACGGGCTTCTTCAACGCCCCCGATTACTTCAACTACGATATCAATGTCTGGATCTTGCAAAACTTCATTAGGATCAGTGGTGAGGTATGTTTGCCCAATATGAATACCGCGATCTTTTTCCACATCGCGAACAAGGATACTTTTAACACGTACTTCACAGCCTACTTGATGAACAAGATCTTCTTGATGATTTTTAATTAGCTGTACAACACCGGAACCAACAGTTCCTAGCCCCAATAGTCCGATAGATACATAGTTTTTCATTTGTTCCTCACCTCTTATGTCTTTCTGTTAGATACATTTGTATTTATATAGTAGACAGTTAATGATTAAAAGTCAAGGGTCTTATTGAAAATTGTGGATATGACATATATAAGTAAGTGTTCAAAAAGGTGCTAAATTAGAAACAAAAAGTCAAGGCGGGAAGATTTTAAGGATAGGACTTGAACAGGATGTGCTGACTTTTGCGTTGCTCACGAGACGTGAGACGAACTTAACAGAGGTTCCCCTTTTCCAAAGGATCCTTTTCCTTAGTAGAAGTACCTAATTGCCAACGAAGAAATTCACCGCTTATCATTTGGTGATTTTTTGACATCCTATAAAACACATAACTTTTTTGTAAAGCTATTAAAAATAGATGAAACCTCCACTCGAGTGTACCGTATGTATGAAACAAAGGGACAAGTTTATTAATAGCAGCATAAGCATAATTAATTTATTCATGTTAATTGCAAAAACTTTTTCTATTTAAAATTTTACCACAAAAAGTAATAATTGATGGAATGGAAATGAATTTCTTTTTCGAAGATTATATCGAAGGGAATGAGGAATAAATAAAGAATAGGAAAGGTGGAGTAGTATATGAAGCAAAACAGCTTACTACAACCATTGAAAGAGGAATCTTTTCAAAAAAACACATTGGAGTTAGCTCAGGCATTGCTTGGATGTGTACTCGTTAATGAAACACCTGACGGAATAACTTCTGGGGTTATTGTGGAAACAGAGGCCTATATGGGTCCAGGCGATCGGGCGGCACATAGTTATAGTAATAAAAGAACGAAACGTACAGAAATTATGTTTGGAAAATCGGGGCTCGTCTATACATATGCAATGCATACTCATTGTCTGGTCAATGTCGTTAGTGCTGGTATAGATGAACCTGAAGCAATCTTAATCAGAGCGATAGAGCCTTATTCAGGGATTGAATTGATGCAAAAGAGAAGACCTGTTGATCAAATGAAGAATTTAACAAATGGACCTGGTAAATTGACGAAGGCAATGGGCATTTCAATGAAAGATTATGGAAAAAGGTTTTATGAACGTCCACTTTATATCGCTGAAGGAATTGTGCCAGACGAGATTTCAATCGGAAAGCGAATTGGAATCGGAGGTGCGGGTGAAGCACAGGATTATCCATGGAGATTTTGGGTGAAAGATAGTCCATACGTGTCAAGATGAAGATGTACAGTTAACGCGTTTTATAAAATTTCATATCAGACATGGCGCATATGCGTTTCGGGTACAGGGTGCTTCCGGATAAACACAAGGCTGGTCATAAGTGCGTGGTCAAAGCCGTGTATCGTTTTGTCTAAATGTTTCTTTTCCCTGCCATGCTAATGTTCCTTTATACGTAGATTCAGTCATACAATCAATAAAATGCTGCTTTATCAGGAAGATCCATTTTATTCACTTATCCTCCGTGGACTACATAACAGGTTATAGAATTTTGTAAAATATATTCTTGACTTTTTTGTATGTACCAGTGTACTATTTGATTAGTACACTGATGCGTCATTTGGAGGTGGGAATAATGAATGCCTTTCTTGGGCTTGTAAAAAAAGATATGACATTGATGAGGTTTTGGTATTTTGCCTGGTTGATTTTTACTGCAATTAGTATGATCGGGGGGTATTTGATCTCAAATTGGTTATCAGAGCCGAACGTGCTTGTTCCGATCTATATTATGTTGTTGGGGTTGCAGCTATTATTAGCGCCGATCATGTTATTAAGCGCTTTAAGACAGGAAGGTAAAACGCAGTTATGGCTTTATAATCCTCAAAGTAGTAAAAAGCTAATACTTGCAAAAATGAGTGCAGTTTTTACATTTCAAGTTGTTTCACAGTTGATTATGGCATTATATGCATTCGTGATTATGACATTTCTAACGTATAAAGGAGAAATTAATACGCTGTCGGAGCTGCTATCATTTAAGCCAGGATTACTCATCCATCTAGGTATCCTATCAGCATCGCTATATTTCTCTTTTTGGATAACCTTCCTTTGGACTGTATATCATTCGCTAGGAAAATACCCAGCCATTAGAAATTTCCGTTGGCTCATCATTATTCTTATATGGGGAGCCTTTAACACGATTGAAGGAATTCTCAGTAGAACGCAGGTAATGCAACAATTGTTTTCATTTACAGCAAATATTGACGTTACTCCAAAGATGGATTATGAACAGGGGAGCGGCTGGAACATTAACTATACCGATGTGCCTATTCCAATCATACCGATCATTTTATATGCAATCATTTCTATCGCATTAATCCTCTTTGCTAGCAGATTACTTGATAGAAAAGTGGAGGTGTGACGAAGGTGGCAAAAGAATTTGAAGCATCAAAACCGATCTATATTCAAATTGCCGATAAAATCTTTCAGCAGATTGTTCGTGCAGAGATTAGACCTGGGGATAAGCTACCTTCTGTACGAGAAATGGCGATTCAATCAGGTGTAAATCCAAATACCATTCAACGAACATATACAGAAATGGAGAGGATGGGAGTAGTGGAGACGAAAAGAGGGCAGGGGACGTTCGTCGTAGAAAAGGAAGAAATTGTGATGGAAATGAAGCATTCTATGCAAAAAGAAATTATTGGCCAATTTGTAAACAGCATGAAGGAACTAGGTCTTTCGAAAAAGCAAATAGTGACAGGTCTTGATGACTTTTTAAAGGAAGGTGAGCAGTTGTGACTGTTTGTCTGAAAAACGTAACCAAAAAGTATGGATCTGAATTTGCGCTTAAAGATGTAAGTCTGGAGTTCGCACCGGGGAAAATATATGGATTGCTCGGTCCTAATGGTAGCGGAAAGTCAACAACGCTAAAGATGATTACTGGTCTTGTTTATCCTAATAGCGGAAAAGTAACTGTTTCAGATGAAGAAGTTACAAGGAGAATTAGTAAGAAGGTTGCATATTTAACTGAACTGGATATGTTTTATGATTCTTTTACAGTTGAAAAGATGATCGCATTTTATGCATCACAATTTCCAGATTTTAGTCT
The DNA here is from genome assembly GCF_038002605.1 of Bacillus sp. FSL K6-3431. Taxonomy (NCBI): domain Bacteria; kingdom Bacillati; phylum Bacillota; class Bacilli; order Caryophanales; family Bacillaceae; genus Bacillus; species Bacillus sp. FSL K6-3431. Next base: position 4,798,359 of record NZ_JBBOCT010000001.1, read on the forward strand.
CGAAAAAGCAAATGAGCTTTTAGTGGAGATGAAATTGGTGGGCAATAAGAAAATCAAACAACTATCTAAAGGGAACCGTGGTAGGTTAAAGCTTGTCCTAACACTAGCACGTGAAGTGCCTATTATTCTATTAGACGAACCGTTTTCAGGTCTTGACGCTTTAGTAAGAGATTCCATTGTAAAAAGCTTGCTTACTTATATTGATTTTGATAAGCAAACAGTCATCATTGCTACACATGAAATAGATGAGATTGAGTCGATTATGGACGAAGTCATTGTTATTTACAATGGAAATATTATTGGATGTGAAAACGTGGAACAACTACGAGAAGAACAAGGGTATTCAGTGCTCGATTGGTTTAAATCAATATTGATAGAAGAGGAGCGTGAGGCAAAGTGAAAACTGTTGTAGAATTGAAAAACGTATCTAAAGTCATTCGTGGGCGGAAAATTATTGATGATTTAAGCTTCGAAGTAAATGAGGGGGAAGTATTTGGATTTTTAGGTCCGAATGGGGCTGGTAAAACGACCACGATCAGAATGATTGTTGGGTTGATAGGGATTACTTCAGGAGATATTGCTATTTGTGGCAAGAATGTTGTAAACGACTATGAAAATGCCATTCAGAATGTCGGTGCGATTGTTGAAAACCCTGAACTATATAAATTTTTAACAGGTTATCAGAACTTACAGCAAGTTGCACGCGTAATAAAAGGGGTCACAAACGAAAAAATTGATGAAATTGTAAAATTTGTTGGTTTAAAAGATCGTATTCATGACAAGGTGAAGACATATTCTCTTGGAATGCGACAAAGATTAGGAATTGCACAAAGTCTTTTGCATGATCCAAAAATCCTCATACTAGATGAGCCGACAAATGGACTTGATCCTGCCGGAATAAGGGAGATGCGTGATTACTTACGAAACTTGGCGGAAGAAAAAGGCCTTGCAATCATTGTTTCAAGTCACTTACTTTCTGAAATGGAAATGATGTGTGATCGGATTGCGATTATCCAAAAAGGTAAGTTAATTAATGTGCAGAATGTCAGATCCAATGAAAGTGATACGCATCACGACTATGTATGCCAAGTCAATGAGCAGAAAAAAGCAAAGAAACTTTTGCATGAGAACGGGTACGAAGTCAAGGATCATAAAGACGGACTGGAGCTAGAATTAGAAAGAGATCAAGTGCCAGATATAATTAAATTACTTGTTGAGAATCAGATCCTTATTTATGAAGTGAAACGAATTTCCAAATCACTAGAAGATCGATTCTTAGAGATTACTAATAATAAGGAGGTAGCAGCACATGCTTAATCTCATCCAAAATGAATGGATTAAAATGTTTAGACAAATTGGGACGTATATCATGATTGGCTTAGTCATCTTGCTTGTGATCGGATCTGGAGCAATCACTAAATATCTGGACTCAAAAGCAGAACCAATTAACGATAATTGGAAGCAGGAATTAGCAGCAAGTAATCAACAATTGGAACAGGATATGGAAGAAATCCCGATGATGACGGCTTCGTATAAAGAGTTTATCAATAAGGAAAAAGCAATCAATGAATATCGGATTCAACATGATTTGCCACCTGAAACTTCAAGTAGTGTCTGGACTTTTATTAATGAGTCAGCCTCTTTAATTAGTTTTGCTGGACTATTTGTTATTATTATTGCTGCTGGAATTGTAGCCAATGAATTTACCTGGGGTACAATTAAAGTACTATTAATCAAACCGTTCCACCGGTGGAAAATCCTACTTGCCAAATATGCATCTGTTGTATTATTTTTACTACTAATGCTCGGTGTTCTATTCATTAGTGCATCGGCGATAGGTGCGATTTTATTTGGATCAGGTGGGGAAGCTAGTAATATTCACCTTGCCTATGTAAATGGTGCTGTGGCAGAACAAAGTCTTCTACTCTATTTAATCAAATCATATTTATTAAACTCATTAAGCATCTTTTTATTAGCGACAATGGCATTTATGATTTCCGCTGTATTCAGAGTAAGTGGATTAGCGATTGGGATTTCCATTTTCTTATTACTTATGGGTGGCACAGTTACAAACCTACTTGCAAGTAAATTCACATGGGCAAAATATAGCTTGTTTGCTAACACAAACTTAATGCAATATATAGATGGAATGCCATTGGTTGAAGGGATGACGATGTCATTTTCCATTATAATGATTATTATATATTTCTTGATTTTTCATCTTCTCGCTTTTGTCTTTTTTACGAAACGAGACATTGCAACATAATCAATATCGTATAGACTAGTTCGATAAAAAAGATAAGTTTTATATCGTTTCAATTGTATAAAAGTATTTCTATGTCTAGCGGAAGCGCCTAGCTCCTTGAGGTCACGAAATCGGGGCTAGGCGCTTTCGCTTTTCTTTATTGTGGTATGTGCATGAATGGTTCATTCAAGATGTCTAATATGACTAGCAAGTGTTTTTCTTGATGTTCTATGCTTAATGCCTCTTTCTTAAAATGTTTCGATATCATATCTCCAATTTTCTTCGTTTTTCAGATTTAATTCGGTGTCCGTCATCCTGTCTTTATCGTTCTCCTGAACAAAGTCCGACTTAATTAATAGTTCAATACAATACATTCCACGTCGGAACCCCCATATCCTTCTATTCTCTTTACTCTTTACTGTTTCTGCTTTGTTGTTTAAGAATTGTGTAAAGAAATAAATGAGAGCAAAACAGTCATTAACATATTCCGAGCTAACTACAGTAGCTGATAAAGCATGAGTATCTATCGTGTGTTTTTGACAGACCTGGGCCCATATGGACGCACTATTCTTTAAAAAAGTAAATAAAAGATGATTATGTGAAGAATAGACAAATTAAATCTTTCAATGCCTCATAGACTAGTAAAAGGCAATTACTATGCAATTTATTGCTAATAATACTAAGAGGGGGATTTTATTTGAAAAAGTCGCAATTTTCCGCATTTTTGTTGTTTCTGTCCCTGATGTTATTGCTTGCAGGCTGTTTTGGTGGTCAAAAGGAAACGGCGAATGATCCTGGAAAGGAAGACGAGAATTCACCCGGAAAGACAGAGGAAAAAGAAGAGGTAGCTCCAGAAAAAAAGATATTGCATCTCAATAATAATGAGGAACCTGGGGCACTTCATCCAGGAGAAGCGCAAGGAACCCATGATTCATGGATTTTAGAACACGCATTTGAAGGTTTAACGAAGAAAACACCTGAAGGAGAAATCGTTGATGGGATGGCGGAAAAATGGGACATGAGTGAAGACGGAATTACGTGGACATTCCATTTGAAGGACGGAATGGAATGGTCGAACGGAGACCCAGTAACAGCAGATGATTTTGCATACGCTTGGAAATACGTCCTTAATCCCAAAACAGCCGCCGAATATGCCTATCAGCTTTATTATTTAGCAGGGGCGGAAGAATATAATAGTTCAGAAAATGAAGCTGATTATCCTACACTAGAAGAAAAGGTAGGAGTTAAAGCGCTCAATGAAAAGACGCTTGAAGTAACGTTGGCACAACCAACACCATATTTTCTTGATTTAACATCATTTTACACATACTATCCAATAAGCAAAAAAGCTCAGGAAGCAAATCCTGATTGGTCATTGGAGGCTGAAAGCTACGTCTCGAATGGAGCGTTTAAACTGACTGAATGGAAACATAAAGAAAGCATGAAGCTTGAGAAAAACGAAAATTACTATGATAAGGACAAGATTAAGCTCGATGAAGTTCAGTTTGTTATCATCGATAATGAAGATACAGCATGGCAAATGTATCAAGCCGATGAACTTGATTTGTCTTACCCACTTCCGCAGGATGTACAAGGCCAACTCGTAAATTCAGGCGATCCTGAATTCAATAATGGCCCAGATTTGTCCGTTTATTATTACAACTTAAATAATGATGTGAAGCCTTTTAACAACAAAAAGGTAAGGAAAGCCCTCACCATGGCAGTGGAGCGAAAAACGATCACAGAGCATGTCGCTCAAGGGGGGCAGCAGCCTGCGTACTCTATCATCCCTCCAGGTATTCCTGATGCAAGCGGTGATTTTCAGGAAAATACAGGAGAATTATTCAAAGAAGATATGGAGGAAGCGAAAAAGTTGCTGGCAGAAGGGTTAGCGGAAGAAGGGCTAGATAAAATGCCGGAGTTTACAATTGTTTATAACACTTCTGAAGGACATAAGAAAATTGCAGAAGCCGTGCAAGAAATGTTGCGTAAAAATCTTGATGTTGCCGTAACGCTTGAAAACGTTGAATTCCAAGTAAAGCTTGATCGTGAAAAAGCTGGTGATTACGAAATTTCTCGTGGAGGTTGGTCAGGAGATTATGTTGATCCGATGACATTCATCGATCTATGGGTAACAGATGGTCCATTCAACGATGTAAATTGGAGTAATGCTGACTATGATAAAAATGTCAATATTGCAAAAACATCAATGAATAAGGAAGAACGCATGGAAGCGATGCATAAGGCGGAAGAAATTTTGATGGAAGAAATGCCGATCATTCCAATTTATTTTTATACAAAGCCATTTTCTGTAAAACAACATGTAAAGGGGATCTTTACACCTATTAATCGTTACCCACAATTTATTTACGCGGATATTGAACAATAAAGAAATATAAACGCCCTCTTTGGGTGTGGGAGGTCATAACTGCTTAGATCGCACGACCTGTGGAAACACCGTTGTGACTCGCATTATGCGAGCCTCTTTAAATAGAGGTATGTCGGATCGGCATACCTCTATTTAAAAAAATGTTACACAATGAGGTGGTGGATATATTGTGGAAATATACGTTAAAGCGGTTATTATGGGCAATTTTGACATTATGGGTAATTATTACGATTACTTTTATTATTATGAAAATTATTCCTGGTAATCCATTTGCTAGAGAAGGGGCTATGCCTCCAGCTGTTTATGCAAACCTGCAGCGACACTATCACTTAGATAAATCAGAAATAGTCCAGTATGGCTTGTATTTAAAGTCATTGATCCAGCTAGATTTTGGTCCATCCATGAAATCTCAATCTCTGACAGTAAATGATTATATTAAAAAGGGATTTCCAGTTTCTTTGCATCTTGGATTACAGGCATTAGTAATTGCCGTAACTTTCGGTTTGATTTTAGGTGTGATTGCATCATTGAACCGAAACCGATGGCCAGATTATCTATCGATGGTAGTAGCTATTATTGGTATTTCGGTTCCTAGTTTTATTCTCGCTACTTTTCTCATCCAATATTTCGCTGTTGAATGGAAACTCCTTCCAGTTGCGACGTGGAAGTCCTGGGCACATACTGTTTTGCCATCGATATCACTCTCGTTAATGCCGCTAGCATATATCGCTCGACTTATGAGATCAAGCATGCTGGAAGTAATGAATCAGGATTATATTTTGACAGCGAAAGCAAAAGGTTTAGCGAGAAGCACTGTTATTATTAAGCATGCGATTCGCAATGCGATCTTGCCTGTCGTGACTGTGCTTGGGATATTGACTGCTAACCTTGTGACTGGAAGCTTTATTATAGAGCATATTTTTGGCATCCCAGGAATGGGAGAAATGTTCGTAAAGAGCATCTTTAATCGAGATTATTCTGTCATTTTAGGATCAACTATTTTCTACAGCGCTATTCTTATCCTTTTGATCTTAATAGTGGATATCGCGTATACGTGGATTGATCCTAGGATAAAGGTCACAGGGGAGAGCTGATGATGGAAAAGCATGTGAAAATGATAGAAGAGATGTTTTTGCCAGCCGAAGACAATTTTAAGGAAGCAGAAAAAATAACTAGGCCAACTATCTCTTATTGGTCAGATGTTTGGCGGCGCTTAAGAACAAATAAGCTTGCGATGTTCGGGTTGATTATGATTCTAATATTATTGATCTTGGCGATTGTCGGACCCTATCTAACCGGCTTTACTTATTTTGAACAGGATTTTGCAAAAAAGAATCTAAAACCAAATACTGAACACTGGTTTGGCACAGATTCAGCGGGAAGAGATTTATTTACGCGCGCTTGGTATGGAGCAAGAATTTCTTTATTCATTGGGTTTATGGCTGCGTTAATTGATTTCTTAGTGGGTGTGGTATATGGCGGAATCGCTGCTATTCGTGGCGGTCGTACAGATAACGTAATGATGAGGATCGCTGAGGTGCTTTATGCAATCCCTTATTTATTAATGGTAATACTAGTCATGATTGCGATGAAAAGAGGAATATGGCCGATCATCATAGCGATGACGATCACAGGATGGATACCGATGGCAAGACTTGTCCGAGGACAGGTACTTCAGTTAAAAGCATTAGAATATGTCCATGCTGCTACTTCGATGGGGGCGAATATGTGGTGGGTATTAAGAAAGCATATGATACCTAATACGCTTGGGCCGATTCTCGTAAATCTGACCCTGACAGTACCTACTGCCATTTTTGCAGAAGCAACTTTAAGTTATCTTGGCTTAGGTGTACAACCGCCTCAAGCAAGTTGGGGTACGCTAGTGAATGATGCCCTAGGAAGTATTCATATTGGAAATTTCTATCAATTGTTTATTCCTGCCATATTAATTTCACTAACGATGTTGGCGTTCAATGTTTTCGGTGATGGTCTGAGGGATGCTCTTGATCCAAGATTAAGAGATTAAGAAGGGAGGGATCGTTGATGGGGATAATATTAGAAGTAGAAAATTTGCACGTATCCTTTCGTACGTATGACGGAGAAGTAAAAGCAGTTAGAGGTGTGGACTTTGTTGTTAGAGAGGGGGAAACAGTTGCGATAGTGGGGGAATCAGGATGTGGAAAGAGTGTGACAGCCAAATCTATTATGAAGCTACTGCCATCACCACCAGTTCACTATAAACAAGGTACGATTCATTTTGCCGGGAAGAACTTGCTTGTTGCTAGTGAAAAAGAAATGCAGCGTATACGTGGAAATCAAATAAGTATGATATTTCAAGATCCAATGACCTCACTAAATCCAACAAGCAAAATTGGTAATCAGATTATGGAAGCAATCATACGTCACAATCAGATTAGTAGAAAAGGGGCCTATAAGAAAGCATTGAATATGCTTGAACTTGTTGGAATTCCGCAGCCGAAAAAAAGAATGGATCAATATCCTCATGAATATTCGGGGGGGATGCGGCAAAGAGCGATAATTGCCATGGCTTTAGCATGCAATCCACGGCTGTTAATTGCTGATGAACCAACGACAGCACTTGATGTTACAATTCAGGCACAAATTCTCGAATTAATGAAGGATATTCAGCGACAAACAGGAACTTCTATTATATTAATCACCCATGATCTAGGAGTGGTTGCGGAGGTCTGCGATAGAGTTGTCGTCATGTATGCGGGTCAAGTTGTGGAATCTGGAACGGTTCATGAATTGTTTGCAACTCCCCAACATCCATACACAAAAGGGTTGCTCAAATCTGTTCCACGCCTTGATATGAATAAATCGCAACCGCTTTCTCCTATTATTGGTACACCACCAGATCTACTGGATCCTCCGAAAGGATGTGCGTTTTATGCTCGTTGTGAACATGCCATGCACGTTTGTAATGATCATACTCCAGCATTGGAAGAAGTGAACAATGATCAGTATGCAGCGTGTTGGCTTCATCATCCGTTTGCTAAAAAGCGGTTAAATAGAGGAGGGAGAGGGCGAATATGAAAGCTAAATTAAAAAACATAGTAGAGAAAAAAGGCACCTTACCTCCTCTGGTACAAGTGAAAAATTTGAAGAAGTATTTTTCTGTAGATAATAAGAAATTAAAAGCAGTGGATGGATTATCTTTGGATATTTATCCTGGAGAAACCGTTGGACTTGTTGGTGAAAGCGGTTGTGGAAAGTCAACGGCGGGAAGAACGATTATTCGTTTATACGAACCTACTGAAGGCGAAGTACTGTATAAAGGAAAGAACATTTATTCCAACAATCAAAGAGACATGGCTAAACTTCGACGAGATATGCAAATGATCTTCCAGGATCCATATGCATCATTGAATCCGCGGATGACAGTTGAGGAAATCATTGGAGAACCATTTGCTATTCATAAAACCATGAGCGGGAAAAAGAAAAAAGAGCGCATTAAAGAGTTGTTGAAATTAGTAGGTTTAGATCCGGAACATATAAGTCGTTTCCCACATGAGTTCAGTGGTGGACAACGGCAACGAATCGGAATTGCTCGGGCGTTAGCTTTAGAGCCAGAGTTTATCGTTTGTGATGAACCGATTTCAGCACTAGATGTGTCGATTCAAGCGCAGGTTGTTAATTTGTTGAAGAAACTCCAGAAAAAGATGGGTTTAACGTATTTGTTTATTGCTCATGACTTGTCAATGGTGAAATATATATCTGATCGGATTCTTGTCATGTATTTAGGGAATATGGTTGAACTCTCAGATAGCTCCAATTTGTATGATGATCCGTTACATCCATATACACAGGCTTTGCTGTCGGCTGTGCCAATACCTGATCCAGATTTCCACCGTGAACGAATTGTCCTAAAAGGAGATGTTCCGAGTCCAATTGATCCGCCGAGTGGTTGTGTGTTCCGAACGCGTTGTCCCGCAGCCATGGAAATATGCTCAAAAGCGAAGCCGGAATGGCAAGAAGTAAAATTGAATCATTATGTGGCCTGTCATTTATATGGATAATAGATCATACACCCCAACTCCTTCGTTATTTAATAGTGAAGGAGCTGTTCATTTATTGAAAATGTAAAAAACTAGTTGACGACTATAATTTAGTATGATAAAGTAAAAATAATCAAAAAATCCTTTAGTTCGATAGAGTGATAACGGGATAAAGAATTAGGAAGTGACAAAAATGTTTTTACCGACGGGAAGTAGAGATGAAATGGGAGCTACTGTCAGTAGTCGATTTCATGTAATTGAAAAGTTCAGAAAAGTGGCTATAAATCGGTGTTATCGTGAAATATCTACACCAGTAATTGAGTATGCCTCTACATTTACGAATGAATATGTAGATATGAAATTACAGAATATGATGAAATGGTTTAATTCTGAGGGAGAAATTGAAGTGTTACGACCAGATTGGACAATCGCGATTGCTAGAGCATTATCCAATCAAGAAAAGCGACCGCAAAAATGGGCTTATGCCGGTTCTGTTTTTCAGCAAAATATGCCTGGAGTTGAATCTCATCAAGCTGGGGTGGAAATGATCCATATGCCCGAGCTTATGGGCGAAAGTGAAAGTTTACTAATGGCACGATCATTTTTAAATGATCTAGGTTTAGAACCCTGTGTCATCGAACTTGGTCATGCAGGTATTTATGAAAAACTTGCTGCAGAATTGACATTATCGAAGCAAGAACGTGAACGATTGAGAGTTGCTATGCATGATAAGAAAAAAGATGAAGTTTTTCAAATAGCTGCCGATAATGGAAGTAAAGAGCTAGCGGATGAGTTAGCGAGTCTCGTCGACGCATTTGGTCAAATGGAAATCATCTCCGAGTACGAAAAACGCTGGGAAAGTAAGCCGGAATTATTGCGGATGCTACAACATTTGAAAAAGCTTGTCCTGATTATGAAAGCATCTGGCAATGAAGAGATTCTTGTTGATCTTGGTAGGGTCAAAAATTTACCTTATTATTCAGGAATCATGTTCCGAGGATTTTTAAAAGAATCAGGTGCAGTTTGTTTTTCAGGTGGACGGTATGATCAACTCTATGATCAGTTTAATGAACGGGTATCGGCCGTTGGACTTGGTTTTGAAGTAGATGTTTTGGCAGAACATATTCATATGAACAACGATAAACAAAAAATTTGTATTATTGCGTCAGAAGAGTCTTTAGTGTTTGCGGAGCAGCTTAGAGGTACTTTTAAAGATAGTATTGTCGATGTACAATCAACGGAATCTATGTTAGAAGACTATGATAAAATCGTTGAAATTAAAGAGTACAATGGAGAATTTGAGGTGGTGGAAAGATGAAACCGGTACTTGCCCTAACAAAAGGTAGAATAGAAAAACAATTCATTGCTTTTTTACAAGAGCGTGGATACGATGTTCAACCTTTAATTGATAAAGGTAGAAAGCTGCAAGTCGAAACAGATGATTTTTTTGCTGTTTTCGCCAAAGGAATTGATGTTGCTACATATGTGGAATATGGAATTGCCGATCTCGGCATTGTAGGTGCAGATATTTTACTTGAAAGCGAGCCTGATGTGTTCGATCTTTTGCCACTACCATTCGGCGTATGCAGATTTGCAATTGCTGGTGAACCAACGGCTGCTCCATCATTGCGTAAACCAAGAATTGCGACAAAATATCCAAACATTACGACGAAATATTTTCGTGAAAAGGGAAAATCGGTAGATATCGTAAAACTCGAAGGTTCCGTGGAACTTGCTCCTCTTTTAGGCCTTGCTGACGATATTGTTGATATTGTCGAAACGGGTAGTACGCTAAAGGAAAATGGCCTCATCGTAAAAGAAGAAATGTTTTCACTTTCCGCTCGTTGCATCGCTAACCGAAATTCACTAAAGTTGAAAAAAACAATCCTCTCACCACTAATAGAATCGTTTAAAGCGGAGGAGGCGACAATATGATACCGGTATACTCAGTGGAACAATTTAAAACAGCATTTATTTCTCGAAAAACAAAGAAACAGCCGTTTGATGACAAGGTGATGGAGACGGTAAAAGAGGTAATAGAAAACGTCAAGAATCGCGGAGAAATAGCTTTAAAAGAATATACAGAAGAATTCGATGGTGGTATTCCCAATGAATGGATCGTAACGGATGAAGAAAGAAACGCAGCTTGGAAGGCTGTTTCTCCAGCGGTAATTGAATCGCTTCAAAAGGCTGCGGATAATATACGTTCCTTCCATTCTAAACAGCTTCAGCAATCAAGAATGATGGAAATGACACCTGAGATTGTGAGTGGTCAGTTGTTTCGCCCTATTGAAAGAGTGGGGGTTTACGTTCCCGGCGGAAAAGCCGTCTATCCGTCAACTGTTTTAATGAACGCTATTCCAGCTGCACTCGCCGGTGTGAGCGAAATTGTAATGACAACCCCAGCACGAGATGGAGTCGCTATTTCTCCCATTTTATCTGTTGCTGCAGATATTGCAGGAGTTCATACGATTTATAAAATGGGTGGTAGCCAAGCAATTGCTGTTTTGGCTTATGGAATAGATGGCATTACGCCTGTCGATAAAATTGTCGGACCAGGGAATGCGTATGTTGCTGCAGCAAAATCCCTCGTATTTGGAGATGTGGGCATCGATATGATAGCAGGACCTTCAGAAGTAGCGATCATTGCTGATGAATCGGCAAATCCGAGATTTATCGCTGCGGATTTAATTGCTCAAGCTGAACATGATGAGAAAGCTAGACCATTTGTTTTTTCCACATCGAAAAGAATCCTTGAAGAGACAATGGTCGAGGTTGAAAAACAATGCGCGGTGTTACCAAGAAAAGAGATTGCTGAAGTAGCATTACAAAGTGAAGGAGCGGCGGTTTTTGTTGAGTCGATCGATGAAGCGTTTAAACTCGTCAATGCATTGGCGCCAGAGCACTTAGAATTACAAATCGATAATGCCCTTGCACAGTTAAGTAAAGTGAAAAATGCAGGATCTGTGTTTATTGGTCATTATACACCTGAATCTGTTGGTGATTATTTCGCGGGACCAAACCATGTATTGCCAACATCAGGAACAGCTAGATTTTCATCAGGTTTATCTGTCGATGATTTTATAAAAAAGACGACATATGTTTACTATTCTGAACAGGCACTGCAACAGGCTGCTCAGCATATTGAAAGCATAGCTTTCGAGGAACAGCTGGAAGGGCATGCACGCGCTGTGAAAGTGAGGATGGAATAATGAGAAAAACGCTACAAACATTAACACCTTATAAAGTAAAACCAGAGTTTGATATGATTAGGCTTGATAATAATGAGGCATTTATGAGTTTGCTTTCATCTGCGGATTTTTCGAAACTAGAAGAGACGTTGATTAATCGCTATCCAGCGGAAAGCTCGGATCTGCTTGTTGAGACCTACGCGCGATTTGCTGGTTTTCCGGCTGAAAATGTTTTACCGGGAAATGGATCTGATGAATTGATTTCACTTATTTCTCAGTATGCATTAGATCTGGGAGATACAGTCATTGTGCTAGAACCGGATTTTTCCATGTATGAGAAAAATGCGTTAGTCATGGGAGCGGAAGTAACTCAGATTCAGCTGAATGAAGACTTTACACTTCCAATCGATATAGTTAAAACTGAAATTAGCGCAAAGAAGCCAAAATTATTATTTCTATCCAATCCGAATAATCCTACAGGTCAGCTTTACAGTGAAAATGAAATAGAAGATTTAATCAGTGCGATGAAACTTGTTGGCGGTTTGCTTATTTTAGATGAGGCTTATATGGATTTTGCTGGGGAGTCGCCATTTGCTGGGAAAGTACGCGAATATGATAACTTAATTATTTTACGAACAGCATCTAAGGCACTTGGTATGGCTGCTTTAAGGCTTGGGTTTTTGATCGCAAATGATCGCATTATTGCGGGCATTAGTTGCATTAAGCCTCCATATAACGTAAACACAATTTCAGCATTGCTAGGAACGCAGTTAATGGAAAAGGCGAATGTGCTTGATCAATTTTTATTATTGCAATTAGAGCAAATTGCGGAGTTAGAAGCAATCATGACTGAATTTTCAGCGCGAACAGAAGGAACATATTTGTACCCAAGCAGCACTAATTTTTTCTTAATGAAATATGATCGTGCAAAAGCATTGGCTGATTTTTTATATGAACGAAAAATTAAAATTCGTTGTTTTGATGAAGCTTCTTTGAAGGCAGTGCGCATTTCTGCTGGTACTGTAGAAGAACAAGAAAAATTAAGGTTAGCATTAAAGGAATGGGAGTGAGATGTATGCGAATTGCATCTAATCAAAGAGAGACGAGAGAGACGAAAATTGAACTTGAGTGTCGATTGGATGATCCAACAGTAGTGGAAATTGAAACAGGAGTTGGTTTTTTTGATCATATGCTTGAGGCATTTGCTAGACATGGACTGATTGGTTTAACATTAAAAGTGGACGGCGACTTACATATTGATAGCCATCATACAGTCGAAGATGCAGGAATTGTTCTTGGGAAAGCTGTCCGCGAAGCATTGGGAGATAAAGTAGGGATTGTTCGTTATGGCTCTTCATATGTACCAATGGATGAAACACTCGGATTTGTCGCTTTAGATATAAGTGGTCGGCCATTTTTACATTTTGAAGGAGAATTTGGCCTGCAGTCACTTGGGAATTTTGACACAGAACTTGTGAAGGAATTTTTCCGTGCTTTCGCATTTAATTCAGGCATTACCTTACATGCCCGAGTATTGTATGGTGAAAATACGCACCATATGATTGAAGCACTTTTTAAGGCGCTCGGCCGTGCACTTGCTGAGGCGATTCGGATCGATCCGAATATAAAAGGCATTAATTCTACAAAAGGGATGTTGGAATAAGTGTAAACCAGAACCAGTAGTAAATCGAAGATAATCGATAGCAAATCATAAAAAAACGGTATTAAATCGAAGATACTTAGTAATAAAGTGCTCAATATCGATAGAAATCGCTCAATAATCGGTAATAAACCAGCAAATAGCAAGTATAATTCGCGAATTTTGATTCAGGGGGCAGTTTAATGAAGATTTTACCAGCAATGGATTTAATCGATGGAAAATGTGTCAGACTTTATCAGGGTGATTTTAAACAAACAACACAAGTCGGAAGCGATCCAGCAACTCAGTTAAAAACGTTTATTGAAGATGGTGCTGAAATCATTCATATTGTCGATTTGGATGGCGCACGCTCAGGTAATCCAGATCAGTTGGAATTGATTTCTAATCTATGTAAAATATCCACAGTTCCTGTCCAAGTCGGTGGCGGTATACGATCACTTGAAACAGTAAGAGCTTATATTAAAGCGGGCGTATCAAGGGTTGTACTTGGTACAGCCGCATTGGAAGATGAAAATTTTCTAAAGGAAGCATTGAAAAGTTTCCAAGCAAACATCGTAATTGGAATAGATGCACTTCATGAGAAAGTGGCTGTTAGTGGATGGGAAACGTCAACTAATGTGAATTATATTGAGTTTGCCCAACAAATGGAGCAGCTCGGTGTGAAGACAATTGTTTTCACTGATATTTCTAAGGATGGCACGATGCAAGGGCCTAATCTGGAACAACTTCAAAAAATTAATGAGGCAGTTGATTGCACGATTGTTGCTTCAGGCGGAATTAGAAATCAGGCTGATTTAGATGCAATTGCTGAGCTGGGGATTACAGAAGCGATTGTTGGTAAGGCGATGTATGAAGGTACAGTCAAACTAAAAGGTGGTGCGTGATGGTAGCGAAAAAAATTATTCCTTGTCTTGATGTGAAGGACGGAAAAGTCGTTAAAGGTGTGAATTTTGAAGGCATGCGCGAAATGGGAGATCCAGTTGCAATGGCAAAAGCATATTCTGAAGCTGGCGCAGACGAACTTGTATTTTTAGATATTTCGGCTACAACAGAAGAGCGTGAGACAATCGCCGATTTGGTGAGTAAAGTGGCAAAAGTTGTGACAGTGCCATTTGCAGTTGGTGGTGGAATTAAAAGTTTAGATGATATTGCTCGAATTTTAGCCGCAGGTGCAGATAAAGTTGGTATCAATTCAGCTGCAGTTAAAAATCCATCGCTCATCGAAGAAGCGGGGAAGAAATTCGGTTCAGAGAGAATTGTTGCTGCAGTTGATGCGAAGCTCTTTCCAGATGGAACATGGCATGTAATGACACGCGGTGGTATGGAGGATGCGGAAATTGATGCGATCTGGTGGGCCAAAGAATTAGAAAGTCTAGGTGCTGGGGAGATTTTACTTACAAGCGTTAATCGTGACGGTGTGAAGAATGGCTATGACCTAGAACTAACAAAAGCAATCGTTGACGTTGTTCAGATTCCAGTTACTGCTTCAGGCGGATGCGGAAATGCTGAACATATTGTTGAAGTCTTTGAAAAAACAGATGTTGCATCCGCCCTCGCCGCATCAATTTTTCATGAAAATACATTGACAATTGCTGAAGTAAAACAGCTGTGTAAAAAACAAGGAGTGAATGTCAATGAAGCCTGATTTTTCCAAAGGACTCGTCCCTGCGATTGTTGTGGATGATCGGAAAGGCGACGTGTTAATGCTCGCTTATATGGATGAGACGGCGTTTCAACGTACATTAGAAACGAAGGAAACATGGTTCTATTCACGTTCGCGAGAAGAATATTGGAATAAAGGTGCGACGTCAGGAAATAAGCAAATAGTCAAGTCCATTCAGCTGGACTGCGATGGAGATACGTTGCTAGTTAGAGTCGATCCGCTGGGCCCTGCTTGTCATACTGGAGAAAAGTCATGCTTCTTTCATACGATTGAGGGAGAAGTTTCAGAGTCCCCTTCTATATATGAAGACTTAATGGCTGAGATTAGTGAGCGGAAGCAATTGCCGATTCCAGGATCGTATACGAATTATTTATTCGAAAAAGGTACGGATAAAATTGCTAAAAAGCTAATTGAAGAAGCAGGAGAAGTGGTCATTGCCGCAAAAAATACTGATAAAGAAGAGCTAATCAATGAAAGTAGTGATCTGCTTTATCACCTACTTGTTCTTTTAGCTGATCAAGGTGTGCCGCTTGAAGATGTTGAAGCAGAACTCCGCAAGCGCTCTTCAAAAAAAGGCAATGCCAAAGTGGAAAGACCTGAGATTGAAAATTGGTGAAAAAGACTAGGTTGGTAGGTCGATCATACCAATCTAGTTTTTATTTTGTTCCTATGAACTTTTAAGCATGATTCATAATTTGATAGGCTCATAAAATTGAGTGGCCAGTAAATCACGTGAGTGGCTCATAAAATAGCTGAGTGGCCAGTAAATCACGTGAGTGGCTCATAAAATAGCCGAGTAGCCAGTAAATCGATAGAGTCCGTATAATTGTGTAAAAAGAAAAGGTCTCATCAAGACCTCATGTTACAATGTTTTCAACCACGATCACATTGAGGAGGAATTGATGATGACCCAACTTAATTTTAACCTAGATATTGAAATTTTAAAAGACTCAGTGCTAAATTCAAACCTGGAAGCGGTAGTAAAATCCACGATTGTACTTGTCCTAAATGAATATATGGAGAAGGAACGCGATGATTATCTCCAAGCAGCTGCCTACGAGCGCTCGATCGAACGCATTGATTACCGAAATGGCTACTACGAGCGAGAGCTTCTCCTTAGTATTGGAAGGGTTCAACTGCGAGTCCCGAGAACCCGTGAGGGACACTTTTCTCCCTCCGTGTTTGAAAAGTTTTCCCGTGTAGATCAGGCCTTTGTATTGTCGATGTTAGAGATGGTGGTCAATGGGATTTCCACTCGAAAAGTCACAAATGTCGTTCAACAACTGTGTGGAGAAAACGTCTCTAAATCGTTCGTATCTTCCCTTACTGGAAAGCTAGATCCAATCGTAAATGAGTGGGCAAACCGCCCTCTAAATACCATGTACTATCCGTACGTTTATGCAGATGCCATGTATATCAAGGTCCGGGAACATAATAAAGTGATTTCCAAGGCAGTTTATATCGCTACAGCGATAAATGAAAACAAGAGACGTGAAGTGATTGGACTAAAAATCGATCATGTTGAGAGTTTTGAGGCATGGCAAGGGTTCTTCCAACACCTGAAAGGACGTGCTCTTCAGTCTCCAAAACTTATTATTTCAGACGCTCATGAAGGACTGAAAAAAGCAATTCAGCGGGAATTCATAGGCACTTCTTGGCAACGTTGCACTGTCCATTTTAAACGGAATATCATTGAACGATTGCCAAAAAAAGAATCAAAACAAATAATCGCTGACATGAGGCGCATCTTTAATAGTATTTCAGTAGAAGAAGCTCGCCAATATAAAGAGCAATTTGTCGATAAATATGAAGAAGAAGCAAAGGTCCAGAAAGCAATTGAAATTTTAGAGGATGGCTTCGAAGATGCCATTCAATTTCTCAACCAGCCTTCTCGTTATCATCGTTATCTAGCGAGCACAAATTCACTTGAAAGGCTTAATCAGGAGGTTCGCAGGAGAGAAAGAGTCATACGTATCTTCCCGAATAATCAATCTGCATTTCGACTTATCGGTGCAAT
Source organism: Bacillus sp. FSL K6-3431 (assembly GCF_038002605.1). Classification (NCBI taxonomy): domain Bacteria; kingdom Bacillati; phylum Bacillota; class Bacilli; order Caryophanales; family Bacillaceae; genus Bacillus; species Bacillus sp. FSL K6-3431. Next base: position 4,815,543 of record NZ_JBBOCT010000001.1, read on the forward strand.
ACTAATGGATTATGAAAACAGAGAACGAAGCGGAAAAAAGAGTTTATAAAATGACAATTTCATCAAGTGAAAAGGGGGTACCCCCTTTTCACTTGATGAAATAAAATAGCCAACTATAACTAAATATCATAAAGAAAACATTGTAAACTAAATTACACAATTGTCTGGACTTGACTAGTAAATCACGTGAGTGGCTCATAAAATAGCCGAGTGGCCAGTAAATCACGTGAGTGGCTCATAAAATAGCTGAGTGGCCAGTAATAGTCGATATTAACTAGTTATAGTTGTGCGAGTATGCTAGTAATTGTACTCGAACTATCAGTAAATTGCCCTACCGACGGTCAGTAAGATTGGATCACGCTAGGCAGTAATAGATTCATTCCGAATATATTTGCCTTAAGGGCTACATGAATCAGTATTATTAATCACAACCCAAAAGTTCTTGGAGTCTCTTTTTTTGACAACTCTTATAATTGTGAGTATAATCACAATTATTGAATTTCACATTTGCTACAAACATAGGAGTGACCCAATATAATGAGCGACGTTTCATTTGACACTATGGCAGTGCATCAATCACAAAAACAAAATAAAAACTTTACAGCGAAGGTTTCGCCTATTTATCAAACATCGTCATTTGCTTTCCAAAACCTCGACGAATTGGAAAGTTATTTTGAAGGAGAGACGCCATACTTGTATTCGAGATATGGAAATCCGAATACGGATGAACTCGGAGCAGCAGTAGCAACATTAGAAGGAGCAGAATCTGGTGTTGCTGCATCATCAGGTATGTCTGCGATTCTGGCTGGATTACTTGCGGTCGTTAAACACGGGGATCATATTATCGCATGTGAGGATTTGTACGGGGGTACGTATCATCTATTGTCCGAGGAATTAAAAAACTTTGGTGTAGACGTTACATTTGTCTCATTTTCTAATGAAGCTGAGGTATTGTCAGCGATCCGCCCTAATACTAAGTTACTTTATACGGAAAGTATTACAAATCCATTTTTAAGAGTAGAAAATATTACTACACTTGTAAAAATTGCTAAAGAATATCAATTGTGTTCGATGGTTGATAATACGTTTGCAACCCCATACTTGCTTCAGCCTTATAAAGCTGGAGTAGATCTCGTTGTTCATAGTGCAACAAAATATCTCGGTGGACATAGTGATGTGTCGGCTGGCGTGATTGTTGGAACAGAAGAACTTGTGAAAAAGGCGCGACAAAAAATTGTCAACTTAGGTGGAAATTTAAGTCCATTTGAAGCTTGGCTTACATGCAGAGGAGTAAAGACACTCGCTTTGCGTATGGAAAAACAATCAGCTAATGCACAATCTGTGGCAGACTTTCTTGAAAATAATGAAAATGTTAAAAAGGTATTTTATCCAAAAGCGGTTTCTAAATATGGAAACGGAGCTGTAGTAACTGTTGAATTGGCTAAACAATGTGATATTCGCTTGTTTTTCTCTACACTTGGCTGGATTAAAATTGTGCCTTCTTTAGGTGGAGTTGAGACAACTGTTTCTTATCCATTTGGTACTTCACATCGAAACTTACCTCGCGAGTCCCAAGAGAAGCTTGGAATAAATAAAAGTGTCGTTCGTATCTCAATTGGTATCGAAAATGAGCAAGATATTATTATTCAACTACAGCAGGCTATTGCTAAAGCAGTGAACAATTGAAATTGGATATATTGCATTAATTTTCTAAAAATCATTTGACAGCAACAAAACAATCGTTTATACTGCAATACATGGTCAACGAATAAGTATTTGACAATTAAATGTAATCTCTTATCGAGAGTGGCGGAGGGAATAGGCCCTGTGAAGCCCGGCAACCTGCAAACATTATTATGTTTGAGAAGGTGCTACATCCTACAGATCATTGATCTGGAAGATAAGAGGAGGAATCGTATATAACGCCCTCTTCTTAGGAAGGGGGCTTTTTTATGTTTATTTTAAAAAGGTACAAATGCTATATAAAAGGAAAAATGCAAATAGAAGGAACCACTAAACGCCATTTCCGGTGGCAAAGAGGTTCTTATCTATCATGTATAAAGTTAAACCAAGTAATATTATGTGATTAATTATATAAGTGGGGGGATTTCAAATGAAATCATGGACTATTAAAACATTATTAATCTTTACATTAGCGGTTGCGTTAGCAGCTTGCTCTGCAAATGCAAGTGAAGAGCCGGGTAAACCGAAAAAAATAATTCTAGATTATGCACATTATTCGCCAACAAGTCTTGTTTTAAAAGAAAAAGGCTTTGCTGAAAAGTTGTTCGAAGAGGAAGGGATTGAAGTCGAGTTTGTTTTAAGTCATGGAAGTAATAAAGCCCTTGAGTTCTTAAATTCCAAAAGTGTTGATTTTGGATCATCTGCTGGAGCAGCAGCACTAATGGCGAAAGCGAAAGGTTCTCCAATTGAATCTGTATATATTTATTCTAAACCTGAATGGACAGCGCTTGTTTCTACTGACAAAACAATTACAGCAGTTGAAGATTTAAAAGGGAAAAAAGTAGCGGCAACATTAGGAACAGATCCTTATATATTTTTATTAAGAGCGCTAGAAGATAGTGGTCTATCTGCAAAAGATGTGGAAATCGTCAATTTACAGCATGGAGATGGTGCAGCAGCACTTCTTGCAGGTGAGGTTGATGCCTGGGCAGGACTAGATCCACATATGGCTCGTGTAGAAAAGGAAGTCGGAGCTAATCTCTTCTTCAGAAATCCGGATTTTAACACATATGGCGTATTGAACGTTCGTGAAGATTTTGCGAAAAAGTATCCTGATTATGTGAAAAAAGTAATTGAAGTATATGAACAAGCGCGCTTATGGGCGATTGATAATCCAGAAGAAACGGCAGAAATTTTAGCAAAAGAAGCACAAATTGATTTAGATGTAGCAAAAATTCAGCTTGAGCGTAATGATTTTTCTACTTCGGCACCGGGAGATGATCAAAGGGATGTGATTCAAGCAGCTGGTGATGTGCTCAAATCGGAAGGTATCATTGAATCTAAAACAAATATTGAAAAAGTCGTAGATGACTTAATTAACTCAAGCTATTTCGATGCTGATAGAGAATAAATTTGTTTATAATTGATAGTTGATTTTAGGACATATGTCTTGCTCCAGCGCTTACGCATTTAATTTCAATAAGTAAAGGGCGGTAATGAAGATGAGTGAAAGAAGCGAAACAATTGGAGTTGCAGTGGGAAAGCCGAAGACGCGCTTGACTGAAAATTCTCTATGGAAAAATAATGAGAAATGGTTATTAGGAAGTATTATTCCTTTCGTTCTATTAATTTTTTGGGAGGCAGCAGCGAGAGTTGGACTAATTGAAGCTCATCTGTTACCAGCACCAACTAGGATCGTGCAAGAAATTTTCGAAATGGGCGCAGCAGGTACACTCTTCGGTCATGTTGGAACAACGGTGTTTAGAGTTGCGGCAGGTTTCTTACTCGGAACGATAGCTGCGGTCTTGTTTGGGTCAGCAGTAGGATATTTTACTGTATTGGAAAAACTAATGGATCCGCTTATACAGGCATTTCGGTCGATTCCATCACTTGCGTGGGTGCCCCTGTTTATCCTCTGGATGGGAATTGGTGAATCTTCAAAAGTGGTATTAATCGCTGTCGGTGTTTTTTTTCCAGTCTATTTGAATATTGTTTCTGGGATTCAAGGAGTAGATCGAAAACTAATTGAAGTTGGGAAAATTTATGGATTCACTTCAACTGAAACGTTGAGAAAAATTATTCTTCCAGCTTCCTTACCATCATTCCTAGTTGGCTTACGGAGTGGCATGGGGCTTGGCTGGATGTTCGTTGTTGCTGCAGAAATTATGGGCGCAAGTCAAGGACTTGGTTACTTACTCGTCGTAGGACAAAATACGTATTCACCTGAATTGATTATTGCAAGTATTTGCTTATTTGCAGTTATTGGTAAAATAACCGATTCATTGCTAAAAAAATTAGAAGAGAAATCACTTCGCTGGCAAGATAGCTTATCAAATCAGCGTTAAAGGAGGTAATGAGATTGCTTGCAGTTCAGAATGTGAGTCGTACATTTAATAATGGAAAAACTGGTTTTCAACATGTGACTTTTTCGATGGAAGAAGGAGAAATTATTGGGGTCTTGGGTACAAGCGGCTGTGGGAAGAGCACCTTGCTGCGAGTTCTCTCAGGGCTTGATGGTGAATATGAAGGAACGTTTACCTTATCCAATAGTAAAGTTGGAATGATGTTTCAAGAGCCACGCTTAATGCCCTGGCTTTCTGTCCAAGACAATATTTGCTTTGGTGTTCAATCGGTAGAACAAAAAAAGCTTGCCAAGGATTTGCTTGAACTTGTCGGACTTGACGGTTTTGAAGGTCATTATCCCAAAGATTTATCAGGCGGAATGGCGCAACGAACTGCGATTGCTAGGTCCCTTATTACTGAACCGGATGTGTTGTTATTAGATGAACCATTTAGTGCGCTCGATGCTTTTACAAAAATGCAACTTCAAGATTTGTTGCTATCCATTTGGAAAAGGCGGCAAACAACAATGGTGCTTGTGACACATGATATTGATGAAGCCCTCTATTTATGTGATCGGATTTTTATTTTACGGGGACAGCCCGGTGAATTATACGCGGAAATAGCAATTACTCAAGTAAAGCCCCGCTCAAGAGGCGATGTACTACTTGCAGAGAAAAAGGCAGAAATTTTAAGCCTTCTAAATTTAAATAAAGTGGTAAAGGAGAACGACAATGAGCAGACAACAAGTAATTCCTCCATTTAAAGGTATATATAATGTGCAATCCGATCTTGGTGATCAAAAATCACTTGCATGGGAAGAAATTGAAAAAAACTTTAGTTGGCATGAAACAGGTAAAGTGAATATGGCTTATGAATGTGTGGACCGTCACGTAGCTGATGGTTATGGAAATAAAACAGCTCTTCATTATGTAGATGGAGGGAATGAATGGAAACTCACCTATAGGGAATTGAAAAACGAGACAGATAGATGGGCGCAAGTGTTGAAAAAGCATGGGGTGAAAAAAGGAGACTTTCTCTTTGTATTTTTACCGAAGCATCCAGAATGTCATATTGCAATATTAGCAGCAATTAAACTAGGTGCGATTGTTGGTCCACTGTTTGAAGCGTTTATGGAAGAAGCTGTCCGTGATCGGATTTTAGATTGTGAAGGGAAATACCTGATTACAAATGAAGAATATTTACAAAGGGTGCCACTACAGGATCTACCAAGTCTTGAATCGATTTTCCTTACGGATAAAAATCCAGTTTCTTCTGAAGTTATTTCGATTCCACAAGCACTAGGCACTGTCGAAACAGATGAGCATATTATTGAATGGGTTGATCTTGATGATGGGTTGAATATTCATTATACGAGTGGTTCTACAGGGAAGCCGAAAGGAATCATTCACGCTCATAGGGCAATGATTCAGCAATACATAACGGGGCGTTGGGTGTTAGATATACAAGAAGATGATGTGTATTGGTGCACAGCGCATCCAGGCTGGGTGACCGGCTGTGTTTACGGCATTTTCGCACCGCTTTTAAACAGGGCAACTGTTATTCTTCATGGGGGGCGCTTTAATGCTGACAGCTGGTACGAAACGATCGAAAAAACAGGAGTAACTGTTTGGTATAGCGCGCCGACTGCTTTCCGCATGTTGATGGCAGAAGGGCGTGAAGCACTTGATCGCCATAACTTAAGCAAGCTACGTCATATATTAAGCGTTGGTGAGCCGCTTAATCCTGAGGTCATCTACTGGAGTGTGGAAAATTTGAATTTACGGATCCATGATACATGGTGGATGACAGAAACAGGTGCACAATTAATCGTGAACTTACCGACAGAACCGATTAAACCGGGTTCAATGGGCAAACCGCTACCGAATATTGAAACGGCTGTTTTGGACGATGATGGAAGTATTCTGCCATTGGGGGAAGTTGGGCACTTAGCAATAAAAGGTCCATGGCCTGCGATTATGAAAGGGGTTTGGAAGGACGAAGCTAAATATGCCTCTTATTTTCCGTTTGGTCCAGATTGGTATCTTGCTGGTGATTTAGCGTCCAAGGATGATGACGGTTATATCTTTTTCCAAGGAAGAAGCGATGATATGATTAATTCTTCTGGTGAACGTATTGGTCCTTTTGAAGTAGAGAGCAAGTTAATTGAGCACCCGGCAGTGGCAGAAGCAGGTGTTATTGGCAAACCTGATCCTATTCGTGGTGAAATTGTAAAAGCGTTTATCGTTTTAAACAAGGATTATACATCCACACCAACCCTGCTTGAAAACATACGTCTTTTTGTCAGAGGTAGGCTTGCGGCCCACTCTGCACCACGTGAAATAGAAGTGGTGGAAGAATTACCGAAAACAAAAATTAGCGGAAAAATTTTACGCAGGCAGTTAAAAGCACAGGAAATTGAAAAGTCAAAAAAGGTGCTAGTATAACATATGACTAATATAAAATACCTATATCTTTTATCCTGTTTATATACTTTATCTATGTTAAATTATGTTATTATAGAGGTATAAAGTATTGTGGGAGGAAGACATATGTTTAAAGCAAAAAAAGAAAAACAACAGCGAATTATGCAATTGCAATTAGAAATAGACGAATTACAAGCTGATTTACAACAAAAGGAAGAGAATAATCAGGAATGGCTTTTAAAAGTTAAGAGCGAACTGAATGCAGCAGTGCATCAGCATGAAAAAGTAAACTCGCAACATAGTGGACTTGGAGAAGCTGTTAATCTTATAGAGAAAAAGTTCGAAAACGTTGCTCATATAAGTGAAAAAACTTCAGATAAGTCAAAGGAACTATATGAAAAAGGAGTTTCTTTAAACCAACTATCAAATAAAATGGTAGACGATTCACAACAAGGATCAGAAGAAGTAAAGAACACAGCTGATGTCATTCAAGAGCTAGGAGAACAAATCATTGCATCCGAGCAAAATATGACGAATTTAAGCGAACGTTCTGTTGAAATTCAATCGATCGTCGGAGTAATTGAGGATATTGCTGCGCAAACGAATTTATTGGCGTTAAATGCATCCATCGAAGCTGCAAGAGCTGGTGATTCTGGCAAAGGATTTGCTGTTGTCGCCCAAGAAGTGCGAAAACTTGCTGAAAGCACTGCGGACAGTACGGCGAATATACAATCATTGACATCATCATTGCAAACAGAAATAGAAAGTGCACTAACAGCAACGCAAAAAAGTGCTCAGTTAGTTGATAAAGGAATTCAAGTCAGTTTTCAAACCGCAGATAAAATTGACGCTATTTTAAAAACGATTGAAGAAAGTCAAATTGATATTGGCGCGGTGCAAGAAATGATAGAGGAACAAAAACAATTGTCAGAAGAAGTGAGGTTAGAGCTTCAGGAAGCAAGAAGTCTCTTCACACATGCCCATGATAAAATTATTGAGCATATCGAAGACGCGAAAGAAGTAGATGAGCGGTTGGAGAACGGTATTTTACAGCTGCAAGTATAAAGAATTAAATAAACCACTCGCTCATTGCGGGTGGTTTATTTAATTCTATACGCAGTGGCTTCACATACTGCAGGTGAATGTTTTTAACAATAGTGCAAATCCAATGTATATGGTTATTTTATTATATATATTTATCGAAGATTATGGGCAGAAAATCTGCACTTATATAAGCTTTACGTTATGTATTGAGTTCTATCGTGTCTAAGTTTTTTCTAGTTTCTTTTCGGTACATGGAGGGAGTTTGACTAGTTATGCGTTTAAATGATTGAGCGAAAAAAGATTGTGAGGAAAAACCAGTCATTTCAGCTATGTCTGCAATTTTGTAATCGGTCGTTTCTAGGAGAAGTTGTAAATCTTTAATTCGTACTTGGTTCAAGTATTCTATAGGAGAGATCCCATATCTTTTTTTAAGGAATGAGCTAAGTAATATTTATTGATATGTCGGATTCCAGCCAATTTATCAAGTGTAATTTCATTACGGTAATTTTGCTTGATAAATTGTTTGATAAATGCCACATCTTTATTAATTCTTTTGGAGTCAGTTTTTTCAACTTTTAAGTTTTTTTCGCGCTGAAGTTTGACAATAAGAATTTCAATAATATTTTGGCGAATAATCTCAAAATTCTCTTTATTATTTTGAACTTCATATAATAACTTGTTGAGGTAGAATAAAAGATTCTCGCGGTTTCCTTGATATGTATATAGCCACATTTGTGAAATCTCTTCTTTCGGAAGTGAGAAAGACAGTCCTTCAATTCCTAATGCAATATATTCTAATGAATCCTTAAAAGGAGTAGTGAAAACCTTCATATTTTGTCATTTAATTCAAATTCGGTTTTTCATGTACATAAATGTCTTTCGTATCAATAGCCATAAAACAAATCCAATACAACCGCCAAGTGTATTCAAGATCAAATCATCGACATTGAATGTTCTTATCGAGATGATTCCAAAGTAACTTAAGATCAATTGAGATATTTCGATTGTAAGACTTGTAAGGAAAATAATAAGCGCTGCTTTTTTTACTGTTTTAATATTAAATAATAAGGATAAGTAAATTCCTAATGGCAAAAGCATAATTAAATTATAAAAAGTTAATTTGACTGAGTTCCAGAAAAACCAATCTAAGCCATTTTGACGATATATTGAAACAAAGTCCGCGACAAAATAAAATGGAGTGAACTGGATTTGGATCCCAGCCATATCGGTAAAAGGCGGTAAGTGAATATGGCCGAGCGTAAGTCTTGCCACATTTAATATATAAATAATAAAGCTGTAAAAGAAGGCCCTTTTTAAAATATGCCTAGTTTTATGTTTTACAAAATCAACTATAACTAGTAGCACAATCCCCGTGATAAAAATGATTCCTATAATCGCAATTGTATCCATAGAAAACTCCTTGCATTATTTTTCGATGGCAGGGGCAACTAAATCCTTCCGCCGGTATACACTGAGAACAAGTCCGATCAAAACAGAATTAATTAAAATATGCACTGTTCCATAGCTAATGAAGGGCAACCAAAATCCAGCAAGAGGTAACCAGCCGAGCACCATCGCAATATTGTAAACAAAGGGAACAGTGTAAAGAGTAGCCGCACCGATAATGACCAGTTGGCCAAATGTATCCGGGATTTTACGGGACATCCAGCACAATCTGACAGTGACGGCAATAAGAAAGAGAACAAGACTGATAGAAAATATCCAACCAAAAGAGTAGGTTAAAGTCACAAACACATAATCCGTGTGTGATCCTGGGAGAGAGAAGTTTTCTAGTTTTTTTATTTGGCCAAACCAGCTTGCTTCAGATAAGTACTTTTTTATTTGTACATACATAAATCCAGAGTCATCGGCATATTTTCCGGGATTTAAAAAACCTAATAATCGATGTTTCATATAGAAAGGATTATATTTCCAAATAAGAAGAGAAGAAGCTCCGATGATCAATGCGATGAATGTTCCAAGTACTCGTTTCCTCTGTTTACGAATGGTCCATACGTACATAGTGAAAACCATCGAAACATATATTAAGATATTGGATAAATTGCTTACAGGAATATAAAGTAGTAATGTAAGGGAAAATAATCCAATCATTAACAAATTACTATTACCATATCGATAAAATACTCCTGTCCATCCAATAAAAAGAAAAGGAAGAACGGCTATGGAATTTGAATTAAAAAGTCCGAATCGGATATATGGATACCCATTTATAAAGGTGCCAAAATAGAAAAGTACAATCAAATTAACACCAATTAGACCAATAACTAGCGACAACTTTTCTTTTAATTTTCGATAATCAAATAACATGATGCAAAAGGCACAAACAATGCCTAAGAAAACACTCATGGTTTGTTGATAAATAGATGGCTGATACTCAAAATTAGTGATTAAAAGTGGCAGTAACCCAACCATTTGTAAAAAAATAAAGAGACTAAATAAGCTCCAGTCCACTTTTGGTCGATGCAAACGGCCCATATTCAAACCAAGTGTTACGGGATCTCCCATTTGCTGAACGGCTTGGGCTACTGCTTCTGCTCTACACATCCCCGATTGTGTTAATTGTTGCACCGTTTCTTCAATATGTTTGTCAAGCTCAAGAGATACGAATTCCTTAGCTTCCCTAGATTTAATCTGACTTTTTACGAGCTGTAGAAATGACTGTTTCTTATTCATAAGTTAGATCCCCTTGCAAAAAGTCCTTTAGTGGTTTCGATAAAATCTCATGTTTAGCTTCCATTTTACGTAAATGCCTTTTTCCTTTTTGATTGAGAAAATACTGTTTTACATTATCCTGTTTCCATTCGGACAAAATGAATTCTTTTTGCTCAAGATCGTGCAATAGTATGTACAATGATCCTTCATTATCTTCAAACTTTTTCAAGCCGCGAGCAATGAGTTGTTGGAGTAATTGAAAACCGCTTTTCTTCTCGGATAGCAGCTGTAATATGGAAAGCAACACATCATCCTCATTTTCTGCTTCTCGTTCAATCGCTTTATAAATATTGTTGCGATGACGTTCAGTAAATTCTAGCTGTGTGGACACCCGGCTTTTTTTGAGGTTTTTTAATCTATCTTCCATGAATAATCACCCCTCCAAACTTTCTTTTAAAAGTGTTTTCGATCGGCGCATGCGAGTTTTAATCGTGTTTTGTTTTACTCCTGTGAGTATTTCAATTTCTTTGATCGACATCTCTTCGAAATAATGTAGATAGATAGGTTCGCGTAATTTCAGTGGCAACTGCAAAATTGCTTTTATTAATTCGCTATCGTCATTTAATTGAATTACCATTTGTTCTACATGATCGTGTTGAGAAGCGGGTTCTACCTCATTTTCGTATGTAAGAAGAATCTTTCGGTGGTGCCAGCTCCGCAAATAATCTTTGCAATGGTTAATAGCAATCCTCCATAACCAAGTTTTGAAGTTAGAATGATGTTGAAATGTATGTAAATTTTTATAGCATTTAATAAAAATCTCCTGCGTTAAATCTTCAGCAATTGCATTATTTTTCACATAGGAATAAGCGAGCTGCAAAATCGCTTGCCCATAATCTGTCATGATTTGATCGAAAGTTATCTCATCTTCTGTCACTTGAAGCGCTTCAGCAACAATTTCTTTCACAAATTCATACCTCCTTACCATGCATATCTATTAGACGATGCAATGTGAGTGTTGGTTTTCATTATATAACAAAATTTACAGTCTCTGATAAAACACTTTCTGCTAGAATGAAAGAAAAGGTATCTTTCATAGGGGGGACAAATTGGGGAAATCAAAGCGGATTGTAAGCGTATGTATTATTTTATTCATTGTTAGTTATGCTATCTTTTTTCTCTTTTCGATACAGAAAAAAGATCAAGATGAGCTCCTAATGAATGATGTGGGACGATTGGTTCCTATTAAAGTGCGAGAAGTCGTGCAAGGACAAGAAACAGAGCAAATTCAGCAAATTTTAAAAGAAGCTAAAAAGAAGGAAATGAAAATTTCAATAGCTGGGAAACAACATAGTCAAGGCGGGCATACGTATTTTAAAGATGCAATTGTGTTAGACATGACAACGTATAATCGTATCATTAAGGTACTACCAGAAGAGAAGTTGATCACTGTTCAAAGCGGTGCTACATGGGAGGATGTCCAAGAAGCAATCAATCCTTACAATCTATCAATTAAAACGATGCAGGCTCCAAATATTTTTACGATTGGTGGATCAATGAGTGTGAATGTCCACGGAAGAGATATTCGCTTTGGCCCACTTATTGATAGTATTCGTTCTTTTCGGTTGATGAATGCGGATGGAAAGATTTTGAATGTAAGCAGAACGGAGAATGAGGAACTGTTTAGGCTTGTGAATGGTGGGTATGGATTATTTGGGGTTATTCTTGATGTTGATATTGAGCTGACGGATGATGTCGTTTATAAGGCAAATAATGAATGGATTGACTATAAAGAATATCCCACATACTTTAAAAATGAAATATTAGCGAACCAGAATATAGAGATGCATAATTCGCGAATATCCGTCGCACCAAATCATTTTTTAACAGAAATGTATGTAACAAATTATTATCGTGAGGATAAAGACTTGAACGAATTTAATGATTTGCTTAATGAAACATATGTACGCAGAAATAAATTTGCATTCGGACTATCACGACATTTTGATTGGGGGAAAAACTTCGTCTGGTATGTGCAAAAGCAAGCCTTTAAAGATGGAAAAGAAGAGTGGATATCGAGGAACAATGTAATGCGTCCGGAAGTTCAGTTTTTAGACTATGAAGGAAAAAGTGATACGGATATTCTTCAAGAATATTTCGTACCAACAGATGAATTTCCGATTTTTATTGATAGATTAAGAGAAATGTTAGAAGATAGTGAAATGAATGTATTAAATATCACTGTGCGATATGTGCCTAAAAACGAAGAAACAATCCTTTCTTATGCGAAGGAAGATATGTTTGCCTTAGTATTCTTAATCAATCAAGGAATTGGGGAAAAAGAGATCGATAAAAATGGTGAGGTTGTGAAAAAAATCATTGATCTTACGCTTGAATTGGATGGAAGCTATTACTTACCTTATTATCACTATCCAACGAAAGAACAAATGAGAAAAGCATATCCATTAACAGATGAATTTTTCGAAAAGAAAAAGCAGTATGATCCCAAGGAACGATTCGTGAGCGAATTTTATGAGGAGTATAGCCAATGAGATGGGTAGTTATTTCACAAAGCATTGCTATTCTTGGAAGCAGTCTTGTCTTTCCATTTTATTTAATATTTATAAAAGAAGTTGGTGGGGGATTCCTTCAGTACGGAATTTCTTATGGACTATTTATGATGAGCTCAGCACTCGTCCATCTTTTCATTGGTAAGCTTTCTGATAGAGTGGGTCGAAAATTATTTTTACTAATCAATAGTTGGGGTATGGCGGTACTATTATTATTTTTCCCCATTGTCTCGATGGTTTGGCAAGTATATGTTTTACAAATTTCCCTTGGAATTGTTGGAGCGATGCAGAAAACGAGTGAAAAAGCATTGCTTGCTGATTTTACAGATGGTGCGAATCGTGGCTTTGTTATTGGACGTTATCACTTTTGGACATCGATTTTTTCAGGTGGAGCAGTTATGCTAGGCGGATTTATTATTGATTTATTTACGCTAGATATTATTTTTTATATTAGTTCCTTCATTTTATTCGTGAGTGGTTTCTTTATTTTGAAAATAGTAGAAAAGGAGACATGAGACATGAAGAATCCTAGGCTTAGAAAACTACATGATAAGTGGCTGATTGAGGCAAGAATTGAAGACATGCAAGAAAAGCTTGGTTCAGGAGAAGTATCATCTGTAGATCTCGTCCAAATGTATTTGTACAGAATTGCTAAATATGATAAAAGTCTCCGTACAGTTATTGAATTAAATCCGGATGCTTTGCAGATTGCTATGGCACTCGACGCGGAGAGAAAGCTTCATGGGTCAAGAGGCGCACTACATGGCATTCCAATTTTATTAAAGGACAATATTGACACAGGTGATAAAATGCATACGACCGCTGGTTCCTTAGCTATGAAGGATCATTATGCAGCTGAAGATTCCTTTGTAGCCGGACAATTACGAAAATCGGGAGCTATTTTACTCGGAAAAACAAATATGACGGAATGGGCGAATTTCATGACAGTCGGAATGCCAAGTGGGTATAGTTCAAGAGGTGGGCAAACATTGAACCCTTATGGACCGGGAAAGATAGATGTCGGTGGATCAAGCTCTGGTTCAGGTGCCGCGATCGCAGCCAATTTTGCTGCAGCCGCCGTAGGCACGGAAACATCGGGATCTATCTTAAATCCTTCTTTGAAAAATGCATTAGTTGGTATCAAGCCGACAGTGGGACTCGTGAGCAGAAAAGGTGTCATTCCGATTGCGCACAGTCAAGATACACCAGGACCAATGGCTAGAACAGTGAAAGATGCCGCATATTTATTAGCTTTGATGGCAGGTGTCGATGAAAAGGATCCGGTTACAGGAACAAATACAAAGCTGGTCAACTTTGCTGAACATCTTAAGGAAACGAGCTTAAAAGACATGCGTATCGGTATAGCACGGGGGCCTTTTACAGAGCGGATCAGCAAGCATAAGCTAGCACTCTTTGATGGTGCCATTCATGGGCTTCGGGATCTGGGGGCGGAGTTGATAAATGATATTGAGATTGCATCTGCGAAAGAAGGATGGGAAGCTGAAACCCTGATACATGAGTTCAAATCGGATTTGAATGCCTATCTACAGGCGACCACACATTCAAATAAAATTCGTTCACTTGCGGATGTGATTTTGTATAATAATGATCATCCAGATGAAATGCTAAAATACGGGCAAAAACTACTCGAAGCTTCCGAGAAAACGAGCGGAACATTACTTGAGATGGAATATATTCATACATTGGAAAAAGAATTGTATTTATCGCGAGAGCAAGGCATCGACTATGCTTTGCAAAAATATAAGCTAGATGCGATTTTATTCGCAGGTGACCGTGGTTCAGATATTGCTGCGAAAGCAGGGTATCCATCTGTCATCGTGCCTGCCGGATTTATTCCAAATGGAGAGCCATTCGGAATCATGTTTACAGGCACATCGTTTAGCGAACAGATATTGTTGAAAATCGCCTATGCATTTGAACAAGCAACGAAGCACAGGCAAGCCCCAAAGTTAGAGTGATAAAGAATGGCTGCTACTACTGAGTAAGCAGCCTTAACAATGTTGGTGTAACTTTGGCAATAGAACTTCGCAAAGGTAAATAGAATGTCTATATAAGTAAATAGAACCCCACAACGGTAAATAGAGTACTGGTATCGGCTAATAGGCCGACAATACCGACTATGCCATCCTCATCGTCTCGCCAATTTTTAAGTCTTTCAATCGTTCATCGTCCAAATCTTGTTTTTTCCATTCAGCAAACAATCGATCGAGTGCTTCTTTAGGTGTATCATCTGCTAAACGATATGCGCCATAATGCATGGGGATCAGTATTCGAGCTTGGGTATCAAGAAAAGCCTTTACAGCTTCTTCTGGACTTACATGCTGTGCGCCCATGAACCATTCCGGTTCGTATGCTCCAATCGGCATTAAACAATAATCAATCTGATATTTTTCCCCGATTTCTCGGAATCCTTTAAAATATCCACTGTCTCCTGCAAAGTAAATCGTTTGTTTGTCGGAATCTTTGATGATCCAACCTCCCCAATGGGAGCGGTTCGTATCGGTTAACGTTCGCTTTGTCCAATGTTGAGCTGGCGTAAAAGAGAAGTACAATCCAGACACTTCATGTTCCTCCCACCAAGTAAATTCCATTGTATTGCCAAATCCTTTTCGCTTAAACCAGCTACCTAGTCCAATTGGTATCAAAAACATTGGTTCACCTTTCAAACTTTTAATAGAAGAATAATGAAGATGATCATAATGACTATGTGATATTAAAACAAAATCAATTGGTGGTAACTCACGCAAGGCAAGTCCAGGCGAAGAGAGTCTTTTATCCATCCCAAGTCGATTTGCCCAAACAGGATCTGTTAAGATGTTTTTTCCGTTAAGTTGAATGAGAAAAGTGGAATGACCAATCCAAGTGATCGTTGGAATAGTACGGTTGGATTGCAAAAATACTACTTCTGTTTTTTCCACTGTCGGTACTTGGAATGACAAATCTTTCATTTTAGCCTTTCTTTCTTTTCTCCACTTTAGTAAATCTTTAAATGTACTAAGGCTTGCATTTACGTCCATATTTTCATAACGTTTCTTTTTCATGTACTAACCCCACAATGATCTTTTCTTCAGTTTAAGTTAAATGAAAAAAAATTGCTAAGTGGGTGTCTTTGTATAAATAAAGTGTATATCACTTTATTTAAGAAGGAGGTTAGTCCATTGATAAAAATAATGATTGAAGGTGGGGAAATAACACGCAAGGACACTAATTTTTTTTTGTAAAACAAGCACATGTACCAAGTGATCTGCCTGTACGTTTAATGAACACGTTGCATTTTATATTATAAGGAGATGTATATCTTATGAATATTAAACAACAACTAGTTTTTAACCGTTCAAACACATATGGGTTAGGTAATCCATGTAACTTTATTACGATCCACGAGACAGCCAACTATGATAAAGGGGCTGGTGCTCAAACACACGCTAATTTACAATCAAATGGCTATTCTGCATCATGGCATTATCAAGTTGATGACAAAGAGGTTATACAATCATTTTCAGATGATGTACAATGTTGGCACGCCGGGGATAGTCGTGGAAAAGGTAATTTAGAATCTATAGGGATAGAAATTTGCGTTAACATTGATAGTGATTTTAAAAAGGCAGTAGAAAATGCAGCAAAACTTGTTAAGATCTTGATGAACAGGCATAAGATAGCACTTATTAATGTAGTTCAGCATAATAGGTGGAGTGGTAAGGATTGCCCACATAATTTACGGAATGGATCAAAGGGAATTAGCTGGGGGGACTTTGTAAATATAGTAAATGAGTTAGTCAAAGACGAGCCAATTGAAAATAAGCCAACTAAGACTGAATCTGGTCCAGTTCAAAGTAAACCAGTGCAATCAACTACAATCAATAAACAGACAAGTATTGTAGATTGGATGAAACTAAATGGGATGGATCCGAGCTATGTGAATCGTACTAAGTTGGCTGGCCAGTACGGAATTAAAGATTATAAAGGCACAGCTGCTCAAAATATAACATTGTTAAATAAACTAAAAGGCGACCGACCTGTCATGAACTCCAAACCTAAATCAACTGTCAACACGAATAGTATAATAGATTGGATGAAAGCTAATAAATTGGATTCGAGTTATAGCAATAGAGCAAAGCTTGCTGAGAAATATGGTGTTAAGAATTATACTGGGACAGCTGGTCAGAATATAGCGCTGTTAAATAAACTAAAAGGCGACCAACCTGTCATGAACCCCAATCCTACATCGACTGTCAACACGAATAGTATAATAGATTGGATGAAAGCTAATAAGTTGGATTCGAGTTATAGCCATAGAGCAAAGCTTGCTGAGAAATATGGTATTAAGAATTATACTGGGACAGCTGGTCAGAATATAACGCTGTTAAATAAACTAAAAGGTAAATAATAGCCCGGCATTGTCCGGGCTTGATTTAATCTTATGAAAATAGGCCGGAAAACAGAAGGATAATTAGTGAAGCCATCGTTCTAATCAAAGCATGTTACGGATCAAGCTATAAGTCATTGCTACTAAAAACGTTTCATGATGTTTATATCGATTACATCGAAAAAGATTCTTTTCACCATTGACCGATCATAATAAATAACTGAAATAATTAGTTAGATAATATCCAGTAAGTGAAAATTCCCGTCTTTATAGAAGAAGGAAAAGGTTTAAGGTGAAATTTAGTTAATTATCTATATTGTCCCGAAAATTTTTATTCCAGTTCTTATCCCCTGAATGTTCGAAGTCTTGGGTGGTACGCTCCAACACATCAAGTATCCATCGTTTGGTTTCATATATGGTATCGTAGAATGCTTTTTCTTCCACCCCGGTTGTCTTTACTCCAGCTAGAGCATTCGACGCAGTTAAACGTCGATGTTCTTCTATCTTTTTATTGTACTCATCAAAGATATGCTGTACAAACATCGTAATGTCTCTGTGTTCCTTCGTTACCCTTTGTTGAATATCAATTAATCTTTTATCCATTTTTAATTACCCCTTTCTTTTCTTTTTAATCATTCAATTAACCTTGCCAGTTCTAATTCATCCACAATCATAGGTCACTAATTCAGTTTATTTTCTTCTTAATAAAACAATACCTTTTGTAGCACTTTATTTTCATTGGCTCCATATATTACATAATTGTCAATATATGATTTATAGACGTCAAGTAAAAGCATTTACCAATGTGTTTTAATCATACTATTTTACTTCACAGTAAATTTATAAACAAGGGAGAGATGTAATAAATCCGGAAATTTACTGATTACCTTTTATATAAATAAAAACTCTTCTATAAAATGATTGTTAAAGCTGGTAGAATTTTTATTACTGTAAAGGATTGTAGTATGATGGAAGAAGAATCTTGTAGTATGTGAAATGAGGAGAAAAAATGACAAACGAAATAAACTTCTTATCCAATATAAAACCAGCGTTGCAGAAAATATGGGCAAAGTCTCATTTTACTGTACCCACTCCAATTCAAAATAGAGCTATCCCCTATATTTTAGAAGGAAAAGATCTTATCGCGCAATCACCGACAGGAACAGGCAAGACGATTGCGTACCTTCTTCCGATTGTCGAACATATTCAAGTGGATAATAATAGCCTTCAAGCAGTCATTTTAGCGCCATCTCGTGAACTTGTTATGCAAATTTATCAAGAATTACAAAAGTGGACAGAAGATACGGAAATCACCGGGGTATCATTAGTAGGTGGGGCAAATATTAAGCGCCAATTAGACAAATTGAAGAAAAAGCCACAAATTGCTGTGGGGACACCAGGACGAATATTAGAGCTAATCAAATTAAAAAAATTAAAGATGCATGATGTGAAAACAATCGTTCTTGACGAAGGGGATCAGCTTCTTATAAACGAACATTTACAAACAGTACGAACAATTGTAAAATCAGCACAAAATGATCGTCAACTGTTATTATTTTCTGCTACTTCCCTGAAAGAGATTGACTTGATTACGGCAATGATTGACAGAAAACCCGAAATTATTAAAGTGGAGAGAACGGAAACTGCGTCAAAGGGAGTAAATCACTATTATTTAATATCTGAACCACGTGAAAAAGCTGAATTACTTCGAAGGATTGCTGCTATGGAAGGGATGAAGGGGCTCGTTTTTGTACGTGATGTTGCAAGTATGACCGTACTAGCGGAAAAGTTGAAGTATGAGAAAGTATCACTAGACATTCTTCATAGTGAGCTTGGAAAAAATGATCGTGAAAAAGCGCTTCGGGCATTACGCGATGGCGATGTGAAAATATTATTAGCAACAGATGTTGCTGCGAGAGGGCTAGATATCGAAGGATTGACCCATGTCATTCACTCTGATTTTCCAGCCGATGTTGAACAATACATACACCGTTCAGGTAGGACAGGCAGAATGGGGGCAGCAGGTACTGTTGTATCCCTTGTTACATCTAGGGAAGAACGTGAGTTGAAAAAGTATGGTAGACAACTCGATCTAGAAGTACAACTCCGCAGGCTTTCACATGGTAAGTTTATAGAAGTGAATCTGAAAAAGTAAGTTTTTTTACTTTTGGAAGATACAGATTTTTAGGTGTAATATTCAAGCAGTTTTATCAACAATCTCATGGTTTAAAATGTAGAGAATTTTGGGGAGGCAAATTGCATGAAGCCAAATGAGCATGTAAAGACAGTTGATGGTGTCCAGTTTTCTTGGGGTATGGATAGTGGGTCCCTTAAATACGAAGGTGATAATGTTCTTTTATTCTGGATTGATACCGCATTTAAAACATTTTTAGACACGATTGAAGAAATTACGGGGGAAGAAAGTGCACGCGTTGTTATGGAAGCAGCTGGCTATAGAACAGGTAAAATAGTTAGCGACTTTTTTGCAGGCAAAGCGGAGAACGAGGAGGAGATAATAGCCCTCCTCCCAAATATCTACAAAAGGGCCGGGTGGGGAACCTTTACAGTTTTAGAATTTTCCGTTGAAAAAAAAGAAGCGATTATTGAGTTAAAGGATGACTGGGAACTCAAAATTAATCGATTACAAAATAAAAAAGAGCCAGGAAGTTTTCTTGCAGGACACTGGGCCGGCATTCTTTCCGTATTATTTAAAGAACAGATTTGGTATCAAATTACGAAACACCCTTTTTTAGGGGATGATGTCACCGAAATTAAATTTACTCTATCGAATATTTCATCTACTGAAAATATTAAAGAGCTTTTAAACAGTAAGGAGCAACATGAGATTACTACACTTGAAGCAATTGTTGAAGATAGGACTCGGGAACTGAAAAAACTTGTCAACGATTTATCTTCACCAATTATACCTGTTTTGGAGAATATTGTGGTTGTACCGATGATGGGACGGTTTGATGAAAGTAGATCAACGGAACTGATTGAGAAAACGTTGCAAGGTGCGATAGACTATCAATCTAATATTATCATTTTTGATGTTACTGGAATGAATGAGATGGATAATAATTTTATTTCATTATTGGAAAATGTGACACAAGCAGTTGCCTTGGTTGGGGCTACGCCAATCATTGTTGGAATATCTCCAGATTTAAGTATGCAGCTCGTGTCCAGCGGGGTTTATCTACAGGAATTAAAATGTTTTGCAACGCTTAAACATGCCGTTCATTATGCTTTAGCTTTAGAAGGTATGCAAATAACGGCGAAATAACATGAAAAAAACGCTCTTTTCCAACAGATGAAGACTTGGGAAATGAGTGTTTTTGTTTTTTAAAGGAAAAAGATATCCAAGTATTTGCTGTACTGGTGGTGAAAAGACACCAAGTGATTTAATAGAAGTCTATATGTAAGTCTGTTACATCCAATGATGATGAAACTTATTGGAAACTTAGTGAAATTAGGCTAGGGTATAATAAAAAAGAAATGACATTACGTAAAATAAAAACATCCCGCTTGTTTTAAAGACAGGATGTTATGTAAGTATGTCTATTATCCTTCTTTATTTGCAGCAATGTAACCATTAGTCCTGTCATTCCTGCACTAAGTATTGGGGCAATGCTGAAAGTAAGGAATCTCAAATTATCGGTAATTAGCGACAAAATGAGAAAAAAGCAAGGGAAAATGATTAGAACCGTTAATGAAACATTCAATGCAAATCTTATATTCTTTCGGATTCGTATTCATCCTTCCATTTTCATAATGGAAAATAAAACTCATCGATAAGTTCTGGATAATCAATAAATGGATTACGATTTCCTTGAATATGAAAAATTGCTTGGTTGCGATGCTTTTCGTAAATGCTGGGAGGAAATTGCTGGTTCCATTTCCTTAATAATGTGAAATCAACTTTTTTTCTAAAGGATTTCCGAATCCCATCAGGATAGCGAAGAATAAAATATAGCATCGCACGAGCAATAGTTCCTTTTCCATATTCTGGTTCGAATAACTCGAATGATGCGACTCCGCAATGATTACGAATGTTTTCATTAGGAGATTCCGGACTGTAATTGACAAAATCATGATATTCAAAATTAGATCGAATGGCATTGCATTGGGGATCACACGCGAATAAATGATGCAGATCGCCTTTCATTGGCTCTCGCCCACTAAACCAAGATTGTGGAACGATATGCTCCGCATTAAATTTTAAATCTATCGAAATTAATTCAGTAGTATTCTCCTTTGGCTGTAATCTTTCATAATCAACATGCCTAATCTGGACCTCAAAGTCTTGTTTGATTAAATCGGCGGGCTTCATTTCTTCACCTGAATAAATATTTTTTACAATCCCATTTGGCTGTAAATCAACCCAGGTATATAAGTATTCATCTTTACTAATAAAATAAGGAAGTATATTTTTATGGGAGTTTCTCACGATTGTATGTAACTGAAAAAACTTTTTACGGCTACTTGGTAGTTGAAATTTGAATCGATGATAATAGCGCTGAGTATCTTTCATATTTGCTTCTTCATCATAATAAACAAGTTCATTATTGATTATCTTGCTGCGATATATCTCTAATGACGCAAGTATTGATTCAAGTCGATTTTTGTACATATTTTCATCTCTCCTTTCTTATAAGCTAGTATAAGCCGAAAGTGTATAGATTAAAATGGAAAAACGACTTGACTTCTATATAAAAATAAAGTAACTGGATCAAAATATGATATGATGAAGCTAAAAATTATACTTTAATAATTTATAATTAAAGACAGGAAGTGAGTTTACAATGGATAATAATCCAATTTTATATAAAAAGGTTCCATTTACAAAAGAAAGATTCTTTCAAGTATATGTGCATGAAACAAAAGAACAGGAGCGTCATGTGCTACTCGAAAGTGGCCGCACTGGAAGGTATAGCATTGCTGGGATAACACCATTTGCTGTTTTTCAAGCAAGTGGCAACGAAATTACGATTGAACAGTCAGGTAAACGTACGATGATATCTGGAAAAGCTTTGTTGGAGTTAGAGAAATGGATGAAGCCATTTAGCTTTACCCCAATACCAGGACTTCCTGATTTTCAAGGTGGTGCGATTGGGTATATAAGTTATGATTACACTTGGTCCATTGAGAGACTACCCAATATGGCAGACGATGATTTACAATTTCCACATATTTATTTTTTAGTTTTTGATGAATGGGTAGTTTTTGATCATGAAGAAGAATGCCTATGGATCATGGTGCTAAATCGTGGTGATGCTAAGGAAAAGCTTTTGTCTGCTAATAAAAGATGGTTAACTGAATCTATAGAAAATACTGAAATAACTACTACTCCATCAAAACTTAAAAGTGTACATCAAGTTTCTTTTACTGAGGAGGAGTTTGTCACTGCAGTTGAAAAAGTGCAAGCATACATAGAAGAAGGTGATGTTTTTCAAGTAAACTTGACGGTTAGACAGTCAAAAGAGCTAGAAATTCCACCATTTGATATTTATAAAGAGCTGCGTATCCTTAATCCTTCTCCATATATGGGCTATTTTCATACGCCAGAATTCCAAATAGTTTCCGGCTCCCCGGAGTTATTAATTAAAAAGTCGGGCGATATTGTGAGTACGAGACCAATTGCAGGTACAAGGTCGCGTGGGATGGATGACGAAGATGACCAAAGACTTGCAAATGAGTTAATGGAAAATAAAAAAGAGCAAGCAGAGCATATCATGCTTGTTGACTTGGAACGTAATGATATAGGTAAGGTATGTGCATATGGTTCTGTCAAAGTAGATGAATTAATGACGGTCGAGAAATACTCCCATGTCATGCATATCGTTTCACATGTAAGTGGTCAGCTTGCTGAGGAAAAAAGTGCTTATGATTTAATTGAAGCTACATTTCCAGGTGGTACGATCACAGGAGCGCCAAAAGTTCGTACACTCGAAATTATCGAAGAGCTTGAGTCCGTTAAGCGCGGTGTTTATACGGGATCACTAGGATGGATTGGATTTAACGAGGATTTACACCTTAATATCGTCATTAGGACGATGCTTATTAAAGATGGGATGTGCCATGTACAAGCAGGTGCTGGAATTGTGATTGACTCAGATCCGAAGGCGGAGTATGAAGAATCACTGAAAAAAGCACGTGCGCTTTGGAAGGCAAAAGAAGTAGCGGAAAGTAAGGTGGAAAACGCATGATATTAATGATAGATAATTATGATTCATTTACATATAATCTTGTACAATATTTTGGTGAACTTGGAGAAGAGATTTTGGTTAAACGAAATGATAATATATCTATTGATGAAATTACTCAGCTTGAGCCGAATTATTTGGTGATCTCTCCAGGACCTTGTACCCCAGATGAGGCGGGAATTTCGCTGGAAGCGATCCGTTATTTTTCCGGGAAAATTCCAATCCTCGGTGTCTGTCTTGGTCATCAGGCTATTGGTCAAGTATTTGGCGGTGAAGTTATAAAAGCAGAACGATTGCTGCACGGAAAAACATCTGCGATATTACATGATGGAAAAACAGTTTTCTCCGGGCTAGATAATCCTTTTCGCGCGACGCGTTACCATTCCTTAATCGTCAACAAAGAGAATCTACCTGATTGTTTAGAGGTATCGGCTTGGACTGATTCAGATGAAATTATGGGAATTAGGCATAGAGAACTAGCGGTTGAAGGAGTTCAATTCCATCCTGAATCGATTATGACGGAAGCAGGGAAGCAACTTTTAAAAAACTTCCTTCAACGCTATCGAACGGAAGTGCGTTAATATGTTTTTATATCTAAATGGCGATTTTATTGAAAAAGAGAGAGCAACAATATCTCCATTTGATCATGGTTACTTATATGGGCTTGGCGTCTTTGAAACATTTCGCACGTACGATGGGCACCCATTTTTATTAGATGATCACTTGAAACGTCTGAATGCAGGGCTTGATGAGCTGAATATTGTAAGAAAGTTTACTTGTGATGAGGTGCGCGGTATTGTTGAAGAACTGTCGCGGTTGAACGGTCTCCAGGATTCATATATTCGCTTTAATGTTTCCGCGGGTGTGGGTGAAATAGGTTTACAAACGGAAGGATATAATAGGCCGACAGTTATTATGTTTCAAAAGCCACTTCCGAAGATGAAGCCGCTGGGAGAAAAGGAAGCAGTGGTTTTGCAACTCCGGCGTAATACACCGGAAACAGCAACCCGATTGAAATCGCATCATTTTTTCAATAATGTAGCAGCGAAGAGAGAGCTAGGATCTAACCCGAGTAGGGAAGGGATATTTCTGACTGAAGCCGGATTTTTAGCAGAAGGTGTTACATCAAATTTATTTTGGATAAAAGATGGGTCCGTATTTACGCCATCCCTTGAAACAGGGATATTAAATGGGATTACACGTCAATATATCTTGAATTTAGCACGTTTACTTGAATTGCCAGTTCATGAGGGATTATATCAAGAAGCTGTATTGGAAGAAGCAGATGAAATCTTTTTTACCAACTCTATTCAAGAAATCATACCAGTGAACATATTGGGTCCGGTCCGATTTCCTGGGGAAAATGGTAAGTATGTAAAAGAGCTTCATCAGGCATATGGAGAGAATATTAGTTCATTCTAATTTATAAAATTGAAACTGTTCGAATGCGCCTATAAAAACGACAAACTCGCCCGAAACCGGTAAAATAGATACTATGAACATTAATGGAGAGGTATCGATGGATAAATACTTGATCAAAAAGAGTTTAAATAATAATGTCTTAATTGCTACAAATGAAGATGATGATGAAGTGGTGGTCATTGGGCGAGGAATCGGTTTTGGTAAAAAGTCAGGAGATCGAATTGTTCAGGAGCAAGTGGAGAAATTATTTGTATTGAAAGATCCAGATGAGCAAAAGCAGTATAAGGAACTTCTATACAACTTAGATGATACTATTTTAAAAGTGATTATTTCTGCTGTTGAACTGATACGTAAGCGAGTATCTGCCCCCCTGAATGAACATATCCACGTCGCGATGACAGATCATTTGGCATTTGCAGTTAGTCGGATAAAAAAAGGAATTGGTATTCGTAATCCATTTTTACTTGAGACGAAGGGACTTTACCCTGACGAATACGCGATTGCTACTGAAGTGACGGAAATGATTAACAAACATCTAACCGTGGCACTCCCAGAAGGTGAGATCGGGTTTATCGCCCTGCACATCCATAGTGCACTTATGAATAAAAATGTTCGGGATTTAGCTTTACATTCCGATTTAATTGCCCGGCTTGTAATAATAATTGAAGAGCAATTTGATGTGGTGATTAACAAAAGCAGTATTGATTATTTGCGGCTTATTCGTCATCTAAGGTTTACAATCGAGCGTGTTGTCAGGGACGAGGAAGTAGCGGAACCGGAAAAAATCGCGCAACTATTGAAAACGGAATATCCAGTATGCTATAATCTAGCTTGGAAGCTAATCAAAGTGATGCAGCAAACACTAAAAAAACATGTATATGATGCAGAGGCAGTTTATTTAACATTACATCTGCAGCGAATTCAAACAAAAATGAAATAATAAATCATAATAACGTGTTACTGATTCGATCAGGCATGAGTTAAGAAGATTGAGGGGAAATAGGGGTTCATACCTTATTTTCATCATCTTTTTTTCTCATGCCTTTTTTTGTTGCCTTACTTTGAGAAGCATTAATGATAATTTCAGGAGGATGAACAAATGTTTAAGAAAGCATTTGGTGTATTACAAAAAATAGGACAAGCCTTAATGTTACCTGTCGCTTTACTACCAGCAGCGGGGTTATTACTAGGTTTAGGTAATGCAGCTCAACAAGATACGATGCTAAACTTTCTACCGTTCCTATCAGCTGATTGGATACAATTAACAGCAACGGTTATGGAAGATGCCGGTAATATTATTTTCGCTAACTTACCACTTATCTTTGCGATAGGGGTTGCGATTGGGTTAGCAAAAGATGGTGCAGCCGCACTTGCAGCACTCGTTGGTTATTTAATACTGAATCAGGTGATGAGTTCATGGATGGGAATTACTCCAGACATGCTTGCTGATAACCCTGGTTATGCCCTTGTTTTTGGAATTCCAACATTACAAACGGGTGTTTTTGGCGGAATAATCGCAGGTCTGATCGCAGCATTCTGTTATAACAAGTTTCATGATATTGAAATGCCTTCTTTCCTTGGTTTTTTTGCTGGGAAACGTTTTGTTCCAATTGCTACAGCGGCAGTATCTTTTGGTGTAGGATTGTTATTAATGATTATTTGGCCACCAATTCAATCGGGAATGAATAGTGCATCTCTTTGGCTGATGGAGGAAGGTACGTATTTCGCTGTATTCTTCTTTGGATTTATTAAACGATTACTCATTCCATTTGGATTGCACCATATTTTTCATGCTCCATTCTGGTATGAATTTGGTTCATATACTACAACTGCGGGTAATATTGTTCGCGGTGATATGACGATCTTCTTTGCACAATTAAAAGACGGTGTAGATATTACAGCGGGTAATTTTATGGCTGGTGAGTTTCCAATTATGATGTTTGGTTTACCAGCGGCGGCGCTAGCGATGTATCATGCAGCTCGACCAGAAAGGAAAAAGCTTGTAGCTGGTTTATTAGCTTCTGGAGCTTTAACTTCCTTCTTAACAGGGATTACCGAGCCACTTGAGTTTTCATTTTTATTCTTGTCGCCAATACTATTCTTAATCCATGCCATTTTAGATGGGTTATCATTTGTTTTAATGACATATCTAAATGTGAATATAGGTTATACTTTCTCTGGTGGAGGAATCGACTTCTTCCTATTTGGAATATTACCAGGTAGGGAACCATGGTGGATTGCTATCCTAGTAGGTCTAGTTTTTGCGGTCATTTATTATTTCTTGTTCCGTTTTATGATTAGTAAATTTAATCTGATGACACCTGGACGAGAAAAAGTGGAAGAAGATGAAGCAGAGAGTACGAAGGGGAATGCTGATCTTGCTTATCATATTCTTGATGCAATGGGTGGACAAGAAAATATTTCTAACTTAGATGCTTGTATTACTCGTCTACGTGTATCTGTTAAAGATATTAAAGATGTAAACAAGGGCGAGTTGAAAAAATTAGGTGCAGCAGGTGTACTTGAGGTTGGAAATAATATTCAAGCTATATTTGGTCCTCGATCCGAAATTATTAAAGGACAAATGCATGATATTATTAGTGGTAAAAGACCTCGGACAGTCGATGAACAACCTAGCAAAGAAGTGAACACAGCTGATTTAAGTAACGATGCAAATGATGTGTTTGTTTCACCAATCAAAGGAGAAATTCTACCATTGTCAGAAGTTCCAGATGCGGTATTTTCTGAAAAAATGATGGGAGATGGATTTGCGATCATGCCATCTGAAGGTACGGTTGTTTCACCTGTTGATGGGACAATCATTAATTTCTTCCCAACAAAACATGCTATGGGTATTTTATCTGACTCAGGAAGAGAAATTTTAATTCATGTAGGTATAGACACGGTTAAATTAGATGGACAAGGTTTTGAAGCATTAGTTTCACAAGACGATCGTGTGGAAAAAGGACAACCATTGTTGAAAGTCGATTTAGACTATATTAAGGACAATGCGTCATCCAGCATTACTCCGATCATATTCACAAATCTATTCGAAGGTGAATACGTGAAGATCAACAAAGAGGGTAATGTTGAAATAAAAGAGGATAATATTATTACGATTGAAAAGTAAAAAGCGGGAGCCGACATGGCTCCTGTTTTTTTATTGCGTGAAACTACTACTGTAGTAGCCGTAAACTTTGTCGAGTAGCCAGTAAATTCCCTGAGTGGCTGTTCAGCGGTCACTAAATCATCTAAAACTTACTAGTATCTCTATTTGAATGCATCTATGTCCCTTTTTGTATGAATTCCAATAAGAATGTATACAAAATTGGTACGATGACAGGTGTTAACAGCTTGGAACTTTTTAACACTCAATTATGGTTGCGGCAGGATTGGAATGATATATAAATACATAATATCGTTCACTACACCCATGCTATAATTAAATATATCTATTAGTAGGACGAGCGGGGGATAATTATGTCAGTACGTGAATGGTGTAAAGTACTTGTAGTTGATGATGAAATTCTAATTAGACAAGGAATAAAGCATTATATCAAATGGGAGGAAGAAGGCTTTCAAATTGTCGGTGAAGCTTCCAATGGTAAGGAAGCCCTAGCAATGATAGAGACGCAACAGCCTCATATCGTAATTACTGACATGGTCATGCCTGTGATGGATGGAGAAGAATTAACGAAAATAATAAAAAGAGATTATCCACAAATAGAAATTATTGTTTTAAGCAGCTTTGGTGATTTTGATTATGTTCGTTCGACATTTCAACATGGGGTGTCAGATTATATTCTTAAGCCTAAATTAGAAGGTCCGGAGTTATTAAAATCATTGCAACATGCTGCAAGTAAACTTACTTCCTTTCGTTTGTTGAAAAATGAAAGAAATCCACATTCTTCGATCGGCCGCGTGCTTGATCGGGTAATGTCTGGATTTGATGTGGAAGATGAATATACCATTATAAAAGAAGCTTTTCCACACAGTCATTATTGCTTATTTGGAGTGGAGGCTGAAGAAGGAAACTGGAAAGGTGACAAAGAACTTTCGGAATTGAGACAATATATCTCCAGTGTGTTGGAAGATGAACTAACCCGTATTATTTGCCATACTCTTACTCTAACTGAAAATACAATCACTTATTTATTAAATGTGGATGAGCATCAACTTGCCACAATTAAATATTTTATAAAAAAACTTGCTCAATCAAAAGAAGTTTCTGAATGGGATATTGCTTTTTCCCTTAGTGAGCCATTTACCACTTTTTCTGAATTGAAGAATATGCATGAGCAAAAGTTGTTGCAATTGATGCAGTATCGCTTTTATTTGCCTGAAAAGACGGTGTTTATTTATGATGAATTTCCACTTGAATCAAAAGGAGAAGAACCTTTTCAGTTAACACATTTCATAGAGGTTTTTAAACGCGAACGGTTTGAAGATGCTTTTACTTACTTGGAGAAGCATACCGACTATTTAGCTCAACACTATACAGCGGAAGTTTTCGCATTTAAATCATTCATTGGAAATATTATTTTTAATGTAACGACATTATTAGGAAATATGAAATATGAGAATCAACATTTGGAAGAAGCGAAATATGGTTATTTAGCAACAATTGATAGTGCCACAACAGCAAGAGAAGCACTTCTTCAATTAGAAGCATTTATTACGGCAGCAAGGTACGTAATTACGGAAAAAAGGTTAAATATGGTTCAGCCAAATATGCAGAAATTACTTAATTATATTGATAAACATTATGCAGAGTCACTTAGTTTAACGGAAATGGCGGATCATTTTCACTTTAACCCTTCCTATTTATCAAATTATTTTAGTATGAATAATAATGAAGGGTTTAATGAGTATTTAAATAAAGTGCGTATCGAAAAATCGACTGAATTATTAAAACAAGACACTACTCCCATATCTGAAATTAGTCATTTAGTTGGCTATTCAGATCATAGTTATTTTTGCAAAGTATTTAAGAAAATGAAGGGAACATCACCAAGTAAGTATCGAAAACAATTTCACCAGACAAAGAAGCGAAGAAAATGAAAAAGATCTTTACACAATTAAATAATAATAGTTTATTTATTAAAATGTTTATTGTGATGGTGCTTAGCATCGTAACCATTTCTGTAACGATTACTTATAGTACGATCCGAATGTCAGAGCGGCTATTTATGGAAACTTTCAGTATTACAAACTCGAAGGTCATTAATCAAATGAAAAACAGTTTTGAATCTTTCAGTTACTCGATTGTGACTGCAGTAAATAACATATCTGATAGTGTGACGGTTAAAAACTATCTTATGCAAAGCGATTCAGATTCATTGTCCATGTCAAAATCTTATTATCAAATGGGAGAACAAATGAGTCGCATGGAATCGCATCTAGATGCCTATGATGTTGGAATTAATTTGCTAGGTGTAAATGGGCGGCACTTTGCTACTAATACTGCTATATGGTCCATTCCTACAGAAGAATTGGCGACACATACGATCACCGTGAAAGCGTATGATCAGCCCCAAAAACTGATGTATCATTATGATTATCCGAATGGAATGAATAGATATTCTGGAAAACCGACAATTATCGCTTCAAAAGCTTTAACGGAGCGTACATCAGGATATATTTATGGCGTCCTTTATATTGCGATGGAGGAAAGTGAATTCAAGCAGTTTTATACCAATTATACGAGTGATGGTAATGATATTGTCATATTAGACAGCAAGGGTTTAATGATCTCAAGTAATCGTGAAGAATGGATAGGAAAAAAAGATAAAGAGCTATTAAAACATGCAAAAGAAATTGATGAGGATGGATTGGACTATAAAAATGCGATTGTAATGGATAGAAATCAGATTATTTTAACAGAATACTTACCCTCCTTTGATCTGTATATTGTTAATTTGGTTGATAAAAAGCTTGTCATGAAAAATTTAATCGATACGAAAGCAATTATCTTCATTAGTATTACGATCGTTAGTATTGCCTTATTCATTGTTTTTCTTATATCAAGACGCCTTACCAAATCTTTAACAAATCTTGTGAAGCAAATATCAAATATGCCTAAATATGATTTTGATCAATATGTCACAGTTTCGGGGAGTTATGAAACAAGGGAATTAGCAAATACGTTTAATTATATGCTCGATGAACTCCATGATTATGTCGAGGAGTTAATGGAAACACAAAAGAAACAACGTAAAGCTGAATTAGCAGCGTTACAGCAACAAATTAATCCGCACTTTTTATATAATACACTAGCTTCTATTAAAATCATGGTAGAGCAAGGGAATAAAGAAAATGCTGGGGAAACGATACGTGCACTGATTTCACTACTACAAAATACAGTGGGTAATATTAGTGAAACGATATCAGTTGAACAAGAACTAATGAACATGAAAAACTATGCGTTTATTAATCAAATGCGATATGGGCAAAGAATTAAAGTGAATTATTATATTTCACCAGACTGCTTAGCATTTCAGCTACCAAAATTAATTATACAGCCCTTTATAGAAAATGCCTTTTTCCATGGGTTCAATAAAAAATCTGATGGGTATATACATATTATGATAGCTCAAGAAGGCGAGAAGCTTGTTTGTGAAGTAGTTGATAACGGAGATGGTATGCAAGTCAATCGGGAGCATAGATTACCGAGTCACAAAAGCAAACGCCAGCTTTTTAGCGGTATAGGAGTAAATAATGTCAATGATCGGATTAAATTATTGTATGGCAAAGAATATGGGGTGGCTATTACGAGTCAGATCGGTAAAGGAACTAGGGTGAAAATCCATTTACCACTAATACAACCTAAAGAAAATCCCAATATCTAAAAAAAGTCATATAATTATTGAGTCTGTATTTATAAAACCAAAAATCTTCATAATTCGAGCTAAAGATCGTCCTAACGATCTTTTTTTCATGCATGTTAAGATGAATACACAAGAAAGCGGTTACAAAAATACGGGAGGTAATTCTATTGAAAAAATTACTATATGTATTGTTAGCTAGTCTATTATTGCTAGCTGCGTGCTCCTCAGGCTCTGAGAAAGAAGGATCTGAAAGCAAAGATGATAATGAACTCACTGTATGGGCATGGGATCCAAACTTTAATATTGCAGCGTTAAAGCTTGCTGAAGAGGCATATGGCAATGATGATGTAAAACTAAAAATTATCGAAAATGCACAAGACGATATCGTTCAAAAGCTAAACACAAGTCTTAGTTCTGGTACAACAAAAGGCTTACCAAACATAGTATTGATCGAGGATTATCGTGCACAAAGCTTTTTACAAGCATTTCCGGATTCTTTTTATGAGCTAACAGATCACTTTAATAATGAGGATTTTGCTGAATATAAGCTTGCACCGACTAGTATGGATGGTAAAAACTATGGATTACCTTTTGATACAGGTGTAACTGGATTGTTCGTTCGAACTGATTATTTGGAAGAAGCGGGGTACACGGTTGAGGATTTGCAAGGAATCGATTGGAATGAATATATCGAAATTGGTAAGGTAGTCAAGGAAAAGACAGGAAAGCATATGATTTCAATTGATCCTAATGACTTAGGTGAAATACGATCAATGACTCAAACTGCCGGAACTTGGTATACAAAAGAAGATGGAGTAACTCCAAATATTGAAGGTAACGAAGCTCTGAAATCAGCTTTTGAAATATACAAAAAGATGATTGATGCAGATATTGTTAAGCCACACTCTGATTGGAACCAATATCTTGCTAATTTTAACGGTGGAGAAGTTGCATCAGTTGTTACAGGAAACTGGATCACTCCTTCTATTAAAGCAGAAGAATCTCAAGCGGGTAAATGGGCGGTTGTACCAATACCACGATTGCCAATAGAGAGTTCAATAAATGCCTCTAACTTAGGAGGAAGCTCATGGTATGTTTTAAATGTTCCAGGCAAGGAAAAAGCTGCAGAG
The DNA here is from genome assembly GCF_038002605.1 of Bacillus sp. FSL K6-3431. Lineage (NCBI taxonomy): Bacteria > Bacillati > Bacillota > Bacilli > Caryophanales > Bacillaceae > Bacillus > Bacillus sp. FSL K6-3431. The sequence goes on from NZ_JBBOCT010000001.1 coordinate 4,848,248, forward strand.
TTCCTTGGAAAAACATTTGGGGAAAATGAAGAGCTTTATGAGAAGTTAATAACAGAAGTTGGTGCTCTTGGTACTTATACTCCAGTCTCTGATAGTGCAGCGTACAATGAGAAAGATCCATTCTTTAGCGACCAAGCTCTTTCAGGCGATTTTGCCAAGTGGATGGAGGACATTATCGGTATTAATTACGGCATGCATACGTATGCGATTAATGACATCTTAGTCGTAGAAATGCAGAATTATTTATCTGGAAAAGATATTGACGATGTATTGAAAGATGCCCAAAAACAAGCAGAATCGCAGATTAAATAAGGATAGGAAAATAACCTTGAGCAATTGTCTGCTGCATCACTGCTAAGTAGTAGATAATTGATCAAGGTTTTATTTACAGAAAAGTTACTTCCGAGTTTCAACAGGATCGGTGGGCGCCTTGCGCTTTTCTAAATAAGGAGTTGATTTACGTGAGTACGAGAATGAAAAATAATGCCATTGGCTGGTCATTTATCATAGTGGCGGTATTCATGATTTGTGCGTTTTATTTTTACCCTATGATTCAAGCATTGATCTTATCTTTTAAATCTGGTACAGGTACGAACTTACAGTTTGTAGGACTAGATAATTATAAGCGACTGTTTTCTGATGCTACTTTTCTAGCAGCAGTAAAAAATACCTTCATTTATTTAATTGTTCAAGTACCAATCATGATTATATTAGGATTATTTATATCTGTGCTATTGAATGATAAAACGCTGAAATTAAAAGGTGTTTTCAGAACCTTGATTTTTTTACCTTGTGTTACTTCTCTTGTAGCTTATTCTGTTATATTTAAATATTTATTTGCAGTTGATGGTTTAGTAAATACATTATTAGTAAAGTTTCATCTTGTACCACAAGCAATCAATTGGTTGACAGATCCTTTTTGGGCAAAAATAACGATCATCATTGCCATTACTTGGCGTTGGACAGGTTATAATATGATATTTTATTTATCCGCACTACAGAATGTAGACAATTCCATTTACGAAGCAGCAAAAATTGATGGTGCTAATGGTTTACAACAATTCTTTAGAATAACGATCCCGATGTTGAAGCCAATTATATTATTTACTTCCATCACATCGACCATTGGGACACTCCAGATTTTTGATGAGATTATGAATATTACAAAAGGCGGTCCTGGTAATGCCACGTCCTCCATATCTCAATATATTTACAATCTTTCTTTTAAGTACACACCGGATTTTGGTTACGCAGCGACTGTATCTTATGTAATCGTATTCTTCATTGTAATTTTAGCAATTCTACAATTTAAAGTGGCAGGTGATCGAAATGACTAATGTAAAACGGATATTTGTATATATATTCCTGGTCATTGCATCAGTTGTTTCCATTTTTCCGTTTATATGGATGATTGTGAGTGCAACGAACAAATCAGTTGATGTAACACAAGGGAGATTATTACCAGGTAGCCATTTTATAAAAAATTTAACGAATCTCCTTGAAACAGTTGATATCGTACCGGCATTATTGAATTCAGCAAAAATATCGATTACAACAACGGTTTTAGCGCTTCTAATCGCATCCATGGCAGGATATGGATTTGAAATTTATAAAAGCAAAGCTAAAGATATGGTATTTAATATACTGCTGCTATCGATGATGATTCCATTTGCAGCATTGATGGTTCCTTTATATCGGATGTTCGGGTCCATTTCACAAACGATGCCAGCGATTGGTATTGACACATTGACATCAGTAGTGTTACCGACGATGACTACTGCATTTCTTATCTTCTTCTTTAGACAAAGCACAAAAATGTTTCCAAGAGAGATGATTGAAGCGGGGCGAATCGATGGCTTGAGTGAAATAGGAATCTTTCTACGTATCTTTATGCCGACGATGAAAACAACATATGCCGCGGCGGCAATTATTACATTTATGTCGAGTTGGAATAATTATTTATGGCCATTAGTAGTCTTGCAGTCACCAGAAAATCAAACAATACCATTACTCATATCTAATCTAGGGTCAGGTTATTCACCAGATTTTGGTGTGATTATGATGGCGATCGTTATAGCGACATTGCCGACAGCACTTGTATTCTTCCTGATGCAAAGACATTTTGTAGCTGGAATGATGGGGTCTGTAAAATAAATTAATAAAAAGTCAGGAGCCGAATTTGGCTGCTGATTTTTTCTACCTGAATGTTACTGCTAAACTTCTTGATATTATTTATTCGAATAATATTCAATTGTTTTTTTATCGAGTGGTTCATTATCGGAAAATAAGTCAGGTAGATCATATAGCATATCCATTAAGACATCGTTAAGTTTCCTCGCATTACATACTCTTGTTTCAGCATCACCGAATGTACCAATCGACATTGCTCCACGGTTTAATAAGATGTCATCCACCTTCCAAAAATGTTCGGACCAAGATAAGCCGCTATGTCGGCGTGAAGGTACATTCACTATTGTACCGTCTGGCAAAACAGATTGTAGTTGCTCGAAGCTATCCGTCATTCGTCCTGGTATATCTGCCCATTCTTCAATCCCATGGATATACGTATTTCTTTTTAAATCGACACCAACTAGCATGATTTGCGCATTCCGATCAAGTAACTTGCCCCAAGCAGAACCGCGAGCACATGGTGTGTCGCACTTTTCGTCACCAGATGTAAAAGCAATAGCATCCTCACCAATAGCTGCCACGGAGTGCGTCGGATGAGCAGATCGAACAACATGATCTCTTTTCCGAAACAGTTCTGTTAATATACCAACACATGTCGAAGAATCTTGCACAGAAAAAGTTGGATTGTCAGCATTGATCGAATCCCATGTATGTGTCGGAAGGACAAGTAATCCATCTTCCATATGTTTTTCGAGTGCATCTAGAACAGTATCAGCTCTGCCGGCTACGTCTCCAATACTTTTGTATGAAGAGTGTACAAGTAATGTTCCCTTTTTATCAATGGATAGATTGGTTAAATCATCAAGTAAACTATTTTTTGTATGCATGAAACGTTCCTTTCTTCTGTCTAAACAGTAAATATTTTTCTGACCTATTCATTGTAGCCCAAAAATTCAGAAACTGACAGAGAATTAAGTGATATCAGTCTTTTTGAACCGAGACAATACAGTACAATAGGAAATAACCGTTATTAACAACGAGACAAGGTAGATTAGCCAATGATTTATTAATGAAAAGAATTCACTCATTTTATCTGGTAAATTGAGAGAGAGAGTAAAGGTAATACAGAAAATGAATAAAGGGAATGTAGCCGTTTTCCAAAAATGATTGATTAAAAAGAATAATGAAGCGAACATGATTGTAAGAGCAAAAGTGATCAACCATATTTTTAAACTGAAAAAGCTAAAGTCTCTATCAAATAATAGGATCAATATAGTCATAGTAATAGAAGCTATGATAAACCATGGGATGACTATGACATATTTTACGGTAATATATTCCTTTCTCGTCACAGGCAAGCTAATAATAAGCGTCGGAATCTTATCTTTAGTTTGCTTATTAAATGTTTCAAACGAAAGCCCGAGCGTGATGAGGGAGATTCCTACGTAAAAAATGCTCGTGCTAAAAATAGTAGATATAAATGCAATGACGAACACTGCCGGAATAAGCGTTACAAATGCAAACAGTTTGATGCTTTTCATATCAGCTTTCATTAGATTGATCATGATGGCCCTCCTTTACAAATCTTTTTTCTCAAAGACTCTGACAGATCCAATATAAGAAAGTGTTACTACTAAAATACTTATGATAATAATAATTAACTTCGATATAGTAAGACTGTTTTCGAGCCCATCAAAAAATGCAGATAGGTAACCTATACTAAAAAAACCACTCATTGTGATTATAACGGTGATAAGCGCAGCAATTTGATAACCATACGCAAAATAGAGCGGATAAAAAATGGAAATAGCAATATATAAGGCAGCAAAAGAAAGTAAGATACTTTGCCAACTTGGTAGGCCTAAATCTGCAGAAGTGGAGATCTCTATGATCAGATAAATGAATCCAAAAAATAGAAAACTAATCCCCCACCATACGAGAGCAGCTAAGTACTTTGCTTGCACGATATTTTTTCTAGTAACAGGGAGGCTCGTGACCAATCTTTTCTGTAATAAATCTATAGATACGACGCCAAAATTGGAATAGACAGATAGCCAGATCGCAGCGTATGTCGCTGCTATTAAGAAAAAGTTGCCAATGCCGACAACAAAACTAAGGCTTATAAACATCATGAATGTAATGAAAATTGGAAAAAAGTAGCCCATACGCTTTTGTGTATATAGATCTTTGAGGATCAACTGCTTCATAAGGACCTTCCTTTCACTGTGTAATACATGATGTCTTCCAAGGTAGGTTGTAGCAACACTAGATTTTCCATTAGCTCAACATCAACTTTTTTAAAATCCTTCATGAGTGCCTCAAAGCCAATATCTGTTTGTTTCATCCCGACAATGTTTAATGTGTTAATGCGATCGACTAACTCTCGTGGTCCTCTCATAAGCTTGTAATCTTCTAAAATCGCATCTGTTTCCTTGCTAAAGATCAATTCCCCAGCGTGAATAAACGTAATATAATCTGCAATTTGCTCTAAGTCCGTTGTAATATGTGTGGAAAAGAAAACTGATTTATTTTCATCTTGGATAATATCTTGTAAAATATCGAGTAATTCCCTACGGAAAACAGGATCAAGACCTGATGTCGGTTCATCTAAAATAATTAAATCTGGATGATGTGATAGGGCAATTGCAATCGCGAATTTCATTTTCATCCCTTTGGATAAATGCTTTACTTTCTTTTTCAGCGGTAAATTGAATTTTTCAATATAATCATAAAAAGCTTGCTCATCCCAATCGCGATAAAACGGAGCAATAATGCGCTTATTTTTTTCTAATGTAAGATCTTCATAAAAATAACTTTCGTCATAAACAAAGCCAATTCTTTGCTTCATTTCTTTAGTGTTTTCAGCGTGTGTCATGCCAAATAAATTAATTTCTCCAGTGTTAATCTTCATTAAATCCATCAAACAGCGAATGAGCGTACTTTTCCCAGCCCCGTTTGGTCCAATTAAACCCATGATATACCCTTTTTTTAAAGCGAATGAGATATTTTTTAGTTGAAAGTCTTTTAATGTCTTCGAGATCCTTTTTACTTCGATGATATTTTCCAAACCAATCACTCCTCGTACAGTAAAGTTACCATTTGCACTAATTCTTCTAAGCTGACGTTGTATGCTTTGCTATCTTGAATGACTTCGCTTAGCTTATCTTCCATCATTTTCATTTGTTTTTCTTTTAATAACTCGTGATTTTGAGTGGCGACGAACGAGCCTTTTCCAGGAAAGGTTTCGATAAACCCTTCACTTTCCAATTCGTCATATGCTCTTTTCGTTGTGATTACGCTGATCTGTAAATCTTTTGCAAGCTTCCTAATAGAAGGAAGGGCTGACTTTTCAACGAGTTCCCCCCGTAAAATTTGTTCTTTTAGCTGATCTTTAATTTGGATGTAAATCGGCTGGCCATTATTGTTGGAAATGATGACATTCATCTGAACACCTACAATATTTTTTATTTATAGAATGAGAAAATTAATTCTTTGTTTCTTTAAAACAATCTTTACAAATAATTTCACTTTTCTTTTGCAAAAACGCTTTAATTTCTACCATTACTTTGTGTTTTGGATAATTTAATTTAGCGTATACTTCTTCACTTTCTTGTATTTCTCTTTCGCATCGTGAACAGATTGCTTTTTTAAACATGAAAATTACCCCTCTTTATTTTTTATTTTACCAACTGTTAATATTCAATATATACAGTAATAACGGTAATGTCAAACACAATATACGAATTTTTATTGACAATTTGTTATAGTTAAATCAAATCAATGATGAGGTGAGAAGATGAAAATGGGTCTATATATTGATGGTGAATATAATAAAACGGATACAATGTATGAATTAATCAATCCGTATAACAACGAACTGATAGCAAAAGTATCGGAAGGAACAACGGAAGATATGAAAAAGGCTGTCGCTTCAGCTCATCAAGCTTTTCAAAAAATGAAACGGACATCCGCCTTAGAGCGCGCAAACATTTTATTCAATGCTGCACGCTTACTAAATGATAGAAAAGAAGAATTTGCGAAGCTTATTACAGTGGAAGCAGGAAAACCAATTACGGCATCAAGAGCAGAAGTAGAACGATCTGTACAAACATTACAATTTTCCGGAGAAGAAGCAAAACAAAGCCAAGGAGAGTATATTCCCCTTGGGGCAGCTACAGGCGGTACTGGAAGGGACGCTTATACTGTTTTTGAGCCGCTAGGAGTGGTTGGGGCAGTGACACCTTTTAATTTTCCATTAAACCTTACCGTTCATAAAGTAGGACCAGCAATTGCCGCGGGAAATACAATTGTTGTCAAACCAGCTGAGAAAACCCCATTATCCGCATTAAAACTGGCAGAGCTGTTCACGAAAGCCGGCTTGCCTGATGGGGCGTTAAATGTAATTCCAGGAGAAGGAAAGGCTATAGTAAAAGTGCTACTGGAAGATGAGAGGGTGAAGAAGATTTCGTTCACGGGAAGTCCAGAGGTTGGTAAAGAGATAAAAAATCAAGCGGGACTGAAAAGAATGACTTTAGAGCTTGGAAGCAACTCAGCATTGTATGTAGATGCTTCTGTAAAAGATGAGCTTAAAAATATTGTGCAGAAATCTGTAAATGGAGCTTTTGCCTATAATGGACAAGTGTGTATCCATACACAAAGAATTTATGTTCATGAAGAAATAGCGGATGCATTTTTAGAGGAGTTTGTAAAAGGAACAGAAAAGCTTACTTTCGGTGATCCCCTTGATGAAAAAACGGTCATTACTGGAATGATTAATAAGAAATCGCGAGAGCGTGTGCTTGCATGGGTGAGAGAAGCAGTAGATGGTGGTGCTGAGCTACTCACTGGAGGTGTGACACGGGAGACAGGTATATTGCCGACTGTTCTAACGAATGTCCACGCGTCTGCTAAGGTGGTATGTGAAGAAGTATTTGGTCCCGTTGTTGTGATTAATCGTGTGGCATCTCCGGAAAAGGCACTTGAGTTAATGAACGATAGTCAGTACGGATTAAATGCGGGGGTATTTACGAACAATTTGAAGCAATCACTGTATTTTGCTCATGAACTAGAAGTCGGTCAAGTTTTAATCAATGATGTCCCTACGCTTCGATTTGATAATATGCCTTATGGTGGTGTGAAAGAGTCAGGCTATGGCCATGAAGGAGTAAAATATGCTATCAGAGAAATGACAAAGATGAAGCTAATTAGTTTAAACTATCAGTTTTGATAAATGAAAGCGCCGAGCGTATTGGATACGCTTCAGGCGCTTTATCTTTGTCTTAATCATCATCAGATTTTCCTACACGAGCTTTGTCCACTCTTTTAGCATCATCAAAATTTAAGGCTCCACTAATGAAATAACAGAGAAATACGGCAATGGAACCCAATACAAAGACAAGACCGATCGTTATCCATAAATCCATTTAAAATCCCTCCAGTTTCTAAAAAATGTATGCCAATCATGTAGTTAAGTAAAGAGGCATTAATTATTTTCCCTCTTTCACTAACAATAAACATAAAATTTAGAAAAGTCTAGAAGTAATTTTAAGATAATAAAAAATCTCTTGCAACATAGTTGTTAGCAAGAGATTTTATTAAATTTATTGAGCTTTTTGACTTAAATCATTTTGTGGCAATTCGTCAATTGTGTGGGCGTCATCTGAGTTCAATGCGGATCCAATAAATAAGGTAAGAAAAACCGCTACAGTTCCCATGATAGCAATTAAGCCTAATAGCACTCCTAGTTGCATGCAAATAACCTCCTCTTGTGTAAATGATCATATAAATCTATGTGAAAAAAGAAGAGAACTATCTTCTTTTATTTCAAAAAAAGATGTGAGACTTATCTTATATTTAGTATATATAAGATTTTACTGTTAATCAAAGAAACTTTGTATTATAATAGGGAAAGTGAAAAAAATGTGACTGAATTATGGCTCCATAGCTCAGAGGATAGAGCGTCGGTTTCCTAAACCGTGCGTCGCAGGTTCGATTCCTGCTGGGGCCGTTACCAAAAACCTATTGATAGCAGGGGATGCAGCGTTTTGTTCCCTTGCTGTTTTTTTGTTAAAAATCGTGATTGGTCACGGTTTGGTCACCTTTAGTCTACTAAAGTGCATTTTTGTTCTCATTTTCAATGTTTTTATCAGCAAACATTTCATCCAATTTAGCGGCTGCTGCTTCTTGCATGTTTGGTAGCATGTGAGAATAAGTGTCTAAAGTAATCTGTATTGACGAATGGCCCAAACGTTCCTGTACAATTTTAGGATGGATGTTTTGACTAAATAGCAATGATGCATGAGTATGCCGCATGTCATGGAAGCGTATCTGCTTTACTTTCGTCTTTTTTAACATTATCCGGAATGCCCTTCCGATATTTGTAGGTAGCACGAAAGAGCCTACAGCCGTAGCCACAACAAATCCTTGATCGTCATAATCCTCACCAAGTTTTAACTTTTCCTCTTTTTGTCTGGTCTTATGCTTTTTTAACTCAAACATTAAACTTTCTGACATAGATATAGACCGATAGCTTGGATCGTTTTTTAAATCATCTAATACATGTCCGCCTTCTTTTCTTTTTATTGCTCGGTGTACATGTATGGTTTTGTTATCAAAGTCTAGCGCATCCCACTTCAATCCTAATACTTCACCTTGTCTCATTCCAGTAAAAATCGCTAGATAAAAAGCGATGAAGTGTTTATGACTTCTGGCCACTTCAACATACTTATTCACATCCTCGACATCCCAGTAGTTTAATTCTTTCTTTTTAACCGTTACAGGATCTACAGCACTAGCAATATTTCTTTGGACTTCACCCATTCTTACGCCTAAATTAAGCGCATTAGATATGATTCTGTGTATATGATGTATAGATCGAGCGGATAATACTCCAGCATCAAGTAATCCATCATAAAATAATTGTAGCTGCATTGGTTTTAATTCATGTGTTTTAACATTTCCTATAGCCGGTTTAATGTGATTACGAACAAATCCTTCATAGTGAAGATAAGTTCCATATGCCACACGTTTTTCCTTATGCTTCAGCCACTCATCAAGATATTCCCCTAAATTCTTGTTAGTCGGTTCTACATACCCGCCCTTATTAATTTCTGCTATCATGTCGATCATAGATTTACGCGCTTTCTTTTCGCTTGTAAATCCAGATACACGTTTTTGCTTACGCTTTTTCGTAACTGGATCACGACCTAGATCGATGATATAAGAGTATTTACTACCACGTTTAACAACGTGTCCTCTCATTATAGTTTCACCTCCTTTCAATGTTTAGATGATCACAAACTCCATTGTTCTTTTGGTTGGCAGGATTTCGAGAAATTCATTTATTTCTGGCGCTTGTAAAATAAACTGTCGGACCACACAAGGATCCACTCCATGCAGCTCAATTCGCTTTCTGACACACTTTAGATTAATTCCGATTTTATGTGGATAACATTTATTAAAAACTAAGTCTGAGAGGTTAAATGACATATTGATGAAAGAATCATCGAATTCGTCTCTTTCAACGAATTCAAAAGGCTTGATGGCATCAAAATAATAAACAGTCTGGTCCCAATCTAGTTGGTTATATCGAAACGTCAAAACATACCAGTAGGGGATTAGCTGGTCATCTACATAATCATAATACAATCGTTGTTGTGGCATTAAACTTTCACACCTTTCTTTATTAATAGAGCATTTAATTGATCTAATACTTTATTAGTTTCTTCGTTATATGGGGGTGCTTTTGGATACATAGATTCCATATAACGACGATGCTCCTCATCGGAATGGGCTTGTAGAACTTTCTTTTTATATTGGTTGAGCCTTATCTTGGCAAATTCCTCTGTGACATTAAAGTTTTTTGCTATTAACGGTACTCCATCATCGAAATTATAATAATTAGTAAACTCGTAATCTTGTAACATAAAAGTTGGGACGCAGAAATGGTGCATAAAATTTTCCGCTTTTACTTCCTGATAGAGACGAAATTCGAATGGCAAGTTCCATTGATAGCCGGAATGTTGAAGAACATGGCATAATTCATGACCAAAATCCTGCCATTTTTCTTCAGGACTTAGATGTTCATTTAAAAATATCCAATGTACTCCTTTGATTTTTGTTGCTTCACTTGTATCGTCCCAAAAACGTAGTTTAACATTAAGACAGTCAGCTATTGCTAACATATTAATTTTCTTCGGAGTTACAATACCCATGGACTGATACGTTTCGTTCACAAAATCTTCCAAAATACTATAATTGTATATAATAATCTCCCCCTTTATCAAACGTATGTTCTAATGATGGTTGAAAGAAAACTCCCTCGATAGAAGGAGCGCTCTATTACTTGTTAACTTCGATTACATGTTTGATATCTTCACCAACAGTTTCGAATCCGCTATCAGTAGGTGCAGATATTCGTATTTCAATAGATTCCAAATCTTTTACAGTTGACTTATTTAATATATATACATTAAAACCTTCATGCTCCACTTGTCCAAGGTAATCACCTTCAATATATTCAGACAATATCATATCTGGCTCTAATTGCTCTTTAGTATTTGTAATGATCGTTGCTTGTCCTAAATAGAAGGTCATATCTTCTTCTGATGTGTTTTCGCCAGAAAGAGCAATAGTAATCACGTGCACTTTATCTCCTATTTCAACTTCAAACATATCTGCTGTTTCTTGAGTTTTTGGTTCGAGTTCTTTTAATTGAATGCCTGATATTTCATATTTCATTGGTCCGACTTCACCAGTGATACCGAGTTCTTTATTCGTGAAAGTGTTAGTCGCTTTTAGATCATCATCTTCTTGAACGTTTTCATTTTCTGTTTCAGCTTCTTTTTTTACTTCTTCTGGAACTTCTTTATCCTTTTCAGCTTCTTTCGCCGATTCTTCTTTTGGTTTTTTATCACCGCCACTAATTTTAACAGTATCAGATCCACAAGCTCCCAATACCAAAGTTAAACCCAGTAACAAAACCAACAATATTTTATTCATATGCATCTCCTTAAATTGTCATGGTGAATATCACCTATATTATATGTAAAAAATATACACGATTGAAAGAATCGTGCTTTTAATTACTAAATCAATCTTTTTCGCTCTTAATAATTTCCCACATCTTACGGAGTTTCCTTAAATCCTCTTCTTTAGATTTAGGTAACTCTTTATACCAGCGTCCAAGCTCAGGGTCACTGATGAACTCTTGAAATTCATCGTCCTCAGTCATATTAGGATTATTAGATCTACCTAAAAGATAGTCAGATTTAACTTCTAATACATCTGAAATCTTAGCTAGTTCATGATCCTTAATAGGTCTTTCACCTGATTCAATTCTATTCATTACACTAGCATTCAAATTAACCCTCTTAGCTAATTCTCGTTGATTCCATCCTTTGCTTTCTCTTAGGGATATAATTCTATGTCCTATTTCCATTTCCCCACCACTTTCTATAACCACAACATCATAATAGCACGTTTCCAAAACAGAAATATAATAATTGCTAAAATAACAATATAAAGTGTTGACATTTCTATAATAGCAATGTAATATGTAATTAAGGCGTTGCTAATTCAGCAATTTAAGGAGGGTTTACATGCAAACACTAGATTTACAATACATCAAGAATCGACGGATTGAGCTTGAAAAAACTTTGCAAGAAATGGCTGACAGCTTAGGAATGAAGAATGCATCAACTTATTTAAAGTATGAGAATGGCACTTATGCATTCAAAGCAGAGCAACTTCCTATGTTATCTAAAACGTTAAAATGCAAGATTCCAGATTTTTTTAACCGGAACGTTGCTAAAACAGCAATTTAGGAGGAGGAAAACAAATGAATCAATTACAACCTATCATCCAAAACAATCAACGAGTATTAACAACTGCTCAACTTGCAGAATCGTTTGGGGCAGATGCCAAAATTGTTAATCGGAACTTTCAACGAAATTCAGAAAGATACATTCAAGGAAAACATTACTTTGCTCTTTCAGGTAACGAATTAAGAGAATTCAAAGGGTCACGTCAATTTGACGACAGCCTAAAGTTCACTTCCGTATTGTATCTCTGGACAGAAAAAGGAGCTTGGCTTCATGCAAAATCACTCAACACGGATCAAGCTTGGGATGCTTACGAAATGTTGGTTGATGATTATTACGAAATCAAAAACAATGTCGTTCCTTTAAACGAAAAACAATCTCTAATTGCAGTCTTGAAACTTACTACTTTAACAGCAGAAGAAACTGAGGAGCTGAAACAGGTGACAACTGAACACTCCAATGAAATCAAAATGCTTAAACAGAAAGTGGATAACGAGATCACGCTCGATCATGGCGAACAACGCAGATTACAGAAAGCAGTTGCGTCTAAAGCGTACGAGCTATGCCACGACGCAAAAGAGCGTCCGAAGTTTTTCAAAGAAATCTATCGTGAAATCAAGGATCGATTTGCAGTTGCTTCATATAAAGATGTAAAGCGTCACGAATTACAATCAGCAATTCGATACGTTGAAAACTGGATTCCAAGGAAGGTGAGCTAAATGTCCTTCGAAGATGTAGTACGACAAATTATTCGTGAAGAAAATGAGAAACACTTGAAAAATATTGAACAATTATTAGAACGACACGGATACAACGAGATTCCTAGATTCCTAACAGTTCCTGAGACAGCAGAAATATTAAGGATTGGCCGCACGGCAACTTATGAGCTTTGCCAACAAGCGGAAGTTAACGGCTTCCCTTGTTTCAAAGATGGAAACAAGATTAGGATTCCATACTCAGCATTAATGAATTGGATAGAACAGCAATCGAATCAATTAATCTCTTAACTCTAGTTTACTAACAAAATGAAACATCTACTATTCCAATTTGGAATAAACGGGGAGGTGATCAAAATGGAGTTTGGGGGAGTATTCAGAGCCTTAAGGCAAAGAGCAGGCTTTAGTCAAGAAGAATTTGCTGAAAAATTACATATAAGTCAGTCAGATATCAGCAAGTATGAAAATGATGTTAAAACACCAGATCTACCGATGTTCCTACAAATCATACAGGTTACACAGGCACCAGAAGTCGCAGTTGCTTTCATGCTAGGAATGGATGGGATTAGCATCATGCAGAACTTAGCAAGCTTAACAACTACTTTAATGGGTGGATTCATCACATTGATATAAGGAGTGAACGATATGGACTTTTTCGATATGTGGTTGGTAGCAGTGATTTTTAGCTCACTAGGTTACATGGTTGGGAGTTTCATCAAAGAAGACAACAAAAAAGCAGGAAATTGAGTTCACGGCTCAACTTCCTGCAAAGATCCAAACATGAAATTCATTCAGTAACTACATTATAACATCTGAACATTCGGAATACAAGACAGGCTTGGTACCTGTCGAAGCGATTATAAGCTGTCCCCCTTAATGGCTTGTAGTCGCTTCGATGGTACTAACCATTAATACATAACAGGAGGTGAAAATAATGCCACCAGTAGAGAATCCAATGGTAATCGATGCACTTTGGAACGATCAAGAAAAACATTGGGGTACTGATGCAATGGGTGAAGAGATTTTTGAAGGTGAGTCAATTGTCGAGATCGACGGTGAAACAATCCTGGAGGATAACTTGGAAGATTATTTAGTAGAGCATCTGGGAGCCAAGTTCACATTAGCAAAATAAAAGACCCCTGTTAGCGCAGGAGTCGGAGGTTTTAAAAAGTTAATTAAATCTATTTTACCGCACATTGAAAATTGAATCAAGGGAGAGAAAAACATGGAAATCATTTTTAAGCATGTTGAAATGGAAAACTTTAAGAATCAGAGCAAGCTATCAACTAGTTTTGGTGACATAACAAACATCTTTGGTAGAAATGGTGCAGGGAAATCAACAGTTGCAGATGCAGTAGCTTGGGTGTTTACAGGGAGAGATCAGATAGGCGTGAAACTTGATCCTAATCCAGTTGATAATCCTGAGCTCGAAAGCAAGGTTACTCTTACCATCTTAGTCGATGGGGAAGAAACGATCTTAGCTAGAGCGCAAAAGAAAACTGCTAAGTATTACATCAATGAGATTCCAAAGAAAGCTACTGAATTTAACCAGTTCACAAAAGAACTTTTCGATGAAAACTTATTTCTTTCAATGTTCAACCCAATTTATTTCTTTACTCAAAACTGGAAAGATCAACGCGCTCAGGTGCTTGAATACGTAGACGAGCCACTAAATAGTGAAGTTTTTGCCGAATTGCCAGACATTCAATCCAAGTTGCTTCAAGAACACATGAAAAAGCATTCACTGGACGAGCTAGAAAGCAAGCACAAGGAACGATTCAAAGATCGTGACACTCAATATACGAGAGTTGCTGAAAGGCTTCTAACGTTGCAAGAACAGCTTGAAAAAGATTCTGGTTCAGAGTCGATTGATCCAGAAGCTATCCAGAAAGAAATTGATTCACTTGTTAATGAACGCGATGGATTGGATGAAAACAGACATAAAGCTTTTAAAGCAATGCAAAACAGAACGGCTCTTCAATCGGAAATCGAGCATTTAAGTGAAAGGATATTCAAGCAAAGAGAATTAGCCCTTTCTATTCGTGAAGAGAAGCTTGAAGATAGCTGTCGAACATGTGGACAAGAATTAGATATCACAGCATTTAAAACTGTGAAAGAACACCATGCTAAACGTTTTAAAGATGCGATTGAAAAAGGTAAGGGTATGACAGCAGAGCTACAAGAGTTAAAAGAAAAACTAGCTGCTCTTCCAGAAGTTGAAGCGTCAGGTACACAACAACAAAGCAAGGAACTGGATGATCGTGTTTATCAACTTATGACAAAACGTGATACAGCAGGAAGAAACGCTCAACTAGAATCAGACATCAAAGAAGCTACGGAAAATAAAGAGCGTGTGCTGCAGGAAAGAAACGAATCGCAAAGCATCAGAGAAGCTATTAAAGACTTTGAAGCTAAACAAGCATTAGTAATGGTTAAAAAAGTAGATAGCTTATTCACAACAATTTCTGTTCAGCTTTTCGAAGAATTAAAGAATGGTAATCGTAAAGATGCATTTGAAATCAACATGGATGGTAAGCCGTACAGCAAGCTCTCTACAGCGGAAAAAATCAGATGCGGATTAGAAATGGTTGAGGTCCTTAGTCAACAATCTGGTGTGATCGTGCCGACATTCGTAGACAATGCTGAATCGATCTTAAAGTACATTGCTCCAACAGGTCAGTTGATCACAGCATCAGTTAGAGATCACGATTTAAAAATAAATGTTAGAGGAAAAATCAAGGAGGTTGCTTCCTAATGACAAACACTAAAGAAATACAAAAATCAGATCCAAAAGAAGTTATTGCCGGAACATTAACTCGTGGTGAAGTTGCAACACTGAAACAAACATTAACACCGCAAGGTATCAGCGATGCACAATTTAATCTATATATTCAAACGTGTGCTGCATCTGGTTTAAATCCGTTTCTAGGGCATATATACGCCATCCCATATAACGGCAAGATGGACATTCAAATCAGTGTAGAGGGCATCCATTACAGAGCTAGAAAGCATCCAGATTACATCACGGCATCAGCAGAAGTAATTGGGGAAAACGAAGTTGATAACTTTGAAGCTGAACTGGTGGATGGAGAATTTAAAATCATGAAACACAAAATAGCCCTACCGATCAGAGGGAAGGCAGTTGCAGCTTATGCCATTACTAAACGAAAAGGCGCACCGGATCAAGTTATTTTCATGGATCGTTCAGAAGTCGAGCATTTGGAAAAAGGTAGAAATCCATTATGGAAATCAAACTTCAACGACATGTTCAAAAAGCACGTGATGAAACGCGCCCTGAAAGCTCAGTTTGGTGTAGATATCGATGATCATACGATCCAAGGGACAAAGGATGCAGTACAAGAAGATAGCCGCCAATCGCAATGTAGGGAGATTAATATCAGTGAAACTGAATCGGTAGATGAAGAAACGATGTTACAACAAGTTAATGCGGAAGTGCTAGAGCTAGCTAAAGTGAAAAAAATTACAATCCCGGAAATTCGCACGATATCGGAGAAAAATTTCGGTAAATCGTTTAGCGATTTAAATCTTCAACAAATGACCGGGCTTAAAAGAATTATTGAATTACAACCAGCTAAAAAGCCTGTACAGAAGAAAGAAGATGCAATTGAAGCTGAATATACAGAAGTTCAAGATGAACCTCCGGTAGAGCCAGAGAAGCCATCTGCAGCAGATATAGACTTCGGAAATATTGATTTTGATGAAATGCAAGAGGAATTCCCATTTGAATAATACATCAAGCGTACTCCTTCCAGAGCGGATCTGGAAGGAAGCGCAAGATAAGGCTCACTTTAAACAGCTTGTACTAGATTATATGCAACGTTATCCAGATTACGAGGTATTAAAAATAAAAAATAGATTTGCAATATGTAAACGAAATTGAGGTGATTTATGTGCATGGGCCCAAAAATCCAGGTGGGTACATCCTGACATCGAGAAAAATGGTAGAAAGCGAGATATGGGAGAAGCCACCTATCTATTTAAAGGTTTGGATGTACCTCCTTATGAGGGCACAGTACAAACCTTACAAGAATTTAGATAGGGGACAAGTGATTGTATCTATCCCGGAGTTAATTGAAGCCTGTAGCCATAAGGTTGGTTATCGTGTTGAAAAACCCACAAAATCCCAAATGTTTAACATTTTAGAGTGGTTACGAAATGTTGACGAAGCACCAGACGAAGGATACGACAGCAAACCGATGATAGAAACGACGAAGACAACGAAGGGATTAGTCGTAACCATATGCAACTACAACGTTTATCAAGACCCGAGCAACTACGAACAGAACGCTGAAAACGACAATGAAAACGACACGAACGATACGATGCCAAAACGACAGGCTGACACCATAAATAAGAAGGTTAATAAAGAACTAAGAACTAAAGAATTAAAAACAGTAGTAGTAGAAGAAGCTCCGCAAAATGATTTGTCAGCAGTCTTTCTTTTCTACGAACAAAACGGATTCGGCACTATTGGCAGTTACATATCAGAAAAAATCATCGCATGGTGTGACGATCTATCCGAAGAACTAGTTTTAGAATCTTTAAAGCAATCGGTTGAAAACGGCAAGAAGTTCTGGAGCTATACAGAAGCTATTTTGAAAAACTGGTTTGATAAAAAGATAACAACTGTTGAACAAGCCCATGCTGCTCAACTTGAACATAAAGAGAAAACTAGTCAATCGAAAAACTACCCAAGAAGGCGCACTGGTAGACAGGAACAGTTGCCTGAGTGGTTTGAACAAAAAGAAAATCAAAAGCCAGTCGCTGATTCAGCAGTCGATGAAGTCGATGAAGCAAGAAGAAAAAGGCTAGAAGCAATACAGCAAAAATACAAGCAGGGAGGATGAAAAACATGAGTAAAGCTGAATGGCTCGCATGGCAAAAGGAAGTTATCAGGGAAGAAGCGAGAGATGAAAAACAGGTGAAAGAATTTAGAAATATTGATACGGATAATTCGGAAAATGCTTGGTTTTGAAAGGGGAGATTGTTGTGAGGGAGATAAAGTTTAGAGTATTTGATAGATGTCATAAATCAATGCACATTGTAGGGACGGATAGTCACGATAACCTTAGTTGTTTTGATGGGGTGGTTCAATATTACAATTTGCAAAACGGCGAAGGTAGTGGAGAACACGGAGACTACACTTTGATGCAATACACCGGATTAAAAGACAAGAACGGAAAAGAAATATTCGAAGGTGACATTTTATCCACCGAGGATGGAAGTTTTGAAGGTACAACATGCGGGATTGTAGAGGAGCATAAAGGGATGTTCGTTAGCTTTTACGGACAAGGTTTCCTTGGTAGAGATCGTTACGATGAGCTTTATGAAATTTCCAAAGAACGTGAAATCATCGGCAACATTTACGAAAACAAGGACTTGTTGGAGCAAGATAATGAGCGCTCTAGTTAGTAAATACGCCCAACCTTACATCGTATGTGAAAATTTCGATTTCGTCTGGCAGGAAGAACAAGTCTTTGACTTCGAATGTCAATGGCACGAAGGCAAAACACTAAAAGAAATGGCTAAATACTTCAAGCGAACACCAGAAGATGTCCTGCTACTTGCACTGGATCGGGCTAAACTCGGAGCAATTAAAAAACGGAAAGGCGGTCTTATCGGTGAATATTCAAGAAATAAAAACGAAAAGGTTAATAATTCTTGATGAAATACACGATTTGAAATGTCAGCTACCAGAAAATAATCGGACTGTATGCGGTTGTCCTAATTGTACTCGTATAAAGTCACTGGGTCGTGACTACGAAGCGCTAACGGTGTTAGCAAGGAAAAAAGATAGGTATCTAGTAAATAAGTGCACAAACGCCATTCTGGCAAAAGGATATGAAGCAGATCATAGGGATATCGAATACCTGTTAGTCAAGGAAAAAATGACGATGCAGGAAATAGCAGATGCGCTTGACATAGCAGAATCGACTGTGTGGAGGAAATGTAAGAAATGGGGATTAAATCGGGAGTACGTGAAGGAACAGAAAATAGGATGAACGTTGCAATAGCAAACTTATCTCAGCTTATGTTTCTTGCGAGGTTTACTGAATTGAGAAAGGCAGCGCTTGACGAGTTCGACAAAAGAATTGAGGGTGATTCTAATGGTCGTAGGGGATTGGGTGACGTATAGAGGTGAGATTGGCTGGGTTGAATACGAAGGCAAGGAAACGGGTAGATTGGGAGTTTACTTGCCTAATAGACGCACCAAGATAATATTCGTTCATAGTTTTGAGCTGAGAGAGCTTCCAACAGATATTAGTGATTTAAGGGATAGCGTGATGATTGATTTGGCGTTAGATACATGGGACAAAGAATGGTTTATGGAAGTCACTGGATAGGCAGAAATTGTGAAGGAGTGAAACTTATATGACTGAGTTGCAATTGTACAAATTTATTATTGAAAATGAATTAGAAATTAGTTGGTTTGGTGATGAGTATTTGAATCTATGGCTTGACGGTTTTGAAATTAAAAAGTTTGCAGACCTATTGGACCGTTGTGATGCGGACGATGGGGGCATTGATTGTAAACTTCAAAATGGCGGAACAGTTGTGTTGAATTTGTTAGATATATGCAAGGAATACGACATTGATCCTGAAAATATTCTAGCGAAAGATTAACGTCATAGATCGATCATTAAAACATCACAACGGAGGTAATCCAATGAATAAATGCTTAAAGTGCGAAAAGACGTTTCATAAAAAGAGAAGTAGTTTCTGCTCGCTTTGCTTCAACAGAATGATAAGGATGTGGATGGTTTGAATCTCATTAAATTGTTTGAAATGCAGAAGGTGCTCGATGATCGGATCTTGGAGAAGCACCCTGAACTTAAAAATCAGAATAATTTGGATTGGAAAATCTTAGCCTTGCAGGTTGAACTTGGTGAATGTGCGAATGAGTGGCGTGGGTTTAAGAAATGGAGTAAGGATCAGGAGCCGAGGATATTTGAACCAAATCCGGACGATCTATGTGAGAAATGCAACGGAGACCCGACTATTAGAGAAGGTAATAAAATTATTAGTTTTTGCGATAACTGCGATGGTGTTGGAGTTCATTTTCATAACCCACTCCTAGAAGAATACGTGGACTGTCTGCATTTTATCTTGTCGATAGGGTTGGAGTTGCAATTCGGTAACTTTACGATGATCGGGAATGCGCCAAAACCTAAAACTGTAACAGATATGTTTCTTATCACTTTTGAATCCATAAACAACTTTTATAAAGCTAGGTATTCGGGTGATGAGACGTTGACGGAGATAAAGTACACAATTGTATTTGATTGCTTTTTAACATTAGGAGAAATGCTCGGCTTCACTTGGGAGCAAATCGAACAAGCGTACATCAGCAAAAATGAAATCAATCACGTTAGGCAATCGGAGGGATATTGATGACTGTCTGCAAACGATGTAACCGACCACTCAAAATAACGAAAAGCATCGATAACGGATATGGTCCTGTCTGCAAGAAAAAGCACGAGGAAGCCGAAGTAGAGTTTTTAAAACGGCAGATAACAATCGACGAAGCGTTGGATTATATGAAAAAGGTGAAAGCATGAGTAAAGCCTATAGCAGATCACATGCAAACCGTGGTGCAGGATTAGAGAGATTAGTAGACATGGTGAACACGCAATATCGAAATAAGGGTGTAGCAGACATCAGGAAGGTGCCTACGCCGGTACAGATCATGAAGCATCATGGGCGGACAGTGACGGGTTATACACAAAAGGGTGAGTGGGTGGATTACGTGGGAGTGCATAACGGACGGACAATCGTGTTCGACGCCAAAGAGACATCTAATCGGACGAGCTTCCCACTCGATAATGTTTCTGACCATCAGTACGAATTACTTAAATCATGGTACGAAAAAGGTGCGCATTCATTTCTAATCGTTTCGTTTAAGAAGTTGAATGAAATATACCTTTTGTCATTCAATTTGCTAGAAGCATATTGGGAAGGCGCTAAAGAGGGTGGTAGAAAATCAATACCTTACGATGAATTTGTTACGGAGTGCGATTTAGTTAAGTCGGAAAAAGGGTACGTGCTGCATTATCTAAAAGTAATTTAAAAAACTCAAAAGGAAGTGAGGATATGGTCACACGCTGGTCGGTCGAACGTAAAGCAAGAACTAGCGAAGGCGACATACTCCAAGTCATAGAAATTTATGCTCCCGGAGAGAACAAGGAAGCTGTGAAACAAGAAAATAAGCAGTGGTCATATCGTAGGGAATTGATTTTGATTGGTAGGCAGTAGACAGAAAAAGCGTTATAGGGAGGGTGATGGAAATGGTTTATAAATGTGATTTGTGCGGAAATGAGTCTTTGTTTTATAACGGTGTTAGCGTAGAAGCAAAAAGGGTTTTTAATCAAAAAAACGGGAAAGAATACATTCGGGAAAAGTCGAATCTGATTGATAATTACTTCCAGTCTATCCATTGTTACAAGTGTGGAAAAACAGTCAGTGAACACTGCGATTGAGTCACAGTACGATAAAAAGGCGAAATAGATAAGACAAGAACAATTTATATGTATCTGTGGAGTTATGAAACCCACTCCACAAAGCTTGGTATTCTAAGCAGCCCTTTGCTAGTATAATTACGAAATTTTACAGATGCCTTCAAGTCGGGATTTAAGTAGAAAAACTTATCATTTTCGTTAATAACTAAATCAGAGTAAACATTATATAATTCTTTTCTGTTATTAGGCGGCATGAATTCTAATAGTCCAGCATAAGTCCCGTTTTCATAGTTTAAGAGTAATCCGAATTTATCTTTACGCAAACCAGAAATATAAACATTCTCATATTTGTAGTTAATAACTTTTAACCAATCTTTAGAGCGTTTATTGACTTGATAACCTGAATCGGCTCTTTTAAGTACAACGCCTTCAAGGTCTAGTTGCTTAACGGAGTCGAAATAAGCCATACCATTGCCGTTAGTCCAGTTAACTTTGGTGAGTAAATTGGTATCGACTGGGATTACATTACTAAGAATTTCTTTTCTTTCTAGTAAAGGCTTATAAGACAAATTTTCGTTAGCGTAGTAAACGATATCGAATACACCATAGGTTATCTGGTGAAGAGACTTCTTCGATTTAAATCGTTGCATTACAGCTTCAAAATCGGGTTTGCCTTGATCATCTGAAACGACAATCTCGCCATCTAAGACTGTTCCGTCTGGCAATGGTAAATCTATTAACTCAGGGAACATTGAAGTGATTTCGTTATTATGCCGGGTATATAGCCTTACTTTGTTATTAAACTTAGTCCAGATACATCTAAAACCATCAAGTTTTAACTCAGTGATCCATGAATCATCATCAAAAGGCTGATCTACTTGATGCAGCAACATTGGGGAAATAAACATAATAAACACCTCTAAGTAATTTTAACACGTAGAAACGAGACACAATACAGTTTTGCCTTTGGTAAGTTATTGAAAAAAAGAAAGTAGGCAGAGGGATGATAAAACCTTATCCGAACAGTAACGCCTATAAGTTAAAGCCAAAAACTAAACGCAATCCAGTCTTTCAACAAGGATTCGAGCAAGGCAGACAGGCAGGAAAACATGAAGCAACAGAATTCATTCATGCGTTTCTAAATGAGCGTATGGAGAGTTTAACAGAGATACCAGGTATCGGGGAAAAGACAGCGTTGAAGGTGTTTGAGCATATTCAGGAAGGGATGGGCGAGGGATGAGTCCAATGCAGGAGTTACTTACAATATCTAGCCAATTGCCGACAGAAGTGTTGGCAGATGTCGATAAACGGATCGGTGATTGGTTGGCAAGTGGTGGTAAAGAAGACGATCCATATATTGAGCAACAGTTAAGATTTGCTAAAAGATTTGTGGAGGTAGAGTTTGATGGATAAAACAAAACTAAATGAAAATGACCCTGCTCACCGATTATTAATTGCAACATTAGCTACTCTGGTTGACGACTTTGGATATACAGCAAGGGAAGTCTATCAACTTGTCGAGCATAGTAAAAAAAGATTATTCTTTACCCTTCAAGAATTGGAGCGTGAACAGAAATGATGGATAAAGAACGGTTTGAAAAAGTCATTAAGAATGCAGCTTTCCTCACTGATAACGAGGGATACATCGCAAATGTCGTTCAGTTAGATGTTGATGATTATGCTTTTCTTGCCGAAACCGCGAAAGAACAGCAGAAGGAAATAGAGATAGCAAAAGCTGAATCGGATATTAAGAAAGCCGCATGGGAAGCTCAGGGGCTTATGATTAGAAAATTACATGATGAAAATGAACGCCTACGTGAAGCGTTGGAGTTTTATGCGGACATCGAAACATATAACACGAATGTCATTGAACAATGGGAACCGGTTATTCCGATTAACAGAGACGTCGGGGAAAGAGCACGTCAAGCACTAGCTAAATAACAGGAGGGATTCCATGAATGACAACATAACGAATGCAGTGATTAGCCTTCTGGATGAAAAGAAGATGTACGTGGTGAAAAAAGGGAAGTTGATTGAGCATGATTTACCAGACTTTGGAGAAGTTAGAGTCGTTGTTATGGGCGGTAAGGTGGACAGGCTTGAAGATACGCGGAAGAGAAAAGTTTGATAATTCGAGGCAAAAAAAGACCTTACTAAGGCCTTGGGGGATCTTTAAAAAAATTACTGATTTCCTTTGCCGAGATACCGAGCTTCAATGCTTCTTGAATTAGTAAGATCCACTCTTCATCAAGTTCTTTTTGCAAGGTTATCCTCCTAAGTTTTAGTTGTGACAATTGTACTACAACTAATTGCTTATAGCAGAGGAATCGTTTTACAAATATCGACAATTTAATAGCCTAACCAAGAACTGGAAGGCACTGGATGACGCATAGGAGCGTTGTTTGGTGTCTTTTTTATTTACCTTTTAATGTTTGCAACTTTTGTACCTAAATAACGATAATTTTGCAACCGAGGAGATGAAGCCATGAATATCCCACTGAAAGAGCAGTTGAGGGGTTGGAAGAAAGATCATGCAGAAATGAAACAGTGCAGGAAACCACAGAAGCGCAAACCAGAGGTTTTAACAGATTCAGATATAAGAAGTCTTATGGGAGTAAATAGACCGACATACGCAAGATACAAAGGTTCATTCAGACAACGATAGGAGGAGTTTTTATGCCAAATTGGGCGGATAATTTAATTCATGAATATACTCTTGGGAAAAGGCAGTTGAATAAGATGCGTGGTAATTTGGATAGAAATAATCCTTCTGATCGAGAAGATATGAAACATATTAATAGTATGGTAGATGATATGGATTTTACGATTGAATGGCTAGAAACAGGTAGGCAGCCGGGGACGTTCAGAGGTGTCGATAAAAAGTTAGCTTATCAGAGAAAAGCGCTCGAGAGTATGGATATTATACCGGATATTACAGATCAATTGGATGATATAAATGAAAAGCAATTATACATGACTAGTGAAGAAAAGATTATTCTGTCTGATATTTTCGCATCGTTTTCATTGAGGGAAAGACAGTGTTATGTATTACATGCAGCACAAGGAATGAGTTGGACAGAAATTGCAGATGAATTAGGAGTGAGCAAAAGTACAGTCCAAACTCATATTACACGTGCAAGGAACAAGGTTGAGCAAAGAATGCGGAAGGTAGGTTAAAAATCTATGTCATGCGATTGTCATGCGAAGTACGTATTAGTGAAGGGGGATTATAGGGGGATGTTCCACGCCTTTGATCTTTCCTTCATATCAGAACGTCGTTACGTGCGCCATCCTTCGGTGGCGTTTTTATATGCAGTAAAATAGAGGATTTACACCTTCTGTGGCGAATGATGTCATTATGAGGGGGTGGAATAGGATGAACAGTACTCAGAGAAATCAAAATGACGTTGTAATGGAGTTAGTTAAGTTGCACATAGATGCGGTTAGAAATAACAGACAACCAGTAACTCCTGAAATGATTGAAGAACTTTACGTTAAATATCACGAACTATACAAGGTAACTAATAAAGGCAGGGCGGCATCACAAATGTAATTGGTTATTAAGCATCTCTTCGGGGGTGCTTTTTCTATGTCCAAAATAAATATGGGGGTGGCGGTGATGTGAAGTGCCGAATTGGGATGAAATACAAAAAGAGTGGGAAACAACAAGAATTACATTTAAAGATTTAGCTGAGAAACATGGTGTAAAAGATTCCACTATCAGGAGTAGAAAGAATAGAGAAAAATGGCAACGCAACGATGCAACGCAACGGACTGAAAAAAAGAAGAGTGTTGCAACGAAAAAACAACCTAAAGAGCCTATTGTTGAGTCGGGTAATCTGACAGATAAACAAAGGCTTTTTTGCATTTACTACATTAAAAGCTTTAATCAGACGATGGCTGCAATCAAAGCTGGGTACTCTCCTGACAGGGCTCATGTGACCGGAAGTGAGTTAGTAAGAAATAGTAAGGTTGCAGAAGAGATACGAAGACTTAAAGGCGAAATGCAACAAGGCATCTTCATCGATGCAATGGACGTGCTGAATAAATACATTCAGATTGCCTTTGCTGATATTACTGACTATGCGACATTCGGTAAAAAAGAAGTTCCGGTCATTGGTATGTTTGGTCCTGTAGAAGATGAAGAAGGAAACGTTGTGACAGAGGAAAGAAACTATGTTGATTTCAAGGAATCTTCCATGATTGACGGCACAATATTAACAGAAGTCAAGCAAGGTAAAGATGGTATATCTGTGAAGCTTGCTGACAAAATGAAAGCTTTAGAGATGTTGTCCAAATACTTTGATCTCCTATCTGATAACGACAAGAAACGCCTGCAGGAAGAGAAGTTGAAAGCTGAAACAATGAAGATTGCTGCTGAAACGAAAAATGATAAAGGTGGCGAGGGCAAGACGATCATACTTACTGGTGAAGATGAAATGAGACGAATACTAGCCGAGAAAGCGCGTGAGAATCATGACAGCGATTAGTGAAGCTTATAACGTCGTTAACGTGCTGGACTTGATCAATGAGAACTTTTACGATCTATGGCTTGCTGAACAATCTCATGTGATTGCTAAAGGTGGACGTTCTTCCATGAAGTCGTCTGTTATCAGTCTTGACCTTGTTAAAATCAAGATGCAAGAGCCGATGTCTAACATCATTTGTATGCGAAAAGTAGCTAATACGCTTTACAAGTCGGTTTATAGTCAAATTAGATGGGCACTCTCGTTGATGGGCGTTGCTGATGAATTTACATTTGGTAAAAGTCCGATGGAAATCATTCATAAGGAATGGGGTACTGGCTTCTATTTCAGCGGTGTGGATGAACCAGAGAAACTAAAGTCTATGAAAATACCTGTCGGCTATGTTCGTGCCTTGTGGTACGAGGAATTAGCTGAATTCGCGGGTGTTGAGGATATTGACGTTGTTGAAGATACATTTATACGGGAAGATTTGCCTGATGGAAAAGAAGTTAGGGTGTACTTCTCCTATAACCCACCTAGAAATCCATATAATTGGATTAATGAATGGGTAGATGGTAAATCCGGTGACGATGATTATTTTGTCCATCATTCAACATATTTGGAAGATCAGAAAGGTTTTCTATCACGACAGCTCATAAGAAAGATTGAGAAGTATAAAGAAAATGATGAGGATTATTACAATTGGATGTATTTGGGCCATGTAATCGGAATGGGCGACAATGTTTACAACATGAACCTATTCAAAGATATTACTGAGCTACCAAGTGACGATAGACTGATTGGTTTGTATTATGCGACTGATACAGGGCATCAGGCATCAGCGACAGTTCATCTTTGTTTTGGATTAACCGCAAAGGGCAATGTTATTTTGCTAGATACCTATTATTATTCTCCTGCTGGGCGAGTCGTTAAGAAAGCACCTAGCCAATTAGCGAAGGAATTGAACGACTTCATTACAAGGACAGGCAAGATGTATAAAGTGCCTATCGTGAAGCGTACAATCGATTCGGCAGAAGGCGGGATAAGGAATCAGTATTTCCTTGACTACGGCATTCGTCTTCATCCAGTAGCGAAAAAGAAGAAGATGGATATGATCGATCCTGTGCATGATTTATTAGCGCAAGGTCGATTTTTTTATATGGATATCGAAAGCAACAAGATATTTATCGAAGAGCATCGTAAGTTTCAGTGGGATGCGAAAACGTTAGATAGCAGTGAACCGAAAGTGGTAGAGGTAGATGATCATTCGTGTGATGCCTTTATTTACTTTGTAATTGATAATCTTCGAGAGTTACGGCTGAAATACTAGGAGGTGCAAGCCTTGTTCAATGGTATCAAGAATTTTATACAGAAAGTAGGTGTGAAATTGGGTCTTATTAAAGCGTTAGAGAACGTTCAATCTCATAAGAGGGTAAATGTATCAGGCGACTATTACGAGTCGTTAGCAATGAACAAGGCGATTTACAAGGGATTTTACGACAAGTGGCATCGACTGACTTATCTTAATTCAAATAGAGAAACGAAGAATAGAGAGATGTTGACACTCGGCATGGGTAAGATGTCAGCGCAGAAGATGGCTCAGATCGTCTTCAATGAAAATTGTGAGATTGAAATTGCCGAGGAAAATAAGGCAGCGCGAGAATTCATCGAAGAAACGTTTGATTACAATAACTTCTATCGTGAGTTTCAGCGTTATCTTGAATACATGTTTGCTCTTGGTGGTATGGCAGCTAAGGTCTACGTGACAGGTGGTAAAGTAAAAATAGCTTATGCATTAGCGGATGCTTTCTTTCCCTTATCTAACGATAGCGAAAACGTAGATGAAGCACTCTTTATAAACCAGTTCCAAAAAGATGATAAATATTACACCTTGCTAGAGTGGAACGAATGGGAAAAAGATGTCTATGTAATCACCAATGAGTTGTATGTTTCCGAGGTGAGTGGAGAACTAGGGCGCCCAACAAAGTTATCTAGCTTATATCCTGACTTACAAGAGCGTACTACCCTTAATAACTTAACTAGACCGTTATTCGTATACTTCAAGCCGAACATAGCAAACAACATTGAATTAACAAGTCCATTAGGTATCAGTATCTTTGCTAATGCCTACGATACGATGAAGCAGCTTGATTACATGTTCGACTTTTATCATCAGGAATTCAGGCTAGGCAAGCGCAGGATCGCGGTACCTGCTGAAATGTTAAAAACATTCTATGACGAAGCAGGACAGGCGCATGTTTTCTTTGACAGTGAAGAAGAAGTATTCCAACAAATGAACATGGACACACAGATAGAGCCTAAAGATTTAACTGTTGATATTCGGGCAGATGAAATCATTGCATCCATTAACGCTATGTTAGATATCTTTGCAAAACAAATCGGATTCAGCACGGGTTCATTTACGTTTGATGGAAAAAGCATGAAGACGGCTACGGAAGTTATTAGCGAAAATAGTGATACCTACCAAACACGAAACAGTCATATATCCATTGTTGAGCAAGGAATCAAGGATTTAATCATATCCATTATTGAAATTGGATGGGCACATGACATATTCAAAGGCGAGATCAAACGTGAAGAAATCGGCATTAACTTTGATGATTCCATTGCTACTGATAGAAACGAGCAGCTGAACTTCTACATCAAGATTAAGAGTGCGGGATTTATGCCGGACCTAGAAATCATTCAAAGGCTATTTAAGGTATCTGAGGATACTGCAAAAGAGTGGATTGCTATGAAAAATGCTGAGGAAAATGAGAGGTCACCGGACTTGGATGTATTAAAGAGCAACATCACCATGTTTGGTGCAGAGGAGTGATTAAGTGTCAGATATCACACCGCATCAACTCAATCTTTATACAGCCCAAGTAACTGATATCTATGTTGCCCTCGAAGATGAAATATTCCTGATGGTAGCAAGGCGATTGAAAACCAATCCTGCTCACGGTAAGGATTACGTCCTACAATGGCAGATTGATAAGATGCAGCAACTTAGAATGCTTAATACCGACACGATCAAAGCACTCTCGAAAGCTACTGGACTATCAACCAAAGCGATTAGGAAAGCCGTTAAGGATGTTGGCTTTGATACTATATCCGGTGTTGATGAAGAGTTGAAAGAAGCATTCAAAAAGCTTGAACAACCTACTCAGATTGATGCAGTGCTTGAAAGTTTCGTGAAACAGGCTTTTCGTGAAGTTGATAACTTTGTTAATCAGACATTGATTACTACTAACTACGGTGAAGGCAAGGTCACTCAGATGTATCGTAAGATCATCGAGGAAACCACATCTAAGGTGTTGGCGGGAACAAAGACTATCAATCAAGCTACGGCTGAAACGGTGATCAAGTGGTCGAATAGAGGTATTGAGACTGCTTTTATTGATAAAGGCGGTCATGTTTGGGGAATGGAACGCTATGTGGACACGGTTATTCGTTCTACTGTTAATAATACCTACAATGAGTTGCGGCTCTCGAGGATGGATGAATACGGTGTTGATTTGGTGCTTGTAAATAGCTATCCAGATGCAAGGGAAGCTTGTTCTGCTATACAGGGCAAAGTGGCATCTATGAGTAATCCTTCTGGGCATCCGGATTATCCAAGCATTTATGATTTTGGCTATGGGACACCGTCCGGAATCCGAGGAATTAATTGTAGACATATTTTATATCCCTTTGTCGAAGGCTTGAACACTAATAACCAAACTCAATACGATCCACAAGAAGCATATGAACGCGGGAAGGTTGTTCAGAAGCAAAGACATTACGAACGGCAAATAAGGGAGTCTAAACGATCATTGAAGCTTGCCGAGGAAATTGGAGATGAAGATACTATCCAAAAGTACAAGCGACAGGTTAGTGCTAGGCAAGCAAGGATGAGGGAATTTATCAAAGAGAATGATTTGCCGAGAAGATATGATAAGGAACGTGTAATTAAATAAAAGGAGGGTTAAACGCTATGGAACAGATTAAATGGTACCTAAAACAGCTATTGCCATTAACATACCGTACGAAGTACGAAGAAGATGGCAAGAAACACTTTGTTGTATGGAAAATGTGGTTTGGACGTTGCTATTCTATTGATGATTATATTATCGAGTAGGAAGGGGTGATCCACATCTCGTTGGTAGCACACGTTAGCTACTTGTCTTTAAGCAATAGACATTAAACAGGCTTATTTGTCGTTCGTACAACGTTAATGTACAACCTTTCGTGGACTCGACCACGTAAATAAATGTAAGGGAGCAATGAATCATGAATAGAGAGTTTTTAAAAGGCTTAGGTTTAACTGATGAACAGATTGACAAGGCGATGATTGAACATGGTAAAACGGTCAATAAAACGAAAGAGGATCTGACTAGTGCACAGTCTGAAAGGGACTCTTTGAAAGTGCAGTTGACTGAACGTGATACTCAGCTTGAAACCTTGAAAACAAAGGCAGCCGGAAACGAGGATTTAACTGCTGAAATTGAACGCCTAAAAGGTGAGAACTCAACAGCAACTGCTGAATTACAAGCGAAATTAGACAAGCAAGCATTTGATTTTAGCTTAGAAAAGTCATTGACTGCTGCTAAAGTCCGTAACCCTAAAGCTGTAAAAGCGTTGCTCGATACTGAGAAAATCAAGCTAGATGGCGAAAAGCTATTGAACTTGGATGATCAGCTAGAAGCGTTGAAAGCTAGTGATGCTTATTTGTTTGAGGAAGAGCAGCAACAGGGCGGTAAGCCTTCATTTACAACTGGGCAACATCAAACAGGTGGCGGTATCGCAACAGGTGATTTCGCTAAAATGACATATTCAGAAAGACTAAAACTAAAACAGGAAAACCCGACACAGTATGATAGCTTGGTCGGAAATTAGGAGGAATGAATAATGAATAAAGATAAAATGTTAAGACTGAACATCCAATTTTTTGCTACAACTAAAATTGCGGATCTTATTAACCCGGAAGTAATGGGGGATATGGTATCAGCGGAACTACCAAATATGATTAAGTTCCAAGGAGTAGCGCCCATTGATAGCACTCTACAAGGGCAACCAGGTTCCACGATTACACTACCTAAATATGCTTACATTGGTGATGCTACAGTTGTTGCGGAAGGTGCGGCAATTGATTACACCAAACTTGAAACATCTACTGCTCAACACACGATCCACAAAGTTGCTAAAGGCGTTGAATTAACGGATGAAGCTGTATTGAGTGGATATGGTGATCCAATCGGTGAAGCTACTCGCCAAATCGCTATGTCAATTGCATCAAGAATCGATAATGAGACATTAGATGCACTGAAAACAGCACCATTGAGCGTTGAAGTAGAATCAATTGACCCTGGGGTAATTGATTCTATTGAGGGTGTGTTTGACGATGAAGACGAGAGCACTGGTGTTCTTTTTGTGAATCCTAAAGATGCTTCAAAGCTTCGTGCAGCCGCAGGCGTTGATTGGACTCGTGCATCTGAATTAGGAGACAACATCCTTATTAAAGGAGCGTTCGGAGAGATCCTTGGATGGTTGCTAATTCGTACGAAAAAGCTTGAAGAGGGAGAAGCTATCGCGGTTAAGGCAGGGGCAGCTAAAACTTACTTAAAGCGCGGTCTTAATCCAGAGTCAGCACGTGACATTGATCATAAATTAACTAAATTCAACGCGGATCAGCACTTTGTTGTTGGTCTTATTGATGATAGCAAGGTTGTAAAAGTCACTGTCGCGCCCTAATGGGCCCGTTCCAATCGGGCAAGCTGAAATAGGCAAAGACTTCATTGTCAGTTAGGAGGTTAATAAATGCCTTATTTAACGTACGAAGAATATGAAAATATAACCCTATCTGATATGGACGTGGTTGAATTTGATAAATTATTACCCCGTGCGAGTGGCGTTATAGATAACGTCACTCGTAATTTTTATCAATTTAACGACTTAGAAACAGATAATCCATTCAGAAAAAGGAAATTCAAATCCGCATTGGCTTTCCAGATCGAATATTTCCATGATGTGGGCGCTGTAACATCAGAGGGTATCAATAGCCCTCAAAGTGTGACAATCGGCAGGACAAGCGTTTCTAGTGGCTCACGTGGTAGTGTTCAGCAACAAGAGTCAACCAATAAACTAGTTTCACAGGATGCCCTCTTATTCCTTGAAGGAACAGGGCTTCTTTATCGTGGAATTGGGGTGATCTAATGCGGATTGGTCCATTGCCTAAAAAGTGGTTGATCCACAGCATCGTATACAAAGGGTTCACTGGTAAGAAAGACGACTTTGGTAAGCCTGTATATGATCCACCAATCACTATCGAGTATGTACGCTATGATGAATCGTCTGTATTCAGCCGTGACAATACACAAACGAAGATTTTAGCTGATGGTGTCATATTCGTTGATACTACCCACAGCAAGCCTATTCCGGTGTTTAAAGAAGAATCTAAAATCACGTTTAATGATGGGGTAAAAGACAGGGAACTTACATTAAAGAAGATCGTTCCTTGCTATTATCCCAATCAGAACAAGGTTCATCACTACGAACTGGAAGTGATTTAATGGCCATCAAAGTAAAGTTCAAATCTGATCTTGATGGAGTTAAAAGAAAAGCTTCTGACATGGTGAAGCAAGGTCAATACGCCTTTGCTAATCAGGTACTTGCGGATAGTAATATTTATGCGCCAATGCTTTCAAGTGATTTGCGTAATCAATCTAGTATTGCATTAGATGGTAAATCAATCATCTGGAACGCTCCATATGCAAGGCGGCAGTATTACAATTATGGCGCTAAATTCACGACGCCTGGCACTGGACCCAAATGGGATGTGAAGGCTCAGGCTATCCACGGTGCATCATGGCAGGAAATTGTAAAGAAGGCGATGAAATGACAACGGAACTAAAAGAACTGGATTTTATGCAAAAACTTAATCAAAAGATTAATAGTCTTGGTCTATACGCTGATTCTTTCATCGGTGTGCTTGGTGACGGTGAAAACTTATCCATTGTGGCTATGCCTGGTGGTGCTGAGGTCGAGTATATGGGTGGCATGCGGGATAAAGATTATCAAGTCCAAGTTAATGCCAAGAGCATAGATCAACTAAATTGCATCAACGCGTTGACTTATATTTATCAGACGCTTGAAAACTTGACTGATCTACCAAGTAGTAATGATAGCTACGAATTTAATAAAATATCCACTCAATCCCTGCCCTCTCTTGTTACGCAAGATGAACAGGGTTTTTATGTTTATGCATTATCCATTTCAGCAAAAATCACAATTTATAAAGGGGTTGTTCAATAATGGCAAGAAAAAAGAATGCACTGACAGAATACTACGTGGCGCCTATGCCTATCGCTGATGAAGAACCAGAATACAACGAGTTAGCGGATTGGATTTCCTCTGTTAATGATGATACAGACGAAGAATCAGAAGACACTGGATACTATAGTGGTGACGGAACGCCTGAAACGGATGTTATTTCTGTTAAAAAGAAATACACGTTTGAGGGTCTTTACGATGAAACTAATCCAGCTATGAAATTTATTGCGGGGTTAGAATTTGTGACTGGTGAAGAACGTAAAATCATGTTTAAGCAAGTTAGAACGGACGGAAAAACCCTCGAAGGTCCAGCGACTGTAACAGAACCAAAGGTAACAGGTGGAGAAGCTACGGTGTACGCTCCATTCAGCTGTGCTATCGCTTGGAATAAAAAGCCGACTGAAACAACAACGCCCTGATGCGCCCCAAGCAATAGGGGCAGCGACGATAGGCACAAATTTAATAATTAGTTAGGAGATGTATATAAATGCCAACAAAAGAAGAATTAAAAGTTTTATTTAGCACAGGTAAAACACCCACGGGTGCTGATTTCGCTGGATTAATTGATGGTGTTGAAGGTCCAAAAGGGGCGACTGGTGCAAAAGGCGATAAAGGTGACACTGGTACAACAGGCGCTGCTGGTCCTAAAGGCGATGCGGGCGCAACAGGTGCGGCAGGCTTTGGGACGAAAGCACAATACGACGCTATCATTGCTAGATTAGATGCGCTTGAAACAGTCTAAGATCCAGAAGCTTAAGCGAGGGTGGATAAATTCCACTCTCTTTTTTATACAAATTGGAGGGATTAAACCATGTCAATTATTAAAATTGATTTACAGAAACCAGAGATAGATTTTGAAATAGGCGGTTTAGAGTTTAAATACAGTTATGCCGACAAATCACTCGTTGAAGAATCGAAACAAATGGACAAAATTCTAAAAGAAGTTGAGTCTATCGAACCAGAAGGTGAAGAAGGGTTAGAGAAGTCAAAAGAAGTCCTTAGAAAAGGATATGACTTACTTCTTGGCGATGGAGCGTTTGATAAAATTTATCCGTTAAATGAATCGTGCTTTGACTTGGCAATTATTTTATTTAAATTACGAAAAAGCATAAACGATGAATTGGATAGGCGTGGAGAGGGTTATAAGGCGACACAACAAGAAAAAGCCAAGAAGTACATTCAAAACAAAAAGAAAAAGTAGGTGAAAGCTTATGTTTTCGCTTGCTTATCCACTGACTGAGAGTGTAGAAATTGACGGTGTTACTTATTCACTTGATTTGAGTTTCGATAATGTTCTTAGGCTTATTGATTTGATGGGTGATCAAGAAATAGATGATGTAACCCAAGTAGAAACAGGTTTAGAAATGCTATTAAATGTTTGTTTTTTATTCGACATTGAGAAACAAGGAAAGTTATTATCTTCTCTTTTTGAAAAAGTCCTTGCCGTTGGTGAAGAAGATGAACAGGCTGTTGACATCAAAGGGAATCCGATGCCATCAGCTCAGGGAGACCAAAAAGAGTCGTATTCATTGACTGAGGATGCTAACTATATATACGCATCGTTTTTGCAGTGCTACGACATGGATTTACATGAGCAGCAAGGAAAGCTTCACTGGGAAAAGTTCAAGGCACTCTTAGGAGGATTATCCGAAGACACTATCTTCCGAAAAGTAATAGATATCCGAACGATGCCATTACCTACTGGTAAAGGTACTGAGAAAGAGCGAGAGAATATAAAGAAACTGAAAAAAGCTTATGCCTTAAAAGGGCAAGAAATTGATTTTGACGATGAAGATGAAGACCAATGACTATGAATATTCAAGAATCCTATGGGTTCTTTTTTTATTGCCTTAGAAGGGCGGTGGGACTATCAATAAAACGAACGAATTAAAAACCGTTAGATGCGATCAATGCAATAAAAAACTAGGCATGATATCTGGTAGAGCTGAGATTAAATGTCCTAGATGCGGATTAATAAATTATATAAGTAAAAATTAGAGGGTCACCGAACCCCAAGCGTAAAGGCTTATAGCCTGTAAAAGTCGTGAGGGGCGGTGATTAACATAGCTGATGGAAGGATAGTAATTGATGTCTTGTTAGATGATGGCAGCGTAGTTAAAGGCGTAGGTAACATCGACAAGCAATTAGGCGGTCTCCAAGGTAGCGGAGAAAAGGGTGCTCTAGGTATCGGTAAGATCGTTACAGCTCTAGGGTTAGTTTCTCTGGCCAACAAGGGAATAAGTATGATCAAAGATTCCATTGGGAAGGCTTTTGGTCGTATTGATACCATGGAACAATTCGAGCGAGTCATGACAACATTAACCGGTTCATCCGAAAAGGCAAATGAAGTTTTGGGAACTGTTAGTGATACCGTAACAGGGACAGCCTATGGTCTTGATGTCGGAGCTAAAGCAGTGCAAGGCTTCGTAACATCCAACATGGAAGTTGATAAGGCTACCGAAACGTTTGGTAATTGGGCTGATGCTGTAGCCTTTTACGGAGATGGAACAAACGCTACGTTAGGCAGTGTTACTGACGCTTTGGCAAAGGCAACTGCAAAAGGCAAAATACAGATGGATACGATGAATAGCCTTGCGGAAGCCGGAATTCCAGTTATGCAGATTTACGCAGATGCTACAGGACAATCCGTTGAAGATGTTGCGGATGCTATGTCAAAAGGTAAAATAGATGCAACAAAATTCCGCGAAGTAATGAACAAGGCGATGGCAGAAGGTACAAAGAACTTTAAGTCCATCGAAGGAGCAGCTAAAGAAGCCGGGGCATCGTGGACAGGCTCATTTGACAACATGAGGGCAGCCGTAGCTCGTGGTGTTATTGCCATTATCCAAAATATTGATCAAATGCTTACTGATAACGGTTTGCCGGATATGAGAGCAATGATATCTACATTCGGTAAACAGTTTGAGGACGTCTTGAAAAAGGCTGCTGACGCAATTCCTAAAGTAGTTAATAAAATTAAGAAAATTTACGAAACTCTTGAACCGTGGTTGCCGTTAATTCAGGCAGTCGCAATCGGAATAGGGACATTTGTGGGTGCAATCGCAACAATGAACACAGCAATGGCTGTTGCAACTAAGGTATGGGGCGCATTGAAACTCGCTTTTTCCATTAGTCCTTGGGGATTAGCTATAGCGGGTCTCATAGCGGCAGTTGTCCTTATTTATGTTTACTGGGAGCCGATTTCCAAGTTCTTTATCGATTTGTGGGAAAAGATAAAAGTGTCCGCTCTTTCCATTTGGGAAGTTATAACCAAATCATGGGCTGATGCAGTAGCCTATTTCAAAGACTTATGGGAGCCGATAGGTACATTCTTTTCGGATATGTGGAGAGATTTCTCAGCGGCTGCTACAGGGCTTTGGGATGAAGTAACGGGCGTGTGGAATCGTTCAGTTGATGGTCTTAAAATGATGTGGAGCGGTATTACTAGGTTCTTTACGAAGTTATGGACTGACATACAGACTGTAGCGAGTTCCGCGTGGGAAATTATAAAAAATGTTATCCTTGGACCAATCCTTTTGTTAATTAACTTGGTAACAGGAGACATGGAAGCATTTAAATACAATCTACTAGCGATCTGGATCAATATATCCGAAGCTGCAGGGAGGATATGGGGAGTTTTAGTTGATAACATTTTTCGAGCTTTAGGATTTCTAGAAGGTATCTTTGAAAAAGCGATGGATTCTATATTTAACATTCTCATTAGAGTCTGGACGTTTATAGATAATCTATGGCGTTCGGCGTTAGATCTTTTAATCGGAGATACTAATAAATCTTTTCTAGCGATAAAGTGGCATATTGAAGATGCGATGGAAGCTGTATGGATGTTGATAGAGACCGTATGGAATTATGTAAAAGAGACATTCCTTAATGCCACAGCATTTTTGAAAGCACTTGTAACTGGCGACTTCGCTGTCATGAAAGACCTTGTTAGTGAGCAAATGACTTTAATAAAAGACACCATTAAGAATGTATGGGAAAATATAAAGATTATTTTTAGCAGTGTTTTATCAGCAGTATGGAATATAGTAAAAGCTAAGTTTGGCCAATTGAAAAATAGCGCAATACTGAACATGGCAAATATGTTAGAGAGTATAATTTCAATCTGGGCATCAATTAAGAGTTTCTTTTCAACAACTCTTACAAACATCTGGAAGGACCTAAAAAGCAAGTTTACCGGCATGAGAACTACATCAAAAACCGAGATGAATGGCGCTTACACAAACATCAAAGACGCGTGGAACAAAGTGGTTGCATTTCTAAAGGCAATCAACCTTAAGCAGATTGGTATAGATATCATTAGAGGGCTTATCAAAGGTATATCAAGCATGGATGGTGCTGTAAAAAATGCTGTAAGCAAGGTCGTCAGCGGCATTAAGGGCAAGATCACAAGCGCGCTGAAAATCAAGTCACCATCCCAATGGATGCGAGACATGATTGGTAAAAACATGATGATCGGATGGAAGGTCGGAATTGATAAAGAAAAAGGATCAGTGCTTAAGAAGTCTAAGCAAATGACTGACTGGATGAAGCCTGATGTTCCAAGCAGTGGCGGATTTGTAAATAAATTACGTGGTGTGACAGCTCCTATTGGGAATGTGATGCCTATTAGTGCTGCTGGTAATACATCATCAACAAGGGATGCTCCAACCGCAAAATCAGTTGGATCTACCGATAAATATACCATCGAAGTAGTCACCAATTTGAATGGCAGGGAAATCGCGAGAGAAACCGTTGATGATATAACAAATTTACAAGGTAGAAAAGCTAACAGAAAAAAGAAATCTCCTAAACTAAGGGGGTCGTTCGCTTGATTTTTAATGGAATTGAAAAGGATTATATCAGGGTGACAAGGGAATTTTTTAGACCTCCTACACCCCCGATCGAATTTCAAACAAGACCAAATGCAAAAGGTGGAGCAAGGACAAAGAGGAAAAGATTTACCGATCTAATATTACCTGTTCCAATCGTGGTCAGAAGTAAAACGACAATAGAAGATTTAAAGGAAGACTTGTCAAATTGGCTAGTTCATACCGAACCGAAGAAGTTGATTTTTAAAGATAAACCCAATCGGCATTATTTAGCTGAATATGAAAGTATGGAATTAGACGAAAAGGTAAATTACGCAAAAGGAGTAATCAATTTTTATTTGGCAGAAGGCTATAGGTTCGGTCCCGAACAAGCCTTGAACTTAACTCTCACCACCAAAACCTTTACCATTGGGGGTCAAGAATCAACCGTGTGGGAAAGCTACACAAGATTTACGGTGCCACAATCAAGCTACACACTCGAAAGCAACGTGGGAAAGATCATCCTAAAATATGATTTTATTGCAGGCGATGTTTTGGAAATCGACTATCGAACGCGCGATGTGTTTTTAAACGGCAAGGATTTGGCGGTTTCGGTGCAGTTAGAAACGGTGTGGTTTGAGTTGCCAGTAGGTAGTGTGCAGTTGAAAGCTAGTCATGCTACTGAGTTGAAATATAGTGAGAGATTTTATTAATTGGAGGGATTATTTATGGGTAATGCAGCAGAAATATTTGTGTTAAAGCCACTAGATGTTGGTTTCGGTATCGAAAAAATTCAAATCACAGACTACAGTATTCCACAACTTGATAGAATCGAAAAGAAACTGGACAGCGTCCTGAACATTTTGGAGAATGGGGAGCTGTCCAGTTCTTTTGAGAAAGAACTAACTCGTAAATGATCAATGACTTTATTAACCTAACTCAAGGTCAGCTGTTAATTAAGTACTGGTGGATTTGGTTAACGATACTATTAATTGCATCTACTTCTTATTATCTCAATAAAAATAAGAATTAAAGGCAAAAACACACAAATTCTTTACCGAAATCAGATAACTGTATTTCTTCTGTAAGTGCATTATCTCTACCACCAACAGAAAAATTACCAGTGTAAGTTACGATAAAGCCATAACTTCTTAATCGACCTACTGCTCCTAGAATGGCATATTCGCTCATTTCATTACTAGTGATATTATTTACTGGTATTATCCGATCTTGATCATAAAGCATTGCCATCATTTCACATTCTGACAAAGTCATGGATGAAAGAGTATCTAAGAAAAATAATGATTTATCAAAACTTTTGATGGTTGTACCATTAAGCAATGCATTAATAAGGAATTGCACCAAACATTCCTTTTTAAACTGAATATTTTCTTTTTCTACTTGATTATTGATCTTTTCAATTAAGGCTATCAAAGAATCATCATCATGCGTTTGTTTATTTAAAAGGTCCTTATAAGATTGCTCCATACTATTAATTTTAGAGGAAACTTCTTTGTAAAATGATTCTATCCTTTGATATTTCGTTTTATCTCTGTTGGTTGTATATAGTGCTGCCAAGCTACCGCCAACATAAGGAATAAGGTTTAACCCTACTTCATAAACGGTACTGCGAATATTATTGGTGTTTTGTTCTTCTTTACTAATTGTTTATTCACCTCCTATCTACCAAGATAGGTATATATTACCACAGAAAGGAGGAAACCAATGTCAGAGATTTATATCTTTAGTCAAGATGATGAACTCTTAACAATATTAACTGAAGAAACAGGGCTTAATAGCGCACCGTTCAGAGATGAAAAAAACAGTGTAGCTAGTGAGCCTTTTGTATTTACCGTTGACGCTGATGAAGATCGTGCCAAACACGTAAAAGAAGAAAATCGAGTCGTCTTTAAAGATAAGGACGGTTTTTTTCGCGAAATGGTAATTAAAGAGTTAGACGATACCGACAATAACGACGGTCCACAAACGATGGCAACTTGTCTCCCTGCATGGCTCGATGAGTTAAGTGAGCATTACGTCTTAGACAAACGCTATACGGACAAGGAAGCACAACTACCTTTAAATGATGCCTTAGCCGGTACACGTTACATCGGTGCGGTCGAAGTAAGTCTTGGACTAGCATCTACTAACTTTTATCGCCTATCGAGCGTTGATTGCATCTGGAAGATCATTAGCGTATGGGGTGGAGAATTTAAGGATGTCGTAGAGTTTACTGGTAATAAAATTACAACTAGGAAAATACTACTCTTGCAACGTTTAGGTGCTGATAATGGTGCAAGATTCGAAATTGACCATAATATCGAAGAAATCCAACGTACAGTCTTATCCTATCCTAAAACAGCTATGTACGGATGGGGTGCATCATTAGAGACAGAAGGCGGTGGTCACACTCGTTATATCGATTTTGCGAATGTTGAGTGGTCAGTGGCTAAAGGTGATCCAGTCGATAAGCCGAAAGGTCAAACGTGGGTTGGTGACCCTGATGCTTTGCTTAAATATGGTCGTAAACATGATGGTCAACTCTTACATCGATTTTCTGAATTTAGCAATCAAGATTACGAAGATCCAGAAGAATTACTGTGGGCAACATGGAATAATCTCCAAGATAACAAAGAGCCTGTGGTTAATTACAAACTGTCCGTTGACTTGCTAGACAAAGATGTGAGCCTTGGTGATGGCGCTGTAGCTATTGATCGACAATTTGCTAGACCAATAGAAATACAGACTAGGGTTATTGCTATCGAGTACGACTTACTAGACATCGAGGGTACAGCGGTCGTTGAAATGGGTCAGTTTTTAAATTTAGGCGATGATGATATCTATCGTGACATCGAGGATTTGAAAAATGAAGTCACTAAACCAAGACCAACGAAACCAATCACAGATGAAAGCTTTCCAGATATTGTTCCAGGCATTCCGGTTAACATTGTTACAGATGCAGCAATGGGTGCGATTCAACTTTATTGGGAATACGATTCGGAAGTCTATATCAGTCATTATGAAGTCTATGGATCACAGGTAGCTGACTTTGTACCGGATAGTCAACATTTACTATGGCGAGGTCGAGTAAGTACTTTTGTCCACACAGTCGGCACAGATCAAACATGGTACTACTATCTTAGAGCTGTAAATACTCGTGGAACTGCAAGTTCGTTTAGTCAACGGGTATCAGCTAGTACTTACAGAGTAATGTCAGACGATATTCTTTTCGGAGAACTTATCGCAGATCATTTTAAAGATGGATTAGACATTGCCGACAAACTCACCCAAAACACGATTGATAGAATTAACGAAGGACCAATGCAAGAGATTGTGTACACTCAGCAGGAAATAGCAGCTACAGAAGATAGATTGCTATCCCAGCTTAATAGTGAAATTGGTGATGTCAATGCGTCAATTAGTAGCTTGCTAGATCGAACTAAAGGAATTGAAGGTACAATCACATCTATTAATCAAGAAGTTGATGACATAGAGGGTAAGTTATTAACGACAATAACGAAATTAACAAACCTAGATGGTGTGGTAAGTGCTCAGGAAACGACTTTACAACAGCATGCAGGATTAATTTCTGCAAAAGCTGAAAAATCTGAGGTTTACACAAAAACACAGACAAATAACTTACTTGGTAATAAAGTAGATTTTTCTGTTTATAGTAACAAAATGTCTAGTTTGGATATATCTATTAATGGTATTAATCAGACGGTGAGCAATACTCAGGCTACTGTAAATAAACATACTGGCGAGATCGCTACAGCTAAGAGTGATATTTCGGCGATTGATCAAAAAGCAGAAGGCATTTCAACACAGGTGTC
The DNA here is from genome assembly GCF_038002605.1 of Bacillus sp. FSL K6-3431. NCBI lineage: Bacteria > Bacillati > Bacillota > Bacilli > Caryophanales > Bacillaceae > Bacillus > Bacillus sp. FSL K6-3431. Next base: position 4,889,813 of record NZ_JBBOCT010000001.1, read on the forward strand.
AAGCTTACGAAATGATTTGTCGTCCACACAAAGCCAAGTTGCGGCTATTAATGTTAAGGCTGATGGGATTATATCGACTGTGGAAAATATACAGATTGGTGGGAGCAACCTACTACTCGATAGTAGGATAAAAAACATAACATCAAATAACAGTACGAATTACCCAATAACAACAGAAGTACTTACCGAGAATGGATTGACATTTAGGAGAGTAAGACCTGCACCAAACAGTCCAAACCCTATAATCAGTTTATACGAGACAATTCCAGGGAGCGATATAACAGATAGGCACTGGGCAGGGCAGGATATAACATTCTCTATTCGTGTAAGAGCGTCTATCAAAGGGGTGGCGATAACCCTCAGACCATGGGTAACAACTACAACAGCAAGACCACCTACAGTTAGTATCGTATCTAACGGAGAGTGGCAGACAATTTCATGCGTATGGAAAGTACCAGACAATGTACAGACAAGCTCTACAATCAGGTTTATGCCTGCAATAACATCAAATATGTCTGGGCAATACCTAGATATATGGGGTTATCAGATTGAAAAAAGCAACAAGGCTTCCGATTGGAGACCTGCTGTTGAGGATGGGGAAAAGAGGTTAACAAAAGCCGAATCATCAATTGAACAAACAGCGAAAGATATACTCCTTAAAGTCAATAAAGATGGCGTCATAGCATCTATCAACCTATCGCCAGAAGGTGTCAGAATCAATGGTAACAAGCATCATATTACAGGCCAAACACTTATCGATGACGCAGTAATAGGCACGGCAGCCATGGCGAATCTTTCCGTCACCAATGCAAAACTAGGTTTACTTTCGGTAGGCACAGCGCAAATGCAGAATTTATCCGTGGTGAATGGGAAGATAGGAAACCTTGCTGTAGACGATGCCAAGATCGCTAATATCTCAGTGTCTAAATTAAAGGCTGGGGAAATGGATACTAGCAAGATCACCATACGTGGCGGCTCAAGTATCGACTATATGTTAATCGATGGATCACGCCTTGAATCACGGGGTCGGTACAACATGCGTTGGCATAACAAATCTAAAACGATTGATGCTAGCTTATATCTTGCTAATGGTAACTTTAGGGTAGCCAACTGGACGGACTCACGCTCTATATTCTTAACTCCTTTTGGATTATCGACATTCGCTGATGGATATGGAGATGGGACAAGTTCGGGAATGCTTGAATTCTTTTCAGAGGAATTTGAAGCAGGGACTCACGGAATCACATTGGCTAGTCAATTAGGGGTTGCTGGTATCAAGTCCTTTAGAAACAGAGTAGTGATGGACGCATACGCATCAGCCAATATCGAGAGCAGACAATCACCTGTTTACTTTAGACCATACAAAGATTTACGAGTAGGCAATAACGTATTTGCTATGACTGTTGTTTCATCTACTAACGCAGCGTTAACGGAAGGTATCCTTCATTATGGCTCTGACGCAAGTGGTTATGCATCTGGATTAAGATTCTCAAAGGCAGCTAGCAATCCTTGGGTAGCAGTGGTAGATGGCGCTGGGGCTCGTGGAGGAAATGCCACATTTGATGCAGGGATAGTACAGGCTAACCGATTTACAAAAAGAGATGGAAGCGCAGATGCATACTTTAATGGTACAGGTGGAGGTACGTTATTAACCACAAATCCTCAAACTCCTTTAATGGCAGATGGGATTCGAGCAACTTCGGATTTTTTCTATATCGGCAGTGACGGAGGAACGAAAGTCACAAATGGTGCTGGATATAATTATGGCAATGGATTAGTCCATAAACCTATTTGGGCTAGCGCTTTTACGCAAGTATCAGAAATCAAATATAAAACGAATATAGAAGCTTTGGAGCTAGATGCGTTATCACTCATTAATAACACTGATTTGACAAGGTACAACTTGAAAGACGATTTGGCCGAGGGAAATCAGATTTCTAAGTTAGGTGTAATTATCGGTGGGAAATATAACACACCTAAAGAAATTATCAATCCTGACGGAGACGCGATTGACTTATACGCTATGACAACAATGGGTTGGAAAGCCATTCAAGAACTTGATACGAAAGTTTATGACGTTGAAACACGAGTTGATAAGCATGATTTAGAAATTCAATATTTAAAGCAGAAAATAGTACAACAAGATGACGTAATAGCAAGCCAAGGCAAAAGAATAAAACACTTAGAAAATCTACTGGAGGTAGCTTAATTATGAAAATAGAAATCGAAAACGGTAAATTAGCGGCAGCAATTAACTTTATGTACGATATTAAACTGGTGAGGAAACAATCAAGATTTAGAAGGTATCTTATTGAAAAGTTAAATGATCGACTAAAGGTAGTAGAGGAAGATCGAAAAGAACTTCTCAAAGAACATTCTCATAAAGATGGAAACGGTGAAGCAATCATTAATGACGGTCAATATGACGTCAAAGACATGGTTGCTTTTTCTAATGATCTAAAAGAGCTTAATCAAGAAAAATTAGTCATTGAAGGGGGCGATAATCGTGAGATGATCCGTACGATTAAGGTAGTGCTCAAAAAGCTCGAGGATATAGAGTACGAGGGTGAATCTAGTGAGATTTACGATTATCTTGCAGATCAATTCGATATCGATAATGAAGAAGAAACTAACGAAGGAGAGGGTAAAAATGATGCAAATTAATCAAATGACGCCTAAATACGAAAACGGGGAAATGACAGGCTTAACAATTTATTTTACAGGGAAGATTGGCAGTATTAACTTTAACGGTCCTATCACATTAACAGCAGAGGAATTTAAACCATTTTTACAACCAGAGAAAATGGAAACAGCAGTAAAGAATAAAGTCATTGATGAAATCATGGATGGCAATGTAGAAAGCCCTACTGAGTGAGGGCTTTTTGTTTGAATAAAAATCCTAATAGGAGTGATAGACATGGGAGGAATGGACTTGGAACATTTGGAAGTAGTTAAATTTTATTTATTTGGTGATGTGAAGTTTTTACATTTTTATTTATTGCTTGCTGTGATTGATATATGTACAGGCATCATGAAAGCTTGGAAAAACAAAAATCTTTGGAGTAGGAAATCACTGTTTGGTTATGCAAGGAAATTAATGGTGCTGGCAGTTATTATCTTGGCTAACGTGATAGATCAAATCTTAGGAATGAACGGAGCGATAACATATGCTACCGTTCTTTTTTATATCGCGAATGAAGGATTATCGATCTTAGAAAATATGGCCGCAATTGGTGTGCTTGTTCCAACAAACCTTGCTGACAAACTTAAAGGTATTGATTCTAGTAAAAGTTTACCCGAAGAAATTGGCGAGGAATTGATCGGAACGAAAGTAGACGAGCAATTGGACGGTAAAGAGTGACGACTAATCGTTGCTCTTTTTTTATTTAAATTTGGAAGGATGATCAACAATGGTAGCAATTAAACAGCAATTAGTATCAAGTCGAACAATCACATCTGGCGAAGGAAACCCTTGTAATTTTATCACGATCCACGAAACAGGAAATTATGATAAAGGTGTTGGCGCTCAAAGGCATGCCGATCTACAGACTAATGGATTCACTGCATCCTGGCAATACCAAGTGGACGATAAAGTGATTATACAATCATATCCTGATAGCGTACGGTGCTGGCATGCAGGGGATGGAAATGGCAAAGGGAATATGGAGTCCATTGGCATCGAAATTTGTGTTAATCCAGACAGTGACTTTAAAAAGGCTGTTGCAAATGCAGCTGAATTAGTTAAACACTTAATGAAAAAGCATAACATCCCACTCACTAATGTTGTTCAACATAATCGATGGAGTGGAAAAAACTGTCCAACAAATTTACGTAGTGGAGCGAAGGGGATTAATTGGTCGGGTTTCATTTATCTAGTAAGCTTAAAGCAAGATAAACCTATCGAGAATAAGCCTGTTGCTGTAACCCCACCTAAAGTAGAAACTGGTCCAGTAAAGAATATACCATCAGCAGGAAAGCCGTCTACACCTAATACAGGTCACGGTATTGTTGATTGGATGAACATTAACAAAATGGATTCTAGCTATGCTAATCGAGCAAAGCTTGCCAAGGAATATGGAATTGACCACTATTCAGGGACGGCTGCACAAAACACAGAATTACTTGCTAAACTTAAAGGTGGTAAGCCTAGCAAACCAGTAGAAAAGCCGATTGAAAAGCCTGTTACAAAACCTGTACAGTCTGAAAGTGTAGTTGACTACATGAACAGTAAAGGCATGAATTCCGGTTTTGCTAATCGTAAAAAGTTAGCTACTCAATATGGCATTAAAAATTATTCAGGCACTGCTGCTCAAAACATTACGCTTCTGAATAAGCTACAGGGCGGGGTGGTTGTCAATAAGCCAAAAGGAAACCAAAAGACTACAAGTGTGGTCGATTACCTAAATTCAATCGGACAGGATTCAGGCTTTAATAATCGTGCTAAGTTAGCCAAGAAGCATGGTATTAAAAACTACACTGGTACAGCAGGGCAGAATACAGCGTTGTTAAATAAACTAAGAAAGTAAGTCAAGGCGACCTATCCATTATGTGGACGGGTCGCTATTTTTGTTTTGTCCACCATTCATATATTCCCTCAACAACTCTTCAACTTTGTTACGTAACCTTGGATTATAGTAATTAGTCGGCTCTTCATAGCCTTTATACAAAAACAAATAATTAGTAGTCACTTCTCCCTTGCCCGTATAAACTAACTCCATATTATTTTTATGCATATATCTCTTTACCTCAGTGAGATCCTTTTTAACATTTTTAATTACTTCTTCTATTATAACTTCATAAGGGCTTTTAAATTTAAAAGGACTAACCTCGACCACTTTCAAATCCCGTTGTAATACTTTTATTAGAAAAGGTAAACAAACTGCTTTGCTCAGTATCTCCCGATCATGATCAGGTATCATCATTCATCCTCCTGATTTAATATTTATCTTATCTTAACCAAAAAACATATTTTTGACAAGAACTAATGTTCGTAATATAATAAGAACAAATGTTTTGGGAGGATGATAATTATGTTAGCTATACCAAAGCCAAAAAAAGTGAAGAAAGAATCTATGCAAACTCCAAAGCTTACAGAAGAGGACTACATTGAAATTGGAGAGAGGATTTCAGAAGCATATGAATTTGAATCACCAATCACTATAACTACATTCCGAAATAGGAAACATGAAAAATTCACAGGTATAATTACAGGAATGAACGCAGGAACCAAAATGATCGATCTTGATACAGGAGAGATTGATCGTATTAAAATAAGTGTTAATATTATTGTAGATGTGCAATAAGAAAATCCCCGTTCATGAGAGCGGGGATTAATCTTTAGTAATTTTGCAAACTGGTCACACGATCGGCAACGAACGATACCCAATGAATTGAAATGAACTGAAAACTCCTAAGGCTATTATATGGAAGAAACTCGATTTACAGCAATATTGAAACGTCTTAAAATACGTTGCAACACCATCAGTGAGTTTCCTAAACCGTGCGTCGCAGGTTCGATTCCTGCTGGGGCCGTTACCAAAAACCTATTGATAGCAGGGATGTAGCGTCTTGTTCCCTTGCTATTTTTTTGTTGAAAACTGTTATTGGTGGCAGAATGGTGCCCTTTAGTCGGTAAAAGTGTATTTTTGGTTGGGGTTTCAACGTTTTTATCAGCAAACATTTCATCCAATTTAGCTACTGATTCATCCTGCATGTTTGGCAAAACATGAGAATAGATCAAGTGTAACTGTGATTAAATAATGACCTGATTTTTCCCAAAATAGCTTCGCTCACTGACTTTGAAGTGTGCGAAGCTATTTATTTTTTTGTAACTTTAAATAATCGGAAAAAAACTCCGAATATTATAACGCAGAATAAAGATTGTAAAGTATTCTCAGTCCATTTGAACATATTATACCTACTGTAATCCGAAGATATTAAAGCTATAAGTAGAACAATAAATGTTAAAAAGTATGTAAAAGTAATTTTCATGAAATCCTCCACATGTGCTGTAGGAATATATGCTTTTAAAATTCTACTGTATTCCAATATTTATATTTTATTTCCCAAGTTAAAGATTTAGATTTTTTGTACATGATTTTTAACAGATGATTAAAGGGGAACATAGGTTTCGAATATAAGACATGAAAGTCACGTCCAGTACATGTCTATATACAGTCAATTAAGGCAGGTATTTTTATAGTTAGGGTGATATGTACGTTGATCGTCTATAGGTTAAAGATACTTCGTTTTGCTAGGTCCTAATGCAGATGAACCAAAGCTAATAATACGAAACTGCTAAAATGATTTCCTAAACCGCGCGAGACAGGTACGATTCCTCTAGAGCCGTTTGTAAATGAAAAAGCAATGGTGCGAGTCTAGCGATTTGCACCATTGCTTTTTTATGATTACTAAGATTTTTTTCAGAAGATTCTTTTACAATTTACTTTTCATATCCATCAACAACCAAATCCAACTCCCCAGTAACAGGGTCAATAACAAGTCCATGGATAGGAACATCACTTACCATTAATGGATGGCTTTGGATCATGCCGACGCTATGTTTAACGCTATCCTCCACACTGTCAAAGCCTTCAAGCCACTGGTCAAGTTTAATTCCGGAATTTTTAATAATATCGAATGTTTCCTCGGGGACTCCCCGCTTGGCCATTGTTTCGAGCATATGATCACTTTCAATCGCACTCATACCGCAATCATGATGACCAACGACGTACACTTCATCTGCTTTAAGCTCATAGACAGCAATTAAAATACTGCGCATAATACTTCCAAATGGATTTTTAACGACAGCCCCAGCCGTTTTTACGACTTTGACATCACCGTTTTTCATATTCATTGCTTTATGTAGTAATTCGACTAAACGGGTGTCCATACAGGTAAGGATAACTAGCTTCTTATCGGGAAATTTCGTTGTTGCATATTGTTCGTATAACTTTTCTTCAACAAAAATTTTGTTATGGTCTAGTATTTCTGTTAACAGTGACATCATTTACACCTCTTCTTTCTTATAATATATATTACCGAAAAGTTCAAATTAATAAAAGCAATACATACTGATTGACGAAATATGATTGGTCCAGTATGATAGGATTTGCAATAATATACACCCAAACGGGAGAGGTTCATAGCGATAAACCCTCTATAAAAAACTATGGATGCCATATCCATTCGCGATAGGGCTTTTTTATTTCTTAGTTTATCGCAAATTAACTTGGATTTAAAGCACCAATGATTGAATGTACATTTTATATGGATGACTTTTGACCGGTATGGGTAAAATAGGGAGGCTTTTTTATGGCTGGAAGAAATGATGATACATTACAAGACTTGTCGCTACTTGGTAGTCAAAACACGAAATATTTATTTGAATATTCACCGGACGTGCTCGAATCAATTAATAATTTACATAAGGATAGAGATTATTTCGTCAAATTTAATTGTCCGGAATTTACCTCGCTTTGTCCACAAACAATGCAACCAGACTTTGCTACGATGTATATTAGTTATATACCAGATCAGAAAATTGTTGAGAGTAAATCTTTGAAATTATATTTATTCAGCTTTCGAAACCATGGGGATTTTCATGAAGATTGCGTGAATATTATTATGAACGATTTAATTAAGCTGTTAGACCCACGTTATATCGAGGTCTGGGGAAAATTCACACCACGTGGCGGGCTTTCAATTGATCCATATTGTAATTATGGAAAAACTGGAACGAAGTATGAACAAATGGCAGATCATCGTATGATGAATCATGATATGTATCCGGAAAAAGTAGATAATCGTTGAAGGATAGATACATGAAATAGTAGGAGGGATTCAATGTGAATGACAATAGTGATACTATTATCTCTACTATTTCATATATTAAAATCAGACGAACAATCGAGCTAAATCAACAGAAATATATTAAAACTGAATATTGTATCAGTCTATACGAAAATAAAATTACAACCTCAAGTAATCAATTTAAACTGGAAAGTGTATTTGATGTTTCTTACAGACCATTTTCCGACAAATTTGGTTTTCTATATTTACATACAAGTCAAGGAGTGTTCGCTTTTGAGATAAGCTCTGATCCATACTATTTTATGGAAAAGGTAAGACAGCTTATAAAAAGGATGGACTAGTTCAAAAGCCAATTAATTTTAGATAAACTCGTAAAATACGTTAAGAAACGACTTGTTTAATCAAACAGAAAAGATCAAGTAAAGTGACTAATCATAAACAACCATGCTCCGATAAAAATATCGATGCATGGTTGTTTAGTTTTTAATAGAGGGGAAGTTTCTAAAGTCAGAGAGTATCTACATTATTTCTTGTGTGATAAATCGTCTTGTACACTTCGCTCTGACATTTTTACACCTGTATGGTATGCCGCCCTGCTAATTAAATGACCAGCAACAGGGGCGGTAATAAAAATGAATATGATACCAAGGATGATCCTAGCATTGAATTCACCATCATTTGAATAAAAATAGATCAATGTTCCAAGAAGAGTAAATAATACACCGAGTGTAGTAGATTTAGATGCCGCATGGTTTCTTGTATACACATCAGGCAGTCTTATAAGTCCGATAGCAGCGACTATACTTAAGAAAGTGCCAATTAATATACAAATCGCGATAGTCCATTCAGCTATGGCGCTCATATTCGATGATCTCTCCTTTCTGTAAAAACTTAGAAAAAGCAACCGTTCCAATAAAGGAAAGAATCCCAAATAATAATATGACATCTAAGAAGGCTTTTGTGTGGAATATCATAGACATAAGTCCTGTAATAGCAGCTAAATTGATTCCCATTGCATCAAGAGCAACAATTCTATCAGGTGTAGAAGGACCTTTTATCACTCTAATTAATATGATCACAGACGAAATAGAGAATCCGATCAGGGCAATTTTTAATACAATATCCAACATTAGCGGCTCACCTCCATAATCGCTTTTTCAAAAGAAAGTCTAATACTATCTACAGCTTCATCTGCATCTTCAATATCCATGGCGTGGATGTAAAGAGTTTTATTATCTTTAGACAAATCGACAACAAGTGTACCAGGGGTTAATGTAATTAGATTTGCCAAAAGAGTAATTTCCCAATCAGATTCGAGGTCTGTTTCAAAAGCGAAAATTCCTGGGCGAATCGTTAATTTTGGATTCAAAACAACTTTTAAAACTGCCAGATTGGAAAGGAGTAATTCTTTTAGAAAAAGAAGAACGAGCCATATTACTGCAAAAACCCTATATAAATAAAACCTAGATGAGAAAAATCTACGCATCACAAAAATAATGAGCAATCCTAATACATAACCAATAATAAACGTAGACAATGTGACAGAGCTCTCAAAAAACATCCATAACGATGCCATGAAAACATTTAACAATATTTGAAAAGCCATCATGTATTCCTCCTTTGCTCCGCCAGAAAATTTGCATAAGCATGTTTACTTGTTTAAAACAGCCTCGATGTAAAGAGACGGATCAATGAGCACATCTACAGCCTGGGTAATATACATATTGACGTATTCGGAGAAAACTCCATAAGAAATGGAGGCGACCATTAGCATGATAATAGGAATAAGCAACTTGCCAACGGCAATATCATGGTTCACTTTACTACCACTCGCATCTCCCCAAAAGCTATTGATGAACACCCTCATCAACGAATACAACACGAAAAGACTGGAGAACAGAATGATCAGTGCACCAACAACGTCACCTTCCGCAAAACCTCCTCTTGCAATCAAAATTTTTCCGATAAAACCACTTAAAGGAGGGATACCTGCAAGTGCAAGAATCGATAGAAAGAAGGTCCAGCCAAGCAAAGGGTAATGCCGAATCAACCCGCTAAATTTCTGATAATTGCCCGTGCCAGTGATTGCAATGATGACACCTGCAATCATGAACAATGCCGCTTTGATGATCATGTCGTGGATTAAATAGAAGACAGACCCACTCAAAGAGTCAGCGTTCATCGTACCGATTCCATACGTAATGATTCCGATCGCAACAACAATATTATAAATGATAATCTTCTTCATATCTTTATATGCGATCGCAGCGATTGCACCAAGAACGATCGTTATGAGTGATAAGATAATGAGAAGCTCATGTGTAAATCCTTGATCATGATAGAAGAATAGTGTGTATGTCCTTAATATCGAATATACACCTACTTTTGTTAACAAGGCTCCGAATAACGCCATAATGGGTGCAGGTGGTGCATAATAAGAACCCGGAAGCCAAAAGAAGAGTGGAAATATACCTCCTTTTAATCCAAAAACAATCAAAAAGAGCACTGCAACGACTGTCATGATCCCTGGTTGGCCAGCTTCCGCAATTCTTTCGGAAATATGGGCCATATTTAATGTTCCTACCATCGAATATAAATACGCGACTGCAATAACAAATAATGCAGATGACGTCACATTCACAAGCAGATATTTAATGGATTCACGCAACTGAATTTTCGTGCCGCCTATGACAATAAGCACGTACGAGGACATAAGCATCACTTCGAAAAATACGAACATGTTAAAAATATCACCCGTAGTAAATGCTCCGTTCACACCTACCATTAAAAATTGAACGATGGAATAGTAATAAAATTTTTCACGTGCTTTTCCAATTGTGCCAAAGGAGTAAAGAATGCAGCAAAGTGCGATAAAAGAACCTGTAGCAACAAGCAAAGCGGACAGCATGTCAGATACGAGTGTAATGCCGAAAGGCGCAGGCCAGCTTCCAAGATCGAGCGTTTGAATGCCACGTTGATCGATTTTATGAATCAAAATTAATGAAGCAATGAATGTTCCAGCCATTGAGAAAGCGGAAATCCACCGCTGGATAGCGACCTTTTTTGCGAAAAACATTAAAATAACTGCAGTGATAAGTGGAATTCCAATTGGCAATATTAATAAATTAATCATCAGTTTCAGTACCTCTCATCTCATCAATATTGTCAGTGCCAAGTTCTTGATAAGCTCGATAGGCCACGACCAAGAAAAAAGCTGTTACACCAAAACTGATGACGATTGCTGTTAAAACAAGCGCTTGGGGAATAGGGTCTGTATATGCTTCAGCATTTTCTCCAAGTAGTGGCACAGAACCCCGCTTCAATCCAGCCATTGTCAATAGCATCAGATGGGCTCCATGACTTAAGAGTCCTGTGCCAATAATAATCCTTAGCAAGCTTTTTGAAAGCATTAAGTAAACGGCACTTGCAAACAGAAGGCCAATTAATACGGACATTAAAATTTCCATTATTCGCTCTCTCCAATCGTTTGAATAATGGTCATCGTGGCACCAACGACAACTAAGTACACACCGATATCAAATAATACAGCAGTATGCAGGGAAGTTTTTCCAAGAATAGGTAGTGTGAAATATCCAAAGGCATGGGTGAGAAAAGGAACATTAAATAACAGTGATCCGATTCCAGTTCCGATTGCAAATAACATTCCAACTGCGATCATAATTCTATAATTAACAGGCAAACTATTCGCCACCGTCTTTATGTCATAAGCAAGTAATAGCAACACAATGGCACCGGATGTTAGAAGTCCACCAACAAAGCCACCACCTGGATTGTAATGACCTGCAAAAAATATATGAAGGGAGAACAGCAGAATAATAAATGAAACGATTTTAGTAACGGTTTGTAAAATAAGATCATTTGTATTCATTCACTCTTCCTCCTTGAAAGCCTTAATCTAATCATTCCATAAATACCTAGAGCGGCTATACCTAATACGGCTATTTCAAACATCGTATCAAACCCGCGGAAGTCAACGAGAATGACGTTTACCATATTTCCTCCAGCAGCTTTATCTGCCGTATTTTCAATATAATATTGTGCAATCGAATCAAAAATCTTCGTACTATGTGCCGAGAGGGCGATTAAAGTTACAACAATACCCACACCAGCAGCAACAATCGCATTTGTTAGTTTAAATTTAATCCGTTCTTCTTTCCTGCTCAATTTCGGTAAATGAAAGAAGCAAAGAAGAAATAATGCAACAGATATCGTTTCAATAACGAGCTGGGTGAGAACAAGATCTGGTGCTCTGAACAACATGAAGAATAGTGCGACAGTGTATCCAATCGCTCCTAGTGCAACAATCGATGTTAGGCGTGACTTTGCCATTAAAATGGTGATTGACGCTCCGACAATAATCAGTGTAAGTACAACTTCATAAACACCAATTGGTGCTACATTGGTCGTGTCTAACAAAAAAGCATCTTTCTTAAACATTGAAAAACTAAGAATGCCGATAATGGCAATAAAGATATAAATCATATATGTCCTGATTGAACCCGTCATATAACGATTTGTCGCGTTCTTAGATCCCGATTCTATTTTAATTAATCCATTGTCATACATGTTATTTAACGTAAATTGATTAGAAAGTAGTCCATAAACTCTCTTCCATTTAGGCAAAGTGATGTAAAGTAATATACCAATTAAAATAATACCAATTGTCATAAATAGAGCGGGAGAGAAACCATGCCAAAATGAAATATTTACATTAATAACTTGTCCTGCATCTATAAGGCCAGGAACGATAGATGCTACAGCTGGTTCAATAATAGACGTAGAAAGTACATTAGGGAACAAGCCAAAACCGATCACAAGCGTAGCTAAGATGATTGGAGAAATAAGCATACCAATCGGTGCTTCGTGTGGCTTTTGCGGTAAATTTTCTACCTTGGACTTACCTGTGAATGTTTTGAAGAAGAGAATCATGCTGTAAATGAACGTGAAAACACTCGCAACCCAGGCAACTACAGGAAAAAGGACGCCCCAAGTTCCAAGTTGGAATATATTCAACGATAGCACGTCAACCATGCTTTCAAGAAACATTTCTTTACTTAAAAATCCATTAAAAGGAGGTAAGCCCGCCATTGAAAATGTACCAATTAAAGCAATAGTGAACGTAATTGGCATCATCTGCATAAGTCCGCCAAGTTTACGGATATCTCTTGTACCTGTTTCGTGGTCTACAATTCCTGCGACCATGAACAAACTCCCTTTAAAAGTAGCGTGGTTAATTAAATGGAAAACAGCGGCGACAGTTGCGGCCATGTAAATATTATTATCCATTTCCGTAAAGTGAAGGGCGGCAGCGCCAACACCGAGCAAAGACATAATTAAGCCGAGCTGACTTATTGTAGAAAATGCAAGAATCGCTTTTAAATCCGTTTGTTTTACAGCGTTGATTGAACCCCATAGCAGAGTCAATACTCCTATACCGCCAACGAGCCAAAACCAAGTGCCTTGTTCAGCAAAAATCGGACTCATGCGGGCAACCATATAAATTCCTGCTTTGACCATTGTGGCAGAGTGCAAATATGCGCTAACAGGAGTAGGTGCTTCCATTGCATCGGGAAGCCAAATGTGAAAGGGGAATTGCGCGGATTTCGTAAAAGCCCCAAGTAATACTAGCACTAATGCTGTAATGAACAGCGGTTCTGAACTAATGTCGCTAGTCATTGTAATGATTTCTCTTACACTAAAGGAACCTGTCATTACATGAAGAAGGAGGAAGCCGCCGAGCATAGCAAGTCCACCAAACACAGTTATGAGCATCGATTTTTGAGCACCGTAGCGTGAACGTTCGCGTTCATACCAAAAACCAATTAGTAAGAATGATGAAAAAGATGTCAGTTCCCAAAAGGCATACAGGACAATCAAGTTGTCTGAAAGCACAACTCCGAGCATGGCTCCCATGAACATGAGCAGATAAACATAAAAAGAACCGATCTTTTCTTTTTCTTTTGATAAATAAAAAATCGAATAAAGCACAACTAATGCACCAATTCCGGTAATCAGCAAAGCGAATAACAATCCAAGTCCGTCTACATAGGCTGTAAAATTAATGCCGAGCGAAGGAATCCAGTTAACGGTTTCTTGAATCGATCCTTGATTTTTCATGGCTGGAATAAGCCGAAGAAAATAAATGAACAACGCCGCGGGAAGTATGAGAACAAACCAGCCTGTATGAAGACCTGGTAATTTCTTATGTAGAAAAGGAACAAGAAATGCCAAAAGTAGTGGCGCTATAATAACAACATGCAAAACAGACAATAAAATTCCTCCTTAACATCTTCCTTTCAACAATACTTAGCACAGGATAAAGGTAAATGAGCCATTTGTGAAAGAACATTGAATAAATGTAAATCTCCGATTAACTAGCATTATATCTTAGTTTATGTTTATTTCATTCATAACGCAAAGGGATTGTAAAGTTACTTTGAAGTTAATAAATAAGAAGGAAGAGATCAATAAATTTAAATTTGTAATAATTTATTCACAATTGAGTTTAAATATTTATCAAAAAACGTCAGTAAATATGATTGATACTGTTCTTTAAAAACGACATTGATAAATTTAAATCTACAATATAATGAAGCATGTAAGTATAGTTACAAATACTAATGTGTTCATTATAATTGTTATTTTGTAACTATGATCTTACTGTGCCCATAATAAGACTATTTAAAGAAGCGTCATCTTCAAATAATGAGTTTGAATAAAATGCAGAAAAAAGCAGTGAATTGCCCACTGTGCTGGCATATAAACTTAAGGATCCAGTTCTCCTAGAGTAAGCATACAAAATAAGAAAAATATATAAAACTGTAACATTATCCAGACATATGCATTTTAAGTAAGGAGGGGTGAGGGCGAAGGTGAATAAAAAGAGAAATGATGACTTAGAAACGATTTATGTAGCTTTCGCTGAGCCTCTTTATTTTTATTTATTGAAATTAACAGGATCACATATAATGGCTGAGGAACTTGTGCAAGAAACATTTTATCGTGCCACTTTATCATTGGAATTATACGAAAACAGCCAGGTGAAAAGCTGGTTATTCAAAGTAGCCCGCCATACATATATGGATGAGTGGCGCAAAAGGCAAAGGTGGAAATGGGTGCCGTTTTATGATTATCTCTCAAATTCAACGGATTTCGAGAGTCCGTATGGAGTCCCGGAGGAAGCATTAGCTGAAAAAGAAATGAAGATAGAAATTGTTGATATTATGAAGCTATTACCTGAGAATTATCGCACACTTATTTATTTAAGAGAATATGAGCAATTTTCGTATGAAGAAATTTCGGAAACGATGGATATTTCACTTAATCAAGTAAAAGTAAGTTTGCACAGGGCGAGGCAACGATTTAAACGATTAGCTGAGCGATTAGGGAAAAACTTTGAAAGAGGTGTAGACGATGGAATGGAATGAACAGAAAGCACAGGAAATTATAAAAAAACATAAAAATCGTTTTTCGTTAAGATTAACTTTTAAAATAGTGCGTGTGCTTATTACGATATTCATTTTATATGCAATTTATATGATCGTACTATCGATTTCATATGACTTTAGTAAAGTTGGGGTACGAACGGAATTTTATCAAAAATTAGCTATTGACTGGACATATCCCGAATTAACGAGTGATCTTTCATTGGATTCTCCGAAAGAAATCACGCCTTTCCTAACACAGAAAATAGAAATTCCTTTAATTAGAAAAATTGGAAAGGAGGATTATGTCGTATCACAATTAAACTTAAATAAACCGATTTTGTCCGCATTTACTCATATAGATATAGCTGAAAGTTATCTCTATGATTCAGATGACCAAGGGTTTTGGTTTGGTTTACCTTATGATCCAGAGTCTGGCCGGAAATTGGCTGGTGATGAGGATCCGGGTGTGTGGGATACGCTGGATATGATTCACGAAGGTAATGTTGCTGACTTAGCATTTTCCACAGAGGAATATCAATCTCCGAAAGAAATACTAGAGCTCGTAGCTCCATATGATTTAACTGTTCTCTGGATGCCCTTGTATATGGGAGAATGGGAACAATTCAATGAAGGAGGCCTTAGTAGCGGAGGAGATTCGATGTCATTGATTCAACCATGGGGACTTTCTGGCGCTAGGCTGATTAATGAAGATTATAGAGGTGGCTCCTTGGTAAATGGGTTAGATAAAGGCACGATAGAAGAGAGTCAAGTAGCGATGCTGGATAATATGCAAACAATGTTAAAAGAAAATGAACGATTAGCAGAAAGATTACTAAAAACGGAACATCTGCAAGAAAGATATGATTACTTAAATGAGAAGGGATTCCAAGCATATGGTGCAATTGTCACTGGCCCAGTCAAAGAATTATTAAAGCTGCAAGAACTAGAAGGCATTCACAGTGTTACTTTAGGAAAAATAAAATATTGGAATTGGAATGAATAAATCTAATTTTATGAGCGTTTCTACCTAAGTGTAGAGGCGCTATTTTTATATGTAAAAATGGTTTGAAACCTTTGATCATATTTTAACGTAAATAATAGGAAGTGATAATATGGAGAGAGCTATCAGTCAATAAACTATTCTATTCCACCGTCGAATACAAATATTAAAGAGGGATAAGTATGAGCGTTTTCACATTTAAAAATGCAGTATTTACAGGTAGTACAAAGGTTTTGGACATATTCGATAATAAGCAGGAAAAAGTAGGATCTATCCAGAGAATTTTTCGCAATAAGTTCCAAAAAATAAGCGATGTTATTTTCGGAAATGATTTTATCATTAATGTTCATGCGTATGACGTTGATAATGATTTAGTTTGTGAAATTAATGAGGTATTAGGAATGAAAACGTTAGTGAAGTCAAAATGGGAAGGAAAATCGAATAATATAGGCGATTTTACCTTATATGACAAAACAAAAATAAAAACTAACCCTAGATGGGAAGTGCAGACTAGTGGAAGGACTTATAAGATTAAAAAAAATTTAGGGAATAAAAAGGTTATTATTAATGATGATGACAAGAACATCGCGGAGATTAGTTATGATAATCTATTCCAGCCATTAAATATCACGATCCAATCTTATTCAGAACAATTGACGTATCTTGAAATTGCTGCACTATACCTGTTAGTTACTATTAGATATAAGTAAAATATTGGAGGAAATTCGATGTTTAGTAGATTAAAAGCTTATTTTAAAAGTAAAGACTACAAAATTAATGAAAGTTATTTTTCTGATGGATTTGAGGTTAAAATACAAGAAGATGAAGAAGGGCAGCGAATTATTAGCTTGAGAACAAGTGTGCCTAACAGATTAATAAAAGTGAGCAAAGGTGAATCTAAGATAAAGCATGTAATAAATGATTCGTCTAATGGAACGATGGAAATTGAAATCCCCATACATGTTTATGAGAAACTATTTGCGGCGGAAAATGTAGCATCAAATGATGATACCACTGACTCTAACATGTAAATGAAGATTAAAGGGGGCGAAGA
Organism: Bacillus sp. FSL K6-3431; assembly: GCF_038002605.1. Taxonomy (NCBI): domain Bacteria; kingdom Bacillati; phylum Bacillota; class Bacilli; order Caryophanales; family Bacillaceae; genus Bacillus; species Bacillus sp. FSL K6-3431. The sequence continues at coordinate 4,907,127 of NZ_JBBOCT010000001.1, forward strand.
AATGAATAGTCACGTAATTTTGAAGAAGCATTTATATCAATAAGGAAGATGGCAAATGTTTTTCACCAAGGAACGATTATAAAACAATAAATATGTATATATGTCTATGAATATGGATGATTAAAAGGTAAGATTTAATATATATATATGTTTACATCATACTTTAAAGGAGCTTGTCAATGAAAGAACATACAAGGCGGGAAGTCTACTCTTGGATTAAATCATTCGCATTTGCCTTTATACTAGCGTTTCTATGCCGCCATTTCTTATTTTCTCCTACAACTGTGTTTGGTGAGTCCATGGAGCCTACGTTCCAAGATAAAGATAGGGTTTTGATAAGTAAAATTTCTGATGTTCAACGATTTGATATGATTGTTTTCCAAGCGCCAGATGCAGATGAAAAATATATTAAAAGAGTGATAGGTCTACCCGGAGATAGCGTAGTAATGAAAAATGACATCCTATATATAAATGGGAAAGCAGTTGACGAACCTTATTTAAAAGAAAATAAGGAAGAGGCATTCGGTAATCTGACTGGTGACTTTTCATTGAAGGAGCTTACAGGGGAAACGAGGGTGCCAAAACGGTTGCTTTTTGTTATGGGCGATAATCGTTTGCGTAGTAAGGATAGTAGGATCTTTGGATTTATATCTGATGATTCAATAATTGGAGAAGTGAAGTTTCAATTCTTTCCCTTGCAAGGAATAGGATTACCCAAATAATATATTTCTAGGAAAGAGAAATACCTTTTCACGGTTATACATGACATTCCGATAAAGATATAGTGAAAGGAATCAGCATGGGAAAGAAAAAAGTAAGTAAAGAGCGAGCAATAATAGTAAAAATAATGTTAGCGATCATCATGTTAATTGCTCCAATTTCTAATACATTTGGGTATTTTACTGGCCAATTGCCTGTCTTATATATCATTAGTATTGTCTGTGTCATTGGCTTTTTTATAGTGGAATATATTGCTGAAAAATAGAGATTCATTAGCGAGTGTCTCTATCTGGAGGAGCGGTTTATTATAGGAGTCAAACCGTTGATACATCAATATTTATAGAGGGAGGGTAACAATGGGTGAATATTGAAAAAGCAACATTGAATGACCTTGACTCTTTAACAGAACTTTTTGATTTGTACAGGGTTTTCTACCATCAAACGTCCGATCTTTAGCAGTGCAAGGATGTTTTTGAAAGAAAGATTAATTATTGAGGAATCAGTAGTTTTCATGGCCTATGATGGAGATAAACCTATAGGATTTGTTCAGTTATATCCATCATTCTCATCCGTTAGTATGAGGCAGGTATGGGTGTTAAATGATTTGTATGTGGAAGCCAGTGTTCGTAAAAAAAGGAATTGGGAAAAAGTTATTGGAAAAGGCAATTGCTTTTGTCGAAGAAACAGGTGCTAAAGGTGTTTTATTAGAGACGGACCAAGATAATCTATCTGCGCAAAGTCTATATGAAAAGACTGGTTTTATTAGGGAATCAAATTACTTTTACTTTTTCTCTATCTGAAACTGATAAAAAGGGAGTGAAAACAGGATGAATAAAATTATTGGTATTGATGCTGGCTGTACTAAAATGTTAATGACTGCAAAGTGGGATGGTAAATACATTGATAAAACGGTGCCAACAGGTTTGGAAGTAACTCCAGAATACTTAAAAGATGAAATTTTTGCATTTATTGATAGTCTACCTTTTGTACCTGAGGCAATTGGTATGGGCGTTGTGGGACTCGTTGAGGATAACACTTTAAAAATAAGTCATTTAAGACATTTATGCGGTATGAAAGCAGCATATTTTAATACTGAAAATTATAAGGCATATTTTATCAATGATGTTAAAGCCGCTATGGTTTATGAGGAACAGTTTTATAAAGAAGACATTACTTTTGCCCTGATAATGGCAGGTTCGGGGTTTGCGATGTCAGTTAGAACAGAAGGTGTGAATGTATTAGGTCAGAATGGCTGGGCGGGAGAACTTGGCTCCAACCCTTATCCTATTAATGGTGGCGTGGAAGGGTTAAATGAGATATCAGGTGGAAATGGGATTCTTAATAAGGCGGGGTGCGGTATTGGGGAGCTATTAACAGCTCTTGATAATAATGAAAAGTTTGCAATAGATGTCATAGAACAAGCAGGGTTTTATTTTGGCTTAGCACTCAGCGATGTGATTCATACATTTAATCCAGAATATATTGTTGTGGGTGGTAGTACTGCTACATTTAAAGGATATATGGATAAAGCGATAGCCGTAGCAAAACAGTACACATTAACAGCAATGTTTAATAATTGTAAAATTGTTACCCCGCGTGATGCGAAAAGGATTGTTGCATTAGGTGCGATTAAATTTGCCCAAATCCAAGCTGCATCACTAAGTAATGGTAAATGTCATGAAACTACTAGTGTAAAGAATTAATGAATGCAGATCCGTTAGCTTGCTTTGATGTTTTAGTTATAGGGATATAAAAATCGTAGCCGAATGCCGGTTATGAAATAAAGTTCCATAAAAATGAAACTATTTTGCTGATATAGCCGTATGAATAGATAAGTAGTAAAATAGAATGTAAGGGGTGGTTGTAATATTGAGTGAAAATTTATTGTAAAGGGATTGATGACCATGACATTATTTGGCATGTCAATTGAAACAATCTATTTTAGCCTGCTCATTATATCTGGAAGTTTGACGATTTTATATTTGTTTTTTGGTGATGTGCTTGAAGCTATAGGTGAAGCAACTGGATTATTAAACCCAGTATTGATATTGGCTTTTATTACATTTTTTTCTGCAGGCGGATTTATCCTCGAAAAAATAACATCTCTCAATAGTATAATTATTATCGTTATAGCCGCAATAGGGAGCTTTTTGCTAGACCTTTTATTAAATGTCTTTATTTTAATCCCGATGGCTTCTGCTGAACAATCGCTTAGTTATACGGAGAAATCCTTGGAGGGCCGAGTTGGAAAAGTAATTCTTACGATACCTGATAAAGGATTTGGTGAAGTATTTATTGAAAGTTATAGCGGAATGATTTCGAAGCCCGCCGCTAGCTTTGAAGATATACCGATTTTAGAAGGAACTGAAGTGCTCGTAATTGAAGTGAAAGAAGGCGTACTATATGTTTCGCCATATCAAAAAAGTTTTGTATAATTAAATTTATTATAGGGGGAAATTAAATGATTGAATATGGAGTTTGGATTGTTGTCGCTATTGTTGCTTTTATTCTACTTGCTTTGTTTGGTATATTTGTTACAAAATATCGGACATCGGGACCAGATGAAGCACTTATTGTAACAGGTAGTTATCTCGGCGGAAAAAACGTACATACAGATGATTCAGGAAATAGAATTAAAATTATTCGTGGTGGTGGTACGTTTGTACTGCCTGTTTTCCAACAGGCAGAGCCACTAAGTCTATTGTCTAGTAAACTTGAAGTAACGACACCAGAAGTTTATACAGAACAAGGTGTTCCAGTAATGGCTGATGGAACGGCAATTATTAAAATTGGCGGTTCTATTGGTGAAATTGCCACAGCTGCTGAGCAATTTTTAGGTAAAAAGAAAGAAGATAGAGAAAATGAAGCGAAAGAAGTTTTGGAAGGTCATTTACGTTCGATTTTGGGATCAATGACAGTCGAGGAAATATACAAGAATCGTGATAAGTTCTCTCAAGAAGTGCAGCGTGTTGCTTCACAAGATTTAGCAAAAATGGGCTTAATAATCGTTTCCTTTACGATTAAAGAAGTTCGTGACAAAAATGGATATCTAGATTCATTAGGTAAACCACGAATTGCGCAAGTAAAAAGAGACGCTGATATCGCAACTGCGGACGCTGATAAAGAAACTCGTATTAAGCGTGCGGAAGCTGCTAAAGATGGAAAAAAAGCCGAGCTTGAACGTGCAACTGAAATTGCTGAAGCTGAAAAAGTTAATCAATTAAAAATGGCAGAATACCGTCGTGAGCAAGATATAGCAAGAGCGACTGCCGACCAAGCATACGATTTAGAAACTGCTCGTGCCAAGCAAGAAGTAACACAACATGAGATGCAAATCAAAATAATCGAGCGTCAAAAGCAAATTGAGCTTGAAGAGAAAGAGATTTTACGTCGTGAACTTCAGTATGATTCAGAAGTGAAGAAGAAAGCGGATGCGGATCGTTATTCAGTAGAACAAGCCGCAAATGCAGAAAAGATGAAACAAATGGCAGAAGCAGATGCACATCAATATCGAGTAGAAGCGACAGCCAAAGCGGAAGCAGAACGAGTGCGATTAGATGGTGTAGCGAAAGCAGATGCACAACGTGCTCAAGGGGAGTCTGAAGCAGAAGTCATTCGCTTGAAGGGACTTGCTGAAGCAGAAGCGAAAGAAAAAGTTGCGGAAGCATTCGAGCAATTCGGTGAGGCGGCAGTTCTCGATATGGTATTAAAAATGCTTCCTGAATATGCGAAGCAAGTTGCTGCACCACTTGGTAATATTGACAAAATTACAGTTGTTGATACAGGTGGAAACAGTGAAGGCGGCGCAAATAAAGTGTCAGGTTATGCAACAAATCTCATGGCAACAATGCAAGAAACATTGAAAGCATCGTCAGGAATAGATGTAAAAGAAATGTTAGAAAACCTGTCGGGTAAACACAATGTAAAAGGAAGCATTGATGCTTTAACTTCCGAAATGCGTCAAGGAAACAAGCAAGAGGAAGTAATAGTAAATGAAGAAGATAAGAAATAAGCATGAATAAAGTGAAAATCCCTGAGGCGCTTCAAAGCGCTTCAGGGATTTTCTTGTTATCTTGCTGCTTTTTGTAGCTTATTAATAAATTTAAGTGATCTTCCAGTCCCAATTGCAACGGATTCTAATGGATTTGGAGCAATATGCACAGGAACAATAATTTCTTTGCTCAACCATTCTTGGATTCCGTTTAAAAGGGCACCCCCACCTGTTAATACAACGCCACGGTCAACAATATCACCGCTTAATTCTGCAGGGCAGTTTTCTAAAGTAGCTCTGATTGCTTCTAATATATGAAGCAATGATTCTTTTAAAGCATCTTGAATTTCTGTTGAGCTAAGTGTCACGGTTTGGGGGAGACCTGATACGAGATCACGTCCACGTATATCCATCATTTTTTCAGGATGCTCTATTAAGGCATGGCCAATTTCGATTTTTATTTGTTCGGCAGTACGTTCTCCTATAAGGAGATTATAATACTTTCTTACATGGTGGATAATATTTTCGTCTAATAGATCTCCGCCAACTCTTACCGTATTACAAGTTACAACACCACCATAAGAAATGATGGCTACTTCTGTTGTACCACCGCCAATATCGACAATTACATTCGCTACAGGCTCTTCTACTGGAAGATCCGCACCGATTGCCGCTGCAACTGGCTCTTCTATTAGATGTACATTTTTAGCGCCACAAGCTTTCACTGCGTCATGAATAGCCCTTCTTTCTACTGACGTTGCACCCGAAGGGGTACAAACAACAACATCAGGCTTGCGAAGGGTAAATCCTAGTGTTTTTCCGGCTTTTTTCATGACCTCTTTAAGAAGTTGACTTGTAATATCAAAATCGGCAATCACACCATCCCGTAAAGGGCGGACCGCAGAGACATTACCGGGGGTTTTTCCGATCATATTCTTAGCTTCTAAGCCAACTGCAAGTACTTTATTCGTATCAGTATTTATCGCTACGACAGACGGTTCATTCATAACGATTCCTTTATTTCTTGTGTAAATAAGTACGTTAGCTGTACCTAAATCAATTCCTATTTCAGTGTTCGAAAACATAAATTTCACCATACCTTTGCATTTTTTACATTAAAGATAATATAAGTTTAATCTTTAAAAAACTCTCATAGTGTCTAGCTGTATTCCTTTGAAGTTGCCAGGACGTGGCGGGTTTAGTCTAAGTCCCATTTCGCCATTACGACTCTTTCATGTCTCATCACTCAGTCTAGTCATACATCTATTTGCATTTCTTATATAAAAAATTAGAGATAGACTTTTTATAAGTATAGACAATTATGACACTGATTGCTTGTAACATAAAATGGAAGAGGGGAAATATTACAAGCAAAAGTGATAGAAATCCTTGCTAAACAATTGGTAGGATGGGCTTTATGTGAAACGGGTGATTGTTCTTGTTATGAAAACTTAACTTTCCTGTAAAAAAACAAACAATGGTGAAAATAGATAAAGAAGGCCAGATGGGATTTTTGAAGCAAAGTTAAAATCTGATGCATAGATATGAGAAAAACAGCCGTGGTAACTGGCTGTTTAGTGGTTGGAGTCATTATTTGAGAAAAAAGATACGAGGTCTTTACTTTCTTGTTTACGAATTTTTCGATGTGCAGCTCTTGTATTTGCTGTTTCATTTAACCAGCGTTCTTCATCCGTTTCAGGAACTACTTCCGGTACAGCTGTTGGCTTTCCATTCTCATCTAAAGCTACAAATGTTAAAAATGATAAAGCAGCTACAGCGCGTTTTCCAGTTAATAAATGCTCAGCCATAATTTTAACGAATACTTCCATTGAACTACGGCCTGTCCAAGTAACCATAGCTTCTAATGTTACGGCATCCCCAACCCGAATCGGTTTGATAAAGTCTACTGAATCTGTTGATGCTGTAACAACAAGATTTCTAGCAAATTTAAGAGCTGAAATCGATGCGACATCGTCAATATAGGACATAAGCTTACCGCCAAATAGAGTACCTAAATGGTTAGCATCTGGTGGGAAAACATGGCTTGTCTTAATTGTAATAGAATCTTTCATGAACTTTTTTTTAGGCTGTTCCACTACATTCACCTCTAATTAATTTAGCAATCACATTATTATAACACTTGTACCTAATAGATGCTTTTATCTGGTTTTTTCTTATTAAATTGTTTGACAGATTAGAAAGTGGGTAAATATTCAAAATAAGGGCAATTTTGCTTTGTGGCAGCAGCCAGATTTTGCGAGATTAATTTATATATTCTCAAGGAGGATGATGCTGTATGGATAAATGGACCCGGAGAATTAGATGTAACTCTGATGGTTCGTTTGTAATTAAACATGTGGATAATGCTCTAATGTTAAAAGATGGGATAAATATGGGAGAGAAAGTAGTTACCATAAAAGAGGGAGTATCCACATCAAAACAAGCAATTGCTAACGAAGAAGTATTGAATCATGGCTGGGAAACTGAAATTGAATATTATTAATTGAAAGAGCTTGGCAAAATGTATCTGCCAAGCTCTTATATTAACTACTTCCACTTTTATAATTAAAACGCCCAGTCACCTTTGCGGAAGATCGGTTCTACCTCACCTGAATTTGTTATTCCATCAATATCCATTTCTGCAGATCCAATCATGAAATCTACATGAGTGATGCTCTCATTAAGTCCATTATTCGCTAATTCTTCCTGAGTCATTTGTTTACCGCCTTCTATACAGAAAGCATATGCACTACCTATTGCAAGGTGATTTGATGCATTTTCATCAAATAAAGTGTTATAAAATAAAATATTTGATTGTGAGATCGGTGAGTTGAATGGCACTAACGCGACTTCACCTAAATAATGCGATCCCTCATCAGTTTCGACTAGCTGTTTTAAAATAGCTTCGCCTTCCTTAGCTTTCACATCGACAATTCGGCCCTCTTCAAATGTAATGGTAAATTCATCGATTATATTTCCGCCGTAGCTTAACGGTTTAGTACTTGCAACATAGCCATTTACTCCATTTTTATGTGGAACTGTAAAAACTTCTTCTGTTGGCATATTTGCCATGAATTCGTGGCCTTTTTCATTCACACTGCCAGCACCCGCCCATAGATGAGCTTGTGGCAATTCTATTGTTAAATCAGTTCCTGGTGCAGTGTAATGTAGTTTTTTATAATGCTTTTCGTTAAGATATGCGACCTTTTCATAAAGGGTTTTATCATGTTTTTTCCATACTTCAATCGGGTTTTCAGTATCCGTTCTTGTAGCTTTAAAAATAGCATTCCAAAGGTTGGAAATTTGATCTTCAGGTGTATCTTTAGGAAAAACTTTTGCTGCCCAATCTTGGGACGGTGCAGCAATGACAGTCCAGCTTACTTTGTCCGACTGCATATATTGACGATATTTAGTTAGAGCTTTCCCCGCTGCCTTTTGAAAATTAGCAATCCTTTCTGGATTTACACCTTTTAATAAATCAGGACCAGAAGAGACAACAGACATGAATGCTGCGCCGTTTTCAGATAGTTCCTCTAATTCACGTGCTCGCCAAGTTGGATATTCATGAAAAGCTTCGTCCGGTGCCAAATCATATTTTAATTTTGATACGACATCATCATTCCAATTGACGATTACATTTTTTGCGCCAGATTCATATGCTTTCTTGACAATAATTCTAATGAGTTCAGCGTTATCAAGGGTCGCATTTACAACAAGTGTTTGTCCAGTTTGAACATTCACACCGACTTTAACAGCCAACTCTGCATATTTATCGAGATTTTCTTGAAATTTGCCCATTTCTCATTCTCCTTTAAATTCAGAATCCTCACCTTCATTTTACCAATCTCCTAGGTGAATGCCAATTTTTCCAAAACATTTATTTTTATTTAATAAAGTTCCTTAAAGAAAAGAACTGTAGTATCGCAACTATTCAAATAATTAAAGAGATAATGCCGATTATTTTTCTGTATCTAGACCTAAAAGAAGGCGATAATCTTGTGGCGAGACAACTAGATCTGCTAGCGTATATTCGTCGAGAACAGATAAATAAGCCGTAAGAGCTCTATGAAGGGCATGTTTTAAACTACATACAGGTGAGATTACACATGCGTTCGACTCATCTCCAAAACACGGAACTAATTTAAAGTCTTCTTCCGTTTGTCTAACTAATAAGCCGATATTTATCTCTTCAGGAAGTTTTGATAAACGAATTCCTCCGCCTCGACCTCTAATTGTATCGATAACTCCATATTTACCAAGTTCATGAATGATCTTCGTTAAATGATTTTTAGATATCCCATATGCTTCGGAAATTTCAGTAATCGTTGATAATTCATCGGGACCTTTAGCCGCAAGATACATTAATGCACGTAATGAAAAATCGGTATAGTTAGTTAATCTCAATATAATCACCTACTTCTAAGTCATTATACCTATATCTATTTTGGAAAGAAACTAATTTGGTTAGTTTTCCAATCGTGAACAATTAAAGACGGCTTTGTGACAGCTTTTATAAACATGTATTTTAAATATTGCTTTGAAGTATTACACTCTGTAAACTAAAGGTGTATTATAAATATATGTTTAAAAGGAGAATGAATAATGACACTCTCAAAAAAAACAATGGATATTATTAAATCAACTGTACCTGTGCTTGAGGTACACGGAGTAACGATTACATCTGTATTTTATAAAAAGCTATTCGCAACTCACCCAGAGCTACTTCATATCTTTAACCATGCAAATCAAAAACAGGGTAGACAGCAAACGGCACTTGCGAATATGGTCTATACAGCAGCAAAAAATATTGATCGTTTAGAGTCTATTTTGCCAGCAGTAAAGCAAGTAGCACACAAACATCGTGGTCTTGGTGTGAAACCAGAACATTACCCAATAGTAGGAGAAAACTTACTAGAGTCGATAAAAGAAGTACTTGGCGATGCTGCTACAGAAGATATAATCTCTGCGTGGGCGAATGCTTATGGTGTTATTGCTCAAGTGTTTATTGATGTTGAAAATGAAATGTATGTAGCTAGTGAAACACAGGATAATGGTTGGGATGGATTTAAAAATTTTGAAATCATTAATAAACAGCAGGAAAGCGATGTTATTACATCTTTTTATATGAAGCCATTGGATGGAATGCAAGTACCAGTTTATAAAGCGGGTCAGTATATTACAGTTCGAGTTTACATTCCTGGAGAGGAATACGCTTTGAATAGACAATATAGTTTATCATGTGCCCCAGGGAATGATTTTTTCAGAATTAGTGTAAAAAAAGAGACGGAATTTAATCCAAACGGGAAAGTTTCCACATACTTGCATGAACAATTATCCATAGGTGATAAAATCGAAATTAGTGCACCTGCTGGAGACTTTGTATTGAATACAGAGGAATCTAATCCGGTAGCATTTATCAGTGGTGGTGTTGGTCTAACTCCAATGATGAGTATGTTAGAAACTTTGGCAAATGAAAGATCCTCCCGAACTGTCAAATTTATTCATTCAGCAAGAAATGAGTCCATACATGCCTTTGCAAATGAAGCAGCTGCAATTACTAGTCAACTTGCAAATGGTTCCGGATTTTATGGATATGAAGAGCCGGAAAATGCTAATGGGCAACATCATTTTACAGGTTATATAAACGAAGCTTTTTTAGCTGATAAAATAACAAAAGAAACGGTATGTTACGTATGCGGACCTGTATCATTTTTAAGAAGTGTGGTGGGGATGCTTACTAGTTTAGGAGTTTCTAAAAACAATATTCGTTACGAATTCTTTGGCCCAGCGATTCAGTTTGAATCAGAAGCAGTTAATTTATAAAAATTTAAAAAACGCTTTCTCTGTGTGAAGAGGGCGTTTTTTGTTTTGTCGTAGTCTAATGGCAATTGAAACTAATTATGAGAGAAGCTATACTTTTTGTGAATTATTGCATAATTTATTCGAGTTGCAATAATTTGATTTGCCATGTATGGTTTTATAGGGAAAATATGAAAGGGGAATTTGAATGTTGAAAAAAAGTAAAATAAATATAATACTTATTGGGCTCTTATTGCTATCCATTGCTTTACTTGGAGGATGTGGAGCAAAAAATGAGGAAAACAGTATAGGTAACGGAAAGCAGAAAAAAACTGCTTGGGAAAAGATTGAGGAAAAGGGGGAAATCATTGCAGGTACTTCTGGAACATTATTTCCAACATCTTATCATGAGAGTGGAACAGATGAATTAACAGGATACGATGTGGAAATTTTAAAAGAAGTGGCAGATCGATTAAATATTAAGATTACGTTTTTAGAGATGGGAATTGACGGCATGCTCACTTCACTTAATAGCGGAAAAGTAGATGTAGTAGCCAATGATATATCTATAACAAATGAGCGAAAAGAAAAGTTTTCATTATCAGAACCATATAAATATTCATTTGGAAGTGCTGTTGTTAGGAAAGATGATTTATCGGGAATTAAGTCTTTAAAAGACTTAAAAGGGAAAAAAGCAGCTGGTGAATCTACAACGATATACATGCAAATTGCTCGTGACTATGGTGCAAAAGAAGTAACTTATGACAATGTAACAAATGAGCAGTATTTGAGTGATGTTTCTATTGGTAGAACAGATATCATCTTAAATGATTATTATTTGCAAACTCTAGCATTGACGGCTTTCCCCGAATTAAATATTACGATCCATCCTGATATTCGTTATCGTCCAAGTGAGCAAGGCATTGTTGTGAAAAAAGACAATAATGATCTTCTCGAAAAAATTAACGAAACATTAAAAGGAATGCATGAGGATGGTACTATTACAGCATTATCGAAAAATTTTTATGCTGGTGCAGATGTGTCTGTGAAACAAGATTTGGATTTTGAGTAAAAGGGAGAATAAAAGATGAAAGATATCCAATGGCAACATATTTTCGATCTTCCACTAGCCATTGAATCCTTCCCATATATTTTTCAAGGTATTTGGTATACATTGCTCATATCATTTGCAGGAATGGGGATAGGTCTTATACTTGCCTTTTTTATAGCACTTGGACGCATGTCAAAGTTTGCTTTATTAAGATGGCCTGCACGGATGTACATATCATTTATGCGAGGAATACCGATGCTTGTATTCTTATTCTTATTATATTTTGGTCTTCCTAATGTTGGAATTGAATACGGCGCTCTTACTTGTGCTTTAATCGGTTTTAGTCTACATAGCGCAGCATACATGGCAGAAATAAATCGCTCTGCACTAGCTTCTGTTAATAAAGGCCAATGGGAAGCATCATCTGCTCTCGGATTGTCATATTGGCAGACAATGAGGTTGGTTATTTTGCCACAAGCAACCAGAATAGCAATACCACCGCTTTCTAATGTATTGCTAGATTTGATTAAAGCCTCATCATTAGCAGCAATGATAACCGTTCCTGATTTATTTCAACGAGCAAAAATCGTTGGCGGTAGAGAATTTGACTTCATGACCATGTATATTTTAGTAGCCTTGATTTACTGGGGAATTTGCACGATTGTAGCAGCAGGGCAGGATAGGTTAGAAAAAAAATATCAGTATACAGAATAAAAAATTTCGAGAATGCTGCTGTAAATCTTCATTTACAAATATAGAAGACATGAAATAACATACACATATGGTGTACTATTTCATGTCTTTATTGTGTTGTATATTGTTAAGTAAGAAACGTATGGATATAGGGGTGTATGATTAGAAAGGGAAGTAATGAAAACAAATTAAAATATTTGAAAATTGCTCGACTATATCACTGTGACAAAATTTATATAAGGGAGACAGTTATTTTTGATCTCGCAAGATGAACCTTGCCTTCATAGTATTCTATTAACCATAATGATAGTGATTATTGGATGGAAATAATGAAATTATTGTGAAATTTACTGAGATGCTAAATAATCGTTGAAATTTGTTTCAACTTGTCGATATATAGTTTAAGACATATATAAAGGTTTAGGGTGAAAAGAATGGATAAAACTACGCTGATTGGATTTATTTTAGGAATAGTAGCAATAGGAGTAGGAATGGTGCTAAAAGGGGTTGGTATCATTGCCTTACTTAACCCTGCTGCAATTTTGATCATTTTAGTAGGAACGGCGGCTAGTGTCATCACCGCTTTTCCAACATCGGAAATTAAAAAAGTACCTAAGCTTTTTGGTATTATTTTTAAAGACCGACAAACATTAAAGCCTAGGGAGTTAATCTATCATTTTTCGGATCTTGCACAATTAGCGAGAAAAGAAGGTTTATTGGCGTTGGAAAGTAAAATTGATGAGATAGACGAGCCGTTTATGAGACATGGCCTTAGTCTAGCTGTTGATGGTCAAAGTGCCGATTATATTAGGGATGTTTTAAATGAAGAAATTGATGCGCTGGAAGAAAGGCATGCCACAGGAGCGTCAATTTTTTCACAGGCGGGTACATATGCACCAACTTTAGGTGTTTTAGGAGCGGTAATTGGGCTAATTGCTGCTTTAGGAAACATGGATAATACGGAAGAATTAGGCAAGGCTATTTCAGCGGCATTCGTTGCTACTTTGCTCGGGATCTTCACAGGTTATGTTTGGTGGCATCCATTCGCGAATAAATTAAAACGTAAATCAAAAGAAGAAGTGCGCTTAAAGGAAATGATGGTTGAAGGTATTTTATCGATTCTAGAAGGAGAAGCACCTCGTGTAATTGAGCAAAAACTTGCTTCGTATTTACCATCTTCAGAACGCGTAGAATTATCAGAAGAAAGTGGTGAAGCTCAAGATGTCGAAGCGTAGAAGAAAAAAAAAGGAAGATAGTCATATGGATGAATCGTGGCTCCTTCCCTATGCGGATTTATTGACATTGCTTTTGGCGCTTTTTATTGTGTTGTTTTCTTCAAGTTCTGTAGATGCCCAAAAGTTTCAACAACTGTCGCAAGTGTTTAGTGGTATTTTTACTGGTGGAACAGGGCCGCTTGAATTTCAAAAACCTGCAGATAATGAAGAAGATCACAGCTCGGATCAGCCTGATAACGCACAGGGTGGAATGATGGATTCTGAAGAAATAACAGAAACAGAAAAAGAATTAGAAACAGAAAAAATAATAGATGAAATGAAAGATGCTTCTAAAGAGATATTTGAATTAGAAGATCGACAGGAATTGGAAGCCATACAAGCGAAAGTAAATACCTATATTCAGAAAAATGACATGAGCAATAAGTTTGATACAGCATTAACGAGTGAGGGGTTACTACTTACGATAAGAGATAATGTATTATTTCAATCTGGACGTGCTGAAGTAAGGGAAGCAGATAAAAAGACAGCAAGAGAGCTAGCAATATTGCTAGAAATGGATCCACCAAGAAATATTATTATTAGCGGACATACCGATAATATCCCGATTCGTAACGCTGCATTTAATTCCAATTGGGAATTAAGCGTAATGAGGGCAGTTAACTTTATGAAAATCCTCCTAGAAAACGAAGAACTCGATCCACGATTATTTAGCGCAAAAGGGTTTGGAGAATTTGATCCGATTGGAGACAATGGTACGGATGAAGGTAGGACCTTAAATCGACGAGTAGAAGTATTAGTTTTACCGCGAACAAAGGCAGATGAATGAATATAACAAGTAACGAAAAAGAAGGTGACTTAAATGAACGTCAAATGACGATCTCTTAAGTCACCTTTTTCTAATTCTTCGTTTGTGTATAAGTGTAATAGTCCCTATCATTAACCTAGTTAAAACTTGTCAGAATTCTAGATTGACTTATGTGTTGGGAATTTCTTGTTTTTTGTTTTCAATATCAGCGTGTAGATTTTGAAAGCGACCATGCAACAGATAATATAATCCGAGACACCCTAAAATGAAAAAGGCTAAGATAAAGTAAAGTTTGGCATATCCCATATTTACAGCAATCAATCCTAGAATAAATGATCCGAGGCCAATTCCGGTGTCAAAAAATGTAAAATAAGTAGACGTTGCCATTCCAATATTATGTCGAGAAGCTGTACGAATGGCAATTGTTTGTAATGCAGAAGTTATCGTTCCAAAGCCGATACCGATTAAAGCACCTGATAAAAGAAAGACAAAGGTTCCTTGCGCTTGGCTAAGAAGCAAAACTCCAATTCCAAATAAAAGAATGGCGGGATATATGATAATATTTTCACCATATTGATCGAACCATTTCCCTGTAAATGGGCGTGATGCTAGTAAAAATACGGCATATACAACAAAGAAGTAGCTTGCAGCTGATACAAGATCTAGTTCTGCTGCATAAACGGATACAAACGATAGTATACTTGCATAACCAATAGCTAGCGCACCTGCAACGATAGAAATAGGAAGTGCTCCTTTATAAATCAGTTGCTTGAATGAAAAACGTATTTTAGTTTCGGAAGCAGGTAGTTGCTCTATTTGTTTCATAGAGATAAAGGTAATGAAGAGAATGGATAAGAGTCCAAAGAACGTGCAAATGATGAATATCATTGTAAAATTTATATATTGAACCAATGTAAGTCCAATAAAGGGACCAAGTACCATAGCTAGGTTCATAAAAGTTGCGTAATAGCCCATACCTTCCCCACGACGGTTGTTGGGAATTAACATAGCAACGAGTGTATTAGTTGCCGTCGTCGCCATTCCAAAACCAATCCCATGAATGAAGCGAAAGATTAGTAGTGTGATAAGTGTGTGGGAGAAACAATATAAGATACTGGAGATAAGTATGAGAGTAAGTGCAATTGTAATCATTTTTCGTTCGCCCATACGTGCAATCCATATACCAGAAAATGGACGTACCATGATAGCTCCTATGAGAAATATAGTGACTACAAGCCCAATTTCAGCTGCACTTCCATTGAGCTGATCCATCGTATAGATTGGTAATGTCACCATTAATAAATAGAAGGTTAGAAATAAAAAGAAATTCGACATAGAAACACCTATAAAACTTTTTGTCCACAAAGATTGCTTTTTCAATTGTATATCACTCCTGAATATTCACATTGTTTAACATCTGTTGAAAACATACTTTTAAAGCGTTTTGCTCCGTTTGTGTGAAACCCTTCATAGCTGTCTTTTCAAATTGTGAAACAGCATTTTCCCATAAAGGGTAAGCAGTATATGCGGATTCTGTTAGCTCTATTAATTTTTCGCGATTATTTTTTCCGTCTTTTTTATACACCCAGCCTGCTGTTACAAGTCTCGTAATAGTTCTTGTCATTGTAGGAGCCTCTACATTTAAATACTGACAAATTTCAGCTTGAGTTGCGGAGCCGTATTGATGTAAATAATAAATAATTGTCCATTGTGAACTATATATACCAAGTTCAGATAGATGTTCATTTAAATTTTTGGATAACTGTCTAGAAGTTTGGAATAATTGATGGAAAAGTTCCTGATGCTGTGTCATAAAATTCCTCCTAACGCAAATAGTTACCTAGCTAAGTATAAGGCGTAATTATGGATATGTCTATAAAAAAACTTGATTTACCATTATTTCTTGGGAAATAACAAAAAAAATGACAGTACTCGACCGTCATCCTTCTATTTACTATGTTTTTGTCCTAATTTGCATCTGAAGTTGTAGAAACGTTTTTATTATTGGCTAGGTCCTCCATATTACATTCACGACCTTTCTAGATGCAAAAGTCAGGCATTATGCTGTTTTTCGAGTCATATACTATGGATCTTAACAATGTGAGGCGTATCATTGTTACCATATTGAAGGCGAAGCTTCAACTTTCCACTTTTAAGAATGTACAAGGAGATTGTCCTTATAAAATAGCTTTAATAAAATCGCGCGCAAAGTTATTGCATGCCTCTATATCTGAATCATCAGGTTGTAAATCAACTAATAAGCTATCTACAACGATTTCTGCACCTATACTATGAAGTTTATTTGTAAAAAGATGAATGGCGGCACCAAATGTAGATGTGTAATAAGAGTCTCCAGAACCGAAAACGGCTGCCTTTTTTCCTTTTAAGTCAAATTCGTCTAGCTCTTCATAAAAATCCATGAATTCGTCTGGTATTACGCCACCATCCCATGTATATGTTCCAATAAGTATTCCGTCATAATGAAGCAGTTCTTTAGGCTCTACATCAAATGCATCCTTAACAGAAAGGTGCAAGTTCGCTTTTTGGAGCGCAGCTATCATCATATCAGCCATTAATTCTGTATTCCCAGTGCTACTCGTATATATTAAAAGAACATTTCCCATGAATATCACTCTTTCTTAGTGTCCTTTTTATATTAACAAATATAGGACGAATAAATCACGGAACTGCTAATGGCAAATTTGTGAAATTTATGTTTTCTCAATTATAGATAGGGAAAGATAAAAAGGACTAGACATTTAGATGGAGGAGTTGGAAAAAGTTATGACAAGGAAGATTGCTACATTGATTACAGATTTATTCGAGGACACGGAGTATACGGAACCAGCCCTAGCCTTTAAAGAAGCTGGATATACTGTTGTTACGATTGAAAAAAAAGCCGGGAACAGGGTAATAGGAAAACAAGGTAATGATAAGGTGATGATCGATGTTGGTATTGATGATGTCAAACCAGCAGATTTTGATGCCTTGTTTCTTCCAGGCGGTTTTTCACCTGACCAACTAAGGGCTGATGAACGTTTTGTTAAGTTTACAAAATCATTTATGGACGAGAGAAAACCTGTTTTTGCTATATGCCATGGTCCGCAACTACTGATTACTGCAAAGTCATTAGAAGCTAGGCAAGCAACAGGATATATTTCGATTAAGGTAGATATGGAATATGCAGGTGCAGATTACAAAGATGAAGAAGTTGTTGTTTGCTCGAATCAACTTGTGACTAGTCGAAAACCTGATGATTTACCAGCATTTATAAGAGAATCATTAAAACTTTTGTAAATATATCATTTAAGCGGTGGCTCTCTCTCAAAAAAAGGGAAGCCACCTTTTTAGTTAATCCACTTTATGAAAGGCACCGCTGTTTTTTTGTATAACAATGATTATTGAAATATGTTAATATTATGTACAAATACGTGTTGTTTTAAGGAGTGCTATGAAAGAGATACTATTACTCATTGGTGCGTACGTATTCGGAAATATTTTAACAGGATACATACTTGCCAAAAACTTATATCGGAAAGATATTTATCAAGAAGGTAGTGGGAATGCCGGGGCACGTAATGCAGGTAGAATATTCGGGAAATGGGCATTCGTTTTTACCTTTTTTGGTGATGCAGGGAAAGGAGCACTTGTTGTATTGGTTGCAAGATGGCTTGGTTTTACAATGGAATGGCAATTATTAATTTTATTAGCAGTCATTATTGGGCATATATTTCCGGTCTTCCTTCACTTTCATGGTGGTAAAGGGATGTCTACGTATATTGGTGGTATGCTCGCTTTTCATCCGCTCTTATTTACTGCATTTGCAGGCGCCTTCATTTTATTTTATGTCATTTTTAAAAGCGTTACATTAGCCGGGATGGCAGCTATACTTATTTTTCCTGTTATTATGATACCTTTTACCTTTGAATGGTCATCCATACTAATCGCGTGTACTATTTCTGCACTTGTACTTTTTGCACATCGGCAAAATATTATTGAGAAAATTTTTAGTGAAAGGAAAATCAGCTAATGAGCTTTATCTATAAGATTGCTAATCAACCTGCGGAATTTGACCAAATAAAACAGTTGAATTACCGTACATTTGTAGAGGAAATTCCTCAACATGAAAAAAATGAAACACAAACATTAGTAGATAAATTCCATGAGGAGAATACATATATTATTTGTTTGAAAGAAGAACTGGTCATCGGTATGATTTGTGTACGTAGTAACCGTCCATTTTCACTTGATGGGAAAATTGGTGAAATAGAACGTCATTTGCCAGTTAAAGTGGATAATCCTTGTGAGATTAGATTGTTAGCAGTTGACCAGAAATATCGAAATGGAAGAGTATTTTTAGGAATAGCGCAAGCCTTAATTCGTTTTTGTTTAAAATTAGGCTATGATGCAGCAGTAATATCGGGGACAACAAGGGAACAAAAGCTTTATGGACAAATGGGTTTTCAGGATTTTGCTTTTATTACCGGGAATGAAGAAGCTGCCTTTCAACCAATGTATTTAACGAAATCCACCTTTGATGCTGGTATAGCTGGAAGAATTTTAAAGGAGCAAATTAATTTTCTTCCAGGGCCTGCAACAATTTCATCTGAGGTACAACTTGCTTTATCTACTACGCCACATTCACATAGGTCAAAGGAATACGAAATTTTGTTACATGATGTTCAAATGAAATTAAGAAAACTAGTGGATGCTAAATTTGTCCAGGTATTACATGGGACAGGTACTTTAGCAAATGACGTTGTAGCAGGACAATTAAGCTTAGTGGGTGGCAAAGGTTTAATACTTGTAAATGGGGAATTTGGAAAGCGTTTAGTTGATCATGCCGAACGATTTGGGCTTTTATTTGATACATTAGAAGCAGAATGGGGTACGGTATTCATAGAAGATGAGATTGAGATTAAAGTAAAGCAAGAGAAATATCGATGGATTTGGTTAGTACACTGTGAAACATCTACTGGTATTTTAAATGATTTAGAGGCATTAAAAACGATTAGCAAACATAATGGTAGTAAGCTCGCTGTTGATTGTATAAGCTCAATTGGGACACTACCGATTAATTTAAATGGTGTTGCATTTGCATCAGGTGTCAGCGGGAAAGCATTAGCGAGTTATACAGGTATTTCTTTCGTTTTTCATGAAGAAGATGTGAAGCAGGCAAGTAGCCTCCCACGTTATCTTGATCTAGGCGCATATGTAGAATCAGGTGGAATACCTTATACTCAATCCTCCAATCTAATACATGCATTAGCGGCAGCTTTAAAGAAATACGAATGTCCTGAGATAGTCTATGATCAAATGAGTCATCTGTTCAATGTGATTAGAAAAGGTGTGGAAGGAGTAGGATTTACTGTTTTAGCACAAAAGGGCTCTACTGCGCCAACGATAATGACAATAGTTCCACCCAAGGGAGAATGCGCACAGCAACTTGGCAATAATCTATATCTAAATGGGTTTAGCGTACATTATGAAAGTTCTTATCTATTAGAAAAAAACTGGCTGCAAATATCCTGTATTAATGATGTGAAGGAAAAGGAAGTATCAAGATTACTCCTAGTCATGAAAGGGTTATATCAATCTAATAGACAGCAAACTTTAAAGTAAAATAAAGCCGAATGGCCTATCACCACTGTAAATGAAATTTATTTTTAAATTAATAACAAACATTACTGAATACATTCCAAATCATGATGAGTAATGCAGAGGGGAACAATCCTTTGTGTTGCTCATCTTCATCATTTGTTCAGAATTGTTTCTAAGTTAAAATGAGCCAAGGAGACGATATGATACATGGAAATGATGAAATATAAAGCGTCAGATATCGAAGAGGTTGTTTCTTTATTCTATGAAACAGTTCATAAGGTGAATTCTAAAGATTATTCACAAGTACAATTAGATGTTTGGGCACCACTAGAAGAAAAAAATATGAAAGTTTCATCTTGGAAAGATTCATTAATTCAAAATATAACGTATGTTGTAAGGATGAATGAACAGATCATTGGATTTAGCGATTTAACCTCTAGTGGACATTTAGAAAGACTTTTTGTTCATAAAGATTTTCAAGGGAAAGGAGTAGCTTCAGCCCTAGTTGATAAACTTGAATCAGAAGCAGTAAAATTAAACATTTTAGATATTGATACAGAAGCGAGTATTACCGCTAAATCGTTTTTTGAGCGTCGGGGATACAAAATAATTTGCTCACAAACCGTTGAAAAAAACGGAGTCAAATTGATTAATTATCAAATGAATAAAAGGTTAGCATATTAATTCCATTATTTTTCTAATTTAAAAGCATGTTTAGAGTACTTTTACTCAAACAATACGAATGAGCATAAAGAAAAAATGAAATGAGTAATAATATGACCATCATACTATTAATGGTCATATTACTAAGGGTCATTTTGAACCTTACCTAATCTTGCCTACAGGCATGCCGCTCTCTTTTTCCCTAGATGCCATTGAATAAACTAGAAGCGAGACAGAGTGTTTTGTTTCTAAGATGGCAAGGTAATTTTAAAATATACCGAGTTTTGCTATTCTTTTTACAGCTTCCCGTAGGCGGTTTTCAGTAGTCAGGAGACCTACCCTAACGTATCCTTCTCCGTGCTCACCAAAACCAAATCCCGGTGCTACAGCGACATGCGCTTTTTCAAGTAATAAGTTGGCAAATGACTCAGAAGTGTATCCATTAGGTATTTTTAGCCAAGCGAAAAAAGATCCTGGTGGAGACTGGACATTCCAACCAATCTCATGCAAGCTTGAGATAAGAACATTTCTCCTATTTTCATATGTAGTATTTAATTGGATTACAGCTTCTTGCGAACCGGATAAAGCTTCAATCGCTGCATCTTGGATTGCCCCAAAAATACTTACATATAAATGGTCTTGTATTAGATTAATTGCTTCAATAACGGAAGGGTTTCCAACAGCAAAGGCAATACGCCAGCCTGCCATATTATATGTTTTTGACATTGTATATAACTCTATACCTATATCCTTTGCACCGGGAGTTTGTAAAAAGCTAATTGGCTTTTTTTCATCGAAACCGATAGCACCATAGGCAAAATCGTGAACAACACATACATCATTTTTTTTAGCGAAATCAACTGTTTTTTCAAAAAAGTCAAAGTTTGCAGTCGCTCCTGTTGGGTTATTAGGGTAATTAAGAATTAATAGTTTTGCTTTCTCTATAATATCCGCTGGGATTTTCTCGTAATCAGGAAGAAAGTGATTTTCGGCAGTGAGTGGCATCATTTCCATATGGACTTTCGCTAATGCTGCACCTGACCAATAATCCGGATAGCCTGGATCAGGGACAAGCATTGTATCTCCAGGATTTAAAAGACATTGCGGTAATTCGACGAGTCCAGCCTTTCCACCAAATAAGATAGCTACTTCTGTTTCGGAATCTAAATGTACGCCATATTCACGTTGATAAAATTGAGCCACCGCCTGTTTGAGTTCAGGCTTACCTCGAAAGGCGGGATATCGGTGATTGCTTGGCTTGTCGCCCGCTAATTTTAATCGATCTACAATATGGTTTGGAGTAGGTAAATCGGGATTGCCCTGTCCAAGATTAATTACATCATGTCCATCAGCAATCGTACGATTCACTTTTTGGACGAGTGATGCAAAAAACTGTTTTGGTAATTGTTTTAAAATATCTGAAGTATCGAATTTTTTCAATGTAGCACCTCAATAATCATGATAGGATTTCTCTTTCAATTATAGCTTAAAATGTTATAACGAAATATAATGTTTGTAAAGTACAGAATCTTTAAGGGGGAATTATGTATGAATTGGAAAATTGGCTGTATCCAAATGGACATAGCATTTGGAGAACCAAAGAAAAACTTTAAGCTTGCAGAACAATGGTTTGAGAAAGCAGCAAAGGAAAAATGTACCGTTATTGTATTGCCTGAATTATGGACAACTGGATATGATTTAGGGCGTCTTGATGAAATTGCCCATGATGATGGAGAAGATGTCATTTTATTTTTACAAGAACAAGCGAAGAAACATAACTTTCATATAGTAGGAGGTTCCGTAGCTAAACAAACGGATAATGGTGTGAAAAATACGATGTATGTCATTGATAAAGAAGGGCAACTTGTGCATGAATATAGTAAGCTTCACTTGTTCCAGCTGATGGATGAACATTTACATTTACAAGCAGGGGATGACGTACCGACCTTTACTTTAGAAGGAGAAGAGGCAGCAGGTTTTATATGTTATGATATTCGGTTTCCAGAATGGTTACGTAAACCAGTTTTAGAAGGCGCGAAAGTCTTGTTCGTAGTAGCTGAATGGCCAGCACCAAGACTAGACCATTGGCAAATACTATTAAGGGCACGTGCGATCGAAAATCAAAGTTATGTCATTGCTTGTAATCGAGCAGGGCAAGATCCGAATAATGTATTCGCTGGTCATTCGATGATTATTGACCCGTGGGGGGAAATAATTGCTGAGGGTGGAAATGAGGAAGAGCTTGTAATAGGCGACATTAATCCACAGGAAATAGAGGGAATCCGCAATCGAATTCCTGTTTTTGCTGACCGCCGTCCAAAGTATTATTGACAAGGGAGTTGTCTTCCTAGATAATAAGTATAATAAATTTAATATCTCCTACTTATCAAGAGAGACCGAGGGATCAGGCCCAATGACGTCCAGCAACCACCTATGGGAAAAGGTGCTAATTCCTGAGGAATGATATCATTCTTAGAGATAAGTCGAAACTTAATATTAATTTTCGATGCCTCTTTCAATGGAAAGAGGCATATTTATTTTGAAGTAGCAAAGAGGTGGGAATCATGATAGCAATAAGCAATTTAACGAAACAGTATCAAACAAACAAAGGAATGGTCACCGGCGTTGACAATGTTTCATTAACTGTTGATAAAGGGGAAATTTTCGGGATCGTTGGCTATTCAGGTGCAGGAAAAAGTTCCCTTATCCGTTGTATGAATTTACTAGAGACTCCAACATCGGGCTTAGTTAAGGTTGATGGCTTGGAATTAACAAAGCTTTCGTCAAATGACCTTCGTAAAGCACGATTAAAAATTGGGATGATTTTTCAGCACTTTTATTTAATTAGTTCTAAAACCATAATTGAAAACATCACTTTCGCTTTAAAAGCTGCTACATATCCAAAAGTAGATCAAAAAAAGAGAGCAGAAGAATTGCTTGAAATGGTAGGTCTTGCTGACAAGAAGGATGTATACCCAGCGCAATTAAGCGGTGGACAGAAGCAACGTGTCGGTATTGCTAGGGCACTTGCGAATAATCCTTCTGTATTATTATGTGACGAAGCAACTTCAGCGTTAGATCCAAGTACAACAAAATCTATATTGGCTTTATTGAAAAAGATAAACAAAGAACTAGGTTTAACGATTGTGCTAATTACGCATGAAATGGCGGTAGTGAAAGAGATTTGTGATCGGATGGCTGTCATGCAAGATGGACGAATTATCGAACAAGGCCAAGTATATGATATTTTTGCCACTCCTGAAACTGAACTTACTAGGCAATTTATTGGTGATGTTCTTCAACTGGATATACCTGAGAAATTGCTCAAGCAATGTACAGGCACCGTCGTTAAAATTCAGTTCAAAGGTTCAAAAGCAGGGGAAACAGTTGTTTCAGATATGCTACAGCGTCACCAAGTAAAAGGCAACTTTTTGCATGGGAACATTGAGTATATCCAAGAAGAACCTTTAGGGATTTTTATTATGGAATTGATTGGCGAGAAAAATGAAGTTGTGAATGCTATTCAATATTTACAAGAAAGAATTGGAAATGTAGAGGTGGTGACACATGGTGCTTGAGCATATGATTGAAATGTTACCAGACCTGAATAAAGCTTTCTTTGAAACGCTTTACATGGTCGCAATTTCACTTATTGTCTCGGTTATTTTTGGACTACCTTTAGGAATTCTTTTATTTATGACCGACCAAGGAATGTTGCTAGAAAAAAAGCTTGTTAATTCAATTTTAGGCTTTATCGTGAATTTAATCAGGTCTATTCCGTTTATTATTTTGCTTGTCTTACTTATTCCTTTAACAAAGCTAATTGCAGGCGGGGTAATTGGTCCTACCGCTGCGTCTGTTTCTTTGTCTGTTGCAGCTATTCCGCTTTTTGCAAGAATTGTAGAAACAGCTCTTCGAGAAATAGATAAGGGCGTGATAGAAGCTGCTATTTCTGTAGGAGCAACACCGTGGATGATCATCAAAGATGTTCTCATTACGGAAGCAAAGCCGGGTATTATTCAAGGTACGACGCTCACAGCGATTAGTTTAGTTGCATACTCAGCGATGGCTGGAACGCTTGGCGGAGGTGGAATCGGTGATTTAGCTATTCGCTATGGGTATTACCGCTATGATACAGTCATCATGTTCACAACTGTAATTGTTTTAGTTATTTTGGTTCAAATTATCCAATTTGCGGGAGATCGTTGGGCCAAGTTAGCAAATAAAAGATAAACATCAGGGGGAATATACAAATGAAAAAGTGGTTTATTGCACTTACGATTATTTTAGCAGTCGGGGTTCTTGCTGCTTGCGGCGGAAAAGATAATGCGGGGCCGAAAGAAGATACGAAAAATATTACCATTGGAGCGACAGCAGGGCCATTTACAGATATGGTAACGAAAGCAATCCAGCCAGGTCTTGAAGAGAAAGGCTATAAAGTAAAAGTAGTAGAATTCAGCGATTATATTCAGCCGAATAACGCATTATCTACCGGTGAAATCGATGCTAATGTATTTCAAAATTTAGTGTACATGGAAACATTTGCTGAACAAAATAAGCTGGAGCTTTCAGAAGTAATTACCGTGCCAACCTCACCAATGGTCATTTTTTCAAATAAATTCAATTCTCTAGATGAGATTACTGATGGTGCAACATTAGCCTTACCAAACGATCCAACAAATATGGGAAGGGCGTTATTGATTTTAGAACAAGAAGGTTTGATTACTCTTAAGGACGATGTAAGCCACTTAACAATTTCCGAGAAAGATATAAAAGACAACGTCAAAAATATTAAATTCCAGCCACTTGAAGCAGGTCAGCTTCCACGTGCGGTAGAAAGCACAGATATGGCAGCAGTTCCAGGAAACTTTGCGTTTGCAGCGAAGATGAATACTGACGAAGGTATTGCAATCGAAGATATGAAAGATGTCTTCAGAAATCGTGTAGTAATTGACACGAAAAATGTGGATGCCCAGTTTGCGAAAGATATGAAAGAAGTAGTAGAATCTAAAGGATTTGAAGATGTAATTGATAAAGAATTTGTAGGTTTCACGAAACCTGAGTGGATGGAATCTCGATAAAAAAAGCGCCCACCTATCCGAATTAGTAAAAACTAATCGAGAACAGGTGGGCATTTTTTAATCTAGAAGTTTTGATGAAAAGTAGCACGTATAAAAGAAAAGGCATTATCAGAAACATGTCCCAGAAACGGAGGCTGTTATGATAATTCCAATATTGAATTGGAATTGCGCTTTGCTTATTTTCTCAGCTGTCCAAGTTCTTCCGCAATAGCTTGCATCTCACTAGGACTGAAACTTGTTTTTTTCATAACTAATGCATAAATTTCATGAAGTTCCTCATACTTTTCTTCATTTAAACTATCAGATTTGATAGCACCTATATTTACCATCTTTAATTTTGTTACAATTTGATTGACCATATATTCAATATTTTCAAGCGTGTTTGTAGTTAAATCCAATCATCTCATCCCCCGGAGTTTTTATCATATCTCCCATAATTCCATTATTCACGTAGTTTGTCAAATTTTTTGAAAAATATAAAGGTTTATCATGGACGATGCGTAGAATCTATTAAAGAAAATACCTATTTAGAAGTTTAAGAATGTAGTTAACAATCATTTGACAAGTAGTATACCTGTTCTTTTTTCCTTGGGGGATATTATTAAAAATATCGTTTTCTTTCGATTGTGTGATGAATGATAACTTGCTGTGTTAGAGGAATAGGAATATCTCACGACATCTGATGCTATGATAGTGATAGAAGAATGAATGTTTTCCATAAGGATGGAGTTCCCCTTAAAGTGCGTGTTCAAAAAGGTGCCAAATTAGAAACAAGAAGTTCGAGGCGAGAAGGTTAAGAGGATCGGACTTGCACAGGATGTGAGATTTCTGTGTTGCTCACAGGACGTACTTGCCGACGTGCTGCTGACCTCTGTGTTGCTTACAGGACGTGAGCGATCTTAACAGAGGTTCCAGTTTTTTACTTAATAGAGGACCTTTTCCTTAGTAGAAGTACTAATTAGCAACGATGAAATTGTATATCAATTGGTGACTTTTTGAACAACCTCTTAAAGACATAGCTAAAATGTTTTACAATATGGAAGAGTGGTAAAGGATATAGAAAATCATAAAGGATTTTTAAATTAGTATGAGGTGGTTAAATGGGGAAAAGACAGTTAACAATTCTAGAAAGTTTAAAAAAAGTCATTGACTTTGTGAAGCTACTTATTAAAAAGATAACGGAAAACGATGTGCCTGGGATGGCTGCGCAATTGGCATACTTTTTTCTGCTATCGCTATTCCCTCTCCTAATTTTTATGGTCACACTATTACCATACACCCCTTTGACTCAGGAGGATATATTCAATGTCATTATAGACTATGCTCCCCAGGAGACATTGACATTGATCGAAAATACTTTAAAAGAGGTATTGGGAAATCGAAGTGGGGGGTTACTTTCCATCGGGATAATTGGCACCTTATGGTCCGCTTCTAACGGTATGAATGCGCTTATGAAATCTATAAATAGAGCATATAATGTGGAAGAAAAGCGCTCATTTATTAAAGCCCGTGGATTGGCAATATTATTAACGCTAGCTATGATATTTGTATTTATTCTAGCCTTGCTACTTCCAGTATTCGGTAAACAACTTGGAGTATTTATCTTTTCTAATTTTGGTCAATCAGAAATGTTTTTGAATATATGGGAAGTCATGCGGTGGGTGCTCAGCCCTGTTATCTTGTTCGCGGTCTTTCTTGGCATTTATTACTTAGCTCCAAGCATGAAAATTAAATGTCTAACAGCTGTTCCAGGGGCGATTTTTGCAAGTCTCGGTTGGATTATCGTTTCACTTGGATTCTCCTATTATGTAACAAATTTTGGGAATTACTCATCCACATATGGCAGTATTGGTGGAATAATCATTCTTATGCTGTGGTTTTATATATCCGCAATTATCATCATGGTTGGAGGAGAAGTGAACTCTCTGATGGGGGAACGAAATGGAGACTGTAAAGCGTAAAAAAACACCTGTTCTGGAAGAAAGAGCAGGTGTTTTTTGAGAAAGAAAGTCATGAGCGCAGCAGTCTTAATCCGTTTAAAATAACCAATATGGTGCTGCCTTCATGGCCAATTACACCAAAGGGTAGATCAATTAGTGCGAAGAAATTGGATGTAATTAGTATCAATATGACAGTAATGGAGAAAATGATGTTTTGTTTTATAATTAGGTTCATTTTTTTCGAAAGTCGAATGGCCTGCTCAATCCTTGTTAACTCGTTTTTCATTAACACAACATCAGCTGTTTCAAGAGCGATATCTGAACCTTGCCCCATGGCAATACCCACATCAGCTGTAGCTAGTGCTGGCGCATCGTTTATGCCATCTCCTACCATTGCAATTACTCCGTGCTTTTCCTTTAGTTGTTTAAGATGATTTACTTTTGTCTCAGGTAAACATTCAGCGATAAAGCTATCCAGATTGGCTTCCTTAGCTATAATACTTGCTGTATTTTCGGAATCGCCAGTTAACATGATGGTTTTTATTCCCATTTTATTAAGACTGGTAAGGGCAGTTTTTGTCTCGGAGCGAATCACATCTTTTAACCCAATCATTGCGACAATTCCGTACTTATCTTTAACAAAAACAATTGTTTTTCCTTCTTGTTCTAGTAAGTTTCCTGTTCCCGAAGCGAAAGTAGCGGCATCTTGTTCGCCAACAAAATCTTGCTTTCCAACAAGCCACTCTTCACCAGCAATCATTGCTTTAACTCCCCAACCAACTACATCTTCAAGATTATCGGGTGAGAATAGATTAAGCTCTATTTTGTCTTGCGCATAGCGGACAATCGCTTGAGCTAGTGGATGATTTGACTCATTTTCTATCGAAGCAATTATCTGTAATACCTGCCCATAATCTGTATTTTCCCTTGAAATAAAATCAGTTACTTCGGGGTGTCCTTTTGTTAATGTACCCGTTTTGTCAAAGGCGATCGCTTTTACATTACTAATATTTTCTAAATGCGCGCCTCCTTTAAACAATATACCGTTTCTTGCCCCGTTGGAGATCGCGGATAAGGAAGCGGGCATGATTGCTGCAACAAGCGCACAAGGAGAAGCTACAACGAGTAAAATCATTGCCCGATAAAATGTATCTGTCCAAGACCAGCCAAGAACAAAATGAGGAAGAAACATCATCAATAATACGATGAGTAAGACGATTTTAACGTAGATACCTTCGAATTTCTCAATAAAAAGTTGGGAAGGTGATTTTTCACTTTGTGCATTTTGTACGAGCTCAATTATTTTATGAAAAAGAGTGTCATTACTTTTTTTCTTGACCTCCGCAGTGAATGAGCCTGTTAAATTGACTGTTCCTGTGAAAATATTATCGCCGACTTTTTTATCTGCAGGTATAGATTCACCTGTTATTGTAGCCTCGTTCACTGTTGTGTGGCCTTTCGTAATTTTTCCGTCTGCAGGAATCCTTTCGCCTGCTTTAACTAAAATACGATCGCCAACTAAAAGATCAGAGATAGAAACAAGTTCTTCGATTCCATTTGTGATCTTTAAAGCATTTTCAGGTTGAATATTCATGAGGTTGGATATTTCTTTATGACTTTTATTCATCGTGTACGTTTCAAGGGCGCCACTTAAAGAAAAAATGAAAATTAATATGGCCCCTTCCGTCCAATAGCCAATTGCTGCGGATCCAATTGCTGCAAAAATCATCAGCATTTCAACATTAAGCTCTTTGTCTTTCAGTGTTTCTTCTATACCTTCTTTCGCTTTAGCAAAACCACCGATGAGGAAAGCGAAGAGAAGTATAATAATCGAAAGAGTACTATTATTGGATCTGCTAATAAGCCAACCGCATAAAATAAGTATCCCACTTGTCATAGCTGCAATTAATTCAAGATGAGGAAAAGCCTTCATTAAAAATGATGGTGGCTTTGTAGGTTGGGCTAATTTTCGTAAAATTAATGTTTTTCCTTGCGTCATAAATAAATCCCTCCTTTGTATGATTGAGAAGAATAATCATATTCAATACCCTTATTAAATGACGAAAGCTGCCGCCAAATTGGCGACAGCAAAACTAAATAGTAATTAAATATATTAATTATTATATCATAATAATTATAAACTGTGAATTAAAATTACAATTTTGTTTGTTTTTGTTTGAAAAAGATCAAGGCAAAGAAAATCATTAGCAACATTACTGAGATAATATGGAAAAAACTTTTTCCGCTTGTGAATTGTAATGCTATTCCACCTAGAACCGGACCCATCATGCTACCTAAACTAAATAAAATTCCACACATAATATTGCCAGCAGGCAGTAAATGTTTCGGTAGCAAATCTGTCATATAGCTAATACCAAGGGAGAAAGAGGAACCGACTGCCATACCTGCTATAAAGAAACAAAGAAAAATAACTAAGGTTGAATTTCCGAGGAAACCTACCGCTGCAAAACTAGCACATCCAATAAACATCGTCCATGTAAGAATATTGTGGCGCCCGTACTTGTCGCTTAATATACCTAAAGGGAGTTGAAATGCAATTCCTCCAATGGCGAAAGCTGGTAAAAGAATAGAGACAGATTCGATAGAAATTCCCATTCGTAATGCGTAAATAGGAAAGTTCCCATTTAATGATGCTTCTAAAAATCCGTAGCCAAAAGGAGGTAGAAAAGCAACCCAAGCATATGTAAATACTTGACCGAAGCGCTGAAATGTACCAAAAATGGACGTGTTTCCACTCCCGTGATCGGGATGTTCATTGTGAATAAAAAACACAGCTAACCAAGCGAGAATGGCGATGGCCGCCGAAATTTGAAATGGTAGGGCGTCATTTACATAGACAAGTCTTGTCATAAAAGGGCCGGCAGCAAAACCAAGGCCGAAGAACAATCCGTATAATGATATGTTTTTGCCTCTTTTTTCAGGTGGGGAAAAAGAGGTGATCCATGTTTGGGAAGCAAAATGTAGCATATGGTCACCAATTCCAATAAAAAAGCGAAGAGCAAACCAAAACCAGAATGATTGCCAAAGTGGAAAGAGAAATAAAGAAATAGCTACAATGAATCCACCAATTAAAATCATCGGTTTGTAACCGAGCTTTCTCAAAGGAATCTCCATTAAAGGTGATGCAAGCAAAATACCAATATATAATGCGATCGCGTTTAATCCATTTAGTGAAGAAGGTAAACCTGCCTTTTCCAAAATAATAGCAATTAATGGGAGTAGCATTCCTTGTGAAAAACCTGATATGGCTACAATCCCAATTAATATCCAAAATTGTAATTTTTGTCGTTTGTGCATCATCATTATCTCCTTCATTAACATGATTTTAGAGTAATAGCAAAAGAAGGCAATATCAAGCAAATGTGGAAGATTAAAATCGAAAATTAAGGGAAAAGTTGATATAAACATTAATAAAGGTGAAAAAAGGAAAGTATAAAGTGGAATTTAAGATGAAAGATGGCGGTTTTTATGGGGAATTTGCTTTTGGAAGACTCGATATTTCTGGGGAGGAAACGTATGGAATTAGGCCCTATCAACTACTCGTATCATCGTTAGCGGTATGTAGTGGCGGGGTGTTGCGTACAATATTAGAGAAAATGAGGATGGAAATAGAAGATATTCAGATTACAGCGGAACCGGTTAGAAATGGTGAGGCAGTTAATCGGATTGAAAAGGTATGTATTCATTTTAAAATAAAAGGTAGCTTACTGAATGAAAAACGCATTGAAAAGGCAATGAAATTAACGAGAAAAAACTGTTCGGTGGTTCAGTCAGTAATTGGATCGATTGAAGTGGTAGAAACATTTGAGATAATTGAATAGATGAAGATGTTTTGTTGGGAGGAAAAGCATGTATGATGAATAAAATATTTTTAATAATGATTGCGATTGGTTTTCCTTTATCTGTGATTGGTTCATTGCTTCATTTTCCAAGTGTTGTGATGTTTGGTGTGTATTGTTTAACTATTATTGCAATTGCTAGCATCATGGGAAGGGCTACTGAAAGTTTGACAATTGTTGCGGGACCGAGAATAGGCGGATTATTAAATGCAACTTTTGGAAATGCTGTGGAGCTGATCATTTCCATTTTTGCCTTGAAGGCGGGTTTGATCGGAGTTGTACTTGCTTCCCTAACTGGTTCCGTAATAGGTAATCTTTTACTTGTTGGTGGTTTATCCTTTTTCATAGGAGGTTTCAAGTTTAAACGCCAAACTTTTAATGTCTATGATGCTAGGCATAACTCGGGACTGCTTATGTTTGCCGTAATTGTTGGTTTTGTTATTCCGGAGATTTTTTCGCAAGGGATGAGCAATACGAAAACGATCAGTTTAAGTGTCGGTATATCTGTTATCATGATCGCACTATATTTGGCAGCATTATTTTTTAAGCTTGTTACTCATCGAGGGGTGTATCAGTCAAAAAATCAAGTGGAAAATATAAAGGATGAAGTACCGGAATGGAGTAAAACTAAAGCGATTATTATTTTGGCACTAGCAACACTTGCAGTAGCATATACATCCGAGCGACTTGTTCATACATTTGAATCAGTAGGTCAAAGATTTGGTTGGAGCGAATTGTTTATTGGAGTGATCATTGTTGCAATCGTCGGTAATGCGGCAGAACATGCTTCAGCCATTTTAATGGCTTATAAAAATAAAATGGATGTGGCAGTCGAAATTGCGATTGGCTCAACACTGCAAGTTTCCATGTTTGTTGCACCAATTCTTGTGATTGTATCCTTGTTTTTACCTACTTCGATGCCACTAGTATTTACGATGTCGGAAATCGTTGCAATGGTTACGGCTGTGCTATTAACTATCGTGATTGTAAATGATGGAGAATCAAATTGGTTTGAAGGTGCGACATTGCTTGCAGCGTATTTTATTATGGCAATTGGTTTTTATTTGCTTTAATAGGGATAATCAATCTGATTTCGGAAAATCATAAGGGTAGTAGACGGTTTATGCTGTCGTATGATGAAAGGAGTTTACCCTTATGAAGTGGCAAGTCAAAGCTTTTATGTTATGTATCATATTATTATTCGTCATTTGCTTCAGCTCTGACGCTTTTGCACAAACCAAATCGGCAAATGTAAAAATACCTGATTCAGTAGTAAATATTGAAAAAGAAAATACGATGCCACAGTCAGATGAAAATATACCTTATTTACAACCAAGTGAATTTACTAAGGAATTGCTTGAAACATCTGAAGTGACCATTGACAATCCGAATCTGATTAAAATTTTAAACGAATCCGCTATTAATAAATCCCCGTTTTCAATTGGAATGAGAGCTACGATTTATTTAGGAGAATGGCCATTGAATTATAAATCAGATGGCACGGATCCTAATTGGCAATTTCAAAAAATCAATACCAATTTTTACGATAATCGTGAAGGAACAGAAAATTATCAAATCAATTATGTGCAAGAGGCACAAAAATCGATCCAGGGCGGTCTAACAGCTAAGGTACCACAAGTAGAAGACGTACAAAAAATGATCTTACTCCATGCTATGAAAAAAACGAAATTGCCCTTGTCTTTTCAAACGGTGATTGGTAGAGGCACAAAACACCATCAAATATATAATATTGCGCAAGGTAAGCTTGGATATTTACATGCTTTTGCGCCAGCTGTCCATGAAAAAGGACAGGTCACATATGGTGAAGTATATTTAGTTATAAAGGGAACAAAAAGGAAAATTATTGTCAAAAACGTTACATCCCAACCAATAGGGGCTTGGATCCCACTTCAAGGGTATCTTAGCTTTTCATTCCAAGGATCAAACTAAATAGAAGGAGGTAAGTAAAATGTATATATGTACATATTTACTTACCTCCTATTTTTGTCAAGTATTATTTTGTGATATTGGAAAAATATAAGGAAAAGAGTGAAAGGCGGAACAAATAGATGAAAACATGGCAAATGATTATTCCTATTTTATTCCTTGTTTTATTTAAAGCAGTAAGTGTGCAGGCTGTGTCAAATCAGCCGATTCATTGGGGTTTTAATAAAGGCACTAATGAGCAACAGGCGGAAGCGGGAACTGAATATGACCAGCTACTTAATAAGTATGGTGCATTTTATAAAGGAAACAAAGATGAAAAAATATTATATTTAACATTTGATAATGGTTACGAAAATGGTTATACAGGAAAAATACTTGATATTTTGAAAAAAGAAAAGGTACCAGCTGCATTTTTTGTTACTGGCCATTATTTGAAAACTGCCCCTGACCTAGCGAAACGAATGGTTAAGGAAGGCCATATTATCGGAAACCATTCATGGAGCCATCCAGATATGACCCAAATAAGTGAGGAAAAAATAAAAATAGAACTTGCGAAGGTTAAGGATGAAACCAAAATAATAACAGGGCAAGCGGATATGATGTATTTGCGACCACCACGGGGAATATTAAGTGAAAGGTCCATGAAAATAGCACAAGAAGAAGGTTATGTTCATGTTCTCTGGTCGCTAGCGTTTAAAGATTGGCTGACTAATCAGCAAAAAGGTTGGAAGTATTCTTATGACAGTATTATGGCACAAGTCCATCCTGGCTCTGTCATGTTGCTGCACACCGTCTCCAAAGACAACGCTGATGCTTTAGAACGGGTTATTCAAGAGTTGAAAAAAAGGGGATATACCTTTAAAAGTCTAGATGATTATATGTTAAAAGAAAAAGTCAAAAGTCCATTGATATTTGACTGATATCCATGTGCAAAATGGAATAGCGTGGTGTATTCATGTATTGTCAGGAGTTGATAACAGCTCCTTTTTTTATTGATTTAAAGAAGGAAGGAGTTAGACATTATAGTAAGTGGTGGTTCATCATTAAAGTTTTTAGCATATAGGAAAAAAGCTTGACATGAAACCAAAGAGTTCTATATAATCTAAATGTGAAACTAAAAGGTTTTATATCCGTGGAGACGAAGGAGAATGATTATGGGTACAAACAACCAGAATACACTACAAGATGTTAAACAAACAGTTATATTTAAAGCATCTATTCAAAAAGTATGGAATACAGTATCGACCGCGGAAGGCATTGCATCATGGTTCATGCCAAACGATTTTGAACCAGAAGTAGGGCATGAATTCCACTTGCAATCACCATTTGGTCCATCTCCTTGTAAAGTAACAGAGATCGATGCCCCTAACCGCCTTTCTTTTACTTGGGATACAGACGGCTGGATTGTCACATTTATTTTAAAAGAGTTGGGTGATAAGACAGAATTTACACTTATCCATAGTGGTTGGAAACAACCTGACGCTATTCTTCCAAAAGCGAACGAAAAAAGCTCCGTTATTCGCGATAGAATGGCACATGGTTGGATAGATATTGTCAATGAACGTCTTAAAAAGGCTGTTGAGAACTAAGTGTCATTATCAGCAGTAAAGCATGATGTATTTCAAGCTATTGCAGACCCAACTCGCAGAGAAGTACTTAGGCTACTTACTGAAAAAGAATTATCTATAGCAGAAATAACTTCCCATTTTTCTATAAGCCGTACAGCTGTTGCGAAACATCTGTATATCCTTTCAGAAGCGGAACTAGTCAGCGGACGAAAGGTAGGTCGAGAAAAACTATATCAATTGCACCCAGAACCATTAACAGAATTAAAACAATGGCTTTCTTTTTACGAACAATTTTGGAATAACAAATTGTCCATACTCAAACATGTGGTTGAAGATAATAATGGGGAAAACGGGTTAAAATTGATGGAAACTGCACTTGATAAGCAGGATAAATAAAAAGACGTTTGTAAATGACTTTTACGTGAGATGTATGGATGTACCTTAAAAGCCGTCAATAGACGGCTTTTCTTATTGTTAATAATTACAGGATAATAGTTATAGGTCTATATGCACGTTGACACTTACTTGGAATTAACTTACACTATTCGCTATAAGTGGTGATCCAGATGTGAACCAATACTAAGCGGAGGAGGTTGTATAAATCTACATTTATTAGGCCGATATGTAAGCGATTTCAACAGAAAAGAAAGGTTTTTAGTTCAAACTTGAATAATGGGGTGAGGGTATGATAAAGAATGTGTTTCAACGAGCTGGGGTTATTTTATTTTGTTTTACTATATTGATAGGAATGCTACCAGCTTATCCGAAGCTAGCAGTTGCTGCTGATATCGATATTCCAATTGCTAATTCAAATTTTGAAGAGAGTATTCATATTCCTGGGTGGGAGGTTGAAAAAGGTAATGGGACGACCTCAGCTGATCGAAAATTAGAAGGTGAAAAGAGTTTGTCCCTAACTTCAGAGGAAGGGTCTGTTGATACAAAAAGTGTTCCATTTACTGTTTCTGAAGGGGAATATCAATTCCTTGCGAATATTTACTTAGATAATGTTAATACTGTCGATTTTAAATATGGAATGGTATTCTATGATTCTGAAGGCAAATCTCTAGGAGATGAAACGATTTGGACGGCTCCACATGAAATTGGTGAATGGATTAAATTGCAAAACGAGGTTCATGCACCAGTTGGAACGGTATCCGCTGCATTTGTGTTTAATGGTCACTCATCCTCACTGTTATCAGCTTACATTGATGACGTGAAGTTAGTGAAAAAAGATGATGGAAATGAAGTGCAAATAAAAAATAATAGTTTTGAAAGTGCTGTGGAAATTCCGGGCTGGCTATCGACAGGCTCATTGGTAACGGTTGCTTCTTATGAAAATTCTAAGCGCCTCCGCCTTCATGACTATTCTGATCAAATCCAAGCTCAGGTGAAATCAGAGCGAATTCCAGTCTTATCAGGAAAAAAGTATAAGGCGTCGGCTAAGATGAAAGTGATAAAGCAAAGTCATTCAGTTGAATTTGCCATCACATTCTTAGATAGTAAAAATAATCAGGTAGGTTTTAAAAATGAATTATATAAAGGCAAAGCTGGACTTGATTGGCTGGATATTAGCTTGGAAGAAGTTGCGCCGGCAAATGCAGTGACAAT
This sequence comes from Bacillus sp. FSL K6-3431, assembly GCF_038002605.1. Classification (NCBI taxonomy): domain Bacteria; kingdom Bacillati; phylum Bacillota; class Bacilli; order Caryophanales; family Bacillaceae; genus Bacillus; species Bacillus sp. FSL K6-3431. Next base: position 4,943,689 of record NZ_JBBOCT010000001.1, read on the forward strand.
GCAAATTGCCTTTAATTCAGGAAAGATTAGTTTGACCGATGTGTATTTTGACGAGCTACTGTTGCAGGAGGGTGCAAGTTCAACGCCATCCGAGGAGATATCTGATAAGATTGTTAATCCTGGCTTTGAAAAGCCGATAAATGAAAATGGGTTGGTTCCAGGCTGGACAGCAGATAGTGGAACACCTGGGATTTCTATTAGTACATCTAATGTGAACAACGGAAGCCAGAGTTTGCATTTCAAAGATGATTCAGACCAATCTGGTTTGCGCGTTTTAAGCGATAAGATAGCAGTTGTGCCAGGGAAATCATACTTGGCGAAAGTGATGACAAATGTAGTTCATCAATCACATAACATCGTCTATGAAGTTCATTATTATGACAGTGAAGATAAAGAGATAAGTGATAAAGTGAAAATTGAACTTTTCGGTAATCTGCCTAAAAACCAATGGACAGAATTGAAAGCTTTTACAGATGTTCCGAATGAAGCGGCATATGCAAGACTTGCTTTTTATTCTGGTGGAATCAGTTTGACGGAGGCCTATTTTGATGATGTGTCTTTTGAATTGGCGGAGGAAGATATATTATTAGAACGCAAATATGCGGAACCTATTAATCTAGGAGAAATGGTTCAAGTGCAATTGGGCCAAGCGTCTGTCATCCAAGAAAATAAAATGGGAGATAATGAAATATATTATCATTCAAATGGTCTTCCAGGAACATTTTCGGTACTAGATGCGGAAACAGGAGAATTAAAATTTTCCGAAGTAATAAAAGGTACAGAAGCATTATGGGCAATGACAGTTGGTAATGATAAAAATGTGTATTTTGCCGGGACTGGCGATGGTAAACTATATCGTTATGTACCTGAACTTAAAAAAGTAGAAGAATTAGGTGTAAACCCTTCAGATGATTGGGTGTGGGATCTAGAGGCTACAGAAGATGGGAAAATTTATGGGTCTACATATCCCCATGCAAGTGTTTTTGAGTATGATATTGAAACCGGGAAGTATAGAAATTATGGAACGATAAAAGAAGGACAGCAATATGCTAGAGGAATTGCTGTTACAGATGAACATATATATGTAGGTATCGGAACAACCAAACATCTATTTAAAGTTAATAGAGTCTCTGGTGAGAAAGAAGAAGTGATGATTGAAGGTCATTCTGGAGAAGATGGCATGATTGAAAACATGTTTGTCATGAATGATAAGCTTCTTGTGTCTGTTGGTTCTATTACAATGCTTGTGATTGATCTTAAAACAAATGAGATCATCCATACATTTAAATATAGTAATATGATTTCAGAGCCATCGCCAGATAATCCTAATCTCATCTATTACAAATTTGAGAACCGTTTGTATCAATATGATTTTACCACGAATGACTCCAAGTTAATTGAAGGTATTCCTATGCTTCCAGACACCGTTCGTGTGAAGGATATGGAGTGGATCACTTTAACAAATGGAAAAAAAGCTTTGGCAATGATAACTCAATATGGTGAGTACATGCTTTACGAGCCAAAAACCAATGAGTTAACATTTATAGAATTAGATATTTCTTCGCAAGCTGTGGCTATTCAAGCACTTAAAACAGGAGAAGATGGGCAGTTATATATGGGCGGTTATCAGAGGGGGATGAGTGTTTATAATCCCTTTGCAAAAGAGCTAGAAGTGAACATCCCTTCCTTTGCGCAACCGGAAGGAATAGGATTTTTAAATAATAAAGTGTATTTTGGAACCTACGTCGGCGCTATTATGTACAGCTATGATCCACTAAAACCGGTTGATTTAAATAATAATCCTAATTTTGAATATGATATTGGGGATCAGCAGGACCGACCATTTGCTATTACATCAGGAGACGATAAATTATTTATTGGAACTGTTCCTGATTATGGTGTTTTAGGTGGCGTCCTAGCCATCTATGATGAAAAGGCGGATAAGTGGTCACAATATCGAAATATTGTACAAGATCAAAGCATCATTGGTTTGGCTTATAAGGATGGCAAACTATACGGTAGTACATCGGTCTGGGGTGGATTGGGAATAGAGCCAAAAGCAGCGGAAGCGAAAATTTTCGTATGGGATGTTGAAACAGGAAAGAAAATAGATGAATTTACGCCAGAAATTCCAGGGATAGATGAAACGCCGAAAATGATTGGTGAGCTTTCATTTGGTCCCGATGGAAACTTATGGGGAGCCGTAGATGGAACAATATTTGCAATGGATCCTGAAACAAAAGAAATAGTGAAAAGCAAAGTAATTCGCCCAAGCTTATATAATAGCAGTAAATGGTTCCCATATCGCTTGCAATGGGCTCCAGATGGCATGCTTTATACAACATTATCACGAAAGCTCATAGCTATTGATCCAGAGACTTTAGCCTATCAAGTCATTGTCGAAGATTTTATGAATAACATGACAATTGGCGAGGATGGCAGCATATTTTATGCTTTAGGAAGTGAGTTATTCCAAATAGCAATTCCAGAAACGGATGCAACATTAAAATCTATTAAGGTTGATGGGAAATTACTAACAGGTTTTTCACCTGGAATGATGAAGTATACAATTAGTTCAGCACAAAAAAATAATCTAGAAGCTGTAGCGAATCAACCAGGTGCACAAATAGAAATGGTAGATAAAGAAAATGCGACAATTATTCGTGTTACAGCAAGTGATGGAAAATCGATGAAAGAATATAAAGTAGCATGGGAAAAAGGGACTGAAGAACCTCAATATGCCATGAACGTAAAAACAGTCTTCTTAAATAAAAAAGGCAAGATGATTAATCATTTATCACCTAATGATATGGTAACTGCGGAAATCGATGTCACAAACCCGATAAATAAGAATCAAGATATTATCGTAGTGATGGAACTGTTGAACGAGCACGGTAAAGTAATAGATGTTTCCCATGCTTCAAGAACCATACCAAAAAATAAAACAAAAAAGATGTCGACAAAATTAAAACTTCCTTCCAATATAAGTGGTTATAAAATAAAAGTAACGGCATGGGAAGGCAAAAAGATGATAGAAGATATGGTACCATTATCCAATGAATTTGTGATTAAGGAGTAATTTGGAGGAAAGCCGTATGAGATGTACTCATCTTCATACGGCTTTTTCTGATTTTTAAAGAAAATTCTTATTGCTTTAGTTCAAGCGTTTTCCTTTCATGTATAATAAGGAGAAATTGGTTAAATAGGAGGTGAAGTTTATGTGGCAAGAGAAAATAGAAGTTATTGGTCCCTATCATTTTGATTTAGCGTTAAGCAGACTTGCAATTGATCCGCTTCATATTGTCGACCGCAAGGAAAGGACTGTAAAGGTTCCTATCTATGGGAAGATTCCGGAAGTCGCAACAGTACAGGCAGTTGGAACAACAGAAAAACCAGCTTTTCTTGTAAGTGGTTTTGATCATTCGACGAAAACGTATGTGCTTGAAAAAATTAGTTTTATTTTTCAGTTGCATACTTCACTTAATAAAATTCAAGAACATTTTTCAGAAACAGCGTTAAAAAATATTTTTGATATTCATCGCGGGACACCAATCGTACTTGATTTTTCTTTGTACACTACTTTAATAAAATCGATTATCCATCAACAGGTGAACTTAGCATTTGCGTTCTCACTTACCGAACAATTCGTAAAAACATTTGGCTTCCAAATCGACGGTATCCCTTTTTACCCAACAGCTAAAACAGTGTCTGGGTTACATATAGAGCAATTAAGGAAGCTAAAATTCAGCCAGCGTAAAGCGGAGTATATCATTGATTTATCGAAAAGCATTACAAACGGTGAGTTGAATCTAGAAGACTTATCGCAACAATCGGATGAATATGTAATGAAAGAATTAGTCAAGATACGTGGGATTGGTCCGTGGACCGCACAGAACTTTCTATTATTCGGACTTGGTCGACCTAATCTTTTTCCCTACGCTGATATTGGTATCCAAAACGCAATGAAGCAATTATACGGCTTAGAGCGAAAACCAACGATGGAGGAAATGCTGAATTATAGTATAGAATGGCATCCATATCTCAGCTTTGCGTCCCTTTATTTATGGAGAAGTATAGAACCCAAGAATGAAGGGTAATAAATTCCATATTTAAAGACAAAGTACTGATATTGTTTAGGTGAGATGGTTGTTACTATTATAATCTATTAAGTGAAAATGGTTTTTAACAACATTTATTTTATTCGGAATATATACTATACTTAATGGGGTTAGACAATAATAAAAGAGGTGGTTTTCTTGACAGGGATAATTACAGTTGTCATGATTTTTTCAATTCCAATTATTGCGATCATTACAGATCATATTCAAGAGAGCGCTAAGAGCAAAAGTAATATGCTTAAAGAAGAGTTGGAGCTAGAAAAACTTAAACATGAGAATTTTTTACTTGAAACAGAAAAACTTAGACTAGAACTTGAACAAATGCAGTTAGCCCATCCAACAGAAGATGCATATAAACTTATTAAATAATTATTATTTTGAAGGACGCGAGATATAGTCAGGCTTTTCTCTATGATGTGGAGAAGGCCTTTTTGAATTAATCGAGAATACAAGAAGGCAGGATATTAGCTAGATTTATGGAGATATTAATTGTATGTGTCATATTTGTGAAACTAATCACAATGTGTTGTTTTTAAATCAAAAACATAGTATATTAAGAGTGTAAAGAGAACGTGAATTAATTCACATATGCCGCAGTGAAGAACTAATATTTTTTTAATCAATCATGTGAATGAATTCACAATCGTGCAAAAACAGAATAAGGAGTGATTCAAATGATGACAAAATGGTATGAAAATCGGTGGATAGCAATTATTTGGGGAGCATTAAGAATTTGGTTAGGTGTTCAATGGCTACAAGCTGGATTGGGGAAAATGGGTACATTTGATGCAACAGGCTTTTTAACTGGAACGATTGCAAAAGCAGGTGGAGAAGCACCCGTCGTTCAAGGATGGTACGCAGGATTCGTAGAAACAGTCGCTCTACCAAACGTCAAGTTGTTTAACATTTTAATACCTTGGGGGGAAGTACTTATTGGTGTAGGATTAATTCTTGGCGCACTTACAATCCCTGCACTAATTGCAGGAGCCTTCATGAACTTAAACTTCTTAATGGCAGGCACGATCAGCACTAACCCGATGCTATTAGCAGTAGCAATTATTCTTCTATTCGTTGTAAAAGGCACAGCATATTATGGAGTGGACAGATTCCTAGTTCCAACAGCAATAAACAACTTGAAAGATAAAGGCATTTTTAAGAAAACGCGTGGAGCAACAGCACTATAAAAATACAGAGGAAACGAGAGGGGCCATTGGCTTTCTCGTTTCTTTTGTTCGTGAAACCTTGGTTTAGAACTTTACTTAAAGGAAATAGTAGACATATACCAATAAAAGGAGATGTTACATAATGGGAAATCAAAAAACAGCGGTTATTACGGGGAGTGCGCAAGGTATTGGCAAAGGCATTGCAAAACGATTAGCAAACGATGGTTTTGCAATCGTTCTAAGCGATATGAATGAAGAAGTGCTTCAAGGGACAGTTAAAGAATTCAAAGAGAAAAACATCAACGTTGCTTCATTTGTTGGGGATGTTTCCAACCCTGAGGATCAAATAGCTTTAGTTAATACAGCTGTGGAACATTTCGGTAGCGTGGACGTTTTTATTAATAATGCGGGAATTGAACAAGTTTCCCCCCTTGTTAATGTCCAGCCAGCTGAGTTAGAAAAAGTTTTTCAAGTGAATGTATTTAGTGTGCTATATGGAATTCAAGCTGCCGCTGAGCAAATGAAAAAGCAGGAATCAGGTGGTAAAATCATTAATGCATGTAGTATTGCGGGGCACCAAGCATTTTCCATGTTAGGTACTTATTCTGCTTCAAAATTTGCTGTTCGAGCATTTACACAGGCAGCCGCACAAGAGCTTGCAAAAGATAAAATCACTGTAAATGCGTATTGTCCTGGGATTGTTGGCACAGGAATGTGGGATAGGATAGATGCAGGCATGGTTGAATATATGGGTTTAAAAAAAGGAGAAGCCTTTAAAAAATTTGCTGAAGGCATAGCGTTGGGTCGTACACAAGAACCAGAAGACGTGGCAAACTTTGTTTCTTATCTTGCGTCTTCAGACTCTGACTATATGACCGGCCAATCAATTATGATTGATGGTGGTATTGTATATAATTAAACAATCGTCAGAGTATAACAAAAACGAGAGAGCATTTTCGCTTTCTCGTTTTTGTTTGTTTTATATGTAAAGGTTACTTGACGTAAAGGTAACTTTACATTATGCTGAAACTATCAATGTGAGGTGAAGAAGGTGAAGAAGTTTGCAAAATAACTTAGTCGAGTTTAGAAAAAAGTTTGGACTATCGCAAGATAAATTAGCTGAAACAGTCAAAGTTTCTAGGCAGACGATTATTTCCATTGAAAAAGGTAGATACTCACCTTCCCTACCACTTGCTTTCGAATTAGCGAAAACCTTTCACACGACGATCGAAGAATTATTCATTTATGAAGAAGAGAAATAAACAGTAATTGGAGGAGGATGGGGAATGGAAAATAAAGTAATTAAACAAATACTAGTGTTATGGATTCCAGCCATTGTTTTGATATTTTCTATTTATTTATTATTCACAGGTAAGAGCGGAATCGTAATCGGACTAGCTCTTCTTGGTATGGCATTAGATGGATTTGTTGATTATAAATTAAAAGGATTACATCTAGAAGGCGATGAAAGATATCGTTTAATCATACTAAAAGGTTCAGACTTTGCCCATCGACTTACTTTTTCAGCTATCATCATTTTAATTGTAATTCACTTTTTATATAAGCCACTCGAAACGAGTATCGTATTACTTTTATTACTCGTTATTACCTACGCAAGCTCAGCTGCAAGCACATTATTTTTGAGTTATAAAAATTAACAAGACAATATAGTTAAAGTAATGCTGAATATGTATCGATTTCCCCTACCCATTGGGAAAGTTGTTCCTGATTAGAATGGATGTGGTTGTTTAGATCGTTAGATTGACATCCTTCTTGGCAATATGCGTATATGTTTTCGAGAAGTGGCTGCATCTGTTCGGGTATCGCTTGATTTCCTAATAATGATTGAACGAGTCGCTCCAGTTGCTGACATTCAGAAACAGTTCCACAACAGTCTTCCAAATGATTATTTAAGATATCTTCTAATAATTGGACTTGATTATTATGTGTGAGGGACATTTTTATCTTCCTTTCTTGTGAACGTAATGCTAGTATGGAACAGTTGAGTAATGATTATTCGTAGATTAAATAAAGGTTTCATTTTATAAAAAAGGAGCATGAAAGATGCGTTTAAGACATAAACCATGGGCGAAAGAGAAAATTGAAACTCATCCGTATTACATTATTCCGAATCCAGAACAATATTATGGGAAATGGAGTACATTATTTGATAATGGGTTTCCAATTCATATTGAAGTGGGTACAGGGAAAGGCCAATTTATTACTGAAATGGCAAAAGCTAATCCGGAAATTAATTATATTGGAATAGAGCTACAGGAAAGTGTGATCGTTGCCGCATTAGATAGGTTGATTGAAGCGGAGCTGCCAAATGTAAAATTAATTAATACTAATGGAGAAGATTTGCGAAAGTTTTTTGCAAAAAGTGATGTGGAACGTGTCTATTTAAACTTTTCCGATCCATGGCCAAAGAAACGTCATGAGAAAAGACGGCTAACGTTTGCCGCCTTTTTAAATGTGTATGAAGACGTGCTTGTAAACGGAGGAGAAATCCATTTTAAAACAGATAATCGTGGGTTATTTGAGTACTCACTAACAAGCTTTTCAAAGTATGGTCTTTTATTAACATACGTAAGTCTCGATTTGCATAATAGTGAATGTGAAGGAAATATAATGACCGAGTATGAAGAAAAATTCTCTGCTAAGGGCCATCCAATTTATCGCTGTGAAGTAAAATATCAAAATGAGTTAACTGACGATCATTGATCGTCAGTTTTTTGCCATCTTTAGTGTTACAATCGAGAAAAGAGTTTGGAGGGTGGAAGAAGATGGAGAAATTGCAGCTTGGAAAACTAACGTTAACATGGCTAAATGGTGGAGACACTTATATGGATGGCGGTGCGATGTTTGGTGTGGTACCGAAACCTTTATGGACAAGAAAATATCCTGTAAATGAAAAGAACCAAATTGAATTAAGGTCAGATCCCATTTTGCTACAGTTGAACGGGAAAAATATTTTGATTGAAGCTGGGCTAGGGTATGGGAAATTGTCTGATAAACAAAAGCGAAATTATGGTGTGACAGAAGAATCAAAGGTGGAGCAATCTTTGGCGAAGCTTGGACTGGTACAAGAGGATATAGATATAATATGCATGACACATTTGCATTTTGATCATGCTGGTGGGCTTACGAAACGAGAAGGAGCTGGATTAGTATCGACTTTTCCTAATGCAGTTATTTTTGCATCTGAGATTGAATGGGAAGAAATGCGAAATCCAAATATTCGCTCCAGAAATACATATTGGAAAGAAAACTGGGAGCCAATTGTCGATCAAGTACAGACTTTTTCAAATGAAAAAGAAATTGAAGGCGCAATCAAGATGATTCACACTGGTGGTCATAGTGATGGCCACTGCATCATCACAATCGAAAGTAATGGAGAACGGCTCATACATATGGGAGATTTAATGCCTACACACGCACATCAGAATTCACTGTGGGTACTTGCCTATGACGATTATCCAATGGACTCCATCCGCGCAAAAGAAAAGTGGATACCTGAAACTGTAAAAGCTAGAGATTGGTTCACATTTTACCATGATGGCCATTATCGCGCGTTAAAATGGGATGAAGAAGGCAATATCATTGCGGCGGTAAAGCGGAAAAGAGCGGATACCGAGTAATGTGTTATGCAGTTCATGAGTGGCTGGTAAATCTGGTGAGTGGCATGTAAAACCGGTGAGCGGCTTATAAATCTGGTGAGTGGCTTATAAAGTTGGTGAGTGGCTTATAAAGTTGGTGAGTGGCTTATAAAGTTGGTGAGTGGCTTATAAATCTGGTGAGTGGCATGTAAAACCGGTGAGCGGCTAATAAATCTGGTGAGTGGCTAATAAAACCGGTGAGTGGCTTATAAAGTTGGTGAGTGGCTAATAAAACAGGTGAGCGGCTTATAAATCTGGTGAGTGGCTTATAAAGTTGGTGAGTGGCTCATAAAATTGCTAAGTGACCCGTAAAACAATCTAGTAGTTAGTAAAGCGCTGTGATTCTCCCGCAGTATTCGTAAAAAAACACCTAAAGTAGGTGTTTTTTCGCTATCTGTCCTTGGATGTCAGCGTTTGTCTTGAATTAGATGTGATAAACGTCAAGGACAGTTCCTGTGTATGCATCTGCAATGAATTCAAATTGCTCGCGCGTGCCGTTATTGTTCATAGTAATTCCACCACGATAGACTTTTGTTTTGATAGCATATTTTTGGTAGTGTTCTGGTTTCATTTGGAGCCAAGAGCCATCTACACGTCCCTCTTTTTTGAATGCATGTTTTACATTAGCAAGCACCTTTTCACCAGAGACAGTGATTTTTTCATTTGCTTTTGTACTAAGACAATATCCTGTAATTAACCCAGCAGCAGCTCCGCTTAGGAATGTTTTCCAATTCAAAATATACACCTCCACCGTTTCTCGGTAGGTTTAGTATACAGGAATTGCTCTATTTATTCGACTGAAATGATAGCTTTGGAGTTGAAACTTCTGTAAAATATGATCTATCAATCCCAATTTAGAAAGAGGTGGCAAGGAATGAATAAAGATACACTGGATTTATTTAAAACGCTAACAGAGTTACCTGGGACACCAGGAAATGAACATGCTGTTCGAATGTTTATGCGTGAACAACTTCAAACATATTCGGATGAAATTGTTCAGGACAAGCTAGGTAGCATTTTTGGCAAAAAGGTTGGAGATGTAAATGGTCCGACTGTGATGGTGGCTGGACATATGGATGAAGTTGGATTTATGGTAACGAATATTACAGAAAATGGCATGATTCGCTTTCAGACGCTTGGTGGTTGGTGGAGTCAAGTGCTGCTCGCCCAACGAGTACAAATTATTACAGAAAATGGTATAGTAGACGGCGTCATCGGATCAATTCCTCCTCATCTTTTAAGTGAGGGTCAACGGCAAAAGCCAATGGATGTAAAAAATATGCAGATCGATATTGGGGCAGATGATCGGGAGGATGCTTTACATATTGGTATTAAGCCTGGTCAACAAATTGTACCTATCTGTCCATTTACACCGATGGCAAATCCGAAGAAAATTATGGCGAAAGCTTGGGATAATCGTTATGGTTGCGGATTATCAATTGAATTATTAAAAGAACTCCAAGGTGAGACGCTACCAAATATTCTTTATTCTGGAGCGACTGTGATGGAGGAAGTTGGCTTACGCGGAGCTGCAACAGCTACCAAAATGATTAAACCGGACATTTTCTTTGCGCTTGATGCTAGTCCTGCAAATGATATGACAGGTGACGAGAATGAATTTGGACAGCTCGGCAAAGGTACGCTTCTGCGGATTTATGATCGCTCAATGGTGACGCATAAAGGAATGCGTGAATTTATTCTTGATACGGCTGAAACCAATAATATTCCATATCAGTATTTTGTTTCTCAAGGTGGAACAGATGCTGGTCGAGTACATATGGAAAATGAAGGCATACCAAGTGGTGTCATTGGTATTTGCTCGCGCTATATTCATACACATGCTTCGATTATTCATGTTGATGATTATGCAGCAGCGAAAGAAATGATCGTTAAACTAGTGAAGACTAGTGATCGTGCAACAGTTGATTCCATCATTCGGGGATAAAAAGTGGTTAATGACAAAGCCATATTTATTCATTTGGTTTTGGTGATTACATTATAGTACCCTTCGTCTAACATATTAGAGACCCATTTATGCTGAAGTTGCAGTACTTCACCGGTTTTCTAGATATATGTTGATTTACAGGCTTATTACTGAGTTGGTGAATTCGACTCAGTAATAGCTTAGTAACGGATCTCAAGACGAGTGGGCAGTAAGACTCAGAGTTTTTTTTCCATAGAAGGGTCACTATATTATCCGATCATAGTTGTAAGTCTACGTTTTTTATTGATTTTTGTTTATATCAAACAACGTGAAGCCAGTTCATTATTCCTCGATTAATCAATGTAAAATCCCCCCATTATACATACTAAACAACGTTATGTTAGTAAATATTTAACTATTTAGCCTTATTGAAATATTTGAAATGATCTGTTGACATCTATATTTTCGGAATGCTAGTATGGTAGTAGAGTAATCATAGTAGTAATCACTGAAAACGTGATAATCAGTAATGTAAGCGCTATATTTAGGAGCGTGGATTTAAAGGAGTGCAGTTGCTTCGTCCATATTAGACTGAAATCAATAGTATTAGGAGATTACAAATGCTTATGCAATTCATAAATAATATTTGGGGTAAGTTATTTTATGAATTTGTAAGATATAAAAATATGAAAAGGGGTATCAGTATGAAAAAGGTTGCGCTCACGATTGGTTTTCTGATATTAATTATTGGCCTAGTTGCATGCTCATCATCAGGTGAAAAGGCGAGTAAGGAAGGCTCTAAAGGGTCAAAAGATCAAATAGAATTAACAATGTGGTTATGGCCTGGAATGGGTATGGATGAATACATTAAGGAGTATCAGGAATTAAATCCCAATATTAAAATTAAAGTGCAAGAGACAGAGTATGCTGATCATCACCAAAATCTGCTTACAACACTAGCAGCAGGTTCCGGAGCACCGGATATTGCTGGTGTTGAATCAGGATATATTGAAAGGTTTAAAGAAAATAATAAACATTTTTATAATTTATTAGATTATGGTGCAGATGATATTAAAGAGGATTATCTTGATTGGCGCTGGAGGGAAGCGGCTACGAATGATGGGTCGTCTGTTTTTGGAATACCGACTGATGTAGGTCCAATGGCTATGGCTTATAGGGTAGATATTTTTGAAGAAGCTGGACTTCCAACCAAGCCGGAAGAAGTATCTGCGCAAATGAGTACATGGGAAGACTATATAGAAGCTGGTAGAAAGTTAAAAGCAGCTACAGGTAAAAATATGTTTAATCATGTTGTTGATTTATATGCTGCCGCAAGAGAACAGGGAGAAAAACAATATTTTGAAGAAGATGGAACACTAATTATTGAGGATAGTGAATTAATAAAAAACGCCTGGAATTATTCAGTCGAATCGATGGATATTCATAATAATACCGAACGAGGTACTACTGAATGGTCTGCTTCATTAGCAGCAGGTGATTTCGCTACTGTATTCCTACCACCATGGATGTTACAGAATATTAAGAATGATGCGCCTGATACAGCTGGATTATGGAATATTGCACTTATGCCTGGAGGATCGGGAAACTGGGGAGGGTCGTTATTATCTCTACCTTCGCAAGGGAAACATCCGAAAGAGGCTTATGAGTTTATTAAATGGCTAATGTCACCACAAACTCAATTGAAAATCTTTAAAGATAAAGGGAACTTCCCTTCTACTCCAGCTGTTTATGAAGAGCCTGAAGTACAAAATCTGGCTGATGAGTTTTTTAATCGTGATGATTTAGGGGCAATTTTTTCTGAGGCAGCTGAACAAGTAGAATATGTTTACCGCGGACCAGACACTGGAACGATTAATACCATTATGGGAGATGCATTAAAAACGATAGCGGACGGGCAGGCCAAAGCCGGTGAAGCATGGGATAAGGCAATGGAAGAAGTTAATAGACAGGTTGAACGTTAAAAATAACTAACAAATAAGAGGCTGTACATTACTGCCTCTTATTTGAAAAAAGTTGTTATCTGTAGAAGTTTCGTTACTTTCCGTTTTAAAGTCAGTGAATTAATACTATTAATATATCGACATTTATTGTAGGAGGTATTATGTGGAAAAAAATATAGATATTAAGGAAGGCTTTAATATAAGGGGTAGGAAATACAGTCAGAAAGCGGCGGATAGACGATCTGGCTATTTGTTTATATCTCCATTCTTTATTTTATTTGGTGTATTTGGGGTATTTCCTTTATTATTTACAGCATATTTGTCATTCCACAAATGGGATATTTTAGGATCAAAGGAGTTTATTGGTTTTCGTAATTATAAACTTTTATTTACGAATGATCCATTATTTTGGAAGGCTCTAGGTAATACATTTAGTATTTGGGCATTATCAACCATTCCGCAATTAATAGCTGCTTTAGTTATTGCATTCTTATTAAATCAAGCATCTTTAAAAGGAAAAGCATTTTTTAGGCTAGGAATATTTATGCCAAATGTAACTTCAATAGTTGCAGTAGCTATCGTTTTTTCCGCCATGTTTGGTACGAAGTATGGAATTGTTAACTATTTATTATCATTTGTAGGGATTGAGCCAATTCATTGGAGCGGCTCTTATTTCGGAACCCATATTGTTATTTCAGCAATGGTGATGTGGCGTTGGATAGGCTATAATGCGATTATTTACCTTGCTGGCTTACAAGGTATATCAAAAGATTTGTATGAGGCCGCGATTATTGACGGAGCGAATAAAATGCAGCAATTAATTTTTATTACTATCCCATTATTAAAGCCTATTATTATCTTTACTGTACTTCAATCCACGATTGGAGGAATGCAAATTTTCACCGAGCCGATGTTATTTGGTGTAGGAGGTAACAATCAGGGATTAACGGTAACGTTATATTTATACGAAGAAGCATTTACAAGATTTTCATTTGGATATGCTGCAGCAATCGCATGGTTATTGTTTATTATCATTATTATTTTCTCACTTATTAATGTTTTACTTACAAAAAGAATTAGATCAGCCTAAGATAGGGGGATGATATTGTGAAGGAAGTCGGAGAAAAAAAATTACCGAAAATATTATTGTATGTATTTATCACTATAAGTACCTTAATTTCAATCTTTCCTTTTTATTGGATGTTTGTGATAGGTTCAAATACTACGAGCGATATTAATAAATTTCCACCTATAGTCATACCAGGATCTAATTTTTTAGTGAATGCAAAACAAGTATTTGAACGAATTGACTTTTTTGGTTCTATATTGAATTCATTGATCATCTCAACTGCGATCACTTTATCTGTACTATTCTTTTGTTCTTTAGCGGGTTTTGCGTTTTCTAAGTTACATTTTAAAGGGCGCGATGGAATGTTTATATTTTTGCTTGCTACAATGATGATTCCTCCTCAATTAGGGCTTATACCTAATTTTATGCTAATCAGTTCATTGGGTTGGTTAGATGATATAAAAGCGGTTATCGTTCCGGGAATGGTATCAGCATTCGGTGTGTTTTGGATGAGACAATTTATTTCATCTGCCGTTCCGTACGAGCTTATTGAGGCATCGAGAATTGATGGATGTAGTAATTTCAGAACATATTGGAATATTGTTATACCCGCAGTTCGCCCTGGATTAGCAACACTGGGAATTGTCACTTTTATGGGAGCATGGAACGATTTTTTATGGCCCCTAATTGTCTTAAAAGATCAAAGTTCTCACACAATTCAAATAGCATTAAGAACACTTAACGATGTTTATTTTACAGATTACTCAATGATTCTTGCTGGTACATTTATGGCGACACTACCTATTTTAATTGTATTCCTTCTATTTAGTAAGCAATTTATCGCCGGTATTACAGATGGTGCTGTAAAAAGTTGAAATATCTATAAAAAATATGGAGATGTAGCTGTCGAGGAATCTCGACAGCTTTTGTCTTTTTAAAACTAGGTTATTAGTAAAACACTACATTCTACACAGAATAATAATGTTTAATTAAAGATTGTATCAATGAAGGTTTTCTCCATATGATTATCCACGGCAAAAAATAAACACATCAATTATCCTTTATTTAAGGTAAACTGTTGATAACGAATTTATAGTATATTCTATTCGATGGCATAATTTGATAAAAAATAGAGAAGGATTTTGTTATTTTCGATTGAAAGTGATCAGGGGAACAATTATTATCCAATTACAGGCAGGAATGTCCAGTAATATTTTGTGGGAAATACACATCTACATTTACGGGAGAATTGTCTCATTTCAATAATATGATCTATTAATATTCAAGAAGATAGTGTATAAAAAGGAGATTAGAAAATGAACATTGCTATAGGTTCCCGCAATACTGCAAAGGTAATGGCTGTGGAAATAACATTACTGGAAGCAGGGCATTCATCATCTATTGTACAGGTAGATGCACCATCAAATGTAAGCAACATGCCGTTTTCAGATGAAGAGACAATGCAAGGGGCTATCAATAGAGCAGAATTTTGTTTAGCAAACCCTGATATAGATATGGCGTTTGGTTTGGAAGGGGGGGTTATGGAGACCAAATTTGGCTTGTTTTTGTGCAATTGGGGAGCTGTCGCGGCAAGAGGAAAAGAGACAATCATTGCTGGAGGTGCGAGGATCAAGCTGCCCGAAGAGATTGCACAACGCTTGCGATTAGGTGAAGAATTGGGACCATTGATGGATGAATACAGTCAGCGGAAAAACGTACGGTCGAAGGAAGGAGCAATAGGAATTTTCACGAATGGAGCGGTAAATCGTTCAGATATGTTTATGCACATCATGAAAATGCTCGTTGGTCAATTGGAGAGTGTGAATCCGCAAGCTGCGGGTTACACCGGAATCGCCACAAAACGTGGCGATCTCAGCAGATGATCCTTGTTTATTCAAAAATATAAGCGAGTGCCTTAATTGCTTGGTTGACGGTTTGAACGGTTGCGTTTGCTTTTCCAGATAACTCTTTGAGCGGGTGATGTAATTCAGCTGGACGAATAAGGATGAGCGATTTACCAAGTGTAATCGCTGTACTCGCGTCCATAGCAGTATTCCATTGTTTATATTTTTCACCAAAAAAGGCGATGACAAGATCAGATTTCTTCATTAACAATTCTGTTCGCAAATTATTAAAGCTCGATGCAGCTGCATCATGAAAAATTGGATTAGGTTGTGCACCTAAAATTTCCGCTCCAATTCCATCAGAACGATCATGGTCCTCCATCGGTCCAACAAATTCTACAGGAAGTTGTAGTGTTTTCACTTTTTCTTTTATTTCAGAACGCCAAGTACTATGAATTTCACCTGCTAAATAGACTGTTAACTTCATTAAAATCTCCTCCAATCTGTAATACATTTCATTCTATCATTCGCGACAGAAAATGTCCTTTCACGCCAATTTAGGGTTGTCAAGTAGTTTTTCCGAGTAGTATGATAGGTGGGAAGTCGATAAAGGAAGGGGACACTTTTTATGAACAAAATCACTGTATGTCTAATGATTGCGATAACTGTGCTCTTCATTGCTGCATGTGGCAAGTCTTTTGAAAAAGAAAAAGTAAAAGCGGAAGATCATGCTGAACAAGCCTTTTTAAATATATCACCTATAAATGAAACTTTGGATACAATAGCATTTCATTTACCTACAGGCCTTAGCATTAAAAATGAGGAGCCAAACAATATTATTTTAGAAAAAGGAACACATCCATATATCCTTTTCTACAATCCAAATGAAGACATGAAAAGTGAAGAATTATATGAGATGGAGAAAAGTAACGCAGAAAATATTGTCGTTGATAGAACATTTAATGATGATAATCGATTTGGTTATTTGATAATTATAGAACAAGGAGAAGATCTTTATGAAGTCACTGTGGGTATAGGTGGTGTTAAGGCAACGACTGAGTCAAAATTAAACAATATTGTTACAGATACTGATGTATTGATGAAAATGGTTTCTTCAGCAAAAATAAAAGAATAAATCTTTGAATAAGTACTTCCAATTTATTACTGGGAGTGCTTATTTATTTTTAAAAAGTATAGACAAAATATACACATGTCTTTACACTAGTTAAGTAGAAGGAGATATTAAGGGGGATGAGCATGAAGGGTTTCTTAACTAGAAAAGGAGTACATGTTTCCACGAAAGCATATTTAATAGATGCGCTTAGCTATATGGCGCTTGGACTTTTTTCATCTTTAATTATTGGGTTGATTATTAAAACAGTTGGGGAACAGCTTAAATGGCCATTTTTTGTGGAGATGGGTCAGTTGGCGATGGATTTGATGGGCCCAGCGATTGGAGCTGCGATTGCTTTTGGACTAGGTGCACCTCCATTGGTAATTTTTGCTGCAGTTGCAACAGGCGCAGCAGGAGCTACATTTGGCGGTCCAGCTGGTGCTTACGTGGCTGCATTGATTTCGACGGAAATAGGAAAAATGGTGAGTAAGGAAACGAAAGTGGATATTATAGTGACTCCATTTGTGACGATCTTCACAGGCTTTGCGATTGCAAAATTTGTCGGAGCGCCAATTTCAGAATTTATGACGATATTCGGTGGATGGATTGTCTGGGGAACAGAGCAAAAACCAATTCTCATGGGAATTCTTGTTGCGACATTAATGGGGTTAGCTTTGACTGCGCCGATATCAAGTGCAGCAATTGCATTTATGCTTGATTTAAATGGGCTTGCAGCAGGAGTAGCAACAATAGGGTGCAGTGCCCAAATGATTGGCTTTGCAGTTGCAAGTTACCGGGAAAATAAATTAGGTGGTCTACTTGCGATTGGTCTTGGGACTTCAATGCTGCAAGTGCCGAATATTATTCGTTATCCTCTGATCCTAATACCGCCAACAGTTGCCGGAATGATAGTAGCACCGTTTGGGGCGACTGTTTGGAGAATGACGAGTAATGCCGCGGGCGCTGGGATGGGAACGAGTGGTTTCGTTGGGCAAATTATGACATTTACAACGATGGGGTTCTCAGGACAAATTTTATTACAAGTCATTGTACTCCATATTTTAGGCCCGGCTGTGATAAGCTTAATTATATCTGAGTTTATGAGAAAGCGTGGCTGGATTAAACCGGGCCAAATGCTAATCAACACTGGAGGGAAATAAAATGGAAAAATTGCAATCAATCGAACAATATGAGGAATTGAAAAAAGAAGAGCGAACAATATTTATGTTTTCTGCGGACTGGTGCCCGGACTGTAGAGTGATCGAACCAATTTTACCAAGACTTGAAGCAGATTATCCTGAATACACATTTATGGAAGTGGATCGCGATCGGTTCATTGATCTATGTGGTGAACTTGATATATTTGGGATTCCAAGCTTTGTAGCGTTCCATAGCGGTGAAGAAGTTGGAAGATTTGTCAGCAAAGATCGTAAGACATTGGAAGAGATAGAAGATTTTATTAATGGATTATCTGAATAAATGTATGGTAGCAGTCTGATGAGTTCTCGTTAGACTGTTTTTTTATTTTAATATATATCTTGAAGGCAAGTAGAAAAGAGTAATGGCTCAATAGAGAAATAGTAAATATTGGATGTTCAAAAAGCCAATAGGAGATTCCTTATCGTTAGTTAAAATATATTTTGACTCAAGTATATTTTAACTAAAGTCTGGCTAAATTGGTATTTTAAAAAAAGAAGAAACTCCTAGTGTTAGGCAGTTTCTTCTTGAATAGATGGTGTGAAAATTAAACAGCTACCTGTTTCCTCTTCAATACCCACTTCGTCAAATAAGCGAATATGGTTGCTGTTATTACAGATAATACTACTGCGACAATTGGATAAAGGACAGGGAATCCAAACATATTATAAGTTTCAAAGGCAATGAATTGATTTTTTACTTTCATTAAATGGTAGATTGATAGATTTAAGGTACTGCTGATCCAACCAAATTCCTCCAACCATTCAAATCCAGGTACGACATCTATCACAAACGGCAAACCGAATATGAAGCCTGAAACTAGAAGTGACATCAGTATTCTTTTGCAGATGGCGGATACAAACACTATGATTAATGCCAATGCGATCGCTGCTAGAAGATGCATGGATATCATGAGTGCATAAGACTCACCTAATGTGAAGGGATATGGTGCATTGAGATGTTCATGCATAGATTGCAAAGGCGCACTCCATCCGTGCGATCCGTAACTATAGATAGAGATAGCTGCACTATAAGCGATCCATCCAATGGCTATAGAAACGGTGAAAATAATCGCAGCAAGAAGTTTGGCAGTTACTAATTTGGAGCGCCCATATTTTGAACTAAGTAAAAATTGATCCATCCCAGAACTATATTCTTTCGAAAAAATTGGTGAGATACCGATGATTAACATAAAAGCAGTAATGACAAATCCAAACGTATAAATCATATCAATCATATTGCTAGGCCCTTTTTGATAATAAAAATTGGATGTATCGACTTTCCTTAACAAATCTGTATGTATTAGTGCATTCCTTTTTTTAAATGCAGATGGGGCATCGTTTATTAATGTAGTCAGTTTAGTAATTTCTTGCTCGCGTTCCATCATTTTTTGCTTTCGGATACTAAAGGATTCGGATATGCTGTATAAAACACTATCATCAAGGCTCATATTGTATGTTTCGTCATCCATTTTTTTCTCGATTTCTTGTTTATGAACATCTATTTGCGCTAATTTATCTGCAGTAATCTTTCCTTCCCATGGCTGATATTCCTGAAGAACTGCCTGTTCTCTTTCTCGATCAAAATTAAAGCTCAAACTAATGATCCCAATCAGAAGTGCAAACAAGATATATATACTTTTCTGCCTGTAAACTTTATATAATTCAAACTTGAGCAACCGTAGCATCATAATCCTCCTCGAAAAAATACAAATATAAATCTTCTAAATTTGCTTTTGCCGGAGCGGCGGAGCTAGATGGCTGTAAGTCGCTAATGATTCGCAATTCTGCTCCAGTTTCCGTTCGAATGATGTTTCCAACTTTAAATTCAGCCTGATATTTTACGATTTCTTGTTCACTAGCTGGTACAATCCATACCTTATCAGCTATTTCTGAAAGCAATTCTTGCGGATTGCGCTTATGTAACAGCTTTCCGGCTTTTAAAATTAAAATTTCCTTGGCAATGAATTCAATGTCTGACACGATATGGGTCGATAATAACACGATTCTATCTCCGCTTATCGATGAAAGCAGATTACGGAAACGAATTCTTTCTTTTGGATCAAGTCCAGCTGTTGGTTCATCAACTATTAATATTTTTGGGTCATTTAGAAGTGCCTGGGCGATGCCAACTCGCTGTTTCATGCCACCAGAGAATGATCCGACTTTCTTTTTTCGAACATGAGTGAGATTGACAAGTTCCAGCAATTCTTCAATTTTTATTGCAGCGCTTGTTTTATCCAGCCCTTTTAAGGCAGCGATATAATGGAGAAACTTTTCTGTAGTAAAACTTTTATAAAGTCCGATATGTTGAGGGAGATAACCAATTAAGTCCCGATAGTTATCTCCGAGTTCGAAAATGTTTTTACCATTGAGTTTGATCATACCTTCTGTAGGGGTTATGATCGTTGCGAGCATTCTCATCAATGTTGTTTTACCAGAGCCGTTCGCACCCAATATCCCGTAGACACCATTTGTGAATTGGCATGAAAAATGTTCTAGTGCAATGTGATTACCGTATTTTTTTGAAAGATTGTTAATTGTTAAATTCATGATAAGCTCCTTTATTAATCAATTTCACTGCCAAGCAAATCCCGATGATTGCACAAACAAAAAGTGCGAACGATACTTGTTCAAGTATTACTAAATCAATGTTTATAAATAGATAGACACTTGAGCCCAAGGTAAGGAATGTGGCAATTAAAATTGGTACTGCAAATATGGTTTTTAAATTAATTGATAAAAATAAGCTAAGCGCAATAATAGCTGTATAAGGTGCAGCCCAATATTGTAATAAATCAATTAAAATAAGTGGTTTAGCGAAAATATTAAAGACAATGATCAGGAATAAGGTGCAAGCTAAGTTAAAGATTCCAACAATGGTAAGCTTTGAAAGGATCAAATCAGAATGTGAGAACTTAAAAGATAATTCTAACTCGATCATACCCTCGTCCCTGCTGCGAAATATGTCTATTAGCCCAATTAAGACTGGTAAGGGAGCCAAGTAGAATAGTGTCATATAGGGGTTCGCATCGATTAAGAAAACAAAGCTCAAGCCGATTGCTAAATAAACGAGATTGCTGATCCAAAAGCTTCTTGAAAATTGTAATGAATCTATAAATGCATTCCGTAATGGTGTAGGAATGAACCGGGTTAGTGGATTCTTTTTCTTATTAGGTACATATTGGTGAAGCTGCATAATTGTTTGCTCTATTTCCTCTTCATCGGGATATTCAATGCTGAATTCGGTTAGCAAATCCTCTAGTTCATGATCTTCTAACTTCTTCAATATCATCACCTCTTTGTAATATTGCTTTCAATTTCTCCATCCCTTGCCGTAGTCGGGATTTTACTGTTGAGTCATTTGTTTGCATAATATCGGCAATTTCTGTGATTTTTAATTCATGATAGTATTTCAGAATAATCGTGGTGCTCTGGTATTCTGGCAATGATTTAATTGCTACCATGATTTCACGGCGTTTTTCTTTTTTCTCGAAAATATATGGAATATTATCATTAGAATGATAGGTATCGCCAAGTTCTTCTGTAATTTTTAATACTTGAAATGCCTTTGATCGAAAATAATCAGTACAATGGTTGACTGCTAGCGTATAAAGCCATGTTTTGAATTGAGCCTTTTCCTTATAGGAATGGATGTTTTTCATCATTTTAATAAACACTTCTTGTGTTAGGTCATATGCTGTATCTTTATTGCTAGTTCTCCGATAAATAAAGGAATAAATTTGTTTATAATAACGTTTAACGAGCACTTCCATTGCGGAACGGCTACCCGCCTTAATCTCAATGATTAAATCACTGTCAGGAATCAATATTTTCACCTCGTCTATTTAAACGGATTGGTTTATGGGAAAGTTTTAAAAGAATCAATTATTATTTATATTGTACTGGAATCTTTGAGACCTGACCTATTTTGTTGTAAAATGAAATGTAGCTTAAATGCGCCCAAGGAGGGTGAAAGATGAAGAAGAAGATGAATGAGAGTCAATTAAGAAAAGAACTCGAAAATCGTCTGGAAAAGCCAGGAAGAATATTCACATATGACAGGCAGAAAGAAAGCTTGCGTATTGAAAATGAAGAGACAGGCAAGGGAATTGATGTGGCATTGTCTGGGATTGTTGCGAAATGGCATGTTCAGAAGGAAAAAGCGATAGATGAAGTCGTATATTATGTAGAAGAAGCGATCGAAGTAATGGGGAAGGAACAAAGAGTAGCTGGAAGTGAGAGGAAAGTTTATCCTGTTATTCGCTCAACATCTTTTCCAACGGAATCTGAAGACGGAATTACACTTATGACGGATGAGCATACAGCGGAGACAAGGATTTATTATGCACTTGATCTCGGAAATACATATCGCTTGCTTGATGAAGATTTGATTAAAAAAGATGGCCTGGATCCAAAAGAAATCAGAGAAATGGCTCGCTTTAATGTTCGCTCGCTTCCTGCAGATATGAAAAAAGATACGGTGGCAGGGAATGATTTCTTCTTTTTGAACACGAATGATGGATATGATGCAAGTCGGATTTTGAATGAGAAGTTCTTGCAGGAGAAAGCGGATCAGATCGAGGGTGACATGGCTGTTGCTGTCCCACATCAAGATGTGCTAATCATTGCAGATATTCGCAACGAAACTGGATACGATATTTTGGCGCAAATGACGATGGGCTTTTTTGCTGATGGAAATGTGCCTATCACAGCCTTATCTTTTATTTACGAAAACGGCAAGCTTGATCCTATTTTTATTTTAGGGAAAAATCGCAAGAAGGACCAATGAGAGGGGAAAGAAACATGAATGTATTTTATAATGAAGAGGGAATTGGCGATACGCTAATCATTACGTTAAAGGAAATGGAAAATAAAACGTTTGATCGTAAAGGTGATGTAGCTCGTATTTATGATGAAGAAACAAATGAAACTGGTGGCTTCAACATTTTTAATGCATCGAATTATGTAAAAGTTAGTACTAAAGGTCAAGTGGAGTTAAATGAGGAAATCGTTGCGAAAATCAATGATGTGCTTGAAACAAATGGCTTTGAAGAAAAAGTGGAAGCTGATTTTACACCGAAATTTGTTATAGGTTATATTAAAGCAAAAGAAAAGCATCCAAATGCGGATAAATTGAGTGTTTGCACTGTTGATGTAGGTACGGAAGAATTACAAATCGTTTGTGGTGCACCGAATGTGGATGCAGGGCAAAAAGTTGTTGTTGCTAAGGTAGGCGCAGTTATGCCAAGCGGTATGTTGATCAAAGATGCCGAGTTACGTGGTGTACCATCTAGTGGCATGATTTGTGCAGCTCGTGAATTAGAGCTTCCAAACGCCCCACAGGAAAAAGGAATTCTTGTTTTAGAAGATGAGAAATATGAAGTTGGTCAAGCATTTACGTTTTAACTTCATTCAGCAGAAGTCCCCACTTCGTAAGTGGCGGGATGAATGTAATTTACCTTATTCAGCGGGAGTGCAAACTCTGGCTGAATGAAGTGAAAGCCATCGGCGGATGTCACAGATCTTCAGAGGAAGTTTATCGAGCGAGCTCGATAAAATCTGACGCATTCCTCCGAGGCGGAATTGATTGAAAAGTGTGAGCGGATTCCGTTCACATCTTTTTTTTTGAATATACGACGATATGTAAGGGCCTTGCACATTTCATAGAGAGCATTGGAAGAATTAATGTAATATTCTTTACAACGTATGGAATGCTTACGAAAAATATGATATAATTCTTGGGTCTTGCCTTCGATGAGAGTTCGAAGTCTATTTTATTTTTAAGGGGTGTTTTTTTGCAAGTTTTATCATTTAGAGAGCAATGGTTTGGTAATATTAGGGGCGATATTCTTTCGGGGATTGTTGTTGCATTAGCCTTAATTCCTGAAGCACTTGCATTTTCGATACTCGCGGGAGTAGATCCAATGGTCGGATTGTATGCTTCGTTTTCGATGGCTGTTGTCATTGCCTTCGTTGGAGGTAGACCAGCAATGATTTCAGCAGCTACTGGAGCGATGGCGCTCGTGTTTGTGTCGCTAGTTGCAGATCATGGTTTGCAGTATTTACTAGCTGCAACCATTTTGACTGGAATTTTTCAAGTGATTATTGGTTTATGTAAACTTGCACGGTTTATGAAATTTATTCCACGTCCGGTTATCATTGGGTTTGTGAATGCTTTAGCTATTCTGATTTTTATCGCGCAACTAGGGCATTTCGTTGATGAGAGCTGGCAGATGTATGTGATGGTAGCTGGTGCGCTTGTGATCATTTATATATTCCCTAAGATCACGAATGCTGTACCTTCACCATTAGTAGCGATTATCGTCATTACAATCATTGCGATTATGACGAATAGCGATGTGAGAACGGTTGGAGATATGGGGAAATTAAGCTCAGCTTTACCGACCTTTTTGATTCCGGATATCCCATTGAACTTTGAAACTTTGAAAATCATTTTTCCGTATTCGATTTCACTTGCGATTGTCGGTTTACTTGAATCACTTTTAACAGCATCGATTGTGGATGACATGACAGATACTACGAGTGATAAAAACGTGGAAAGCCGTGGACAGGGGATCGCGAATATCGTTACCGGTTTTTTCGGTGGAATGGCAGGGTGTGCGATGATCGGGCAGTCAGTCATAAACGTGAAATATGGTGGACGTGGCAGGTTATCTACCTTCGTCGCGGGCAGTTTCTTACTATTTTTAATTTTGGTGCTCGGGGATGTCGTCGTGCAAATTCCGATGGCAGCACTTGTCGGTGTGATGATTATGGTTTGTATTGGGATGTTTGATTGGGCATCATTAAAAAGATTACGTGTCGCGCCAATGACAGATTCGCTTGTCATGGTTATAACAATAGCAACAGTATTAGTCACTGGCGATTTATCAAAAGGCGTTCTGGCCGGTGTATTATTAAGTGCGATATTTTTTGTTTCAAAGATTTCGAAAGTAAAAGTACTTACGCATGTTGCTGGAAATAATCGGGTATATCAGGTTATAGGGCAAGTGTTTTTTGCTTCTGTTGAAGATTTTATTGCAGCCATTGATTTGAACGCTTCCGAAAAAGAAATAGAAATCGACTTCAGCCAAGCACATGTATGGGACGTTTCGGGGGTTGCAGCCATTGATAAAATCGTATTAAAATTAACTGACAATGGAGCGGAGGTCAAACTTGTGGGCTTAAATAAATCAAGCTCACAATTAGTTAATAGTTTGGCGATTAGTGGAAAAGCGCAAAGCTAGTGTTTGAGAAGAGAGGTAGGGGACGAAATGTATAATAGAATATTGATCGCCGCGGATGGTTCGAAAAATTCCATGCGTGCAGCAAGAGAAGCAATGAAACTCGCTTCGTTGTCTCAAGGGACAGTCGTGGAAATTGTTTATATTATGGATTACTCCAAAGCGAAAAAAGAAGTACTCTATAGCCAGAATTCTGAAACATTAGAGTTAGAACGACGAAAACAGCTACTACCAATCGAAAATACTTTTAAGGAAGCAAACGTAACATTTACAGTGACGATGTTACATGGAGAACCAGGCCCGACGATCGTTGATTACGCGAACAAACTAAATTGCGATATGGTGGTTATTGGTAGCCGTGGATTAAATAACCTTCAAGAAATGGTGCTTGGTAGTGTAAGTCATAAAGTAGCCAAACGAGTTAAATGCCCAGTATTAATAGTAAAATAATAGTTTATTAAAACAGCTGATTCCTTGTGGAAACTAGGGATCGGCTTTTTATCTTTAGGAAGCTGTTTTAGCAAATATTTGACACCAGTTCATATGAAATGTATTGGATGTGAGGACTTTACAAATTGAACTTTCGAAAAGTGGAAGAAAGCAGTTAATAATGGAATGCGACTGAAAATCATTTCCTACATTGCGAGGGACTCTTGTTGTTAAGTGAGCTATATTCATTTTTGCCACTGATGACATAGGGCAACAAATTTATTTCAGTGCCGCCTTATACAAAATGCAATACATCGTCGGAGTTATTCAACTGTTGTATTGCATTAATTTAGTGAATTTCTTTTTACCATTACTTTACGATGAGAACAGGACAATTCACTCTTTTCACTACTTTATGACTAACACTGCCTAATACCATTTCCTGAAATGCATTGAGACCGCGACTACCAATAACTACTAAGTTGAACTTTTCATTATTTTCGTACTCGATGATTTTTGGCCATGGCTCCCCACGTAAAATTTTAAATTCGTATGATAACTTTTTCGATTTCAATAGTTCCTCAATGTGGTAAAGTTTCTTACGTCGTGAAAGCTCCAGTTCTTCTTTTCCTTGGGAATGGAGTATTTCGTTTTTTGATTTTGAAAAGTCGGCTACATACACGACATGTATTATACATTTTGTGACTAAGGAAGCGAGCTTTACTGCTTCTTTCGTTGCTCGCAATGAGTTTTCCGAGCCATCTACAGCTAATAAAACTTTTTCGTACATTTTATCACCTCTAAAAGTAGATTAATGTGTCATTAATTTTGCACTTGATTTATTATATATGGCTAGTTTATCTACGATTTTTTTACTAGATGAATCCAAACCTCTGATAGTCACAGAATTATTGTTTTCTCGGTATTTAATAACCACTTTATCAACGGCACCCACAGCGGAATCATCCCAAATATGTGCATTCGAAAAATCGATGATAATTTTCTTATCCTCAACGTTAAAATCAAATGATTCTATAAAACTCTCTACAGATGCAAAAAATAATTGACCTTCTACTTTAAATATCATCCTTTCCTTTTCTTGCCGGTTTTCTATCTTAATCTTTGAAATTTTAGCGACGAAGAGTATGGCGCTTAGGATAACACCTGCAATAACTCCTTTTGATAAGTCATGCGTGGTCACAACAATAATGACTGTTACTAACATTACAGCAGCATCGCTCTTTGGAGCTTTTCTTAAATAAGTGAACGAAGACCAGTCAAACGTGCCAATTGATACCATGATCATAATTCCTACAAGAACAGGCATTGGGATTTGTATGACCAAATCACCTAATACAATAATTAAAAAGATCAAGAACAGTCCTGCAGTCAATGTTGACAGTCTACTGCGACCTCCCGACTTTACATTAATGACAGATTGGCCAATCATTGCACAGCCTGCCATTCCGCCAAAGAAACCTGTAATGATATTGGCTATTCCTTGTCCTCTTGATTCTTGGTTCTTATTGCTTTCTGTATCTGTCATATCATCAACAATGGAAGCTGTCAGTAAAGTTTCTAATAAACCAACAATAGCTAATGCAAATGAATAAGGAAAAATAATAGCTAAAGTTTCGAATGTAAATGGAATATTTGGAATGAAAAATTCCGGCAATGATTTTGTGATTGTTCCTAAATCGCCCACTGTCCGTAATTCAACATTTGAGAATAGAGCAACAGATGTTAATACAATAATCGCGATTAATGGTGCAGGGATGGACTTGAAAAAACGAGGCACTATATAAACAATGATTAACGTAATCCCAACAAATATATACGTCATTGTCGAAATGCCAAGGAAATGAGGCACTTGGGCCATAAATATTAATATGGCTAGAGCATTTACGAAGCCAATCATAACGGCCCGCGGAATAAATTTCATTACTTTAGCGACTTTAAAAACAGCAAAGATCACTTGTATTATTCCTGTCAGAACGGTTGCTGCTAACAAGTAATTAAGTCCATACTCTTTTACTAATGGAACCATTAACAACGCCATTGCACCGGTGGCTGCTGAAATCATTCCTGGGCGTCCACCGACAAATGCAATAATAACGGCAATACTAAAAGAAGCATATAATCCCACCATTGGATCGACTCCTGCAATGATGGAAAAAGCAATTGCTTCAGGAATTAAAGCTAATGCGACAACAATTCCAGCAAGAACATCAGATCTTACATTTGAAAACCATTCTTTTTTAATTTTTCTACCACTTTGTTCTACACCTCATTTATATGATATTTTTTGGCTTTTAACTCTCATAAAAGCCCAGCACGATTTGAGTAAAATTAGTTTATCATTAAAAGCCCCAAAATGGAACCATTTTGGGGCTTGATAAAATAAATTTATGTTATGATATAGAAAACTTCTTTATGGATAGGGGAGTCTATATGTTAATAGGTTATATGAGGCCTTATCATGAGGATCTAAATTGTGAAATACAGTTGAAAAAATTAACAGTATTTAATTGTAAAGAAATTATCACAGAAGAACATCAATCTGCAAAGAAAAGAGTGCAACTTAATAATATGATTGATAACCTCAAGCAAGGTGATAAAATAATTGTTACAAAACTATTTGCAGTAGCAGATTCAACACGTCATTTAGTTGAGCTTTTAGAATTGATTGAAGAAAAAGGGTCTTGTATTCAATCGATTAAAGAGGGAATTGATACGAGCGATGTAAGTGGATATCAATTTAGTCATATTGTGAAGCACCTTGTTTCATTCCAAAGTGATGTCATTAGTGAGAGAACTAAAAAAGGGCTACGCAGAGCACAACAAATAGGTGTCACTACAGGGCGACCGAGAAAACCGGACGAAAATGTACAACGTGCGATTATTATGTATGAAAGCAAAAAATACAGTTTGGCTGTAATTAGGGATGAGACAGGGATAAGTAAAACAACTTTATATAGATACTTGGAGAGTTAAGGGAAAGGAAATCGTATTGAGTTTGGGATATACATATCTACTTCCACATCTAAACTTGTTATTTATTACTTTACTTAACGAGTTATCAAAATGGCTACCTAAGGGTGGCCATTTAACTTTGTGGATGAAGAATAATTAAATTAGAAAAACACTCTTGCTTATATAAGTATATACTTATATGATGATATTGAAGAGGAGGTGGGATGGTATATGGTCGAAATAATATCGATTGATTTGCAGCGAGCATCACAAATATTAAAGTTGCTTGGAGATAAGACTCGTTTAACGATGATGAAATTGCTCCAATCCCATGATTGCTGTGTATGTGAGTTTGTCGAGATATTTAAAATGAGTCAACCTGCGATCAGCCAGCATTTACGTAAACTGAGAGATATTGAGTTAGTGAATGAAACGCGCAAAGGACAATGGATTTTCTATTCCATTAATGAGGAGCACGAAGATTATCCGTTGATTCAAAGTGTCCTTGAACATCTCCCAGAACAAGATGGATTAATAAAAGAACTGGAAGCGCAGGGATTGCGCATTTCTTGTTGTTAAGGAGGAGAAAGAGCGTTGGTTTCAGTTATTACAGCATCATTGATTTTTCTAATAACGCTTGTTTTTGTTATTTGGCAGCCTAAAAATTTATCTATTGGATGGTCTGCATGTATTGGTGCAATCGTCGCTTTGATAGTCGGAGTAGTTGATTTTCAAGATGTGATTGACGTTACAGGTATCGTATGGAATGCGACACTTGCTTTCGTTGCTATTATTATCATCTCATTGATTTTAGATGAAATTGGATTTTTTGAGTGGGCTGCCCTACATATGGCTAAATTAGCTAAAGGTAGCGGTATTCGCATGTTTATTTATGTGAGTATTCTAGGAGCTGTAGTTACTGCTTTGTTCGCAAACGATGGGGCTGCACTTATACTAACTCCAATCGTACTTGCAATGGTTCGAAATTTAAATTTTAATGAAAAAATGATTTTCCCTTTTATCATTGCCAGTGGTTTTATTGCGGATACGACTTCTTTACCACTAGTTGTGAGTAACTTGGTCAATATTGTATCAGCGGACTTTTTCGATATCTCCTTTGTTGAATATGCATCTCGAATGATTGTACCGAATTTATTTGCATTAGTTGCGAGTATTTTAGTGTTGTTGTTATTTTTCGGTAAAAGTATCCCTCAAAATTATGAAGTAGCAAATCTAAAAAAAACAAAGGATGCTATAAAAGATATAAAGTTGTTTCGTCTCGCTTGGGTAATATTAAGCGTATTACTTATTGGGTATTTCTCTAGTGGGTTTACGGGGTTGCCTGTATCTATTATAGCTGGGATTACAGCCATATTCTTTATGATTATGGCACAAAGAAGTCCTGTGGTTCAAACGAAACAAGTACTTAAAGGCGCACCTTGGGCCATCGTCTTCTTCTCTATCGGGATGTATGTGGTTGTCTACGGGTTGCGGAATGTTGGTTTGACGGGTGTGTTGGCAGATGTAATCCAAATGGCTGCAAATCAAGGATTATTTATAGGAACGATATCGATGGGCTTTATAGCTGCGATTTTATCGTCAGTCATGAATAATATGCCTACGGTCATGATCAATGCCCTAGCAATAGCGGATACCAATACAACAGGAACTATTCGTGAGGCTTTGATTTATGCAAATATCATCGGTTCGGATTTAGGACCGAAAATCACTCCGATCGGTTCTTTGGCCACCTTGTTGTGGCTGCATGTCCTGTCTCAAAAAGGTGTAAAAATTTCTTGGGGTACCTATTTTAAAATAGGTATCATCTTAACAATACCTACACTTCTTATTACACTAATAGGTTTATATGTATGGCTATTAATCATATAAAAAACACAGAATAGGGGATTTTCATCATGTCAAAAAAAACACTATATTTCTTATGTACAGGTAACTCATGCCGTAGTCAAATGGCGGAAGGTTGGGGTAAAAAGTATCTTGGCGAAGAGTGGCAAGTTCTTAGTGCAGGAATTGAAGCTCACGGAGTAAATCCGAATGCTTTGAAAGCCATGAATGAGGTTGGCGTTGACATCTCCAGTCAAACTTCTGATATTATTGATCCGCAAATCTTAAATAATGCAGATTTTGTCGTTACTTTATGTGGGGATGCTGCAGACAAATGTCCGATGACACCACCTCATGTAAAACGTGATCATTGGGGATTTGATGATCCTGCAAAAGTAGAAGGAACAGATGAAGAGAAATGGGCGTTCTTCCAGCGTGTACGCGATGAAATTGGTGCAAGAATTGAACGTTTTGCAGCAAAAGGAAAGTAATAGAATAAGTTGTGAGTAGGTGTTTGGTTTTATACAAGCACCAATCTCCCTTTATAATATTTTGATTATTCTTTAATTCAAAAACTTGAAAAAACAGCTGGGTTATGAGTGAATAAGGTAAGTGAGTAAATACATGAGTAAGAAAGGGCTGATTTTTTTGTTTAAGGACTTACGTATTCGTAGTAAGGTAATTAGTGAAGGTGTTAATCGTGTGCCAAATCGTTCAATGCTACGGGCAGTTGGCTTTACGGATGAGGACTTTAAAAAGCCGATGATTGGGATTGCCAGTACATGGACGGAAGTAACCCCTTGCAACGTACATATTGATGAATTAGCTAGGGAAGCAAAAGCAGGTGCCGCCAAAAATGGTGGTGCACCAATGATTTTTAATACCATTACAGTTGCTGATGGTATTGCAATGGGACATGAAGGAATGTTTTACTCTCTCCCTAGCCGTGAAATCATTGCAGACTCGATCGAAACCGTGATGAATGGGGAAAGGCTGGATGGAATTGTTGCCATTGGTGGTTGTGATAAGACAACGCCTGGGTGTGTGATGGCAATGGCGCGTTTGAACGTACCTGGAGTTTATGTGTACGGCGGGACGATTCAACCCGGAAAGTTAAATGGGGAAGACCTTGATATAGTTTCATCATTTGAGGCAGTTGGTCAGTATCAGGAAGGACTTATTGATGAAGATCGGTTGTACCAAGTCGAATGTCATGCATGTCCTGGTGCTGGTGCATGTGGTGGAATGTATACAGCAAATACAATGGCATCAGCTGTGGAAGCATTAGGGATGAGTATTCCGGGTTCCTCATCGACACCTGCCATTGCCAATTACAAGCAGCAGGAATGTAGACAAGCTGGTGAGATGGTAATTGATCTATTGGAAAAGGAAATCTATCCACGTGATATTATGACGAAAAAAGCTTTTGAAAATGCAATTACCATTGTAATGGTTCTAGGTGGTTCAACGAATGCAATTTTACACTTAATAGCAATGGCCCATTCTGCGGGCGTGGAATTAGATTTAGATGATTTTGAACGCATTCGCTTAAAAGTTCCACATCTTGCTGATATGAAGCCAAGCGGTAAGTATGTTATGCAAGATTTGTATGAAGTAGGTGGAGTCCCTGCAGTAATGAAATTATTGCTCGAACATAGGCTTTTACATGGCGACTGCTTGACTGTAACAGGAAAGACAGTGGCAGAAAATCTGGCGAACGTTCCTGATCTAAAAGAAGGACAGAAAATCATTAGACCGCTTAATGATCCACTCAAAAAGACAGGGCCACTTGTCGTTCTCCGTGGAAATCTTGCTCCAGAAGGAGCTGTTGCGAAAATGTCTGGACAAACAATCAGTCGTTTTGAAGGTCCAGCACGTGTATTTGATAGTGAAGAAGAGGCTGCAAAAGCGATCACGGATAATCAAATAAAAGCGGGCGATGTTGTAGTCTTACGTTATCTTGGGCCTAAAGGCGGACCAGGAATGCCTGAGATGCTTTCGCTTACAGCGATGATTGTTGGTAGGGGACTTGGAGGGAAAGTTGCACTTATAACAGATGGTCGTTTTTCTGGTGGCTCACATGGTTTCGTAATCGGTCATGTATCACCAGAAGCCCACGTCGGTGGACCAATCGGCTTATTACAAAACGATGACATCATTACAATTGATAGTGATACCCAAGAAATTAACTTTCATGTGACGGAAGAAGAGCTGAATAGACGTGCGGAAAAATGGACCAAACCTGCACCAAAACATAAGACAGGTATGCTTGCAAAGTATGCCCACCTCGTTTCTTCATCTTCAAAAGGAGCAGTTACTGATTTAGACCTATAATCTTTGTGACAAAAAACTGTCGAATATGTCGACAGTTTTTATATTTGGGGAAGAAGGATGGGCAAAAGTGTTTATCTTTGAGGAACAATAATGCTATATTAATAGTATTATTGCGTATGATTTTTTTGTGCGACTTCTTAGGGGTGTATATTAGTGGACAAAGATGGGATACTTTCCCAACATGAGGTTGAGAAAGATATATTATTAAAAACAGGAGATTCTCCTACTTTTATTTCTGATTTGAAGGCATTATTTAAGTTGAAAGTACTAATCCTTAATGTGTTACCTGTCTTTTGTGGATTTTGGTTAGCCCTATATTTCAATGATGTTTCTTTTAGCGTCAATTCAGTTACATTTTGGCTTACAATGATAGGAAGTACATTGGTAATGGCTGGTGCGCTTGTTCTCAATAACTGGTATGATGTCGATATTGATACAGTAATGGATAGAACGAAAAAACGACCAACTGTTACGGGGCATATCTCACTGAAAGTTACATTGTGGCTAGGAATAACCTTAAGTGTACTTGGATTAGTTTTGCTACTTTTTACTACCGTTGAGGCTGCAATATATGCATTTGTGGGGTGGTTCACCTATGTCATATTGTATACAATGTGGTCAAAGCGCAAATATACACTTAATACTGTAATTGGAAGTGTTTCCGGTGCTGTTACACCATTAATTGGCTGGGCTGCCATAGCGCCTAGTTCACATATTGTGCCAATAGTGCTAGCACTTATTATATTTATATGGCAAATGCCACATACATTTGCTATAGCGATGAAAAAGTGTGATGAATATAAACTAGCTGGGGTTGCGATGCTTCCAGTTGTACACGGATTTGCTTTTACGAAGCGACAAATAGTTGTGTATGTCGCATTCTTACTGCCATTTCCACTTTTTCTTGAACCGCTAGGTTTCATATTTATTATTACAGCTACATTGCTAAATATTGGTTGGTTAGCTTTGGCGATAAAGGGCTTTTTTACGAAAAATGACCTAAAATGGGCGCACATGATGTTTCTTTATTCTGTTAACTATTTAATGATATTGTTTATAATTATGATCGTTGTGACATCGCCAATTTTGAGGTAGTAAAAAGTACCTATCTCAAGTGAAGATGTTTTTTAAGCTATCGGGATTTCCCGGTAGCTTTATTATTGTTTAAAGCCAATGGCTCTCCGGTTCCTTTTTACAACAGGTCAACATCGAATAGTTCACGATCTCCATTCTTTCTTTATCTCAGTTCATTCACATTATAAATATTAAGCAGAAGCGCCTGGGAAACATATAAAGTTTGATTTATAATTAGTATATAAGAAACCCTAAATAGAAAGGATGATCCTAAATGACTCAGTTTGAATCAGTTAAACTTACTTCTTTATCAACGAAAGGCGGTTGCGGATGCAAGATTGGCCCCGCTGATTTATCGGAGGTGATTCGTATGCTTCCTCCTGCTGCTCCAAATCCTAATTTATTGGTAGGACTGGATACAAGTGACGATGCAGGAGTATACCGACTTAACGAAGAATTAGCGATTGTACAAACACTAGATTTCTTTACACCAATTGTAGATGACCCATACTCATTTGGACAGATAGCGGCTGCAAATGCTCTTAGTGATATATATGCGATGGGAGGTAAGCCTCTGACCGCACTTAATATTGTTGCTTTTCCCATTGCGACACTGGATAAAAAGATACTTGCGGAAATTATGCTAGGTGCTGCGGATAAGCTCCAAGAAGCAGGAGCGACACTTGTCGGAGGGCATTCCATTGATGATAAGGAGCCTAAATTTGGACTCGCTGTCACAGGTTTGGTTCATCCGCAGAAAGTAAGAACTAATGCGGGGGCAAAGCCAGGGGATAAATTAATATTGACGAAGCCTATTGGTGTTGGTATTTTGACTTCTTCCATCAAGAATAACTTGTTATTTGAAGATGAAATTACTCATGTCACAAAAATCATGGCGACATTAAATAAAACCGCAGCTGAAACAATGGAGGCATATACTGTCCATGCATGTACAGATGTTACGGGATTCGGCCTTTTAGGTCATACTTCCGAAATGGCGAAGG
Organism: Bacillus sp. FSL K6-3431; assembly: GCF_038002605.1. Taxonomy (NCBI): domain Bacteria; kingdom Bacillati; phylum Bacillota; class Bacilli; order Caryophanales; family Bacillaceae; genus Bacillus; species Bacillus sp. FSL K6-3431. Next base: position 4,978,643 of record NZ_JBBOCT010000001.1, read on the forward strand.
GCAGTGGAGTGGGGATTCGCATCATAAAAAACCAAGTACCCGTCCTTGATAGAGTGAGAGAGCTTGCCGAAAAAGGTGTAATCCCTGGTGGGACAAAAAATAATTTTGCTCATTTAACAGGTTCTGTTACTTTTCCGGAGACAATGGACCAAATCGACCGTTTGATTTTATGTGATGCAGTTACTTCAGGAGGACTTTTGATAAGTGTAGCGGGAGCTGAAGCTGATAAAATGGTAACTGAATTACAGACTGAAGGGGTAGAGGCACGGATTATTGGCGATGTGATAGAAGAGCAGCACGGTCATGTTGTCGTGGAATAAGTAAAATAAGAGAGGTGGAAAGAGACCATTGTTTAGCTCTGTAACCATTGAACATTTAGTAGCATTGGAAAACAAAAATAAAATGACTATCATTGATGTAAGGTCGCCGTCAGAATATGCGAATTCCACGATTCCAGGTAGCATTAATATTCCTATCTTTGATGATAAAGAACGGGCAGAAATTGGAACTTTATATAAACAAGTCAGTTCTGATGTAGCCCAAGAGCGTGGGCTTGAAATTGTTTCTGCCAAGCTTCCTGCTTTCGTTAAGCAATTTAAAGAAATTGAAGGAGAAAAGACCGTCTTTTGCTGGCGGGGAGGAATGCGGAGCAAGACGACTGCCACCGTGCTGGATTTAATGAATATCCATGTAAATCGCTTAGATGGTGGTGTAAGAGCATACCGGAAATGGGTCGTGGATAGGCTAACCAATCTGAATTTTACACCAAAGGTATATGTTCTTAACGGATATACAGGAACTGGAAAAACACTCATCTTGAGAAGGCTGGAGGAAGAAGGCTATCCCGTGTTGGATTTGGAGAAAATGGCCAACCATAGGGGGTCGATCTTTGGACAAATTGGCCTTGAACCGCATAACCAAAAAACATTCGATTCACTTTTAGTCGAACAGTTGCAGCAATTACAGCATTCACCTTATGTTTTGTTTGAAGGAGAGAGCAAAAGAATCGGTAAAGTGGTATTGCCTCCCTTGTTTAATGAGTTAAAGGAGGAAGGGTTCCAACTCATTATTCAAATGCCAATCGAAGAAAGAACACGCCATATTTTAGAGGATTATTGTCCTTGGGATCATCATGAAGCATGCATGGAGGCGTTCCGAAAAATAAAGCTTCGTATTCATACGCCAATTGCAGCACAAATTGAGGAGTCATTGCGATCAAAAGAATATGCTTTAGCAGTTAACTTGCTTCTTGAACACTATTATGATCCGCGTTATGAACATACTGCAGAAAAGTATTTAGAGAATCAAAAAATGAATTTGCAAGTTGAAAATGTAGAAGAAGCTATTCAAGCGATAAAAGAAGTCATTAGTCAGAGTCCTGAAAATGTAAATAATCTTAGAAAAATAAGGTCGTAATAGATTTTAAAAAGTGCAATTTAAAACTCAACAAAAAGTACTCCCTTATCCTAGGGGAGGGCACTGAAAAAGTCCCCTTAAAGTACAGGAACTGTTAAACTCAGTTGTTGATTTGCGCTTCAGGTGCTTGCTTTGCGCTTGCGGGGTCTCCCCAGCCCTGTATTCCCGCAGGAGTCTTCGCGCCTTCCTCTCCAATCAACAGTCTTATTCACTAATAATGACTTTTAACACAGTATTGTAATAAAGGTATATTCGCTCATAATTTGATTGAGTATTATACCTTTTTTTGTTGTATAATTATCGTATAAATTTAAACGGGTGGGTACTATGATACAAAACCAACAATCAATGGTTTTTAGTCCATATATGCATATTGATGTGAATTATTCCAAAGGATAATCTTTTACGTAAAATTAACGATCTAGTCGACTTCACATTTGTTTATGACTAGATTAAGAACAATTATGATAATGGTCGAAACGCTGTCGACCCTATTTACATGTTCAAATATTTATTGTTAAAAACAATCTACGACTTATCTGATGTCGACATAGTTGACCGTTCAAGATACGACATGTCTTTATATTAGTTAATGAAATCATGTCTTTTATATCGGAACAGCGGTAATGCAGATGATCATATTGCATTAAACAATAGAGTAAAGAAGGGCTGGATGATTAGGAGAATTATCCATGCAAGCAACACTGGAAATCTTATTTGCCTTTGAATTTATTTCAGAAATCATTCAATTATTAAGCGGAATATTGATATATGATTATCAAATATATATTTGCTTGCATGCAGAAGTGATGTTGTGGGGCAGAAGAAGTCTTCAACAAAATGTTCTATTTTTACATAAAAAAGCAATGACAGCGCATGATACACAAAAGGAAATGTTTTCTAAAAGTCATCCCATATGCATCTCTTTTTTTGAAAATAACCCCAAAACATTTTGTGAATTCTATTTTGAAAAAGTGTTTGGTTATAGTAAGCTAGATTGGAAAGCACCATATGAATTTAGTGAAATAATTATTTAAGTAAATAAGTACGAAGGACCAAAGTGCTGTTTATGACTTAAAATTGAGTTATTTACCTTCTAGTTGTCGCGCGACTTACTATCGGGTAGTATAATATAGAAGAAATAAGCTCAGTGCAGCCATAGTGTTGTAGCGAGCGCCTAAGCAATTTTTTAGAAAGAAATGAGGGCTTGTAAGTGAAAGAAAAATTACTCGATTTGTTTCCAGACTTTTTATTTAAATTTGATGAACCTTTGGAGCACTACACATATACAAAACTAGGTGGAAATGCAGAGTGTCTCTTTATCCCAAAAAATGAACAAGAATTAAAAGATTTATTGACTTATACACATGCGAATAAGGTTCCCGTATTTGTATTAGGTAATGGATCGAATGTAATCATTAGAGATGGTGGGATGAAGGGACTTGTCATATCTACGTCACAATTAGACAGGATCATACGAGATGGGGAAACCATCATTGCTGAAAGTGGCTCGAAAATCATTGATGTATCCTTTTTTTCGGCTGAAAATAATTTAACTGGTCTTGAATTTGCCTGTGGAATCCCCGGCTCCACAGGTGGTGCTGTATTTATGAATGCGGGTGCGTATGGAGGAGAAACGAAAGATGTCTTGGAAAAAGTTAAAGTGATGAATCTTAAAGGTGACAGTTTTTTTATGCAGGCTAGTGAGCTTCACCTAGAATATCGCCATAGTGTAATCCAAGAAAAACATTATATTGTGTTGGAGGCTTATTTTACATTACAAGCAGGGAATAAGGAAGATAGCTTAGCAAAGATGAACCATTTGAATGAGTTAAGAAAAAATTCCCAACCATTAGAATATCCTTCTTGTGGAAGTGTATTTAAACGCCCACCGGGGATGTTTGCAGGTAAGCTAATACAGGACTCAGATTTGCAAGGATGCACAATTGGCGGTGCACAGGTATCTAAGAAACATGCAGGTTTTATTGTGAATATTGAGCAATCAACTGCAACGGATTATATATCATTGATAAAACATGTTCAAAAAACAGTGAAAAATGAATATGATGTTGAGCTTGAAACAGAGGTCCGAATTATCGGAGAAATGTGATGTTTGGAAATGAAGATTGGGGAGCGAATGCTTCCCAATCTTCATTCAAACGCAGTCATGTAACTTCTTACCTTCATCATACTAATAGTGAGCAAATCAGAAAAAAGACCATCTTTGGTCTTTTTTTTATCACATAAGGAAACATGGAGAACCTATTTCGTTTGACAATTTTTACAAACTTGAATGATAGTATTTGTATCAGTTTTATGAGGGTACAACAACTTAATTCTTTTTCTTCCACATAACGGGCATTCCCCTCGTCCTTTTGAAGGGAGTTTTTTTAATGATTTTCCTCGGTTTCTTTTTGACACTTTCATCCATCCCTCAAATAAAATCTATAATTCATAAAAAGTTATGTAGTATCGTATGTTTTAGAAAAATGAAAAGTTCTTTTAATAGGTGAGTGAACTAAATTTTGGTGAGAATTATTAGTAAATGAATGAAGGAACAATCGGTTGTAATTCATCAAATTTTTCCCTTATACTTAAAAAGGATGTTCAAAAAGTCACCAAATGATAAACGGCGAATTTCTTCGAGGGTAATTAGGTACTTCTGTGGGCAACGTAGAAGTCAGCACATCCTGTGCAAGTCCGATCCTCAAAACCTTCTCGCCTCGAACTTCTTGTTTCTAATTTGGCACCTTTTTAAACACGAATTTAAAAGAAAAAGGTGGGAAATATTATGTATAAATTAAAAACAAAAGTAACGGATAGCAGTGTTACTGAGTTTATTGAAAATGTTGAAAGCCTAAAGAAGCGTGAGGACGCATATAAGTTAATAGATATCTTTTCTAAAACGACAGGATTTGAAGCGAAGATGTGGGGACCGAGTATTATAGGATTTGGTTCATATCATTATAAATATGAATCTGGTCACGAAGGCGATGCACCATTAGTTGGTTTTTCTCCGCGAAAGGCCAAAATCAGTTTGTACTTTGCGACAGGGGACGCGAAACGTGAAGAATTATTAAAGGACTTTGGAAAACATACAGCTGGAAAGGCGTGTATCTACATCAATAAAGTGGCTGATATTAATGTAGAGGTTTTAATAGCCCTAATTAACCAATCTATAACGTTTTTAAATGAAACCTATCCAAATAATTAGCTTAGTGGGAAAGTGGATGACATGAAATTTTGAGGCACCCACTTTTTTGTTTCGATCCTAACCCTATTTAATATCTATTTTTTTTCCTTTTACTTTTGGAATAGTAACTGTTAGTAAGCCATTTTCATATATTGCTGATACTTTGTGGGCGTTAATTGCCCTCGTGAGCGGTATGGTCCGAGATAATTGTTTATAGGTTTCTGCTCGATGGACTTGTTCTTTTTTATTGTTTTCATTTAATATTGTTTGGTTTTGCTGGACGGTAATAGTAATATGTTGTTGTATTACATCAATCTCAATTTGTTCTTTATTAATACCGGGTAACTTTGCTTGCACAATATATTCTCTTTCATTTTCATTCAGTTCTACTGAAAAACTACTATTAAAAGGCGTAGATGTAAACAATTCATCCATGCTATCGAGAAAGCCTTTTCCAGGACGGTGTTGAAAGAAATCATTCATCGCTTTCATCAAATGGTTAACTGGATCACGAGGACTTTTACCGGAGTCGTGCTCTGCCATCGCCGTTTTTCCTCCTTAAAAATGATACAGTATTGTATGTTTGAAAGTATTAAAAGTTCTTTGTATTGTGCCAATGGGTACATTTGTGCAGGGAATGCGGTTTGGTATGGACAGCACTCTTTAATTGGTGAATGTAGGTAAGATAGGAAAAGAGACCAAGATGAAAATATTAGCAATGTCCAAGAAATTGTTGTACACTTGCCAGAGAAAAAGTAAAGGACTGACATCACGTCAGTCCTTTACTTTGCTACATCTAAATAATATTCGACAAAAAACGAGCGATACTAAACATTTTATCGACTTTGGTTAGGGAATATGTCTTTGACAGTTCTCGTAAATTCTTCAAAGAAACCACTTACTGGATGGCCAGCGCGGATGTCATCACGGTAACTTTCCATGCGTGTATAGAAATCTGGATTTTCCGAGATGTATACATTATTGACATTTTTATCAACTTCTTTAACTTTGTGTTCAATTTTCTTTTCCACATTGTTTGTCAGTTCATTGTTCGCATTACCATTTAGTCTAACGGCAACATATGCATTATTGTCAGTGACAAGAACGTGTGCACTATCCACTTCCTTAATCTCGGTTACACGATCCGCGACATCTTCAGCTATATCAATTTTCCTATCGTCATCTTGATTTGTGTTGTTTGTCATGCCAACGCCATTTCTGTTGTCAGTGACATTACGATTATCATTGACTAAATCTGAAGTGGTATTATTAGTATTAGGTGTATAGCGGACACCAAGTGGCTCATTATTGTTTGTAATATTATCATTGTTTTTTGTTGCTCCACAACCCATGAGCATGACAGAAATCAATCCAATACAAAGAACCGGTTTTACGACATTCATTTATTTTCCTCCTTTTTAATAATCGTGATTCCCAATTAATGTTCCAAATGGCTCAATTATTATGCTTCGTTTTTTGATATAATAGGTAGATGGCAACAATTACAGTTTTTGTGAAAAGTTGATATGAAAGAAAGAGTGATAAAAATGAGTTGGTTTAAAAAGATTTTTTCAAACATAATGATGGATGATATAGAAGTAATTGAACAAAGAAAACAGGAAAAACGGCAACCAGAGCCTGATAAAATTGAAATGAAGACACGGATGACATATGAATATCCGAAAGGACAATTTCGGTTTCCACTTATTCAGGAACATAAAGACCGAGAACCTATTGAAAAGAAGATAAACAGACGATCAATAAGAGCAGAGCAACGACCGAAAATAGAGGAAAAAGATACATATGAACAGACTGAAAAGCCAAAGAAAAATACTCAGAAAATTAAACCGCAGTCGAAACGCCCATTTAAGCCAGAAGTTATTCCATCTCCTATTTATGGGTTTAAACGGCCTGAGAAATTTGCAGTTGACGAACAGGAAGAAAAAAAGATGGAATCACCATTACCTAACCTTGACGGAAGAATTGAGGAACAGAAAAAAATTAATCATCTAGCATCCATTTTGGGGTATGAAGACTTTGAGGTATTAGATCAACAAGATTCCGTTTCAGATGATATAACTCCTTTGACAAAGGTTAGTGAAACAATGGCCCCCGATGGTGATCTTGGTATAGAAGAAAATATGAGTGTAATGGATCTTAAGACGGATGAGGATAGTTCTGAAACGAATGTGGAGGAAAATAGGGAACAAGAACAGGAAGGTGGTACAGAGGAAGTACAGCAGGACGAAGTAAAATTAGAATCACAAATAGATGAACTGGTTAAGATAACTGAAGAGCATATAGATAATCCGGATCGTCTGATATTAGAACATGATGATATAGATGTAATAAATCAAAATCCTTTATCAGATGAATTTACCACGTCAGAAGCAAGTGCAAATGAAATAATCAACCATGATGGAACATGTGATGAAGAAGAACAAATGAATCAATTAGATTTAAAGTTAAATGAGGACCATGCTGAAGCAAATAAGGAAAAAGTCATAGCGCAAGAGCAGATTGCTGCTACAGTGAGCGAAGAGTTGCTGGTCGAAGAACCACCTGTTCAAAAAGCGGTTGAAGAAAGGGATATAGAAGAGGAGAAACCTATACCCAATGACACTTCTGCACAAGAAAGCAAGAAAGCTTCGCGGAAGCATATTCCTTTTAATGTATTAATGTTAAAAAAAGATCGTCAAGAGCTCGAAATACGAAATCAGAAGAATAAAGAGGAACGAAAAGAACGAGTAATACCATCCCATGAAGAAAAAGCGGAATACGTAGAGACAATAAATCAACATATATATCAATATCCGGATATTCAATTGCTTGAGCCTCCAGTATTGAAGGCGGAAAATAGCCAGTGGATTGCAGAACAAACAGCCTTACTTGATGAAACATTGACGAATTTCAATGTGAATGCGAGTGTGGTTAAAGTGAGCCAGGGTCCATCTGTTACAAGGTTTGAAGTGCAGCCGGAGCGTGGGGTAAAAGTAAGTAAAATAAAAAACCTAACCGATGATATTAAATTAAGTATGGCTGCTAAAGATATTCGGATGGAGGCACCGATTCCAGGTAAACGTTCAATTGGAATTGAGCTACCTAATCATGAAAGTAGACCCGTTCAAATCAGTGAAATAATTGGGAATGATACGTTCAAAAACCATGAATCTCCGTTGACAGCGGCACTTGGACTCGATATATCGGGGATACCTGTTGTAACAGATTTGAGTAGAATGCCCCATGGATTAATTGCTGGTGCGACGGGCTCAGGTAAAAGTGTATGTATCAACTCCATTCTTGTGAGCTTGTTATATAAAGCACGGCCGGATGAGCTGAAACTTCTACTAATTGATCCGAAAATGGTTGAGCTTACACCTTATAATGATATACCGCACCTCGTAAGTCCAGTTATCACTGATGTCAAAGCAGCAACAGCCGCTTTGAAATGGGCTGTAGACGAGATGGAGAGAAGATATGAATTATTTGCGCACGCAAGTGTTCGTGATATTAGTCGATTTAATGAACTAGTTAAGAAAAGCGGAAACCATGCAGAACTGCTTCCATTTATTGTAGTAGTCATTGATGAGTTGGCAGATCTAATGATGATGGCCCCAGCAGATGTAGAGGAATCAATTTGTCGAATCGCTCAAAAGGCAAGAGCATGTGGTATTCATTTAATCATTGCGACGCAAAGACCATCTGTTGATGTCATTACAGGCTTGATCAAAGCGAATGTACCAGCTCGAATTGCATTTTCTGTCTCTTCTCAAGTGGATTCCCGTACGATCATTGATATAAGTGGAGCAGAAAAGCTACTTGGTCGTGGCGATATGTTATTTTTGGATAGTGGAACTTCTAAACCTGTGCGTCTGCAAGGTACATTTGTGTCAGATGATGAAATTGATCGTGTCATTGCACATGCACGTAGTCAAGGAAAACCAAATTATTTATTCGAACAGGAAGAATTGTTAAAAAAAGCTCAGGTTGCAGAAGAAGAAGATGAGTTATTTATGGATGCTTGCGATTTTGTTGTGGAACAAGGATCAGCTTCAACCTCCTTATTGCAAAGACATTTCCGTATTGGATATAATCGTGCTGCAAGATTAGTTCTTATGTTAGAGCAGCGTGGAATCATTTCAGAACCCAGAGGAAGTAAACCAAGAGATGTGCTAATTGATGAGTCTGAACTCGAACAGTATAAAGATTCTCTAGTACAATGAGTGAAAAAGTGGTATTCTATTTGGGGCAATGGGATGGATATGGATGAAATATAGGTTTAACTTCATTCAGCAGAAGCGCCACTTCTATAAGTGGCGGGGTGAATGCGATTTACCTAATTCAGTGGGAGTGCAAACTCCAGCTGAATGAAGTGAAAGCCTCTGGCGGATGTCACAGATTTTCAGAGGAAGTTTATCGATCAAGCTCGATAAAATCTTTCCCGTCAAGGCGTAATTGACGTAATTGATTGTTACTAAATTCAGAATGTGATGATGGTTAAAATCTAAAACTTGAAAAGATAAGTAATTGTTGGCGAATTAGTCAGGATGAACGAAAAATGATATAATGTCTAAATATAAAAAAATATCTTAAAAAAACTATCTGGAAAAACTTTTTGTTTGGTTGACATATAAAGCGGTTTGTTGCTTATAATAATAAATACTTTTATAAGCATCTATGCAAGCGATTTGAGCAAAGCTTCGTCGACATACATATAATACAAACAGATAGAAGATTGCTGGAGGTTCTACTATGACTGTGTACCATTTCGTAGGTATAAAAGGCTCAGGAATGAGCGCACTTGCACAAATTCTTCACGATATGGGATATAAAGTGCAGGGTTCTGATGTGAGTAAGTATTTTTTCACCCAACAGGCCCTAGAAGATTCGAATATAAGGATTTTGCCTTTTCAAAAAGATAATATTAAACAAGGGATGATTGTTATTGCAGGAAATGCTTTCCCTGACACACATGAAGAAATCGAGGAAGCGATAAAGCAAGAAATCCCGGTCGTGAGGTATCACTCGTTTTTAGGTGACTTCATGAATAAGTTTACTAGTATCGCCGTAACAGGATCCCATGGGAAAACATCGACAACAGGCCTGCTGTCACATGTAATGGAGGGGGCAAAGCCAACTTCGTTCTTAATTGGTGATGGGACAGGGAAAGGGGAAAAAGACGCGGAATTTTTTGTGTTCGAAGCATGTGAATATCGTCGTCATTTCCTTTCTTATTACCCAGATTATGCAATTATGACAAACATCGATTTCGATCATCCTGATTATTTTGCAAATGTAGATGATGTTTTTGGTGCATTTCAGCAAATGGCTATGCAGGTAAAAAAAGCAATCGTTGCTTATGGAGATGACGAACAGCTACAAAAAATTCATGCGGATGTTCCTGTTTTATTTTATGGTTTTAATGAAGGAAACGACTTCCAAGCCCGTAATATTGAGAAAGCTACGACTGGGACGACATTTGATGTATATGTTAGGAACAACTTTTACGATACATTTGAAATCCCGACATATGGGGACCACAATATTTTAAATGCATTATCGGTTATTGCAATTTGTCATTATGAAGAGATCGGCTCTGCCGTGATTCAAGCCCAGTTAAAAACATTTGCCGGAGTGAAGCGTCGTTTTACCGAAAAGAAAATTGGATCACAAATTTTAGTGGATGATTACGCTCACCATCCAGTTGAAATTCAAGCTACGATAAGTGCGGCAAGACAAAAGTATCCTAATAAACCAATTATTGCTGTTTTTCAACCACATACCTTTACAAGAACTCAAACCTTCCTTCAAGAATTTGGAGAAAGTCTTGGAGAAGCAGATAAAGTATATTTATGTGAAATATTTGGATCTGCGCGTGAAAATCATGGCAAACTGACAATAGAAGATTTACAAGAAAAAATTGATGGTGCAGAAATTCTACATGAGGAGAATACAACTCCACTTTTGGATTTGCATGATTCAGTCCTTATATTTATGGGAGCGGGGGATATTCAAAAATTCCAATCGGCTTATGAAAACATATTACAACAACAACTAAAAAAGGCTCAATAGAAAACTGTCATTAGGCAGTTTTTTCTTTTGAAAACAAAATTCGGTTAAAACTGATATATTTTTCATTTTATGAAAAAATAGAAGGAGAAGTGCCATTCAATCACGAAGTAGTAAAAAGCTGTTTATGCAGCTGTGAATTAGGGAACGTTAATTGTATACATATCAGGAGGTGCTAGAAAACGTGATTATTATTCTTTATTTAAGCATTGCGCTTATTGCAATTGCTATTTTTATTCTTGTCATTGCTTTGATGAAAACTTTAAAAGCTACTACGGAAACATTGAAAAGTGTTTCGAATACGCTTGACGGATTTGAATCGCAATTACAAGGAGTAACGACAGAGACATCACTGCTTTTGCATAAAACAAATGCCCTTGCAGAAGATATTCAAGGTAAAGTAGAAAAACTTGATACTGTTGTTCTTGCAGTGCAGGATGTCGGAAAGACTATACAAGGATTGAATAACTCGCTACAAAACGTAACAACTTCTGTTTCTTCCAGTATGGTTAGAAATGAAGATAAGGTTGCTCAAATTGTTCAGTGGGCAACAGTTGTAAAAGAATTGAAAGATAAGTGGTTTAGCGATAAGCAACATAGTGAGAAAAGCAAACCAATTAATACAGACGTTACTATCCATTCATTAAGACGTGAAAGAGGATAAATAATATATTAATAATGAGGAGGATAATTATGAGTAATAATAACAATAATAATTCAGGGAATTTTTTATCAGGTGTATTATTAGGAAGCCTTGTCGGTGCTGCTACGGCATTATTGATGGCTCCTAAGTCAGGTAAGGAGCTTCGTAATGATATCAACGACCAAGTAGTAGCATTGAAAGAAAGATCAGATGACTGGACTGAAACTGTCAAGGAAAAAGGTTCGGAACTTACCTCAACTGCAATTGAAAAAACGGATCAAATTCGTCAGGTTGCCATCAATAAAGGTAGTCAACTTGCTGAATCTGTCAAAGAAAAGGCTGATCAGTTCCGTGAATCGGCGAAGGAAACTACTGAAAATGTAGCAGATACAACAAAAGAAAAAGCAGATGAATGGAAAGAAACTGTTAATGAATCAGTAGATATCGCGACAGCTCAGACGCAAGAAAAAGCGAATGAGGTACAAGCAACGGTTAAAAAGGCTGATGAAGTAACGAAATAAATTATTTGTAAAAGAAAAAAGGCAGCCATCATTGGCTGCCTTTTTTCTTTTCTATTATTAGATTAATGAGGAATATAAATTAAACACCACTGCGTCCAATGGCAACGTTGCTGCTAAATTATATTTCGAATCTCAATTTATTTTGCGTCAGTGGTGAGTGTCCACAGTAATTCAAGCTGGTCCCCATGACGAATAGGTGTGTAAAAGACCGCTTCTTCGGTATTGATTAGCAATTGGAAATTCCCTGTCGCATTTTCTGGTTTTTCTACTTCCACATATTTAAATACATCTTGGAATATAAATGGAGATACTTCTTGTGTACTCCATTTTAATTCGTCATCTGGAAATAAAAGATCCTGATTCGTTAAAACAGTATTGTCGCGGTTGAGCTCGATTCTAGCTTTTTCCAAAACGATCTCAGCACCATTAAATGTCACTGTTATTGATTTCTCAATTTGTTGTTCTTTCAAATTTAATAAATTTGTGACTGTTGGTTTGATTGTTTGTTGAATGGTAATGTTTGCATCATGTAATAAAGTATCAGTCGGTAGTGCTCGTTTACCATTCATACTAATATTGGCAGAAAAGCTTGGGATATGTACTTCTTTATTATTGAGAACAAGTCGAAATGGTTTAATCTTTTGAAGAAGTTCATGTAATTGAAGTGATTGTAGAAGATCTTCAATCGAATGAGGTACATGAACATTTATTCTATCCCGATCTTGAACAAAGTCATTAATTGTAGATTGTTGATTATTTCTAAGAATAGTCGGAACGACATCATACATTACATTATTAACTGTGACTGATATGGATGGAGACATTTTAAGTAGATCAGCAATCTTCGTAATGGATTCTTGCCCATCTTCCCCTTTTTGAACGTTTATTACATCGCCATTAATAATCGAATCTTCAATACTGCAGATTTGCCCATTTTTTTTGATTATAGGTGGCTCCCCATAACTTCCTGGTATTGTAATCATTTGTTCATTTATATGAAGCATTTTAGCCAGTCCTGGTTTACCATACAATTTTCCAATCGATATCCCAGAAGCAAGAATGCAATCACCAACAGTCAATTCCTTCGCTTCAAACATGCGCACAGTTTGCTCATTTACTGTTGCTGAGACGTAGTGAATTGGAGCATTGGTTGCAGAAATTGCGATTCCAATTGGTGTAATATATTCTGGTCCATCCGGAATACTTGCCGCCATCTTTAAACTTTGAATAGCATCCGCACCTCTAATTGCAACTCGATTATTCGGAAGCTCAAGCTTTTTCGCTAATCGACTAGGCAGCTCAGGGGTCATACTACCTCCACCAACAAGCATAACAGCGCGAGGAGATTGATGGTTGTTTAAAGCCGTAATCTCCTTGTAGATAGCTGTAGCAAGCCGTTCGATCGATGAATCAATCTCTGTTACGATGTCATTTTTGGAGAATTTATTTTCGAAACCTAGAATATCATTGGCAACTATTAAATCTTTTGTCGATAGTTCACGTTTTACCCGCTCCGCTTCTGGAAAGTCTAGTAGTAATTTATCACTTATCGCTTCAGTAATTTCATCTCCGGCAATAGGTACCATCCCATAAGCGACAACTGTTCCAGCATCGGTAATAGCGATATCTGATGTCCCAGCTCCAACGTCTACAAGTGCTACATTTAGCCTTCTAATAGAAGGAGGGACAAGAACATCGATTGCTGCAATCGGTTCAAGTGTGAGCGCCTCTAGTTCCAGCCCAGCACGTTGCAGAGTCTTCATCAATGAATCAACAACTATTCGTGGTAAGAAGGTAGCGATTATTTCCACTGCAGCTTCTTTCCCTTGTTGGTCAATTAAATTTCCTATTATCTCTCCGTCTAAATAGTAATGAAGAACAGAATAGCCCACACAATAATAAGAGTGAATATCATCAGCTGATTGTTTTTCAACTGCTGCCATCTGCGCATTTTGAACAGCAGTGAGTTCAAAATAGAGGATATCTTCTTTGGAAAGTATTGGTTTTCCAGTGATGGGAATGATGGAATTTGCTTTTTCGGTCTTTAAAGAACGACCAGCAGCTGCTACACATACTTTTTTCAGCGGTCCATGTATTTGTTCCAGTTGTTCTTTAATATTGATAATTACATCAGCAACAGCTGTTATATCATGAATTTGCCCGTCTAACATCGCTCGTTCTTGATGTTCCTTCACGATTAAATCAAGAACATGAAACTCATCCTGTATGACCTCAAGAACGATGCCAACAACGGAACGAGTACCGATGTCGAGTGCGAATATTTTTCTGTTTTTCAAGATGTTTCACCTACTTTACTATTCATGCTATAATTATGCAAAATATGTATAAGCTATAGATATCCTATATTTTAAAATGTATCATAATATGCTATTTAAAAGAAGTATTCTCCAAACTGTTTGCATTTTTTTTGTGAAAAAAGGGATATTCATTGTAAATTTGACAAAATGGTGGAGATTTTTAAATAAATATGATAAATCTTTCACAAACAAGGGGAAACGTTTGCAGATATAAGGGTTTTTATCGTATGATTATGTGAAGTAGCGAAAAGCGGAACTGTATTGTAAGACCAGATAGTTTAGGTTATTGTCGATATGCAAATATAGAATAGTTATTCTGTGTCTAGCTTTAGCATCTATAGATTAGTGTTATTTCACTTTTCTTTTAACCAGTGAATAGGAGTGTGATTTGGATGAATATTACAATATATGATGTGGCACGAGAAGCAAATGTATCTATGGCAACCGTGTCTAGGGTTGTGAACGGCAATCCGAATGTAAAACCAGCAACACGTAAAAAGGTATTGGATGTAATTGATCGCTTGGAGTATAGACCAAATGCAGTAGCACGTGGTCTAGCAAGTAAGAAAACAACAACTGTTGGTGTAATTATTCCTGATATTTCTAATATCTTTTATGCTGAATTAGCTCGTGGAATCGAAGATATTGCTACGATGTATAAATATAACATCATTCTAAGTAACTCAGATCAAAACAAAAACAAAGAGCTACATTTATTAAACACAATGCTTGGAAAACAAGTAGATGGAATCGTGTTTATGGGAGCAAATATTACAGATGAGCATGTGAAGGAATTTAAAAGATCACCAGCGCCAATCGTTTTGGCTGGATCTGTTGAACAATCAAATGAAATACCTTCCATTAATATTGATTATCGCCAAGCAGCATTTGACGCGGTAACGGATTTTATTGAAAAAGGTCATAAAAGAGTAGCTTTTGTTGTTGGACCACTTCACCATGTGATAAATAAAGAATATATGCTTGAAGGATACAAAGCTGCGTTAGAAGAAACAAATATTCCATTTGATGAAGAACTTGTCGTCGAAGGGGATGACACGTATGATTCAGGAATTGAAGCTTGGGATAAGTTAAGTAGCATAGAACAAAAACCTACAGCTGTCTTTGCAAGTAATGATGAAATGGCATTAGGAGTTATGCATGGAGCACAGGACCAAGGATTGGTCATTCCGAATGATTTAGAGGTCATTACATCGGATAACACTAGATTATCACTTATGGTAAGACCAACGCTTACTACAATTGCTCAGCCTTTATATGATCTAGGGGCAGTATCAATGAGATTGTTAACAAAGCTAATGAATAAGGAAGAAGTGGAAGAGCAATCTGTTGTTCTACCTCATAGGATAGAATATAGAGGTTCGACAAAGGAAAACTAAAATAGGACTGGCCAGGCTATTGTTGCCTGGTCAGTTTTTTATTAAACGTGACAACGCTATTTACAAATCTAATTTTCTTAAAAGGTGTTACTCTGTCTATTTTTATGTGCATTTTTAGAGAGTGAAGAAATAACTTGATTGCTCCATTAAGGCGATTGTCTATCTTTATTCCTCATCTGTTCCCGTTGTTGTCGCACAAAATATAATGCCCGATCAACTGTTTGGCGGTTTTTTTCTTCAATTTCTTTTTTTCGTGGAATAGGTTTGTACATATTAGCTGGGTCCTCCCATTGATTGGTCATTGTAACGGGGGATGAAGGCTGCCAGCGTTCTAGCCATTCAGCAGGAAGTGCACCAGATACATCTGCTTTCCCGTTCATTTCCAACCAAATAAGTGACCATGCTCTTGGTACAACGCGCCAAATATCATATCCCCCCCCACCTACTGCAATCCATTTACCTTCGCAATATTTATGAGCTAATTCGTGAGCAAGTTTTGGTATCGCTTTATATGTATCCATTGTTACCGATAAATGTGTTAAGGGATCTAAATAATGAGCATCGGCTCCATTTTGAGTAACGATAACATCAGGTCTAAATTGCTCAGCAATCTCTCTGAGAGCTGTAGAATATGCTTCTTGGAAAGATTCATCTTCAGTAAAAGCATCAAGTGGTATATTAAAAGAATATCCATAACCAGCTCCTTGACCCCATTCGTTCACATTTCCTGTACCAGGAAAAAGATATCTTCCTGTTTCATGCATGGAAAAAGTACAAGCAGTATCGTCATCATAAAAGGACCATTGAACACCATCTCCATGATGGGCATCTGTATCTATATACAAAACCCTCGCGTTATATTTTTCTTGAAGATATTTAATGGCTACGGCGCTATCGTTATAGATACAAAAACCCGAGGCTTTGCCCTTGAAACCATGATGAAGACCTCCGCCAAGATGTAGTGCATGATTGGCTTTCCCTTGCATCACGTAATCAACAGCAGTAAGTGTTCCACCGACTAAGCGTGCACTTGCCTCATGCATGTCAGGAAATATCGGTGTATCTTCTGTACCTATACCAAAACCTGCTGTTTTATCCGCTGGTAATTCACCTCGGCCTGCTTGTTTTATCGCTTCAATATAGGATGGTTCATGATTTAAAAGTAGCTCTTCGTCTGATGCAATTCGAGGTTTAATGATATCATCACTTGTAATGGCTCCCATTTCTGATAATAAGTCCAAGGTCAGTTTTAAACGCAATTGATTAAAGGGATGCTCATTTGAAAAATGATAATTTAGCAGTTCATCAGAATAGATGAAGACCGAATTTCTCTTCATGGTGTCATCCCAGGCCACAGTACATTTAGTCCTTCTTTTATCAAATTTTTGATTAGATTAAGTGGATTGATTGTGGCGACGCGAAAAACAAGAATTGTATAATTGGGATCGGTGGGGTCTGGGTAAACCAGTACACTATGTATGTTAATATAGTGCTTGTGAAAAACAGCTGTAACCTCGTAGAGAGAACCAGGCTTATTCTCTACCTTGATTTCAATTTGCGAACCAGGTTTGTTCGCACCAGTTAGCTCTACCATCGTATGAAGTAAATCTGTACTTGTAATAATTCCTACTAGTTTGCCACCACTTACGATTGGCAAGCAGCCAATTTTATGGTCATAAAAAATAACAGTTATTTCTTCGACGAAATCAAGTGGATGCCCTGTAATAATATTTTTTGTCATAACTGTTGAAAGTGGCATATCGATTATTTCATTTAATAAGTCAGCTTCTATAAGAATAGGTGTAGCAATCTTAATATCACGATCTGTTACTAGACCTATTAATTGCATTTCCTCATTTATGAGTGGAATATGTCTGATTTTTCGATCGCGCATGAGTTGCAAGGCTGTTTTAATCGAATCAGAGGGTGTAAGTGTGGCCACATCCCTAGTCATAATTTGCTCTAATATCAATTTACTCACTCCTTTTTGATGAAATTTGAAAGTATAAGTTGTTTCGCAATAGTGTGATAATAATCAATGAATTTTCCAATTAAAGATCATATGTTATTTCACCTTTATACAGAATGAAGTAATTAGTCACCTATATGCCAATTCGTTAGTATAACCAGCGATTCATAAAGCGAAGATTATCAAATTGTTCAATTGAAACAGGGCCCACACGTTTGCCGATCCGAACCATTAAACAATTAGCTGGATGAGAACTAATTTCTGGATCGTCTGTCGCATACCACTCTAATCCAGCAGAATTCATCATTTTTTCCATAATTTTCCGATATCCCCAAACATCTAAACCTGTTCCTTTCAAATCCCAATGCCAGTAATACTCCGTCGTAATGATGATATAATCTTCCATGGCATCATCCATCATAGATACTTTTAACAAACTTTTTCCAACTCCGCCACTTCGAAATTTAGGGATTACTTCAATTGCCCCAAGTTCGATTAAATTTAACATATTACCTTGGGACCATCTTTCAAGTGGGTCAGGATACACATATGTGACATAACCTACAACCACATTATTTTCACGGGCAATAATAATTCTTCCCTCCGGAAGATCAGCGATTTCTATTAAAGCTTTATGTTGCTGATGTGCTGGTCTGAAAGCAGTTAGATTTTCATGAAAATCTAGAGAAGCTAATTCAGCTGTAGGGATAGGTCCTTCAATGATTAATTCGCCATTTATAGTGTTCATTTCCAGAGAATTGTACGTTTTTTTATGTTTCACTGGATGCCCCCTCCATAAAATCTCATTCTGCTAAATGATAGAAAAAGTCTAGAACTCTGCTTCTTTTATTATACATATAAATAGAGATTGATGAAACGTTTTCATTTTTATTATAAAAAAATTGAGAATATTAATATTGTATATTATAATAGGAAATGTAATTTCTAGAAAAGTTTCTATGGATTGATCGGTTAGAGTAATCCGCTCATGGGAACTGGACGAAGAATAAAGGGGAGTTGTGAACATGAAGTTGGAAGCGTTGCCAGTCATCAAGGGAGAATATAATCTGCAAGACTATGACAAAACATACGAAAGCTTTGATTGGTCGGAAACGGAGCAACAATTTTCATGGCATCAAACCGGCCGGGTTAACATGGCGTATGAAGCAATCGATCGCCATGCAGAATCCTTCAGGGAAAATAAGATCGCCTTATATTATCGTGATGCAATCAGAGATGAGAAGTTTACTTTTCGTGAAATGAAGGAAATGTCGAATAAAGCAGGAAATGTTTTGAAATCGGTAGGGAAAGTAGAAAAGGGAGATAGGGTTTTTGTTTTCATGCCGAGAACACCTGAATTATATTTTGCTATTTTAGGAACTATTAAAATTGGTGCTATTAGTGGACCGTTATTCGAGGCTTTTATGGAAGGTGCAGTGAAAGATAGACTTGAAGACAGCGATGCTACAGTGCTAGTTACAACCCCGGAACTACTTAAAAGGGTGCCGGTAGATGAATTGCCGCATTTACAGCATATATTTCTTGTAGGGGATAATATAGAAGAGTCAGATCGCTATTTTGATTTTAATAAAAGAATGGCTGAGGCTGACAAAAATTTAGATATCGAATGGGTTGATCGAAAAGATGGGATGATTCTTCACTATACATCTGGATCAACAGGTAGACCGAAGGGAGTATTACATGTACATAATGCGATGATCCAACATTATCAAACTGCACGTTGGATTCTAGATATGCAAGAAGATGATGTCTATTGGTGTACAGCAGACCCTGGATGGGTGACAGGAACGTCCTATGGAATATTTGGTCCATGGCTAACAGGAACAACAAATGTCATTGTAGGTGGACGCTTTAAGCCAGAGACGTGGTACAAAGTATTGGAGGATTATGGAGTTACAATTTGGTATAGTGCACCAACTGCATTTAGAATGTTGATGGGGGCAGGTAATGAAGTCGTGAAAAAATTCGATTTATCTCAGTTACGACATATCGTAAGTGTAGGTGAACCGTTAAATCCTGAAGTCATTCGCTGGGGCATGGAAGTATTCAAAAAGCGGATTCATGACACATGGTGGATGACAGAAACAGGTGCATTATTAATTGCTAACTATCCTTGTTTGGAAATTCGACCGGGTTCGATGGGTAAAGCCATACCAGGTGTTGAAGTCGCGATTGTCGATGATCGAGGTAATGAGCTACCTCGAAATCGGATGGGAAATCTAGCAATAAAAAAAGGCTGGCCAGCAATGATGCACCAAATTTGGAACAATAAAGAAAAGTATGAATCATACTTTTTGCCGGGCGACTGGTATGTTTCTGGTGATTCTGCTTATATGGACGAGGATGGATACTTGTGGTTCCAAGGTCGCGTAGATGACGTAATAATGACAGCAGGTGAACGTGTCGGTCCATTTGAAGTAGAAAGTAAGTTACTTGAACATCCTGCGGTTGCCGAGGCTGGCGTTATTGGTAAGCCAGATCCAGTGCGTGGAGAAATAATTAAAGCATTTATTGCTTTGCTTGATGGCATTGAACCGACTGATGAATTGAAAGAGGATATTCGTCAATTTGTAAAAACCGGGCTTGCTGCACATGCTGCACCTCGTGAGATTGAATTTCGTGATAAACTACCAAAAACACGAAGCGGAAAAATTATGCGCCGTGTACTAAAAGCGTGGGAACTTAATCTCCCAACAGGTGACCTTTCAACAATGGAAGACTAGATTAGTAAGGAAGGTTCGAATAGAATGTAAAGCGTGACCCATATCGATGATGACCTAAGGTAAAGAGACCACTACTTGATGTGGTCTCTTTTGTGTGCCGATAATTGGGGATTAAGCAAACGTATGGATGGCAAATAGAGTGCCAGTAAAAAGATAGCATGAAATGTCAAATAAAGAAATGGGTGAGATGATTGTTAAATGATTGTCTAGAAATAAAAAAATCCCCTTAGTCACATTGTGATGAGGGGAGATTCTCTATGAATTATTGATTATCGGCCTCTTTCGAAGCTTCTTCTTGTTTTTTCTTTTCTTGTTCTTGCTTTTTTACTTCTTCCTGTTTCTTTTTTTCCTCAGCTAATTTCTTTTTCTCTTCGTCTTGTTTCATTTTTTCTTCATCCTGTTTTTGCTTTTGTTCTGCTTCTTCTTTTTTCTTTACCTCTTCTTCCTTTTTCTTATCTTCCTTTGTCTTGCCTACTTTATCAGAAGGGGATGATTCGCGGCCTGCTACATCAACTGCTACTACATAATATGCAGCATCTCCAACTTTACGAGAAAGTGTTTCACCAGATCGGATCGATGCTAATTTTTTACCATCTTCCGAATAAATACGATATCCGACCACATCATTACTCGATGATGCCGACCAATTAATAGTACTATCGGAGTGTGAAGCCTTAACGGCACTAGGCGCAGATCCATCATCCTTGAGCCTAGCATTAGCGACAAGTACATTCTTCCAAAGATCGTTATTTGGAATGAGTTGCGAAATGTCATTTACTCTACCTTGGGTAATTCGTTTAACGAAGTCTGGGTCAAGTAACATACCAGGATCCGTAAATTCTTTCGGCGTTGATTCAAGGGCCATATATTTTTTTCCATTTGCCATGACGTACCGCCCTGTTCCTAGGCTATCGTCACGTTTAGTCGGCACATATTTTGCATTGAAAATATCTGTTTTGACTAAGCCTGCTTTTGAACAAGCTTCAGATGGTAACATTCCTGAAACAGCACAAAATGATCTGCTGACAATTCCACCTGGCATTTTAAAGTTTTCATTTGGGTCAATAATATCAGGCGCTACATCATAGGCAACATTCATTAATTTGGCCCAGATTCCATAATTACGCCTACTTTCACTTCCATCACTTGAGAGAGGCTCTGGTTTACCATAACCAATCCATGTGCCAAATGTGACGTTTGGATTAGTAGCAACTAACCATGCATCATTAGGACCACTAGTTGTACCTGTTTTACCTGCCCAATCCGTGGAAAATTTAAGCATTCCAGGAAGCGCGGCAGCCGTTCCATAGCCTTTAAACACATCGCGCATCATATCAATCGTTAAGTAAGCTGTTTGTGGGCTAAATACATCGACAGGTTCCACTTTATGTTCGTAAATAATATTTCCATCATGATCGGTTATTTTATCTATCATATAAGCATCGATAAATTTCCCACCGTTTGCAAAAGTTGCGTATGCATTCGTATTTTCTTCTACTGTTACACCTTCCTGGATTCCCCCAAGTGCGGCAGAATAACTTTCATGGTCAACAGTAGTTAGGGATTGAAACCCCATTTTCTCCAAGTATTGAGTTGGTTTTTTATCTTTTATTTTCAAATAAGTATAGATGGCTGAAGCATTATAAGATCTCGCTAGTGCTTCCCTCGCTGTAACGAGACCATGATAAGTGCCCGCAAAGTTACCATTTGAATAGTTTTTAAAGGTATGTGTTCCGCTACTTCCATTCGCAACAGTGATTGGTACGTCGGCAACAATAGCACCAGGTGCGCTTAATCCAAGTTCCATCGCTGGAGCGTAAACCAAGAGTGGTTTCATTGTTGATCCATTTGGACGATGGGACTGTGTCGCATGATTCATCTCTTCCAGTTTGAAATCACGGCCACCGACAAAACTTAATATTTTTCCAGTTTTATTTTCCATAAGAAGGGCGCCAACCTGAACAGGATCATCGACAAGTTCAATTTTCCCTGTTTCTGGATTTTTCTTTTCTCTTTTTTTGGTATAACCATAATTTTGATATTCATCTTTCGCTTTATCCATCGCATCATACATTTTTTTATTGATTGTTGAATGAATTTGATAGCCGTTTTGACGAATATCACGATCAGCAAGCGTCCAATATTTACTGTATAGTTTTTTATCTTTTTTCAAATCTTCCTTAGAATGACCATCCTTTTCCGCAAGGACTTCGATCATTACTTTTACTGCTCTTTCTTCAATTTCGAAGGTAAGTGCAGGGTATTCTTCGAATGATCTAGGTTGTTTCTTAATAAAGTCAGCAGTGATATCGTAATTAACAGCTTCTTTATATTCTTTCTCAGAGATATATCCTTCACGATGCATTCTACTTAAAACTGTTCTTAATCTTTTCAAGCCAGGTTCCAACAGTTCGGGACTTTTTCTTTCGCCTTCGTTCGTAAACGGTGTATAGCCGAAGGGGCTTTGCGGTAAGCCGGCAATAAACGCTGATTGCGGTAAATTTAGATCTTTTGCATCTACACCGAAAATCCCTTGGGCTGCAGCTTGGACCCCACCAATATTTTGTCCAGAGGAATTACGACCAAATGTAGAAACATTTAAATATGCTTGTAATATCTCATCTTTTTTGAGGAATCGTTCTACTCTAAGCGCTAAGAGAACTTCTTTCGCTTTACGGTCAAATGACACTTCATTCGTCAAAATTTGGTTTTTGATTAATTGTTGTGTCAGCGTACTTCCGCCGGTTTGTACTGCAGAATTTGTAAATTCCTGAAATACCGCGCGCAGTAACGCCTTTGGTACAACACCGTTATGTTCATAAAAATATTCATCTTCAGTTGCAATTACAGCTTTTTTTAAGTTGTCGGATATTTGATCAATTTTTACTTCTTCCCGGTCAATATCTGAACGAAGTTTTCCAAGGAAAACACCATTGTCAAAGTATAGTTTAGAAGTTTCTTCAAATTGATTAATATCTTTAATCATGCTTTCTGCTGATCGGACCTTTTCACTTTTCACAAGAGACGCGAAATAACCTGCTCCAACACCGCCGGCAAAAGCACCACCAATAAGGAATACTACTAAAAGAAGGAGAACTAAATTCCAAGCTACTCCATAAGTGATACGCATTCCTTTAATGATTTTTTTGTATTTTAAAGCAGTAATGGATGACTTAATTCGACTCCATTTACTATTTTCTTGATTTGTCATATATTAAAATCCCCTCCAAAATCATTATTATTATAGCATAAATTACTAGTAATATAGACTAGTAATGGATAAAATCTAATGATATTTGACATTTCTTTTTCGATATGTGTAAAATAAAATATATCTAAAGTAAAATGAATGCGTAGATAGGAATAAGTAGTCAACTGTCCCTGTTCTTAGAGAGTCGATGCTTGCTGGAAATCGACACAAACAGTCTGATGAATTACCTCCTTGAGCTTTTGCTGTGAACAGTAAAGTAGCAGCAAACGGTGGGCTTTCACCGTTATCAATAATGAGCGGGGATTAATTTCCCAAGTTGGGTGGTAACACGGTGAATCATCGTCCCTTCGTATTATACGAAGGGGCGTTTTTTGTTTTTTATAAAAGAAAGTGAGGAATACACATGGAAAATTTAATGGATGATTTGAATTGGCGCGGAATTATATATCAGGAAACAGATGCTGAAGGAATGAAGGAAACGCTTGAGAAGGAGAAGATTTCACTATATTGTGGTGTCGACCCGACTGCAGATAGTATGCATATTGGTCATTTATTACCGTTTTTGACATTGAGGCGTTTTCAAAAGCATGGACATAGACCGATCGTCTTAGTTGGCGGGGCAACAGGGTTAATCGGTGATCCCAGTGGAAAGAAGGAAGAACGTCAGCTACAAACGACAGAGCAAGTAAACTTAAATGTGCAAGGTATTAAGAGACAACTGGAGCAAATATTTGAATTTGAAGGTGAAAATGGCGCAATCATGACGAATAATTATGATTGGGTTAGTTCTATGGACGTGATTACTTTTTTACGTGACTTTGGAAAGCATATCGGTGTAAATTATATGCTTGCAAAAGACATCGTTTCATCACGCTTGGATAATGGAATTTCCTTTACTGAGTTTTCATACACGATACTTCAAGCGATCGATTTCTTCCATTTATATACAAACTTTAATTGTAAAATGCAAATTGGTGGAAGCGATCAATGGGGGAATATTACAACCGGCTTAGAATTTATTAGGAAAATGGCTGGAGAAGGCGCTAAAGCATATGGGATGACCATTCCACTTGTGACAAAAGAAGACGGCACAAAGTTCGGTAAAACAGAAGGGGGCGCGATTTGGCTTGATCCGAAGAAGACGACTCCTTATGAATTTTATCAATTCTGGATTAATACTGCAGATGCAGATGTCGTGAAATACTTGAAAATCTTTACATTCCTTGAAAAGGAAGAAATTGAAGCATTAGAAGTATCAGTTAAGGAAGAACCACATATAAGAAAAGCACAAAAAGCATTGGCGGAAGAAATGACGCGTCTGATTCATGGAGAGGAATCTTTACAGCAAGCGATACGAATTACGCAAGCACTATTCAGTGGAGACGTAAAAAGTTTAACAGCTGAAGAAATTGAACAAGGCTTCAAGGACGTCCCTTCCTACACTCATGCTGGGGAGAATGTTGCTCTAGTCGACTTGCTAGTTACTGCGAAAATTTCTTCGTCGAAACGTCAGGCCCGAGAGGATATTCAAAACGGAGCAATTTCCATTAATGGTGAACGTGTAACAGATATTCAATATGAATTAGTAGAAAATGATAAACTAGGTGGAGCGTTTATTATTATCCGTCGCGGGAAGAAAAGATATTATTTAATTCAATATAAATAAGCAATATACAGCTAGCTTCCATGGAGGCTGGCTTTTTGTTAATTTAGAAATATTTTTAAAAATCCAAGAAAAAAGTCTCTATCAGGTAAAGACTATTCATAAAAGCATTATGAAAAAGGTCTTAACATGAAACAAACAATACCGAGAAGTTATGAGATTCCGGACCTAGCACAACGATTGAAATGCACTTTTAATAGATTTGATTTAAGTAACCGACTTCATTGACGCTGATTTAAAGTGGGACATCATAAAAAAGGAGCTGGTTGTGTGTTTGTTACGTTAAGAAAAATGGTCGTTACGGAAGGTAATGCCGATAAAGTTGTCCAACAATTTAGTAAGAAGGGCATTATCGAGGAGCAGGAAGGATTCGTTGATGTAACGGTCATGCAACAAAAAGCTAGACGTGGAGAAGAAGAGTTTGTTGTAATGATTCGCTGGGAATCAGAGGATCATTGGAAACAGTGGGAAAGAAGTGGTGCTCATTTAGCTGGACATAAAGCAAAACGTGGTCAGCCAAAGCCTGAATACTTGATTAATACAGAGGGCGGAAGATATGAAG
Source organism: Bacillus sp. FSL K6-3431 (assembly GCF_038002605.1). Lineage (NCBI taxonomy): Bacteria > Bacillati > Bacillota > Bacilli > Caryophanales > Bacillaceae > Bacillus > Bacillus sp. FSL K6-3431. Next base: position 5,004,349 of record NZ_JBBOCT010000001.1, read on the forward strand.
TAAAAGCAGTCAAAAAAGTTATGGACTCCTAATCACAAAAAATGCTTTGAATACTGTTTATTCGAAGCTGGCAATCTATGATGTTCTAGTTAGAATGGAGGGCAGGAAAATGAGTAAGGTATTAGTAGTATATTGGAGCATGACAGGTAATACAGAACTGATGGCAAAAACGATGGGCGATTATCTGATCGAGAAAAAGCACAAGTAGTCACAAAGTCATTTGATTTTGATAAAGTAGAGGTTAAGGAACTTTTAGATTATGATGCTGTTTTAATTGGTACACTTACATGGGTTGAAGGTAGCCTTCCATTTGATGTTGAGGATTTTTACGAGGAATTAGAGCACGTAGATATAACAGGGAAAATTGTTGGTGTATTTGGATCTGCTGACTCACTATATGAGGTATATGGTGGAGCTGTTGACATCATTGCGGATCGTGCTGAAAGTTTGGGAGCAGACGTTATACCGAAACGACTGACCATTGATCTTAAGCCAGATGTGAATGATCTTGAGCAGTGTCTGGAGCTGGCAAAGATGGTGAATCAGGAATTGCTGGAAAAGGCTTTTTAATAAATAGATAATTAATCATTAGATTAGACTGTACAAGGTCTAGTCTATTTTTATGTCAGTATCTATTTTACTACCTGTTGGTTACTAAATCATACCATTTTGGAGTTTTCAATCTTTTACAGCTGTTATTTCAGAACTTTCACAGAGGTATCAATTAAATACTTTACTATTATAGTTTATTAAAATCTATTGAAAAGTAAGAGAAAGCATGATAGATTATAAATTGGTAAGCTTATCTACACAGTGTTCACTTATAATAGGTGGAGGACAGACTAAGTGCGCGAATGATCGAATCGCAACATCTTTTGTGTTGAAAGGTTTAAAGCTGAACCGAGTTTTCTTTATCGTGAAATTTAAAATGTATAACCTCAATAATATGGTTTGAGGGTCTCTACCAGGAACCATTAAATCCTGACTACACATCAACTTGTAGTCGGGGTTTTTTTTGTCTTTAAATTTCAGATATAGGGGATGTTAATAAATAGAAGTAAGAGAGGAGAAGATTTCGTGAACTTTAAAGTTTTTATACTTGCGGCATCTGCTGTAATTGTAGGTTTGGTGGAATTAATAGTAGGTGGCATTTTACCGATTATTGCAGATGATTTACATGTAACGATAGGAACTGCCGGACAATTGATTACTGTTTTTGCACTTGTCTATGCTATTTCTGGCCCTGTGCTTTTATCATTAACAGCAAAAATAGAACGTAAAAAGTTGTATCTTTTAGCGTTAACAGTATTTTTTTTAGGAAACCTTATGACTTATTTTAGTCCAACTTTTTCATTAGTGATGACTGCCCGGATATTTACAGCGATGAGTGCAGCTTTAGTTATTGTACTATCACTAACTATTACAACGAAAATCGTGAAGCCAACACATCGCGCAAAAGCATTAGGAGTTATTTATATGGGTATTAGTTCATCCCTTGTATTGGGGGTTCCTATTGGGATTCTTATTACAAATGCTTATGGTTGGCGTACTGTTTTTTTAGGAATTGCAATCCTTTCGATTGGTTCTATTATTCTCATTAATACATTTATAGAGCGAATTCCGACTGAGAAGGTTTTACCGCTATCTGCGCAAATAAAGGCACTTGGAAATATAAAAATTGTAGGCACTCATTTAGCAATGATGTTCATGTTAGCGGGGCATTATACCGTGTATGCTTATTTTACACCTTTTTTGGAAAATACATTACATCTAAGCCAAAATTGGATAAGCATAAGTTATTTTCTATTTGGTCTTGCCGCCGTATGCGGTGGTGCATTTGGAGGAGCCCTTGCAGATCGAATTGGTTCGACGAAAAGTATTTTAATTGTTATTGGTTCATTTGCTATTATCTTATTTGTACTTCCGTACTCAACGTTTTCATATCTCGTATTTCTTGTTGTAATGATCATATGGGGAGCGCTGAGTTGGGCTTTGGCACCACCTGTACAGAATTATCTCATCCAGACAGATCCAGATTCATCAGATATTCATCAGAGTATTAATAACTCAGCATTACAGTTAGGGATTGCATTAGGATCTGGAATTGGCGGAGTGGCCTTGGGATATACGGGATCTGTAGTAAGTACAGCTCACGTTGGTTCTGGGGTTGTGATTGTTGCATTTTTATGTGCTCTTTTTTCCTTAAAAATGCCTGCCAATGTCACTCAAGCAGAAACGCAAAAATGAAGTAGTAAAAATGAAGGTGGAAGAAGGTAGAAAAGGCTCTTTCCTGCATGATCTAACAGGTAGGATACAGCCGTTTTCGATCTTAAATGATATACAAAAAACAATTATATTATCAGATCATTATTCATCATCTGCAAAAGTTACTAATAAACCTATTTAGCACCAAAAACGGTCCAATCCTATTATAAAGTAACCGCGTTATTATATGTTATTACAAACCATAGAAACATCCCTAAACCCTTACGTATCAGATATAGGCACTTTTTAATGACTAGAAATAAATACTTGACAAGTTAGATTAAATATATTTCAGACTCTATATAAAATATGTTGATGGAGCTTTTATCGATTAATAATTGATAAAAGTTCTTTTTAATTATTCGGAAATTATTGCCCGTTCCTTGTGACACAGTTGTTTGATTGGTACTATTGTAATGACGAATTTACTCAGGGTACTTATTCTAGTCCTTCGGTAATGGTTGGTACCTAAAAATGGGGGAGAGTTAGATGAGGCATATACATAAACTATGTTTAATAGTATTTATAGCTATCTTATTAATGACAACGGGATTCGATAGTCGTAGTACCTCAGCGAAACAGTCCGATCCATTGGGGGTATTTGATTTTAGTGATAAGCTACAATCAAAAGAGCTGTATACAGCATTAGATGGAGAATGGAATTTTTTCGAAAAATTATTATTGACACCCTATGAAGTGAAAGAGCATTTAAGAACTGGAATGGGGAGAGTGGTTTCACTACCTAGCTCATTTCAGACACAAACAGGAGACATAAATTCATTTGGAACATATAGCGCAACAATCAAAGTCCCTGAAGAATATGTAGGAGAGACATTAGCAATTCATATTCCCTATCAATACAGTGCCTATACCCTTTTTGTAGATCAAATTGAGATATCTAGGAATGGCACAGTGGGGCAAGATCCCGCTTCACATGTTGCTGAGATGGCTCCGAGAACAGGTTATTTCATTGCGCAATCGGATAAGGTGAATCTTACCATCCAAGTATCGAGCTTCGACCATATTCGAGGGGGATTTGAGAACTCCATTTATTTAGGGGAATCTTCAATTGTGGCTCAAAAGTTTAATACAAATATGTTAGGCACTCTTTTTATGAATGGATGTATTTTTATCATAGGTTTGTTTATGATTTTATTTGCTTGGTACCGCAGACAGGAGCATGTGTTTTTTATATTTGGGATGTTTGCTATGCTAATATCTGTTCGTGCTTTATTTACTGTTCCCTTTTACTATACGCTCATATTTTTAGATATGTCTTGGCTCTGGGGCACTAGATTAGAATACATTTTAACAGAGGCAACTTCAATGATTTATGTTATTTTATTGTGGAAATGGCATGAAGAGGAGTTTTCCAAGAAAATAATGTACGGGCTAGTTACTATACATTTAGCACTCATTGTTACCACTTTATTTACACAACCTGTATTTTTTCAAGCTCTATTTTTCAATGTGTTTTATTTAACTATCCCTACCTTTTTCTACGTAATTTACGTTATTTCCAAGAGCATTCGCAATAACAACAGAAATGCAAAAATAAATCTAATCGGAATGGGGCTCATATTTCTGGCGTTTTTTAATGATTTTGCAATAGGGCAGAATTGGTATCAGTCATGGACGTTGATGTTGCCAGCAGTTGGGGTCTATGTAATGATTCATGTTATCCTGATGAGTAAAAGTTTTGCAGAGTCAGTTCGGAAAACAGAGCAGCAAAATAAGCAACTATTAGCTTTAAATGCCTCAAATGAAGATCTTGCTGTTCAACTTCAAAAAGAAATGAAGCAAAAGGATGATTTTCTTGCAAATACATCCCATGAACTTCGGAATCCATTACATGGCATTATTAATATCGCACAGTCTATTTTGTATAACAGACCCAATCACCTAGATAAAAAAACTCAAAATGACTTGAAACTTCAACTGACAATTGGGCATCATATGTCACGGACTTTGAAAGATTTACTAGATATTACGCGCTTAAAGGAACATAGGATTCATCTTCAAAGGGAGCGTCTTGACATACAGTCTATCTCTGCAGGTGTTGTTGATATGCTTAAAGTTCTTATTGAAAATAAAAATATTCAAATGGAAGTCCGAATCCCAAGTGACTTTCCTAGTGTAGCAGCGGATAAAAACCGGCTGATACAAATTTTGTTTAACCTTCTACATAATGCTGTGAAATATACGGATGAAGGAATTATTATGATCGATGCCGACATAAAAGATGGGTTGGCCCATATTCATATTACCGATACGGGCATAGGGATGAATGAAAAAACGGTACGTACAATTTTCGAACCATATGAACAAGGTGATTCCAGTATCACTGCAATTGGTGGTGGTCTCGGTCTAGGACTAAGTATTTGCCAACAGTTAGTGGAAATGCATGGTGGAATAATAAAAGTGAGTTCTGTCTTTGGCAAAGGTTCGGTATTTACATTTACCTTACCACTAGCAGAAGGCTCTTTTGAAGAGCAAATAGCAGCTTCAACATCCGCATATACGGATATAAGCGAACTACCTATTAAAGAAACACCGATTGCTCTGCATCATGCGATGATTGAAGCTTTTACTAAAAATATGGCATCATCATACAGACCGAGAATTTTGGCTGTCGACGATGATTCAGTGAATTTGCAAGTGTTGACTAACATTCTTTCTGAAGACCAATATGAGGTAGAAATCGTTACTAGCGGAAAAGAAGCATTAAAACAAATTGAATGGAAGGAATGGGATTTAATTATTTCGGATGTTATGATGCCTAACATGTCTGGGTATGATTTAACCCGTTCCATCAGGGAAAAATTTTCCATATCTGAACTTCCTATCCTTCTTTTAACAGCCCGAAGTAACCCGGAGGATATCTATACTGGATTTTTAGCAGGTGCAAATGATTACGTCACAAAACCAGTCGATGCGGTGGAGTTAAATGTTCGGGTGCATGCATTAACCGATTTACAAGCATCAATTAATGAACGATTAGGGATGGAAGCTGCATGGCTTCAAGCACAAATTCGTCCGCACTTTTTGTTAAACACGTTAAATGCGATTGTTTCATTAAGCGAGATAGATACATCGAGAATGGCCCTGCTTCTTGAGAAGTTCGCACATTATTTACAGAGTAGTTTCTATCTAAAAAACTTAGACAAGATCGTGCCTCTTAAAACTGAACTTGATTTACTTGAATCATATTTATATATTGAAAAGGAGCGTTTTGGGGATCGGCTACATATAAAATGGGAGATAGACGAAGTCAAAGATGTTATGATACCACCTTTATCTATCCAAACATTAGTAGAAAATGCAGTCAATCATGGGGTGTTGAAACGATTCGAAGGAGGCTTAATAACAATACGAATCCGCAAAGAAGACGGCTATACCGAAATTGCTGTTATCGATGACGGTGTCGGGATGGACGAAGAAAAGATAAAACAAATCTTTACAATCCAACCCGATCGAAAAAGAGGCATTGGACTAGTCAATACCGAACAACGTTTGAAGCGATTGTACGGCAAAGGTTTGCATGTTATAAGCACACCTGGTGTTGGAACAACAATGACATTTACTGTACCAACTAACTCATAGTTAGACGGCGGATTGCCTGGAAAGATGTAACATCCTTTACAAAAGAATAATTGGATATTCTTTACAGCACGTTATGATTTATCAAATAATAATGACTCTAAACCTAAAATTATAATGCTTTACGCTCCTCTCTTCAATGAGATGTTTATAAGTGTTCTTGAAATTTATGAGAAATATGGAGGAGAGCCTAAAGATAAACCTAATATTAATAGCCCTTTATGCGAAAAAAAACAAAGAACTCGTGCGCTTGGAATCTGAATAAACACGTTCACTTTCATGTGAATTTGATATTATGCAATAAATCAATTACGCCTTGGCGGGAATTTAGTCCAGATTTTATCGAGCTTGCTCGATAAAATTCATTCCTCTGAAAATCCGTGACATCTGCCGGAGGCTTTCACTTCATTCCGGAGTTTGCACTCCCACTGAATTAGGTGGACCGCTTTCATACCGCCACTTATAGAAGTGGGGGACTTCAGCTGAATGAAGTTAAAAGAACCCCTTCTCGATTGAGAGAGGGAATATTGTTTATGTAAAAGAGTGCGCCTGTCCACATATTTATTACCCAAAATCCTCCCCCAAATCTACCCCTAAATAGATAATTATCGATGGTTTATTCTACAAAGCACAATAAAATAGAAAAAACCCTAGAATCGTTGATATGACTCAACTTCTAGGGTTTTAAATAGTGCTATTTACTACTCAATTCAATTAACGTGAGTAGAACTCAACGATGAATGCTTCGTTAATTTCCGCAGGTAGTTCAGAACGTTCAGGTAAACGTGTGAAAGTACCTTCTAGCTTTTCAGCATCAAAAGAAACGTATTCAGGAACGAAGTTTGTCGCTTCAACTGATTCTTTGATGATGTCAAGGTTGCGGGATTTTTCACGAACACTGATTACTTGACCAGGTGCTACTTTGTAAGAAGGAATGTCAACGCGACTTTCGTCTACAAGAATATGACCGTGGTTTACTAGTTGACGTGCTTGACGGCGAGTACGTGCAAGACCAAGACGGTAAACGATGTTATCAAGGCGTTGTTCAAGAAGAACCATGAAGTTTTCACCGTGTTTACCTTTCATTTTTCCTGCTCTAACGAATAAGTTCTTGAATTGGCGTTCATTTACACCGTACATATGACGGAGTTTTTGTTTTTCTTGTAATTGAAGACCGTATTCAGAAAGTTTTTTACGTTGGTTAGGACCATGTTGTCCAGGCGCGTAAGGGCGCTTTTCTAATTCTTTACCTGTACCACTTAATGAGATGCCGAGACGACGAGAAATTTTCCAACTTGGACCAGTATAACGAGACATAAAGAGTCTCCTCCTCTGTTTTTATTTAGTTGTAAAATAAAAACCAAATATGAGATAACATAGTTGAGTATTTTATATTCATGCACCATCGCCCTAGCAGCGGCGGGTTACGCGATGCACCTCTTATAGAGGAATAAAATACGGGCAACAAGTATTCATTGAGGCTGCAATTATTTTACACAAAGATCATTGTATAATTATTGGAACACTAAGTCAAGCTCTGAATGGAAAAGTATAATTAATAGTTGTAGGTAAAAGGATTCATATATGGTATAATAATAACTAAAACTAAGTGTATTATTGTATTTTTCATGTTTTATTTAATGGTATTGGGTATTTAGTCATGTGTATAAAACATCATAAATGTGGCGGGTGCATATAAATGAACATTAATCGAACAAAACCCATTAAACATAAATCGCTTGAAGAAGTAAAATATAGAGAGTTATATAATGTTACGGAGAAGTTTCATTCGACGATGGACATTACGAGCGTGCTTGCGGAAATTATTCAAACTTTGCAAAAAGTTTTTCCCCGATATGAATATTGCTTGTTAATGTCTAATGATCATAATAATTCAGATGATCTACCGATAAAAGAGCTTGAATATAATTCGGAAAATGTAACTGCTATAGATTCCTATGTAAATGGTACTTTAAAATTGGAAAATGGCGAATGTCTTATTATATACGCACCATTAAAAGGAAAACAAGGTGTATATGGCGTATTACAAGTTCAAACGGATGGACCACAAACATTAAAAAATAGTGAAATAGATTTTATACGGCTTTTAGCTAATACAGCGGGCAGCGCATTAGAAAATGCGAAACTTTATCAGCAATCACGGAAATTGATTGATGATTTGAGGTTTATAAATGAGACGTCATACGAATTAAATACTATATCGAGCTTCAAGGAGACAATCCAATATTTAGCTACAAAGGTATCAAGCTTTTTCTCTGCATCGGCAATATGCTTTGTTTGTATCGATGAAGGAGTGAAAGTTTTGAAGCAAAGTTCAGATTACTTCCAAAAAGATGATGCAATAGCATTAATTGATTATGTTTACAACGCAGTTCAGGCAGAAAAAGACGGGATTTTTATTGGAGATACAGCTCAGCTGGATATGGACATAGCATGCCTATATGGAACAATAATGGCAGTGCCGATGGTTGACGGTGAAACAATAAAGGGAATAGCGATTGCTGTAGGTGTGGAGCCGTATAGTTTTACATTCGATATATTCAGATTATTCCAATCGCTTATTCATAGATCCTCATCAGCAGTTACTAATTCTTTATTACGGGGAAAATTAGAGAAAATGGTTGTGACGGACTATTTAACACAATTGTATGCACGAAATTATTTAAATGATGCGATTGCGCTTTCGATGAAATCGGATCGTGGAGGGACATTTATATTAATGGATCTTGATGATTTCAAGGATATTAATGATACATACGGTCATCAAGTGGGTGATGAGGTGCTAATTCAAGTTGCTAATTTAATTAAAGGTTATCTAAGATTAACTGATATTGGTGCTCGCTGGGGTGGAGAAGAAATGGCTGTGTATTTGCCTAATGTAGAACTAGCTATCGGTATTCAAATTGCTCAGCGCCTTCGTGAGGTGATTTCTAAAGCAACAAAGCCGAAAGTAACTGTGACTTTTGGTATTTCCAATTGGATATTTGGGCAAAACGATGAAGTGAAACATTTATTTAATCGAGCTGATACTGCTCTTTATGAGGCAAAACGAGCGGGGAAAAATAGAATAAATATAAAAGAAGTTCAATCTTTTAAAGAATAAAAACAGGCCTTAATCAACAATGGGCCTGTTTTTTATATTAATGTTAAATGTATTTTAGAAGTGTTTCCGTGAATTTTTCAAGCTGTACCTTATCAACATCATCGAACCGATTCTTCTCAGGGCTGTCAATATCTAAAACGCCAATTGTTTTACCGTCTATAACTAATGGGATAACAATTTCTGATTGAGATGCTGCGTCGCAAGCAATATGACCTGGAAATGCCTGAACATCAGGAACGACGATTGCCTTTTTTTGTGCTGCTGCAGTACCACAAACACCTTTGCCAAGTGGAATTCTTACACAGGCAGGTAGGCCTTGGAAAGGTCCTAGGACAAGTTCGCTTCCTTCAGTTAGGTAGAAGCCCACCCAGTTAATTCTATCTAAAAATTGACCCAATAATGCCGAAGCATTACTTAGATTAGCGATACGATTCGGTTCCCCATCAAGTAAGGCGTCTAATTGTTTAATCAAGAGATTGTAGCTTTTCACTCGGTCTTCACTATAGTCCTTTACTTCAAACAAATTTCTCATCCTCCTACAAAAATTTACAATATTCTCCTGTCTTTAAATAAACTGTCGAGAACTAAACAAAGGAATTTATCTAAACAAAGAGAAATTATTTATATATCGTTTTATTTTTGCATATAAATTTAAAATATTCAAGAAAAGAGAAGGGGAAGCAAATGACTGTACAAGGTAAAACGACAAAGCAAGCAATTATGGATGCCGCAATCGAGTTATTTAATACGAAAAGTTATCAAGGTACAACGATCAGAGATATTGCTAGTCGTGCAAATGTAAATGCCGCTAATATTTCCTATTATTTTCAAGGGAAACAAGGATTGCTAGAAAAGTGTCTTATCAGTTTTTTTGATCCTTATGTAGCATGTCTTGAGGAAGAGGCGGGAAAATTAAGAATCGATCATGCCAATGTATGTTTAAATAGAGCCCTCAAAAGAATTATTCAATTTCAAAGTGAAAATCATTTGCTAGCGCGGTTTATATGGCGGGAGGTTTCGATTGATTCACAGCTAACTCGAGAAGTCATTTCTTCCTATATGATGAAGGAACGCTTTTATTTTAAAAAAATGATCCAAATACTATTTCAAGATAAACGAATGCTATTCCCGATGGACCTATTTATAATTCAATTAAAAGGAATGCTAATGATGCCTTATTTGAACAGTCAGTATATTAGGGAAGTGTGGGGAATTATTCCGCAAGAGCGGTATTTTGCAGATAAGTATTTGGATGCAATACAAGGATGGATAGACGCTTCAATTAGCAATGCTAAGGAAATTTGCCACTTGAGTCCTGTACCTATACGGCATATGATCTAATGAAATCGTCATTCTAAAAGACGATTTTTTTCATTTATATAAATTAAATTGGACAATGATCACAACAATTCCCCCCGCAAAAGTCAGTTAGTCAGTTTATATGATGTACTGGTACTTTACCTTAAGTAATTATTTTCGTGGAATGTAAACATATATAGATCGAAAACCAATTTGGCTTTGTTAATCCTAAAAAAAACAGGAGAAAAATGCTTTTATTAGTCAAAACATGTCATTCTCATGGTATTATAGAAGAACATAACCTTAAATTAACGATTTTACTATATATTGCTGATTAGATTGATGGATGGAACAGGGGGCTTACAATGAAATACGGTGTAGAAATCATCATTGTTACGATAATTTTTTTACTTATTGTGTTTGCGGTGGGATACATATACAGGAAAAGGTATTATAAAGAAATAGATGGTCTTGAATCAAAAAAAATGGAGTTAATGCATCGTCCTGTTATCGAAGAAATGGGTAAGGTCAAAACATTAAATATGATAGGTGAAACAGAAGTATTATTCGAAGGCTGGCGGAAAACGTGGGATGATATTGTTGCGGTCAAGCTTCCGAATATTGATGAAATGTTATTTGACGCTGAAGATTATACTGATAAATATAGATTTAATAAGGCAAGGGATATATTTGAAAAAATTAGTGTAGTCAGTGATGAGATAGACCAAAAAATAGATGGAATCCTTGAAGAGGTAGCCGAGCTAGTCGCGAGTGAAGAAAAAAACCGAATAGAAATAGAAGAAATACTTAAGCAGTATCAACTGGCTAAGAAAAATATACTCGTGCATCGCTATACATATGGAATAGCTGCGGAACAATTGGAAAAGATGCTTGATACGACAGCAGAAAAGATAGCTGGTTACGAAGAGCTAACGAACCAAGGAGACTATTTATCAGCACGTGAACTAGTTCTTACATTAGCTGACGAAATGACCCAATTACAAGACAAAATGGAGAAAATACCTGATTTATTGACGGAATGCCAAACAGTAATTCCAACACAGAAAAATGAGCTTGCTGATGGATACAGGGAAATGATCCAACAAGGCTTTATATTGGAACATCTGCAACTAGAAAAGCAACTTCAAGAATTAGAAAAGCAACTAGAAACATATAGGGAATTTCTTAAGAATACAGAGGTAGAAGAAGTTGAAAATGGCCTCGACGATATGAAGGAAAAACTCGAAATGCTCTATGATATGTTAGAAAAAGAAGTGTATGAAAAACATTATGTGATGAAAGAAAATGAAAAAATCGGATTTGTTATCGAACAATTAGTGGATGTGAATAAGGAAATTGCAGCCGAAACAGATACGGTGAGAAATAGCTATCAATTACTTGATAATGATCTTGATGTTCCTAAATCATTTGAGAAAAGTTTAGGAAAACTTATGAAGCGTTATGATCTATTGAAAGCAAAAATATCTGAGGAGACATCCGCATTTTCTCTTTTAAGTGAAGATTTAAAGGAAATTGAGATGGAGTTGCAAACAATGCAGGATAAGCAATCGGAATTTACAGATCGATTGCAAAATCTACGTAAAGATGAACTAGAGGCTAGAGATAGTTTGAAATTTATTCAAAAGAAAATCAATGAAATTATCAGGATTGTACAAAAAAGTAAAATGCCAGGATTACCAAGTGATTTTGAATCTTTATATGATCAGTCTGAAGAGCAAATTGAAGATGTCTATAAAAGTTTAAATGAAAAACCTCTTAATATGAAGTCAGTTCAAAAGTATCTGACTGATGCGAAAGATACGGTTGATCACTTACATACACGTACAGTAGATCATATAGAAAATGCTCGTTTGGCGGAAAAAGTTATTCAATACGGAAATCGTTATCGCGTCCGGCATCCTGAATTGCGTTCTGGACTAGAACAAGCAGAGCAATCGTTTCGAAATTATGAGTATAAATCAGCGCTTGAACAGGCAGCCACAGCGGTTGAAGCAGTCGAACCTGGCGCATTAAAACGAATAGAAGAAATATTAAACGACGATAAAAACGTTTGATGATAAAGAAAAACGTAAGCCACCGTATGCAGGTTATGACAATGAATCCACTATAAGTAAAAAAGCAGTGAATTTCTAAACAGAAATTCACTGCTTTTTATATTAATGGCTCTGTTAAAGGTAAATGTTGATATTGTATGCCTGTCCGAACTCTTGATATAATCAATAACAGGAACAAACGTTCGAGTAAGGTTATCAAGGTGAGCAAAGCATTTAGCAACTTGTTAAAGTATATCGACAAATTACCACTTACAAAAAAGAACAAGTTTACCAATGAGTTAAACGCTATGTAGAACTTTCTTCCTTTGTTGGTGGTCGTTTAATCACCGCTTTAAAGGCGTGGCTACGAAATATCTTGATAATTAACCTTGCTTGGTTTTTTTTAACATCATTTGTATTTGAAATGAAAGACACATGTGACAGTTTGAGACTGCCAAAATTTAATGTGTAAATACTATTCAACCAACGGATGCAGGTTTGTTCAACAAGGACTCATGATAGCAATGTTCATCTACTGTAAAATATAATTAGATGTATTAATGTTCCAGAAAATCAAACAAAAATCAGAGGATTTGTACAACAAACTTATTTACCGAAATGGAGGACTATTAATGAAAACAAATACCGTTAAACAGAATAATATTGAAATTGCTGTTATAAGCAGTACCGAGATACTAATAAAAGATGTTCAGTCGGCATTGGATTTTATGGCGACAGTACAGTATGAAACTGGCTGTAACCGTATAATTTTGAATAAATCGGCAATATGTGAGGACTTTTTTCACTTAAGTACGAAACTTGCAGGGGAAATATTACAAAAGTTTATTAATTATCATGTGAAAATAGCCGTTGTAGGAGACTTTTCTGTATATTCAAGTAAGAGTTTGAAAGACTTTATCTATGAGAGTAATAAAGGGAAAGATATATTTTTCTTTCCAGATGAAAAGCAGGCAATTGAAAAATTAAGTATGGTGTAATCATTACTAATGAACATAATTCCTTTTATATATCGAAGATTGTGAAAGGTTGTACTTTAAGAGCGGAGTGCGTTAGTTGAACAAGAATGGAGGAAGCTTTTTAAATAGGGTTTCCTTTAATTTTCATCCAATTATCAACATAATATAAAGATAAGATATGATCCAAAAAAGTTGGAAAGACAAGGAAAAATTAATCTAGGGGGAGTATGTATAAAAAATGAATTGGAATATGTTTATCACGCTTGCTTTAGTCTTAGCATATATTCGCTGGGATAAAAAGAAACGGCGTTTTGGTCCGTATGTTAAGAATATTCTTATTCTACTAGTATTTGTGTATCTATATTCTATTATTAGTAAGTATTTAACGAATATGTTTAACTTTTCAATATTAAACTTTATACCGGAAACTATACCATTTTGGCTTAGTGGAATCATCTTTTATTCAATAATTTGTGCTATTTCTATTAAAGGATGGAAAAGTATACAAAGCCGAAAAGAATTTTTAGATTCTGACAGAAATTAATGAGGAATGTTGTCAGCAACGAATTCATACTTCTCAAGTAAAGCAAAAGAGTAATCATCTTTCTAAAGTAAATGTTTGTTTTCGGGGATAAAAATGTATGATATGATATAAAACTGCATAATGAATTTCACTTAGAAGGTGTTTATATTGATATATTTTGATAATAGTGCGACAACCAAGCCTCATCAAGATGTGCTGGATGCTTATATAAAGGTAAGTAGTGATATGTATGGGAATGCATCATCTCTTCATAATTTCGGTGGAAAATCAGAACAGTTGCTCACTCGCGCTCGTGAACAAATAGCGAATCTATGTGATGTAAAACCGGCAGAGATTTATTTTACATCTGGTGGAACAGAGGGAAATAATTTGGCGATCAAAGGTGCTGCTTTTATGCATAGAGGTAGAGGTAATCATATCATTACTACTGCGATTGAACATCCGTCAGTGAAAGAACCCTGTGAGCAGCTCAAATCAATGGGTTTTGATATCACTTATTTACCAGTAAATAAGAATGGTGTCGTGTCCGTTTTCGACTTAAAAGCTGCGATAACGGAACAAACGACGCTCGTATCAATCATGTATGTGAATAATGAAACGGGGTCTATACAACCGATAGGTGAAATAGGCCGACTATTAAAAAACTATCCAAAGATTCTTTTTCATGTGGATTTTGTGCAAGCTGCAGGGAAGTTACCCATTGATATATATGAATTGTTTCTGGATCTTTGTACGTTTTCAGCACATAAATTCCATGGTTTGAAAGGAACGGGCTTTTTATTTAAAAGACAAGGTGTAAAACTGGAACCACTCATTTCTGGAGGAAATCAGGAGCTAAAGATGAGAAGTGGGACAGAGAATACTGGAGGTATTGTTGCAATGGCAAAAGCATTGCGACTGGTTGAGTTAAATCGGAAAAACAAGGGAGCGGAGCTTTTACGAATTCATCGCTTCCTATATGATCGGTTACAAGCCATACCTAGCATCATTATTCATACTCCAGTAATCGCAGCTCCGCATATTATCAATTTTTCTGCTCAAGGGCTAAAAGGAGAAGTGCTCGTCCATGCTTTAGAAGAGGAAGGAATTGTTCTTTCTACAACAAGTGCATGTTCATCGAAGGATAAGCTGCCAAGCACTACATTAAAATCGATGGGAGTCAGTGGTGAATTAGCTATCGGTGCAGTACGAATCAGTCTATCGTATGGAAATACGCTAGAAGAAGCGGAGATCTTTTTCCAAGCGCTTAGCAAAATTTTACAACGATTAAATAAGGTAATGAGGCGAATATAATGAATTATGATCGAATTTTAATTAGGTATGGCGAAATGTCTTTGAAAGGGCGAAACAGAAAACATTTCGTCACTAAGTTAAAGAAAAATATTAAATTTATTTTACAAGATTTTGAAAAAATTAAAATTGAATCTGATTGGGATAGAATGTATGTGCTTTTAAATGGAGAAGAAGCGGAATCAGTCATTGTGGCTTTAAAAAAGGTATTCGGTATTCAATCATTTAGTCCAGCGATCAAAACGGAAAAGGAAATTGAAGCTATCCGGGCTGCTGCGTTACATATTATTCAGCAAGCCCATATTCCAGGAAATACATTTAAAGTCTCGGCACGCAGATCAGATAAAAAATTTGAATATGATTCAAATGGCTTAAATCATGCAGTTGGTGCACATATTCTCATCCATACAGAAGATATAAAAGTAGATGTGAAGAAACCTGATATTAACTTGATCGTAGAAGTAAGAGAAGAAGCTGCATATATTTCAGGAGAAGTGATTCAAGGTGCTGGTGGATTCCCTGTTGGCTCATCTGGGAGAGCAATGCTTATGCTATCAGGAGGTATCGATAGTCCAGTCGCAGGGTATTTGACAATGAAACGCGGTGTTATTGTAGAAGCAGTTCATTTTTATAGTCCACCTTTTACTAGCGAAAGAGCGAAGCAAAAAGTTCTGGATTTGGCTGAAAAACTTGGTCAATACAGTGGGAGCGTGAAAGTTCATATCGTTCCATTTACAGTTATTCAGGAAACAATACATAATGAAATTCCTGAAGCTTATTCAATGACTGCAACAAGAAGAATGATGTTACGCATAACAGATGAGATTAGAAAGAACCGTCAAGGACAAGCGATTGTTACGGGAGAAAGTCTTGGACAGGTAGCAAGCCAAACGATGGATAGCATGTTTGCAATTAATGACGTTACAAGTACTCCAATTATTCGTCCGCTCATTACGATGGACAAGTTAGACATAATAAAAATTGCAGAAGATATTGATACGATGGAAATTTCTAATCGCCCTTATGAAGATTGTTGTACTATTTTTACCCCACCTGCGCCAAAAACGCGTCCAAAATTAGATAAAATAACGATGTATGAAAAGAAATTTGACTGGGATCCTTTGTTGACGGAAGCGGTAGAGAAAACTGAAACGATTATTGTTAGTTGCCGAAAACGCTCGAAAATCGATTCTGAAGAAGATTTGTTTTAAGTGAATCTTAAAGAGTACAAAATCCTAAATGGCGAGTTTTTTTAAGCTTGTCATCTTTCCTTTACTTATATTGTTAAAGGATAAGGTTAATACTGAAGGGCATGGAAGAAAAATTACTAAGTGTAACGTCATCGGAAAAAATTTTCTTTTGAAGGAAGAAAAGGAAGAATTACCAACGTTTTTATTGCATGAAGGCATGTGTTTTCGCACAATCTATTTGTACAAGGAGGTGAAAACACATGCCAAACAGTAATAATCTTGTTGTACCTGGAGTTCAAAACGCTTTAGACCAAATGAAATTCGAAATCGCAACTGAGTTCGGTGTTCAATTGGGAGCAGATACAACTTCACGTGCAAATGGTTCTGTCGGTGGAGAAATCACAAAACGTCTTGTACAAATGGCTGAACAACAATTAGGTGGCCAATCACAGTAAACAAATTAATATAAATGGCTATAAGGAAGCGGGATTAATCCCGCTTCCTTTCTACGTAACATTTCCAGCTGATAATCCTTGGGTCCACACGATGTGGATCATATCGGCTTTGCCACACGACGTGGCGGTTTTGAGCCGATAATCCTTAATCATGTTCAAAGTATTCTTCCTTTTGTATAATGAAGTAATGAACGTGAAGGAGGATGAAGGATGAATACTGAAAATTTAATAGCGCCAGAAACATATAATATCATACAAGAGATAGAAAGATTCGCACAAGAACCGCAAAGACTTGCGATTAAATGGGAAGATGAACAAGGTGTTAAGAAAGAGATTACATATAAAAAACTACTAGAAAATGCGAATAAGATAGGTAATGTTTTTAAAGAAAAGGGATTTGAAAAAGGCGATACAATATTAGTTATGGTTCCACGGTTAATAGAAGCATATGAGGTATACACAGCGGCTTTGAAAATGGGGATTATAGTTATACCAAGTTCGGAAATGTTGAAGGCTAAGGATTTGGATTATAGGATATCTCATGGAGATGTAAAAGGCATTGTTTGCTATTATCCGTATATCGATCAGTTTCAAGAATTGGAAAATGCAAAGGGGCTAATAAAACTTGCTATAGGACCTTCAATTGATGGCTGGGAATCTTTGGAACAATTAGCAGAAACGGCTTCAAGCGAGTTAGAAATAGCGGATACTATGAATACTGATACTGCATTTCTTCCATATACTTCAGGAACGACAGGTAATCCAAAGGCAGTTGTTCATACACATGGTTGGGGATATGCCCATTTAAGAACAGCGGCACCAAATTGGCTATGTATTGAAGAACAAGACGTGGTTTGGGCAACATCAGGGCCAGGGTGGCAAAAGTGGATATGGAGTCCATTCCTTTCCGTATTAGGATCAGGGGCGACAAGCTTCGTCTATCATGGAAAATATGATGCTCAAAAGTATCTGACTCTTTTGGGAAAATATAATGTAAATGTTCTATGTTGTACACCTACTGAATATAGAATCATGGCAAAAGCAGATAATTTATCAGATTTTAAGCTTGATCATTTACGTAGTGCGGTATCGGCCGGCGAACCGTTAAATAGGGAAGTGATTGATACATTCCGCAAGCATTTTAATGTTGATGTTCGCGATGGTTATGGTCAAACGGAAAACACATTGCTTGTTGGGATAACTAAAGGCATGGAATTAAGACCAGGATCGATGGGAAAACCGACTCCGGGAAATCATGTGGAAATCATTAATGAATTTGGTGAACCATGCGAAATAGGTGAGGTAGGGGATATTGCTGTTCACATCAATACTCCTGCACTATTTAAAATGTACTATAAGGAACCGGAAAGGACTGCGATGCAATTTCGTGGTGATTATTATATTACAGGTGACAAAGCTAAAAAAGATGAAGAAGGTTATTTCTGGTTTGAAGGACGTGGTGATGACATTATCGTCAGCTCTGGCTACACCATTGGACCATTCGAAGTAGAAGATGCACTTGTAAAGCATCCATTTGTTCAGGAATGTGCAGTTGTCGCAAGTCCTGACGAAGTACGAGGAAATATTGTAAAAGCGTTCGTTATCTTAAAACCAGGCGTTAATAAAAATGACCTCGACATCGTATCCAATTTGCAAAACCACGTTAAAAATATGACTGCTCCATATAAGTATCCGCGGAAAATTGAATTCGTCGAAAAATTACCAAAAACTGCATCAGGCAAAATAATGAGGGTGGAATTAAGAAAAAGCGAACAGGATAGCCAATAGATAAAAAGAAAACAGACTGCTTTTTCGGTCTGTTTTTTAAAAAAACCACGTTAACGGGTAACATTATACGGCTTAACGTAACTACTTTTGTTATGTTAGTAAATAAAAAAATAGATAGATTAAATGGTAGATTAAATAGCATCTTAATAAGCTTGATTTATATAATGAATATTATTTCGAGACTCAAAATAGTAGGAGATTTTACAATGACAAATGATGAACGTAAAGGAATAATATACGCTGGGGTGGCATATTCCTTATGGGGAATATTAGCTATTTTCTGGAAGCAGTTAAGCCATATATCAGCAGGAGAAATTTTAGCAAACCGAATATTTTGGTCTTTTTGGTTCATGATCCTTGTATTAATTATAGGTAGACAATTTCCAATCTTATTAAATAATTTAAAACAAATACGTTATCATCGAAAAACATTTATTGCACTTGGTGCTGCTTCACTACTCATTAGTATTAACTGGTTTTTATTTATCTGGGCAGTAAATATGAACATGCTTGTAGAAACAAGTCTTGGTTATTATATCAATCCTCTAGTAAGTATTTTACTAGGCGTAATCGTATTAAAAGAAAAATTATCCTCCATTCAAGTCGTTTCCTTTTTTCTGGCATTAGGAGGTGTGTTAATTTTAACGATCTCATACGGCCAATTTCCGTGGGTGTCTTTTGGACTTGCATTGTCTTTTGGGGTATATGGCCTTGTGAAAAAAATGATTAAGGTAGACTCATCCATTGGACTTACACTTGAAACGCTAGTTATTATGCCTATTGCTTTTATATATATAATTATTCAAATGTTTAATGGGAGTAGTTCATTATTTTCCGGATCGATAGTGACAGATGGTTTATTAATCGCATCCGGAGCAATAACAGCTATCCCGTTACTTTATTTTGCAAAAGGTGTACAAAAAATCCCCTTATACTTAATGGGATTTATGCAATATATTGCACCCACACTTATGCTTCTTCTAGGGGTATTTCTATATGGTGAACCTTTTGGTACGATCCAGATCATTGCGTTCTCCTTTATTTGGGGTGCACTAGCTTTCATTACTTTTTCAACTATCAATTGGTCGGGAAAAAGTAAAACACAAAGCAGTAAAACAGCTTAAAATCAGGCATTAGCAATAAGAAACGAGCATCTACGCGATGCTCGTTTTGTATATTATAAAAATGTTCTTTTTACTTTTTCCCAGAATGAGTTGTTTTTTAGTTTAATGGTTTTGATGCGTTTGTCGGTTAATTGGATTTCGACTTTTTCAACATGTTGAATGCTTAAGGCATCATTGTCCATCCCCATTGTTGGATAATCATTTCCATCTTGTACAACTTTTAAAAGAAGTTTGCGTCCATCACTTAATATGAAAGATGATCCGAGCGTTCGATACAGATTGTTGTTTAACGATGCCATTTCACTCACTTGCATACAAGGGATTAGTGGATCGACGACTGCTCCTTTAACTGACTTATTATAGGCAGTACTTCCCGTTGGTGTGGAAATGACCATACCATCGCCACGGAATGTTTCAAAGTGAAAACCATCAATATAAACATCCATCACTAAGGTTTTGATAATTCCCGATCGAATCGTAAATTCATTCAAGCAGTAAAAAGATCCTTCTTCATCAATATCAACTTTGATAATTGGATATTTTCTTACTTCAATTTGCGCCATTGTCATGGCATCAACCATTTCATGCATATTATCAATATGAAAATCACAGTACAGGCCCTTTGTTCCATCAGTAGAAATACCTGCATACAGGCAATCCTGTCTAAAGCCAGTTTTCCTAACTGCTTGTAAAAAAGTGCCGTCCCCACCGATACTGGCAATAATATTTGCAGATTGTGAATTATCTACAACAGAAAACCCATGTCTTTCGGCTAATTCATGTAGGGCAGCGATTTTTTCCGCTTTAGTTGTATCATTTTTATGAAAAAAGAATATATTTTTACGTGATTCCATCTTAACTCCTCCTCGGATTAGCTTCTAATATTTGTTACAATAATATGTATGTCTTTATTTTACCATGAGTTTGAAACTTTTTAAAAGGAAGGCACGTATCTATATTAAGGTAGTATAGAAATGGAGGAGTTTTTATGAACGGGAAAAGATGGGCAGCACTTGGAATTGCTGCTGGAGTTCTATGTGTTTCACTTGTGATTAATTCAGCTAGTGCATTTTTGTTTACTGATTTTTCTAAGATAATTGAGGATAATTTTATTAGTGGTACTTCATTTGTGGAAGAAACAATTGAATCAGGAAATATGGCGAAAAAGATAGCGGTGCTTGAAGTGGATGGAGTGATCCAAGACACTGGTGAAACACCATCTATTTTTTCAAGCGGTTATATGCACAGGGAATTTATGGAGAAGCTTAATCATGTAAAGGATGATAAATCAGTTAAAGCGATTATGATTTATGTGAATTCTCCTGGAGGAGGCACAAATGAATCAGCTGAGATTCATAAGAAATTAGTAGATATTAAAAAAGAAACCAAAAAACCTATATACATATCTATGGGAGCAATGGCGGCATCAGGAGGCTATTATATTTCAGCACCCGCAGATAAAATCTATGCTAGTCCAGAAACGCTAACAGGATCTTTAGGTGTCATTATGCAAGGTGTGAATTTTAGTGAACTCGCTGATAAATATGGCGTTGATTTTATGACTATTAAAAGCGGTCCCTATAAGGATATTATGAGTTCTTATCGTGAAATGACGAAAGAGGAAAAAGTGATTTTAGAGTCAATGTTAGCAAATTCTTATGATGAATTTGTTCGAATAATCGCTGAGGGACGTGGCATGTCTGAAGCTAAAGTTCGCGAATTAGCTGACGGAAGAATTTATGATGGTCGTCAAGCAAAAGAAGTAGGCTTAATTGATGACTTCGGTTACCGCGAAGATGTTATAGCGCAATTGAAAAAAGACTATAAACCACTTAAAGATGCAGCAGTAGTAAGTTATTCATCAAGTGCTAGCGGACTTGGTTCATTATTCGGTGTGGCTGCACAAAAAATTGGCGGTAAGGAAGCAGAAATGTCTGGCATTCTGAAATTATTATCTCATCCGAATGCACCAAGATTGATGTATTTATATTCAGAATAATGGAGGTGGAATGATGACGAAGGAATATTCATTAGAAAAGAATCAGCTCGAGAATGAGGCTGTTGTAGATGTCCATGGCATGGGAGAAATCCCTATGGAATCAACATCCGTTATCGCAACACCGCATTATGCAGGATTTTGGATGCGCTTCTGGGCATATTTACTTGATTGCGTTGTTATCTTCAGTATTAATGGGATGCTCGTGAAACCGGTATTTCGGTTATTAGACATCTCCTTATCTAGGGTAGGCATTTTTTCTGCATATGCGATCATTTCGGGGCTTGTATTTTATTTATATTTTATCCTTATGACAAAATATTTAGGCCAAACCCTCGGAAAGATGGTATTTGGATTAAAAGTGATCTCGCTTAAAACACCTGGACTTTCATGGGGGACAGTTGTATTTAGAGAAGGCATCGGACGTTTTATATCAGTTACATTAAAATTTTTATATGCAATTGCCGCCTTTACTCCAAAAAAACAAGCATTGCATGATATGTTTGCTGATACCGCAGTTATTCATGATCGCATGTAAGAAAAGCGGAAGCGCCTGTTTGGGGCGACAAGCATAAAGGAATATTGGCTAACAACACAATGGTTGGTTTTGGCCAAATAACAACGAAAGATAAACTCGCTTCCTTTAGCGGGTTTATTTTTTTGAAAGTAGGAAATACTTTAATGCTGGAGGGATAATATGGTTCTTTCCGGTACAATACTTACATTAATATTGATCTTCGTTATCTTAATGACCATGGCAATTAAAGTGGAAATAAAGCTTCGTTTGGGATTTAAACATAATGATATAAAGATCCAAGTGAAAACATTGTTTAATCTTATTAAAGTAAAGAAGGAATTTTCATTAATAAATTTACAAAAAAGTGAAGATTCTCCAGAAACATATGATGATCTTCATTTTCTAAAGGAAAAAATAACTGGTATTCACACTGATATGAAACCGTTTATTAAAATTATCAGCCACTTTTTTCGAAAAGTCGTCATTAAAAAGTTAAACTGGCAAACGAAAATTGGGATGGGGAATGCATCTACTTCAGCAATTACTTCCGGTGTTGTTTGGTCTTTTAAAGGAGCAGTAAATGCTTATATTAATAGTCATTTCCGAGTGAAAAAAAGCCCCTTAATTAATGTTGTACCAGATTTTCATCAGTATGTAGTTATGACAGAACTGCACTGTATGATAACTGTAAGTGCAGGAAATACTATTAAAACAGGTTGGAAGTTATATCGAACTTGGAAGAAGCTAAATTTGTCTAATCAATTTCAACATGAAGTGGCTAAAAGGAGGACTGGCGATGAGCGAACATCCAATTAAAGGATTAATGACAACGGCAATGGAAAATTTAAAAGAGATGATTGATGTCAACACGATTATCGGAGACCCAGTTGAAATACCTGATGGAGGGGTTATCTTAACAGTGTCGAAGGTAGGCTTTGGGTTTGCTATGGGTGGAAGCGAGTTTAATGGTGGACAAAGTAGTAGTGATTCACAAGGGGAAGGTGGAGAACTTCCATTTGGCGGGGGAAGTGGCGGCGGTGTTTCGATTACGCCAATCGCTTTTTTGATCGTAAATAAAGAGGGAGTAAATATGCTCCACCTTGAACAAAACACGCATTTACTTGAAAAGTTAATCGATCTTGCTCCAGGTGCAATTGAAAAAGTGCAAAGGATGATAAGTCAAAAAAGCAGTAACAATAAAGAGAAGCACGCAGGTCAAAGTGAAAAGGATTTTGATTTTGATATTTGACCTATCGTTGAAAACTCGCTTATTTGAGCGAGTTTTTTACACTCTCGAATCATTATCCTTGCAACCTTAGTAATTATCGATAATGATAGATACATACTTATATTTAAGGAGGAATAGATTTATGGCATCAGTTACGTTTAAAGGAAACCCAATCACGCTAATTGGTAATGAAGCGACGGTGGGCGAGAGTGCGCCTGATTTTACAGTTCTTGCAAATGATCTATCCGAAGTGAAGTTAAGCGATAATAAAGGAACGGTTCGACTTATCAGTGTTGTTCCATCTGTAGATACTGGAGTTTGCGCACTGCAAACAAAACGCTTTAATGATGAAATTGGTAATCTTGGCAATGTTTCTGTTTATACAATCTCCGCCGATCTACCTTTTGCACAAGCGCGTTGGGCGAAAGAAAATGGGTTAAACGATGCAAAAATATTCTCCGACCATCGTGATCTTTCTTTTGGAGAAGCATACGGTGTTGTTATGAAAGAATTGCGACTATTAGCGCGCAGTGTTTTTGTGATTGATAGTGAAGACAAAGTTGTGTATGCTGAATATGTTGCTGAGGGAACAGATCATCCGGATTATGATAAAGCACTTGAAGCTGCTAAACAAGCAAAATAAGAAATGAATATATGCCCTGGATTACTTTCCGGGGCTATTTTTATGTCAGAATCCTTATTGAACTCTTCCGTTTTCACAGATTTATCACTGCTTCATTTGTTAATGTAGCTTATTTCTTGTTTGCAAGGGCACTGAAAGTTAAAATATAAATAAGGATAGAGATAGGAGGTTGGAACGATGATGACCCAAATAGAAATACTATATACAGTTTTTGATGAAACAGCAGAGATATTACAGGAAGAACTGGAATGTACATATTTAGAAGCACTAGCTGCAACAGGCGAAAATCTTTTTCATGAGGATATAGTGCAGGAAAATATAAATGATCTAACGAAAAAACGTCTTCGAAAAAAATATGAAGAAGTTACAATAGCTTCATTCTCTCCAGAGGAAATCCGCAAAGCTTATCAACTAGCCCTATTAAAAGGAACGAAAGATCATGTACAGCCGAATCATCAAATGACCCCAGATACGATCGGGCATATGATCAGTTACTTTACGGGGAAATTTTTAAATAACCGAACTGATTTGACGATGATGGATCCTGCTGTAGGAACAGGTAATTTACTATCAACGATTATAAATGGGTACAATAATAACATAAATATCCAAGCATACGGTGTAGATGTAGATGATCTACTGTTAAAGCTTGCATATGTTGGAGCAAGTCTTCAAGAACAGCGTATTGAACTCTTTTATCAAGATGCACTAGAATCGTTATTTATTGATCCAGTTGATGCAGTTGTTTGTGATTTGCCGGTTGGATACTATCCGAATGATGAGCAGGCAGCTTCATTTGAATTAAATGCTGAAAGTGGACACGCATATGCCCATCATTTATTGATGGAGAAAAGCATTAATCATACACTACCTGGTGGATATCTGTTTTTTTTAATTCCTAATGGATTATTTGAAACGAATGAAGCACCAAAGCTTCATAAATACTTGCAAAAAAATGTTCATATTCAAGGAATTATCCAGTTACCACTGTCCGTTTTTAAAGATGAGAATGCAGCAAAAAGCTTATTCATTCTTCAAAAAAAAATGCCGGGTTTAAAAGCGCCTAAGGAAGTCTTACTTGCGACACTCCCGAAACTATCTAATAAAAAAGCTCTAAATAAAATGTTATACGGAATGGAAAAATGGTTTAAAGAAAATAAAGAATAAAGGATGATAGTATTGGCTAAAATTTTCGCAGTAAATGCTGGGAGTTCATCAATTAAATTCCAGCTTTTTAATATGCCGAGTGAAGAAGTTATAACGAAAGGATTATTTGAACGGATTGGTTTACCTGATTCCGTGTTTACGATTTTCGTAAATGGAGAACACCATAAAGAAGTAAAGGATATAAAAAATCATGCAGAAGCAGTAGCTATTCTTCTGAATCGATTAACATCACTTGGCGTGATCGAATCCTTATCCGAAATCGAAGGAGTAGGACATCGTGTTGTACATGGTGGTGAAACCTTTAATGATTCGGTTTTGATTACAGATAAAGTGCTGGAGCAAATAGAAAACTTATCCGAGCTTGCACCCCTTCATAATCCAGCGAATGTTACGGGAATCATAGAATTCCAAAAAGCACTTCCAGATGTTCCATCCATAGCAGTTTTTGATACAGCATTTCACCAAACGATGCCAGAAAGCTCTTTTCTTTATAGTCTACCATATGACTATTATGAAACTTATGGTATCCGTAAATACGGTTTTCATGGAACGTCACATAAATATGTGTCACAGAGAGCCTCAGAACTATTGGAACGACCGCTTTCTCAACTTCGCTTGATTTCATGTCATCTTGGAAATGGAGCGAGTATTGCCGCAATTAAAGGTGGAGAATCAATTGATACATCCATGGGCTTTACCCCATTAGCTGGTGTTACAATGGGTACAAGATCCGGTAATATTGACCCTGCTTTAATTCCATATTTAATGGAAAAGACAGGGAAATCAGTCGATGAAGTATTGGATGTATTAAATAAAAAGTCTGGAATGCTCGGTGTTTCTGGATTTTCTAGTGATTTGCGTGATATCCATAATGAAGCAATAGCAGGAAATCACCGTGCGGAGTTAGCGCTCGATATTTTTGCAGATAGAATCCATAAATATATTGGATCTTATGCTGCACGTATGTCTGGTATTGATGCAATAATTTTCACAGCAGGTATCGGAGAAAACAGTGATGTTATTAGAGCGAAGGTTTTACATGGATTGGAATTTATGGGAGTTTATTGGGATCCGGATTTAAATAAAATTCGAGGAAAAGAAACATTCCTAAATTATCCTCATTCTCCTGTAAAAGTACTTGTTATCCCTACTGATGAGGAAATAATGATTGCTAGAGATGTTGTTCGCTTAGCAGAAGAACAGTAAAGGAAGAAATGAATAATGGATAACTCATAGCCCTAAAGGAGTGATTTCAATGAACTTGACAAAAAGAGATGAAAAGCTTTGGGAAGAATTACAGGATTGGCGCCAATCATTTTTTGAATATGAGTCTACGGATATAGAAAATGCATTTGATAAATGGATGGATCAAGTATTTACACTCCTTCCTCCCACATTACAAGCACAATTTTTCGAGAAAATGGATAATTGGTTTTTTCAAGTTAATTCATTGATTCGTGGAGCGCAATTTCAAAATGAAGCGAGTGCTAGAATTTTGCAATCAGCTAGATCAATGGACAGCGAAATTACAACTTTGGCAGATATGAGACAGATGCCTGTGGATCAGTTAACGTTTTTAGCTGAGCAACAGGCAGCGAAACATCGAATTTACTCCTTATTACAAGGTGGCGGAGCAGGCTCCGGACAAACACTATTAGTAGGGAGTGACTTTCTTGCCACACTTGTAATTAATCTACGGGCTGTTCAAGTTATCGCCATGTCATACGGGTATGATGTGCAAACCCCAGCTGGTTTATTAGAGACGGTCAAAGTGTATAACACTGCGACAATGCCGGATCGATTGAAAATGTTTGGTTGGGAAGATTTAATGGATGATTTGCAAAAAAGTGATGAAGAATTTTACTTCGATATTCATGAACGAATCATCGATCAAACATGGCTTGATGAACCTCTAAAACATTTATTGAAAATAAGTTTAATTTTCATGTTTTCAAAGAAGAAATTGTCCGGTGTGCCAATTCTTTCGATGGCGGTAGGAGCAGGGGTAAATTACAATACGACAAGAAAGATTACTCATTTTGCAGTGAAATATTATCAATATAAGCATTTGCTAGAAAAAAATGGTGAGTTTATATGAGTGTAGAAGCTCATAAACTGAAGCATTCATCTCAAGTATCCTGTGCCATTATCAAGCCATTATCACAGTTAGTGATGCAAGAACTGAAGTGACCGATAAAAGTGGAAAGCTAAGAAAACAGCTTCTAATGGCAGAAGGTCAATATGTTCGATGTTATTAAATTGTAGAAGATGATAGTAGAGTGATTCATTCAGCGGTTCAAACGGTCAGTAGAGAGAATAAAGGGAATGTTATTTTGCTCACAGGTGGCACAGGTATAGCTAAACGTGATGTGACAAATGAATCTGTTTCTGCTTTATTTGAAAAAGATGTAGTTGAATTTGGTGAATTGTTTAGAAATGCTTAGTTATACAGAAGACATTGGTTCTGTTGCGATGCTATCAAGGGCAGCAGCAGGAACTATGAAAATAAGGTGATTTCATCATGCCAGGTTCTGCAGGTGCAGTAAGGTTAGCATTGGAAAACTTATTCTCAGTGAGCTAGTTCATGTTGTTAGGGAAGTAATAAAAGACAAAGAGATTCGTTAGGATCTTTTTGTCTCATATAGAGAGACCCTCTTCTTCGAGATGTTCAAATTCGAGAGAGGGTTTTTGTATTTGAAATAGCAAATTTGTTGAGTATCAGCAAATTCCGTGAGTGGCTCATAAAAAAACTGATCGGCCAGTAATACATGTGAATTACAATTAGTTAAAGAATTTCAGTTGGAATTTACCCTGAGTGATCAGAATTTTACTGTGTCTTTTATCGATTTGTTAGTTATACAAATTGAGATACACTCGTAACATAAGGATGTTCTTTTCGACGTTTCTCGTCTTTGTTCTTCTCTTTAAATTAACCTTCGCATATTCCATCTACTTATTATAAGTATTTATACATTTTTATGAATAAGTATTGATATTATGAATTCTATGTGGTAATATCCTATATATTAAATGATTAAAAATAAATAATTATGTATAACTATACAATCATAAATAGGAGGCTATATTCATGAAAAAGAAAGTTGTTCTTGCATATTCCGGTGGTTTAGATACCTCTGTAGCAATTAAATGGTTCCTTGATGAAGGTTACGATGTTATCGCATGTTGTCTTGATGTTGGTGAAGGGAAAGATTTAGCGTTTATTCAATCGAAAGCATTAGAAATGGGTGCTTCGAAAAGCCACATCATTGATGCGAAAGAAGAATTTGCTAATGAATATGCATTGTTATCACTTCAGGCGCACACAATGTATGAAGGGAAATATCCACTCGTTTCTGCACTATCAAGACCATTGATTTCTAAAAAATTGGTTGAAGTGGCAGAACAAGAAAATGCAGATGCTGTTGCACATGGCTGTACTGGAAAAGGTAATGACCAAGTGCGATTTGAAGTTTCGATTAAAGCGTTGAATCCAAATTTAGAGGTATTAGCTCCTGTTCGTCAATGGAGTTGGTCACGTGAGGAAGAAATCGCATATGCGAAAGAAAAAGGGATTCCGATTCCTATCGACCTAGACAGCCCATATTCTGTAGACCAAAACTTGTGGGGAAGAGCAAATGAGTGTGGAGTTTTAGAAAACCCATGGGTTGCACCGCCAGAAGATGCGTATGATTTAACAACCGCTCTTGAAAACACACCAGATACTCCTGATGTAATCGAAATTGATTTTGTTAAAGGGGTTCCTGTATCTATTGACGGAAAAAAATATCCATTAAGTGAATTAATTTTAGAGTTGAACACAATTGCTGGAAAACATGGCGTTGGCCGTATTGACCATGTAGAAAACAGATTGGTTGGTATCAAATCTCGTGAAATTTATGAATGCCCTGGTGCTATGACTCTATTAACGGCGCATAAAGAATTAGAAGATTTAACGTTAGTAAAAGAATTAGCTCATTTTAAACCAGTAATCGAAAAGAAACTAACTGAGTTAATCTATGATGGACTATGGTTCTCAGCACTAAAACCAGCACTTACTGCATTCCTTAAAGAAACGCAACAATATGTAAATGGGACAGTAAGGGTGAAATTATTTAAAGGCCATACGATAGTTGAAGGTAGAAAATCGCCTAATTCTTTATATGATGAAAATCTTGCAACATATACATCTGCTGATGAATTCGATCAATCAGCGTCTGTAGGATTTATTAAACTTTGGGGTCTACCAACAGAAGTTCACAGTATGATTCATAAAAAGGATGGTATTAAAGCATGAAAAAAGCATGGGGAGGACGATTTTCAAAATCACCAGAGCAATGGATTGAAGAATTCGGTGCGTCTATCTCTTTTGACCAAGAGCTTGTTTTTGAAGATATTGAAGGCAGTATTGCCCATGTGAAAATGCTTGGAAAAACAAATATTATTCCGCTTCCAGAGAGTGAAATAATTGCAGAAGGTCTTGCGAGTTTGAAGATAAAAGCCGAAGCTGGTCAGCTTGAATATTCTGCCTCAGAAGAAGACATTCATTTGAATTTAGAAAAGATGCTAATTAAGGAAATTGGTGCAGTTGGTGGAAAGTTGCATACAGGAAGAAGTCGTAATGACCAAGTGGCAACAGATATGCATCTATATTTAAAAAAACAAGTTGAAGTGATTATTTCGCATATTAATGAATTACAAGTAGCGCTTGTGGAACAGGCGAAGAAAAATGTCGAGACTGTTTTTCCAGGATATACGCATTTACAGCGGGCGCAACCCGTTTCATTTGCACACCATTTACTAGCATATTTCTGGATGCTTGAACGTGATAAGGAACGTTTCACTGAAAGTTTAAAGCGTATCGACATTTCCCCACTTGGGGCAAGTGCACTTGCTGGTACAACTTTTCCAATTGATCGCCATTATGCAGCAGAGCTATTAGGATTTTCGAGCGTATACGAAAATAGTATGGATGCTGTGAGTGATCGAGATTTTATTGTGGAATTTTTAAGTAATTCCGCTTTGACGATTACCCATTTGTCCAGACTAGCGGAAGAATTCATTCTTTGGTCGAGCAGAGAGTTCAATTATATTGAACTTGATGATACATACGCCACTGGCAGTAGTATCATGCCGCAAAAGAAAAACCCAGATATGGCAGAATTAATTCGCGGTAAAAGTGGAAGAGTTGTTGGGAATTTGATGTCTATGCTCACCGTTTTAAAAGGTTTACCACTTACGTACAATAAGGATATGCAGGAAGATAAAGAAGGAATGTTTGACACAGTTCGCACGATTACTGGTTCATTGAAAATCTTTGCGGGCATGATAGAAACAATGTCAGTGAAAACAGATTCAATGGAAGTAGCTGTTCATCAAGACTTTTCCAATGCTACTGAACTAGCAGATTATTTAGCGGCTAAAGGAATTCCTTTCCGGGATGCACATGAAATTGTTGGAAAGCTCGTTCTTTCCTGTATTAATAAAAATTGTTATTTACTTGATTTAAAATTGGACGAACTTAAAGATGCATGTGCAGATATTGAAGAAGATGTATTCACAGTTCTGTCTCCGATTGAAGCAGTAAAAAGAAGAAATTCTTACGGTGGTACTGGTTTTGAGCAAGTAAAGAAACAAATAAATAAAGCACAACAATTGCTATAAGTGCGTGTTCAAAATGGTGCCAAAATAGAAACAAGAAGTTCGAGGCGAGAAGATTTTGAGGATCGGAACGTATGCTTTTAATACGTGAGAACCGGAAAAACCGAGCAAGAAGAAATTCGCCGTTTATCATTTGGTGACTTTTTGAACAACCTCTATAAAGGACACGATTAGGATGCCGATTAATTAAGTAATTTGAATCGAGTCAATCTCTATCTTTGAAGTCAAAAGCATCGACCGGTTAAATGATCGATGCTTTTTGACATTACATCAATATAAAATGCAAGTAAAAGCAGTCCAATTAAGATGCAATTGGACTGCTTTTGTTATAATTATTTAATGTTTGTACTTTTATTCTACTTTATCTTCCAGTTCAGTACGTATGACGAGAACATCGCAGTTGGCAGCTCGAGTAATATACTCAGAGACACTTCCAATTAATAATCTTTCGACGGCATTTAGCCCAGTCGCGCCACATATAATCAAGTCAGCATTTACTTGTTTTGCAGTATGCTTTGGAATGACACTTCTTGGTGAACCACGTTCAATAATCGTTTTTAAATTTTGAAGACCTTGTGTTTTGGCCTGTTGTTGATAACCATTTAGAAGGTTTTCCGCATAATTTACAGCTCGTTCTGCCATCGTTCCATCATATGATTCGATTGAAACATATGACCTCGTATCAATTACATGAACTAAAGTGAGTTGGGCATTGTTCCTTAGTGCAATTTGAACGGCCTTTTTGAATGCGCACTCGGCAGATTTAGAACCATCAACCGCAACTAATATGTTCCGATAAGCTAATTCCATTTGTAATCGCCTCCTTCTTTTTATTCTAACATGTTTACGCTAGTATTTCCGTTTTCAAATATCGAATAACAGAAAAAGGTGAAAAAAGGTAAATTATGAGTGAGTAGCTAAAGGTTCAATGAACAATCAATGAGGGTAAAAGAGATGCATACTGTTAGCATGGTGGAAGAAATAGATGAATAGTTAATCTTGATAAAAAAGTAATGTCAGGGGAGTAATTACTCGTATTATTTAACACAGCTAGTCTCTTATATTCATGAATCACTGAATTACCTCACTTTTAATGGAAAATTGCTGTTATCAATTGTCGAAAATGTTATATTGGTAAGGTAGGATTCATCGAACAGGAGGACGAAGTAATGCAGATCGGAATACCAAAAGAGATAAAGAATAATGAAAATCGTGTTGCGATGACCCCTGCTGGAGCAATGACGCTAACGGCAGCAGGCCATGAAGTTTATGTTGAAACTGAAGCCGGACTCGTTTCGGGATTCACTGATAAGGATTATAAAGAAGCGGGCGCGAAAATTGTCAACAGCGCTGACGAAGCTTGGTCATTTGAAATGGTAATGAAGGTAAAGGAACCGGCACGTGAGGAGTATCACTTTTTTCGTGAAGGAATGATTTTATTTACTTACTTACATCTTGCTGCTGAGCCAGAATTGACAAAAGCAATGATTGCTAAAAAAGTTACGGGTGTTGCTTATGAAACAGTTCAACTTGCAAATGGCAGCCTACCTTTATTAACACCAATGAGTGAAGTTGCTGGAAGAATGGCAGTGCAAGTAGGTGCGCAATACCTTGAGAAAAATTATGGTGGACAAGGCATTTTATTATCTGGGGTTCCTGGTGTCCAACGTGGAACAGTTACAATTATTGGCGGTGGAGTTGCAGGGTTAAATGCTGCTAAAATGGCAATCGGTTTTGGGGCGCAAGTGAATATTATCGACTTAAATCCGGGACGTCTACGTCAATTGGATGAGATATTTGGAAATAATGTTAGCACATTGATATCAAATCCATACAATATCGCCGCTGCTGTAAGCAAATCAGATCTTGTAATCGGTACAGTATTGATTCCGGGTGCAAAAGCACCAAAACTAGTTTCAACAGAAATGATTAAGACGATGGAACCTGGTTCAGTGGTAATTGATATTGCAATTGATCAAGGAGGCATTTTTGAAACGTCGGATAGAGTTACAACACATGATGACCCAACATATGTGAAGCATGGAGTAGTTCATTATGCGGTTGCAAATATGCCTGGAGCTGTTCCAAGAACTTCGACATTTGCTTTAACAAATGCAACTGTTCCTTATGCATTGAAAATTGCAAATAAAGGATTAAAGCTAGCTTGTTTACATGATGAGGCATTGTTAAAGGGTATAAACACGCTGAAAGGTCATGTTACTTACCGTGCAGTAGCTGAATCATTAGAACTTCCATATGAAGAAACAAAACAATTATTACAATAATGTAAAAAAAAACGAAAGCACCGATAGCACTGGTACGTCGTGGCTAGACAATAAAAAACAACCATCTAGAAAAAATTTAGATGGTTGTTTTTCTAATAGAGTTTGTTTAAACGATCTGTAGTGATTTGGGGAATTTTGTCAATATCTCTACACCGTTTTCTGTAACAAGTACATCATCTTCAATTCTAACTCCTGCCACTTCTGGTACGTAAATACCAGGTTCAATTGTAAAAACCATTCCAGATTTTATTATCAAATCATTGGTGGCAGTGATGGATGGATACTCATGTACACTGATGCCCATCCCGTGTCCTAAACGATGTGGAAAGTAGTCACCATACCCTGCTTCTTGAATAATCCCCCTTGCTATTAGATCTAAATCAGAAGCTGTGATACCAGACTTTACAGCTTCCACTGCAGCTTCTTCTGCCTGCAATACCGTATTGTAAATTTCTGCTTGTTTATCGGAAATATCGCCATAAGCGATTGTTCTAGTAATATCGGAGCAGTATCCTTCATAGACGACACCAAGATCGAATAAAACGAGATCACCTTTTTTAATTTTCGTGAGACCAGGTGTACCGTGTGGTAATGCAGCATTTGCGCCAGTTAAAACCATCGTATCAAAGGACATACCGGAAACACCCTTTTTCTTTACTTCATATTCGATCGTAGCAATCAAATCAAGTTCGGTTTTTCCAGTAGCGATTTCATTCATACCAACTTGGACAGCGAAATCAGCAAGTTCACATGCTGTTTTTATAAGGGCAATCTCATTGGGATCTTTCATCATTCTGAGTTCATGAAGAATTGCCTCTGCTCGGACGAAAGTTGCATCATTAAAACGATTAGCAAGTTCTTCGTATCTTTCCAAGTTTAAATGTTCTTTTTCAACCGCCCATTTGGTAATTTTAGTGATACGGCGTTTAATCGATTTTTCAACAAGGTCCCAGGTATTGTCTGTATCACTATAGTCCAAAATTTCGTGTTCCCAACCAGAATTCTTAGCATCAAGTGTTTCCATTGCAGGGCAAATGAGGATAGGTTCTTCCGTTTGAAAAACTGCTAGTCCTAATAGTCTTTCGTGTGGTTCACTACGGAATCCTGTTAAGTAAAAAACATTATCAGGTGAAGTGATAAATGCAGCATCAATGTTTTCTTGTTTCATCCAATTAATTAATTTATGCAATCTGTGAGTCATGAGTTCCATCTCCTAAATAATAAATTCACTTATAATCGTATCAGTTTTTATGATAAAAAAAAAGAAAAGCAGGTAAAAATCTAAAGTAGATAGAATTGATATAATAAAGGAAAAATAGCAGAAGGAGTGTTATTTCTAATGAAAGTATCTTATCACGGACATTCGGTTGTTAAAATTGAAACAAATGACAGGCAGATAATCATTGATCCATTCATTACTGGAAATGGGTTAACCGATTTACATGAGGAAAATGAAAATCCAGATGTTATTATTTTAACGCATGGGCATGGTGATCATGTAGGTGATACAGAGTCAATTGCAAGGCGTTCCGGTGCGCTTGTGATTGCACCAAATGAACTGGCAACCTATTTAGAATGGCAAGGATTACGAACACATCCGATGCATATAGGTGGTGCATATGAATTTGATTTTGGCAAAGTGAAATTAACTCCCGCTTTTCATGGCTCAGCAATCTTTACCGAGGAGAAGGAGATCATCTATTTAGGGATGCCTGCTGGTGTATTATTTATGGCGGAAGGGAAGACCGTATATCATGCTGGCGATACTGCACTTTTTTCTGATATGAAGCTGATTGGGGAACGGCATCCGATCGATATTGCTTTTTTACCAATCGGAGATAATTTTACAATGGGGCCGGAAGATGCATCGTTAGCAGCCAAATTTCTCGGAGCAAAGACAGTTGTTCCAATTCATTATAATACATTTCCGCCTATCAAGCAGAATCCGCAAATGTTTATAGATTTGTTAGAAAAAAGTATAAAAGGACAAATAATGAATCCAGGGGAGTCCATCGTGATCTGAGCCCACTGACAAAATACAGAAAAATCATCACTCCTGTGCAAGTCCTAATGGCTAGCTGCATATACTAACAAAAAGCTGTTAGGAGGCCTAATTATGCATAACCGTTATTTGATCTGTTTACTCATGTGTGCCGTCATGCTTTATTTCTTCGTGCCAGAATTACAGCCTGAATTTGCAGGGACGAAAGGAATGTTTTCAATTGTTTGGCTTATATTTGCGTTACTTGTTATAGCTGGTAATTTATCC
Organism: Bacillus sp. FSL K6-3431; assembly: GCF_038002605.1. Classification (NCBI taxonomy): domain Bacteria; kingdom Bacillati; phylum Bacillota; class Bacilli; order Caryophanales; family Bacillaceae; genus Bacillus; species Bacillus sp. FSL K6-3431. The sequence continues at coordinate 5,039,822 of NZ_JBBOCT010000001.1, forward strand.
GCTCTTTTATTTGCACCGAAAAGACAACGCAAAAAGAAGCTACCTACAAATACTGGAATGAAAAAAGAGAATAGAATTCGTGCTCGTTAAGTAGCCAGAAAATTGAAGATAGCGGCTTTTCTCGATATACTAAGAGTATGAGCTCGGTTATGAGAGAAGGGTGAAAAAGCTTGGCGACAAAGCATGAACAAATAATCCGCTATATTGATGGTTTACCTGTTGGTGAAAAAATATCCGTTCGGCAAATTGCCAGAACGTTAAATGTGAGCGATGGTACAGCGTATCGGGCAATTAAAGATGCTGAAAATAAAGGATATGTTAGTACAATCGAACGAGTTGGTACTATTCGAATTGAACGGAAGAAAAAAGAAAATATAGAAAAACTTACATTTGCAGAAATTGTAAATATTATTGATGGTCAAGTTCTTGGTGGTAAGGATGGACTACACAAGACATTAACTAAATTCGTGATCGGTGCAATGACACTGGATGCGATGATGAGGTATACAGGAGCAGGCAACTTACTAATCGTCGGTAACCGAACGAAAGCCCATGAAAATGCATTAAGAGCAGGTGCTGCTGTACTCATTACGGGTGGTTTTGATGCAGAAGAGCATGTAAAACTTTTAGCAGATGAATTGCAGTTACCAATTCTTTCAACCAGCTATGATAGTTTTACAGTGGCGACGATGATCAATCGCGCGATTTATGATCAATTGATCAAAAAAGAAATTATTCTCGTTGAAGATATTCTAACTTCTTCCGATCAAGCAGCGTGTATTAAAATAAAATCAACTGTTGCAGATTGGTATAGCATGAAAAAAGAGACGAATCATAGTCGTTTTCCAGTTCTTGATGATCGTATGAAGGTACAAGGGATGGTGACTGGAAAAGATGTGATTGGACAAGACCATTCCTTATCTATCGAAAAAGTAATGACTAAAAATCCGCTTACTGTAGGAAAAAAGACAAGTGTTGCATCTGTAGCTCATGCGATGATTTGGGAAGGAATTGAAGTGTTGCCTGTAGTAGATGAGCAGCAACGCTTTGAAGGGATTATTAGTAGACAGGATGTGCTCAAAGCTCTACAAATGATCCAACGTCAGCCGCAGGTTGGGGAAACGATTCATGATACGGTGTCAAATCAATTGACATCAAGTCAACAAAGAGGAGAAGGTTCCTTTGCCTTTGAAGTAACTCCACAAATGACAAACCAGCTGGGAACTATATCGTACGGTGTGTTTACAACGATTGTAGCTGAGGCCGCAAACAGAATGTTCCGCCAACAAAAGAAAGGCGAAGTTGCTGTTGAGAGTTTGACAATTTATTTCCTAAAACCAGTACAAATGGATAGTGTTCTGCAAATTCAGCCAAGAATACTAGAATCGGGTAGGAAATTTGGGAAAGTCGATGTAGAAGTATACATCGGAAACGAAATCGTTGGGAAAGCACTTATGATGTGTAGACTTATAGATAGATAAGAGCGCAACTCCGTTATGACTCACATCGTGCGAGCCTAAGTGCACGTTTTAGCTACGTATTAACTGTGCCCACAGGATGTGGGTGCATTCATGGCCTGGTTAGTATTCTATTCTTAATAGTAATAAGCCGCTTTACTTTGAAAGCGGCTTGTGGTCGACATGGCTTATTTTTTCATGTCTTCGGCTTCTTTTATTGCATAAGGGATATGGTAGCGGTATGCTTTGAGCCCTACCCAAGCGCTAAATCCTCCAAGTAGAATAAAAATGCTCGCAACGATATATGTAATTGTTGTGTCATTTAAAAATAGTTGATTAACACCAAACAAAGCTACAAATAATCCAAGAGCCATACTGGACTTTCCGTTTAACATTTTTCTTTCCATTGGACGTTTGCTTCTTACATATTTGATTTTATAATATACATAGAAAGACAATGAAAATACAATTAAAATCACTAGAATTTTCATGTTATATATATCCTCCGTTTCAAAAAAACTAGTTACTCTACTTATTGTAACGTAAAAACGTAGGATTACTACATTAGATAAATGTAAAATAAATGAACTTTATTAAAGAGGATGTTCAAAAAGTCACCAAATGATAAACGGCGAATTTCTTCGTTGCTCGGTTTTTCCGGTTCTTACGTATTAAGAGCATACGCTTCGATCCTCAAAACCTTCCCGCCTCGAACTTCTTGTTTCTAATTTGGCACCTTTTTGAACTCTCACTAAAAAGTAAATAAATAATTATAGAAACCTCGATAATCTTGTAGTATCACTGCAGGTTGAGAAAAGGAGTAAATTATGAAACAAGAAATATTAGAGACGATTAGTCGATTTGATACGATTATTATTCACCGCCATGTTAGACCGGATCCAGATGCTTATGGTTCACAAGGAGGACTTGCTGAAATTTTAAAAGCATCTTATCCTGAGAAAAGTATATATGCAGTTGGTGAACATGACTTCGGTCTCGACTTTTTACGAATCCCCGATGCCATTCCCGATGAATTATATAAGGGAGCACTTGTCATTGTTTGTGATACGGCTAATCAGGAGAGAGTTAGCGATGCCAGATATACCTTGGGCGAAATGACGATAAAGATAGACCATCATCCGAATGAAGATCCGTACGGTGATATTTTATGGGTAGATACAACCGTTTCCTCTACGAGTGAAATGATTTATGAGTTCTATTTGTTCGGAAAAGATCAGGGGCTTAAAATGAGTGATGAAGCAGCTCGGCTTCTTTTTGCTGGAATAGTTGGTGATACTGGACGTTTTCTTTATCCAAGCACATCACAACGTACATTTGAATTTGCAGGTGAATTAATTCGCTATTCTTTCGATCGTACAGAGCTTTTTAACCATATGTATGAACTTGAGCCAAATGTGATTAAGTTGCAAGGATATGTGTTGGAAAACTTTAAAATGAATGAGGATGGTGCAGCAATTATAGCTCTCACAAAAGAAATATTAGCTGAATGTGACGCTACACCCTCGGAAGCTTCTATACTAGTAAGTTCCCTTGGAAATATCAAGGGCATAAAAGCTTGGTGCTTTTTCATTGAAGAGGAAGATCAAATTCGAGTACGTCTACGCTCGAAAGGTCCAATAATTAACACCATTGCGATGAAACATGGCGGGGGTGGCCATCCACTTGCTGCAGGTGCATCCGTACATACATGGGAAGAGGCGATGCTTGTAAAAAGGGATGTTGAGGAAGTATGTAAGTGAACTCGTTTCAGCAAGCTGGAACATCGTGGGTTTAGGTGGGGATTATACCCACCATTGGTAAATCCTACCTTCGCTTCGAGGTGGGAGTCCTAACCCCTAAAGAAAGATCGGGATAGACACTAGTCGATGGCCCGCATATCGAAGTTGGGACAACGTGGAGCGTCTTAGCCATTTTCCATTTAATGTTTGGCTATAGCGCCTATCGCTAGCAGACTTCAGGGGTTCTCCCTATGATTGGTCAACATCAATTAGCCTTGCATGTCTAGCTCAAGTCGTAGAAGACATAAGTCAATCTATAAAGAAGGTAAAGCCCCTTCTTACAGTTTTGTTCTTATGCTTGTCGCTCCGCCTACTGCTTTTCTATTAAGCAAGTTTTATTTCTACTTCTATGCTAATGGTTGTGTAGTAATGAATTTCTTTTACAATGAGCTTATAGCGTTTTCCGTTGATAGGCATCGTCTTGTTTTCAATTGTTTTTTTGATAATGTCTTTGTTTTTATAAACTGAATCTACATCTTTGGCGAGTAGGGATTGTAAATCTTCTTTTACAGCCTCTTCGATATCAACGATACTTTGTTTATCGTTGATATTGTATTTTTCAAAATGAGTTAGTTTGACCTGGATATCTTGAATGGTAAGCAATTCTGCATTTTGTTCATTCAAATCCTGATAATCATCCTGCCATATTTTGATCTTCGCTTGCTGGTCAATAATGAGTTTAGCTTGCCTGTCCATAATGATGCTGTTTTTTTCCTGCAACGTCCCGAACATGAATAAAAAAATAATCCAACTTATGCAGCCTCCAACCGCAGCGCCAGCAAAGAAGCGTTGCCAAGTTGGCTTTCGGTAAAGAGGAGGGATTCTCATGATATATGTTCCAGTGTCAGCCAATCAATAATTAGTGCAGCTGTTTTGGCGCCACCCATTGCAGATAAAATGATTAAAAATTGTTTGAATATATCTTTTGTGCCCCCATCCAAGAATCCTCTTTCAAAACTGTAGACCGTATCAAAGGTTCCGCCAATCGCTGCAATAATGGCCCATATTCTAACCTTGCTAGCTATTTTTGAGATTTCCGTCAAAAGCGGCTCACCGGTTATAAAAGCCGCAAGACCCCCAATTAAGGAACCTCCTAGCATCACTCCGAAAGCTATAAAGAAGCTATTAAAAAAAGTTGGAAAAAAAGCTTCATTCATATTTACCATCTCCAATAATCAAGATATCTCTAATTTATATATATGGGACAAAGCTCAAATGTATGTAAGCGAACGTATGTATTTTCCTTTTCCAAGATCATAGTCCATAATAAAAAGAAAAGCGGAAGTTCTTAAATAATATAAATGAAAGGGGTGGGGTGTGTGACTTTTGTCCATTTGCAAATATCTACTGCATTTAGTTTATTATCGAGCACCATCTCTATTCCAAAGTTGGTGGAACAGGCGAAAAAATTAAATTACACCGCATTGTCCATTACAGATCGAAATACATTATATGGCGTGCTGCCATTTTATCAAGCATGTACGAAGGCAAAAATTAAGCCTATTATTGGAATGAGCGCTGATGTGGAGTCAGATAATGAAGGATTATGTCATCCAATCATTTTACTGGCGAAAAATAATGAAGGGTATAAAAACTTACTGAAAATTTCCAGCGCAATTAAAACACATCCAAAAGAAATGATCTCCTTGAAGTGGCTACGTGCATACAGCAGTGGCTTGATCGCTATGACACCGGGACTTCGAGGGGAGATTGAACAGTTCTTTTTACAAGATAAAAAGGAAGACGCAATACAAACTGCATTAAAATATAAAGAGATATTCGGAGAATCATTCTATCTTTCCTTGCAAAATCAAGGCATCGTCACGAATGTAAATGTAATAGCACAAATGAGAGAAATCTCTGAAGAACTAAACATTCCTTTAGCTGCTACAAATGATGTTCGTTATTTGGAGAAAGCAGATGCTTTTGCTTATGAATGTTTGACGGCAATCAGGGATGGAGAAAAACTTGCTGACAAAGACCAAATAGAATCTGTTCCACCCGAATTTTATTTAAAAAGTCAGGAAGAAATGTCTGTACTGTTTACTGATATACCAGAGGCTTTGTCGAATACCGTGGAAATTGTGGAAAGATGTAATGTAATGGTGGAAACTCATCAACAGCTTTTGCCGAAATACCCGCTCCCAAGTGGAGAATTATCTGTTGATACGTTGAAGAGATTATGTCTGACAGAAATAGAAAAACGATGTCCCACGGACGACAAACGTTATCTTGAACGATTACATTTCGAATTAGACGTTATTAATAAAATGGGTTTTAATGATTACTTTTTGATTGTTTGGGACTTTATGAAGTACGCAAGAGAGCAGGAGATTTTAACAGGGCCAGGACGTGGTTCGGCTGCGGGATCACTTGTTGCATATGTTCTTGGAATAACAGACGTCGATCCAATTGCCTATCATCTGTTATTCGAACGTTTTTTAAATCCAGAACGAATATCGATGCCGGATATTGATATTGATTTTCCAGATCATCGACGTGATGAAGTAATTGAATACGTGGTTAAAAAGTATGGAAAAGATAAAGTTGCGCAAATCATTACTTTTGGAACATTAGCCGCAAAAGCAGCAATGCGTGATACTGCACGTGTTTTTGGGTTTAATACAAAAGAAATGGAACAGATTTCGAAACTGATTCCTACAAAGCTTGGGATTACTTTAGCACAAGCATATAAAGAGTCTCCTGGATTACGTGAGTTTATTGCTACATCTGATCATAATAAGAAATTATATGAAACAGCTTTGAAACTTGAAGGCTTACCGCGTCATACATCTACACATGCCGCAGGGGTTGTCATGTCTGAGCAACCACTTGTTAGTCTTATCCCACTCCAAGGTGGGCATGCCGGCAGCTATTTGACACAATTTCCGATGGAGGATCTGGAGGAAATCGGACTGCTGAAAATGGACTTTCTAGGGCTTCGAAATTTAACATTGCTGGAACGGATCGTAAAAAGTATTCAAATTAGCACTGGGAAGAAATTGAATATAAAAGGAATTCCTCTTGCTGACGAAAAAACGTTTGAACTACTAAGAAGTGGTGAAACGACAGGTGTATTTCAACTTGAATCTGAAGGGATGAGGAAGGTACTTCAAGAATTAAAGCCGACTGAATTCGAAGATATAGTGGCTGTAAATGCATTATATAGGCCAGGTCCTATGGAAAATATCCCTGATTATATTGCAAGAAAGCACGGTGTAAAGCCTGTATTATTTCCACATCCTGATCTACGATCGATTTTGGAGGTAACATATGGTGTCATTGTGTATCAGGAACAAATCATGCAAATTGCTGCGAAGATGGCAGGTTATTCTCTAGGTGAAGCCGATTTATTACGTAAAGCAGTTAGTAAGAAAAGTAAAGAAGTGCTCGACCGTGAGCGTGAGCATTTTGTTACAGGAGCATTAAAAACAGGTTATGAAGAAAGCAAAGCGAATGAAACCTATGATTTAATTGTCCGATTCGCAAATTACGGATTTAATCGTAGTCATTCAGTTGCATACAGCATGATTGCTTGGCAGCTTGCATATTTAAAAGCAAATTACCCAGAACATTTTATGGCAGCATTGCTGACATCCGTTATTGGCAATGAAGATAAAATAGCGACCTATATGGCGGAAGCGAAGCAAATGGGATTGCTCATCCTCCCGCCATCCATAAACAGTAGTCATTACCCATTTAAGGTAGAAAAGGATGGAATACGTTACAGTCTTGCGGCTATAAAAGGGATTGGCGCTACTGCATTAAAAGAAATCATTCAGGTAAGAAAAACAAAATCATTTCAAGATTTATTTGGATTTTGTTTACGGGTTTCGCAAAAAGTGATCAATCGAAAAAATCTAGAGGCATTAGTGCATTCCGGCTGTTTTGATGAATTTGGAAAGGATAGGGCGGTCCTGTTGGCAACTTTAGATGTTGCTTTAGAGCATGCTGAATTGATGAAACCCTCTGAAACGGGTACAGATTTATTTGCAGAGGAAGAAATGTTTCAATTAAAACCTAGATATGTAGAGGTGGAAGCAATAGGTCTTGCAGATAAGTTGTTTTATGAAAAACAAGCGACAGGTGTCTATATTTCAGCACACCCTGTAAGTGCTTATGAAGATTATTTTCACAACCACGGCTGTCAGTCCCTGCATGTATTAAAGCCAAACCAAAGAAATGTATCAGCTGGTGTTTATATTACGTATGTAAAAACAATTAGAACAAAAAAAGGTGATGTGATGGCTTTTATACGTATGAGTGATGCGTCAGATGAAATAGAGGGAGTTGTGTTTCCTGATGTTTATCGTCGGCATAGTTCTATATGTAAAATCGGAGAAACGCTCCTAATCACGGGGAATATTGAAACTAGGGAAGAAAAGAGACAATTTCTCATACAAAAAATGCAAAAACCAGAAAAGAAAATATCGTCCTTAACGTTATTTTTGAAGATACCAAAGGAGTTACACCAGCCAGACAAACTAAATAAACTTCACGATTTATTAAAAGTTCATAGTGGAACGACCGCAGTTGTGCTTCATTACGAAGCAACGAAGCAAACTATTAGACTCTCGAGTGATTGGGTAAACCCATCTGAAATTTGCATAGATGATTTACGTAAACTTCTTGGTGCCGACTGTGTTATCTTAAAATAACTTTTTCAAACGGAACGATATATGATATATTATTTTAGAAGCTTACGTGGCCAGACCACTAACGAATACAAGAATAACTTAGCGGGTAAATGAAGGAGTGAATCTCTTTGACATTACGTGAGGAAGCATTGCATATGCATAAATTGCATAAAGGTAAGTTGGAGTCGAAATCAAAAATTGAAGTAAAAAATGCGAAAGATCTCAGCCTTGCTTATTCACCCGGTGTAGCAGAACCTTGTAAAGTTATTTATGAAAAACCTGAAACTGTATATGATTACACTATGAAAGGCAATATGGTCGCAATTGTTTCTGACGGAACAGCTGTTCTAGGATTGGGCAATATTGGTCCGGAAGCAGCCTTGCCTGTCATGGAAGGAAAAGCTGTTCTTTTTAAAAGCTTTGCTGGCGTAGATGCTTTTCCGATCTGTTTGAATACTACAGAAGTAGATAAAATAGTCGAGACGGTTAAATTACTTGAACCGACATTTGGAGGCGTGAATCTAGAAGATATCGCTGCCCCAAATTGCTTTGTTATTGAAGAACGCTTGAAAAAAGAAACGAATATTCCTGTTTTTCATGATGATCAACATGGAACCGCAATTGTGACAGTAGCTGGTCTTGTTAATGCATTAAAAATCACTAACCGAAATATGCAGGAAATAAAAGTTGTCATAAATGGTGCAGGTGCTGCAGGAATTGCTATTATAAAACTGCTCTATAGTTACGGTGTTAGGGATATTATTATGTGTGATTCAAAAGGTGCCATATACGAAGGACGCCCTAAAGGCATGAATGATGTGAAAGCTAAGGTTGCCCAATTTACGAATAGCAATAAGTTAGCAGGAAATCTATCAGATGTTATTCAAGGAGCAGATGTTTTTATTGGCGTTTCAGTAGCGGGTGCACTTACAAAAGCCATGGTTCAATCTATGAGTGTAGATCCAATTATTTTTGCGATGGCTAACCCGGAACCGGAAATACTACCGGCTGATGCGCTAGAGGCTGGAGCGAAAGTCATAGGCACAGGAAGATCAGACTATCCTAACCAAGTTAATAATGTCCTTGCCTTTCCAGGGATTTTTAGAGGAGCGCTAGATGTCCGTGCCACACATATCAATGAAAAGATGAAGCAAGCGGCAGTTGCAGCAATTGCTGGATTGATTACGGATGAGGAATTAGCCGCCGATTATGTTATTCCAGGCCCATTTGATCCACGGGTTGCACCCAATGTTGCAGCCGCTGTAGCAAAAACTGCAATGGAAACTGGAGTAGCAAGAATAAAAGTGGATCCTGAGGAAGTGCGGGAAAGGACTAAGCGGCTCGCTGTAATCGGAAAAGGCGAGTGATATTAGTATGGAAGAAAAACCAGAAAAGTCAAAGGTTTATTTGGCGATTGTTAAAGAAATCAGGCAAATTATATTAGAAGGAAAACTAGGACCAGGTGATAAAATACCTTCTGAAAGAGAGTTATCTGAACAGTTGAATGTAGGTCGTTCCTCCGTTAGGGAAGCTTTGAGGGCTTTAGAGCTATTGGGCTTGATTGAGACGCGACGAGGGGAAGGAACATTTTTACTTGATTTTAGAAACCATCATTTGTTGAAATGGTTAGGTATGTTCATATTGCAAGACCCGCAAATAAAGCAAGATGTTTTGAATACAAAGTTGATTCTGGAAAAAGATATCATAAGAAATCTTTGCGTTCATGTGGATAAAAATGATTTAACAAGATTTCAGGACCAACAATTAGTTGAACCTATATCGTTTGAAAAAGTATTAGATCTTTCGGAGAACCGTCTTTTATTTCGAATTTGGGAAATAGTGAAGAATTATTCAACAGAAGTGAAACAAGTGCATTCAGAAGATCAAATTGGCTTTATATCCGAATTACTCACTGCATTAATTGCAGGTGATGAGGTACAGGCATTATCTGTTTATAAACAATATCAAGAATTAATATAAATATTACAGTTAGGGGGGGAAAACTTGCTTAAGGATCTATTTTCTAAACCGAAAACGAAAAAAAGGAAGTATGCAGCAATACCATCTGATGCTGCGAAGCAAGATGTTCCCGAAGGGATTATGACCAAGTGTGCAGGATGCAAGAAAATAATGTATACAAAGGATTTACAAAAAAACCTAAAAGTTTGTTTGCAATGCGGTTATCATCATCCAATGACTGCGCTTGAAAGGGTAGACAGTTTGTTTGATGAAGGAACATTTCAAGCTTTTGAGGAAGGCATTACCTCTGAAAACCCATTAGGTTTTCCCGGATACTTAGAAAAACTGGAAGCTGACCGCAAAAAAACAAAGATGGACGAGGCCGTACTGACAGGGGCAGGAACCATAAAAGGGATACAAGTTGTTACGGCAATTATGGATTCTCATTTTCGAATGGGGAGTATGGGGTCTGTTGTTGGTGAAAAAATTGCACGAGCAATTGAAAAAGCGGGAGAACAACACGTTCCGTTTATTATTTTTACTGCCTCTGGGGGCGCACGGATGCAAGAAGGTGTGTTATCTTTAATGCAAATGGCGAAAACAAGCGCTGGTTTAAAGATGTTTAGCGACCAAGGTGGATTAATCATATCTGTGATGACTCACCCAACTACTGGTGGTGTTTCGGCTAGCTTTGCATCCCTCGGAGATTTCAACTTTGCTGAACCGAAAGCTTTGATTGGATTTGCTGGACGTCGGGTGATCGAGCAAACGATTCGTGAAGACTTACCAGATGATTTTCAAACGGCTGAATTTTTATTAAGTCATGGCCAACTAGATGCTGTTATCCATCGACTGGAAATGAAAGAAAAATTAGCAACGGTGCTTGAAATCCATCAGCAAGAAGGAGAAGTAGCATGGTAAATGGACTTGAATTTGAAAAACCGGTTTTAGATTTGCGAAATAAAATCCAAGAATTACGTGAGTTTACAAAGGATTCCGATGTTGATTTATCAGAAGAAATTGATCGCCTGGAATCAAGACTTGAAAAGTTAGAAAAAGATGTATATGAAAATATGTCTGCATGGGATCGGGTTCAAGTTGCTCGACATGCGAATAGACCGACGACGCTTGATTATATTAAGGAATTATTTACTGATTTTATAGAGCTACACGGTGATAGATTATTTGGTGATGACGAAGCTATTGTTGGTGGTATCGCAAGGTATAAAGGATTACCCATCACAGTTATTGGCCATCAAAGAGGTAGAGATACGAAGGAAAATATTCGCCGTAATTTTGGAATGCCACACCCGGAAGGATATCGAAAAGCATTACGACTTATGAAACAAGCAGAAAAATTTAAAAGACCGATTATATGTTTTATTGATACAAAAGGTGCATATCCTGGTAAGGCCGCGGAAGAACGTGGTCAAAGTGAAGCAATAGCAAGAAATCTTTTTGAAATGGCTGGGCTTAAGGTTCCAATTATTTGTATCGTTACTGGAGAAGGTGGTAGTGGTGGTGCACTTGCGCTAGGGGTGGGTGACCGGATGTACATGCTGGAGAACTCTACTTATTCTGTTATCACACCTGAAGGCGCAGCAACGATCTTATGGAAAGATGCGACACTAGCGAAACAAGCCGCAGAGGCAATGAAAATAACTGCACCGGATTTAAAGGAACTAGGAATAATTGATGAAATAATTCCGGAAATTAAAGGTGGGGCACATAAAAGTGTTGAAAGCCAAGCGAAAAACATTGATCTCGTATTGCAAAAGTCATTAAAGCAATTATTACCAATTGCAACAGATAAGTTAATAATGGATCGCTATTTGAAGTATAAAAAGATGGGGAAATTTACGGAGCAGAAAGAATATGAAAATAGTCATTCCTAAGGCATTACCCATATTCGGGTGATGCCTGCACTCGTTGGTAAGTGTTATCTTTCTTGTTTTGATATACATATGATCACTATTGATGCTACCTATGCCCTTGGTAATCCTGGCGCCTTTTGTTTTTAGTTAGTGGTTTCTACTTAGAATCTAGTACAGGCACAATATGATTCCATAGGTCTAAGAGAAATTCAAGTGCAATTCACCAGGTAATTGATAATTCAGAAATGTGTTTTTTTTGTTCAATATTTGAGAAGATAGCGATTAAATGGTATTTTTAATGTACCTATAGTCGCCAAAGTGTGAGGAACGGCACTGGGTTTTATATTATAATATCAATCAAAACAGCTGGGGTGAAAAGAATGAAAAAAATTGGTGTTTTAACGAGTGGTGGGGATGCTCCTGGCATGAACGCGGCAATTCGGGCTGTTGTTAGGAAATCGATTTATCACGATATTGAAGCATACGGTGTCTACCAAGGCTTCAGTGGCTTGATTTCAGGTAATATTAGCAAATTTGAGCTTGGCTCAGTTGGGGATATTATCCATCGCGGTGGAACAATGCTACGTTCTGCGCGGTGTAAAGAATTCGTAACAAAGGAAGGCCAGCAAAAAGGGATTGAACAATTACTAAAGTTTGGGCTAGACGGGCTTGTAGTAATTGGTGGAAATGGTTCCTATTTGGGTGCTAAGGCATTAACAGAGCAAGGATTTCCATGTATTGGAGTTCCCGCTACAATTGATAATGATATCCCGGGAACACAGTTTACAATCGGTTTTGATACCGCGTTAAATACAGTTCTTGACGCTGTCGATAGAATTCGTGATACAGCAACGTCACATGAGCGGACTTTTATTATTGAAGTAATGGGCCGTGATGCAGGGGATATTGCTCTTTGGGCGGGGCTTGCTGGAGGAGCTGAAACGGTTCTAGTTCCAGAAGAAGATTATGATCTAGATGATATTGCTGAAAGACTAAAAAGCGGTCAAAAACGTGGCAAGAAGCATAGTATCATCATTGTTGCAGAAGGTGTATCAAGCGGACCAAAGTTTGCCGAGGAGATATTCACGAAAACTAACATTGATACAAGGGTTTCTGTCCTAGGCCATATGCAAAGAGGTGGAACACCGACTGGATTTGATCGGGTATTAGCGAGTAGACTCGGTGCATTTGCTGTCGAACTGCTAATGGAAGGTAAGGGTGGACGTGCTGTTGGAATTGAAAAAGATATGCTTGTAGATGACGATATTTTGACTGTGCTAGAACAACCACATAATTTCCAATCTAGTATGTATAAATTATCAAAAGAATTGTCGATTTAACTTAATTCAGCAGAAGTCGCCAATTCTATAAGTGGCGATAAGAATGTAAATTTTCATTTTATTTAGTCGGGGGTTAAACCCCCGACTAAATAATAGAACGTTAAGATCGCCGCGTCCCGCGGCAACACCTGAGTAGCCAACATCCTGTTGGCCCAAGCCTCCGGCGGATGCACAGATTTTGAAGGGAGTTTCTCAATTCTCAATTTGGGGGCAATCAGCTGAAGCGCGATTGATCATGTTGTTAGATTTTTAGGAGGGTAATTTGATGAAGAAAACAAAAATAGTTTGTACAATTGGACCTGCAAGTGAAAATCCAGAAATACTAAAGCAATTAATAGAAGCAGGTATGAACGTAGCACGCTTGAATTTTTCGCATGGAGATCATGAAGAACATCGTTCGCGAATTGTTAACATTAGAAAAACAGCAAAAAAGGCTGGAAAACATGTTGGAATTTTATTAGATACAAAAGGTCCTGAAATAAGAACGCATGATATGGAAGGCGGTTCCATTGAACTTGAAGCTGGTACCGAAGTTATTATTTCAATGAATGAAGTTATCGGAACGGCTGAAAAGTTTTCCGTTTCTTATCCGGGTCTAATGAATGATATTCATACTGGTTCTACGATTTTGCTAGATGACGGATTGATAGCATTAGAAGTTATTAATACATTGATTGATAAAAGTGAAATTGTAACAAAGGTATTGAATAGTGGTACATTAAAGAATAAAAAAGGTGTAAACGTACCCGGTGTTTCTGTGAATCTTCCTGGTATGACTGAAAAAGATGCAAAAGATATTCTGTTTGGTATTGAGCAAGGTGTAGACTTTATTGCGGCTTCTTTTGTTAGAAGAGCAAGTGATGTATTAGAAATTAGAGAGTTGTTAGAGAAAAATGGCGGAATAAATATTGATATCATTCCTAAAATTGAAAATCAAGAAGGCGTAGATAATATTGATGAGATTTTACAGGTTTCTGATGGAGTAATGGTCGCACGTGGAGATCTTGGTGTAGAAATCCCGACGGAAGCTGTGCCACTTGTTCAGAAACAGCTTATTAAGAAATGTAATGAAGCTGGTAAGCCTGTAATTACTGCTACTCAAATGTTAGATTCTATGCAGCGGAATCCTCGCCCGACAAGAGCTGAAGCGAGTGATGTTGCGAATGCGATATTTGACGGATCAGACGCTGTCATGCTATCTGGTGAAACAGCTGCGGGTTCTTATCCTGTAGAAGCTGTCCAAACGATGCATAATATTGCATTAACTGCTGAACAAGCTTTGGATCATAAAGATATTCTCTCGGATTTTAGTAAGAATAGTGATCATAATATGACAGATGCGATTTGCCAGTCAGTCGCACACACAGCAATTAATCTGGAAGTTAGTGCAATTGTTACACCGACTGAAAGTGGACATACAGCAAGAATGGTTTCAAAATATCGTCCGAAAGCACCGATTGTAGCAGTAACTGCAAATGAACACGTTCTACGTAGATTAGCGTTAGTATGGGGCGTTTATCCTGAACTAGGACGCACTGTAGGTTCTACAGATGAAATGTTAGAGGATGCAGTGACAGAAAGCCTAGATACGGGTTTTGTTAAGCAAGGGGACCTTATTATCATTACTGGTGGTGTTCCAGTTGGTGAATCAGGTACAACGAATCTGATGAAGGTACATGTTGTAGGAGATGTCCTAGCAAAAGGCCAAGGTATTGGCAGAAAAACAGCTTTTGGAAGAGCAATGATCGTTACAAACGCGGCTGAGGCGAATGAAAAGGTAAAGCCAGGAGCAGTAATGGTTGCAATCGGCACGGATAAAGATATGGTCCCAGCTCTTGAGCAGTGCTCTGCATTAATAACAGAAGAAGGCGGCTTAACGAGTCATGCTGCTGTTGTTGGCATCAATCTAGGTATCCCTGTGATTGTTGGAGTGGAAGATGCATTATCATTATTTAAAGAAGGACAAGAAATAACTGTAGATGCAATTAGAGGCGTTATTTATAATGGACATGCTAGTGTCCTTTAAAGGTAAATGAAAAATTGTCTTGGACTTGCTAGCATGTCCAAGACAATTTTTTTAATATAATGATGGTTAATTGCAGGTTGTACAAACTTCGACATTATTCGCTAAGATAGATAGCAGGAACGTAGACAATTCTTCTCAGGATGTGGCAACTACTATCCTGTGGTGCAGTTTCGTTAATAATCAATGCATAAATTAGACAAAATCCATCATTTTTTTAAATATAGCTTTAGTAAAAGGATTAACGCCTATGTTATAATGAAAAAAAAGACGGGAAGTGATCCGTTTGAAATATTTATTCTTTGTTTTTATCATTGTACCAGCACTCGAAATTGGGTTATTTATTCTTGCTGGAAAATCAATTGGGGTACTTGCAACTGTGGCCCTTATTATTTTAACAGGTTTACTTGGTGCATATCTTGCGAAGCGTCAAGGTATGGAAGCATTGAAAAAAGTGCAAGAGCAATGGCGTCAAGGTCAGCCTCCGGGAAACGCAATGTTGGATGGGCTCTGTGTGTTAGTCGGTGGGATAATGCTATTAGCTCCGGGATTTATAACCGATATTATCGGTATGCTCTTACTTTTACCTATAACAAAAAACCTGATAAGACCACTATTGTTAAAAATGCTAAAAAAGCACTTTTTGCAAAAAAAACAAGTATATATATCGCTAAAAAAGAGCCAAACGGCTCTTTTTTTGCTGAGAAATTATTATGATCTTATGTATTGTAAAGTCGTTCTATTTTGAATATGAATCGAATCGAGGTGTTAGGCGCTTTTCTTAAGAACCATTAATATATGTCCATACATCACGAAAAACATTTGCTTTGTGTAAGGTAGTGATAAGCACGAGTGTAACGGGACCAACGATGAGACCGAGAAAACCAATTAACTTGAACCCGACAAATAACGCGATAAGCGTGGCGAGTGGGTTAAGTCCAATGTTGGAAGATAAAATTTTAGGTTCCATAACTTGTCGCTGTACAATGACTACCGTGTATAAAATACTAAGGCCTAATGCCAAACCATAATTACCGATGATTATTTGATAAATAATCCAAGGAATAAATACAAGTCCTGTTCCAAGATATGGCATTAAATCTACTATGCCAGTAATCAGTGCGATAGTAATGGCATAATTTATTTGCAATATCAACAATCCGACTAATACAATAACCAATGTAATGGAAATTAATGTGAGTTGAGCCTTTATGAAACCGAAAAGGGCTTTTTTCAAATCAATAAAGACTTTTCGACCACTTGTTTTTGCTTTTTCCGGTAGATAACGAGTGAATAAGTTGGAAAGTTTTTTCCAGTCTTTACTGATGAAAAACGTTGCAAGTAATGAAAAAATAATCACTGTAGCGGCATTGGGAATCCAAGATATGAGGGCAGGAAGTTTTACGAAAAAGTTTTGTAGAAACATTGTCGCGCTTTCGGTTATTTTATTTCCTGTAGATGTAATACTATTCATGATCGTATCTTGCCTGGCGCCATCCAAACCTTTTACCAAGCTTGCAAGTTTATTGTAGAATGGAATCACTTGACCGGCAAATAAATTTTCTAAATACGTAATTAAAGTACTTACTTGTTCAGGCACAACTTTAGATAAATAGGTTGTCCCATCTACAATTTCAGCAATTAATAATGTGATCAAGGCTGCAAAAATGGAGATCATCAGAAAAAGCGTTGTTACTACCGCGAGTCCACGTGGGAATTTCCATTTTTTTTCGAGAAATGTAACAGCTGGATTCAAGGCTAATGCTATGACTACAGCAATAATAAATGGATATGTTACTTTCCAAACAAAATATATGAGAATGACGGAAGTTAGTATTATTCCAACCACTAGAAAAAAACGGAATGCTTTAGCTAAATTTTCTCGTTTCATCAATTCTTCCCCACCTATTATATTCTTTTTGTATATAATAACATGATTGCTGGAACACAGTTAGTAAAAATGGGAAGGATGAGCAATTTGTTTAATCAATCACTTTTATTTTTAATTTTACTACTTACTATAGCACTTTTTGCGAAAAACCAATCGCTGATCATTGCGGTGGCAGTGCTACTTGTCCTTAAACTAGTTGGAGCAGATGAAAAAATCTTCACTACATTACAAACAAAAGGAATAAATTGGGGAGTAACTATTATTACAATTGCCGTCTTAGCGCCAATAGCAAGCGGATATATTGGATTTAAAGAACTAGGGTCTGCGATAAAATCTCCTTATGCCTGGATAGCACTCGGTGCTGGCATGGCTGTCGCAATTATTGCAAAATATGGAATCACACTGCTTTCCACAGATCCTCATATTACAACGGCGCTCGTAATAGGGACGATATTTGCTGTTGCCGTATTTAAAGGTGTCGCTGTTGGTCCATTGATAGGAGCTGGCATTGCATATATGGCCATGAGGTTGTTTGAGATATTTCGCGTTGGATAAAAATCGACGAAATTTTATCCTTTCTAAGCGTTTCCATTCCCAAAAGGTACAGAGTTGGTTATAATGGCAAGGGAAGCATTTTGCAGATGTTAAAAATAGACAAGATTTTTACCTCGTCTATAATAAATAATACATATTTATATGTATGTATTTCATGAGATTTTATATGGCAACTGCTCGATTGCTAAAAAGTTTGTATTACATAGCAATCTATTATTGCTCTGCAAATGGTGGGTGCAGTATTGGAAAAAGAATGATAAAAAGGAGAGATTTTTATTATGACAGCAACACGTGGACTGGAAGGCATAGTTGCAACTACTTCTTCTGTCAGTTCGATCATCGATGATACGCTTACATATGTTGGTTATAATATTGATGATTTAACTGAAAATGCAAGTTTTGAAGAAATCATTTATTTATTATGGCATCTTGAATTGCCAAATAAAGAACAGTTACAAGATCTAAAACAACAGCTTGCTAATAATATGGAGCTCCCAAAAGCAGTGATTGAAAGTTTTAAGACATTTCCAATCGATAAAGTTCATCCGATGGCAGCATTGCGTACTGCAGTATCTGCGCTCGGTCTTTATGATGATGAAGCTGATGTGATGGATAAAGAAGCAAACTATCGGAAGGCAATTCGTTTACAAGCAAAACTGCCTACGATTGTGGCGGCTTTTTCGCGCGTCCGCAAGGGGTTAGAACCAGTTGCTCCACGTATAGATATGGGCTTTGCAGAAAACTTTCTTTACATGATGAAAGGTGAACAACCAAAACCTATTGAAATCGAAGCTATGGACAAAGCATTGGTTCTACATGCCGACCATGAGCTTAATGCGTCTACATTCACAGCGCGTGTATGCGTAGCTACATTATCCGATGTATATTCAGGTGTTACAGCTGCAATTGGCGCGTTAAAAGGTCCTCTTCACGGTGGCGCGAATGAACAAGTAATGAAAATGCTTAGTGAAATAGGTACAGTGGAGAACGCCGAAGATTACATTCTAAATAAATTGAACAACAAAGAAAAAATTATGGGCTTTGGACATCGTGTGTACCGTAAGGGAGACCCTCGCGCGAAGCATTTGCGTGCTATGTCAAAAAAACTTACTGATATCACAGGTGAACCAGAATGGTATAATATTTCTGTAAAAGTAGAAGAGGTATTTACTTCACAAAAACCACTTCCGCCAAATGTTGATTTCTATTCGGCGTCTGTTTATCATAGCCTTGGAATGGACCATGATCTGTTTACACCGATCTTTGCAGTTAGTCGCGTATCTGGCTGGTTAGCTCATATTCTTGAACAGTATGAAAATAATCGACTTATTCGCCCGCGGGCGGAGTACACAGGCCCTGGATTGCGTAAATTTGTGCCAGTAAACGAGCGATAATAATTTAATCATTAGAAAATTTTACTTTTTTTTGATAACATATGTAGATGAGATTGAAACTGGAGGGAAAGTAATGTCACAAGGTGAAAAAATTACAGTAGAAAATGGTGTATTGAATACACCGAATAACCCAATCATTCCTTTTATTGAAGGAGACGGAATTGGTCCTGATATCTGGGCAGCTGCACAAAGAGTATTAGATGCTGCTGTTGAAAAAGCATATGCAGGAGAAAAGAAAATTGCATGGAAAGAAGTTTACGCAGGAGAAAAAGCTTTCGACAAAACTGGTGAATGGCTACCAGCAGAAACTTTAGATATCATCCGCGAATACTTTATTGCAATTAAAGGACCACTTACGACACCGATTGGCGGCGGATTCCGTTCATTGAACGTTGCACTTCGTCAAGAACTTGATTTGTTTGTATGCTTGCGTCCTGTACGCTATTTTGAAGGTGTACCTTCACCAATTAAACGCCCTGAAGATACTGACATGGTTATCTTCCGTGAAAACACAGAAGATATTTATGCGGGAATTGAGTATCAAGAAGGCTCTGCAGAAGTGAAAAAGTTAATTGAATTCTTACAAAATGAAATGGGCGCTGATAAAATCCGTTTCCCTGAAACATCCGGAATCGGCATTAAGCCTGTATCTTCAGAAGGAACGAAGCGTCTTGTTCGTGCAGCGATTAACTATGCGATTACAGAAGGACGTAAATCCGTTACACTTGTTCATAAAGGTAACATCATGAAGTTTACGGAAGGCGCGTTCAAAAACTGGGGATATGAACTTGCTGAAGAAGAATTCAGTGATAAAGTATTCACATGGAATCAATATGATAAAATTAAAGAAGAACAAGGAACAGATGCTGCAAATAAGGCACAATCAGATGCGGAAGCTGGTGGAAAAATCATCATTAAAGATGCGATTGCTGATATTTTCTTACAGCAAATCCTTACACGCCCGAAAGAGTTTGATGTTGTTGCAACAATGAACTTAAACGGTGACTATGTATCTGATGCACTTGCTGCACAAGTTGGCGGAATTGGAATTGCTCCTGGCGCAAACATCAACTACGAAACTGGACATGCAATTTTTGAAGCTACGCACGGTACAGCTCCTAAATATGCTGGACAAGATAAAGTAAACCCATCATCTGTTCTTCTTTCAGGCGTACTTATGCTTGAACATCTTGGATGGAATGAAGCAGCAGAATCTATCATCAAATCCGTTGAGAAGACAATTGAATCTAAAGTTGTTACTTACGATTTTGCACGTTTAATGGATGGTGCTACAGAAGTAAAAACATCTGAGTTTGCAACGGCATTAATTGAAAACCTATAATAACTTGAACAACGGCTAAGAACGCCACGTCGTGTGGCAAAGCCATCGTGCGAGCCTAAGCGAAAGCGCTCGTTAAGCGACGTACAAACTGCGCCCACATGATGTGGGATTGACTCCTAAGGTTTGGTAGCCGTTAAGCGTTCTAGCTGGTCAATAGAAAAACGCCTGTAGTTTAGTTTGGAGAATGATCCGCGTGTGTATGCCGTTACTTTCCGGCTGCACGCGCATCTTCATATTTTTTATCCTTTAGAAGGAAGGGAAAGTACCTATGACAATGAAACGGAAAAAGATTTCAATAATCGGCGGTGGCTTTACTGGTGCTACAACAGCATTTTTAGTAGCACAAAAAGAACTTGGAGATGTTGTACTCGTTGATATTCCACAAATGGAAAATCCGACTAAAGGAAAAGCTTTAGATATGCTTGAAGCAGGTCCAGTTCAAGGGTTTGATGCAAACATTACTGGGACATCTAACTATGAAGACACGAAAGACTCGGACGTTGTTGTCATTACAGCAGGCATTGCACGTAAACCTGGCATGAGTCGTGATGATTTGGTTCAAACAAACCAAAAAGTCATGAAAAGTGTCACAAAGGAAATTGTTAAGCATTCTCCAAACTGCTACATCATCGTTTTAACAAATCCAGTTGACGCGATGACATATACAGTATTTCAAGAGTCTGGTTTTCCAAAGAATCGTGTAATTGGACAATCAGGTGTTTTAGATTCTGCTCGTTTCCGTACTTTCGTTGCACAGGAATTAAACCTATCTGTGAAGGATATAACCGGTTTTGTACTTGGTGGACATGGTGATGATATGGTCCCTCTTGTCCGTTATTCTTACGCAGGTGGCATTCCGCTTGAGACACTTATTCCAAAAGAGCGTTTGGACGCAATCGTCGAGCGCACACGTAAAGGCGGCGGTGAAATTGTCAATTTATTAGGAAATGGCAGCGCATATTATGCACCCGCAGCATCGCTTGTCGAAATGGTTGAAGCAATTGTCAAAGACCAACGGCGTGTTATTCCTACTATTGCTTATCTTGAAGGGGAATATGGATATGATGGTATTTACCTTGGAGTACCAACAATCCTTGGAAAAGACGGCATTGAACAAATCATCGAATTAAAATTGACTGAGGAAGAAAAAGCAGCGTTGCAACAATCTGCTGACTCTGTTAAAGAAGTGATGAAAGTTTTAGCATAAAAGAAACAAGGTTAAGAAAAGTCGGCCGAATCATTCATTATAATTCGGCCGACTTTTTCTGTGTTATTATACATATATATATATAATTTGAAACCGCTTTAAAAAACATGGGGGTGCATATATTGTTATTGGGGAAAAAACGCAAGCTCGGTAGAAATCTGGAAGAAATATCTGTTGGTGAGAAATTGTCTTTAACAGAAAAAATAGAAGATAGAGACCTACTCCTGTTTTTAGGTTTAACTAATGATGCTAATCCTCTTTATATCCAGCATGATTATGCCTCACAAACAGATTATAAAAAGCCGATCGTGCCTGCCATTATGCTTACGGGAATCATTACTTCCGCTGTATCGAAATATTTACCTGGACCTGGATCGCATATTATAAAACAGGATATAGAATTTTTAAAACCAGTTTACCACTATGCTACTATCCAATTTTCATTTGAAGTAACTGAAGTACATAGAGAGAATAAAACTGTTAACGTACATGTGGAAGCGTTAGACGAAGCAGGTGATCGAGTGATCGATTCAAATTTACTTATTTGTCCGCCTCGAGCAATAGACAATAACTAGAAAAAAATAATGTTCATAATTTATTTAGGGGCCATGTTCATTTGAACTTGGCCTCTGGTATGTAAAGGTTAAACCTGAAAGAAAGATAAACATGAATATTTAAAATTAAAAGGTATTAAAGTGCGAGTTCAAAAAGGTGCCAAATTAGAAACAAGAAGTTCGAGGCGCGAAGGTTTTGAGGATCGGAGCGTATGCTTTTAATACGTGAGAACCGGAAAAACCGAGCAATGAAGAAATTCGCCGTTTATCATTTGGTGACTTTTTGAACATCCTCTTAAAGATATGAAACTTTATGATCAGTGTTTCGTATAGACATGAAGAGAGAGATTAAGAGAAAGGAAAGTGGCGTAATGAGTTTAAAAAGGGTTTATACAGTTACAGGACTTATTGTTACGATCATTGCACTCGTGATTATTTTATTTACATCTTGGTATACGCTAGATGAATCTGATCAAGCTGTCATTCTAACATTTGGTGAAGCGGAGGAAACAGTAACAGATCCAGGTCTACGCTTCAAACTTCCATGGCCAATCCAACGTGTGGAAAAGTTAGCACGTGAAACGCTTAAGCTGGAATTTGGATTTGAGGAAAGTGATGGCAGTAAAAGTGAAACGAAAATGATCACAGGCGATGAAAATATTGTATTAGCAGATCTTGTCGTCCAATGGAAAATAACCGATCCGCAAAAGTATTTGTTTAATTCTGAAGAACCAAAAAAGATCTTATCTAATGCAACGTCTGCTTCATTAAGAAGCATTATAGGTAGTTCCAAAATTGACGATGCATTAACGTCTGGTAAAGCAGAAATAGAGGGCAATGTTCGCGAACTTTTAACTACATTAATGGATAAGTATGATGTAGGAATATCGATTTTAGCAGTTACCTTGAAAGATGTTGAATTGCCAAATGAGGAAGTCCGCAGCGCCTTTACAGCCGTAACAGATGCGAGAGAAACGATGAATACAAAAATTAACGAAGCAAAAAAATACGAGAATAAAAGAATGAATGAAGCAAAAGGAGAGGAAGCAGCAATAGATTCAAAAGCGAAAGGGGAAAAAGCTGCTAGACTTGAAGCCGCACGAGGTGATGTAGCAGTTTTTAATAAGTTATATGAACAATATAAGACGAATCCTGAAATTACGAGAGAACGTTTGACGTTAGAGACGTTAGAACAAGTATTGCCTGGAGCTGAAATTTACATCATGAAAGATGATGGAAATACATTAAAATACTTCCCTATTCGTCCAGTAGAGCGAGAACAAGCTGTCGAAAAAGAAGAAGAGGGGAGCAAAGAATAATGGATAAAAAGGTAGTCAATTTAGATAGTAAAAAAACAATTGAATTGGAATGGAAAAAATACGCAAAGCTAGGTATGTTCTTCATTATCTTGATTGTATTATTCGCTCTTTTTTTGACGAGTGCTTTTATTGTAAAAGAAGGTGAATATAAAGTAGTTCGTCAATTCCAAGAAGTCGTAAGCATCAAAAGTGAGCCTGGTCTAGCTTTTAAGATCCCGTTTATTCAAACAGTATCAACATTACCTAAATATCAGATGGCATATGATGTTTCGCAAGCTGAAATTAATACAAAAGATAAAAAGCGAATGATCATTGATAATTATGCTGTTTGGAAGATTGATGACCCTGGAAAAATGATCACAAACGCAAGAACCGTGGTTAATGCAGAATCGCGTATGGAGGAATTTATTTATTCAGTTGTACGTGCTGAGCTGGGACAATTGGAATATGATGAGATTATTAACGATGAAAAGTCGTCACGTGGAAGCTTCAATGATAGAGTAACAATGAAAGTAAATGAATTACTTTCCAAAGATGAATATGGAATTATCGTTACAGATGTGCGGACGAAACGAACAGATTTACCTCAGGAAAACGAAAATTCCGTATATACAAGAATGGTTTCTGAACGAGAATCTAAAGCCCAAGAGTATTTATCAATTGGTGATGCTGAGAAAAACCGGATCACTGCAGAAACAGATCGGAAAGTCCGTGAGACTTTATCAAAAGCTCAAGCGAATGCGGAAGTCATCCGTTCTGAAGGGGAGGGAGAAGCAGCAAAAATGTATAATAACTCCTTTTCAAAAGACCGTGAATTCTACAGTTTATTTCGAACACTTGAAACATACAAGAAAACGATTGGAGAAGATACAGTTATTGTCATTCCATCTGACTCACCGTATGCTCGTTTGTTAATGGGTTATACAGAGTGAACTGGTTTCAGTACCTAAAACATCGGGAGGATCATCCTCACCTGATTGGTTAATTCTTAATGTGCCTACTGCACGGTCTTGTGACTGTGTAGTATTTTTGTTTTGAGTTCGAAGATAAGGAAATAATGGTAAGATTCCGGAATTAATAGGAAGGTCACAGAATAATTGTCTAATCTCGCGAAATGCATCACCAGTGTCACGGAATAGTAACGTTTCGTATATGTTCTAACATCATGTTTGAGCAAAAGATAGTTATTTTCACTTTAATGGTTCAACATGATAAAATAAAGATAACAAACGGATGAACGAATATGCTCCACTTGGGAGGAATATGAATGAAGAAAAAATTAATGTTAATTGACGGCAATAGTATTGCATATCGGGCTTTTTTCGCCTTACCACTTTTAAACAACGATAAAGGTATACATACAAATGCAGTGTACGGCTTCACTACGATGCTGATGAAAGTGCTTGAGGATGAAAAGCCGACACATATTCTAGTTGCGTTTGATGCGGGAAAAACAACATTCCGTCACAAAACATTTTCAGAATATAAAGGTGGCCGTCAAAAGACACCCCCAGAGTTGTCGGAACAGTTTCCGTTCATTAGGGAACTATTGGATGCATATGGAATTGAACGTTATGAACTTGAAAACTATGAAGCGGATGACATAATCGGTACACTTGCGGTGAAAGCAGCACAGGATGGCTTCGAAGTAAAGGTCATTTCTGGAGATAAGGATTTAACACAATTAAGTACGGATCAAGTTACGGTAGGTATTACGAGAAAAGGAATTACGGACATTGAAGTGTACACTCCCGCTCATATAATGGAGAAATATGGCCTTACACCTGAACAAATCATTGATATGAAAGGTTTGATGGGGGATCAGTCTGATAATATACCTGGTGTTCCTGGAGTAGGCGAAAAAACAGCTATCAAGCTTTTAAAACAATTCCCTACACTTGAGGAGTTACTTGAAAATATCGATAAAGTCGGTGGCAAGAAACTGAAAGAAAATCTAACTGAATTTAAGGAACAAGCTGTGATGAGCAAAGAGCTTGCAACGATTACAACGGAAGCACCAATTAAAGTAGATGTGGATAAGCTTCTGTTTGAAGGTTACGATACAGAAAAATTAACCGCTGTATTTAAAGAACTTGGTTTTAACTCATTGCTTGGAAAATTAGATGGAGCAGAAGATACAGAAATGATTGCTGATACAATGCTCGATGTTCCTTTTCAGACAGTAGAATCTATTACCGATGATATATTTGCAGTGGAAAATACTCTTTACGTAGAAGTTTTGGAAGATAATTATTATACAGCAGAGATCGCTGGTTTTGGTTTGTCCAATGAACATGGGCATTACTATTTACCAACAGATATAGCACTCCAATCAAATGCCTTTAAATCGTGGGCGGAAGATGTGACTAAAAAGAAACGTGTGTATGATGCTAAGCGCTCTGTAGTTGCTTTGAAAAGACATGATATAGATCTACAAGGGATTGATTTTGATTTATTACTCGTATCATACCTACTTAACCCTTCCGAAGCGACGGAGGATTTTGCTGGTGTGGCAAAACGACATCAGTATACAGATGTTCAGACAGATGAAGCTGTATACGGCAAGGGTGCAAAGAAAAAAGTGGCTGAAGGCGATATACTTGCCGAACATCTTGCACGAAAGGCAGTTGGGATTGCAGAATTATATGATCCATGTTTAGAGGAACTAGAAAAAAATGAACAGACAGATTTATTTTATGATCTGGAGCTACCCTTAGCACTGATATTAGCCAAAATGGAATATACCGGAATCAAAGTAGATGTACAGAGACTGGAAGAAATGAAAATAGAAATAGGTGGTCGCCTATCTGAAATTGAAGAGAAAATTCATCGTCTTGCGGGTGAAGAATTTAATATTAATTCACCTAAGCAGCTCGGAGTAATTTTATTTGAACATCTTGGCTTGCCGGCAATTAAAAAAACGAAAACGGGCTATTCCACTGCAGCAGATGTTTTGGAAAAATTAGAGCCTGAGCATGAAATTATTAGGGAGATTCTCGACTACCGCCAACTAGGGAAATTACAATCGACATATATTGAAGGCTTGCTGAAAGTGGTTAACCAAGACACGCATAAAGTGCATACTCGCTTTAATCAAGCATTAACTTCAACGGGAAGGCTTAGCTCCATTGATCCAAATCTCCAAAATATCCCGATTCGTCTCGAAGAAGGGCGGAAAATTCGTCAAGCCTTCATTCCGTCACAGGAAGATTGGGTATTATTCGCTGCTGACTACTCGCAAATTGAATTGCGTGTGCTCGCCGATATTGCGAAGGATGATAAATTAATTGAAGCCTTTACGAATGATATGGATATCCATACAAAAACAGCGATGGATGTGTTTCATGTAAGTCCAGATGAAGTGACATCAAATATGCGCCGGCAAGCAAAGGCAGTAAATTTCGGTATTGTTTATGGCATCAGTGATTATGGTCTATCTCAAAGCCTTGGTATTACAAGAAAAGAAGCCGGTCAATTCATCGATCGCTATTTAGACAGTTTTCCTGGGGTAAAAGATTATATGGATGACATTATTGCGGATGCAAGAGAAAAAGGGTTTGTGGAGACCCTTTTGCATAGAAGACGTTATATTCCAGAGATTACAAGCCGAAATTTCAACTTACGAAGCTTTGCAGAAAGAACAGCGATGAATACACCTATTCAAGGAAGTGCAGCGGATATCATTAAAAAGGCGATGATCGATATGGCTGCAAGGCTTGAAAAGGAAGGCTTGCAAACACGACTATTGCTTCAAGTACATGATGAATTGATTTTTGAGGCACCGAAAGATGAAATTGAGATTCTTAAAGAAATTGTTCCTGATGTAATGGAACACGCACTTAAGCTAAATGTGCCGCTTAAAGTGGAATATTCCTATGGGTCTACATGGTATGATGCGAAATAGGATTAATAGATTAGAGAGGATGTTCAAAAGGTTACCAAATGATAAACGTCGAATTTCTTCGTTGGCAATTAGGTACTTCTTCTAAGGAAAGAGGAACCTCTGTTAAGATCGCCCACGTTCTGTGAGCAACACAGAGGTCAGCACATCCTGTGCAAGTCTGATCCTCAAAACCTTCTCGCCTCGAACTAATTTGGCACCACTTTGAACATGCACTTAAAGAATATTCGGAGGTGACGGTGATGCCCGAATTACCGGAAGTGGAAGCCGTCCGCAAGTCTTTAGTTGAGCTTGTTGTCGGAAAAACAATAAAATATGTCACTATTGGTTGGCCAAAAATAGTAAAGAAACCATTGGAAATCGAACAGTTTCAAGATGCTTTACGAGGACAAACGATTCTCGATGTAAGTAGAAGAGGTAAATTTTTAATTTTATTATCAGATGATTATGCACTTGTTTCACATTTGCGAATGGAAGGTAATTATTCTGTGAGACATGAAAATGATCCTGAAGAAAAACATACACATATTGTGTTTCATTTCGTCGATGGAACAGAACTGCGTTATCGAGATGTACGTAAGTTCGGAACGATGCATCTGTTTACAAAAGGAACAGAACATACGGAGCTTCCTTTAGCTAAACTAGGACCGGAACCATTTGCTGAAGAATTTACACAATTATATTTTAAAGAGAAATTAATGAAAACGGACAGAATGATTAAGGCTGTGCTACTCGATCAAACGATCGTTACTGGTCTTGGGAATATATATGTAGATGAAGCATTGTTCAGATCAAATATTCATCCAGAACGTAGGGCGAAGTCACTTACTGATCAAGAAATCAAGCTTTTACGTGAGCAGGCTGGAGCGACATTGGTAGAATCAATCGAGGCTGGGGGCAGCTCCGTTAACACATATATGAATTCCCATGGTGAAATCGGAACATACCAGGAACGCCTTTTAGTATA
The DNA here is from genome assembly GCF_038002605.1 of Bacillus sp. FSL K6-3431. Lineage (NCBI taxonomy): Bacteria > Bacillati > Bacillota > Bacilli > Caryophanales > Bacillaceae > Bacillus > Bacillus sp. FSL K6-3431. The sequence goes on from NZ_JBBOCT010000001.1 coordinate 5,068,041, forward strand.
TGGAAAAAAAGGTGAAGGCTGTAAAGTATGCGGCATCCCACTTGAAAAAATAAGAGTAGCAGGTAGAGGAACTCATTTTTGCCCTAATTGTCAAAAAAAATAGACCTACACAATGTGGAGGCCCACGATGTGGGTTTGCTCGGTGTTGCCAAACGACGTGGCGTTCTTAACCGAACATCATTACTTTGAGCATCATTACTCTTCCACTAATTCATGCTTCATTGCTTCAGCAACCATTCAAAGAGCTTGCGCTTTTCTATTAACCACAATCAATCCTTTCTCATACAATGAGTTATCGACTTTGACTTATTTGTAAGGGAAGGGGCTTGGAAATGGGTTTTTCTTTAGCATTACTATTGCTTGCCGTCGCAATTAGTCTTGACAGCTTCAGTACTGGACTCGCATATGGACTTAGGAAAATGCGAATTCCATTGAAATCGATTTTAATTATTGCATTATGTACTGCAGTATCCTTAGGCGTGGCAATGCTAGCAGGCCAATTAGTTCAACAATTGCTCAGTGTGACATTTGCTAATCGGCTTGGAGGCAGCATTTTAATATTGATCGGTGCCTTAGTTATCTACCAGTTTTTAAAAAAAGAAAATGATTCGACTAATGTAAATGAAACCCTTGTTTTTAACTGGGAAATAAAAACACTTGGTGTCGTTATTCATATTTTAAAAAAACCGACTAGAGCAGACTTCGATAAGTCAGGAACAGTGACGGGATTAGAAGCACTTATGCTTGGAGTGGCACTGTCTCTTGATGCTTTTGGAGCCGGAATTGGTGCCGCTATGCTTGGGTTTTCTCCGATTTTATTAGCTGTTTGTGCAGCCCTCATGAGTGGAATATTTCTTGCTAGCGGATTACAAATCGGGCAAATATTTTCAAAATCAAGTTGGTTTCAAAAGTTGGCATTTCTCCCTGGGGTCTTATTAATGTTTATTGGATTATTAAAAATGTAAAATGAAAGAGGCACATTTATGGCACAAGTTATTGGACTAACTGGTGGGATTGCAAGTGGAAAAAGCACCGTTTCAAATATGTTAAATGATCTTGGTTTTACAATTGTTGATGCAGATCTGGCAGCAAGGGCTGTTATGGTACCAGGAGAAAAAGCGTACACTCAGACTGTTGATAGTTTTGGGAAAGGTCTACTTTTAAATGATGGGGAAATTAATAGGGAAAAGCTTGGATCCATCATTTTTCATGATGAGGAGAAGCGGAAATTACTGAATAGTATTGTTCATCCTGCTGTCCGGCAAAAAATGAATGAATGGAAAGAAACAGCGATCGCTAAGGGCAAGCAGACGATAATTTACGATGTTCCATTATTATTTGAAAGTAATGTAACTCATTTAGTTGGTAAAGTAATTTTGATATATGTTAATGAAGCCGTTCAGCTGGAAAGGTTGATGGATAGAAATAAATTGACCGAATTAGAAGCCAAAGCTCGGATTACATCACAGCTGCCTTTACGTGAAAAGCTAAAACTGGCAGATGCAGTTATTGATAATAATGATTCGATTGAAAAAACTAGACTTCAAATAGAAAAGTTAATTAAAAATTGGAAAATGCAACCATAAACCATTATCCTAACCGAGTGAACGCGTTTTAGCACCAGAAACATCGTGGAATCAGGAGGGGTCTTAACCCTAAAGCAAAATCGGGATAAAGATAGCATTCTTAAATCTGGAGTGAAAGTAACATGCACTCCTTTTTTTCTTGCTCATCGATGGAAAGCTTGATACGAAATTTTTCCAACTATGATGCCGAGGTCAATAGTTGCAACAGAAGATAGTGATCTTTATTCGAAAGAACCATATCGGGAATACTTATCCAACATAGGTTAATAAGTAAGAGATTTGTACTTTTGTTTTTTCTCCTTAAAGTAAGGTATAATATGAAGAAGTACTTTGAGGAACGGAGCGATTACAATGAAATGCCCTTCTTGTCATCACAATGGCACTCGAGTTGTTGATTCGAGGCCTGCTGATGAAATTAGATCCATTAGAAGAAGACGTGAATGCGAGAAATGTTCTTATCGATTTACGACATTTGAAAGAGTAGAAGAAACGCCTTTAATCGTCGTAAAAAAGGAAGGTATTCGCGAAGAGTTCAGTCGGGATAAAATATTACGCGGACTCATTCGTGCATGTGAAAAACGACCAGTTGCATTGAATCAACTTGAAAAAATCACGCATGATATTGAACGTGACCTGCGTAATCAAGGACAGGCGGAAGTAAACTCAGATAAAATTGGTGAAATGGTGATGGATAAACTAGCAAGAATTGATGAAGTTGCTTATGTAAGATTTGCATCTGTTTATCGCCAATTTAAGGATATAAATGTTTTTTTAGACGAACTAAAAGACTTGATTAAAAAAGACTAAATGAAAGTGTGATTGACATGAAGCAGCATTGGAATGAAGTTCAGCCAGTCGACTCATTTTCAGTTACAATGAATGGTACTTTGCATCAACATGACAAAAAAATTATTACGTTCTTATACCAGCCGTTGATCGGACCTATTTGTACAAGTTTCTATACTACACTTTGGCACGCAGTAGAAGAAAATAGATTGTGGTCCGAAGAATGGTCCCATTATCATTTAATGAATTTACTTGGATTAAACCTGCAAGATATTTACCATGCAAGACTGAAACTTGAGGGAATAGGCTTATTAAAAACATATATAAAAAGCGAAAGAGAAGCTAGATCGTTTGTTTATGAATTACAGTCTCCGCTTTCAGCTGAGCAATTTTTTACTGATGGTATGCTTAATATTTATTTATATCAAAAACTAGGTCAATCGCATTTTCTTAAGCTGAAAAAAACATTTACTGACAAGCAGATGGATACACAAGCATATCAAGAAGTTACCCGATCCTTTCAAGATGTATTTACCTCGTTGGGGGAACAAAGCCTTCAAAACATTGACGGTCATGAAGCAAGTGAGCTAGAACAAGGCCAAGCCTTTTTTAAAAAAGAAGAAGCAAGTCAGATTTATATTGATGGAAAAGGCTTTGATTTTGATTTATTACTTGCGGGACTTACTGAAATGATGGTTCCTAGAAAGTTTTTCACAGAGGCGGTAAAAGACTCTATTGCTAAGCTATCTTTTATATACGGAATCAATGCAATTCAAATGCAAAATATTGTACTTGCAAGTGTGACGGCTGACCATCATCTTGATATTGATGAGCTTCGTAAAGCAGCACGCGATTGGTATCAGATGGAAAATGAAGATAAACTACCACAACTAATTGATCGTCATCAACCACTTAATCATCGTGAAAGTAACACACAAAGGGATACACCAGAAAGTCGACTCGTTTATTATTTAGAGACTGTTTCTCCGCGGCAATTGCTTATTGACTTATCTGATGGTGCGACACCTGCAAAATCTGATCTTCACGCAGTTGAAGATATAATGTTTCAACAGAAGCTACTGCCAGGGGTCACTAATGTACTTATTCATTATGTAATGTTAAGAACGGATATGAAATTATCCAAAAATTATTTGGAAAAAATCGCATCCCATTGGTCAAGAAAAAAAATTACAACTGTTCAATCAGCGATGGAAATTGCCAAAAGTGAACATCGTCAATATCAAGAATGGGCAACAGGGAATAAAGACACGAAACAACGAAAAAACAAAGTTACACGTAAAGAAAAATTACCTGATTGGTTCGTCTCTAATGAGAAATCTAGTGAGACAGTAAAAAAAGTAGAATCTAAGGAATTAGAAGAGAAACGTCGACGAGCAGAAGAAATTCAAAGAAAATACAAGAAAAATGGAGGTGAAAAAGGTGGAGCGGATTAATGAGACGCTTAGCAAACTATCAAAATCACCAGGTTTTCAAGAGCGATACGAAGACTTAAAAGCAGAAGTTTTATCAAACTCGGAAATACAGTCTTTTATTAAGGCTAATCAAGGCAGTATTACAAATGAGATTATTGAAAATCATTTGATGAAACTTTATGAGTATATGACACAGACAAAAAAGTGTAAGGATTGTCCAGGCCTTGGTCATTGTGTAAATATGATGCAGGGGTATGAACCTTCTCTTGTATTGGAAGGTAATGTAATTGAAGTGCGATATCGTCCTTGTCCATCAAAACTCGTTCATGATGAACGTAAAAAAGCGGAAAAACTGATTAAAAGTATTTATGTGCCAAAAGAAATTCTGGCTGCTTCATTTGCGGATTTCTCATTGGATAGTCCTGGAAGAATACATGCATTTGAGTATGCAGAACAATTTGCATCTAAATATGATCCTGGAAGCGCGATGAAGGGATTGTATTTATATGGAAGCTTCGGTATCGGGAAATCTTATCTGCTCGGGGCAATTGCGAATCAGCTAGCTGAAAAGGAAATATCTTCTTTGATCGTATATGTCCCAGAATTTTTGCGGGAAATGAAACAATCTCTTGGGGATCAAACATTAAATTCCAAACTTGAAGCAGTGAAAAATGCCAAAATTCTTATGCTTGATGATATTGGAGCAGAAGCAATGTCAAGCTGGACAAGAGATGAAGTTTTAGGTTCCATTCTACAATTCAGAATGCATGAGCAGCTACCAACCTTTTTTACTTCTAATTTTGATTTCAACGGACTTGAGCATCATTTAACATATACGCAACGTGGAGAAGAAGAGAAAATGAAAGCAGCAAGAATTATGGAGCGTATAAAATATTTATCAACCCCTATTAAATTAGATGGGCCAAATCGAAGACATCAATGAGCACCTGCAAATTGCAGGTGTTTTTTATTTGAAATATCTGTAGTCGGGGACTTACCTTAAATTCATAGGTCTAGTCCGTCCTACCTCTCATATACATGTAACAAAGTAGTAAAAGGGGGGACGGGCTTGGAGTTGATATTTACTTCTATAAAGGATGCAATCCGTCTAAAAATATATTTATCTGCACATGGCGTAAAGGAAAAATTAAAAGAAAGCCAGAGCCAGTTTATTTATACATTTAGTAATGAAATGGAAAAAAGGGGTTTGTATGCGGAGGCATTGCTTCATTTTATAAAAGAAGCAAAAAGAAATGACTGGTTAAATGATACGTTACTGCAAACATATCATTATGAAAATGAAGATGAGCGTAGTCATATCATTGGAATTACTGCACAAATGTTTAGTGGAAAGCGCAAAGATTTATCCGATTTAGTTGGAAATGTGAATGAAGATCAGTTGCTTCATTCGGCAATTGATGATTTGCTAAGTTATGGAGGGCCGATTTTATTTGATTCTTTTTCAAGGTTTAGGCTTAAGCCTTATTACAAGCAAGTAGGTAAGTATCTTGAGGTCGCCATCGATGAATATAAAATGGAACAAGAATACCAGATGTTTGTCAGCATGCTAAGAGACTACTTGAAAAATCGTGGCTCAAGAAAAAATACGATTCATCTGCTCATGGATGATTCAAATTTATTTTTTGATGAAAATATCCAAGAAATATCTCATCAAGATATGAAGGCAATGATTGATCAACGCCTGCTCGCCAATCACCCAATTTATGTAGATTCAGGAGTCATAGCACCGCTTTTATCAATGGCCCCTAAGAAAATTTATCTTTACACTCTTAATGAAGAGCAAGCACTTGTTAGAACGTTACGTAATATATTTGAAGAACGAATCTTTATTTTGCCTCCAACTCATTTTCACATATTAAAAAAAGCTTATGTCCATAAACCTTGATTTTTTTTTCGCAACTAGATATAATAACCTACATAATCAATCAAGCAAACAGTTGCGATAAGGACATGAGTATTTTGTTACGGTTCACAGAGAGGGAAGATGGAGCTGCGAGCTTCCCAACACGGACTAGATACTTACCCCCTTTGAACTCCAATCATGAACCAGTGAGTAATGATTGGCGGGCCAAATCCGTTACAATGAATCCAAGTCAATATGCTTTTTTCGTATGTTGAAAACTAGGGTGGAACCACGTGTATATAAACTCGTCCCTTTCCAGGAGACGGGTTTTTTGTATTTTTATTTAGAAAGGTGTAAGCCACTAGTACATCATATACGCCGAAGTTAGGCAATAAAAAAAGGAGTGGAAAAATGATGTCAAATCAAATTCAAATTACTTTCCCAGATGGGTCTATAAAGGAGTTTCCAAAAGGGACAACAACAGAAGAAATTGCAGCATCCATCAGTCCAGGCTTAAGAAAGAAAGCACTTGCTGGAAAACTAAGTGGTGCACTTATTGACTTGAAAACACCGATACAACAAGATGGAGCGATTGAGATTATTACAGCAGATAGCGATGAAGCACTTGAGGTAATGCGACACAGTTCTGCTCACTTAATGGCACAAGCAATGAAAAGATTGTATCCAGATGTTCAATTTGGTGTTGGTCCAGTTATTGAAGGCGGATTTTATTATGATATGGATCTTGAACATGCAATTACACCAGAAGATTTACCTGTTATTGAAAAGGAAATGAAGAAGATCATTAATGAAAATATGGAAATCGTTCGTAAAGAAGTGTCACGCGATGAAGCGAAAGATCTGTTTGCTGCAGATAAATATAAGCAAGAACTAATTGACGCCATTCCTGAAAATGAAAAAGTAACGATTTATACACAGGGTGAGTTTTCAGATCTGTGCCGTGGCGTTCATGTCCCATCTACAGGGAAAATTAGAGAATTTAAATTGCTTAATATTGCAGGCGCATATTGGCGTGGTGACAGCAAAAATAAAATGCTTCAACGCGTATATGGAACAGCTTTTTTCAAAAAGGAAGACCTTGCAAATCATTTGAAAATGCTAGAAGAAGCGAAAGAGCGTGATCACCGCAAACTTGGTAAAGAGCTAAGCTTATTTACAAACTCACAAAAAGTAGGGCAAGGGTTGCCACTTTGGTTACCAAAAGGTGCGACAATTCGTAGAATCATCGAACGTTACATCGTTGATAAAGAAGTTGAACTAGGATATGACCATGTGTATACACCGGTTATGGGAAGTGTTGACCTGTATAAGGCAAGTGGTCATTGGGATCACTATAAAGATGATATGTTCCCTGTCATGGATATGGACAATGAACAACTTGTTTTGCGCCCAATGAATTGCCCTCATCATATGATGGTATATAAAAATGATATCCATAGTTATCGTGAATTGCCGATTCGAATTGCAGAACTTGGCACACAGCATCGATATGAAATGTCTGGCGCTCTTTCGGGCCTACAGCGTGTTAGAGGAATGACATTGAATGATGCGCATATATTTGTTCGACCAGATCAAATCAAAGACGAATTTATCCGTGTTGTGGAACTTGTTAAGGAAGTGTATAAAGATTTCAACATCGAAGATTACTCTTTTAGGCTTTCTTATCGTGATCCTGAGGATAAAGAGAAATATTTTGATGATGATGAAATGTGGGATAAAGCACAGGCGATGATTAAAGAAGCAATGGATACTTTTGGCGATGAGTATGTGGAAGCTGAAGGGGAAGCGGCATTCTACGGACCCAAATTAGACGTTCAAGTCAAAACTGCATTAGGAAAAGAAGAAACACTTTCTACTGTCCAACTGGATTTTCTTTTACCTGAAAAATTAGATTTGACATATGTTGGTGAAGATGGCAAACAGCATCGTCCAGTCGTTATCCACCGTGGTGTTGTGTCAACGATGGAACGGTTTGTAGCCTTCTTGATTGAAGAATATAAAGGCGCATTTCCGACTTGGCTTGCACCTGTTCAAGTTCAAGTTATCCCAGTTTCTCCAGATGTGCATTTTGACTATGCTAAGAAAGTTCAGGATAAGTTAAAATCACTCGGTTTCCGCGTTGAACTTGATCAACGTGAAGAAAAAATTGGTTATAAGATTCGTGAAGCGCAAATGCAAAAAGTGCCATATATGCTTGTTGTCGGTGACAATGAAATTACAGAAGAAGCTGTTAATGTAAGGAAATATGGAGAGAAGAAGTCAGAAACTATTTCCTTTAAAGAGTTTACAGAATTACTTAAAGCAGAAGTGAATAATAGAGATTAATGAATAAAACACCAAAGGGGCTTCAGTTAGCCCCGTTTGGCGTTTTATTTTTTATCTTCCAAATCTACTTTAGTTCCGTCTTTCAACATATAATCCAAATCAAATTCTGTATAATCTTTATCTAATTGAAAAATAGCTAGGACTTTTTGAATTACCTCTTCTTGTGATAATCCAGTCAGTTCAATATCTTTCAATAAAACGTATACGGTTTGAAAAGCTTCCATGCCCTGTAATATTCTATCATTTATTTCATCATCTACTATTGCTTCATACTTCCCATTGCCACTTTTTTGTTCATACTCAACAGAGTATTTTTTATTTGGACCATATTTAACTTCTAAATCAAATTCGGTATAAGGTAGTTCTTCCATTTGTTCTATCGCGTTTGTATCATCTACATTTCCATCGGAATTTACGCCACTGTTATCCTTTTGGTTGGTATCAGGCGTCCTCACCTCTTTAGGAACCACCATCCGTTCTTTCGGATGATCATCGATGGATGGATCATTAGAGCATGCTGTAAATCCAAGCATTAAGGTAATTCCAGCAATAGAGTAAAATATCTTTTTTAACATACGCGAAACCTCCAAAGTATGAGTTCTTATAACAAAGTGTTACCTTTTCCTACGTAATTAAACATTTTATCCAAAAGATTGATTGATTTATGTAACATAATTTGTTATGATAATAAGCGTTGCAAATATTACATGATTATTGACAGAGTTATCTACCTGTGATATATTAATAAGAGTTAATTGAATACTTGTTTGTGGAAGAAGAGGCTCCCGCTTCTCGCCTGATTGACGCAATAGTGCTGTTGACAGGTTATTGATTTCATTGCCATTTTTGACTATTTGTGCGTGATTTTGGTGCGGGTTGCTATATGCCTCGCACTTTTTTTGTGGCTTAAATACGGCTTTATAAAAGTGCAGCATGATTATTACTCAAACTATGTGTTCCTTATAAAACTTGGAGGTGGCTAACTATTAGCAAAGATATGATGGTAAATGAAGGCATCCGTGCCCGTGAACTTCGTCTTGTTGATCATAATGGAGAGCAGCTGGGAGTTAAATCCCGCAATGAAGCACTTGAAATTGCTGCACGTGTAAATCTAGATCTCGTTCTTGTTGCACCTAACGCAAAACCACCTGTGGCCCGAATTATGGATCATGGAAAGCATCGTTTTGAACAGCAGAAGAAAGAAAAGGAAGCGCGCAAAAACCAAAAAGTGATCAATTTGAAGGAAGTTCGATTAAGTCCTACTATTGATGAGCATGATTTCAACACTAAGCTTCGCAATGGCCGGAAATTCCTTGAAAAAGGCGATAAAGTAAAAGCTTCGATTCGTTTTAAGGGACGTGCTATTACGCATAAAGAAATTGGCCAGCGTGTATTAACTCGCTTTGCTGAAGAATGCGAAGATGTAGCGACTATTGAGTCCAGACCGAAAATGGACGGAAGAAGTATGTTTTTAGTATTAGCACCAAAAATTGAAAAGTAATGTTTTGAGGAGGAAAACTCTATGCCAAAAATGAAGACCCACCGAGGCTCAGCAAAACGCTTCAAAAGAACAGGTTCTGGTAAATTGAAACGTTCACAAGCTTATACAAGCCATTTATTTGCAAATAAATCAACAAAACAAAAACGTAAACTACGTAAGTCAGCAATGGTGTCAAAAGGTGATTTCCGCCGTATTCGCCATATGCTTGACAATGTGAAGTAATAAATCGAGATCCAACTTAGGAGGGAATTAATATGCCACGTGTAAAAGGCGGTACAGTAACCCGCAGACGTCATAAAAGAGTTATAAAATTAGCAAAAGGTTATTATGGTTCCAAACATAGATTATACAAAGTTGCTAACCAAGCAGTAATGAAATCTTATAATTATGCATATCGTGATCGCCGTAACAAAAAACGCGATTTCCGTAGACTATGGATTACACGTATCAATGCAGCAGCTCGTATAAATGGTCTTTCTTATAGCCGTTTAATGTTCGGATTGAAAGAAGCTGGAATTGAAGTAAACCGCAAAATGCTAGCTGAACTTGCTATTTCTGATGAACAAGCATTTGCAGAAATTGCAAACAAAGCAAAAGCAGCACTTTAAGAGGATGTTCAAAAAGTCACCAAATGATAAAGGACGAACTTCTTGTTTCTAATTTGGCACCTTTTTGAATACGCACTTTAATCTAGATATATTTAAAACAACGAGGCTATCCCCCCAAGTGTTAAACCCTTGGATTTTGGGATAGCCTCGTTTTGTTTTTATGGGAAGGAGTGTTAGAAATGCTTAGATTTTTGTTAATTAGCTATTTTATTGTAATAAATGTTTTTGGTATTCAAATCATGGGAAATGATAAAAAAAGAGCACAGCAAAGAAGGCAGCGTGTAAGTGAACGCAATCTGTGGCTTCTTGCTTTTGTTGGTGGGGCCCTTGGTATGACGATTGGCATGAATAAATATCGACATAAAACAAAACATTTTACATTTAAATATGGATTGCCTCTTTTACTTATTATCGATATTGTTATATTTTATCTTCTGCTTGACCGTCTGTCATAACAGCAGAGGAAGAAAATATACTAGTAGTATGGAAGGCAGGTGGCTACATGAGTGAACAAATGTTAATCATGCTTGCTTTTATGGAAGGTAGCGGAACACTGGCACCGTTTATGTTTATCATATTTCATGTCGTTAGACAGTTTATGTTCATCCCTGTAGCACTTGTTTGCATTGCTGGTGGTATACTCTTTGGAAGTTTTCTAGGGACATTGTATTCTATGGCTGGTTTATTATTATTATCTGCCCTCTTTTATTTTTGTATCGATAAAATGCCTGGTACACACGCTAAATTGATGGGGATAAAATACAAATGGTTTGGTCGCTATACAAAAATGACTGTAGGTCAAATTGCCATATTACGGCTTATCCCATTTTTTCATTATCACTTGTTGAATATCTGTTTGCTGGAAAGAAGACCTGATTTTAAGGGATTCATGAAGGGAGCTTTTGCTACAAATCTGCCTCTTGCCTTTTTTTATACGGTGTTCGGGCAGTTTATTACACGTTTCTCTCCAGGGATGGCCGCAATTATTATCCTCTCACTATGTATCTTGGTTTATGTCCTACGTGAAAAAATAACAATTGTCACATGGGATGAGTTCTTCTCACATAGACAAAAACAATCCAAAAACCCATGCTAGATTCTGTGCAAACAGTCGTAATCATGACTTTTGATCATGATTACGACTGTTTTAATTTCATAAAATTGGCTATTAAGTAGTGTTCAATTTTTATGACCACTTTTAGCACTTAACGCCCTCTAAGAATGTCTTCTTCAACCGACAGAAACTCCAATTCCTAATAATATTGTTGAGAAAGCCTCTATCACTAATCGATCATAAAAAGCTCTATATTAGTAAGGATCGGCTTCTTTTCCTTTGTCCTGGGCTTGATCGACAGCTTTGTCTGCTTCAATTGTACTCGTATGTTCTTTAGACTCTTTTTTTGCAATCTCTAAACTTTCTTTTATTCTTCTTCCGTATTCTTCGTCGGCTTTTAAAAGATGCTCGATCATTAGCTTCTGAATATGTGGTCGGCACACGGATAAAGCGTCTGTTAAGTTGGATATCAATTCATCTTTTTCCCATTCTTCGAAACTACGGTACGTATCGCCTGTTTGCCCAAAATTATTTTCGCGATCAATTCTTTCCCTTGTCAAATTTGCATTATAATGTGGTTGATGTTCTTTTCCAGACTGTTCGGCTTGTTTAAACCCACCGAGAGAGGAAGGTTCGTAATTTACATGTGGATTTTTGCCTTTCGTATACTCTGTTTGGTAGCTCATTTGCCCCCCATGTTGGTTTGAACCTACATGTTTTTTCGCCGCATTTATAGGGAGCTGTAAGTAGTTAGTTCCTACACGATGTCTCTGTGTATCTGAATAAGAGAATGTTCTACCTTGCAACATTTTATCATCAGAAAAATCAAGTCCATCGACAAGAACGCCTGTACCGAATGCCACTTGCTCCACTTCATTAAAATAGTTTTCCGGATTTTTATTCAATACCATTTTTCCAACTGGAAGGAATGGAAATTGTTCTTGTGGCCATAATTTCGTATCATCAAGAGGATCAAAATCCAGCTCTAAGTGCTCATCGTCACTCATGATTTGTACATTTAATTCCCATTCGGGATACTCGCCATTTTCGATTGCTTCATATAAATCCTGAGTTGCGTGGCTGACCGTTTTTGCTTGAATCTTTTCGGCATCTTTTTGTGTCAAATTCTTAATATCATTATTTAACGGTTCCCAATGATATTTGATTAAAACGGCTTCACCTTGCTCATTTACCCATTTATACGTATTTACACCAGATCCTTGCATTTGCCGATAGTTCGCTGGAATCCCCCACGGAGAAAAAACGAACGTAATCATGTGAAGTGTTTCAGGTGACTGCGAAACGAAGTCAAACATTCTTTCCGGATCTGGTAAATTTGTGACTGGATCAGGTTTGAAGGAATGTATCATATCTGGAAATTTGATGGCATCACGAATAAAAAATATTTTTAAATTATTACCAACTAAATCCCAGTTTCCATCTTCGGTATAGAACTTAACGGCAAATCCACGTGGGTCACGTGCTGTTTCCGGTGATTCCATACCACCTATAACAGTAGAAAATCGGACGAAGACAGGTGTTTGTTTTCCAGCTCCTTGGAATACTTTTGCCCGAGTGTAACGAGAAACATCTTCTTCTCCAGCTTTTCCATATGTTTCGAAATAGCCATGTGCGCCTGCTCCTCTAGCATGGACAACTCGTTCCGGAACACGTTCCCGGTCAAAATGGGTAATCTTTTCAATAAAGTCATAGTTCTCAAGTGTTGCAGGTCCCCTATTGCCAATTGTTCGAGTATTTTGGTTGTCTGTGATAGGATGTCCTTGTCTCGTCGTTAACATATCATTGTTTTCATCTGTATTCACATTTTCATTTGAATTATCGATACTTGTCATTTTACTTTACTCCTCCTATATATGTAAATGGAACCCTTGTATCTGTAATAGGATGAGCATATATAATCAATAATATTAAAAAAGAGTCAAAAAGTATCTTTTGACTCACTTAATGTTTATTTTTAGCGATTAATTCTTTAATTGGGCTTTTCCAATCAATAACTGCATTCGGGTATCTCAGCTTAATTTCATTTTCAATCATCATAAAATCATCGTAAGATATGCCTTGCAGTACATCTTGATTATGAGGCCAGATAAAAATAGATACGACATCAAAGGCGCGCTCAGTCGAACCCAAGTACTTTTCTCCTTCAAACATGGCTCCTTTATGTGTGACGAGAAAATTTTTGCGAATATTATCTGGAATATCATAGAAATAAAATTTATTTTGTTCATGAGCAGATTCTAGTTTGCGTTTGGGATCTAAAATAAATTTCACTATTTTGTATAAAAAGTATATGATAAGCGCAAAAATTGCAATTCTTAATAAAATGATCATCGCAAAGCCTCCAATTGGTTCATTTACTTCAGTATACGGACAAGGAATCAAAAAGTTTCATTTTTTGTTATAATTAATTTGAAGAGGATGTTCAAAAAGTCACCAAATGATAAACGGCGAATTTCTTCGTTGGCATAGGTAACGTACTTCTACTAAGGAAAAGGAACCTCTGTTAAGGAAAAGGAACCTCTGTAAGGAAAGAGGACCCTCTGTTAAGATCGCTCACGTCCTGTGAGCAACACAGAGGCCAGCACGTCGTGTGCAAGTACGTCCTGTGAGCAACACAGAGGCCAGCACGTCGTGTGCAAGTACGTCCTGTGAGCAACACAGAGGCCAGCACGTCGTGTGCAAGTACGTCCTGTGAGCAACACAGAGGCCAGCACGTCGTGTGCAAGTACGTCCTGTGAGCAACACAGAGGTCAGCACGTCGTGTGCAAGTCTGATCCTCAAAACCTTCTCGCCTCGAACTTCTTGTTTCTAATTTGGCACCTTTTTGAACACGTACTAAAAGGAGTGAAAAAATCATGACATTACAAGAATGGTTTGCAATACAAGATAAACTAGATCGTTATATTGAAGATGAACATGGACTACAAAAAGAAAACTTAGTAGAGAAAAAAATCTTAGCATTGCTTGTTGAAATTGGTGAGTTAGCGAATGAAACGCGATGCTTTAAATTTTGGAGTAAAAAAGATGCTTCCGAACAAGCGGTTATTTTAGAAGAATTTGTGGATGGTGTCCATTTTATTCTATCGCTAGGAAATGAACTTGGATTTTCAGATAGAGATATTTCTATTGTATCTTCGGAAGCAAATGAAGAATTAGTGCAGTGCTTCTTGAAAATTTATCATCTTGTAGATAAGCTAAGGCAAACAAGAGCAGGAGAAGATTTTGAAGGGTTATTACGTCAGTATTTTATACTTGGACAATCACTAGGTTTTTCAATTGATGATGTACAAACAGCGTACAAGAAGAAAAATGAAGTGAACTATAAAAGACAGCAGGAAGGTTATTAACTTCGGAAAGACTGGCAGTTGGCGTAATTTAGCCGCTGTCAGTTTTTTTAGTTTAATAAGAAGTGTTCTATGTCTAACCTTGGCACACGGGATACAGTATACTTTTTTGTTACGGCTCTTATGATATATCTACAATGAATAAGCGCACGCGCTACGTATTCATGCGTCCCATTTTTAGACTCCTTAGTATTGTGCTAATGTTCATTAGCTTTGTCTATGTTAATTTTTTTAGATAAAAATATAATTAGCATTAGTTATGAAAAAATGAAATATTCACAAGGGAGATGGAAAGATGATGAATCAAGCGCCAGTTTTATTGACAGACGAACAAATGCGAGAGTTTATTACAAAAGGTTATCTTGTGTTAAAAACTGACTTTTCACCAGAGTTTCATGAGGAACTGATGGAACAGCTAAATCAAGTTTACGAGAAAGAAGGAAATCCAGGTAATAATTTATTGCCGAGAGTGCCAGAAATACAAGAAGTATTCAAACATCCTGCTATTGATGGAGCATTACAAAGTGTTATAGGGCCAAATTATTTAATGCATACACATCGCCATGGGCATTTTAATGCAACTCCTAAACCTGGTGGATGGCATAAGGATAGTTACTGGGGGTATAACAGAATGCGCAATCATCATCCGTGGTGGGCGATGATTATGTATTTTCCGCAAGATACGCCTCCAGAATTGGGACCTACAGCTGTCATGCCAGGCACACAAAATTATGAATCACGTGTTTTTCAAGCCGATGATATGAAAGAAGAAGCACTGGCAAGTGGTGAAGCAGGAACATTTATTTTGATTCATTATGATATTTGGCATAGAGCAACAGCTAATACACTTGGCCAGCCGCGTTATATGCTGAAGTTTGAATTTATGAGAACGGAGGCGCCTACTACTCCGAGCTGGAATAATGAAAACGCTAAATGGCAAACACCATCATCAGCAAGCGAGTTGTTCTACCAACACGAAGATATGTGGGAAGAAACATGGAATTGGCTTACAGGAAAAATTGGTAGTATTGCTGAAACGAAATTAACTAGCGATATAGATCAGCTTTCAGAAATATTAGTTGCTGGAAATGAACCAGATGCGATCAATGCAGCATATCAATTAGCCGGTTCAGGGGATGAAGGAATTGATATTTTGGCAGAAGCGTTATATGCTGCACGATTAAAAGATTCTAGACTTGCTGCTTATGCATTGTCTGTCGCAGGGAAAAAAGCTATCCCACATTTAGAAAGTGCATTGGAAAGTAAGCAAGATCATACAGTGGCAAATGCTGTATTTGCGCTTGGGGAACTTCGTCAACATGCATCCTCAACTATTCCGAAGCTAAATGAATTGATCGGTCATTCTTCTTTACATGTTCGTCACACAGTCGTTGATGCGTTAAGCATGATTCAAGAGCCGACAGAAGCTGCGATTGTTGGATTAATTCGTGCATTAAAAGATGAAGATGTTCAAACCAGATTTACTGCTGGACTCGCACTTTGTCGCTTTGGTGTGGAAGCAGATGCAGCGGTTCCGTATCTAGCAGAAGCATTGAAAGATGAGGATCGATATGTAAGAGGTCATGCTGCTGAAGCACTTTATTTTATTAATACAGAAGCAGCAAAAAAAACATTAATTGATTTCCTACTTGCGTCAAGATGGTGCCCATCCACCACCCCGGCAAGCACATTTTAAGAATTTAAGTGGAAGTGCCCGTTGATAAGGTATGCGAGGGACCTGCACGATACAAGTCCCTCGACATTACCACAGGATGTGGCGATATATCCTTAATGATCCGAGGCGAAGGCAACACGAAGAACGGAAGCGGCTTACAGATATTTCAATGAGTAAACCACTTCTGTTTTTTCTATAGACCATATAAAACCATTTCTCGATATTGTGAAGGTGAAAAGCCGATTTGTTCACGAAACATCCGCGAAAAATAAGAAACTTCCATTCCGATCGCATCTGCAACATCTGAAATATTTTGATCTGTAGTAGCGAGAAGATGCCTTGCTTTTTCCATGCGACGTTGATTCAAGAAACGAATGGGAGAGGTACCAGTGAACTGCTTAAATAGTTGAATAAAATAATTTGGGTGAAAACCAGCTATCGACGCCATTTTTTCAATCGATAAATTCTCAGCTAAATGAATTTCTACATAATTGATCATTTGATCTATTTTTTCAAAAGATGGGTTAGAAAAAGGCTGCGATTTCATCTGTCCACTATTTTCCAGCATTAAAGCTATTAATTGTAATAAAATAGAATGCATACGAAACAAAGAGGAAAGAGAATGTTCTCTTGAAAGACGTATTAGCTGCTCAAATAATTTTTTTATGTATATGCGGTCATCTACCTTTATAAAAAGAGGTGCTTCTACTAAGTTAAATAAGTCTGAATCCCCTACTTTTGCGGTAAAATGACACCAATATTTATCAAACGTATTATCAGTTGTAATACCATATGATTGCTTTGTACCAGCGGGCAATAAATAAAGCTCGTTGGGATTTGGGTAATATACTTGATTGTCCACTTTCACAAAGCCAGTTCCAGATTTAATAAAATAAAGTCTATTAAAATCGGGAATGTAGTCTGCTGCCCCCCATGTAAGAGGTACTTTTGTTGTTTCAACAATGGAAACATGGAGTTGGACATTTGCAATATACTTTTTCCAAAAGAGCGTGTCGGTTTTATCCATCATATCATTTCATCCTGTTCTTTTGAAATATCGTTTGTAATAGTAATATTCGTGACTTTTCGATAAATTCCTGTTTTTTTCTTTTGGGATACCTTAAGCATATACTTTTTAGCTAGGATATTAGCTTCTTTTTTGTGTTCCACCTGGGATTATCATTATAATAGAAGGTGATCAAATCTTGAAAAATAGGGAGGGCCTAAGATGACTAAGCTTGATGACACATTAACAATGCTCAAAGATTTAACAGATGCTAAAGGAATTCCTGGTAATGAATATGAGCCACGTGAGGTAATGAAGAGATACATAACGCCATATGCGGATGAAGTGGATACCGATAATCTTGGAAGTTTGATTGCCAAGAAAAGTGGTGAAGCAAACGGCCCGAAAGTAATGATTGCAGGTCATTTAGATGAAGTAGGTTTTATGATTACACAAATCGATAAAAAAGGCTTCTTGCGTTTTCAAACCGTCGGCGGTTGGTGGTCGCAAGTAATGTTAGCACAACGGGTTACAGTTGTTACAAAAAAAGGCGATATTACTGGTGTAATTGGATCAAAACCACCGCATATTTTAACTGCCGAAGCTCGTAAAAAACCTGTTGAAATAAAAGATATGTTTATCGATATTGGTGCATCTAGCCAGGATGAAGTAAAAGAATGGGGTGTACGACCAGGGGATATGGTCGTTCCTTACTTTGAATTTACTGTCATGAATAACGAGAAATTATTACTTGCCAAAGCATGGGACAATAGAATTGGCTGTGCAATTGCCATTGATGTATTGAAGAATTTAAAAGATGAAACACATCCAAACGTTGTCTATGGTGTAGCCACAGTGCAAGAGGAAGTTGGACTCCGTGGAGCAAAGACAGCAGCTAATAAGGTGCAACCTGATATTTCAATTGCTGTTGATGTGGGTATTGCCGGTGATACACCTGGCGTATCAGATAAGGAAGCACAAGGAAAAATGGGCGATGGACCACAGATCATTTTATATGATGCATCTATGGTGTCGCATAAAGGATTACGTGATCTTGTTACAAATGTAGCTGACGAACTAGGGATACCTTATCAGTTTGAAGCAATTCCAGGTGGTGGAACAGACGCTGGATCACTTCATTTAACTGGAGAAGGTGTACCGTCGCTTGCGATTACGATCGCAACTCGCTATATTCACACACATGCTGGGATCCTTCATCGCGATGATTATGAAAATGCGGTCAAATTGATCACAGAAGTAGTAAAGCGTCTTGATATCGACACAGTGAATAAAGTCACATTTGGATAATTGACTGGAGCCGGAAAAAGCAGAAGTTTTGCTTGATTCCGGTTTTTTCTTTTCATCTTGAGGAAAATCCTGTATTGTCAAAGAAGACTATCTTAAAAGGGAGATATATATGGGGATTTTATGGGAATACATAGTTGTATTTTTACTTGCCGCTACACCATGGTTTGAAATTGCTGCAGTTATTCCGCTTGGTATATTGCGGGGGCTTCAACCAATAGTTGTCGTCATCCTTGCTTTTATTGGAAACCTATCGACCATTATTTTGGTCATATATTTATTTGAAAAGATTAAAGATTTCTTAGTCAAAAAGAAAGGTGGCTTAAAAGAAAATAACAAGCGCCAAGATCGTGCTAAGAAAGTATGGAATAAGTATGGTTTGCCGGGACTTGCCATTTTGGGGCCTGTCCTGATTGGAACGCATATCGCGGCATTTATAGGGATGTCATTGGGAGCTACGAAAAGGTGGACTATGCTATGGATGACCATTAGCCTTGTACTTTGGTCAGTTATTTTTGGTGTAGCTGCTTTTTATGGAATTGGGATTTTCAAGACGATGCTTGGATAATGGAGAGTAGGAAGACGCTGAGGATAGACATGTAAAAAGCGGCTACAAATGAGCCGCTTTTTCTACTTTAATCCTTCTTCTAACGTTTCTAGCATCATACTTTTTTCTTGTTCATCTGCGTGCTGCCAAATCACTTCAAATAGCACGCCCAATCCGGGAAGCATTTTTTCTTCGCCACGTTGGATAGCATCAACGATTGTGTCTTTCAACTGCGATTGGTCATTTCCTGACACGTTGTGAATGATTGCATTTCGTAAATTTAAATTCATCATCACAGCTCCTTCCGAATGTTACTTCCTTATCTTTTCGCAAAATGTCTGAAATATGTATAATGGAACAAGAATGTATGTGAAAGGAAATGAATACTTTGGAGCATATTCAATCAACTAAAAACCCAAGAGTGAAAGAATGGAAAAAACTACTTACTAAAAAAGGCCGTGACAAATCAGGCTTATATATAATTGAAGGTTTTCACCTTGTTGAAGAAGCGCTAAAAAATCAAGCAATTGTAGAACTGATGATAGTGGAAAAACTTAAGCTTCCTGCCGATCAATCACTGGAAAATATACAGATTATCACAATTGCGGCAGATATAAGCAAATCAATATCCGAGACTGAAACGCCACAAGGTATATTTGCAGTTTGTCGTAAAACCCAGTCGAAAGCCGATATATCTGGTCATGAACGTTTGCTTTTACTTGATCGTGTGCAGGATCCTGGAAATATCGGTACGATAATTAGAACGGCAGAAGCAGCAGGGATTGATGCAGTTATTTTTGGGGAAGGATCAGGTGACTTATACAATCCAAAAGTCATTCGTTCCGCCCAAGGAAGCCACTTTTATATTCATACAGAGATAGGAGATTTACAGGATTGGATGGAACGATTAAAAGAAACGGAGATCCCGGTATATGGAACAGCGCTTGAAAATGCAGTTCCATATAAACAAGTTCACGCTACAGAGTCCTTTGCACTAGTTGTCGGTAATGAGGGTGCAGGAGTAAGTCCTAGCATACTTGAGCAAACGGATAAAAATTTGTATATTCCTATCTATGGACAGAGTGAATCACTAAACGTAGCAATAGCAGCTGGGGTACTTCTTTACCATTTACGAAAATAAATTTGAAATTACGAATACAAACGTCTATAATAATATTTATCTGAATAAAGAAAATGACTATGATGGAGAAAAGTAACTAGAGAAAGCTTTAAGTGTATGTTCAAATTCGCTGTTAATTATTTGGTGATTATTTGAATATTCTCTTTAAGGGAGAAAATGCCTTGACTGTGAGCATTTTCAGTGGAATCTAGATGAAGTTCACCTCCTGAGTCGGCATCGGGACCGTTTATTAACAATAGACGTAAAGATGCTCCGGCATGCCGTTATGACAATGAAGTGAACATGCGAATGTTTATAAGGGTGGTACCGCGACCAAAGCCTCGTCCCTTTTTGGGGGGAAGGCTTTTTTTGTTGCCTAGATTTAGTAGCAATAGGGCTTGAGTTACTCCTGGAGTACTACTTTCCCGGAGACTTACACCATTCTATTTTTGTTAGAAAATAAGGGAGGAACGAACAAATTGGAACAAAAACTAAAACAATTAGAAACAGAAGCTTTGCAAAAGATTAAAGACGCTTCGTCCTTAAAAGCAATAAATGAAATCCGGATAGCTTATTTAGGAAAAAAAGGACCAATCACGGAAGTATTACGTGGTATGGGGAAGCTGTCAGCTGAAGAAAGACCGAAAATGGGGACCCTTGTCAATCTAATTAGAGAAACGATCACGAAAGCAATTGAAAACAAACAAAAGCAATTAGAAAATGAAGCAATAAATAAACAGCTGGAATCAGAAACGATCGATGTTACTTTACCAGGCAGACCCATAAAAACCGGTAGTCGCCATCCTCTAACACAAGTAGTGGAAGAAATTGAAGATTTATTCATTGGAATGGGCTATAAGGTGGCTGAAGGTCCTGAGGTTGAACAAGATTATTATAATTTTGAAGCATTAAATTTACCAAAAGGCCATCCAGCGCGTGATATGCAGGATTCATTTTACATTACAGAAGAGCTTTTGTTGCGTACACAAACATCGCCAGTTCAAGCACGGACGATGGAAAAGCATGAAGGAAAGGGACCTATAAAAATTATTTGCCCTGGAAAAGTGTATCGTCGTGACAATGATGATGCGACACATTCCCATCAGTTTACACAAATCGAGGGACTTGTCATTGATGAAAACATTACAATGGGTGATTTAAAGGGAACCCTAGATGTGTTTGCGAAAAAAATGTTTGGAAAAGATCGTGAAATCCGCCTCCGCCCAAGCTTTTTCCCATTTACTGAACCATCTGTGGAGATGGATATTTCTTGTAAAATATGTGGTGGCGATGGGTGTCGCGTCTGTAAACAGACAGGCTGGATTGAGATTCTAGGTGCGGGTATGATACATCCACGCGTACTTGAAATGTCAGGATTTGACTCGAAAAAATATACTGGCTTTGCATTCGGAATGGGTCCAGAAAGAATTACGATGCTAAAATATGGTGTAGATGATATTCGCCATTTCTATACAAATGATCTTCGTTTTTTACAACAGTTTGCGGTGCAAGAATAATTTTAGGAGGTAACATACATGCTTGTTTCATATAAATGGCTACAGGAATACGTTGATCTTGATGGCGTTACAGCAAAAGAACTTGCAGAAAAAATTACGAGAAGCGGAATCGAAGTAGATGGGGTTGAACAGCTAAGCAAAGGTGTCAAAGGAGTCATCGTTGGCCATGTGTTGGCATGTGAAAAACATCCAGAAGCTGACAAATTAAATAAATGCCTTGTTGATATTGGAGCAGAAGTGCCTGTTCAAATTATTTGTGGAGCACCAAATGTCGCAAAAGGTCAAAAGGTTGCAGTAGCAACGGTTGGAGCAGTGCTCCCAGGTAATTTTAAAATCAAAAAGGCAAAGCTTCGGGGCGAAGAATCGAATGGCATGATATGCTCGCTGCAAGAATTAGGAATTGAATCTAAGCTAGTTGCAAAAGAATTTGCAGATGGCATTTATGTTTTTCCAACTGATACGGAAGTCGGTGCAGATGCCCTTCCACTTTTAAACTTAGATGATGAAGTGCTCGAGCTTGATTTGACGCCGAACAGGGCTGATGCACTCAGCATGCTCGGGATGGCTTACGAAACAGCAGCAATTCTTGGGAAAGATGTTAAGCTACCAGAAATTGATACAGCAGCAACAGCCGAAAAAGCTTCCGACTATATTTCTGTTAAAGTAGATGCACCGGAAGATAATCCACTTTATACAGCAAAAGTGATTAAAAATGTAAAAATTGGTCCGTCACCACTTTGGATGCAAACACGACTTATGGCTAGTGGGATCCGACCACATAATAATGTTGTCGACATTACGAATTATATTTTGCTTGAATATGGTCAGCCTCTCCATGCGTTTGACTATGACCGATTTGGTTCGAAAGAAGTTGTGATCCGTCATGCACATGAAGGTGAAACAGTAATTACACTAGATGAAACTGAGCGGAAATTGACAAAGAAACAACTCGTGATCACTAATGGCACAATTCCAGTTGCATTGGCAGGTGTGATGGGCGGTGCTGATTCCGAAGTAGGCAGTGATACAACAACAATTTTATTAGAATCTGCTTATTTTGCTGGACAATCAATTCGTGATACGTCCAGATATCATGCATTACGTAGCGAAGCTAGTAGCCGTTACGAAAAAGGAGTAGATCCAGCTAGGGTTCGTCCAGCAGCAGAACGTGCAGCACAATTAATCGCCGAGCTTGCAGGTGGCGAAGTATTGGAAGGTCTAGTTGAAGCAAATCATTTAACACTAGAGCCAGCAGTTGTTTCTGTCTCACTTGAAAAAATTAATCGCGTGCTAGGCACAGAAATTAGCGAAAAAGAAGTAGGCGAGATTTTCCATCGCTTGAAATTTCCTGTAACAGTGAAAGATGGAATTTTTACTGTCACTGCTCCGACACGACGCGGTGATATTACAATTGAAGAAGACTTGATCGAAGAGGTAGCCCGTCTTTTTGGCTATGATAATATTCCGAAAACATTGCCAAAAGGTGCTGCAACTGCAGGTGGTTTGAACACCATCCAAGAAAAACGTCGCGTCACGAGAGGTTTTTTAGAAGGTGCTGGTTTGTATCAAGCGATCACATACTCGCTAACTTCGGAAGAGAAAGCAACAAGCTTTGCTATCGAAGCACGGGAGGCTGTAAAACTCGCTATGCCAATGAGCGAAGAACGGAGCAGTTTGAGATTAAGTATCGTTCCACAATTACTTGAATCTTTATCGTATAACTTAGCACGCCAGCATAATTCAGCTGCATTATACGAAATTGGTTCGGTGTTCTTAAATGAAGGAAAAAATGTACAACCTGAAGAGCGTGAGCATATTGCAGGCGCGATTACTGGACAATGGGTTGAAAACGAATGGCAAGGTGAGAAAAAAACTGTTGATTTCTTTGTAGCCAAAGGTATTTTGGAAGGGTTATTCATAAAGCTAGGTGTAGCTGATTCTATCGAATGGCAAGCAGCTCAACTAGATGGTATGCATCCGGGACGTACAGCAGAAATCCTTCTTGGAGGCGAAGTGATCGGCTTTATCGGTCAAGTGCATCCAAATGTTCAAAAAGAATTGGATCTAAAAAACACTTATGTATTTGAAGTGAAAGCAAGTCCAATATTTACTTTTGAGCTACCTGAACTCCAATATGTTGCCATTCCGCGCTTCCCATCGATTTCAAGAGATATTGCTCTCGTTGTTGATAAATCAATAACAGGAGGAATATTGGAAAAGGTGATTCATGAAGCTGGTGGAAAACTGCTGAAAGATGTTCATATGTTTGATCTGTACGAAGGAGAGCATATGGAATCAGGCAAAAAATCTATCGCATTCTCATTAACCTACTTAGATCCGGAAAAAACACTCACGGATGAAGAAGTTGTAAGAGCACATGAAAAAGTACTTGCTGCAGTTAAAGAAAAAGCAGGTGCAGAGTTGAGAGGATAAAAGCCTTAAGAATTAAAAAGTCAGCCCACATAGCTACAAGCATTGGGCTGACTTTTTATTTATTTGTTCAAATCTTCAATCGAGTCAATGTCTTCCATATAAGTAGGAATAGCTAGTCCCTGTTTTACATTAACCATATTCACACCAATATCGTCTAATTTACCTTCGAATTTCTCTACATACGTTTTATGGGTAATAGGGAGCCATGCAGCGAATGTCGCGTCAGCACTTCCATCAGCGATAGCAGAGAACATTGGACCAGGTTCTACCACAGATAAAGTAACGTCATAGCCAATATCTTCAAGAACAAGCTTTATCATATTATGGCTAGCAATCTCACTATCCCATGGGGCATATACAAGTTTGATTTGATCGCCATCCACTTTTGATACGCCATCTGTCCATTCTTTTACTTTGTCTTGATTACTGTCAATCCAATCTTGAGCTGCTTTCTCTGGCTTAACTCCGTCTTCAATCTCAACCATGATTTCACTCATGTCGTCTATATCCCACTTAAATCGCTGGAAAATGGTATAAGCTTCAGGTAGATCTTCTTTCAAACCAATTCGTCCAATCGAATGAATCTCTTCAGAGTCACCATAAAGCAATTTAGGATCATCTAAATACTTTAAGTCAAATTTGGAAAATTTCCAGTGTGGGCTCCAGGCAGTTATGATAATAGGTTCTTCCTTATCATATGCTCTTTTCAAGGCTGCTGTCATTGCAGCACCTGAGCCAGAAATGAGATTCCAATTTGTTAATTCATATTCTTTTAGGGCTTTCTCTGTGGCTTGCATTAATCCAGAGCCAGGATCAGTTCCTATAATTTTATAATCAACGGAATCACCGACTGTTGTTTTTGCTCCAGATGCCTCCACAGCATCATTTTTGGAGTCGTTGCTACCGCACGCTGCAAGTCCTAGCGCCAAAAGTACGGCTGTTCCGAGTCCAGTTACTTTTTTGAAAAGTTTCATGATTTGTTCCTCCTCGATGTTTTCCTTTTATGGATTAAAAATGAATTCGGATGAATGAGCACAAAGGGTATAGTCAGAAGAGAGGTTTATTAAGCCCTCGAATGAAGAATATTGGCGAAGCAAGCGCTATATTTTTACAGTCACTACGTTCGCATTTGTGCATTTTAGGGGATTTTAATAAACAGCTAATAATATTTTTTACGTTTATTTTTCTTACTATCATTCAAGTAAATGACACTCCTTTGTCTATGTATAAAAAATGAAACGGCATATACATAACTATAGTAATAGAAAATATGTAATACAAATGTCATATATTTAGTTAAAACGCATTCACATTGTGTGAGATAGAGCCTGTACCAATATAACCGTATTATTCTTACAAATCCTCTTGTATGCTCCGTGAATCTATTAGAGTATGTTCAAAAATTTACCAAATGATAAACAGCGAATTTCTTCGGTGGCAATGCAATCCAATATAAAAGGTTGTCCAAAATCATTACTCTGATTTTAAGGACAACCTAATTTTTTTATCGCAGATTAACGGTCAGTAAAACCCCCACTGATTGAAGTTTCACTTTATTTCCCAGCTATTCTTTTCGCTTTCCCTGTATTCGCAAAATGTTCTTTTGTAAATTCGTTTAACGATTTAATACCTTTTTGTTTAATCAACCTTGCAGCAGCTTGATCGACTTTTGCACCGGCGCCTTTAGGGAGTGTAAATCCTGCCTTTTCGCTTAAGTCATCAAAGGCTTTTAGGAAAGCGTAACGCGCTAATATGGAAGAAGCTGCAACAGCAAGATGTATGCCTTCTGCTTTCGTACTAAATAAAACATTTTCTCTGCAAATAGATTTTTGTCCTTGTAGATGACGAAAATAAACACCCGCCTCCGCAAACTGATCAACAAGAATGGCTTCCGGTTTTTCCGGTTCGATTTTTTCAAGTAAAAAATTCAAAGCTTGATTATGTAGAATAGCTGTTATTTTTCCTTGTGTCATACCAGATGCTTGTAGTTGATTATACTTTTCATTAGGCAATGTTAATAGACTATATGGAATAAATGTGAGCAGGTCTTTGGCGATTATTATGATCTGTGGATCTGTAAGATGTTTGGAATCTTTAACACCAAGTTCTTGTAGCAAATGAATTTGATCCTTTTTTACATATGAGGCCACTACAGTCATTGGTCCGAAATAATCACCTTTTCCGACTTCATCTGACCCAATGATAGACATCGTTGAAATATTAGGTGGAAGTGGAAGACCTGAAGTTTTTGACATTGTTGTTTTACCCACTTTTGCAGTTGGATTTCCCCATCGCTTTGCTTCAGCTTCATTACCAGCGCCTTGGAACATTACCTTTCCTGAACGGTATGCTGTAATAGCACAGCCATTCTTCTTTGCGGCAAAGACACCTCCTGGCGGGATCTTACCTGTGTGGTATGCTTGATAATATACTTTCATTTTTTCGAGATCTGCTTTAGTCACTTGGATAACAATATTTGCCAATGGAAAACTTCCTTTCTTTAATGAAACAGTTTTTTGTATAAAAAGAGTTAAATCGGTAGTAATGAGCCGACAATCGATAGTAACATATGTTAATGGATAGTAATAATTTAACAATCGGTTATAAACAAATTTCGACTACCAGTATTTCTAATTCTCCGCCAAGCTTCAGACAAAATATTCCCATCCGTTTTCTTTCATGTTATGATATAGCTTAGGATTCTATAGAAATGGGGGCAACCGGATTGGGTAATGGTCAGAAGGTGCGGACTCAAGTTATGATTCATGGACAACATTATACCATTACAGGAACAGAGCCAACAGGGCATATGGAAAAAGTAGCTAAGCAAGTAAATGACAAAATGAGCGAAATCCGTTCAATAAATCCCTATCTGGATACAAGTAAATTAGCAGTACTTACTGCAGTTAATGCAGTTCATGATCTTATAAAATTAAAAGAGCAATATGATCATCTTGAACAAGAATTCCAAAGATTAAAGGACTGAAATATTTATGTTAGACATAGGAATAGTAATTATTTTGATATTTGGTTTCCTCATTGGTTTAAAAAGGGGTTTCATACTACAACTTATACATATGATTGGTTTAATCATTGCATTCATAACAGCATTTATGTACTACGACGATCTAGCGCCTAAGCTTCGGCTTTGGATTCCATATCCAGGTGTGAATTCGGAAAGTACAATCAATATGGTGTTGGATGGGGCAGGGTTTGATGAAGCTTTTTATCGAGCGATTGCATTTGCCATTATTTTTTTAGCTGTGAGAATCGTCCTTGCGATTATCGGATCTGCTTTAGATATTGTAGCTAGCTTACCAATCTTAAGAACTCTTAATATTTGGGCTGGCGGTATACTTGGATTTTTAGAAATATATTTACTTTTGTTTGTTATTATGTATATTGCGGCATTACTACCGATTGAGAATATTCAAGTCGCACTAAATAACTCAATACTCGCACAAGGTATATTAGAAAAAACACCGTACTTTTCAAATGAAGTACATAAAATGTGGTTTGACTATATTCAAAAGTAACTTCTCTTCTTGATAAGAGAAGTTTTTCTTTTATCGGCCAAATTTGTTAAAATGTGTATAAGAGGATGTTCAAAAAGTCACCAAATGATAAACAGCGAATTTCTTCGTTGGCAATTAGGTACTTTTACTAAGGGAAAAGATCCTTTGTTAAGTAATGGAGAAGGAACCTCTATTAAGGTCGCTGACCAGAGGCCAGCACATCGTGTGCAAGTACGTCCTGTGAGCAACACAGAAGTGAGCACATCCTGTGCAAGCACGCCTCGAACTTCTTGTTTCTAATTTGGCACTTTTTTGAACACGCACTATAAGGGGATTATAAAGAACGGTTGGTGGAATAAATGAAAATAAATAAAAAGGATATCATTCGTTTATTAGAGAAAATTGCGATATATATGGAACTTAAAGGAGAAAACCCCTTTAAGACTGCTGCATTCAGGAAAGCAGCGGGTGGGTTAGAGACGGATGATCGAAGTTTATCGGAAATATCAGTGTTTACTGACATACCTGGTATTGGGAAAGGGACAGCTTCAGTTATTGATGAGTACATACAATCAGGATTTTCAACTGTACTAAAAGAACTACAAGAACAAGTCCCGAAAGGTCTAATTCCACTATTGCATCTACCTGGTCTAGGAGGTAAGAAAATAGCACGCCTCTACAAAGAACTTGGTGTAGAAGACATGGAATCTTTAAAAGAAGCGTGTGTAAATGACAAAGTTGCACAATTAAAAGGTTTTGGCAAGAAAACCCAAGATAATATAATTGCGTCTATAACACATGCAGGTACACAGCCTGAAAGATTGTCAATTGCATATATTCTGCCAATTGCTATACAGATTGAAAAACAACTTGGTGGGATTCAAGCAATCGAAACCTTTGCACGTGCGGGAAGTTTACGACGGATGAGAGAAACAATTAAGGATCTGGACTATATGATCGCAACAGAAGAACCAGCCCTGGTAAAAGAAAAACTACTCGAACTAGAAGGCTTTGGGAAAGCAACGGCAAGTGGAGATACGAAAATAACAGTTTTGCATGAAGGAAGCTATATTGTCTCAGTGGACTTTAGAATTGTAAAACCTGCTGAATTTGCAACTGCATTGCATCATTTTACAGGTTCAAAAGATCATAATATACGCATGCGTCAGCTCGCTAAAGATCGTGGAGAAAAAATCAGTGAGTATGGTGTAGAAAATACAGAGACTGGAAAAATTGTCACATTTAAAACGGAGCCAGAGTTTTTCAACCACTTTGGATTGCCTTTTATTCCACCAGAAATACGGGAAGATGGTTCAGAGGTAGATAATTATAAAGGTGATGAAGAATTAGTTAGCATACAAAAGATAAAAGGTGACCTGCATATGCATACAACTTGGTCAGATGGTGCCTTTTCTCTAGAAGAAATGATAGATGCATGCAGGCGAAAAGGTTATCAATATATGGCGATCACAGATCATTCCCGATATTTACGAATAGCAAATGGCTTAACAGTAGATCGCTTAAAAAAACAAAATGAAGAAATTCGTGATTTAAATGAAAAATACAAAGACATATTAATCTTATCGGGAATAGAAATGGATATATTACCTGATGGGACATTGGATTATGAAGATGATCTTTTGGCAGAGTTGGATATTGTCATTGCATCTATCCATTCAAGTTTTTCCCAGCCACGGAAGAAAATAATGGAAAGGTTAAAAGCAGCATTTGAAAATCCGCATGTAGATATAATCGCGCATCCTACTGGAAGGCTGATTGGCAGACGCGATGGTTATGATGTTGATATGGAGCAGTTAATTCAAATGGCTAAAGCAACGAACACTGCGCTAGAGCTAAATGCAAATCCCGAAAGATTTGATCTTTCAGCGAAATATCTGCGAAAAGCACAAGAAGCTGGTGTAAATATTATTATCAATACCGATGCTCATAATATAAAGTCTTTGGATTTTATGGATTTAGGCGTTTCAACTGCTAGAAAAGGCTGGATTCGATCTACTTCTGTGCTTAACACATTGGATGCAGAAGGATTCATGTCTTTTCTGAAACGCAATGATTAGCGATTAAAAAGATGCTTAGCTATAGGTGCCATCTCTCGGGTCCACTGGGGGGAAGTTAGATCGCCAGACTGGGTTAAACGGTACCTATCGCTTCTAAATGAAAGGGGATGGAGGTATACTCCATGAACGATAAAATTTTAAAAACACTAGAATTTAATAAGATTATTGCTGAGATGGAAGGCTTTGCTTCATCTAGTCTTGGTGTTAAAAAAGTTCAGGCACTAAAACCATCTACAGATTTTGAAGAGGTAGTTAAATGGCAGGAAGAAACAGACGAGTCTGCAAATGTGCTAAGACTAAAAGGACATGCTCCTCTTAGTGGGATTTTCGATATAAAACCACATATTAAACGGGCGCAAATTGGTGGGATACTAAATGCAGTTGAACTAGTACAAACAGCAAGCACGATCTATGCAAGCAGAATGATGAAAAACTTTATTGATGATCTGCTAGAAAATGAAGTGGATATTCCTATTTTAGAAGAGAAAACAACTAAGATGGCAGATCTTACACCATTAGAGCGTCAAATCAAACAGGCAGTTGATGACAATGGAGATGTGCTTGATTCTGCAAGTGACACGCTGCGAAATATTCGCCAGAAAAGAAGAAGAAATGAAGGTAGAATTAGAGAGAAATTAGAAAGTCTCACTCGATCTAGAAATGCCCAAAAAATGTTGTCGGATGCAATTGTGACAATTAGAAATGATCGTTATGTAATCCCAGTGAAACAGGAATATCGTTCACATTATAATGGTATTGTTCATGATCAATCCTCATCAGGCCAAACTCTATTTATTGAGCCGCAGGTAGTAGTTGAGCTAAACAATGAGCTGAAAGAACTGCAATTGAAAGAAAAACAAGAAATCGATCGGATATTGGCCGAACTTTCAGCGGAAGTGGCAATTGGATCAGAAGATTTACTAACCATTGTTTATACAATGGCGGAACTTGATTTTATGTTCACAAAAGCACGATATAGTAAGGAAATAAAAGGCTCAAGTCCTAAGATTAATCAAAATGGTGTAATACGTCTTAATAAGGCACGTCATCCACTGCTACCAATTGATGAGGTGGTAGCCAATGATGTCATACTAGGAACGGACTTTTCGACGATTGTTATTACTGGTCCAAATACAGGAGGAAAGACAATTGCGCTTAAAACAGTTGGTCTATGCACATTAATGGGGCAGGCAGGAATGCATATTCCAGCTATGGAAGATTCAGAAATTGCCGTATTTAAGGAAGTATTTGCTGATATTGGTGATGAACAATCAATCGAGCAAAGTTTAAGTACTTTTTCTTCCCATATGGTGAACATCGTTGATATTTTAAAACAGGTAGATCATGAAAGCCTAGTTTTATTTGATGAACTTGGATCAGGAACAGATCCGCAAGAAGGAGCGGCACTAGCAATTTCTATTCTTGATGATGTTTATCAGCGGGGAGCACGAATGATTGCAACTACCCATTATCCAGAACTAAAAGCGTATGGCTATAATCGTCCAGGGGTTACGAATGCAAGCGTCGAGTTTAATATCGAAACATTACGTCCTACGTACAAACTATTGATTGGGGTGCCTGGTCGAAGTAATGCTTTTGAAATTTCGCGAAGGCTTGGGCTTTCAGATAGTGTAATTACACATGCAAAATCAATGATTGATTCGGAAAGTAATGAAGTAGAGAAAATGATTGTTTCGTTAGAAGATAGCCGTCGTGAGGCGGAGCGAGATTACGAAGAAGCCCACGATTATCTAAAAAGCACAGAGAAGCTGCATCAGGAGTTACAACAACAAGTGATTGAGTTTGATGAACGTAAACAAGCCTTATATGAAAAAGCAGAAGAAAAAGCTGCCAAAATTATTGAAAAAGCAAAAGTCGAAGCAGAAGAAGTAATGAAAGAACTTCGACAAATGCGTTTCGAAAACGGTTCGCAAGTAAAAGAACATAAACTCATTGAGGCAAGACGTAGATTGAATACTGCTGTGCCAAATGGAGAAAAAGGTAAAACTACAGTAGCGAATAATAAGCAAAAACGTGAGTTTCAGCCAGGAGATGAAGTGAAAGTTACGACATTTGGACAAAAAGGACATCTCATTGAAAATCTCGGTGGCACGGATTGGCAAGTACAAATTGGTATTATGAAAATGAAAGTAAATGAAAAAGATTTAGAGTTTATCAAAGCGGAACAAAAGAAAGAAACAAAGCCACTTGCAACGATTAAAGGTAGAGATTACCATGTCAATTTAGAACTTGATCTTCGAGGCGAGCGTTTTGAAGCTGCTTTAAGTAGAGTAGAAAAATATATTGACGATGCGTTGTTAGCAAACTATCCACGTGTCTCGATTATACACGGCAAAGGAACAGGGGCGCTTCGAACGGGAGTCACAGAATATTTGAAACAACATCGGTCTGTCAAACGTATAAGATTGGGAGAAGCTGGTGAAGGCGGCAGTGGCGTGACAATAGTAGAATTTAAATAGTGTGCCCTTCCCCTTTAAGAGGATGTTCAAAAAGTCACCAAATGATAACCGGTGAATTTCTTCGTTGCTCGGTTTTTCCGGTTCTCACGTATGAAAAGCATACGCTCTGATCCTCAAAACCTTCTCGCCTCGAACTTCTTGTTTCTAATTTGGCACCTTTTTGATCACGTATTTTAATGGAAAAAAGGAGATGATAAAAACATGGACTCTTTTTGGGAAAATTCGTTTGTACAGACTGCGGGCTATTATAGTGTGACAGTGCTTTGTGTTGTGATGTTTTTATTTATTTTTGAAATTGTAACAAAATATAATAATTGGGATGAGATAAAAAAGGGGAATCTTTCCGTTGCTATGGCAACTGGTGGAAAAATATTTGGGATTTCGAATATCTTTAGGCATTCCATTCTTCATCATGATTCATTATTTGTTATGATTGGCTGGGGAGTATATGGTTTTTTTCTACTACTAACTGGTTACTTTATATTTGAATTTTTAACTCCAAAATTTAAAATTGATAAAGAAATAGAAAATGATAACCGCGCTGTCGGTTTTCTATCGATGGTCATATCAATAGGACTGTCGTATGTAATTGGCGCCGGAATAAACTAAGGAGGAAACTGTGGAGAAGCTTGCGAAAGTGCTATTTGTTGTTTGCGGTATTTTTATTCTTGTTGGAATTATCTATATCATACGTACTTAAAAGGCTGCTTTTTTGCAGTCTTTTTTCTTTACAGATAACTAAGAAATGTTGACTAACATCAATAGATCCTACTGTTCCAGCCGTACCTCGAAATCCAAGGCGTTTTGATTTCTGAATTAACTTAAAGAAAAAACTGATTTAAATTGTATGAAATATCCCGGTGTACTATAATATAAAGAGAAGTTGCAATTTTCTAATAAGAAATGGGGGATTGTATGGAAACGAAACCGTGGTTAAACCTCTATCCTGACGCTATATCGCCGACGTTGAATTATGAACATAAGCCAGTTCATTCATATTTAACGGAAGCAGCCGAAAAGTATCCTGATAAAGTAGCTGTGCATTTTATGGGCAAGGAACTAACTTTTAAGGAAGTGTATGAATGTGCGTTGAAGATGGCCAATTATTTACAGGATATTGGGATCAAAAAAGGCGATCGAGTTGCTATCATGCTACCGAATTGTCCACAGGCTGTGATCAGTTATTATGGGATTTTGTATGTAGGGGGAATCGTTGTTCAAACAAATCCACTCTATACGGAACGGGAACTGGAATATCAAATGAAAGATTCCGGCGCGGAAGCAATTATTGGACTCGATCTGTTATATCCTCGTATTTCTAAAACAATGAAAAATACTAATCTCAAAAACATCATTGTAACCGCTATCAAAGATTATTTACCATTTCCTAAAAATATGATCTATCCATTTATTCAGAAAAGGCAATCTGGAGTCGTTGTAAACGTCAAGCATGAAGGCAGCCAGCATTTATTTAAGAAAGTGATGGCAGAAGGAAAAGTAGAATCGCTACAAACAGAGTTTGACTTTGAAAATGATCTCGCCTTACTACAATATACAGGTGGTACAACTGGATACCCAAAAGGTGTCATGCTTACTCATAAAAACCTAGTTGCCAATGCAACAGCTTGTGATGCATGGCTATACAAGGCGAAAAAAGGAGAAGAAAAAATTCTTGGTGTTTTGCCGTTTTTCCATGTATATGGGATGACGACTGTTTTGATTTTAGCGATTATGCAAGGGTATAAAATGATCCTAGTACCAAAATTTGATGTAGAAACAACGTTAAAAGCAATTCATAAATTACGTCCTACTATATTCCCTGGAGCACCAACCATTTATATTGGACTCTTAAGTCATCCAGAGTTAAAAAAGTATGATCTTACTTCCGTAACATCCTGTCTAAGTGGTTCTGCCCCACTTCCATTCGAAGTTCAGCAAGGGTTTGAAAAGGTCACGGGTGGTAAGCTTGTTGAAGGTTATGGACTAACAGAATCTTCGCCAGTTACACATGCAAACTTTTTATGGGAAGAAAAGAGATCAAAAGGAAGTATTGGCGTACCTTGGCCAGATACAGATTCGATCATTATTTCAGCAGAAACGGGAGTAGCGGCAGTACCTGGGGAAATAGGTGAAATTGCGGTAAAAGGTCCGCAGATCATGAAAGGGTACTGGAATAGGCCAGAGGATACAGCTGCAACTTTTAAAGATGGTTGGTTGTTGACAGGTGACATGGGTTATATGGACGAAGAGGGATTCTTTTATATCGTCGATAGGAAGAAAGATATGATTATTGCTGGGGGATATAATATTTATCCGCGTGAAATAGAAGTGGTACTTTATGAACATCCTGCCATACAAGAAATGGTCGTAGCGGGAGTGCCAGATCCATACCGTGGTGAAACAGTTAAGGCATATATCGTACTTAAAGAAGGGGCAAGCGTAACGGAAGAAGAACTTGATGCATTTGCAAGAAAGTATTTGGCGGCCTATAAAGTGCCGAAAGTGTATGAATTCCGCGAAGAATTGCCAAAGACAGCAGTAGGTAAGATTTTAAGGCGTGTATTAATTGATGAAGAGAAAAAGAAAATGGCGGACGACAAGAAGCTCGGATAAATCTTTAGAGCCGAAATGGGCTCTATTCTTTTTAGCCGCCTTTGCTTGACAGACCAGCTATCCATGTTTTAATATGAAATCAATAATGAGTGATCATTCATTCAATATATTCATATTATTAAAGTAGTAGGTGAAGGTCGTTGAAAAGAAATAAACCAAAGTATAAGCAAATTATTGATGCAGCCGTGATCGTTATTGCTGAAAATGGTTATCATCAATCACAGGTTTCAAAAATAGCCAAACAAGCAGGGGTGGCTGATGGCACAATTTATCTGTATTTTGATAACAAAGAAGATATTTTAATATCCGTTTTTCGAGAGAAAATGGGAATGTTTGTGGAGAAAATCGAGGAAATGATAGCAGAGAAAAATACTGCTGCAGAAAAGTTATACGTAATGGTGGAAAGACATTTTCAAATTTTATCAGCAGATCATCATTTAGCAACTGTTACTCAATTAGAATTGCGACAATCCAATAAAGAATTACGACATAAAATTAATGAAGTCTTAAAAGAGTACTTACATTTAATTGATAAGATACTCGAATACGGCAAAGAAAATAATGAGTTTGCAGCAGATTTAGATATTCGACTTGGTAGACAAATGATTTTTGGAACGATGGATGAAACAGCGACTTCATGGGTAATGAATGAACAAAAATATGATTTGGTAGCTTTAGCTCCAGCGGTGTTTCATCTTATGCTAAGTGGCTGTGGATCAAAATAAATAATAATTGTATACCCAAAGCAGGAGGGGTTGTAAATGGCATTTTTAACAATTTCTAAAGAAGAGGATATCGCAATTCTTACGATTAATCGTCCTCCAGCTAATGCACTTTCTTCAGACATGATTCGTGGGATTTCACAAGTAATGGATGACTTAAAAAAAGATGATCAGGTTCGAGCCATTCTCATCCATGGAGAAGGACGTTTTTTCTCAGCAGGTGCTGATATAAAAGAATTTACGGAAATTAAAAGTGGTGAGGAATTTGCGGAATTAGCGGCACGGGGACAAAAGGCCTTTGAGAGAATTGAAAACTATCCAAAGCCTGTCATCGCTGCGATACATGGAGCTGCTTTAGGAGGTGGCCTTGAGTTGGCAATGGCTTGTCACATAAGACTTGTTAGTGAGGATGCTAAGCTCGGTTTGCCAGAATTACAGCTTGGTTTAATCCCGGGATTTGCAGGGACACAACGTTTACCTAGGCTTATAGGTGTAGCAAAAGCCGCAGAATTACTATTAACTAGCGAATCTATTACGGGAGTCGAAGCGGTACAGTATGGTCTTGCTAACCACGCCTATCCAGAAGATCAATTATTAAAAAAGGCAAAAGAAATGGTAAGGATAATCGCAAACAAAAGTCCTGCTTCAGTAAAAGCAGTTATTGAATTGCTCCAATATAGTAAAACCGATCAATTTAATGAAGGTGTCAAACAAGAAGCAGAGAAATTTGCAGTTGTCTTTGATTCTAATGATGGTAAAGAAGGAATCCAGGCATTTATAGAAAAAAGAAAGCCAATATTTACGGGGAAATAAAAATTAACAGTGCGTGTTCAAAAAGGAAGCCAAATTAGAAACAAGGAAACCGAGCAATAAAGTAATCCGCCGTTTATCATTTGGTGACTTTGAACATTCATTAGTTTCTGCTCCTAGCTACTCGGCCAGGTTGCACCAAACTAATTTTCTGGGGAATTCAAGCGCCTATACAATAGATTTTTGGGAGGTTAAATCGATGAATATCTTTGTAATTATGAAAAGGACATTTGATACCGAAGAAAAGATTTCTATCTCAAGCGGTTCAATTAACGAAGACGGTGCTGAATTTATTATTAACCCATATGATGAATATGCCATTGAGGAAGCGATTCGCGTGCGGGATGACCACGGCGGGGAAGTAACTGTACTTACGGTTGGTGAGGAAGAAGCTGAAAAGCAGTTACGAACTGCACTTGCGATGGGTGCTGATAAAGCAGTAATTATTAATATAGAAGATGTCGTGGAAGAATGTGATCAATATACGGTTGCAACGATTATCGGTGAATATTTAAAAGATAAAGCGGTAGATTTAATTCTTGCAGGCAATGTCGCTATTGACGGTGGATCAGGACAAGTCGGGCCTAGGGTAGCGGATATATTAGATATTAATTATATTACTACGATTACAAAGTTAAATATTTCAGGTGAAACAGTAACTGTTACGCGAGATGTTGAAGGAGATTCTGAAATTATTCATACAACGCTTCCATTGCTTGTAACGGCTCAACAGGGATTAAATGATCCTCGTTATCCATCGCTTCCAGGTATTATGAAAGCAAAGAAAAAGCCATTGAATGAATTGGAGCTAGATGATCTTGGTTTAGATGAAGATGATGTAGAAGCGAAAACAAAAACAATGGACATTTTCCTACCTCCTGCAAAAGAAGCCGGTAGAATTCTGGAAGGCGAGCTAGAAACACAAGTGAAGGAACTGGCAGGTTTGTTAACGAAAATAATTTAAGAGGATGTTCAAAAAGTTACCAAATGATAAACGGCGAATTTCTTCGTTGGCGGTTAGGTACTTCTACTAAAGAAAAGGAAACTCTGTTAAGGTAAGAGGAACCTCTGTTAAGATCGCTCACGTCCTGTGAGCAACACAAGTCAGCATATCGTGTGCAAGCCCGATCCTCAAAACCTTCTCGCGCCTCGAACTTCTTGTTTCTAATTTGGCACCTTTTTGAACACGTAATTTAACAAATTTTTTCGGAAGAATAGGAGGTAATAAAATGGGGAAAAAACTACTTGTATTGGGAGAATTGCGAGATGGAACATTAAGAAATGTCTCTTTTGAAGCAATTGCAGCGGGGAAAAAAATAGCTGGTGATGGAGAAGTGGTAGCTGTGTTGCTCGGTGACTCAGCACGAACAAACGCGGAAGAAATGATTCATTACGGAGCAGACCGCGTGATCATTGTAGAAAATGAAAAGTTGGGACATTATACTTCAGATGGATTCTCTCAAGCATTTTTAGCTGTCATAAAGCAAGAAAAACCTGATGGCATCGTATTTGGCCACACTGCACTCGGAAAGGATTTATCACCGAAAATTGCAAGTAAATTAAATAGTGGTTTA
Source organism: Bacillus sp. FSL K6-3431 (assembly GCF_038002605.1). Classification (NCBI taxonomy): domain Bacteria; kingdom Bacillati; phylum Bacillota; class Bacilli; order Caryophanales; family Bacillaceae; genus Bacillus; species Bacillus sp. FSL K6-3431. The sequence continues at coordinate 5,105,979 of NZ_JBBOCT010000001.1, forward strand.
ATATCGGATGTGACTTCGATCGAAGTAGATGGAGAAGAGTTAGTATTTATTAGACCGATATTTTCGGGAAAAGCTTTTGAAAAGAAAGCAATTTTAGCAGGTACCACTTTTATCACAATTAGGCCAAACAATATTGAACCGCTGCGAAAAGATGACTCAAGAAGCGGAGATGTGGCATCCATATCAGTTGATATCAAGGATTTACGAACAATTATTCAAGACATTGTAAGGAAGACTAGTGAAGGTGTGGATTTATCTGAAGCGAAAGTGATCATCGCTGGTGGGCGTGGCGTAAAAAGCGCAGAAGGTTTCGAGCCTCTTCAAGCACTAGCCGATGTACTCGGTGGCGCTGTTGGAGCATCACGTGGAGCTTGTGACGCAGATTATTGCGATTACTCATTACAAATAGGCCAAACTGGGAAGGTCGTCACGCCTGATCTATACATTGCATGTGGGATTTCCGGTGCCATTCAGCATATAGCAGGTATGTCTAACTCTAAAGTAATTGTGGCAATTAACAAGGATCCTGAAGCATCAATATTCACTGTTGCAGATTATGGGATTGTTGCTGATCTGTTCGAAGTTGTTCCTTTGTTAACGGAAGAATTTCGCAAAATCAAAGCCGCTTCGTCTTGAAAGATTAGACTGAGTATGTGCTATTAATAGGGTATATTAAAAATGAAGCAAATAATTAGCGTGTTTCCACACCTGATGATATACTGTCGTTAGCTTCAGATTGATATTTAGGAGGTAATTAAATGGCAATAATACATGCAACAGACCTAGACTTTGCTACTGAAATTGGCGAAGGTGTCGTATTAGTAGACTTTTGGGCTCCATGGTGTGGGCCTTGTAAAATGATTGCACCGGTTCTTGAAGAACTTGACGCTGAATTGGGCGAAAAAGCAAAAATTGTAAAAGTAGATGTTGACGATAACCAAGAAACAGCAGGTCAATATGGAATCATGAGTATTCCAACATTAGTTGTTTTTAAAGATGGTGAGCAAGTCGACAAAGCAGTTGGCTTTCAATCTAAAGATCAACTTGCAGAGTTACTGAATAAACATATGTAACAGAAGAATCTAAAATCCGGGCTAAATTGCCTGGATTTTTTTAAATAATAAAAGGATTAGATGATACAATAAAAAAGAATATGTCCATGTTTAGAATGGCACCGGCGCTTCAGGACGTGGTGAATTTTGCCAAGGTTCAATGTCCACATAGTCGCAAAACAAGCGTTTTCGCTTTTCTTATCAAGGGGATGAGGTTATGAATGAAAGAATCGGCCATAAATTAGAGATTTTGCCGGATCAACCAGGTTGTTATTTAATGAAAGATCGGCAGGGTACGATTATTTATGTTGGAAAGGCAAAAGTTTTAAAAAACCGGGTACGTTCTTATTTTACAGGTTCACATGATACAAAAACACAGAGACTTGTTAGTGAAATCGTTGATTTTGAATATATCGTTACATCTTCAGATATTGAAGCACTTATTTTAGAAATGAATTTGATTAAAAAGCATGATCCTAAATACAATATCATGCTCAAAGATGATAAAAGCTATCCATATATAAAGTTAACGAATGAACGTCATCCAAAACTAATTATTACACGTAAAGTAAAAAAAGATAAAGGTAAATATTTTGGCCCATATCCGAATGCGCATTCAGCAAATGAAACGAAAAAACTGCTTGATCGGCTGTATCCATTAAGGAAATGCCAGACACTACCAGATCGAGTTTGTTTATATTATCATCTGGGACAATGTCTAGCTCCATGTGTATATGAAGTGAAAACAGAAACATATAAAGAAATGACGGATGAAATTACTCGTTTTCTAAATGGTGGATACTCGACGATCAAAGTGGATTTGCAGAAAAAGATGCTGGAGGCTTCTGAAAATCTCGAGTTTGAAAGGGCATCAGAATATCGTGATCAAATATCTCATATAGAGGCAACGATGGAAAAACAGAAAATGATGACATCTGATTTTACAGATCGAGATGTTTTTGGATATGCGTTGGATAAAGGGTGGATGTGTGTCCAGGTATTTTTCATTCGACAGGGAAAATTAATTGAGCGAGAGGTGTCACTGTTTCCTGTTTATGGTGAAAAAGCGGAAGAGTTTCTCACATATCTAGGGCAATTTTATTCCATTCCAGAAAACTTTAAACCGAAAGAGATATTAATACCAGAAGCCGCTGACGAAATGTTAGCGGAACAATTATTACAAGTTAAAGTACTAAAACCAAAAAAGGGTCAAAAAAAAGAATTAGTTAAACTAGCGTGTAAAAATGCACAAATTTCTTTAGGTGAGAAATTCTCTCTTATTGAACGTGATGAAGAGCGAACTGTCCATGCAATCGATAAACTAGGAAATGCTATGGATATATACACTCCATATAGAATTGAGGCATTTGATAACTCGAATATTCAAGGATCCAATCCCGTTTCCGCCCTTGTCGTATTTATTAATGGGAAGCCAGAAAAAAAGGAATACCGAAAATACAAAATTAAAACAGTTAAAGGGCCTGACGATTATGAGTCAATGAGGGAAGTTGTAAGAAGAAGATATACAAGAGTGTTACGAGATAAACTCCCGCTTCCTGATTTGATACTGATTGATGGTGGGAAAGGTCAAATTGATACGGTAAAAGAAATTATCGAAGACGAGCTTGGCTTAGATATTCCTGTCGCCGGGTTAGCAAAAGATGATAAGCATCGTACATCACAGCTGCTATTTGGTAATCCGCTTGAAATTATTCCACTTGATCGTAATAGTCAGGAATTTTATTTATTACAAAGAATTCAAGATGAAGTCCATCGATTTGCAATTACCTTCCACAGGCAATTGCGAGGAAAGTCAGCATTTCAGTCAGCATTAGATGATATAGATGGTATTGGACCTGTTAGAAAGAAAAAGCTACTTCGCCATTTTGGTTCATTGAAAAAAATGAAAGAAGCTGAGGTAGAGGATTTTATAGAACTGGGCTTGCCAACTAAAATTGCGGAGGCACTAAAGGAAAACTTAGAACAATAAGTTGATAATTCTAAATCTAGATGCTATAATGATTGAAAATTAATAATAATGATAGAGGTGCAACCCTCAAGAGTAAAGATCCAGAGAAGTACGGGCTTCAATGAAGGATTTTGAAAGGGATGGTTTGCCGAAGTGGAGAAAAACCCTTACTATTTTCCGCTGGTCCTGGATTTAAGAAATGCAGGATTGTCAAAACAGTATATATACTGTTTTGGAGGGCTATCTCATGATGTTAGTGAATGAATTGAGTGTAATTATGCGATTCACAGGCAATGAGATTAACCTCTCATTGTCTTTTTTTATATCATTCAGAAAGTGGGCAGGATAATGGGAACAATTGTTATCAAGTTTGGTGGTTCATCGCTTAGTACCACAGATAAAATTAAACAAGCGGCGGAGCGAATTGCAAATTATAAGAAAAGTGGAAAAGAAGTGGTAGTGGTTGTTTCAGCAATGGGGAAAACAACAGACCAACTGCTACATCTTGCAGGGCAGATTACTGATAACCCGGCCAATAGAGAAATGGACATGCTTTTAACTACTGGAGAGCAGGTTTCTATTTCGCTTTTATCTATGGCTCTTACGGAAATGGGAATGCCTGCGGTATCTTTCACTGGTTGGCAGGCTGGAATTGTGACAGAACAAGTTCATTCCAATGCAAGAATTGTGGATGTGAAAATAAAGCCTATCGAAGAAAAGTTAGCAGAAGGTAAAATAGTTGTTGCTGCAGGATTTCAAGGCGTGACAGAAGATGGAGAGATTACAACGCTGGGTAGAGGTGGATCAGATACAACTGCTGTTGCTCTAGCAGCTGCTTTAGGTGCTGAACGTTGTCTTATTTGTACAGATGTGACAGGAGTGTATACATCTGACCCGCGCTATGTATCCCAGGCTCGTAAATTATCCGTTGTCTCATATGATGAAATGCTAGAACTCGCTAATTTAGGAGCTGGCGTTTTACATCCGCGTGCAGTTGAATTTGCAAAAAATTACAATCTAGTGCTTGAAGTACGTTCAAGCACAGAAGATGAAGATGGAACCGTAATTAAGGAGGAAGTATCCATGGAAAATAATTTAATCGTTCGAGGTGTTGCTTTTGAGAAAGATATTACAAGACTGACTATTTTTGGTTTGAAAGATGAAATAACAGGCTTGTCTTCGATCTTTTCAGTATTGGCTAAAAATGCAATAGACGTAGATATTATTATTCAAAGTCAAATAGATGGAAATAAAACAAATTTATCTTTTTCAATTAAAAATAAAGATCGCCAAGCTACTGTCGATATTCTTGAAAGTCAAAAAGAGACTCTTGGATTTGAAAGTATTGAATATGAAGCAGGTCTGGCGAAAGTGTCGATCGTTGGTTCGGGTATGGTCTCTAATCCTGGTGTTGCTGCTCATATGTTCCAAGTATTAGCAGATGAAAATATCCAAATTAAAATGGTTAGTACATCGGAGATTAAAGTATCAGCAGTAGTAGAAGAAGATAAAATGACTTCTGCAGCGCAAACATTACATGAAGCGTTCGATCTTGGTGCGGTAGTGGAAGAAGTAAAATAAAGCTCAAATGTAAAAGAGGTTGTCTCGAATAAAAATTTGAGACAACCTCTTTTGGTTAATTGTTACAACAGTGGAAATATAATTAATTATGGTATAGTCCCGCTAACATGTACAGATACCGGCTACCTCTCGAACACGCACACCTTATTCAATCGGATCTTTTGGGTCCCATCTAACTGTAAAGATAACTATATTTTGCTTTTTAACTATCTCTTCATAGGCTTCGGTCATCACTTGTTTTTGGATTTGTACCTGTTGAGCGATAAAGCCTGCTTCAAGACGAAATGATGGATCGGTTAACATTTGTAATCTTCTTTGCACGATATCGCCACTAAGTTCAAACTTCATTTCGTTTTTACTTTCGCTACTCAGGCGTAATTGTCCCCAGCCAGCATCTTGAAAAAAAGATTCACTTTCTTCTTTAGAAAGAACAGGAAACTTACGTGCCAAATGTTTTCCTGACCAATATGTAATTTCAGGAGTGTCTTTGCCCAATAAATCAGGAATAAGAATATCCCGAAGTAATTCATAGCCAAATATCGGTACAGTATAGCTTTCATCTATATCATTTTGCGTTGCAACTTTTTTTTCTATGGAAGATTTCAATTAATTCCCCTCTTTCTTTATGCACCTATTATATACAAAAATCAGGGCGAAAAGAAAAAAAAGTGATAAATATTCCACCTGAAAAGTTTTCAGAATGTAATTAAAACAATAATAAAATATGTAAACGTTGCCTTGACGCTTCTGATAGTGAGGAGTAGAATAGATATGTCACATAATTGATGAAAAATACTTTATGCAGTTTTGGTATTTAAGTGGTTTTCACTCTATACTGACTGCCGCATAGAGGTTGAACAATTAAGGGGGGGAAATTGTGGCAGGGAAAAATGAATTTTATTGGCGCAGATTGCACTCATTATTGGGTGTTATTCCGGTGGGCCTTTTTGTAGTGCAGCACTTAATCATTAATCACTTTGCTACGCAGGGTGAAGAAGCATTTAATAATGCTTCGGCATTTATGGGAAATCTTCCTTTTGTAATTTTCCTTGAATTTGCAGTAATATACATACCAATTTTGTTTCATGGAATTCTTGGAATTTATATCGCGTTCACTGCAAAAAACAATCCAGTCAAGCTAAGTTACTTTCGAAATTGGATGTTTACCATCCAACGTTATACAGGCGTGCTTTTATTGGCATTCATTGCATGGCATGTATGGGAAACTCGTATTCAAAAGGCATTCTTTGGTGTAGAAGTTAATTTTAAAATGATGGAAGATATTTTATCAAACCCGTTAGTATTGATCTTATATTTAATCGGTATTCTATCTGCTACATTCCATCTATCAAATGGTCTTTGGTCATTCCTAGTTAGATGGGGAATTACGCAATCACCTAAATCACAACGTATTTCATCTTGGGTAATGGTTGGAGTATTTGTCATCATTTCAATTATTGGTGTCCGTGCGGCATTTGCATTCGTATACCCAGATCTATTCTTCTAATATTGATATAATTTGAACAAATGATAGTACATCGGTAAAAAAAGGAGTGAATCACACGATGAGCAAAGGTAAAATCATCGTGGTCGGCGGTGGATTAGCCGGCTTGATGGCTACAATAAAAATCGCAGAAGAAGGTAAACAAGTTGACCTTTTTTCATTAGTACCTGTGAAACGATCCCATTCTGTCTGTGCGCAGGGCGGAATTAACGGAGCTGTAAATACAAAGGGTGAAGGAGACTCTCCTTCCATCCATTTTGACGATACAGTATACGGTGGAGACTTTTTAGCAAACCAACCACCAGTTAAAGCAATGTGCGATGCTGCACCAGGAATTATTAACTTGCTAGACCGTATGGGTGTTATGTTTAACAGAACACCTGAAGGATTGCTAGATTTCCGTCGTTTCGGTGGAACACAGCATCACAGAACGGCATATGCAGGTGCAACCACAGGACAGCAACTTTTATATGCACTTGATGAGCAAGTACGTCGCCATGAAGTTGCAGGTCTTGTTAGTAAATATGAGGGATGGGAATTCCTTGGTATTATCAAAGATGATGAAGGTAATTGTCGTGGAATTGTTGCACAAAATTTAACGTCTATGGAAATTAAATCGTTCCCTGCAGACGCCGTTATTATGGCATCAGGTGGACCAGGTATTATTTTTGGGAAATCAACAAATTCAGTTATCAATACAGGTGCAGCTGCATCCATCGTATATCAACAAGGTGCAGCGTATGCAAACGGAGAGTTTATCCAAATCCATCCAACGGCCATTCCTGGAGATGATAAACTTCGCTTAATGAGTGAATCTGCACGTGGTGAAGGTGGACGAGTTTGGACTTATAAAGACGGAAAACCATGGTATTTCCTTGAGGAAAAATATCCAGCATATGGTAACCTTGTACCTCGTGACATTGCAACACGGGAAATTTTTGATGTTTGTGTCAATATGAAGCTTGGTATTAACGGAGAAAACATGGTATATCTTGATCTATCTCATAAAGATCCACATGAGCTTGACGTGAAACTTGGTGGTATCATCGAAATCTATGAGAAATTTACAGGTGATGACCCGCGTAAAGTTCCAATGAAGATTTTCCCTGCGGTCCATTATTCAATGGGTGGTTTGTGGGTTGATTTTGATCAACATACGAGTATTCCAGGACTGTTTGCCGCTGGAGAATGTGATTATTCACAACATGGGGCGAATCGCTTAGGTGCTAACTCACTACTTTCAGCTATTTATGGCGGAATGGTCGCTGGACCTGAAGCTGTTAAATATATTGATGGTCTTGAGATAAGTGCAGATGCCTTACCATCTTCATTGTTTGACGATGCAGCTAAAAAAGAACAAGAAAAATGGGCAGACATCATGTCACTTGATGGTACCGAAAATGCGTATGTTCTTCACAAAGAATTAGGCGAATGGATGACAAACAATGTAACTGTTGTTCGTTATAATGATAAATTGCAACAAACAGACGATAAAATTGTTGAGTTAATAGAGCGCTATAAAAATATTAACATTAATGATACAGCTAACTGGAGTAACCAAGGGGCTACGTTCACTAGACAATTATGGCATATGCTTCAATTAGCGCGTGTCATCACTATCGGTGCTTTAAATCGTAATGAGAGTCGTGGAGCTCACTACAAGCCAGATTATCCTGAGCGAAATGATGAAGAATTCTTGAAAACAACGATGGCGACATATAATCCGGTTACGAATTCTCCAGAATTCAGTTATGAAGATGTGGATGTATCCCTTATTAAGCCTCGTAAACGCGACTATTCTAAACAGAAAGAGGAGAAATAAGGATGAGTGAAAATAAAAAAGTTACCTTTATCATAACTCGTCAAGATAACCCTGAATCACAGCCATATGATGAATCATTCACACTAGACTATCGTCCGAACATGAATGTAATTTCGGCTTTAATGGAAATTCGTCGTAACCCGATCAATGCAGAAGGGAAAAAGACTACTCCGGTTAATTGGGATATGAACTGTCTTGAGGAAGTATGTGGAGCGTGTTCGATGAACATAAATGGAAAACCACGTCAATCTTGCACAGCGCTTGTCGATAAACTAGAACAGCCTATTCGCCTTGCACCGATGGCTACATTCCCTGTTGTGCGTGATCTTGTAATCGACAGAAGCAGAATGTTTGATTCCTTAAAACGCATCAAAGCATGGATTCCAATCGATGGAACGTACGATCTTGGGCCAGGACCACGGATGCCAGAAAGAAAACGTCAATGGGCATATGAATTATCAAAATGTATGACATGTGGCGTTTGTCTGGAAGCATGCCCAAATGTAAATAGCCAATCTGAGTTTATTGGACCTGCATTCCTATCCCTTGTTCGTTTATATAATGCGCACCCAACGGGTGCGATGAATAAAGACGAACGCTTAGAAGCATTAATGAGTGATGGCGGTATTTCTAACTGTGGAAACTCACAAAACTGTGTGGAAGTATGTCCTAAAGGCATTCCACTTACAACTTCAATCGCATCAATGAACCGTGCAACAAACATACAAATGTTTAAAAACTTCTTCGGAAGCGATCATATGGTGGACTAACCTTCTCGACTAAAGAAACATTTTTCTTTTGGAAACTGGAAGTTAGTTGAAAAAGAGGATCTGCCTTTAAGGCAGATCCTCTTTTTGACGTGCGCGATATATGATATATTAAAAGAATGAGTAACCATTCATTTAATAAGGAGTGAAGAAATTGAAGCTTATAACATATATTAAAGATATGGCGTCATGGAAAAGTGAATTTACATTTTTCCATGAAATAAAAGTTCGCTTTTCTGAAACTGATATGTTTGGTCATATGAATAATACCGTGCCGTTTGTTTATTTTGAAGAGGCAAGGATCGAGTATTTCAAACACCTTGGTTTTATGGATAACTGGTTAAACCTCGATAATGATACAATCCCTGTTGTAGCAGATCTACAATGTGATTTTCATATGCAAGTTTATTTTGGAGAAAACTTGAAAGTATACGTGAAATCAATGAAAGTAGGCACAACATCTGTTGATCTTCATTATATGGGAGTCAAGGAAGACGGATCGGTTTGTTTTACTGGGCGTGGAAGAATGGTCCAATATTCGAAAAAAAACGGAAAGGGCGAGCCGTGGACGAGAGAAATGAAAGAAAAATTACAATGATGATCAAAAAAAATTAACTTTTTTGCCTAATTAACTAATTGTACCCCTCATCATGTCACTTACATAAAACAATTCACATATGATAAGGTGACAATCAAAATACCCATCCCGCGGTTTAAAGCTGGCGAAGGCAAGGAGGGTTACAATAGTTGAAGGAGAATGAATACACTCACAAACCGCTGCTCACAAAGAGAGAAAAAGAAGTATTTGAACTGTTGGTACAAGATAAAACAACAAAAGATATTGCTAAAGAACTGTTTATAAGTGAAAAGACAGTTCGAAATCATATATCAAACGCCATGCAAAAGCTCGGAGTCAAGGGAAGATCTCAAGCTGTCGTAGAATTGCTGCGCATGGGCGAATTAAAGTTATAAAAGCAAAACCGGCTGTCCTAATTGGAGGGCCGGTTTGTTTGTTTGAAAAATAATTGAAATACATCAGACTTGTGTAGCAGAAAGAAACAAACTTGTAAATATGGTTAGATGGAATCACGGAAGGTGATGTTAAACTTCCTAGATAGAGCAAAGCTTGCATGGTTGTATCAACGTATTTTTCTACAATAATAATATATAAACAAAAATACACATTACATGTAAATTTAATGAATCTAATATACTGGTAATTTAGAACTACTTAGATGAGTTTTGGAGAGGACTTAATGAGTCTTGATGCATCTTTATGCATCTTTATGCTGATTTTCAAAGGTAGTAAATTATGTTAATCTAATATGAGTTTGAAAAAATCGGAGGTTGCAAAATGACAAAAAGGTTTTTCATGTTATTTACCACTATGCTGTTAGCTGCATTAATCGTTAGTGCATGTGGTAAAAGTACCAAAGAAACGAATAAAGACGCATCTACAAGCCAGTCAGAAGAAAATAGTGAGGTGGAAAAAAAGAAAACTGAAGAAGAGACAGACCAAGTAGCAGTAGAAAAAGAAGAGGCAGAAGAGGAAGTCAAAGAACAAAGTAATACAGGGGATAATTCCTCAAATGACTTTTCAGGATTAATTACATATATGGAAAAAGAAACGGAAGGAACGGCAAAAGTTCTTTATGAAAATGCCCAACCACAAGTACATGTTATGGAAGGGATATCAGTTTCTTTGGACTCTTATGTATTAGTAGAATTAAATGACTTTCACACTGATTTTAATATTCCATTCAATGATCAAACAGATGGCGGTGTCATTATTGCTAAATACACAGTGAAAAGTGACCTAGATAAAGATGCATATTATATGCCTGCTTTCTATATGTCCTTTACTGGTGCCCAAAAAGCATATAATAATTATAGATATCTACTTCCACAGGAAGATCAATTATCAGAAAAATTATCACCTCCAAATGATTATTTAATAAAAGCAGGGGAATCAGTAACAGGCTATTTTGCTTATCCATTTGGCAAAGACGATTTAGGTAAAATTTTAGATTTGTCAACAGTAGTAGTTGAAGTCCCTAAACCACATGCTGAAAAAGGTGACGTTAATTCTAATTTTGGTAAAGAGGGTAAATTTACATTAAGCTTGAATGAAGCCGGCGCCGCAAAAGTAGCAGACAATCAAGCTTTTTACCAAGATCGAGCTACAAGGGAAGATATGGGAACAAAGAAGATGCTAAAGGAAAAGAATGGAATCAATAAAAGTGAAAAATTAGGAGATGTTGATGTTAAATTGGAAGGATATCAGTTTACAGAATTCACTCCAAATTCGGAAGAAGCGCCACGCTTTTCATCCTTTACTAATGGGCTAGTCTTACTAACTATTAAAATGAATTTAGATAATAAAGGAACAGATGATATTGGGTTGTCGTCAATGAGTTCTAAATTAACAGTTAATGATGGCTCTCAATACTTGCTTAATGAGGGGATGTTACTTAACTTCCGTTATGATGACCTCATTAAAGATGGCGAATCAGGTGAATTGTTGCAAATATTCGTATTAGATCAAGAACAATATGAAAAAATTTGGAAAGATAAAGCTTTTGAGTTTGAAATCGGTCCAATAAAAAATCAAGAAGCAAAAGATATATCTAAAGGAAAAAAAGCTACATTTACTTTACCAAAGTAGTAATATAAAAAATGAAGACATCTAAAATACCTTGAATACTAAGCATTTTAAAAGCTCAGTATTCAAGGTATTTGTTTTTTCTAAATGATTCCTTTTTATTTTCCTTGCAAAGGTGGATATCATAAAGCGCATACAACAAAAAGATTTGGAGAAAATAGTTCAGAATTGATAAATGTACTGGGGGAATATAGAATATGACTGAGAATAGGAAAAGTGATCACAAACAGGAAAATGACGACCATAAAGTTGAAGCGGATCTGCAAGGAAAACCACATAATGATAAAAGTGAAGAAGACATGATTCTTTCTGAAAAACTTCGCTTCAAAAACGCAGATGATATATATAAGTAAATGGGAAAATGGCTTATTCGTTAGTATGTATTGAAACGTGAATTTTTGAACACTTTTAAAAAGCACCTGAAAAAGAATACAAGTATTCTTTCAGGTGCGTAAACTAAATTAATCCACATGATTTCATCAGTCGTCAGTGTATAAAGTAAAACTAATATTCTACTGTAGATCGGAAATGAGTCTTACTGAATTCCGCTTCATCAGGATCAAAATAATCTTCCGTGTATTTTGCTACAAACATGTCTTTGTCGACATATCCAGAGCCCCATGTTGGATCCATTATAAGCCACTCGCCGTCTACTTTTACTTCTACCCAGGCGTGGCGAGCTCGGTTGAATCCAGAGCCCGCATGGCCAGTTACGAATCTTGCTTCCTTGCCACTGGCACGGAGCAGTGCGATAGCGAGATAGGAATAATCTTGGCAAACACCAGTTTTTAAATCGAGTACTTTCAATGCACTATCATCCCAGTCAAACTCATCATTTTTTAATTTTTTTACATCATAGGAAATTGTTTTGGCTGTATACTCATAAACTGCCTTCGCTACTTCTCTATCTGTTTTCTTATCTTTTGAAAGTTCATTCGCGATTGCAATGATTTTCGGTGAATCTGATTGCACTCCTCTTGAGGGTAATAGATCTCGACTATCCGCAGTTGCTGTATTTTCAACATTGAATTTAGCGACGCCGAAAAATTTAAAATGACTGCTGTTTTCTTCCATTATTTCTGGAACACTGACAACTACCTCATACTTACCTGGACCGAAACGCAAGTAGAATGCGGCGTCGAATGAATAGTCGTGGATAGGAATAACATCCAGCGCTTCATCGCCATCCTTTTTGGTTGAAATGTAAAGATGGGTCGTATCTTTCGCGTATGGCGCATTCTTATCGATAGTTCCTTTTATTTTATAAGAAAGATCTGTTTCATCCCCTCCGAATGAAGGTGAATCAAGCGTGACACCTCTTTCATCATATTCTGTAAAATAGGTAACGGGTTCAGTAATAAGGCCTGATTCGTTCTCTATATAAAGAGTGGTTGCTTCCTGGTAATAATTGCTTTTTTTCTTGTCAGGTACATATACTTTTAATCGATGAACGCCTTTGCCATAAAACAGAGGGATATCGTAAGCGAACTTTCCATCTATCACAGGTATCACATGTTTCCAAGTTTCCGTGTCTTTGTTGAGTTCAATCATTATTTCATTGTTTTCTTCTATCAGGTTGCTTTCCCCTTTTAAAGAAAAAACTTCATTTCCTTTTATATAGCCACTACTTGGGGCTTGAATCTTGAGTTCAGCATCTTGAGCAAAAGGGCTATACGTAATATCGCGATGTACAGTTGGATTTACGTTGATAACTTGAAAGTTTGCTATATCATGATAATAATTTTCTTTATCTTTACTAGGTAGGAGTATGGTTACTCTGTATTCTCCTACCCCATTGAAAAGCGTCGTCTTTTGTTTGAATTTCCCATCTTCTATTGGCGCATAATATTCGAGTGAGTTATTAGTAGTGGCATCTCCAATGAATTGAATTTTTATCCAAACATAGCTTTCTTTCAGTTGCTGATACTGCTCTATACTACCTTCTATAGACATTGACTCATTGATAGCAAACTTTTGATATGTTGGCTTTTTTACCGCGGCACCAATTTCCTCACCATAGGTAGTTAATGAAAGAGGCTCAAGCTCTAATTCAGCATTTTTTTCTTTTGCTACAAGTTCATATTGATTTTCTTGTTTTTGTTCCTCGGATTGTTCATTAATCTTTGTTGTTGCTGAATCTTTTGTACATGCTACAAATAGAAACAAACTAATAATTATTAAAATAAGTCGAGATGATCTTCTTATAGACATATTTAACCTCCTGTATGTGGTCCAATAGATTGTGATTTTAAGATACTATTAATTATTGTATGCAGTTGGTTAGTAGTTAAAAATATTAATCGTATTTTTTAACCGATTGTTTTCATCTATTTTTAAATAACCGTTAAATTTCGGGTGCAAAGTACCATATACATCAGCGTTATATTTTTTGCGATTTTTCTTACTCTCAACTTCAAAATCTTCCGCATCTATAGAAATAGAATATATTGCAAGAGGAAGTCCATCAATTAAAAGTAGATTATCCAAAAGCGCATCCATTTTGTCATTACTAAATACGCCATTGTATGAATAATGGATACTTATTTTAGGCAAAGTTAATTTGCCTTCTTCTCCAACATTAAGAATCATCAGTTCATCGATTATTTTTTTTGCTAGTACTTCGCTGGGATTCTCAAGGTCATTATTCATATAATATGTAAATAGCGCATTCATTTTAGATTCGTTAAGCTTTTCTTTATCCAGATCAATGCGAACGTATAATCCTATACCGTCATTAACAGATGAATGTTCTTCAAAGTGTAAAGCTGGAAAATCATCAAATGTCCTGATCTTTGAAAGAGATGTACGGTATGCAAAAGGAAAGACATGCCCGATCAAATGATCGTATAAGTCATAATCGTATTTGCTAATAATTCCATTCTTAACAACTTTTTTTAGTTTTCTCGGTTTACTGTCTAAATCAACTTGAACGATGGCTCTATTGCTATATATCGGTTTACTCTTCGTTTTATAATTAACGATAATTTTATCTTCAAGTTCACCTCCTTTTCCTATCGGTTTATAAAATACATTATCAGAATTTGCTGTTACTTGGACACCATTATCCATAAGTGTTTTTTCTACTAAATATTTAGCCTGTGTTTGTGTTTCAGGATTTTCGATAAACTTCTTACCTTCTTTAGAAACACAACCTGACAAACAAAAAAGTAATAAAACAAGGATGCTACACTTCATATAGTTTTTTATTGTTATCAATCCTCTTTCAAAAATGTTTTAGAATTAAATTAGTACATTTGCTTTTTAACTTATCATAGCAGATGACTATGAAACTAGTTTCTACAACAAGTATATGTGGCATATTTATTTATTCTAAATAAGGATCTGTTATAAGAAAATTGATGCATAATAGGCGGAAAACCTAGATAAACATATGATAAAGTTATCCTTGCCTTTTTTCATTCATTCAAATTATAAGAAGGCATTTATATTGGATAAAAAATTGATACCTTATTATAGATATGTTAATGAGGTCGAATGTTTGATTTACCATACAGGGAAAGTATATTTATTGTCGAATAGTATTATAGATTATCTAAATTATAGGAAATGAAGGTGTAATCGATTGTAGGTGATTTTTTATAGTAACCGGTAAAGTACTGAATGTTAAGGAGGCGTCCATGAAATCATCTGGAAAGATATTATTTTATGTAGTAACAATGATGTATTGGTTTTCGATGTATACATATGTGCCAATACTTTCTCCATATGTAGAACATCTTGGTGGATCTATTTTTATGATTGGTCTCGTAGTTGGAAGCTATGGATTTACTCAGCTTCTTGTTCGAATACCGTT
The DNA here is from genome assembly GCF_038002605.1 of Bacillus sp. FSL K6-3431. Classification (NCBI taxonomy): domain Bacteria; kingdom Bacillati; phylum Bacillota; class Bacilli; order Caryophanales; family Bacillaceae; genus Bacillus; species Bacillus sp. FSL K6-3431. Next base: position 5,121,150 of record NZ_JBBOCT010000001.1, read on the forward strand.
GGGGATTTGGTCGGATCGGATTGGTAAGCGCAAGCTGTTTATTATTGCTGGGATCGCATGTGCAGTATTAAGTAGTTTAGGTCTAGCATTGACTTCAAACGTTTGGGTGATTTTTGGTTTTCGCTCACTTGCTGGAGTTGCTGCAGCAAGTTGGGTGGCTTTTACTGTTTTATTCGCAAGCTATTTTGATCCAGATGAGGCACCAAAAGCGATGGGAATTATTAGTTTTTACACAAGTATGGGGCAGATGGCCGCAACGACAATTGGTGGATTCTTAGCTGAATATATTAGTTGGAGTGCCCCGTTTTATATGGGAGCTTTGGTTGGTTTAATTGGTTTAATTCTTGCATTGAAACTCGTTGAGCAGCCCGCAGAAGTTAAAAAGAAACCTGTTGAAGTGAAAGATCTTATAAAAATGGGTGGGGAAAAGTTATTATTATCTGTTTCATTACTAGCTATTATCGTGCAGTGTATCACATTTACAACCATGTTTGGCTTTACACCGCTACATGCGGTGACCTTAGGAGCATCCAATGCTGATTTAAGCATCTTAACTTTATTATCTACTTTGCCAAATGCGATAGCTGGATATATGAGCGGAAGTTTTTTTGTCCGAAGATTAGGTGAAAGACAAACTATTTTGCTTGGATTTTTAGCTGCTGCGATATGTACGATCATTCTACCTTTTACAAATAGCTTTACCTTGCTAGTAATTACACAGGCATTTAATGGATTTGCTCAAGGATTGATGATGCCAGTATTGATGGGGCTTGCCATTCAATCTGTAAGCGAAGAAAGAAGGGCTTCAGCTATGGGCTTTTTCCAAGCATTATATTCACTTGGAATGTTCGGTGGTCCATTTATCGCGGGATGGATCGGAGAGTATGCTAGTCTCTCAAGCGGTTTTATCATGATTGGCTGTCTAAGTTTCATTGGTGCTATTTTATGTTACAAGTGGATGCCAAATAGTAATTTAAAGCATAAATTGGGTAATTGATATATATTGGAAGAGCACATGGTAGAGTGCTAGTATTTTAACTATACATGAATAACGCTGTTTACCGGTTTTGCTGCTTTTTTATGAAAGTGATATCTAACCTTAATTTAAAGGTAACTTAGTCATCCTATTGGTATAGACTAGAAAGTTTAGTGAAGTCAGGAATAATGTAGTAAAGGAAGTAAAGAGTTATGATCCAAAAGTGTATTCTTTTGATTCAATTAATTCGAAAATACTGACAGAAGTTTAGAAGTAATTTAAAATGAAGTAAATAAAATACAATGGAAATTACCACAAAAATATATTAAAAGATACTATTTCGTGTGTTTTATTGTATTAAAGGAGAGGAAAACATTATTACTTCAAAGCCGATAGAAAAACCTATACTTCAGTTTGTTGCAATGTCAGATATACATGTAGGATCACATAAAAAATGTGATGCAAGATTCGAAAGTTTTTTTGACACAATCGCGTCGATCTTTCCGCAACCTGACGCCATATTAATAGTAGGAGATATGATCAACGACAATGGTTTTGATAAACCGGATGATCATAAAATTGTAAAAGAAATACTTCAATATAATTTATCAAGAAAAAGTATGACAAATACAAAAATACAGCTAGCAATTGGTAACCACGATGCAAGTGTTGCAAAATTGCAAGAGCATTACCCAGCTAGGTGGTTTACGAGCCATAATAATGGATACTATGAGACACAAATTGGGGGGTATCCTTTCATTTTCCTAAATGGAAATAATTATAATGGAGATATGGAGCAACGAAATTGGTTGAGTGGTAGATTAGCCGGAATTACATCAGATCCAAATAACAGAAATAAACCTATTTTTGTAAACGTGCATCAACCGATTTCTGAGACTGTAATGGACGGTCAACAATCTTCCAATCCAAATTTATATACTGATCTCCAAGATTATCCGCAAGTTATCACTCTTTCTGGTCATTCGCATTATAATATAAATGATGGTCGTTCGATCTATCAGAAAGATTTTACTTCTCTTAATCTGGGCTCTATGTCCTATATAGAGTGTGAGCAAGGATACAAATCTATCACCGATGCAGGATTAGCTGATAGATTTGAATTCCCTGTATCTCAAGCCTTGTTTATAGAAGTTTTCAAGAACCGGGTAGAGGTAGACAGAGTCTCGTTAAATGCAGATCACGGTGATATTTATATAGACGGAAAATGGTCTGCAGAACCTCAACCACCATTCATTAGCGCGGGTGTACTTGCGGGGGAAAAGTGGGTGATTGATTTGAAAGGGAAAGCCAATGGAGAAATAAGATGCAATTTCAAGTATACACTCGTAGATAGAAATAAAATAACTACTCCATTTAGAGGAAATAGACAACTTAAAATTGAAAATCTAAATGCCGTTCCTAAATTAGTCCTTTTACAAGTTAAAGATGACCAAGTGGTCCATCATTATGAGGTGAAGGTACAAAAAGAAAGTACTGGCTCTATAGTAAACAGTTTAAAAGTATTTTCTGATTATATGTTTTCACCAATTCCTGATAAGTTGAGAATACCCCTAGAAGGTCTAAAACCTCGAACAAATTATAAGGTGGAAGTTACTGCTGTTGATTGTTATGGTAATAAATCATCGTCTATTAAAGAGACTTTTAAAACAGGGAATACGAGCGTTCCGTCAAACATCAAGAAGTAAATGGAGATTTCCAATCATTTAAGCAATGATGAAGAAAAGAAAGTAGTTTTAAGTACATAATGAAGTCGAAAAATTCGCTAGTATAGATTAAACCATCAATTATTATAGGAAAACTATAGTAATAAAAGAATTTTTAGTCTTATTAATGTATACAAAATAAGGAGTAATTCAGGAGGAAAACTAATGAACAAACTACTGATGAAAGCAGCAGTGCTTAATAAGCCCCAATCAATTGAAATAAAAGAAATTACTATTCCAGAGCCCAAAAGTAATGAGGCATTATTAAAAGTTCATTGTATTGGTATATGTGGATCGGATTTGCATTATTATGAACATGGAAGAATTGGGCGGTATGTGGTAGAAAAGCCAATCATTTTAGGGCATGAAGTATCTGGAACAGTGGTGAAAGTTGGATCTGAAGTTACAGACTTAAAAGTAGGGGATCGGGTTGCAGTTGAACCAGGAATTCCTTGTGGGCAATGTGAATATTGCCGATCTGGTCGATATAATCTTTGTGATGAAGTAGAATTTATGGCTACACCGCCATTTGATGGAGCTTGGGCAGAATATGTCACAGTTAGAAGCGATTTCTTATTTAAACTTCCAGATCATGTAAGTTATGAAGAGGGGGCACTAATTGAACCTTTGTCTGTTGGCTTTCATGCAATGAGAAGAGGAAAAGTAGGTCCTGGAGATCGTTTAATCATTACTGGTTTGGGACCAATAGGATTGTTAACTATTGAAGCCGCTAAAATGTTTGGTGTAACAGAAATATACGGAAGTGATGTGGTCGGTTTTAGAAGAGAGCTCGCTATGCAGATGGGAGCTAAGGGTGTAATCGATCCATCTAAAGGATTCGTTCAGGATCAGTTAGAGGAATTGAGTGGTGAGAAAGGATTGGATGTGCTGATTGAAACTTCTGGAAATGCCCACGCTATAAGTGAAACGATCAAGTTGGTAAAGCGTGGAGGTAGGATTGTGTATGTTGGTTTACCGATAGCTGATAGTATTCCAATGGACATGACTTGGATGATTGATGCGGAGCTCGATATGGTAGGTGTATTTCGATATGTCAATACATATTCAGATGCTATCAATAGTTTAGGCCATCCTACAGTAGATTTAGAGAAAGTGATTACTGATCGGTACTCATTAGATGACATACAAAAAGCGATAGACGTAGCCTTGACTGAGAAGGATAAAAGCATCAAAGTGATGATTTATCCGAACCAGGAAGATATGACAAGAAGGTAATGCGATCCTTAGTATGCTGATGTGCTATATGATCAACAATCCAGTGTGTAACTGAATCTCTCACCTACGAATATAGTGTAGGATTGATATCTATTTTATATTCGGGAGGTGTACACAATGGCAATAAAACCGCCTATTCTGCAGCCAGGTGATACGATCGGCATTGTCACTTTGGGGAGCCCGCTGGCTGCAAGCACCATTAATAATAGAATTGAAATATTGCTGAATTTAGGATTCCAGGTTGAGTTGGGGCAATATGTTTATGCAGAAAATGGTTTTCTAGCTGGTACGAATGAGCAGCGTGCCTTTGATTTAATGAATATGTTCGATAATGACCGGGTGAAAATGATACTACCTTCCAGGGGAGGGGTTGGCGTCGCAGGGATACTTCCTTATCTGGACTATTCCTTTATTCAAAGTCACCCGAAGATATTATCCGGGTACAGTGACATTACGGTATTATTGAATGTGCTGTCACAGTATGCAAATTTAATTACGTTCCATAGTTTGTTGTTAATTGATTTTACCATGAATACGCCGTCATACAATTATGATCAGTTTTTTGCAGCAACATCAACATTAACTTCTCCCAGGCAAATCCAAAATCCTTCGGGGATACCTCAGGTTAGCAGAGTTCCTGGTAATGTGACTGGACAGATTGTTGGTGGAAACCTTACATCATTTGTAGACACACTGGGAACCCCTTATGAAATTGATACGAAAAACAGAATCCTGATTCTCGAAGATACTCATGAGCCGATTAATACTGTCTATCGGTATATGGAAGCACTTAAACTGGCGGGTAAATTTCAAGATTGTATTGGAATTGTTATGGGACAATGTACGGAATGTCCAATTTCTTATGGAGTATCCTATGAAGAGTTGATAAATGACTTCATCGTGCCGCTTGAAAAACCACTGATGACCAATGTTACTACCGCACATGGTGTCTATAAAGCGGCTATTCCTATTGGTGCTACGGTTAATCTGGATACCGTAAATAATACTTTAACAGTGCTTGAAACAACAGTCAGTCTGTCACCACAGTAAAGTCTGAGATGTCTTAAGCTAGTGTTGTTGTCGTATAAGTAGGTAATTTACCATATGTTAATTGGAGTTTATTTCCTCTGATCAACAAATAATGATAACCCTTATATTATTGACCCAAAAGGTAAATAGGTTCCTTTATTAAGACGGGCAGTCTCCTACCCAAACCAAAATACTTTGCACCTACTCCTTTTTCCCATATGATGTAGGTATTGATTTATACTTGACAACATATAAAAGGTGATAATAATGACAGAAAAGCTGAGGAAACCTTGGCTATTTATTTTAACAATTGGGCTTGGAACATTACTTAATCCTTTAAATTCATCCATGATTTCGGTGGCATTAACACGATTGCAGCATGAATTTTCGCTAACATTTGCTGATGCCACCTGGTTGATCTCTATTTTTTACCTCGCTAGTGCTGCAGGGCAACCAGTGATGGGGAAATTAAGTGATATGTTTGGCCCGAAAAAGCTTTTTTTAGGTGGCCTTATTATTGTAGCTGCAACATCCATGTTGGCACCATTTTCACCAAACTATCCCTTTTTATTGGGATGCAGGGCATTACAGGCGATCGGAAGTTCGACTCTATTTCCTAGTGGAATGAGTATGGTTCGAACCCATATTACAAAGGGACAAGGGAAGGCACTGGCTGTGTTGTCAATTTTTGCTTCAACATCTGCCGCATTTGGTCCTTCAATTGGTGGATTTCTCATATCGTCCTGGGATTGGGCAGCTATTTTTATTATTAACTTTCCATTTATTGTACTGTCCTTTGTAATGGCTATTTTTATTTTGCCTAATACAGGTCAAGGGAAGTTTGAGTTAAAGCGAATTGATTTCGTGGGAATCAGTTTATTTACTATATCAATTATAGGATTAATATTATTTTTATTGTCACTCGATCATCATATTCGATGGTGGGCATTGATCGTTTTTTCAGTGGGAATTGTAGGATTTTACTTTTATGAACTCAAACATCAAGATCCCTTTATTGATATGAAGGCGTTAAAGACAGATCATAATGTTACATTCATTTACTTGCAGTTCATGAGTATTAATCTGATATATTATTGCTACTTTTTTGGATTCCCAACGTTTTTACAACAAGTTCGGCATTACAGTGAACTGCATACTGGGTTAATTATGCTGGCTTTGGCAGGTTTTGGGGTGATTGTTTCACCACTCGCAGGCCGTATGATTGATATTTACGGTTCAAAACTGCCAATGGTTATCGGGGCAACCTTGCTGTTAATTGGTACGGGTTTATTATTAACCTATCATGAATCCTCGCCACTTATTTGGTTGCTTGTCATTATGGCAGTACTTGGAATGAGTAATGGCTTTAATAATCTCTCGATGCAGACAGCTCTTTATGAACATGTCAGACCGGAGGACACGGGTTCGGCATCAGGTCTATTTCAAACCAGTCGGTATCTTGGTTCCATTTTATCCTCCAGCTTACTAGGTTTGACATTTAATCGTCATTTGGATGTTGCAAATCTTCATATCGTAGCGATTGTATGTTTTATCTTCTGTATTTTTGTACTTGCTTTAGCATTAAGGCTGCCGGGCCGAATACAAGTAAAAGATCACTAATCTCCCATTGATGATAGAAATCATTGTGTAGTTGATGAATAAACCCCCGATTCCCTTTAAAGGAATCGAGGGTTATCCATTTATTGCTTTCCATCGTGTCTGCAAATCTCCATATTTTTTTAGCTATTTCCCTGGCCTCTGATTCATTGGTCAGCGACTATAGAATCATTCTATGGATGGTAATTTTTTTTTTGATTTGGCTATGTTAATCAATATCACGGATTAGAAGATATTTGGTTCATTCTGAGAAAATGCAGTTTTCAGCATAGTTAAAAAGAGCCGAAGACCAACAGCATCATATTACATAGCTTTTGAAAGAAGAATCACAATAAAATTTTATATATTTTATGCTATCATGTAATAAGAAGAACAGTATATTGAAAAAATAGTGTAGGTGAGAAAAGTGAAAGTAACAGCAAAAATGATTGCGGAAGAACTAGGAGTTTCAACAGCAACTGTCGATCGTGTCTTAAATAACAGGAAAGGTGTTAGTGTGAAAACAATCAAGAGGGTTAAAAGAAAAGCAGAAGAATTAGGGTATAAACCAAATACTGCTGCGAAATATCTAGCGACTCAAAAGAAAACCAAGGTAGCTTTTATTTTACCGATCGTACCTAATTACTTTTGGGATGAAATCGAATCTGAAATAAGCAAAGCAGCGCAAGTATATGAAAATTTTGGTTTTGAGGTACAAATATTTAGAATAGATACGATTCCAAAAGAAATACAAATTCAGTTTATTAAAAGAATAATAGATCAAAACTCTTACGATGCACTCGTTATTTCGCCTCATGATGCAGATCCTTATACTGATGTGATAAACGAAGGTGTAATAAAAGGGCTTCCTATATTCACTTTGAATAATGATGTGCCTCTGAGTAAAAGAATTTCATTTGTTGGTGGAGATTATTATCGGGCAGGATTTTTAGCAGCTGAATTAGTTCATTTGTTTTCAAAAGAATTAAAAGACGTAGTAATTATTAGGGAAGATGAAGATACCTTTCAAATGACCAATAAAGAAAAAGGATTTAGAGATTATTATAATTCTAATAAAATCGATATTATGATTCATACATTACCTGTTAAGAGTGATAACATCCAGTTAGATGAGGAGTGGAAAAAAGAGGAATTAAAAAAGAGCACTGCAATATATGTTGCCAATGGTATTCTGGGGGACATAGCAGAATATGTAAATGAAGAAGAGTATGACGATGATAAAATATTAATTGGTCATGATATGAGTGAAAAGATTAATAATTTTCTACAAAAGAAAGTAATCAAGGCTGTTATTTGTCAAGATCCATCGAGTCAAGCAATGATTACTGTAAAAAACGTTTTTAACTACTTATTATTAGAAGAAAGAAGTGAAACGACAGAAACCATTATAAAACTTGAAATTGTTACACCATCGAATGCTAGGTACTATATTTTTCAATAATTATAAAAAAACAAATAAATGATTGACGTACATCGAAAAATCTATTAAGCTATAAATGTAAAACGCTTACTTTTGTTTAAGATGAAATTATCAGTATTTCTTCTTTTTTTTAAGAATAAAATGACATACGTACATCATTATTTAGAAGAGTCAGAAAGGGGACTTGTTATGATTAAATTAAAAGTAATTCAAGTAGGTACAGGAGGTTTTGGTACGTCTTGGCTAGAAATATTGGATAATTTTGAAGACGTGGAATTAGTGGGAGTTGTTGATCTGAACCCTGATAATCTCAAAAATGCGAAAGGATTGATAAAAAATAGCAAGGTAGAGTACTTTACTGATTATTTAGAAGCGTTTTCAAAAGTAAAGGCAGATATTGCTGTCATCATCACCCCTCCACAAACACATAAAAAATTAGCATTAGACGCATTAGAAAGTAATTTAAATGTATTCATGGAAAAACCGATTGCACACACCTTGGATGATGCAACAGAGTTACTAGAAAAATCAAAGCAGTATCAAAAGTTTGTGATGATAAGTCAAAATTATCGTTGGAGACCTGAAATAGAAGCAGTTAAAAAAGCTGTCCAAGAAGAAGTTGTTGGAAAAATTGAATATGTTGAATGGAATTTCAGGCGTGCTACAAAATTTGGAGGATGGCGAGATCAATACAAAGAAATTCTTATTGAGGATATGAGTATTCACCATTTTGACTTAATGCGTCACATACTAGGAGTTGAAGCATCCACAGTTTATGCGAAAAGTATGAAACCTACTTGGAGTTGGTTTAATGGGAATAGTACTGCCACTGTCATTATGAAGTTTGAGGACATACTCATTAATTACTTTGGAAGCTGGGTAACGAGAGGTAAAGAAACGCCATGGAATGGAGAGTTTAAGCTAGTAGGGGAAAAAGGTGTTATAGAATTAAATGATGATATTCCTACAATAACATTTGAAGATGGATCATCCAAAGAACTAAAGTTAGTTTCAATGGAGTATGAAGACCGTGAGTATTCATTTTATGAAATGACAAAAGCGATTAAAGAAAATAGAAAACCTATAACGGACTTAGCAGACAATATTAATAGTTTTGCTATAGTGGGTGCTGCTCTAGAGTCAATAAAACAGGAAAAAGAAATTGAACTAAAGTCTCTATTAAAGTAAAGGGGTTAGTAAAATATGAAAAAAAGACTATTATTTTTATTTAGTGTGTTTTGTTTATTTCTTTTAGCGGCGTGCAATAATTCTGATTCAAAAAAGTCAACGGACAATAAAAATGCAGATGGACAAGTTGTTATTACTGTTTGGGACTATTTAGCACCAGACTCATCTTCAGATGAAGAGCAAAGAGCGCTTATTGAGCAATATGAAAGTGAAAACCCTAACATTAAATTTGAAAGAACCTATATTCCATTTGCAGACTTAAAGACTAAACTTCTACAAGGAATTGCAGGGAACTCTTTACCAGATATTGTGGTGATTGATAACCCTGATCACCAATCCTTTATTGAGGCAGGAGTATTTGCTGATATTACTAAAGAAGTGGAAGATTGGGGGCAAGCTGATAAATACTATCAAGGTGCGATGGATTCGGCTAAGCTTGATGGGAAATACTACGGAATTCCAAATAACAGTAACGCGTTGGCGATATATTACAACAAAGAATTATTTGAACAAGCAGGCGTTACCGAAATACCTAAGACATGGGATGAATTTACCGAAACTTCTAAGAAATTAACGAATGGTGATGTGAAAGGCTTTGCAATGGCAGGGAAAAAAAGTGAAGAAGGTACGTTCCAATTTCTTCCGTATCTATGGCAGTCTGGAGCTGATTTAGATTCATTCGATAGCCCTGATGCCAAAAACGCTATGAGCCTAATTCAAAATCTCGTGAACGAAGGATCTTTGTCGAAAAACATGATTAACTGGGATCAATCAGATGTATTAGTTCAGTTTCAAACTCAAAAAGCTGCCATGATGGAAAATGGACCTTGGCAAATTCCAATTTTAGAAAAAGATTCAAAAGATATGAATTGGGGCGTGTTCCTAATGCCACAAAATAAAAACTCTGCTTCCGTTCTTGGTGGAGAAAACTGGGCAATTACAGCCGATACAAAAAATAAAAAAGAAGCTTGGGATTTTATAAAATGGACTCAGCAACCTGAAATTCTAGGACCTATGCATGAACTTGGTGGTAGATTACCGAGTAGAGAAGATGTTGGATCTGATGCACAATATATTTGGGCAAAAGATGAAAGTGTAAAAGTTTTCATGGAACAATTAAAATCGGCAAAGCCAAGAGCTTATGGTACAAAGTATCCGGAAATTTCTAGCAATGTGCAAGAAGCTATACAGCGCGCGATTACTGGTGAAGATGTTGAAAAAGTAATGGACGATGCGGCTAAAAAGATTGAACCATTATTACCGCAATAAATGAATAGGAGAGAACTTCTCTCCTATTTAGAGTAAAGGAGGTTTTATGATGTATGATTCACCAAAGAAAAGCTTACCACTCTATCTTTTTGTACTACCCGCAGTCCTTTTTGTCCTATGTTTTATGATTTATCCGATTATTTATAATATAGTTGTCAGTTTTCAAGACTTAACGATTAGTAATTTAAATAGTGGTGGGCTGTTTATTGGATTGCAGAACTATGTTGAGATTTTTCAATCTGAGAAATTTCTTGTTGCATTTAAAAATACTTTTATCTACACAATTACATGTATCTTCTTTCAAGTTGTAATTGGTTATTTATTGGCATTATTTTTTAATCAAGATTTCCCATTTAGAAACTTTTTTCGATCTATACTTTTGTTAGCGTGGATGACACCTCTTGTGATTACAGGAACATTATTTAAATGGCTATTCGACGTTGACTATGGTGTAATCAATTATTTTCTAATGAATATTCATATTATTGATAATCCAATTAATTGGCTAGGTCAGGAAAGTACAGCATTAACAGCGGTTATTATTACAAATATATGGGTGGGAATCCCATTCAATATGATTTTGATCTTATCTGCTCTTCAAGCATTGCCAGGGGAAGTATACGAAGCTGCAAAAATTGATGGGGCAAATAAGTTGCAAACCTTTACAAAGATTACAATGCCACTCATGAAACCAACACTATTGATCATCTTAGTGCTTGGGATTATTTATACATTTAAAGTATTCGATATTATTTTAATCATGACTGGTGGCGGTCCAGTTAATGCAACGCAAGTGCTTCCATTTTTCGGGTATGAACAGGCGTTTGTTAATTTTAACTTTGGAACGAGCGGTGCGGTAGCAACAATAATCCTATTAATCTTAATGTGCATCTCACTTGTATATCTATATATGATTAAGAAGGAGGAGTCAGCATGAAGAAATATACAGCAAAACAGTACATGTTGCTCCTTGTTGCAATCCTGTTTACAATTGTATTTTTGTTTCCAATATATTGGATGATTACGACATCGATCAAACCAATTCAAGATGTTTTTGCAACGCCACCAATGATCATTCCAGAGAGTATTCAATTTGATGCTTATGTAAAAAATTTAATTGAAGATCAAAGCTTACTTCCATATTTGAAAAACTCGTTTATTATTGCTGCTGGAACAGCTCTATTCACTTTAATGATTGCATTACCTTGTGCGTATGCATTAGCGAGATTTCGACTTAAAGGTGCGTCCATATTAATATTAATTTTATTGATCACACAGATGATTCCCGGAATTATGATGGCTATGCCACTGTTTATTTTGTTCAGTAAATTAGGGCTTCTTAATAGCTATTTGGCATTGATTATAGGAAATACAACAACAGCGCTCCCATTTGCGATTGTAGTCATGAGGCCATTTTTCTTATCCATTCCTAAAGGGTTGGAGGATGCTGCCGTAGTAGATGGGTGTAACGCGTTTACAGCATTCATTAGGATTATCTTGCCATTGACAAAGCCAACTGTTCTAACTGTTGGTACATTTAGTTTCTTATTTGCTTGGGGAGATTTGATCTTCGCGCTAACTTTAGCGACAGATGAGAAAATAAGGCCATTAACGATGGGATTGACGAAGTTTATTGGGCAATATGGCACGCAATGGGATAACTTAATGTCAGTTTCCACCATTGCAGCTGCGCCAATTATTATTATGTTTTTATTATTACAAAAGTATATTGTTAGCGGTATTACTGCAGGTTCAGAAAAATAATAGAATGGGAGAGATGAGGAATGCAACTAGGTGTATTCGCTGTACTTTTTTCAAAAATGTCCTTAGATGAAATGTTGGATTATGTGAAAGAAAGTGGTGTAGATACAGTTGAGATTGGTACTGGTGGCTATGTTGGGAATGCACATTGTAATCCGAAAGAGTTACTTGCAGATGAAAGCAAACTAGATACATTCAAGCAAGCGTTCGAATCTAGGGGTATGCAAATTAGTGCGTTAAGTTGCCATGGTAATGCATTGCATCCCAATGAAGAAATTGCAATTGAGCATCATGAAGCATTTGTAAATACGGTTAAACTTGCTGCAAAGTTAGGCGTCGAAAATATAGTCACCTTTTCTGGATGTCCTGGTGAATCTGAGCATTCTAAACACCCAGTTTGGATTACGTGCCCATGGCCAGATGATTTTTCGACTGTAGTAGAATGGCAATGGGAAAACAAAGTTATTCCATATTGGAAAGAGCAAGTTGCATTACTAGAAGAATATAATGTCAGAGCAGCGATTGAACCACATCCTGGATTTGTAGTTTATAACACAGAAACGATTCTCCGATTAAGAAATGAATGTGGTGAAAAAATTGGCGCCAACTTTGATCCAAGTCACTATTTTTGGCAAGGAATGGATCCGGTAAACAGCATTAAAGCTCTAGGAGATGCACTATATCATTTCCATGCTAAAGATACGCGGATTGATCCATTGAATAATTCATATAATGGGGTTCTTGACACTAAATCTTATCGTGATATTGCAAACCGCTCATGGGTTTTCAGAACTGTGGGGTATGGTCACGGGGAAGATGTATGGAGAGAAATAATTAGTGCGCTTGAAACAATTGGATATAATGGATCTGTTAGTATCGAGCATGAAGATGGTTTAATGAGTGTGGATGAAGGTTATACAAAAGCTGTTACCTTCTTAAAAGATATGATTATTAAAGAAGGAGCGAAAGATTTATGGTGGGCGTAATGCAAGAAATTAGAATAGGTATGGTGGGATATAAGTTTATGGGTAAGGCCCATTCACATGCATACCGGGATGCCCCTTTCTTTTTTGATTTAGGAGTAAAGCCGATAAGACAAGCAATATGTGGAAGGAATGAAGATGGGGTTAAAGCAGCTGTAGAAAAATTCGGTTGGAATAGTTATGAAACTGATTGGAAGGTGCTTATTGCAAGGGATGATATTGATTTAATAGATATTGTTACTCCAAATAATAATCACGCGGAAATTGCGATAGCTGCTGCTGAGGCAGGAAAGCATGTGTATTGTGAAAAGCCATTAGCCTTGACACTTGAGGAATCGAGGAGAATGTTGGAGGCGGTAAAGAAAAACAATGTCATTCATATGGTGAATTACAATTATCGTTTTGCTCCTGCGATACAATATGCTAAGAAACTAATTGATGAGGGTAAGTTAGGAAAGATTTATCATATTAGAGCAAATTACCTCCAAGATTGGATTATGGATCCAAACTTCCCACTTGTCTGGAGATTGGAAAAATCGGTGAGTGGTTCTGGGTCACATGGTGATTTAGCAGCGCATTTGATCGATTTGGCAAGATTCCTAGTTGGAGAGTTTGATGAAGTATCCGGCTTGCTTGAAACCTTTATTAAGGAGAGGCCAGCTGTTGCAGAAAGTTCAGGATTAACTGGTGTTGCTTCAACTACTGAATTTAAGAAAGTAGAAGTGGATGATGCCAGTATTTTTATTGCAAGGTTTAAAAATGGAGCAATTGGTACATTTGAAGCAACACGATTTGCTAAAGGAAATAGAAATGCTAATAAATTTGAGATTAATGGAGAAAAAGGTTCAATAAAATGGAATGCTGAAAACTTAAATGAACTTGAACTATATTTGGGGTCTGATGAAGAAGGAACACAAGGATTCAGAAAAATCAATTGTACAGAAGAGGTTCATCCATATGCGGGAGCGTATTGGCCTGCAGCCCATATTATCGGATACGAACATACATTTATTAATTTAGTTGTTGAATTAATGAAGGGGCTTGAAAAAGGAGAATCGCCATCTCCAAATTTTGAAGATGGCCATATCAATCAAGCAATTATGGAAGCAGTTGAAAAATCCTCAGAAAACAAAACATGGGAAAAAATCGAGAAATATATTTAATATCCATCGTTTCATTGTATAGATTATTTTATAAATGCAAATATTCGTATTGGAGGAATATTCACAAACCGAATTAGACCTATTAGGTTAAAAAAACGAAGAAATCTAAATGCTATTCGTAGTTGTTCTTGATTAAAGGAGAGTATTGAAACCTGTTTAGATTTGAATCTATGCAGGTTTCTTTATGGTTGGAAGAGGTTTAGAAAACTTGAAATATTTATTGCGGTCAAAATAAAATGGATAAAACTAGAAACTATTATCTAAGATAAAAGATTAAATGTAAATCCCATGTTCATACATTTTGATTGACAAAAAATACAAAATGTATATGAAAAAGCTGGCTTCCTACTGGAAGGCCAGTTTAATTGGTTTAAGGGTAAATTCCAATTGTTCATTTACAATAAAAATATTATGTGTGGAAGATACGGCAGTAATTAGGCAATTTAGTTTGCTACTAATTTATTCATAAACTCTAAAACCAACTGATTTATGCTAGGAGAATGTAAAACCCATATGCTACAATAATATAATGAAAGCACTTACAAATTTAGAATTATGATATGTGGAGGGAAAGCTATTATGAAGATTACTAGTTTTGAACTTTTTCAAGTACCACCACGTTGGCTTTTTTTAAAAGTAGAAACAGATGAGGGCATTATTGGCTGGGGAGAGCCGATAGTTGAAGGAAGAGCAGCAACAGTTAAGGCTTGTGTAGAAGAATTAATGAGTTATCTTATTGGAAAAGATCCAATGAGAATAGAAGATCATTGGAATGTCATGTACCGATCGGGCTTTTACCGTGGTGGCCCGATATTAATGAGCGCAATTGCTGGAATTGACCAAGCACTTTGGGATATAAAAGGTAAGTTTCTTCAAACACCAATCTATCAATTATTAGGTGGGGCTTGTCGGGAATCCATTCGTGTTTATTCATGGATCGGAGGAGATCGCCCGGTTGATGTTGGACTTGCTGCAAGGGAAGCCGTTAAAAGTGGATTTACAGCAATCAAGATGAACGGAATAGAGGAATTACAATATATTGACTCTTACGAAAAAATCGATAAAGCAATTGAGAGGATTGCGGCGGTCCGTGAAGCGGCAGGTAATTATATCGGTATCGGTATTGATTTTCATGGGCGAGTTCATAAGCCAATGGCGAAGATTCTTGCAAAAGAATTAGAACCCTTTCGTCCGATGTTTATTGAGGAACCAGTACTCCCAGAAAATAATGAGGCTTTACGAGAGATTGCCAACGCAACTAATATCCCTATCGCAACAGGGGAAAGAATGTTTTCCAGATGGGATTTTAAAAAATTACTACATGATGGGTATGTTGATATTATTCAACCGGATCTTTCTCATGCAGGAGGAATTACTGAGTGTAAAAAAATATTTTCCATGGCAGAAGCATATGATGTGGCGGTCGCCCCGCATTGTCCACTTGGTCCGATCGCGTTAGCAGCATGTTTGCAGGTTGATGCGACAGCACATAATGCAATTATTCAAGAACAAAGTTTGGGTATACATTACAATCAGGGAAATGATCTGCTAGATTATTTAAAAGATAAATCTGTCTTTTCTTATAAAGATGGTCAAGTTGCCATCCCACAGGGTCCAGGACTCGGGCTTGAAATGAATGAAGATTACATAAGGAAGATGGCGGAGATAGGTCATAATTGGAAAAACCCCGTGTGGCGTCATCAGGATGGAAGTGTTGCGGAATGGTAATTATAAATCAGTTGAAAGTCGGAAAAGAATAGGGAACCTGTTGATAAATATGTAATGGTGCAATAGGTCTTGAAAATATTAAGTTTTTGAATTTTGCGGGAAACTGTCAAAAGTAGTTTTGAAGAATTATATGTGTGATTGTAGAACTAATAGCCAACCTTAAAGCTTGGAGTATGTATCTTGATTTATTAATGGATGCAATAAAGGTACGCGTGAGAGATAATTCAGACCCACTAATTAAACTAAGGTTCTCACTCGACTTATCTAAGGAGGGGTGTTACTTGAGTTACAAAGACACTTTTATTACTATTTCTGAGGATTCAAATCTTGCTTCCTCGATTGTACCTGTCCCAAGAAACAAAAAACCTACTGTTGCTTCTATTGAATATGATTTAATTAAGAATAATCCTTATAAATACACACAGGAAGATGTTCAATTTGAAACTTATTTGATCAAGAATCAAAGTGAATTAAATAATATAAATGATTTACGAGAATTGTTTTTCACAAAAACGAAAGCATGTTTTAGGGCTTCTCCGTTAGTAAAAAAATATGGATGGGGCATTCACTATGATGACCAAGGAAAAATTGCCATATATGATGTTAAGAGTGAAACCTATAATCAATTTCTGAAAACGGATAACATTTCCATAATAAAAGGCATGCGTTCGAAAAGAAATAAATAATAATTCATATATTAAATTCCTTTCTCTTACTGATTGAACAAGCGTAAGAGAAAAACAATTTGACATTCTAAGACCCCTGTATTTTGTTGTCAGTGATGAAAAAAAGTTATTAATTAATATAATAGCCAAAAATGTCGAAGCAGTAAAGGATGTATGGAAAATGGTTGATGTTGTAACGATAGGTGAAAGTATGATTCTTTTTCAGCCAATGATGGATCGTTCGATACAATATGCTCCACTATTCACAAAAACAATTGCTGGTGCGGAATCTAATGTAGCGATTGGTTTAACTCGTATGGAGAAAAAAGTGAGATGGATCAGTCATGTGGGGGATGATCCCTTTGGAAGGTTTTTACTTTCTACGCTAACTGGCGAAGGGATAGACGTATCTTTATGTAAGGTTCAGTCGAAGGAAAATACTGCAGTCTACTTTAAAGATATTAAAGGGGCTTATGATCCAACTGTTTATTATTATCGAAAAAATTCAGCGGCAAGTAAAATGAAATCTACAGATATTCAATCAGAATGGCTTGAGAGTGCACGGCATTTGCATATAACTGGCATTACACCAGCATTGGGAGAAGCGACAGCAGATATGATCATGGAAGTAATGGAAAGAGCGAAGGCAAAAGGCATGACCATTTCTTTAGATCCCAATATACGCAGAAAACTATGGAGTGAAGAAAAAGCTAGAAAAACGATTATAAAAATGATTCCTTTATGTGACATTTTTATGCCGGGGTTAGACGAGTGTCAATTTTTATTTGGTGAGAAATCATTGGATGAATATGGCGAAATACTATTAAATAAGGGACCAAGCCTAATTCTTCTGAAATTGGGGGAAAAAGGTTCCATTGCAATTACGGAAGAATACACAACCAAAAAAGAAAGTATTAAAGTGAAACAGATTGTAGATACAATCGGTGCCGGAGATGCTTTTGCGAGTGGCTGTTTATCTGTTTTACTAGATGTGAACGATTTAAAGAGTGCGCTAGAAAGCCCATCTAAAATAAAAAATATAGTGAAACAAGCGATTGAACGCGGCAATCATCTTGGTGCTCTAACTGTTCAATTCAAAGGGGATTGGGAAGAGCTTCCAACATTAAAAGAGTTACAGAGTATGGAACAGGGGGAAAAAGCAATTTCTCGATAGAGTCATTCCTTTCAAGAACGGTTAGGGAGGAACATCCAACTGCGAAGATACTAATCGTTCTTTTCTATTCGGAAATTGTCTATGGCTATGAATACTAATGAGGAAAATTGTAAAAATGGGAGTTTCTTTTTTGATTATAATAGAAAAGAGGCTTCTGGTGTTCCAAATGGAATGAGGGAGATGTCACATGAAATTTTCGCTTTGTATTGGAGCGTATCCAGGAAAAGATATCATATATCATCTTGAAAAAGTGAAAGCCCATGGCTTTGACGGGATAGAGTATTATCATTGGTGGGATTTAGAATTAAATCAGATTGCCAGAGAACAAGAAAGAATTGGGGCCGGAATCATCTCAACATGCACCCGCTATTTTAATTTGGTGGACCCTAGTAAAAGAGAGGAGTACTTGTCAGGGTTAAAAGAAACGATAACAGCTTGTAAGGTGCTTGGTACAAAAGCGATCATTACCCAAACTGGAAATTTTATTGAAGGTGTTGAACGTAAAACACAATATCAAGCGATGATTAAGACATTAAAGCAATGCGCAGATCTCTGCGAGGAGGCAAATATAGTTTTGGAGGTTGAACCGCTAAATGGTCTGGTGGATCATCCTGGACATTTTTTGCAAAAATCGGATGAAGCAATTATGATGATTGACGAAGTAGGAAGTCCGAATGTGAAACTTGTTTTTGATGTATACCATCAACAAATTACTGAAGGCAATGTTATTAGAAATGCGACGAATTATATTCAAAGAATCAATCATTATCATATCGCCGATAATCCTGGCAGGAATCAACCTGGAACTGGTGAATTGAATTATGTCCATATTTTAAAGGCGATAAAGAATACAGGTTTTGATGGTTTTATTGGTCTAGAATGTGGATATACGATTGATACAGATCAAGCATTAAAAAATTTTAAAGAAAATATTATAAAAAACGTCAATGCATAAATAGATTTAGACTTTACAATAACTAACAATAAAAATGAACGAACATAATCTAATAGCTCGAAACGTGAATAGTGTAAAGGCTTGATGGATTGGAAAGCCATGATAAAAGATATTTGGATGCACTGGAAAAAAGCTTATTACGAAAAGTTCAGTAATGAAAAGTTTTTTATATTTGAAATACCAATAACTGAGAATGTGTGCTCAGTATCGTCCAAATTGAATAAATAGCTGTCGAGACTTTCCAGACAGCCCGTGAAGAGATGCTGGTCAGCATCTCTTCTATTTATGCCTAAAGAGAAATAAAGCCGTTACGGAATCAATAAGTGATGAACTTAGTTCTGTTAGCTAATTACGCAATTTATCAAATAGTCGCTTGCGGAAATCTCTAGGATTCATCCCATAAAAAGCGGTAAATTGTTTTGTAAAATAAAAAGGGCTAGAAAAGCCTACATCACCCGCAACTTCTGAAATAGACCTATTCGTAAACTCAAGTAGCCGAGCTGCCTGTCTGAGCCTTATTGATAAAAGAGTGGCCATGATGGAAACACCAATTTGTTCGCGAAATAAATGGGATAGGCGTGAGGGAGATAGGGATACTTTTCTTGAAATGGATTCTAGAGTATGGGATTCTTTTAAATTTTCGCTAAAAATCTGTAATACTTCCTGAACCCGTAAATCAACTTTTACTTTATCATTCGTTTGTGCCCATTGGTTCACTGCTAATAATATCTCTTCAAGTGCATTCATGGATAACTCTTTGGATAACGAGTGAATGCTATGATTATCTCGAATCATGCGTTGGAAACTACCTAATACACGTTCCTGCAGTTGTGGTCGTTCGATGTTTAAATGAATAAGGCCTTTGGATCGCTCCGGTAGCATCAGTAATTCAATCCATGTTTCCTTTGGTAGAAAGTGTGCCCATATAAATTCCCACTGTGTGCCATGTGTTGCGTATTGATGGATTGTCCTAGGTTTAAGAATAGCTAAATCCCCTATTTTTACAATTTGCACATGATTATCTACTGTAAATTGACCTTTCCCTGATATTGTATAAGTAATTAACCAGTCTTTCGTTCCATCTGGCCTAGAAACCTTGTATTCCTCCATTTGGTTAAAATGATCGCAAATAAGTACACCAGAAGATGGAGCAGTTGTAATAATAGCAGGATTGTTAAGGTTTTTAGTCATATCATACATTCCTTTTTTATCATTTTCCTTTATCATTTAATTATAAGCAATTTTCTAATAAAAGGGAGTGTGTTATTTGTGAAAAACAAAGCTAACGTTCATGAACAAAAAGAAATGTTTGATAAAGAAGGTTATTTGATTGTAAAGGGATTGTTTTCTAAAGAAGAAACGGAACGATTAAAGGAACATTTCATGCGAATGCATGCAGCGGGTCCTATACCGGGTCACTTTTCCCCTTTAACGGAAGAAAAAGCGAATGGGAATGTATTGAAAATGTATCCAAGAATTATGCATCCTCACAAAATCGATACGGTATCTATGAAATATATGTTAGATTTAAGGGTATTTACAGTACTAACAAATTTACTTGGAGAGGAGCCGCTTGCAGCGCAAAGTATGTTCTATTTCAAACCACCGGGTGCCAAGGGGCAAGCGCTTCACCAAGACAACTTTTATTTAAAAGTTGAGCCAGGAACATGTATTGCGGCTTGGACCGCAGTGGACCAATCAAATGAAGAGAACGGTGGTTTACACATCGTTCCAAAATCTCAATACTCTGAGGTACAATGTCCTCATGAAGCTGATCCAGAGAAATCGTTTACTCGTGAGGAAGTAAATGTACCTGAGGGACTTAAGCCTGTTCCAGCTATTCTTGAACCAGGAGACGTGTTGTTCTTTAACGGAAATGTTATTCATGGATCATACCCTAATGTATCTAAAGATAATTTCCGCCGATCATTTATATGCCATTATGCTGGCATATCTACTACAAAGGCGGGAGACTTTTACAAGCCTCTGTTACATCAAGATGGATCAGAGATAACTGTTGAAGTAAGTAAGTCAACTCCATGTGGCAATGAATTTGACCAGGTTGCGATGAACTAAAAGACCCTTTATAATTGTTGAGAAAAAGATGCACCCTAGGAGGACTGCATCTTTTTCTCGATATATCCATTCAATTTGTCACTAAATGATAATCCGGTTTATATTCCTTGAATTGTGGATTTTCTCCACAGATCATTAGTCCTTGTCCCCAGTTGACATGAACATCTTTAGTCGGCAAGTCTGCAGGGTCACGATATTGGAATAAGACATTTCGTCTTGTTCGTTCGCTTCGGTTTGGTTTAGATCCATGAACAGTTAAATAATTGAAAAACAGTACATCACCTGCTTCAGCAGGACAAGCGATTCCTGATTCAATAGGATATTCTTTATTATTTAAAAAGTAACTGCCAATATGTGGAATGGGACCGTTTTTATGAGACTCAGGTATCACATGGAGACAGCCATTTTCCTCATTTGCATTATCGAGATGAACGCTTGCTGCCATCACCGTATGCAATTGATGAGGAAAATAGGGGTGATCCTGGTGCATTGGGAATGCCGCTCCATTTTCTGGAGGTTTGACTAGCATTTTAGAATGATGTAATTGAACATTATCACCAATAAGCTGTGAAAGAATGGAAATCATATTTGGATGAGCAACTGCTTTTGTGAAAGAAGCGTCATGATAATGTACATCATGAAATCCCTTTAAAACAAGTTTCTTTCGTTCCTCTTCTGGCATATGATCTCCTTGCCAAGTGTGATTAGCGTCCATTTTTGACATTGTTGCTCTTTGAAGAATATTGTCAATAGCGTTTCTCATTTCTTCCACTTCTTGAGAGTTAAACACACCTTTTACAAGCAAATATCCATTTTCTTTGTAAAAATCTACATCCTTTGTTAGTATCAAAATAATTCACTCCTTATTTTTTTGAATTTTCATTATCTGATTTCTATTTCAAATTATAGGGATTTAATGATTTATTGTCTTTATGATAATCTGCCAAGTTTTTGCACTTTTAAGACACGGAGGGAATTAGATATGTCTTTATTGGACTACCAACATGCAGATTTTTATTTAAATCAACATGCTTTAAAACTTTCAGGAGACAGTGTTTCATTTTATATTCATTACTGGGGTGTCACACCTGCCCATTACGATAATCCTTTACATAAACACTCCTTTTTCGAAGTATGTTATGTTATTGATGGCGAGGGTTCCTACAGCGATAATGGCATTGAAACGCCACTAGTAAGTGGTTCATTATTTTTATCTAGACCAGGAATTTGGCATCAGATAAAGAGCCAGACAGGGCTATTCCTACTATTTGTTGCTTTTGAAATAATTGAATCAGAGACAAGTGAAACAGCTATTAATCAATTTCGGCAACTTGCTAACACGAAGAGCTTTGTCACTGAAGTCAATGATTTATTCCCATCAATCTTGATTTGGAAAACACTATTAATGCAATCTACTATTATTAATTATTTTCAAAAAGAAATTGTCCATACACTTGCCTATTCACTACTTATATCCTTACATCAAGTATTTACAAATGATCAGATAGAAACAGAAAAGATAATTGTAAGGAGAACATCCCCGAATCTACACAGAGCCAAATTATACATTAGAGATAATCTTTCACAGCCACTACAATTAAATGATCTTGCTTGTTATTTACATATTTCAACAAGGCATTTATCAAGGATTTTTTCTATTGAATTAGGGGAAAGCTTCACGGGCTATATTCGAAAAGAAAGAATAAAAAGAGCTTCAGAATTGTTAACAAGCACGAAGCGAACAATTAAAGATATAGCTGATGACACAGGGTTTACGTCTGTTCATTACTTTTCAAGAATTTTTAAAGCTGAAACTGGGGTACCGCCTGGGTATTTTCGTAAAAATAAATCTATTGAATAATTAAATTATTCAATAGAAAAGTTAAAATGATAGGAAACTTTTTATAGGGGAAAAGGATGCCATAACAAGATTGGGAAAAAGCCCATCTGTTTAACATACCTTTGAATAGGGGGAAAGTAGAAATAAGCAATTATATCTTGAAAGACGAAAGCGCATTCGTAAAGACAAACTTTAATCGATTTCTCCTTTTTCGAGCAATTTATGAAAGTGTAGTACAGGAAAGTTCAAACCGTTGAATGTGAATAATCAGAATATTACGTCTTACTTAATCTATAACAGCATGCTCTTCTACTTAGGATCAGGTCATTTGCCTATTTTTATGGATGAATGACTTTTTTATTAGATGGTTTTTAATGAATATTGTATAAACACAGATATATTCCAGTTTAATAGTGAGTGTAGTTGCAAAAAGTGATCATGTATTGAGCTTTCTATAAGTCGATTAACTTTTTAAATTAAATATAGAATTAAATCAAAAGCACCATGACGAGAGGGTCAAAGATTGTAAGATGCTATGTGGGCCTTTCTCTAGTTATCAACCATAGATACAAGTATGTCAATATCATGCATTGTCTTACTATCAGTAA
Source organism: Bacillus sp. FSL K6-3431 (assembly GCF_038002605.1). Classification (NCBI taxonomy): domain Bacteria; kingdom Bacillati; phylum Bacillota; class Bacilli; order Caryophanales; family Bacillaceae; genus Bacillus; species Bacillus sp. FSL K6-3431. The sequence goes on from NZ_JBBOCT010000001.1 coordinate 5,144,562, forward strand.
TTTATTATAGTATACCTAGTTAATATATACTGTTTGAATATTTAATTAAAGGCGAGTCTTTGTAAAATCTTCATTAATTGCGATGTTTCATTAAATTTTCTGAGGGGGGAGATGAAGATATAAAGAGATTCTAAAATCAGCTAGATATATAGGTTACTAGTAGAACCACACAACACTTTTACGGAAATAGCAAAAGGCTCAAAGGATTATCCCGACGTTCAAAGTTTAATTGATTTACTGGAATTTCAGTTAATGATAAATAATCCGCTATAAGATCTAGGGTATAGGTGCCCCGGAGTTATTCGATATCGAGTAAGGGACTAATCAATGTAGAAAAGTTTCTTTCATTCCATTGAATAGCTGCGGAGGATACAAGTCCATTGGGCCAGACTTTCCAGGGGTATAGAAAATAGGGGACACTATATTACGCATGTGTACTGATATGGCAGCTGGATTTTTAGTGTATCAATATCAATGCAAGTTGGTTTCAAGGTGATAAAACCTATCTATTATAATCAATTAACTCCCAGAATCCGTTATAAGCGCTTCTACTTTTTAGAGCCATCAATGCCCATTATCATGATTTTTTGTTGAATAACTAAATAGGGGGATGTCAGAATGAACATTAAACGATTTATGAAATTAATTCCGCTTCTCATGACATTGATGCTTATCGTTTTAGGCTGTAGCTCTGGAAGTAACAAGCCCAGTGATGGGACGAATAGTGGAAAAAAGGTAAAACTTACAATGTCTTCATGGGGAAATCCAGCTGAAATTAAAGTTATTCAACGAGCACTTGATTTGTATCATCAAGAAAATCCTAACGTGGAAGTAAAATTGATTCCAGCACCAGGAGATAACTATGAACAAAAACTTTTAACCCAGCTATCAGGCGGACAAGCAACGGATGTTTTTTATGTCGGTGCTGAATCGATCGCAAAGTTAACCGAAACTGGAAAAATTGCAGAACTATCAGGATTTCTAGATAGCACTGACAGTTACGTAAAAGCGGATGAATTTGCAGAAGGGTTATGGGGAGCGGCTAGAAGAGACGGTAAAATCTATGGAGTAACAGTGGATAACAACCCATACCTTATGTATTATAATAAAAAGGTTCTTAAAGAAGCAGGAATAGACCAAACACCTCAAGAGTATTTCGATGAAGGTGAATGGAACTGGGATACATTTGCAAAAGTAACGGGGAAATTACGTGATACAGGAAAAAAAGGATTTGTTCTAGAGAATGGTGGCAGTCATTTGTTCTCGTGGATCTGGTCTAATGGCGGCCAAATGTATGATGATGATGGCAATATGATATTAGACGAAAATGAAAAAGCACAAGAGGCATTCGATTATTTATCGAAGCTCGTTGAAGATCAAAACGTAACATATGGCGGTTCATTGCCGAAAGGACAAGGCGCAGATGCAATGTTTATGTCAAACCAAGTTGGATTTGTAGCTGCTGGGCGTTGGTTAACCCCGATGTTTAGTGAGAACAAGGCATTAGAGTTTGATTATATTCCTTGGCCGACTAACACAGGTAATAAAATAGAGCCTGCAGCAATAGCCACTGCATATATGGCTGTGAGCATTGATTCTAAGAATCCAGAAGAAGCGATGAAGTTTCTATCGTTTTATACATCTCCAGCAGGACAAAAAGCTCGTCTATCGGATAACGGAAATGCTGTACCGTCCGTAAATGGAGCAGATGAAATCATTAATGAAGCAAAAATTCCTGAACATGTAAGCTATTTACTTGATGCACGAGAAATTGGTATTGTTGATGATAAGCAAAATATAGTTCCAGGAATGGATAAAGAAATAAGTGATATATTGGATCTTATGTATCTAGGAAAACAAGATGCGGATAAAACGATAAAAGCTATTTCAGAAAAAGCTACTAAAATGATTGCGGAGTATAAAAAATAGGAGTGAATTACCAATCAGTTCTTTTCAAGCATTTTAAACTTTAATCATGAAAAAATACTTGATATCAATTTCAGACACAATAAAGTTATATGGAGACATTTCAAATCAATGTAAGCTAAGGTAAGATTTCAGTAAGAAAACAGTAGGAGGTATAAATTTTATGAATACACCGGTAAAAGAAAATCGCATGGCACCTCTATCAGGAGAACAAATAGCTCAATACGAAAAAGATGGTTTTTTGGTTGTAAAAGGCGGTTGTAGTAACGATTTAATTGATGCATATAATTCCTATATCTATACGATCCGTGCCGCGGAAGAAATACAAGAATGGGCAAAACCGCATATAGGAAAAATCTTGTCTGATAAAGATCGTTTCTCACTACGTGTGTTTAATCCACATCTACACGATGGATTTTCATTGCAAATGATGAAACTTCCTATTGTTCGTGGTGTTTTGGCACAAATGCTTGGAGATGAGGCAGTCGGCATCCAAAGTATGTATTTTTATAAATCCCCCGGTTCTCCAGGTCAGGCAGCCCATCAAGATTATTATTATATTCATAACGAACCAAATACATTAACAGCAGCTTGGATTGCTATGGAAGATGTTGACGAAGAGAATGGCTGTTTGTGGGTTCTTCCAGGTAGCCATAAAGAAGGACTGCTTTCACATGGTCGTGTGAAAGATAAAAGTGAACATGAATCATGGACAGATGAAGCAGAAGGTGCTGATTTATCCAAACAACTACCTGTTGTCATGGAAAAGGGAGATATTGTTTTCTTTCATAATTTACTCATCCATTCGTCGGGAAAAAACAGAACAGAAGATAGATGGCGTCGTTCATATGTGTGTCACTACATTCGGCATGATTCAGTAGTTGAACGAGATGACTTGAGGAAGAAAATTGTATTGGAATAATAATATCTAAAAAAGTAAGGCGGATGTTCTAGTCCGTCTTTTGTTGTTGTAAATAAATATCATAAAAGGATAAAACGGTATTATTAAATTATTTAAATGATGGAGGGAATGTATGATGAAAATAGAAATTCAGCAAGCTTGGTGGGCCATGATCGGATTAGGAGATGGTGAGATAGAGTGGACGACCGAAGAGAAATTTGAAAAAATAGCAGAGGCAGGCTTCACTGGTATTTTAGGTTCTTTGCCTGAGGACCAAGAAGCGGAAAAATGGAGACGTTTACTTGATGAATATCAATTTAGTTTTGGCATTCACTCATTCCCTTCTAAAAAAGAAGATCTGCAAATCTTATTAAAAAAAGCAAAGGAATTTGATGTGGATTATGTAAATTCACAAGTGATGGGCGACTTTATTAGTGGTAAGGATGCGATTCAATTATTAGGTGATCTGGTTGCAGAAGCTAAGAAAGTAAATATGCCCTATTATGTAGAAACTCATCGCGGTCGGATTACGCAGGACTTAATAAGAACAGTACAGTATGTGAATGAAATTCCTGATTTAAGAATGACAATCGATTTATCTCATTATGTATTGGCTGGAGAGGGGTGCTATTCAAATAAGGCAGATGAATATTTCGATATATTGTTAAAAAGAACGTCATCCATTCATGCGCGTGTTTCAAATGGACAGCAGATTCAGATTGATATTGGTCCTGACGGTGATCATCCATTGACGGAGCGATTTGTTGGGTGGTGGGAAAAGGGAATGTCATACTGGTTGGAAGAGGCAAAACCAAATGATGTACTACCACTTGTATGTGAACTTGGTCCTCCAGATTACTCCATTACGCGCTATTTCAATTCAGCTCATAAAGAAATTTCAAATCGATGGGAGCAGTCAATTGTTTTTAAAAAAATACTGGAAGAAGCTTGGGATAGAGTGAAGAACGAGGGTACCTTCGTTTCTACCTGATATTAAATTTGGACTATATCTGTTACGCTTCAACCATCTACTAAAAGAAAGCTAGATTTATAGCATTGATCATCGATGTTGTGAAATGGACCCAGAGTTTCATTATATCTCCTAGTTCTTGTTGAAAAAAGTTTAAAGGAGTTTCAAACTCTTTATTGAATATAGTATATAGAAAATTAGACATTTTAAATTGTGATGTATTCTTCAATAGAATGAACAGAAATGGAAGGGTACATAGAGGAGAGGAAGATGATACAAGAGATAAAGACGATGGATGATAACTCACTTTTTATTGTTGAACATGCGTATGCAGGATCTGTAGTATATCCACCTGGTGGAAAGTTGGGTTCAAGAATTCAGCAGGATCTTCAGTTGGTTATGCTTTATACCGGTTCAATGGACATTCATGTTGATGGTGTTCACAATAAAATACCAGTAGGTCATGTAACCTTATTAAAGCCAGGTCACACTGAAAAATTTAATTTTTCAATAAAAGAGGAAACTTGGCATCGCTGGATATCTATTTCGATAAGAGGGATTAGTAAAGAGCTGCTTTCCGATATAGAAAAACTACCATCTTACATTCCGGTATCTGAGCGAATGAATGAATTGACAAGCCTTATGTTAGCGATTAGTCGGGATCATCAAAACGATAACAACCAAGTAATCTGTTCCTTAGGACAGTCTGCCATCTTGCTATACATGATGGAATGTCAAAATCAATATCGAAGTTATATACACCCAGCAGTTTTAAAAGCGAAGGAAATGATACAAGAGAAATTTGCCGAGGATCTGAGTTTAAAAGATATATCAAAAGAAAGTAATATTAGTCCTGAACATCTCATTCGTCTTTTTCAAAAACATGTAAATATGACACCGGTTCAATACTTGTGGCTTTATCGAGTTAACTGCGGTGTGCAACTACTCCGGAGCACCGGTTTGCAAATTGGCGAAATAGCTTTTCAAACAGGATTTAAAAGCTCGTATCACTTTTCAAGGGCTGTGAAAAAACATATAGGAAGCACACCATCAGAAATAAGGAATGAATCTCGAAAACCATCCTAGCGTTTAAATAAATTTGCAGATGTTGAAACGGAGGTTTTTGCAGGGGGATTTTAAGAATAAACAAGTGGGAGAGTTTGGCAAAGATACGTTTAGCGTAATACAATGGATTTTTGGAAATTAGAGTTAGGAAGAAGCAAGTGTATTTGATGAAATTCACTCAGCAATCGATTCAACACATAAAAGCAATTGTTAAAACTACTCGTAAGAGGGTAGATGTAATCGACTAATACAGAAAATTACAAACAAGTTTAACGAAAGCGTAACCATGATAAAGGGGTGAGAAAAATAAGATTATCATATATCCAAAGGAAAGAGCTATTTGAAAAGGGATATGTTCATATCCCAGGAGTAATTCCGCAGGCAATGTTGAACGAAGTAAGGAAAGCAATCAATCATTCCCTCGGTGAAGAGGGGATGGACAAAGAGGAACTTGCAACATTCCGTTCACAGTCGTATTGTCCTGAACTACAATATACACCTGTAATTTCGGACCTATATCATAGAACACCCATACATGACCTTGTTGACTCTGTCATAGATACTACAAAGATTTTTCCGATAAATGGTGCTCAAATTGCTCTACGCTTTCCAAGGCTGGATGATCCTGCGCCAGAAGCAAGACCGCATATTGATGGCATGTATTCACCTAATAACGGGGTAACTGAAGGAACTATTCAAAATTTCACAGCACTAGTGGGTGTTTTATTAAGCGACTTGACAGAAGATGATGCAGGGAACTTTACCGTTTGGCCGGGAACACATCGAACGTTCGAAAGTTATTTCAGTGAGAACGGTCCAGAAGTTTTATTAAATGGTATGCCACCAGTTGAAATGCCTGAGCCGATTCAAATAAAAGGCAAGGCTGGTGATATTGTATTCTGTCATTATCAGTTAGCACATGGAATTGGGCCTAATATTTCACCGGATATTCGATATGCAGTCTTTTTTCGAATCAATCATGTAGAGGTAAAAAATGACTGGAAAGCCCCGATGAGTAATATTTGGATGCATTATAAAGAAAATATGCAAGTATTTGAAATAGAAGATAAAGTGACAACTGAATAAGAGTATGAAATATGTGTAGAATATGCACCGAATACATTAGAGGTAGCAGACATCCGGCCTTGATGGTTAAGAAGACAAAGCTTATCGGGTGAAATAGTGAATTTTAGAAAATAGGAAAAGTGTTATATTTAAAGGTTATCTATCGTATCTATATAGATGACTAAGAATCTATTATAAAGGGTGGATAAATATGGAGAAAATTCGAGTTGGAATGATTGGAACAGGTGGAATTTCTCATTGGCATGCAAGGCAGTTAATAGAACTAGATGATGCAGTTATTTGCGGAATCGCTGATCCAAGTTCGCAAAATAGAGATAAAATGGTCTCCGAATATAAATTGGATGGGGTCAGACAGTTTGCCGATTATAAGGAAATGTTGGTGGATGTTGAGCTTGATGCTGTTGTTATTTGTTCGCCACATACGCTTCATTTTCAGCAAGCAATGGATGTGTTGAATAGCGGATGTCATGTGTTGATTGAAAAGCCAATGGCCTGTTCGCAAAAGGAGGCTAAACAATTAATAGAGACATCAGAACGACTAGGAAAAGTGCTACAAGTATCCTATCAACGTCATTTTCAACCTGAATTCTTGTTTATTCGAGATGCGATTGCAAATGGTACGATTGGAAAGCTAACATCTGTAACTGCATCCCTTTATCAGGAATGGGGACAAGGAACAGCTGGTTCATGGCGCCAAAACCCTGCTCTATCCGGCGGGGGGATGTTAATGGACTCAGGCAGTCATATTATTGATGTTCTTCTTTGGACAACAGGATTATCTCCATTGGAAGTAACAACACAAATGCAACAGCACGATACTCCAGTTGAACTGGATTCCTTCACATCGATTCGCTTTGAAAATGATGTGATTGCAGGCTTGAATATTGTGGGTTATGCACCATGTTGGCATGAAACGTATGTATTCTGTGGCGATAATGGCGGAATTTTTTACGATAATGGAAAAATAACGATTCGTAGACTAAGAGAAGAACCTATTATACCTCAACTTCCAAAGCAAACAACGAATCAAGACAAAAGTTTTATTGATGCAATCTTAGGAAAACATGAGGTTTTAGTGCCAGGGAATTTTGCGAAAGAAGTAGTCAAGCTAACAGAAATGATTTATCGGGCAGCGGGATATAGCCCATTAGAAAGTAAAGAATCAAGTTTACTATAGCAGAATAATATGGATGATTATTAAAAAGAAATTTAAAAATATAAGAACGGGGTTAATCACCCCGGTTCTTATAGTAAAAGTCAGTTTTAACCCCAGTCTCGATAATTGAGAGAAGGAGGGATGAAAATGAGCAAACGTCTACAAGGGAAAGTTATCGTCATTACTGGTGCAACAAAAGGAATCGGAAAAGGAATTGCGCTTATTTGTGCAAAAGAAGGTGCAAAGATAGTTGTAAGTGGCAGAAATAAAGAAGCTGGTCAAAGCGTTGTCGAGGAGATAAGGCGTACTTATGGAACAGAAGTAATATTTATACAAAAGGACATTTCAAGCGAATTAGCATGTCGAGAATTAATGGAGGCATCCAATGCACATTTTGGCAGGATAGACGGACTCGTTAATAATGCAGGGATTTTTCCAAGGGGAACTATAATGGAAACATCAGAAGGCTTGTTTGATTCTATATTCGATGTGAATATAAAAGGTGCTTTTTTTTGTTCCAAATATGCTATGAAAGAAATGCTGAAAACTGGTGGAGGATCGATTGTTCAAATTGGATCCACTAATGGGTATAAAGGAGCAAAAAATTTAGTAGCTTATTCTTGTTCAAAAGGAGCAATGCTCACCTTAAATAAAAGTATTGCGGCCCATTATGCGAAAGATAAGATTAGGTCGAACTGGATTACTGTAGGATGGGTAGCGTCTGAGGGAGAAGTAGAGCTTCATGAAAGCATAGGAATGGATGAGAAAGAGCTTCATGAATGGGCGGAAAGTGTGATCCCCTCTGGAAAAATGCAGACAGCTGAGGATATGGCTTACGGAGTTGTTTATTTGTTGTCAGATGAATCCAATCAAGTCACAGGTACAGAGCTCCAGATTAACGGGGGATTAGGATTATAGTAGCTTAGTAAAAAGGAAGTTTTAATCTAAGATAATGTTTTTAAAATCAAATAACTTCGTAAATAGAACTACTGCTATGGATATGGAACGTTATTAACATTTAGAGGGAGACGATTACGATATGCAAAAAAGATTGGAAGCTACAACTGTCTTACATAATGGTATAGAAATGCCATGGTTTGGTCTTGGAGTCTGGAAAGTAGAAAATGGCATCGAAGTAGCCAATGCGGTAAAAGTAGCATTAAATAATGGATATCGTAGTATTGATACCGCGGCGGCGTACAAAAATGAAGAAGGGGTTGGAGAAGGGATTAGAGAGTCGGGTGTTTCTCGCAAAGATATTTTTGTTACATCAAAGATTGCTAATTATGATCAAGGCTATGAGTCTACTTTACGAGCATTTGACGAGAGCTTAAATAGACTTGGTTTAGATTATCTTGATCTTTATTTAGTTCATTGGCCGGTTCCAGGAACATATATCGATACGTGGAGAGCGCTAGAAAGGCTTTACAAAGATGGAAAGGTTAGAGCTATTGGTGTTAGTAATTTTCATGCTCATCATCTTAATTCATTGAAGGAATCGGAAATTAAACCAATGGTTAATCAGGTAGAATTTCATCCGTTATTATCACAAATAGAATTACGATCTTACTGTAAAGAAAATGGGATACAAATAGAATCATGGTCTCCGCTTATGCAAGGAAAAATTTTAGATAACGAATTATTAGTTGACATTGGTAAGATCTATGAAAAAACACCTGCACAAGTTATACTTCGCTGGAATATTCAATGTGGGGTTGTAACTATTCCAAAATCAGTTAAGGAACATCGTATCATCGAAAATGCTGACATTTTTGATTTTCAATTGTCCAATGAAGACATGGAACGAATTAATGGATTAAATCAGAACCAGCGTGTTGGTGCCGATCCTGATAACAGGGATTATTAAAGCGGTAGAGGTCTCTCAAGCCACATTGATCACCAATATTATTTACAGTGAAATAATGCAAAGATGGGAAGAAGGATTTTAAATAGTTATGTCGAAAAGGAAGTAATAGAAATGGATTTTATTGTTATAGGAGGCTATCTGTAAAATGATTAAAGGATTAAGTAATGCTGGTCTAGGAAAAGTAAGAAACGTAGAAGAACTGGTTCTACTTGCATCGAAAAATGGGTTTGGTGTTATTGATACTTCGGGGCAAGAATTAAGAGATTTTATTGGTGAAAAAGGGTTAGAAGAAGCTAGAATGTTTTTAGAAAAACATCAAATGGAAATTGGCTCGATTGGTCTAGGTGTAGAGTGGCGACAATCAGATGCTAAGTTTCGAGAAGGACTAGCAACACTATTGGAAGATGCAAAAATAGCCGCTGAGTTTGGATGCACAAGCTGTTGTACATACGTTCTCCCTTCGACTGATAATAATGCAGCACATTTTATGGTATTGGCAACGAAACGTCTTAAATTATGTGCGCAAATATTAAAAGAGTATGGAATTAATCTTGGACTTGAATATGTCGGTCCTCATCATTTAAGAACGGCATGGAAAAATCCATTCATTTGGGATTTACAATCGACACTGGATTGGATTGATGCTATTGGTGAGCCGAATGTAGGTTTATTACTAGATAGCTATCATTGGTATACGGCTGGTGAAACATACGAAGATTTAATCGCTCTAAAACCTTCACAAATAACACATGTTCATCTTAATGATGCAAAAGATGTACCTATTGAAGAAGTACTAGATAATGATCGTGTATATCCTGGTGAGGGTGTTATTGATTTAGCAAGCTTTTTAAAAGCATTAAATGAAATCGGTTATAAAGGACCAATTGTCCAAGAAATTCTAACAAAGGAACCATTGAACGAATCAAATGACGTATTAGCTGAAAAATCTGGGAAAGCCTTTGATATGATATTCACTACTGCAGAAATCATTTGAAAAACAGCTTAAAGACGTATGGTAACATACGTCTTTTGAAAAAACGTAGGTTTATAGTTCAGAATAGTTTGAATAATTATGAAGAGGTATATATTATAATTAAATTAAAGATCATTAATAATAGAAAAGGATGTGCATTAAATGAAATTTGGATGTTGCGCCAATTTGGATCAAGCTTATCAAATATATAATGCGGGGTTTGATTTTATCGAATGTACAGTTGTTTCCTTAATGCCAGAGAAAAATGATAGTGAATTTGCAGAGGTGTTAAATAAGTACCAAGAGAGCCCCATTCCTATCGAAGCATTTAATGTATTTCTACCGGGAGATATGAAAATTGTTGGCGAAACTGTTGATCTAAATCGAATTAAAACATATGTGGAAACAGCATTATCTAGAGTAAATCAAATTGGTGCTGACACGATTGTGTTTGGAAGCGGTGGAGCTCGAACAGTTCCTAATGGCTTTTCTTATGATAGATCGGAAGAACAAATTTTACAATTCCTGAATCTAACTGCAGACTTTGCAGAGCCGTTAGGGCTTACGATAGTAATCGAGCCACTAAATAAAAAAGAAAGTAATATAATTAACAGTGTGCGTGAGGCATATGATTTCGCAGAAATAATCAATCGTAAGTCTATTCGAATTCTAGCAGACTTTTATCATATGGATGAGGAAGATGAATCATTAGAAAACATTGTCTTATCAAAAAAGTACATGAGACATATTCACGTAGCAGATTCCGGACGTTTGGCACCTGGAACAGGTAATTATCCTTATGATCATTTTGTTGATTGCTTAAATCGAGCAAACTATAACGGGCATGTTTCAATTGAGTGTGATTGGAACGATATGAACAATGAAATAATGGATGCAAGAAAGTACCTTCAGAACTGTTTCAAAATATCAAATGATACTTGAAGAATATAAAAAAATGTTTTGATCTATAATCAGGCTGTTCTGAATGAGGTTGTCAGAAATGAATAAAAGGGTAATAAGTTAATTTGTTTTGCAAATAAATAAAGCGCTTTCACAATTAAACCAAAATAGAAAGGAGAATACAATGGACAATCGTATGCAAACACAACCTAATTCTAGTAGAGGTCTAAAAGAGAATTGGCAGGTAAGTAAAAAGTCAAATAAGTCGCAGTATATTTGGTATATCTTTCTTGCCCCAACTTTATTAGGAATACTGTTATTTATGGTTTATCCCATTTTTGAATCCTTAAGGCTAAGTTTTTATAATTCAAATGGAACTATCGAAACCTTCACTGGTCTTAGTAATTTTAAACGGGTATTAACTTCGGAGAACTTTTGGAACTCCGTCTGGAATACTTTTTATATCGGTATATTTCAAATCTCAATAACAGTCCCTTTAGGCTTTATATTTGCCTCTCTTATTAACACTGTGTCAAGGGGACAAAACTTTTTAAAGGTGATTTACTTTTTACCAAATGTTACATCTATTGTCGCTGCATCTATGATATTCGCTTTTGTTCTGCATCCTGAAATGGGTATTATGAACTTCATGCTTGCTAAGTTAGGTCTACCAACGTCTACATGGTTATCAGACCCTTCTACTGCAAAGTGGGCTGTAATTTTATTATCGATATGGCACTGGATTGGTTTTGTCATTATTATCTGTTTGGCTAATTTGCAGTCGATATCTTCTGAAATGTATGAAGCTGCAAGAATCGATGGTGCGAGTGGTATTCAACAATGGTTGTTTATTACGATACCTAACATGGCTGGAACATTTGCTTTTTTACTTATTACGGGATGGATCGGTGCTTTACAAAGATTTAATGAAGTTTACGTATTAGGAGGTCCCAATGGAAGTCCAGCTCGGTCCATACAGACGATGGGAGCATTTATATATGAACGAGGATTTACTGGTTTTGAATTTGGCATTGCATCAGCAGCAACATACGTAATGTTTATGATCATATTAGTCTTTACGTTTATTAATCTTAAAGTATCAAAAATGAAAATATAACCGAGAGAGGAAGGGTATGATGCCAAGTTCAATGACGATGAAACAATCACAGCGTTTATCAAACGCCGTTATATTTATCATACTAGTAATCTTTGGTTGTTTACTTATGGCACCATTTGCCTGGATGTTAAGTGTCGGTTTTGATAGAACAGCAAACGTTACTATGCCATTTCCACCTAGACTAATACCGGAAAATGTGTCTTCATTTAATTACGGAATTATTTTTGAAAATGGAAGGGTTTTTAAAGCTTATTTAAATTCTGGTATTGTAACCGTAAGCTCGGTTATTTTAACTGTATCTTCTGCGCTATTGGGAGGATATGCGTTTTCTAAAGGCAAGTTTAAAGGGAAGAAACTGCTTTTTCTAATCGTGTTGGCAACATTAATGATACCTATAGAACCGCGTCTAATTCCACTGTATAAGTTATTCAATAGTGTGGGTTTACTAAATACGTTTTGGCCATTAATTCTTCCTTCCTTAGTAAACGGATTTTTGTTATTTCTATGTAAACAGTTTTTTGATCAACTGCCTGATACATTACGTGAAGCAGCACAAATTGATGGCGCAGGTGAATTTAAAATATTTTTTATGGTTTATTTCCCATTAGCAGGGCCAATTGCAGCGACAATGGTAATTCTGTCTTTCATTTGGAGTTGGAACGACTTTTTGTGGCCATTAGTGGTTTTAAATAATCAGGCATTGCATACAATACCTCTTTATTTAGCAAGTTTCTCGCTTGAAAATGGTACTAATTTAGGCGGTTTAACAATGGCTCTAGCAACAGTTAGTATTGTGCCCATTGTAATTATGTATTTGTTTTTACAAAGATACATTATTCAAAGTATCGCCTTAAGTGGAGTTAAAGGAGAGTAGTTTAATAAGATTTGATGAAGAGATTGAAAGGAGGAGATGGTCTAAGCCTATAATAAATTAGAATGGTGTTTCAAGTTAAAGCGATTAAAAAGGGGGCTAATTAAAGATGATCAGATTCATTATGAAAAAAAACGCCTTTTTCACACTAGTTACTATGTTGATTTTAATGATCGGACTAGTTGGTTGCAATAAATCAGAGTCAGGTGGTAATAGTTCTGGAACTTCCGATGGCGACTGGAAAGGGCAGACGCTCAAGGTACAATTGATTGGTAACTTTAGTATGGAGACAGGAACGGATCCAGTTACTGGTGAGAAGGTACAAGGAGTAGATGTGTTAAAAAAGGAATTTGAAAAAAATTATCCAGGAGCAAAAGTTCAATTTATTATTATGCCTTGGGAAGGATATGTGGAGAAAACTCAAGCCATGCTAACTTCAGGTGAAGCTGACGTGTATCAAATGCCTGGTATAGCTGATTTTGCCGCGCAAGGCATTATGGAACCATTACAACCTTTCATAGACAGTGATAGCGAGTTTGACCTCGATATCTTTATAGATAATCAAGTAGATGGCTGGAAAGCATTGGGGCCCGATGAATCGGATCTGCAAATTTTTGCACTGCCATTTCTCGGTGACGCACGGTTCATTGCCTATGATAAACTTCTATTCGATCAATGGGGTGTAGAATATTTATCAGATAATCCTACGATGGAAGAAGTGAAGGAAAAGGCCCAAAAGATGACCGGTACTAACCCAAAAACAGGAGAAAAAAACTATGGTGTTTTCTACCGAGGGGATTGGTCTAGCGCCTTTACTCTAGTAAATACTGCTGAAGGTCAGAACGGAAATTGGGGAGAAGGCTTCGCTTGGGATGAGGTCAAGTTTAATTTTAATTCACCCGAGATGCTGAATGGACTAAATTGGTTACTTGATATGAAAGAATATGCACCAGAAGGGATAATGAGTAATCAAGGAAATGAAAAATGGTTAACGAAGGATAATAATATCGCCATTTCATTAAATATGGGACCTGGTGATCTTGTTAAACAAACGTATGCTCAAGGATTAGAGGATCGTATTGCTATTTCTCAAGAGTTTAAAAATGATGAAGGTAAAGGTGGATTGTTTGCTGGTAGCCCAATAGCAATAGCGAAGAATAGTAAAAATAAAGAGCTGGCGTGGGAATGGATGAAATTTGCTACAAGTGATTTCGTACAAAAGTTTATTTATGAAGAGCAAGGTCTAATGCCTGCAGTGAAGTCTGCATTTGAATGGGATAGTGTGAAAGAAGTGGATCATTTGATGAATCCAATATTTAAAGCAATGAGCACCCCATTGACACCCAGGTATCCATGGGGATCTTCACAACCTAGATTCATATTACAATCAGAAATTGAAGCAGCCTTAACTGGTCAACGAAGTGCTCAAGATGCGTTAGATCGAGCTCAAGCAGAAAGTACTGATTGGGTAGAAAATAGATAATTAAGGGTAAAGAAATAAGAAAAGGTGAGTATCTATCTTGTAATATGTCCTTATATGGACACATTATAAGATGTGATATTCGCCTTTTTTAGTCTATCAAATAATATTTCAAAAATATTTTATCTATAAATTCTGAAAAGAGCAAGAACTGTTAAATATACAACAAGAATTGTAAAAGTATAGATTCATATTCATGATAGTATGATTAAAAATAGCATAGATTACAGTTTTCTTGAGGTTAAAAAATGGAACAGAAGGGGTGTTTTATTCAAAAAATGAGCCATACAGGATGTCATATTGATTTAGAAACAAATCAGTTACTTGCTAGTGGCAATATAAAAATGGAGTACCGAGCAGACAGAAATAAGCAACGTTGGCCTTTACATTCCCATTCAGGATACGAGATTTACTTTTTTCATGAAGGAAATGCTACCTATCTAGTTAATAACGTAATCTACCATTTAGAGCCAGGAGATATGCTGATTTTTAATGGAGAGCATATTCATAAAGTGAATCCAGATAATGGAGTTTATATTCGAAGTTACATAAATTTTTTCTCGTACTTTGTAAAAAGTCATCTTGAAAAAGATTTATATAAAAAAGTTAAATTGCTTTTCGAGACTAATAATGGGACATTAATTCGATGGGGTATAGAAGAACGCATGGAAATTGAAAACATAATGTCAGAAATTATTGATGAGCATAGAAAAGAAAAGGTAGGATATCAATCTATCATTCTATCCTACCTATCGCAATTATTAATTAAAATCTATCGTAAATCGAATGGTGTCAATATTAATGTGGAGTACAACCCAAAGAATGAGCATGTCCAGAGAATATTGAAATTTATCAACGAAAACTATATGAATCAGCTCACGCTAGATCTAATTGCGGATACATTCCATTTAAACAAATATTACATGTGTCATTGTTTTAAAGAAGTGACTGGTTTTACGATAAATAAGTATTTAGCACAAAGAAGAATAGAGGAAGGAAGAAAACTGCTATTAACTACTGAACAGACAGTTAGTTCTATATCAACACAGATTGGACTCAATAGCGCAGTACAATTTAGTAGAGTTTTCAAACAATATGAAAGTATATCTCCGCAGGTATACAGAAAAAAGTTTATGAGTCAATGATAGAAATAATAGTTGAATCTCGAGTATTTTGAAAGCGCTTCAACGAGAGGCTGAAAAGTGCATCAGAAAGAGAAGTAAAATTACTAGGAGGCTTTAATATGAATAAAAAGGTAAATATGTTCTTGTTCTTATTATTAATAATAGGATTAATTGCAGGATGTAGTTCACCTTCCGGAAAAAAAGAGGTTGGAACAGATGGTGTTTCTTCAGACGATAAAGTTGAATTGAGAATGACTTGGTGGGGCTCTCAGGATCGCCATGATCGCACATTAAAAGTAATAAAGTTATATGAAGAAAAAAATCCAAATGTGAAAATATCATCGGAATTTACAGGATGGGATGGTTATTGGGAAAAAATAGCTACTCAAGCTGCTGGTCAAAATCTACCTGATATCATTCAAATGGATTATAAATTTTTATCCGATTATTCCGACAAGGGATTGTTAATAGATTTAAATGCTTATGTAGAATCTGGTGCTTTGAGCCTTGATGATGTGGATCCCCAATATTTAGACGGTGGTAAGATAGACGGCAAATTATTTGCTATTAATATTGGTGCAAACGCACACGCTGTTCTGATAGATCCTGCAATGTTCAAAGAGGCAGAAATTCCTATTCCAGATCCTGGGTACACATGGGATGACCTTCAAGTAATAGGTAAAAAGTTATCAAATAAATTAGGTGATGGAGTGTATGGATTACATCCAAGTGCAGGCATTATGGCGTTCAAACATTATTTAAGAGAACATAATACATGGTTATTCAATGATGATGGAACTGATCTTGGTTATGAAGATGATCAATTGTTAGTAGATTTCTTGAAGATGCAAGCAGATATGCTTAAATCTGAAGCGGCAGCACCGCCTGAAGTCTTTAAAAGTGCAGGTTCGAATATAGAGCAAATGCCGATTATTACTGGGAAAACAGCTATGCTAATGGACGTACATAGCAATCAAATAGTTGCAATGGAAGAGGCAGCGGGTCGACCGCTTCAATTAATCCTTCAACCGATGCTCGAGGGTGGGGAACTAGGACATTACATCAAACCAGGTCAATTCTTGTCAGTTTCAAGTCATTCAAAAAATGTAGAGGAAGCGGCAAAATTTATTGACTTTTTTACAAATGATATAGAGGCTAATAGACTATTGAATGCAGAGAGAGGAGTACCAATTTCAGAGAAAGTTCGCGAAGATCTAAGGGCTAACTTAACCGAGAGTGGTGAAAAGATGTTTGATTATCTCGATTTAGTTGCCGAATATGCTCGAGAAATTAATCCACCCGATCCAATAGGTGCTACGGAAATAGAAGATTATTTTTCTACGGAAATAGAAGATCCTATTTATTATAAGAAATCGACTCCTGAAGACTTAGCAAAAGCGTTTAGGGATAAAGCAACTGAAATATTATCTAAAAATAAAAAGTGACGTGAAGAGTATAAAATAACATACCATCCATCTATATGGATGGTATGACTAGCTGGAGGTGTACCATGGGAAGAACTGAAGAAGTAATTGATAATAGGCTATCCAAGAAAAAAGTAAATATAACTAATCTTAAAATTGCTAAAGCGAAAAGGCAAAGGAAAACTGATATTGTAGGCTTCGCTTTCATTTCACCATGGCTAATAGGTTTTTTATGTTTTATTTTAGGTCCAATGATTGCTTCCTTATATTTGTCATTTACTGATTATAACTTACTATCTACTCCAAATTGGATTGGAGTAGAAAATTATTCAAATATGTTTACAAATGATCCTCTATTTATAAAAGCGCTCCAAGTGACATTTATTTTTGTTTTTATTTCTGTCCCCATGAAACTAGCTTTTGCATTACTAGTAGCAATGCTTTTTAATAATAATCGCAAAGGCGTCAGTTTGTATAGAACGATTTTTTATGTGCCCTCCATTTTAGGAGGTAGCGTAGCAGTTGCTGTTGTCTGGAAGCAGTTATTCAGTACAGATGGAGCTATCAATGACATACTTTCTATTTTTGGAACTGAAGGAACAAATTGGATTGCGAGTCCAGATTACGCTTTATCCACATTGATTTTATTAGTTGTATGGCAGTTTGGATCTCCAATGTTGATTTTCTTAGCGGGATTAAAAGCAATTCCAGCAGAATTATATGAATCAGCTTCAGTAGATGGTGCTAATGCATTAGTAAAATTTATTAAAATCACCATACCGATGCTCTCGCCCGTTATTTTTTTCAACTTAGTTATGCAAACAATTCAAGGCTTTATGGCATTTACACAAAGCTTTTTAATTACCCAAGGTGGACCTTTAAATAATACTTTATTCTATGCTGTTTACTTGTACAATAAAGCATTTGGTCACTTCAATATGGGGTATGCTTCAGCTTTAGCTTGGATATTATTAATTATTTGTGCCATATTTACAATGTTTATTTTTAAGACCGCAAAAAGTTGGGTTTACTATGAGTCTGAAGGGGGGAACTAAAATGCCAATATCTAAAAAGTATAAACCATTTATCTATCACATTAGCATTGTTATTTTAGGTTTTTTTATGATTTATCCGATCCTATGGACAATAGCAAGTTCTTTGAAACCTGAAGATGAGATTTTCCGTAACGCTTCATCATTAATCCCATCTTTTCTGAAATGGGAGAACTATATGCAAGGTTGGCAGGGATTTGGGGATATAACCTTTACCACCTTTTTCATGAACTCAACATTTGTTACGATCATGGTGGTTATTGGAACCATATTTTCATCAACTTTAGTTGCATTTGGTTTTGCACGCGTTAACTTTCGTTTCCGTACACCACTTTTTATTTGTTTATTAGCAACCTTGATGTTACCTCAACAAGTAACATTAATACCTCAATATATTCTTTTTCATAAATTAGATTGGGTGAATACGTACTTACCACTTATTGTACCTGCATTTATTGGAGGTATTCCATTTTTCATCTTCTTAATGGTTCAATTTATCCGTGGAATACCGAGAGAGCTGGATGAAGCTGCTTATATTGATGGTTGTAGCACATTTGGGATTTTCTGGCGTGTTATTCTACCTTTAACAACGCCAGCAATAGCAACAGTTGCCATATTTTCGTTTTATTGGACCTGGGATGACTTTATGGCACCGTTAATATACTTGAATGATACAAAATTATATACCGTAGCCCTAGGTTTAAAGATGTTTTCTGATCCATCATCATTAACCGCTTGGGGACCGATGCTGGCAATGTCAGTAGTATCAATATTACCCCAACTATTGATGTTTTTATTTTTTCAGAAGTACTTAGTTGAAGGGATAACAGCTGGAGGAGTGAAAGGGTGAATGGGGACTATGTATCCATTGTAAAAGATGTAACCAGGTTTTTTTGACCCTACATCGAAAC
The DNA here is from genome assembly GCF_038002605.1 of Bacillus sp. FSL K6-3431. Classification (NCBI taxonomy): domain Bacteria; kingdom Bacillati; phylum Bacillota; class Bacilli; order Caryophanales; family Bacillaceae; genus Bacillus; species Bacillus sp. FSL K6-3431. The sequence goes on from NZ_JBBOCT010000001.1 coordinate 5,163,385, forward strand.
AGTTTAGTTACTAACTTATTCAAATTGAGTGATAGAATTCAAAGAAATGAGAAAAAAGTATTATATATATATCGTAACTCATGTAAGTTGGTGCCTGTTAACCCGTTTGCGAATATGTAATTGCTAACGAGATAGCAATATGAGTCATAAAAATAGCAAAAACGAGCATGTTGGGTCAGTGTGAATGTAAGGAAATTCAATTAAAATATAATGATAGATCAAACTAATTGAAAAAGGTAGGTGAATAATTGTAAGCACTTTCAGTATTTAATTGAATATATTAAAAATGAATCTGAAAAGCTCTGTGTAATTAGCGGTAGAGACAGATTTTTAAAGGATTGTTCATGCTAGACAGCTTTTTAGCCTATGAAAAGATTATTCTTGATTATTAAATCTTGGCTCAATCGAGAGGGGTATTGGTTTGAAAGCTATGCTAAAATGTTATCCTTTATTCAATCATTTCATGGAGGTAAAGTAAAATGCTTTAAAAATAAACACGTTGTATAACATCGATTTAATAGAAATTGGTATGATTCTCAGGATATCGCTAAAGAAAAAATGTTAGAGGAGAGATAAGAATGCAAGAAAAGTTTGCTGCACAATTATATACGGTTCGAGAAGAGCTTTCTAAAGGAATTGCACCTGTTTTTCAAGAATTGAAGAAAATGGGCTGGGCTGGTGTTCAAATTTCTGCTCTTCCGGCCGATCATAATCCCAAAGAAGTGGCCGATGCATTAAGGGAGACTGGACTACGTACGGCTGGAATGCACATCTCTTTAAATCGCCTTGAAAATGACCTTCAAAATGTGATGGAGGAAGCAGACCTATATGGTACGAGAGATATTATTTGTCCTTCTCTTCCTTCAGAATACAAGAATGTTGAGGGGTATCAGAAACTTAGACGAAGCTTAAATGAAATTGCAAATAAAGCTCCCAACTATCGGATTAGCTACCATAATCATGCATTTGAGTTTGAGACAGAAATTGATGGTGTGTCAGCATTGGAATATCTTTTGACTCCATCGGAGGAGAACTTGCTTCTTGCAGAAATAGATGTGTATTGGGTAAAAAAAGGCGGACAAGATCCACTTTCATTTATTCAACCATATAAAAATAGAATGCCAATCATTCATTTAAAAGATATGTCTAATGATGATAAAGAAGTTTTTGCTGAAGTGGGAACGGGTAAGATTGATTTCATACCTATTCTACAATGGGGTGAAAAGTCAGGTGTTGAATGGTATGCAGTGGAACAGGATATTTGTCCAGGGAACCCAATGGATAGTCTGCAAATCAGCCTTGATAATCTGATGAAACTAAAAGATCAAGTTTAATATAATTGAACTGGGGGGATTGAATATGTCCGAGCTGAGAATTGGAATTATCGGTATAGGAAACATGGGGACGAGCCATGCTAAAGCAATTTTTGATGGTAATGTAAAAGGAGCGGTATTAACCGCAATTTGTGATGAACGCCCTGATCGATTAACATGGTCAAAAGAGATGTTTGGCGATAAAGTCCAAACATTTTCTTCTATCGATGATTTTTTTGTCAACGCAAACATTGATGGAGTTATTATCGCTACGCCACATTATGATCATCCTACACTCGCTATTAAGGCGTTTGAGAGTGACTTTCATGTGCTTTGTGAGAAGCCAGCAGGGGTGTATACGAAAAATGTTCGCCAAATGAATGAGGCTGCGGATAAAAGCGGAAAAGTATTCAGTATGATGTTTAATCAACGAACGAACCCATTATATCAAAAGGTACGAGAGTTAATCTTAGACGGTGAGCTTGGTGAGATTAAGCGAACAAATTGGATTATTACGGATTGGTATCGCTCTCAAAGCTATTATGATTCTGGTGGTTGGCGTGCGACATGGGCAGGAGAAGGCGGCGGGGTAATGCTTAACCAATGTCCACATCAACTAGATTTATGGCAGTGGACAACAGGTCTGATGCCAAAACGAGTAAGAGCATTTAGTGGTTTTGGTAAATATCATGATATTGAAGTGGAAGACGATGTGACAGCATATGTAGAATATGAGAACGGAGCAACTGGACTATTTGTAACATCTACAGGTGAAGCACCAGGTACGAATCGTTTTGAAGTGACAGGAGACTGTGGGAAGCTTGTTGTAGAAAATAATCAACTAACATTTTGGAGACTAAGACAGTCTGAACGTGAATTCAATCGAGAATTCCGAGGTGGTTTTGGTCAGCCTGAGTGTTGGAAAATTGATATTCCTGTACGTGGTAAATCGACTGGTCATTTAGGGATATTGAATAATTGGGTAGATGCCATTCTGAACGGGGCTGAATTACTTGCACCAGGCCAAGAAGGAATCAAGGGTTTAGCAATTACAAATGCCGTTTATTTATCGAGCTGGATGGATAACTGGGTGGATATGCCTATTGATGAAGATCTTTACTATGCTAAATTGCAGGAAAAAATGAAGGAATCTAGCTATGAAAAGCCTACTAAAGAGGACCTAACGTTGAATGTAAGTGGGACACATTGAGGTATAAATAAGACAAATGCCGAAATGATTATTAAAAGCATAAAGTTGAATGGATTATGAGTCACTAGGTTATGGAAAATGATAAGGGATACTTCTCTATTTTATTATAAACCGACTATTTATATGAGTAGTTGGTTTCTTTTTAACAGTCAATTTTTGTGGAAAGTGGACTTATAGCACGTTATGTCATAAGAACCTAAATAAATTAATAAAAATTTCTAAAAAGATGTTAAATCAATTTTGATACCTGTCTCGATGGAGGAAAAGCTCAATTAACTGTATAACAGTAGATTGAGCTTTTTTATAATTTCATAGATGACTGAATCACATAGCAGAACAAAATATTAATAATTCATAAGTCCTGTGATAATGGTACTTGTATTTGTAATAATTTACTAGTAATATAGATTTTGAGTAATAGATAATCACTTTATTAGTTGTAGGAGTGAAAATGAAAGATTAGAGGAATACCGGGCTAAAAACTAATTAATAGAAATAAAATATTGCTTGTTCATTACAGTATGCTAGTTAGCAGGTTGTGTTAGTTCTGAATACATATAGTAATTGAAAACGCTGTAATGGAAACAAGAGAGAATATAACTATCATGTAACATATTTTATAAAGAGGGATGATAATATGAAAAGCAAAATAAACATTAGTAATGTATTCATGCGTTCATCGATAGGTAAGCGGTTACTTATCAATCTGCTATTATTTTCTATGATACCAGTTATTTTCATTGGCTTTTTTTCTTACAAGGTTTCTTCATCTCTCATTCGTGATAAGGTTAGTGATGTAACGCAGGAGTTGATAACTCAGGTAGCTAGAAATTATGAACAAAAAGTCGCTGAAATGGAAAGGATAACCTTAAATATAGCTACTTCTAAAAACGTTAGTGATGGTTTAGAGAAATTTAGAAATGAAGAAGGCACCTATGGGTATATTTCACAAAAAAAAGTCTTAGAAGATTATTTACAACACCAGTCAATAACAAGTAATGATATAAAAAGTTTAATACTATTTACTGAAAACGAAACATACGGTGAGACGAGTGACACCAATATTAATACAGAATCCCCTGAGATGAAGGTAGTATTTGAGGAGATACGTAACGCCAAAGGTACAGCCATTTGGTATTCCATACCAAGTGAAGAAAAATCCCTGGAACTAAATATGTTTATTGGAAGAGAGGTTTCTAATAATCAAGGGATACTTTTGGTCGAAATCGACAAAAGTGTATTTAATGAGAGTATCCAAGAAATAAAGCTTGGAGAAACCGGCTATCTGTCAATTTTAAACAATAATTGGGAAATTATTTTGAATAGTATGGAAAAAGAAAATAGGGATAGTAGCTTATTAGTGAAAGAAATAGAAAAGCTAAACTTTAAGGAAACTGATACAATAACATTTTTTTCGAAGCGTAATGAGCTAGTAACAACTAAAAAAATGGAAAAAACGGATTGGACATTATTTTCTAGCGTACCGATTAAAGAATTAACAACAGAAACAAAAGAAATTGCAAAAATAACGATTATTGTTGGTGCTATCACCTTCATATTATCACTTATCGTTGCGCTAATAATTGCGAACAGAATGACTAAGCCTATTAAAAAAGTTACGGATATGATGAAAGAAGTAGAGGTTGGTAATTTACAAATTGCTAGCCAAATAGAAAAAAGTCATACTAATCAAGATGAAATTGGCCAGCTAACTGATTCACTCAAAAACATGGTCGAAGGTATTAGGAAAATGATAATAAATACTTCAAATACGGCTGAAATATTGTCAAGTTCTTCTCAACGACTCTCAGAAAATGCGGTATATAATCGGAATTTATCTAATCAAACAAATGAAAGTATTCAACATGTAGCACATCTATCTCTTGAAACCGTTGCAAGTACAGAAGAAAGTGCAGTTGCATTTGAATCCATTGCCATTGATATTCAAAAGATAGCAGAGGCTTCATCAAAAGTTTCAAGCAACTCGATACTAATGTCCACAGAGGCTGAAAAAGGGCAAGGTTTTATAACCAATGCTGTTAACGAGATAGAAAAGGTAAATAAAACGGTTGGTGAATCTGTACAATTAATAGAAGAGTTAGACGAACGATCGAATCAAGTTGCACAAATAACAGGGATTATTAGTTCAATAGCAGAACAAACTAATTTACTTGCACTGAATGCTTCCATTGAAGCGGCAAGGGCAGGAGAGCATGGATTAGGATTTACAGTCGTCGCAGAAGAAGTTAGGAAATTAGCACAACAGTCTCAAAATGCTACGAAAGAAATTGGGACGTTAATATCGGAAATTCAAAGTTCAACCAAATCAACGGTCTTAAAGGTAACAAAAGGAAAAGAAGAAGTAATAAAAAGCAATCAGGCAATAGAAGAAGCAGGGCTGCAATTCAATATAATTATGACTTCGATACAGGATATTTCAGATCAAATAAAGGAAGTGAATGCGATTATACATGAAATATCAGCAAATTCTGAAGAGGTGTCGGCAACCGTACATGTGATGAATGAGCATACAAATCATAGCAATCACATGGCAACCAAGATTCAAGAAGATATAGCTAAACAACTTGAATCCATTGATCAAGCATCAATTGATTCAAAGGAGTTGGAGCATATTTCGCAAAAATTACTTAAAGCAATTCAAGTATTTAAAGTGTAATTCTACTTGCTCAGGATGTGAATATCGTTCCACGCTCTTGGGATGACCATGCATTAGAGCAGCAGCAGCTAAAAAAGCGAGTCAAGAGATGTTTTGTAACCCGTTAAGGTTAACTGTTCGTTTATGTTTTATATAATTCAGATCGAATCACAATATATTATAGACTCTTTCTTATTTAAGGATGAGTCTTTTTGAATTTTGCAATATAAAATGTTAGAACCTTTTCATATTACATGAATAAATAATATTAAAACTAAAAGTTGCCCTTGGCAAACTTATTTGAGTGTGGTAAAGTAAACGCAACAAGAAATTGTGAAGGAGTGAAATAATCTGTGAGTAATTTTATAAAAGTAGATAATCTTCAAGTTTCCTATTTTGGAACGGAAGCGGTGAAAAATGTGAGCTTTGAAATCGAGAGCGGAAAGCTTGTAGGAATTATCGGGCCAAACGGTGCAGGAAAATCTACTTTAATTAAAGCTTTATTAGGATTAATACCTATTGATAAAGGGAAAATTCGTATACTGAAGAAAGAAGTAAAAGATGTCCGCAGGCAAATAGCCTATGTTCCTCAAAGGAGTAATATTGATTGGGATTTTCCAATTAGTGTGCTTGAAACGGTTATACTCGGCACGTATCCGAATTTAAGACCTTTCCGTAAACCAAAGAAAATGGAAAAGGAGCTTGCATATGAAAGTTTAAAAAAAGTGGGAATGGAATCCTTTAAAGATCGTCAAATTGGTGAGCTCTCGGGAGGCCAGCAACAAAGAGTATTTTTAGCTAGGGCATTGGCGCAACAAACGGAAGTTTTTTTCTTAGATGAACCATTTGTTGGGATTGACATTACAAGTGAAGAAACAATCATTCATATTTTAAAAGAGTTGCGAAATGAAGGGAAAATTGTGTTGGTTGTACATCATGATTTAAGTAAATCAAATGAATACTTTGATGAATTAATTTTATTAAATAAAGAATTGATAGGCTGTGGGCCCGTTGATAAAGTGTTGAATCCAGAAGTGATCTCACGGGCATATGGCGGAGAATTATCATTTTTGAGAGATATGGTGGTGGCTACGCCGTGAGTTTTATTGAAGCAGTTGTACAATATGGATTTTTACAAAAAGCGCTTGTTACTTCAGTGATGGTTGGTATCATCTGCGGTGTGATTGGATGTTTTATTGTTCTAAGAGGTATGGCATTGATGGGAGATGCTATTTCACATGCAGTACTACCAGGAGTTGCCATATCTTACGCACTAGGAATCAACTTTTTCATAGGTGCGGTTCTTACCGGGGTTTTGACTGCGGTCGGAATTGGTTATATTAGTCAAAATAGTCGAATTAAAAATGATTCATCGATAGGTATTATGTTTACAGCAGCATTTGCTTTAGGGATTATTTTAATTACTTTGTTAAAAAGCAGTACAGACTTATATCACATTTTATTTGGCAATGTACTAGCGGTGAAACCGTCAGATATGTGGATGACGCTAGTAATCGGGTTGATTATTCTTGCATCTGTATATCTCTTCTATAAAGAACTACTTGTTAGTTCTTTTGATCCTACGATGTCCCAAGCATATGGTTTACCTAATAAGCTGATTCATTACTTTTTAATGACATTATTAACAATGGTGACTGTTGCTTCATTACAAACCGTAGGAATTGTTTTAGTCGTCGCCATGTTAATTACACCTGCATCAACTGCGTATTTATTAACTGATCGCCTTTGGAAAATGCTTTATCTTTCTGCAGGATGCGGTGCATTATCTTCCATCATTGGCTTATATATCAGTTTTAAATATAATTTAGCTTCAGGTGCAACGATTGTACTTGTTGCGACATTATTATTTATCATCGCGTTTGTATTTTCACCGAAACAAGGAGTACTATGGCGCTCATTAAGATCACGAAACAATCGGCCATCTTTGGATGTCTAGAAAATTTAACTATAAAACACTAAAGTTAAGGAGAAGATTATGAAGAAATTAAGTTTTTCTGTCTTGATTATGGCTGTATCTATATTTTTATTAACTGCTTGCAGTGGAGAAAAAAATAGTTCCATTAAGCATGAGGATGGGAAAATAAATATCATTACTACGTATTCTGTTATTTATGATATCGTTAAAAACGTGGGCGGTGATGCCGTTGAAGTTCACAGTCTAGCTCCGATTGGATCTGATCCACATCAATATGACCCATTACCAGCAGATGTACAAAAAGCAACGGACGCTGATATTATTTTTTATAATGGGTTAAATCTAGAAACTGGTGGTGCATGGTTCACAGACATGATTGAAACAGCTGGTAAAGGTGGAAAAGATGCGCCAGTTTTTAATATAAGTGAGGATGTCAAGCCAATGTATTTAAAAAGTGATGGTAATAAAGGAGAGGAAGATCCTCATGCTTGGCTTGATGTGTCTAATGGAATCAAGTATACGGAAAATGTGAAAAAAGCATTAGTAAAAGTTGACCCTGACAATAAAGAATTGTATGAAAAAAATACTGCGGATTATATCGTACAGTTAGAAAAACTCGATGAAGAAATATCAGAGAAACTGAAGGGAATACCAGACGAAAAAAGACTTCTTATTTCGAGTGAAGGTGCGTTTAAGTACTTCTCAGCGGCCTATGGATTCGAAGCTCATTATATATGGGAAATCAATTCACATAGTGAAGGTACACCTGAACAGCTGAAAGCAATAGTTGATATTATTAGAGAGAAAAATGTAAAAGCTTTATTTGTTGAATCAAGCGTGGATCCAAGGAGTATGGAAACTGTCTCAAAAGAAACGGGAGTCCCGATCGCAGGTAAAATCTTTACAGATTCCCTTGGTAAACCTGGCGCTGATGGAGATACGTATATCAAAATGGTTGAATGGAATGCAGATACTATTTATAAAGGGTTAAAGGAATAAGAAAATAATCCCGGAGCCTAATCGCTTCGGTATTATTTTTAATAAAACGATAAGCTTGCGGTTGCCATGATACATATATGCACCCCTGAATTCGAATAGACAAAGGTCACTTCTGTTAGCAACCTAAAGACTAAGATTTGAAAACACAAAACTTAGAGAGTGTGGGCTAACAATTACCACATAATGATTAGTATGGATATATTATTCCTCTAATCCTTGAATCGATCGCTTCCTTTAAGAGAGTGACAACATTAAAAGTAAAAGAAGGAGAGACAACATGAGTCTAGATTTTAAACTTTTTGAAATGATCAACCAGTTTGCAGGGAAAAGCGATCTTCTAGATCATATAGTGATCTTATTTTCTAAATATGGTCCAATTATGTTTGGATTAGTCTTTGTATGGATCTGGTTTTCAAAGTCTGGGAATAAATATGATAATCGACAAATCGTATTGTTTGCATTAACAATTACAATCATCGCCCTTGGAGCTAACAAAATGATCGAATTGATATACTATAGACCACGACCATTTGTCTCCCATGCTGTCCATTTGTTAAGTGACAAATCAAGCCTAGATCCTTCCTTTCCGAGTAATCATGCTACAGGATCATTTGCATTGGCGTTCGCACTTTTCTGGAGGCGCAGAAAGATTGGCAGTGTCCTATTGGTTTTTGCCGTTTTCATGGGGATTTCTAGAATTTTTATAGGGGTTCATTATCCGCTGGACGTAACAGTAGGTGCGATCATAGCATTCATCATTTCATTCGTTGTTATATCGCAAAGTCGTTTTCTCGAACCGCTAAATAATAAGATTATTGATATTTTTAGTAAAACAGATTCGAAGACAATCGGACAGTAATACTTTATGGTCAAATATATAAAAGCCGATTTCCTCATCATAGGGAAATCGACTTTTATTATTTTTATATGAGGTTCACAATTGGATTATCTTAACTCGAGTTATTCTTAGTGTGTAATATTTTTATTGTCCTGTGATGATAAGAACTCTTTTAAAGCTTGTTTGTTTTTCTCAAAATCAATACTTAGGACTGCCCCCACGTCCACGCGTTCATCTGTAAAAGAATCTTGTAAAGGTATTCTTAAAGTCTCCATCTTTTTAGATTTTCCAACAAGTAAACCTTTCCCGATTGAAAGAATTGTTGCTGTGTCTACGTTTGTATCAATGTATGGGTCAGCAATCCCAAGCATCTTTGGAAGCTTTACAAAACTATGAATACTGATAGCTTGATCCTTTAGCTTTGACATTACTTCTTGTTGCCGTTCCACTCGCCCAAAGTCGCTTAATCGGTCTTGGCGGAAGCGAACATATCCTAACAATTGCTTCCCATCCAAAATTTGTTTACCTGGATGTAATGTCATACCAATTCCATAAGACATTTCATATGGGATATCAACCTCTATCCCGTTAGGTGCTACAATATCGGCAATTTTTGAAAATCCGTTAAAATCAACAACAGCATAGTAATTAATATCAATATCAAAATTTTGTTTAATCGTTTTCCTTATAAGTTCCGGACCTCCAAAAGCAAAAGCCGAATTTACTTTTTGTTTTCCGTGATCGGGAACATCAACATAGGTATCTCGCATAATTGAAGCAATTTTTATATCATGAGTGTTCTGATTATAGTGAGCAATCATTAATGTATCAGATAGTCCAGGCTCTTTACCTCTAGTGTCACTGCCTATTAATAAAATATTAATCTCCCCAAATTGTGGTTCTGGTCCATGGAACGGATCAAACGTTGTTTCGTCATCTCTATACATACCATCGCTCGCCTCAGATAGTCCTTGATAGTATTGATAAACAGAATATATGACTGCGATTAATAATAATAAAACCAATAATAAGGAGAGATTTCTTAGCCTTTTGCGTTTTGTTGTCTTTCGTTCTCTTTTATTCATAAAAAGTTCCACCTACCACTCTATTTATAGATTTCGATAAAACTTGTTGCCTCAAAAATATTATATTTGATAACATTAGATAATATTTTCATATGAAAGGTCGCATTATTTGTGTGTAGAGTTATTCCGATAATAAATTTAATACAATTTGTACGGCAATGGCATCATCAATATAGCCTATAGGAAATATATAATCCGGAATAACATCTACTGGTATAATAAAAAATAATAGTGCACTCCCAATTATTACAAGTTCATGCGGAGTACCCTTCCTCAGTCGAAATTTCTCATATAATTCCTTCAATTGACTAATAAATGGACCTATGGCGCCCACTTTCACAAGCTTCTCATTAAAACTCTTAAGAATAATATTTTTTCCTTTCTCCGTTTGTGAATATTGCCCATAATTATTTAATTGCTGGTCCACACTTACTATAGTAAATTCTTTATCATATAAATCATAAGATTCAAGAAAATTTTGAATAATCTCTATAGACTTGTGAATATCTGTATGGGACTTTTCCTGCTTCTGTTCTAAAGGATAACCAGCAGCCTCAAATAGCGTTGTCAAAGGAACCCCAAGACATTCAGAAAATCTTTTCAGGTGTTGTAGATTTGCTTTCCGTTTACCGTTTATTATCCGAGAGATCGTAGCTGTATCGATTTCAGTAAGTTCACTTAGTTTCCGCATGGACATTGAATGTTTATTTAATAATTCTTTTAACAACAAACCAAGATTATTATATTCTCTTACTTTAGACATATTATATATTCCTTTCTAACGTAATCTGTATGGATAGCTACAGTTCTCAAGTTAAATATTAGATGTTAGTATGAAATATACATTTTAATTGACATTTTGTCAACGGCTCCGTTTTTTTTAAAAAGTTGAGTGGAACCCTAATTATTTACGTTTGGTTATATAACAAATATTAGGACATAACATGGTCACCATTCCGCATTTGAATAAAATATCTAGAAAAGCGAAAGTATTAAAAAATGTGTGATCTTGTAACAGCATATATCTTTTAGGAATATAAACAATGAATAATATTCCCACACTTGAGTGATATAGATTTAGTTTTGTAAGGCGTTTAAAAGAAAAGGAGCGAATATGATTAGAAAAGTAAATGAAAAAAGAGCATGCTATCGTTTTTTCCTCATTTTAGCTCTAACCCATGAAAAATCGAGAAAAGTGGATTCTTTTGAAGGTAATACTGTTTAATATAGCATTACTCCCGCATCCTGGCTTTATCGCCACTTAGGACTAATTGATATTCTGTTAACATCTAATATATATGTAACCTGAAATAATTCATCGGTTCAAGGACTTTGTGTGTGGAATTCATTTGTAAAATAAAGCAAAAGCTTTTTGACATTCGACAAAAACTCCGATTAAGCAAAAATGCCAATAATTACAGACTTCCCCTTTTTCATTTATCTTCTTATGTTTAATAAAAAATAAACAACTCTGCTTGTAAACTTCATCATATAAGTTGATAATAAACAAAGAAGTATCATAATGGGTTATCTACAAATAAGTAGATACTTACTAAGGGGAAATGGTCTAAATGGACGGGATAGCTGAAGTCTTTCAAAAAAAGGGAATAAAACGCCTTATTATTTTTGGTTTACTAGTATTAATTTTATTTGCTATGCGAAGTATGATTAACTTAATTTTGCTTACATTTATTTTTTCGTTTTTAATGGATCGACTCGTAGAATTTACAGCAAAGCGTATTCGATTAAACCGTAGGCTGCTTGTATTAATAATGTATACACTAATTGTGGGTTTGTTAGCATTCGGATTAGTAAAATATCTACCCATTATTACATTGGAAATTAGTGAGCTAATCAAACGGATAACGGCATTTTATACACAGCCACATGAAAATGTTGTTATAAACTATATAGAAACGATTATTTCTAACAACCAAATTGCCGCTTATTTAGAGAATGGTTTTTCTTTTCTACTGAAGTCTTTTACAGATATTAGTAAAACTAGTGTCGAAATTCTGATAGCTTTGATTTTAAGTTTATTTTTTCTTCTAGAAAAACCACGTTTACAAGCATTTACTAGTAAGTTTAAGAGTAGTAAGATAGCACCTTTTTATAATGAAATTGAATTCTTTGGAAAAAAGTTTACTCGTACTTTTGGTAAAGTGATTGAAGCTCAATTTATTATTGCTATTATCAACTGTGTTTTATCGGTTATAGCTTTGATGATTATGGGATTCCCGCAAATTATCGGATTGGCGATCATGATTTTTTTCCTGGGGCTCATTCCTGTAGCAGGTGTGTTCATATCGCTTATTCCTCTTTGTTTAATCGCCTATACGATTGGAGGATTCATAAAGGTAGTTTATGTGTTAATAGCGATTGCGGTTATTCATGGGATTGAAGCATATATATTGAATCCAAAGCTAATGTCTTCTAAAACAGATTTACCTGTTTTTTACACTTTTATTGTCCTGATTTTTTCACAAAATTTCTTTGGTGTTTGGGGCCTAATTATCGGAATTCCAGTTTTTGTTTTCCTACTTGATGTACTAGAAGTGACAAATAAAGATACGCCACAATCACTGAGGTAGTCAACGAGAAATGATTAGATCGACCATATACCGCCTAAAGAATTTAGCACTTTTACTCTGCTACACAGTAAAGTACAGATGAATAAATGTCGACAAAAACCCAGAAGAGATTTTCTGGTTTTTTGTCGTTTATAGGGTGGAATAACTCTCAATTGTAAAAATTGGCTGAATGAACCAATAACATGTCCTTATCGACCATGACTAATCATTATCTGGAAAGTAAAATAGTAAAAAGAGCACATCTTACATCAATAAATAAAAGATATACGTAAAAGGATGAGGGCATATGAAAATAATTTTTATTTCTTTAGATACTTTAAGGGCGAAAAGACTTGGTAGTTATGGTTATAATCTTCCTACTAGTCCATATATAGACCAAATTGCAAGTCAGGGGGCATTGTTTGAAAGCGCTTACGCATCAGATATCCCTACAGAAGTGGCTCACACTAGTATTTTTACTGGGAATGTAGGATTAACAACAGGTGTTGTTTCTCATGGCTCACCTTCTACTTATTTATCAAAACAGTATGACTGGTTGACGAGTATGCTTCGAAAGGCGGGATATACAACAGCTGCAGTCGATAATTTGTATAATCTAAAAGAATGGTTTGCTAGAGGATATCAATATTATATAAATACAATCGGTAAAACTAGATGGATTGATGGTCAGACAATCAATGACATGGCAAAACCTTGGATTAAAGAACATAAAGAGGAAGATTTCTTTTTGTTTTTGCATTACTGGGACCCACATACGCCATATTTACCACCAAAAGAGTATATTCCCGCATTTTATGATCCTAATAGCAATCCTTATAACCCAGATAATACAAGTATGAAGGCAGCTTTCAATCATACTGCATATCCATTTTTTAAGTATCATCATTATGATTTGCTTGGAAATATTACCGACGTAAATTATGTAAATGCTTTATATGATGCGGAAATTAGATATTTAGATGATCTCTTAAAAGATTTAGACCAATTTCTTTGTAATGAAGGAATTCAAGATGATACGATGCTCGTCTTGTTTGGAGACCACGGTGAAAGTTTAACAGAACATGATATCTATTGGGATCATTGCGGCCTATATGAAGCAACTGTTCATATACCGATAATCATTCGATGGCCCGGCCATATTCCAGCAGGGGTTAGAATTTCTAATCTTGTACAGCATGCTGATTTAATGCCGACAATTTTAGATGCACTCGGTATTGACAAGCCAAATGATATTGATGGGAAAAGTTTATGGCCGCTTATCCAAGGAAAGAAAGTTGAGCATCACAAGGAAATATATTTGAGCGAATGTGCCTGGCAAGCTGCAAGAGGAATCCGGACCGACCAGTTTAAGTATATTGAAACGTATGATTCCGGTCCTTTTACAAGGCCCCCAGTTGAACTATACGACATTAATGCAGATCCGAATGAGGAAAAAAACCTTGCTGAAGATCTTCCAAAACAAGTAGAAAAATATCAAAAGCAATTACATGATTGGGTACAAGATAAACTTGGCGCTCGCGAAGATCCGATGAAAGTAGTTATGCAAACAGAGGGGTTACCTTTTAAAAAAAGAATTAAAAAAATCCTAAGTGAATATGGTCTGACCTGGGATGAATGGAGGGAAGATCCTAAAAGAGAAAGAATCGACTACGCGGATAAAAACAAATTCACATGATAAAGTATGTTTATGTATGAAGGTAATGTTCACTCGGTTTTACCAATTTATTATGATAAAACCGATTGGACTTCCATATATAACTTTTACTAATTATTAAATTAAGAGGAAGGAGAAGGTTTGTTGAATGTTATCGAAACATTGTAAATAATGCATTAATTGGTTGGAAGCTAATTATAAGGGGGGAAATATCGATGAGAAATTCTGCTAAAGTAGGTTTCACTTTTCTAATTCTATTTTCGATGATCATTGTTGGGTGTTCTCCAAAAAGCGATTCAGCGACAAAGGAACATGATAAAACCGAAGAAATTGGACAGAATGAAAAGCCGGCTGTAGTGGATGCTTCAGAAATAAATGAGTTTCATCAAGCGCCAATGCTTGATGGTATGGATCTACCGGATGTAAAAGATAGGATTCCAAAGGAACCAAAAATACCAAATGAAATGCCTGCTGAATTCCTATCATTCGAAATTGGTAAGTATGGTGGGACACTTAATACCGTTGCTCAATCTGTAAACTGGGATCCAGATTTATTCGTCATGAGCAATGAACCATTGTTAAATACGCCAGGCATACTTGGAGAAGAAGTTACAGGGAATGTTTTAAAAGATTATGAAGTATCAGATGACCAAAAAGTCTTTACTTTCTATATGAGGGAAGGGATGAAGTGGTCTGATGGAGAACCGGTAACAACTGAAGATGTAAGATTTGCGATTGAAGATGTCCAGTTCAATAAAGAAATTGTGCCAATTTTGCCTGCATGGCTACACTCAGGTAGTAATACGGCAGGATCTCCAATGCAGTTGGAAATTGTGGACGAATTTACTTTTAAAATATCTTTTGATGAGCCAAATGGTGGTTTTCCAATTAGCTTGTCAATTCAAAACTGGCGTGGATATGGTGATCTCTTAAAACCAGCCCATTACCTAAAACAATTTCATAAAAAATATGCTGATGAAGCGGAATTGAAAAAACAAATTGCTGAACATAAGTTCGAGGAAGATCAAGAAACTGATTGGGTGAATTTCTTTAACTATATGGATATTACTGAAAGGGAAATGAGTCATTCAAATGCAGTAGATTTCCCTGTTTTATATCCATGGAAGCTTAAAGAAATGACGAAAACTCACGGAATTTATGAAAGGAATCCATATTACTTCAAAGTCGATGCAAAGGGGAATCAATTGCCGTATATTGACTCTATCAAAAGCGCAATTGTACAAGATACGGAAGTTACAGGGTTAAAAACGATTGCAGGAGAAGTTGATTTCAATCGTGAAGCGACTGCACTTGCCAAAATGCCTGTTTATCGGGAAAACGCAGAAAAAGGTGGATACGAAGCATTGTTAGCAAATATGCACTTAACACCAACCGATATCTTCTTGAATTTAACCCATAAAGATAAAGTATGGCGAAAAGTGGTAAATGATAAACGTTTTCGACAAGCATTGAATTATGCCATTGACCGTGATGAAATAATTGACACACTATACTATGGTTTCGCTGAACCGTCAAAAATTATAGATAGTACGTTGGATTTAGATAAGGCGAATGAATTATTAGATGAAATGGGTATGGAGAAAGGATCGGATGGCTTTAGAATCGGTCCTGACGGTAAGCGATTCTCTATTCCATTTGAAGTGCAGGCAGCAGCTCCAGACATTGTTCCGCTTGCAGAGTTGCTTACTGAGATGTGGAAAGAAATTGGTATTCATGTAACAGTAAAAACAATTGATGGAACATTATGGAGCACACGTAACACTGCCAACGAGTTAAAAGCATCAATCATGTGGACACATACACCGCTTTATTATATGCAAGATTGGGGACAGGGATTTTGGGGTCCACAGTGGGATTCATGGTGGAAATCTGGTGGTAAAAACGGTGAGGAACCACCTGAAGAAGTAAAAGAGTTCTATACATTAATGGATAAGATGAATGTGAGTCCTCCCGAAGAAGCGGTGGCAATTATGGACACATTGAGAGAAAAAATGGGAGAGAATATATTTTACTTTGTTCATATTGAAGATGTAAAACAGCCGTTAATTGTTAATGCTAAATTAGGAAATATCACAGATAAAGGAACAGCAATTAGTATAAACTTTGCTGGAGAACAGATGTATTTTAAAGAATAATAATTGTTGATAATCTTAAAACTCAGGTAGTAATTTCGTTATACTACCTGGGTTTTTCTTTAAATAATTATTAAATGAAAGGAGATTAAATGATGTTATCATTTATTGGGCATCGACTATTACAATTAATTCCATTATTGATTGCAATCAGTATCATTTCTTTTGCATTAATTCAATTACCACCTGGTGATTATTTGACAACTTATATCGCACAACTAGAATTATCTGGAAATGAAGTATCTGAAGGTACAGTTCAAGCGCTTAAAAACCAATATGGATTGGATAAACCAATTTATGTACAGTACTTTATTTGGATTAAAAACATTATATTTCATGGGGACTTTGGCCGCTCCTTTACTTGGAATGAGCCAGTGGGAGATGTGATCGGAGAACGGCTAGGTTTGACGATCCTCATATCTATTTTCACCTTAATTTTCACCTGGATCGTCGCCATACCAATTGGTATATACTCAGCTGTTAGACAATATTCTTTTTTGGATTATGTGTTCACTTTCATCGGATTTATCGGTCTTGCATTACCAAATTTTTTAATTGCACTCGTCGTTATTTATACCGTTTTTGTCAACACTGGTGTAGCGATAACAGGATTATTTTCACCGGAATTTGCTTCTGCACCGTGGAGTATAGCTAAGCTATTGGACATGCTTCAAAGAGTCTGGGTACCTGTTCTCATAATTGGAACCGCGGGAACAGCCGGTTTGATTCGAGTGATGCGCGGAATGTTATTAGATGAATTGCAAAAGCAGTATGTGATTACTGCACGTGCCAAAGGTTTAACAGAAGGGAAATTATTATTTAAATACCCGGTGCGCATGGCCATTAATCCATTGATTAGTACAATTGGCTGGACACTTCCCGCTATTATTTCTGGTGAGGCGATTGTTTCGATTGTGTTGAATTTACCGACTACTGGACCAATGCTATTAGACGCCTTAATGACTCAAGATATGTATCTTGCAGGAAGTTTTATATTAATCTTGAGTGTTTTGACAGTTATAGGCACATTGGTATCTGATATATTACTAGCCTGGATAGACCCTCGAATTAGATTTGGAGGTGTAGAAGAATGAAGTTGGTTTTTAATAAAGGCAATAAACCCGTAAAGGTAAATCATAAATTAAATGAAGAAGCTGAATATGAAGTTGCTTCCCAATGGAAATTAATGTGGTGGAAGTTTAAAAAACATAAACTTGCAATCATATCAGCACCGATACTTACTCTTTTAATTATTATCTCGGCATTTTCAGAATTTTTAAGCCCACATCTCCCTATGGAAAGATTTTCAGATTACAAATATGCACCACCACAATCAATACATTTTGTCCATCCAGAAACGGGATTTAGTTTGCGCCCATTTGTTTACGGAATGACAGAAGAGATGGATAAGGATACATTTCGCCGTACTTTTAAAAATGATTCTACAAAAACATATCCACTTCATTTTTTTGTAAAAGGAAAGGAGTATAAATTTTGGGGACTATTTAAAACAAAGACCCATTTAGTTGGGCTGAAGGATCCAGAAGCTCCATTCTTTATTATGGGGACTGATTCATTAGGTAGAGATTTATTTACGAGAACGCTTCATGGTTCAAGAATTTCTTTATCCTTCGCTTTTTTAGGCATTATCCTTACGGTAATACTTGGCATCGTACTTGGGGGTATATCGGGTTATTTTGGCGGAATCGTTGATACGATTATACAACGTTTAATCGATTTATTACTATGCATTCCGGCTATTCCATTATGGATGGCTCTTGCAGCTGCTCTGCCATCCGACTGGTCGCCAGCAAAAGTATACTTGGGAATGGTGATGATTTTCTCTATCATTGGTTGGACAGGATTGGCGCGTGTTGTAAGAGGAAAGGTCCTTTCCCTTCGCGAAGAAGATTTCACGATGGCAGCAAGATTAGCTGGGGCAAGTAATATGAGAATTATTTCTAAGCATCTTATACCTTCCTTTGCTAGTTACATCATTATAAATGTGTCCATTTCGATTCCAACAACAATTCTTGGTGAAACATCATTAAGCTTTCTTGGCCTGGGGCTTCAAGCTCCTGTAGTGAGCTGGGGTGTGCTCTTAGGTGAATCGCAAAAGTTAGAAAATCTGGCGCATCATCCATGGCTCCTTTGGCCAGCTGCCTTTATTATAGTAGCGGTACTTGTGTTTAATTTTCTTGGCGACGGTCTGCGGGATGCTGCTGATCCTTATAAATAAAGGAGGGAATGCAAATTGAAGAGTTATTCATCAATAGCAGAAAATAAGCAAAAGGATTTAAATATTTATGATAGTGAAGAAATAATACTAGAGGTAAAAGATTTAAAAGTGAATTTTAAAATGGATGAAGGAATATTAGAAGCAGTGAGCGGCGTTGATTTTATAATAAAAAAAAGTAGAACACTTGGCATTGTTGGTGAGAGTGGTAGTGGAAAAAGCGTAACAGCTAAGGCAATTATGCAAATTGTGGATACACCTGGGAAAGTGGATGGACAAATTTATTTTCGTAGTAGGGAAACTAAGCAGATTATCGATATTGGAGAACTTCATCCAAAAGGAAAAGAAGTAAGAGGCATTCGTGGTGGTGAAATATCAATGATTTTCCAAGAGCCAATGAAGGCTTTTTCTCCTATCCATACAATTGGGAATCAGCTAACGGAAGGAATTATGTTACATATTACGAACAATGAAAAGAAAGCCAGAAATATTGCGATAGATATGTTGAAAAAAGTGGGAATGTCGAATCCAGAACAAAGAATTGATCAATATCCACACGAATTATCAGGTGGGATGAGACAAAGGGCGATGATTGCGATGGCTTTATGTTGCAGCCCATCCATCCTTATTGCGGATGAGCCTACTACAGCACTTGATGTTACAGTTCAAGCCCAAGTATTAGACTTGATTAATAGTCTAAAAGATAAATCGGGATCAGCCGTTATTTTTATTACTCATGATTTAGGTGTCATTGCAGAAATGTCTGATGATGTTGCAGTCATGTATCTTGGTAAAGTAGTAGAATATACTGATGTTGATACATTATTTTTTGGAGCTGTTCACCCGTATACTTTAGGATTATTACGATCTATTCCTAGCATTGGAATGAAAGACCAGCGACTTGAATCTATTGAAGGTACAGTGCCTATCCCTATGAATCTTCCAAAGGGTTGCGGATTTTATACAAGATGTAAACACGCAAAAGATGGCGTATGTAATATAGAAGATATCCCTCTAATAAAGGTGAAGGATGGACATTATGTAAGATGTGTGAGAATTGAAGAGATATAATGGGGAGGTATTTATGGCATGGATAATAAAATACTTGAAGTACAATCAATGAAAAAATACTTTCCAATCAAAAAGGGGTTTTTAAAAAGAACAATTGGACAAGTAAAAGCAGTGGATGATGTGTCATTTTATGTAAATGCAGGGGAGACATTTGGTCTTGTTGGAGAATCTGGTTGCGGAAAATCAACACTAGGGAAAAGCTTATTAAGAGCGATAGAACCGTCAGATGGATCTGTGAAATTTAAAAATCGTCATAATGAAATCGTGGATGTTATGGAACTAGATCAACAAGATTTACGAGATACTAGAAGGGATATGCAATTAATCTTTCAAGACCCTTATTCATCTTTAAATCCCCGTATGACAGTATTAAATATTATTGGAGAACCATTAATTTGTAATAAATTAGCAAAGGGTGATGAATTAAAGGAAAAAGTCAAACATTTAATGGAAATTGTTGGTTTGAATAGTCGACACCTTGAACGATATCCCCATGCATTTAGTGGTGGGCAAAGGCAAAGAATAGGAATTGCTCGTGCGTTGGCAACGAATCCAAAGTTTTTAGTATGTGATGAAGCCGTTTCAGCATTAGATGTATCTATACAAGCACAAATCATTAATCTTTTAAAGGACTTACAAAAAACATTCGATTTAAGTTATTTATTTATTTCTCATGATTTGGGGGTCATCCAACACATCTCTGATCGTGTAGGTGTTATGTATGTAGGGAAACTAGTAGAAATGACAACTACCGAAAAGTTGTTCTCTAATCCAAAGCATCCTTATACAGAAGCATTGTTATCGGCGAAACCAATGCCAAACCCGAGATTAAAAAAGGAGAGAATTATTCTTAAAGGAGAGGTAGCAAATCCAGCTAATCCACCAACAGGATGTTATTTCCATCCTCGATGTCCATATGCTCAAGAAATTTGCAAAATAGAAGCTCCCGCTTTAACCGAAATTAACGAAGGTCATCATGTCGCTTGCCATTTTGCAAGCGAGTTAGCTCTTAAAGGAACCCTTGCGATATGAACCATATTCTCATACTTATCATCATTTTCGTTATAGCTCTTTTCTTATGTATGTTAGGAGCAATCTGGTTTATAAACTTTTTTACAAGAAAGTATATAGGTGATAAACATATGGTGCTTGATGAATTAACAAGAGGAGAAGTCCCCGAAAGTTGGTCCCGAAATTTTCAAATGAAATATATGAAATTCAAAGAGAATGGCCAACAAGAAGAAATAATAAAGCTACAAAAAGTCGCGAAAAAAACCTATATTAAAAAGTTAAATCAATTGATGGAGTATGTAAAAAAAACTAATTTAGTAGAAAGTGAAGAAACTCGTTCCGTGATTTTGGCTGATTTGGAAAAAACATATCTCCAATGGAAGGAAAATAAAATACATGAAGTTTCTTGTTAAAAAAAATGTAGTGTTAGCTAACGGCCTTGTGTTATTTATGTCTGCTATATCTGCCTGTGTTGGCTTGGTACTATGGTTTATGATAAGGGACACACTCATGGTTATTCTACTTTACAACTCTTTTAATAAATGGAAGCTTCCCGCAGTAGATAATTTTACTTTCTTAATATTAGGAATGACTTGGCTAGTTTTTGTTTTGATGGCTCATTATTTTTACAATAAAGGGATGAAGCATGGTAGTTTTTTAGCTCACTTTTTTTTCATAAGTGGTATCCAAGCTTTCCTATTATTAATTTGCGAAGTCATTATGTTTTCCGTGGATTCCAGTAAAGGAATAAATAGTATTTTGTTAATAAGCGGTGAATGCTTGATTGGATTGATCCTCGTTTTTTTCGCATTACGAAGAAATTTGAATCAGCCGAAGGACAAAAAAATTATATCTAAATGATAATAAAATGATGGAAAGAAGGGATAGAGATGGATGTAGGTGTTGTATCGAGAAGTTTCCCGCATTTAAGTAATAAAGAAACAGCGGAGCTATTATCCAGTGAAGGTTTCAAATGGACAGAATTATGTTTTTCTCAAACCGATTCAAATTACTGGGTTTATAATGGACGATCAGATTTGAATGCGCTCACGAACGAACAAAGTAGGAATATAGTAGAAACGTATCGAAAGAATGGAATAGAAGTAACTGCAATTGGCGTGTTTACAAATTTACTGGAAACTGATGAAGAAGAATTGAAAAAAAACCTAGACTATTTTGAAAGATTACTGGAAATTGCGTCGCTGAATCATATTCCGTTTGTATCGAGTGAATGTGGATTTAATTTAGGAAATAGGGGGATTAATGCAGATACGTATGAAGCTGATTTTCAAAGACTTATTGAAAGTTTAAAATGGCTAACGAAGAAAGCAGAAAAATATAGTGTTTCGATCGCGCTTGAGCCATGTGTATTGGATGTTGTCCCGAGTGCAAAGCGTACAGTCGATTTAATTAATCAAGTTGGTTCTGATCGACTTAAAGTCCTATTGGACCCAGCCAATTTAATTGCCAATAATTCGGAAGAAGAGATGTTTTCTTATTTATCTCCACATATCGCCTATTTTCATGGAAAAGACCGTAAAGTAAATGACACATATGGTCGAGTAATAGGGGACGGGGATATTGATTGGCAAGTATTTTTGCAACTGTATCATAAATATACGGAGGGTAAACCTTTTATTATGGAATACGTTAATATAAACAACTTTTGTGACGTACGTGATCGTATTATTCGAATTGATGAAAGTGCCATTTCTATTAAATAAAGGTGGTGTAAAAAAGGGATGTCCGGTTATGCCATGACATCCCTTTTGACCTATTAAGCAATGGATTATGAACTGATTGCGGGTTTCTTATTGTAGACAACTGGAAAATCATCACCCGTAAGAAATTCACCCGGCTTTACTGTTACGAAAGGTTCCATTGGATGTGAACCTGTTGGCTCGTAGCGAACATGTCCTGGCATATAATGAACTGCAATTGCGCGCCGTTTTCTTTGGGAGAGATTAGGTCCGCTTCCATGCCAAGTTAAACAGTGGTGATAACCTACTTGGCCCTTTTTTATTTCGAATGGGACTGCTTCTATATTCGCTCCTTCTGGAAGAAGATCTAACTGTTGATGAGATGGTTTGAAATCTGGCGTACTACCTAAATGTTTTTGTTGATCGCCCCATTGATGGCTTTTAGGAACCATCCACATACAGCCGTTCTCTATATATGCATCGTCAAGCGCAACCCATGCACTGACAAGTGATGCTGGTTGAATAATCGGCCATGCGGGATGATCTTGGTGCCAATCTCCTGGCCCTCCAATGATAGGTGGTTTGTATTGAACTTGATCGTGCCAGATTCGTAATGTGTCTGTATTACATAATTGTGCCACTTCTTCACATAATATTTCGTTGGCTGCATGGTTTAAAAAAGCTTCACTAGCCATCCACATATTTACGATTTGAACGACTGTATCTTTTTTTGCCATTTTCATAGCAAATTCCGAATCATTCTCTAACATATTCCGATTTAGAACAGGTTTTTTTACTGATTTCCCATCCATGACTAAGTCTAGTTCTTCGCGAAGTCGTTCAACTTCAGCATCATTTAGAATCACATCACCTTTGACAAATCCACATTCATTGAATTCTTTTAATTGTTTAGAAGTTAACATTGTTTTCACCCTTTCGAAATAGTAGTAACTAAAGTCATTTTTTGAACAGTGTAAATCTAAAAAAATTAAACATTCTTCCTGTAAATAAATGATATCAAGAGAAGATAGTGGCGTCTTTAGAATATACGTAGTAAAATTTGCACTTTTCACAGATGTTTTTACTAATTGTGAAAGGTTTAGGGGTGCTTTTTTATGAAGGAAATGGAGAAAATAATTGATGTTGGTATGTTTTCATTACTTAGACCAACAATTAATTTTGCCAATAAAATGACAGCTGGGTCTGACCAAGCTTGGGGGCCAAGGACCATAGCAGATTGTCAATTAGTCTATATTGTTTCGGGGGTGGCCACACTTACACTTGGTAAGGATGTGATTATTTTACATGCGGGAGAATGTGTGTTTTATGGATCGAATAGTCCCCATAGATTAGTAGCTTCTAAGAATGAACCATTTACATTTATGAGTATTCACTTTGATTGGAACACAGATCATCCATATGGTACCCATCCATTTCATGGGATTAAAAATTGTTCGAATGCAGATTTGAATACAGCTATCCCTCGTTACAAATTATTTGTGGATGATCATGGAGAGGTGATTTTTCCACATCATTTTATTATGCCGAATATGGAAAGTTTATTTGCACAAATTGTTCGTGAATATCGATTTGAAGAACACGGATTTCCATTTATTCTTAGGGGATTGTTTACTCAGTTGCTGACATTTATTATAAGGCACGAAATAAATGGAAGTTATTTATTAGGAGAAAGAAGAAAAATAGTCCCTGCTTTAGAAGCCATTCGAAAGCAGCCTGCTATTAATTGGTCATTAAGTGAATTAGCTGATGTTTGCGGATATCATCCAACTTATTTTTCCTCCATATTTAAAGAAATAACTGGTTTCCCTCCAAAGCAATATTTAATACTTGAAAGAATTAGAAAGGCGAAACAATTATTACTTGAAGCGAAAAGGGTGGAAGATGTTGCCTTGACATTGGGATATACAAGCATTCACTACTTCTGTAGAAACTTTAAATCAATCACGGGTTTAACCCCGACAGAGTATAAGTTACAAAGCTTGGAATTATAAAATTTTCATAGGATGGCTGAATAGACCATTAAATTGGCAGAATGGACAATGATGGTTTAACAAAAATTAGTTAATATTTAATAAAATGCATCTACGATATTAAATATAACGGCAATAAAGGATCTATTAATAATAAGGAAGGAGCACTCGGGTTGATTGGAAAAATGACATGGACTACCCCTGACGGTTTTTTACATCGCAAAAGCCCAGGTGACCAAATCAGCCATGAAGTTTATCTTAGTTTACTCGATAGAAAACTAGAATTTCATATCAATTTTGTATTTGGAAAAGGTGAAAATAAAATGAATATGGGGGACGAACGGATGACTTTAAAAGTTGGGATTGTTGGTATCGGTAATATTGGGAGTATCCACGCATCTGTATATAAAGAAAATCCAAGCGTTGAAATCGTAGCTATTTGTGACATTATCGAATCAAAAGCTAATGAAGCCGTAAGTAAATTTGGTGGAAAAGCTTTCTATAGTGTGAAAGAAATGCTAGATAGTGGTCTTGAACTCAATCTTGTAAGCGTATGTACTAAAGGAGAGGAAAATGGTAGTGAGCATTTTACACCAACAATGGAAATATTAGAAGCGGGTATTCCTGTGCTCGGGGAAAAACCTATTTCTAATAATATTGAAGAAGGGAAACAAATGGTTGACCTTGCTAGAAGTAAGAAAGTACCATATGCTGTCAATCTTAACCATCGCTTTACACCTGCTGCTGAGCGAGCAAAATCATGGTTGGAAGGCGATCGTTTAGGCAAAATCCATATGATTAACATGAGGATGTGGATTAATAACCCAGTTGAAAGCTCCCCGTGGTTCCATTTGCGCGCTTTGCATCCTCATTCCTTTGATGTGATTCGTTATTTCTGTGGAGATGTAAGACGGGTTGCTGCATTTATGATGAAAGGGGAAGGGCGTTCTATTTGGTCTAATACGCAGATTATTTTAGAGTTTGAAAATGGGGCAATTGGAAATCTAGTTGGAAGCTATGATGCGGGTGCGAGCTATGGGCTGGAATTATGTGAAGTAGTAGGCTCTAAGGGCAGATTTGTCTTAGAGGATGCTTGTGAACAATTAACTTATTATCCACGAGCAAGTATTGAAACAGAAAGTTATAGTCATCTTGGCGGAATGCGTGCGTTTCCTGAAACATTTAAAAGCCGCATCAATTCCTTTGTAGATCAACTGACTTCAGGTGTCCCATATGATCAAATAGATGGATCAGGAGATGATGCTCTTAAAGCACAGTTGATTATAGAAGCAGCCATTCAATCATGGGAAACAGGATCCATTGTAGATGTAAAGGATATGGCACTTATTTCAGGAGGTGTACAATGATGAAATTGGGTGTTAATTCCGTTCTATTTAAGGATTTTGATTTTGCCACTGCGGCAAGGCAAATTGCGTTAAGTGGGTATGATGGTGTAGAGATTTCCGCAATAAAAGGAATGTGTGAGCATCTTGTTCTTGATCAATGGAAAGAACAAGCGGATGAATTACGCTCGATTGTAAAGAAGCATGGTCTTGAATTTTTATCAATGGAGGTAGCCTCTTTAGATGAGGAACGTCTTACATTAGCTTTCGAGGCGGCGGCTGACATTGGTATACCAATTGTTAATGTTGGGCCAGGAGGAAAATCGGGTGTAGAGGCTGATCTTGAACAATCTATTGAAACTCTCTATAGATTATCGAAAAAAGCGGAGAGCTATGGTGTCACACTATGTGTTAAGGCCCATATTGGCAATGCCATATATAATACGGAGACAACACTTCGAGCGATGGCTGAAATTTCTGCACCTGCATTTGGAATTGATATGGACCCAAGTCATATATATCGTGGAAATGAAAATCCAGATGAGGAACTACCAAAAGTATTAAGTAAGGTAAAACATATTCATATTCGAGATTGTAAAGGTCGTACTGCAGGACCTGGTGATATCCAAAACCAAGCCTGTGGACGCGGAGATATTGATCTATATGCTTATTGTAAAGCAATGGTTGATGGTAACTATTCCGGTCCAATTTGCCTTGAAGTAATCGGAGCAAATAATCACTCATTGGCAGATGTTTCGATAGTTGCAGCCGAGAGTTACGGATACTTAAACGCATGTTTAAAGGCACTGGGTGCTAGACAACCGAAACTTGTATAGAAAGGAAGATGTGGAATGAAAAAGAAACCAAATGTTATTTTATTTGGGATTGATAGTCTTCGTAGAGATAGAATGAGTTCCTATGGATATGAGCGTTTAACAACACCGCATATCGACAAGCTCGCTGAAAGTGGGGTTTTATTTGAGAACCACTTCAGTCCTAGCATTCCAACGACTCCTGGTTATGCTTCGATGATTACGGGGATGGATTGCTTTGGTACGGACGTAGTGGCACTTAGACATAAAGGCCCGTTAGGCAATCATGTGAAGACTCTTCCCGAGATTTTAGATGGTGAGGGATATAATACAACTTGCATAGGTTTTACTGGTAACCCTTCTTCCCGTGGATTTCAGAAATATATTGATTATGAAGGTTGGGGTCCAGATGAAACCGGCCGCTGTCCAAAAGCGGAAAACTTAAATAATGTCGCGATTCCTGAACTAAAAAGACTATCTTCAGAGGACAAACCATTTTTCTTATTTTTACGGCATATGGATCCACATTCACCTTATTTACCACCAGGTCCGTATGAAAGAATTTTTTATGATGGCGATGAATGTGATCCAACAAACGAATCATTAAATAATTTGAAGAGGTTTAAACCTTTTGCGGATTACATCACCTCCTGGATTCCGGACGGGTGCACAGATTCTGATTATATCGATGCGCAATATGATGGGGCAGTAGCTTACATGGATGCCTGCATTCAAAACATCCTTACGACAGTAGATACACTTGGCATAGAAGAAGAAACTTTGATCATCATTACATCTGACCATGGTGAAACCTTAAATGAACATGATTGTTGGTATGACCATCATGGTCTTTATGAGCATAATTTAGTCGTTCCGCTAATATTAAAATATCCTGGGAAATTACCTGCAGGGCAAAGAGTCTCAGATTTTTCACTGATAAAAGATTTGATGCCGACTGTTTTAGAGCTCTTAGAAATCGAAACTGAGATTGAATTTGATGGACGAAATCTTATGCCGATGATTAATGAAAAAAAAGAAGGAGTTTCACAGGTGTCAGAGTTTTATATTTCAGAATGTACATGGATGCGAAAACATGGCTGGCGGACACCGGAATGGAAATTAATTCGCGCACTTGAGCCAGATATTCACTTTAAAGCTGAAATTGAATTGTACAATATTATTAAAGATCCAAAAGAGCTAATAAACTTAGCTGACCAAGAGCCGCAAATTGTAAATATGCTCTTAGGTAGAATGGATGCTTATATTGCCAAACGCGAGAGTGAAACTGGGCGTGCGAATCCAATGTACACAAATTTACAATGGCATGGCTTGGATCGTGGTCCTTTTAAAACTTCGCAAGAAGCTTATGATTCAATGCATATCGGGTCGATTAGTAATGCACAACAATTACAAGAAAAAGATAAAGAAAAAGATAAAAATAAAGAAAAAGATAAAGAAAAAGAAAAAGAAAAAGTATAATATCACACAAAGATAGACTCTCGAAATTTCGAGGCGTAAATCTGCCGAATTTCCAAAAACCTACCGGGAATTAAGCTTTATTGAATATTTTGGTATTAGTTTTCAAAAAGAGAAGAGACATGGAAAAGAAGCGTCACATATTTATTTTTTAAAAGGCTGTTTTGGAAACATTGTTGCTTTACCAAGGTAGTGCGTGGTTGATTTCCGCTACAGTTGCACGCCCCCCCGGAACGCGTCCTCCTGGAACGGAAATCAACGGTTGCAGGCGGACACGTTGTATGTAGATTATTTATCTCATTCAACAAAGAATGGGTAATTCTACTAGAAAGTGAACTATCTCCCTATTAAAAGTAGGAGGAGACAATGAAAAAATGGCACAAGAAAATCTTGTACCATCCGGCTTGGTGAATGCCGAGAGTCTATAAAGTGGTCCGGAGGAATGATCCTTCGAACCACTTTATACAATCGAGAGGAGGGTAATTTATGATTAAAGTAGCAGTAGTAGGAGTAAATAACATAGGTAAACTTCATTGTCGCTATTATAAGGAGAATCAAGATGTAGAATTTGTCGCAGTTTGTGATTTAAACAAGGATTTGGCCAACTTAGTGGCGAATCGATATAATGTCAAGGCATATACAGATTTAACAGAAATGCTTCAAGCAGAAGAAATTGATGTTGTTAGCATTGCTACTGGTGGTAAAGAAAATGGTTCCCATCATTATGGTCCGGCTATGATCGCTATTGAAAACGGAAAAGATGTTTTAGTAGAAAAGCCGCTTTCTAATAGTATAGAAGAAGCCAGAGAATTGGTGGAATATGCTCGATTAAAAAATGTGCGCCTTGCATGTAATCTTAACCATCGTTTTGTTCCCACGGCAAATCGTGCGAAAGAATGGATTAATAATGGAGAACTCGGAACATTACTTTTTCTTAATATGAAATTAACGATCGGGAATCCAAATGAGTCAAGTCCATGGATACATTTAAGGGCACTTCATCCCCATTCAATCGATGTCATGCGTTATTTTGGTGGAGACATTAGGCGGGTGCAAGCATTTATGACTAAAGCACCTGGAAGATCCGTTTGGTCTACAGCATCTATCAACCTAGAATTTGCATCTGGGGCAGTAGGACATCTAACTGGAAGTTATGACATGGATAACCGGCATCCAATAGAATACTGTGAAGTCGCGGGAACGCAAGGTCGGTTTACGATTGAAGATGTTTATGATAGGGTGACCTTCTATCCCCATAATAGTACAGAATTGAAGGTAGTTCGTAACTCCGTATTGTCTGGAATGAATGGTTTTGATGAAACATTTAAAAATCGTATTCAAACATTTATAGCTGAGATAAAAAGTGCAATCCCGCCAGAACAAGTCACTGGTTCCGGGGCAGAGGCGTTGCTGGCTCAACAAGTCATCGAAGCAGCCATACGTTCCCAGATGGAAAATGGCGCAGTAATCGAAATCTAATAGTTTGACAGAGGTAATATCCATTGATTCAATAGGTAAACAAAATACTTAAATAATACAATACATTTTTTTATTGAAATCAAATGAAACCCTTTACAGATAAATGCAAATGCGATATATATTACAAAATCTATGAAGTGACTTCATTTTACCTTTAAATAGGGGGAGTAAGGATGATTACAACGGAATATCAAAGCAGTGAGTATATGGATACAGATGAATTTCCATTTTGGATTCAACGGTGTTATCATGACGCTTCAAACGTCCCACCAGCTCACTCTCATGAATTCATAGAATTAGTATTTGTAGTCCAGGGTCATGCCAAGCATATTTTTGAAGGTCAATCATATCAGATAAAAACAAATGATGTATTTATTATTAATCCAGGTGAGATCCATACGTTTCAAATTGAGCAAGGGGTAAAGTTTGAAATTATTAATTGCTTATTTCTCCCTAGTTTAATTCATGATTCTTTATTAAAAGAATTAGGCGTATCTCAATCCATGGATTATTTTTATATTCATCCATTCTTGGATAAGAGTGAACGATTTTATCATCTCATTAATTTAGGTGAAAATAATTCGAGTAGGTTTCACTCCTTATTAGAAGGGATGATGTATGAATATAACAAGGAAAGTGCATGTTATTCAACGTTAATTCGTTTGCAATTGGTAGAGTTATTAATTATCTTATCTCGAATTTATAACGAAAAGAAGATGAATATCAATCATGCAGGCAAAGAAAATGAGAGTCAAATACTGGTCCAGCGTATTTATGGTTATTTAACGAGAAACTTTGATCAAAAAATTTCTATCCCAACACTATGCCATTTATTTAATATTAGTGCTCGTCATTTAAATCGTCTATTTAAGCAAGAAACTGGACGGACTGTTGTTGAGGTACTCCATAGTATAAGAATTGGAAAAGCCAAGCAATACTTGTTGGAATCCGATGATAAAGTAATCAATGTCGCAATAAAGGTTGGGTATGACGATCCTGCTTTTTTTAGTAGGCTATTTCGAAGAATGGTTGGTTGCTCTCCAGGAAAATACAAGGAAAGTGCTTATTCTTCGATTAAATGAACGGATGGAGGAAATATGATGAATGATACGCTACAAACTATATCAACTATTCAGCCTCATGGTGGTGTTTTAATCAATAGGGAGGTTCCTATAAGCGATAGAGAAAATATGATGAAAAAAGCAAGTAGTCTATTATCACTAACAATATCTGCCTGGAGTATCTCCGATATAGAATTAATTGCTATTGGAGGTTTCAGCCCCCTAATTGGCTTCATGGGGCAAGAAGATTATTTAAGTGTCGTGAAAGAGATGCGCTTAGCTAATGGCCTTGTATGGAGTATACCTATAACATTATCTGTTACGCAAGAAGAAGCCGATTTAATGGTAATTGGACAGGAAATTGTACTCAAAGGTGAAGACGCTGAAGTTTATGGTTTCTTATCGTTGGAGGAAAAATACGTTTATGACAAGGATCTAGAGGCGAAAATGATATATGGTACGACGGATACGTTGCATCCAGGAGTAAGGAAGGTATACGAGCAAGGTGATGTTTATTTAGGAGGGCCTATTCGGCTCTTAAATCGCCCAACACATAGGGAATTTAGAGAATTCTACAAGGATCCAAAGGAAACGAGAGAAATGTTCGCTCGTTTAGGGTGGAAAAAGGTGGTCGGTTTCCAAACGCGTAATCCCGTTCATCGAGCGCATGAGTATATTCAAAAGACTGCGTTGGAAAGCGTGGATGGCTTATTATTAAATCCATTGGTAGGGGAAACAAAATCAGATGATGTACCCGCACATATTCGGATGGAAAGCTATCAAGTGTTGCTCGAAAATTATTATCCGAAAGATCGTGTACAATTGGTGATTTATCCGGCAGCAATGCGTTATGCGGGTCCAAAAGAAGCGATCTTACATGCGTTGGTACGAAAAAATTATGGTTGCACCCATTTTATTATAGGACGAGACCATGCAGGTGTAGGCAATTATTATGGAACATATGAGGCACAGCAATTAGTTAGTCAAGTGGAAGATGAGATGGGAATTACTATTTTTAATTTTGAACATGCATTTTATTGTACACAATGTGGAAATATGGGCACATCTAAAACTTGTCCGCATGATAAGGAATATCATGTTCATTTAAGTGGAACGAAAGTGCGTGAAATGTTGCGTAATGGAGAAAAACCTCCAAAAGAATTTTCACGCCCTGAAGTGGCTGAAGTATTAATCAAAGGTATGAGTGAAATAAAACAAAGCAATCATGAGTGATGATAATGACTATGGAAATTAGCTTCATTCTACTCACTATTATTCTAATGATGTTAGCGCTTATATTTGAAGTAAGTCGACCAGAAGTGATTATATTTATCGCATTATCTATATTTATGTTAAGTGGCGTATTGTCAGTCGAGGAAGCACTGAAAGGATTTTCAAATGAGGGAATGCTGACTATTGCATTACTCTTTATCGTTGCGGCCGCCATCCAAAAGTGTGGGCTTGCTGACCGAGTTATTACAAAGTTATTAGGAGAAAGTAAATCCAAGCGATGGTCACTTTTCAAAATATTAACACCAGTGGTTGGGTTCTCAGCTTTTTTAAATAATACGCCAATTGTGATTACATTAACGCCCATTTTGCGGAAATGGTGTTCAGAAAATAATCTATCCCCATCTAAATTTTTATTACCATTATCATATGCTACGATTCTAGGTGGGACATTAACCTTAATTGGTACATCTACAAATCTAGTTGTACATGGAATGTTGCTTCAATTAGGTTTTGAAGGGCTTTCGTTTTTTCAAATCGGCATTGTTTCATTTCCAGCGGTCATACTGGGGCTTGTTTATATCATTATAATCGGTTATAAAATTTTACCTAATCATCGGGTAATGTCTGATACGGTAAAAGATCAAACAAGGGAATATTTATCACAAATGGTTGTGAAAGAAAATTTTCCATTTATGAATAGGTCTGTAGAAGATGCAGGATTACGGAGACTAAAGGGTTTATATTTAATAGAAATCATTCGTGATACGGAGAAAATATCACCTGTAAAATCGACTACAATCATTAAAAATGGCGATCGTCTTATATTTACCGGACTCATTTCTACGATAGCGGAATTGGAGCAAATGCAGGGCTTGCAATTAGAAACTGGCTCAGAGTTGACGTTAAATATGTTGAGGAATGGACAGACTCAACTAGTAGAAGCGGTTGTTTCTCATCATTCTTCATTGCTATATAAAAGAATAAAAGATTCCCATTTTCGTAGTCAATTTGATGCTGGAGTCTTAGCTGTTCACCGTCATAGTGAAAGGGTGGTTAGTAAAATTGGCGATATCACACTTAAAACGGGTGATACGCTTTTATTATTATGTGGACCTGATTTTGATCGAAAAATAATGCATTCTAACGATTTTTATATCACGACCCCTTTACATACACCGCCTATATTAGAGGACCAAAGAAAAGGCTGGTTTTCAGTTATTACATTAGTAATCATGATTATTTTAGTTACATTCAATTTGATTTCCATGTTTAAGGCGATGACCCTAACTGTTATTTTACTATTATTAATAAAGGTTATTACACCAGAAGAAGCAATGAAATCAGTCCATTTTCAAGTACTATTGTTAATAGCTAGTGCATTCGGTATTGGTACGGCACTTTTGAAAAGTGGAACAGCTACCTTTTTGGCAGAGGGAATCGTTCATATTGTACAGCCATATGGTCTTATTGCAGTGATTGGATCTATGTATATGCTGACCAATATTTTAACGGAAATGATTACGAATAGTGCAGCTGCGGTCATTATGTTTCCGATATCGATCGAAGTTGCTTCGCAAATGCATGTAGATCCGATCTCCATTGTAATTGCGATAACACTTGCAGCATCTGCAAGTTTCTCTACCCCAATTGGATACCAGACAAATCTAATCGTTTATGGACCGGGTGGCTACAAGTTTAAGGACTATTTAAAAGTTGGGATTCCATTAAACATAATTGTTATGGTATCGACACTTGCAATGATTAAAATCATATGGCTTTAGAAATGAGGAGATGTACGATGATGTCCACGAATATTACATGGCATGATTCACAAGTGACAAAAGCGGAACGACAAAAACTGCATAAGCATCAAAGTGCTATTTTATGGTTTACGGGTTTATCAGCTTCCGGAAAGTCTACACTATGTGTAGCTATTGAAAAAAGATTGCATGAACATGGAATAAGTACGTATATTTTAGACGGGGACAATGTTAGGCATGGTTTAAATAAAGGACTTGGATTCAGTCCTGAAGATAGATCTGAAAACATTCGCCGAATTGGCGAGGTATCAAAACTATTTGTTGATGCAGGGGTTATTACATTAACGGCGTTCATTTCCCCATATATAAAAGATCGTGATACCGTTCGTAAGCTAGTTGAAACAAAAGAATTCATAGAGATTTATGTGAAATGTAATATTGAAGAATGTGAAAGGCGTGACCCAAAGGGGTTATATGAAAAAGCAAGAAATGGAGAGATTAAAGACTTTACTGGAATCAGTGCCCCTTATGAAGAACCGCTAAATCCAGAAATAGTGATAGAGAATGATAAGCAACCTATAGATGTATCCGTAGATCAGGTTATAAATTATTTATTAGAAGAAAATTATCTATGCTAATAAATCTTTTTAGAAAAGGTTCCTCAAAAAACGTAATAAATAGACAAAAAAGCAACCAAGATGCCATAAGGGTATCTTGGTTGCTTTTTTGTCTATTAAGCTAGATTCACTAATCTTGGCCTTTGAAATTAAGTGCGGTTTTCAGGTTAGAAACATAACTCTAGTAAGTATAGACTAGGGCACTTGTGCTTTTCTTAATAATCAAGTGGAAAATCATGGTAAAGTGAGGTAGAATTGTGTGAAAAGATATAATACTAAATTGATAGATTGAACACTTAGAGAGAGGTGTTAGATTTGATCAAAGGATTATTACGTAAAGTCCTTAAAAAAGATCGTGATTCAGAAAGAATTATCTTTGAAATGTTCTATGAGCGCGTGTATTTTACAGCTTATTATATAGTGCAGGATCGTGATCTTGCTCAAGATGTAGTACAAGAAACATTTGTTAAGGTGTTTAAAAATATACATACGGTTGAAAGTGGAGAGAAATTAGGTGCTTGGATAGCGGCCATTGCATCTCGGACAGCAATTGATCAGCTACGAAAAATAAAAAGATGGAACGATATTGCTACAGAAGACGTCATTATAAATGAACAGCTTGCTATGGATAACGAATATGTGTCATCAGTAGAAACGATCGTAGAAGAAAGAGTATTAAAAAGCATCTTATATCAAACAATGGATGAAATAAAACCAGAGCATAAGCAAGTTTTAATTCTTAGGTATTTACATGATATGTCATATGAAGAGATAGCTAGATCGTTGCAAATAAATATAACGACCGTTCGATCTCGTATACATCGAGCGAAATTACAGCTAAGAAGATCGATTGAAAATCAACCAGCTTTAAGGGAGATGATATTCAATGCAAAAATATAGAAAAATAATACTAGACGATAGTATTAAAGAAATTTTCAATCAGAAAATGACGGAAAGTTCTCCCCCACTTTCTGCTATTGAAGCATGGGAGAAGATGCAAAAAACAGACAGAAAGCCGAAAAAAATCTACGGTAAATCTATGCTATTGGCTGCAGCCGTATTATTATTATTATTCTCCATTATATGGTCCCCGCAAAAAGGTATAGCTTTTGGTAGGTTTGTTCATATGTATCAAATGGTTCAAGGATCTGTTGTGCAGTTATTCGGACAAATAGGTACTGGAGTTCCAGAGGGTGGGAAGGATGCACCGGATTCGGGGGCATCGATTCAAGATTCAGATGAAACATTCCAAATTATAGAAGGTTCGGAGCAATTATATGAACAAATAAGTATGGAAGAGGCTCAAAGTATTGCAGACTTTTCAGTTAAAATACCAACATATTTACCTTCTGGTTTTCAATTAGACGAGATAACAGTAAAGAGAAACCAAAATGGAAATACGGAGGAGGCATTCATTCATTATAGTAAAAAAGATCAGGGATTCAATCTGACCCAAATGGAGGTGGTGGACCAATTTTCATTTGGAAATGTATTAGAGCAAGAAGATGTAGTGATAGAAGAGTTATTGATAAAAGGCCAAAAAGCCAACTTAGTGGAATTCGAAGATGGTCTCAAGCAGCTTTTTTGGGTATCCGGAATATATTACTTTTCAATAGAAGGAAAGTTGCAAAAAGAAGAACTTTTAAGCATTGCTAAATCTATTTGAAAAAAAGCTTGCCCGAAGTGAAAACTTGAGGCAAGCTTTTTTCAAATAGAAAAGTACCTATGTTTTAAAGAAACATGGCGCTTTCACCTATTTTATTTCGCATATACGTATCCAGTTACACTTGTTTTCGTTTCAGATTTACCTGCCTTCACTACCCTATGATTTGCGCGTAAGCGGTAATAGTAGCTTTTTACCACCTGTACTTCTTTGCCTGTGGAAACAATTGTAGAATAAAAATTACTTGTTTCTCCTATAGAGAGTACAGTTTTCCATTTGCTTGAAGATGAATCCCATTGTTCTAGATAGAGATCGACAGTAATTTTGTCTACAGGGGTATAAGCTTTTGTGTTTCCACTTACTTTTAATCTTGTACTATTAACGACTTGAATCATTGAACTACCACTCATTAAATATTGAGTTGAAAGAAGACTCATATTATTTAATGTACTACCTGTTCCGATACTAAGGTCTAGCGGCGGGGGATTAGAAGATAAAGGCTTGTCCAATTCGTTTGATTCAGCAGTAGCCAAGCCAATCTGTGAGAAGGAACCTAATGTCATGAATGCTACAAATACAATTAATACTCTTTTTAATATTTTCATTTTTTCACTCCCTTATGTTCTTAATAACTAGACGTTGAAAAGTATAGAAAAGTTTCTGCAATTTTAAAATATGACAGAAATTTCATTAATTTTCCGATTATTAAAGCGTGTAGTTTCGGTATAGGAAACCTTTTAACCTCTCATTCGTATGTAATATAGACTGGAGTGATTGTATGTATGAAAAAATAACACGACCAAATAGAAAGATTTCTATTGTAGCAACGAAAGTTTGGCGACTGAGTAATTTGATTGGTCATGTGACAACATTACTTATCTTATCGATCTTACTTTATCTTGATTATCATTTCTCTTGGGTAAATTGGGTTGGTATTATTCTAATGTTACTTACTGGTTTAATCGGATTGTCAGCCATTTGGTCGATTGTATTTGAACCGATCCTTTTGCAAAGGAGTTGGCGCTATGATGTCGATGAAGCATTTGTGAAATTAAAACATGGATCTTGGACTGAGGAGCATGTTTTAATTCCGATGGAGAAAGTGCAATATGTATCGACTAGTGAAGGACCGCTTCTAAGGAAATATGGTCTTATATCTTTAGAAATTGGGACAATGGCATCTACACATGCAATCCCGATGATTCCACGAGCAGAAGCACTTGAACTTCGTGATCGCATCGCACATTTTGCGAAAATTAAGGAAGTGGATTAACTTGGCTATCAAGAAAAGACTGCACCCATTGAAAATGATATTCGATCTTTGGAAGATGATAAAAAACATATCATTTGTTTTTGTCTTTCTATTTATCTTGAAATATAGTTCTGAATCCATGTTTATTTATTATTTAAGACTAGCTTTCTTCGCATATATTATTTATAGTCCCATATCTTATCTTTTTAAATGGCGGGCCTATAAATATGTGTTTAAGGATAATGCTGTACATATTTATGAAGGTGTTTTTATCAAGCAACATAGAAGCGTTCCTCTGAAAAAAGTGCAAAATATCCAGAAGAAGACAACTATTTTTCATCGAATTTTTGCAGTTACTTCTATTACATTAGAAACTGGTGCTGATGGAGAAGAAGCTTCCGTTAAATTTGATGTGATTTCTCGTGGTGAGGCGGATGAAATAGAGCGAGCGATCCCTATTTCAATGGAAGAAGTTGCCTATGCAGCGGATGCTAATGTGTTAGATGACGAAGGAACAGGTTTTGAAAGGACAAAAACGGAGCTAAAAAGAACGATTCACTTTAGTCCAATAAAAAGAGATGTAATCAAGGCCGTATTCACCTCTCTTAGTTTTCTCGCGTTTGTGCCGATTGTCTTTTCATTCATCTATAAGTTAGATGAGATATTTGAATTACAAGCTGACTTAAAAGGAATTTACCATACACTTTCAGGCCATTGGTGGATGATTGCGCTTCTTGTTATTTTGCTGATGGTTATTGCCATTGTATACGGAATGATTTCTACTTTTATTAAATATGGAAAATATGAAATTTCATCCGATCAAGAGCAGATATTTATTAAAAAAGGTGTTTTGGCAGAAAATGCATTTTCTATCAGAAAGGGGAATGTACAAGCTGTTCAAATTACACAATCACTTATGAAGCGGATCCTCGGCCTTGCGGAAGTAAAGTTGATAAGCGCAGGAAGCCTAGGTGAAGGACTAAGCGATACGAATTCATTATACCCATTTTTGCCAGTGAATCGCGCTTATTCAATGGTTGAAGAGCTGCTACCAGACTTCCGAGTGGATTCAACACTAAATAAATTACCCAGGAAATCATTCATTGTTAGAATGCTACATATACCTTGGTTTGTAATAATTGCAACTATACTGATTTTAATTTTTAAGCCCGGATTATGGTTTCTTACTATCATTTTTTGCTTATTCGTTTATATATTGCGGATGCTAAATTATTGGAACACAGGCTTTAAGATTGACGATCATTTTATCTATTTTAAAAGTGGCAGTCTTGAGACAGACGTATTTATCACAAAGCGTGATAAAATAATTGAAATTGCTGTGACACGTACAAGGCTCCAGCGAATGTATGGACTCGCTACAATCCAAACGGTAAATCGATCAAAACCAGTTCATCATTCTGAAGTACAGGATATTCCTACGGGTGTCGCTGATAATTTCTATCATTGGTATAGTGAAAGTGATGTGACTGTGAAATAATTTGTTAAGGAGTTGATTAATATGGAAGCATATTCTAATTCGAGCACATTGTTCATCATAATTGTTATGTTGTTAGTAATTCTTTTCACCGTATCATTTGGCTTGTTTATTCGCAAATTAATCGTCCAATCTCCCTATAAAGATATGCAATCCAATGAGATAGAAAAGAAACTTGATAAAATTATAACGCTTCTCGAGGAACAAAAGAAAAGATAGCGTAATATATAAAAATCAACCATGCCAGTTACCTTTAATCTTGAAATTTTTTAAGAAAAAGGGGACAATTAGGACAAAGAAAAAATATAGGGAGAGTGGCTGATCATGATTTTAGAAGAGGAACTTCTGCAACATAATGTAGAAGACGTCGCAGCTTTGGAAAAAGAACTCCGTTATATAGCGGCTATTATTAAGCAAAAAGGCCGCGAGCTATTAACAGATTATTCGATCACGCCTCCTCAGTTTATTGCTTTGCAGTGGCTATTTGAAGATGGAGATATGACTATTGGCGAATTATCTAATAAAATGTATCTTGCATGTAGTACAACTACGGATTTAATCGATAGAATGGAAAAAAAAGAACTTGTTATGCGTGTAAGGGATCCGAACGATCGTCGTGTAGTTAGAATCCATTTACTAGAAATAGGTAAGAAAATGATTGACGAAGTAATTCAGAAACGACAAGGTTATTTGCAAGATGTGCTTGTACGCTTTTCTGCTGATGAGGTTGTCAATCTAAAAGATAGTTTATCTAAGCTGCATCACGATATGCGAAAAGAATGAGGCGGGAATGTTGGAACAGGCAATAGGTGTAATTGATTCTGGTGTTGGTGGTTTAACGGTAGCTAAAGAAATTATAAGGCAAATGCCGAATGAAGTAATTTATTATTTAGGAGATACTGCTCGATGTCCATATGGGCCTAGAACCGAACAAGAAGTAAGAAAGTTCACTTGGCAAATGGCAGAATTTTTGGTGGGAAGAAATATTAAAATGCTTGTTATTGCTTGCAATACTGCGACAGCTGTCGTATTGGAGGAAATGCGGTCAGAGCTGGATATTCCGGTAATTGGCGTTATTTCACCGGGTTCTAGAGCGGCTTTAAAGAGTACGGAAAATAAACAAATAGGGATACTAGGTACGATTGGGACAATTAACAGCAAAGCATATGTACATGAACTA
This sequence comes from Bacillus sp. FSL K6-3431, assembly GCF_038002605.1. Classification (NCBI taxonomy): domain Bacteria; kingdom Bacillati; phylum Bacillota; class Bacilli; order Caryophanales; family Bacillaceae; genus Bacillus; species Bacillus sp. FSL K6-3431. Next base: position 5,203,200 of record NZ_JBBOCT010000001.1, read on the forward strand.
AAGTTAATTAATAGCGAAGTGAATGTTACACAGCTAGCATGTCCGAAGTTTGTTCCTATTGTAGAAAGTTTTGAATATAATAGTAGTGTTGCAAAAAAAGTGGTTTCTGAAACGCTTGATCCAATTAAAGATAGTGGTATTGATACACTCGTCCTCGGTTGTACACATTATCCACTGCTAGCACCACTTATTGAAAGGGTTATGGGACCTTCAGTAAAAGTGATTAGTTCAGGAGAAGAAACTGCCCAAGAAGTCAGCACGATCCTTGATTATAATAAAATGTTAAATGCATCAGGCGAAAAGCCTAAACATATTTTTTTTACAACTGGTTCTAAACAAATCTTTGGCCGCATAGCTATGGATTGGCTTAAAGAGAAAAATTTGCAGATAGAATTTGCGAATATTACCCATTATGAAACGAATCTACACATATGAATTTCACGAAAACAGCTTTAGTTGAGGCTGTTTTTTTGTGTGTAAATAGAAGTTTACTACCTAAGGTTACGAAAACTTTTGTCCAAGCGGTCTATTCCTGATGTATAGCTCGTATACATGGTATACAAACTGTTTTAGGAGGGGTAGAAATGGCAAAACGGACTTATGTGGCCGCTTTAGTAATTATCTTAGCAACGAGCATATTTTCAGCCGGATGCGGTCTCATCGGTAAAGATAAAGAGAAAATCGATCCGCAAAAGGAAGTTTCTCACTTAAAGGAGGGTGAAAATCTAGAAGCTACTCCTGATACTGCTGAGAAAGAAACCGCAGGTGAAGAAGCTACAGATACAATGATGACCGATCTTTACTTAATTGATCGAAATGGTTTAGTTGTTTCACAGAGACTTTCATTACCAAAAACAGAGTCTAGAGCTAAGCAAGCTTTAGAACATTTAGTAGCTGAAGGACCTGTCACCGAAATGTTACCTAATGGGTTTAGAACGGTACTCCCCGCTGGAACAGAAGTAGATGTAGATATAAAAGATGGTAAAGCAGTGGTAGATTTTTCTGAAGAATTTACGAAATACGAAGCGAAGGATGAACAGAAAATTTTACAAGCTGTTACATGGACATTGACACAATTTGATTCAGTAGAATCGGTGGAACTGAGGGTAAATGGATATGTGTTAGAGGAAATGCCTGTTGATGGAACACCGATAAGTAAGGAAGGTTTATCAAGGGCGGATGGGATTAATACCCAACAGGTCGATCTAGTCGATATTACAAATTCACGCCCACTTACACTTTATTATTTAGCTCAAGCAAGTGAAGATTACTATTATGTACCAGTAACTCGTCGTGTGTCTAATAATCAATCAGATGATTTGACCGCAGTTATCAATGAATTGATCGAAGGGCCAAGTCTACAAACAGCACTCTTTAGTGGATTAGGGTTGGTTGATGATGTAAAACTATTAGATGAACCTAAAGTTGAAAAGGGAAATGTCACACTTAATTTTAATGAGGCAGTATTAGGAAGCAGTGGAGAAAATGTGATTGCGGACGAGGTACTACAGTCGCTTGTATTATCCTTGACTGAACAAAAGGGTATTGAAAGTGTTTCTATCATGGTCAACGGGAAATCGGAATTAATGAATGAAGCTGGCGAGACTTTGACTGCTCCAGTTACCCGTCCTGAAAAAATAAATGCTGGAAGTTTTTAAAATATTAATTTTTGATATACTATAAATGAAACAGAAGAGGTTGGCAGAACGCCGCCTCTTTTCATTTTTGATTAGGAGGAATACGACATGCGTCATGATGAAAGAAAAGCAAATGAGTTGAGGAATATACATATAGAAACTGATTATTTAAAGCATCCTGAAGGATCGGTGCTTATTACAGTTGGAGATACAAAGGTAATTTGTACTGCAAGTGTGGAAGAACGCGTCCCACCATTTATGCGTGGAGAAGGAAAAGGCTGGATTACTGCTGAGTATTCAATGCTACCCCGTGCTACTGGTACGAGAAATATAAGAGAATCATCAAAAGGTAAAGTATCAGGACGTACAATGGAAATTCAGCGTTTGATAGGGAGAGCGCTAAGAGCGGTCGTCGATCTTGAAGTAATCGGTGAAAAAACAGTGTGGATCGACTGCGATGTTATCCAAGCTGATGGCGGCACAAGAACCGCATCTATTTCAGGTGCATTTGTTGCAATGGCGCTTGCCCTGAATAAAGTGCATCAGGAAAAAAACTTTTCAACTTTTCCGATAAAAGACTATCTTGCAGCTACTAGCGTAGGAGTTGTTCAAGATACTGGTGTTGTATTAGATCTTGATTATATAGAAGATAGCTCAGCGCTTGTGGATATGAACATCGTAATGACAGGTGCAGGGAAATTTGTCGAACTACAAGGTACTGGTGAAGAGTCAACATTTTCAGCAAGTGAACTTCAAGAACTACTTGCAATTGGGGAAATGGGAATAAAAAAATTAATTACTATCCAAAAAGATGCACTTGGTGATGTGTCCAATTTAATCGCTAATCACCAAATCTCGGAGAGTGAAAAATGACAAAAAAAATGATCATTGCTACAAAAAATATAGGAAAAGTAAAAGAGTTCGAAGCATTATTTTTTCCATATGATGTGAAAGTTTTGTCCCTATTAGATCTAGAGGATCTTCCAGATATCGAAGAAACAGGTTCAACCTTTGAAGAAAATGCTGTTTTAAAAGCAGAAGGAATCGCAAGGTTAACAGGCACTGTTGTGATTGCCGATGATTCTGGGCTGATTATAGATGAGCTTGATGGGAGTCCAGGGATTTTTTCCGCTAGGTATGCGGGGACTGATAAAGATGACAATGCTAATATAGATAAGGTTTTAATGGAAATGAAAGATGTACCTGAAGATAAAAGAACCGCTCGTTTTTATTGTGCGCTTGCTTTTGCTATTCCTGGGGTACGTACAGAAGTAGTGGCGGGTAAATGTGAAGGTAAGATATTAGGGGAACGTGAAGGCGTGAATGGTTTTGGTTATGACCCTATTTTTTATGTAGATGTCGCAGGGAAATCAATGGCTGAGATATTGCCAACGGAAAAAAATAGGATTAGCCATCGTTCCTTAGCGTTAAAAAAGCTAGAACCTTTGGTCGCCGATTATTTTAAAAAGAGGTGAACTTACTTGAAACTATTAGTTGTAAGTGACAGTCATGGAGATAGAACGGCTTTAGAGGAGTTAAAGGGAAAATATCTGAATAAAGTAGATGCGATGATACATTGCGGTGACTCGGAATTAACAGCTGATGATCCCGCAATTGATGGTTATTCTATCGTTGCCGGGAATTGTGATATGGATAGTCGCTTTCCTGAAAAACTAATCTTGGAAATCAAGGGTGTTAACATTTTTGTCGCACATGGACATCTACATCAGATTAAATCGTCATTATTGCCTATCTCCTATAAGGCAAAAGAATATGATGCAAAGTTTGTATTTTTTGGCCATTCACATTTACTCGGAGCGGAAATGATCGATGGAACCCTCTTCCTTAATCCCGGAAGTATTTCTTATCCTCGTGGTGGCAATGAAAGATCTTATGCAATCATTGAAGAAAATAAAACAGGGATGACTGTAAAGTTTTTAAATGAAAATCACCATGAGATCTCGCAGCTAACACGTACTTTTGCAGGTTAAATAGTAAAAACGCTGGTGTGAAAACCAGCGTCTTTAAAAAAAAGTATAAAATACCTGTTGACATATTTAATGAGTGTAAGCTATAATAAGAAATGTCGTTAAGATAACACGTCCCAGTAGCTCAGCAGGATAGAGCAACAGCCTTCTAAGCTGTGGGTCGCAGGTTCGAATCCTGCCTGGGACGCCATTAAGTATATTATGAGTAAGTTTATAAATAGACAAAAACGCTCTTAAATGTTGTTAAATCAACGTTTGTGGGCGTTTTTTATTTTACATGGTATACGATTGATAAAGATAGATAAAGAAAAGTTTTTACACATCTTTTACACATTAGCCATTCCACCGAATATATCTACAGTACGTTTTGCATCTTCTTCTCTTAATTCTTTTACAACATGCGCATAATGTTTTAAAGTTGTTTCGATGTTAGCATGTCCAAGGCGTTCGGATACATAATAGATGGATATCTTACGATACAACGACACGCTGGGACGCCATTATAATTATAAGTAGATAAATATACTTGATATATAAAACACTTTAAAATTGGTGAAGGAAGAGTACAGCACTTTACAAAAACCAACTGAAATAAAACAATATACATACGTCAGTGCTTCTGAATTAAGCGTAGCATGAGCATAGCGCGCTTTTTGTTTGTAAAATTGTTTTAGATACATACAATTTGTGGATACTATTTTATTAAGACCTATGCTTCGTGACCGATTCTATGTGAATTCAACCATGAAGGTCAAAAATTGAAGTTTTTTTAATTTGTTATCGACACGTACTTTTGTTACACTGTTTTTATTTACAAAGATGGGCGGTACTGCGATGAAAAAAAATCACTACGACCGAGAAGAAGATAATATTATTTTATTTCCGGGATTAAAACATCGTCTATATGAAAAAGGGATCGAACGGATGGAAGCAAATGACTTTCAAGAGGCAGCAAACATGCTCCGGCAAGCGAAAGCATTAGACCCTAGTAATGATGAAGTTTGTACAGCCTTTCTAGTGGCACTGTATGAAAGCAGTGCTTATGAAGAGGCGAAACTAATTGCCTCCGAACTATTACACGAGGGAATCGGTGATTATTATGAAATCACCGATATTTATTTAATGATCTTAATTCAACTTAACCAACACGATCAAGTCGTTCATACATTAGAAATGTTATTTGAAGAAAAAGAAGTACCTAAGGAAAAAATGGAACATTTTCAAACAATATTAGGTTTAAGTAAAAAAGTATTGGCAAATGATGAACAAGCTAAAAGTATTTCAATTGATTATGATTATTTCAATAGTCTCGATTTACAAGAGCAAACATTTCAGCTTGGAAGTCTCGCTGATAAAAATATTCATCCTTATTTAGATTCTTTGGTACTTATGTTAGAAGATAAACAAGCACATCCTTTTTTACAAACGATTATATTAAATGTTTTACGAGAAAATAAAATCAGTCAAGAGGTCTTTGTTCGGAAAATGCATTACAAAGGTACGTTTATACCTGCTGAACTGTCAGAGGTAGGTGAAACATCCTTATTTCAAACGATATCAAATGCACTTGAAGTCAAGCTTGAACATGACAATCCTATATTGTTTATGCAACTTGATGATATGATTAAGCGACATGCGTTTATTCTTTACCCTTTTGAATTTGAAAAAGATAATGCAAACTTATGGACACTTGCCTACCGAGGGTTAGGCTATGAAATGTATGGAGACAATTGGAATACAGAAAAATTAGCATCCGAATTTAACGTAAGGCTGGAGGATTTAAAGGATGCAATGATGCTTTTAACTGAATTAGAACAAATTTCTTCACCAATAATATAGCAACATATCTTGAAAGGATAGGAAGCTATGTTATAATATAATGGTTATGCCGTACCATAAGATGTTACACTGAAACGGTTTTGTACATAAGGAAGCGGATTAACAGTTAAAAAGTAGATTCAGTAGTTAGTATATATTGTTGGAGGTAATGATTATGTCAGTAAAATGGGAAAAACAAGAAGGTAATAAAGGTGTCCTGACAGTAGAAGTAGATGCAGAAACGGTAAAAACTGGTCTTGACGCAGCGTTTAAAAAAGTTTCAAAACAAGTGAATGTTCCGGGATTCCGTAAAGGTAAAATTCCACGGGGAATGTTCGAACAACGTTTCGGAGTTGAGTCACTTTACCAAGATGCATTAGATATTATTTTGCCTGATGCATATGCAAATGCAATCGATGAAGCAGGGATTGAACCGGTTGATAGACCTGATATCGATATCGAGCAAATGGAAAAAGGTAAAGAATTGATTTTCAAAGCAACAGTACTTGTAAAGCCAGAAGTAAAACTTGGTGAATACAAAGCACTAGAAGCAGAGAGACTAGAAACAGAAGTAACAGAAGAAGATATCACAGAAGAACTAAAAACACTTCAAGAACGTCAAGCGGAGCTTGTCGTTAAAGAAGAAGGTACTGCAGCAGATGGCGACTCAGTCGTTATCGACTTTGAAGGCTTCGTAGATGGAGAAGCTTTTGAAGGTGGGACATCAGAAAACTATACACTAGAAATTGGTTCCGGGTCATTCATTCCAGGTTTTGAAGAACAAGTAATTGGTCTAGAAACTGGAGCAGAAAAAGAGGTTGAAGTAACATTTCCGGAAGAATACCATGCAGCAGAATTAGCGGGCAAACAAGCGATCTTTAAAGTGAAAGTCCATGAAATCAAAACAAAAGAGCTTCCTGAATTAGATGATGAGTTTGCAAAAGATGTGGACGAGGAAGCAGAAACACTTGAAGACTTGAAAACATCTATTAAAGAACGTTTGACGAAAAGTAAGAAAACAGAGTCTGAACAAAAACTTCGTGATTCATTAGTTGAACAAGCTACAGCAAACGCGGAAATTGAAGTGCCAGACGTAATGGTTGAATCAGAAGTAGACCGCATGATGCAAGAGTTTGAACAACGCTTGCAAGCGCAAGGAATGAACCTTGAACTATATTTCCAATTCTCTGGTCAAGAAGAAAGCGCATTGCGCGAACAAATGACTGTAGATGCTCAACAACGTGTGAGAACAAATCTTACACTTGAAGCAATTTCTGAAGTAGAGAAATTAGAAGCTGATGATGAAGATGTGAACAAAGAAGTAAATAAAATGGCTGAAATGTATAATATGCCTGTAGAAGAAATTCAAAAAGCGTTAGGTGGCAACTTGAATAACTTAAAGGCTGATTTGAAAGTACAAAAAGCAGTTGAGTTTCTTGTTGAAAACAGCAAAACAAACGCATAATTAATAACATAAGATTGGCATATATCACATAAGATGTAACAAGGCACGGAAGTACTCGTGCCTTGTTTTGTACAAGAACTACATAATAGTAATAAAAGATCATTTACCGAAATATGATTCTTCGAAAGATCACGGAATATGTACAGCCTATTTAGCGCAAAATAATGGTTATTATATGGAAGTGTATGCTACAATGCAATACATAACTATTTGTCGAGGGTATAAAATGTTTTTAGGCAATACTAATATGACGAAGGTTTAGTTATTAAAAGGGGTGAGATTACATTGTTTAAGTTCAACGAGGAAAAAGGGCAATTGAAATGTTCTTTTTGTGGAAAAACCCAAGAACAGGTCCGCAAATTAGTTGCTGGTCCTGGTGTATATATATGTGACGAATGTATCGAGCTTTGCACGGAGATTGTAGAGGAAGAGCTAGGTACAGAAGAAGAGGTTGAGTTCAAAGATGTTCCGAAACCCCAGGAAATCAGGGAGATCTTAAGGGAATATGTTATTGGGCAAGATCAAGCGAAAAAGTCACTCGCAGTTGCGGTGTATAATCACTATAAACGTATCAATTCAAATAGCCAAATAGACGATGTGGAACTTGCGAAAAGTAATATTTGTTTAATTGGCCCAACAGGTAGCGGTAAAACATTATTAGCGCAAACACTAGCTCGTATTTTAAATGTGCCATTTGCAATTGCAGACGCCACATCTTTGACTGAAGCAGGTTATGTTGGGGAAGATGTTGAAAACATTTTGTTGAAATTGATCCAATCCGCTGATTATGATGTGGAAAAAGCAGAAAGAGGGATTATTTATATCGATGAAATCGATAAAGTTGCCCGGAAATCTGAAAATCCATCCATTACACGCGATGTGTCTGGTGAAGGTGTTCAACAAGCATTGTTGAAAATATTAGAAGGTACGGTAGCAAGCGTTCCTCCTCAAGGTGGCCGTAAGCATCCACATCAAGAATTTATTCAAATCGATACGACAAATATCTTATTTATTTGTGGTGGGGCTTTTGATGGTGTGGAACAAATTATTAAGCGTCGCTTAGGACAAAAGGTTATTGGTTTTGGTTCTGAAGTGAAGCAAGATGATGCCGACTCGACTGGATTATTGACAAAGATACTTCCAGAAGACTTGCTTCGATTCGGATTAATTCCAGAATTCATTGGCCGCTTGCCAGTCATTGCTAGCCTTGAGCAGCTTGATGAAGCTGCATTGATCGAAATATTGACAAAACCGAAAAATGCACTAGTAAAACAATATCAAAAAATGTTTGAGCTTGATAGCGTGGAACTAGAATTCGAAGAAGATGCTTTGCGTGAAATTGCCAAAAAAGCCATTGAGAGAAAAACAGGAGCACGTGGGCTTCGTTCCATTATTGAAACGATTATGCTCGATGTAATGTTCGATCTTCCTTCACGTGATGATATTAAAAAATGTATCATTACAAAAGAGGCAGTACTGGAAGAAAAGGCACCAAAACTTGTCCTTGAAGATGGTACTATCATCAAAGGAACAGAAAAAACATCTGCGTAAGTGCCTGTTAAGTAATGAATAAATAAAATGAATTATCGTTAAGTTCGCCACGTCGGGCAACAACATGTGACCCACTTTATGTGGGCCTGAATAAATACCAATTATAATTAAATGAACGGTTCAGGAGGTATATACTTCCTGGACCGTTTTTTAAATTCATGAGATTATGTGTGGGTATCGATGCAAAAAAGTCTAATCTAAACGTAGTTGGATCGAGTATTTCCGTTTAATCCTTTCCTTCAGAGGAGATACTAGCACATATGTAAAAATATACTTGGAGGGAATGCGATGAATTGGACTGTACTCGTTTTAATTGTTCAGTTGTTTTTTGGGATAGTAATTGGTTTATACTTTTTTAATTTACTATCAAATCAACGTGCACAAAAAGTGACAATTGACCGAGAATCAAAAAAGGAAATGGAATTACTGAGAAAACGTAGAGCGATAAGGCTAACGGAACCACTTGCTGAAAAGGTTCGTCCTACTAAATTTGCGGATATCGTCGGACAGGAAGATGGGATAAAAGCATTAAGAGCAGCCCTTTGCGGACCTAATCCGCAGCATGTAATAATTTATGGTCCTCCCGGTGTTGGAAAAACGGCAGCAGCAAGATTAGTATTGGAAGAAGCAAAAAGAAATCAGCGATCCCCATTTAGTAATGAGGCAGTGTTTGTTGAGCTTGATGCTACAACAGCAAGATTCGATGAGCGCGGAATTGCAGATCCATTAATTGGTTCTGTCCATGATCCGATTTACCAGGGTGCTGGGGCCATGGGGCAAGCTGGAATACCGCAACCGAAGCAAGGAGCTGTTTCAAATGCACATGGAGGGATTCTTTTTATTGACGAAATTGGAGAATTACATCCTATTCAAATGAATAAATTGCTGAAAGTTTTAGAAGATCGAAAAGTTTTTTTGGAAAGTGCTTATTACAGTGAAGAAAATACGCAAATTCCAGCTCACATTCATGATATATTTAAACGTGGTCTACCTGCTGATTTTCGAATGATTGGTGCTACAACAAGAACACCTAATGAAATACCACCCGCTATAAGGTCACGCTGCATGGAAGTTTTTTTTAGAGAGTTAGATCAAGATGAGGTAGTGGCAATCGCAAAAAATGCAGCTGAAAAAGTGAAGTTGAGCATTGGTGAACCTAGTTTGTCCGCATTATCATTGTATGCTAGAAACGGACGAGAGGCTGTAAATATGGTCCAAATTACAGCTGGGATAGCCATAACAGAAAATAGGGACCATATACGTGAGCAGGATATGGAATGGATGATCCGTTCAAGCCAATTGTCGCCAAGGTATGATAAAAAGATCTCTCATAAAGCGGAAGTTGGAATCGTCAACGGACTTGCAGTTACTGGTCCAACTACAGGGATGCTCCTTGGTATAGAGGTGATAGTTTTACCGACAAAAAGTAATGGTTCTATTACAATTACCGGAATTATCGAGGAAGAAACGATTAATGGGCAAGGTAAAACCGTTAGACGTAAGAGTATGGCAAAAGGTTCGATCGAAAATGTTATTACAGTGCTTAGAACGATGGGCGTTCCGGCTAATCAATATGATATTCACGTGAATTATCCTGGTGGTATACCGACTGATGGCCCTTCTGCGGGAGTTGCAATGGCTGTGGGAGTTTATTCGGCCATTTATAAACTACCAGTTAAAAACACAATCGCAATGACTGGTGAAATTGGCATTCATGGAGATGTTAAACCTGTGGGTGGAATATACTCAAAAGTAAAGGCGGCCAAAATTGCCGGAGCTAATTCGGTATTAATTCCTTTTGAAAATATGCAGTCGAGCTTACGAGAAATAACAGGTGTTCAAATTATCCCGATAAAACGAATAGAGGAAGCTTTTGAGTTTGCGTTAGTGCATAATCCAGGTCAGGAATTGCGCTATACGACGAACAATGAAGAGCAGAATAAGAGAAGTGTATAAACGAAAGTACATCTCCTAATATTCTCATAATGCCTGTCCCTCGACATGGTATGGCATAATAAGCTAAAATTGAACAAAGACTCTTGAAAAGCAGATTTATTCGCAGATTAACGAGCAGTAAAACCTACGATTCTAAGTAAAAAACAGTTAAGCTAAATTGGAGGATAACTGACCGTAAAGGCACGATTGATGGGAGTTTCACTTTATAAGATATTAACGTTCGTTATTACTTATCGCATAAAGCTGATTACCTTGCGCTTTTCTAATTTGCATGGGGTTGTATTTTGGAGGTGTACAAATTGACGAAAGAAATAGAGCCGCTTGTGCCATTGTTGCCTCTTAGAGGGATGTTAGTTTTCCCGACAATGGTTTTGCACCTTGATGTAGGAAGGGAACAATCCGTTCAGGCGTTGGAACAAGCTATGTTGACAGACAATTTTATATTTTTAACAACACAAAAAGATGTGTCAGTTGATTTACCAGAACAAGAAGATATATACGAAATGGGTACTTTAACAAAAGTTAAACAAATGCTTAAATTACCTAACGGGACTATTCGAGTGTTAGTAGAAGGAATTTCTCGGGCTAAGCTAGTATCATTTATCAATAAAGATACTTATTTGGCAGCTGGTTTAGAACTTTTTGAAGATGAAGTTGAAATAGATGTCGAAATTCAAGCATTGATGAGGACAATGCTAGAATACTTCGAACAATATATTAAGCTTTCGAAAAAAATATCTGCAGAAACATTTGCTACTGTTGCGGATATCGAAGAGCCGGGTCGCATGGCTGACATAGTCGCCTCACATCTACCATTAAGACTTCAGGATAAACAAGAAATTCTTGAAATAATAAATGTGAAAGAACGACTTGGTGAAGTAATTGAGATTATTCATAATGAAAAAGAAGTGCTTAACCTTGAGAAAAAAATTGGTCAGCGTGTTAAGCAATCAATGGAAAGAACGCAAAAGGAATATTATTTACGAGAGCAAATGAAAGCTATTCAAAAAGAGCTAGGGGATAAAGAAGGAAAATCAGCTGAAATTATTGAGTTAACAGAAAAGATTGAACAGGCAGGAATGCCAGAACATGCAAAAAAAGCTGCATACAAAGAACTAGACAGATATGAAAGAATCCCTGCCACTTCTGCTGAAAGTTCAGTTATACGTAATTATCTTGACTGGGTTATTTCCTTACCATGGGCAAAAGCCACAAAAGAGGATTTAAATATTCATAAAGCCGAAAAAATTCTTGAACGTGATCATTATGGTTTAGAAAAAGTAAAAGAAAGAGTATTGGAATATTTAGCTGTTCAACAGTTGACGAATTCACTACGAAGTCCAATACTTTGTCTCGTCGGCCCTCCAGGCGTTGGTAAAACAAGCCTTGCGCGTTCGATAGCAGAATCAATGGGACGCAATTTCGTTCGGGTTTCACTTGGAGGCGTCAGAGATGAATCGGAAATTCGTGGCCATCGTAGAACATATGTCGGTGCCATGCCAGGACGAATCATCCAAGGGATGAAAAAAGCAGGAACGAACAATCCAGTCTTCTTACTTGATGAAATTGATAAAATGTCAAATGACTTTCGTGGTGATCCATCCTCTGCAATGTTGGAAGTACTTGATCCGGCTCAAAACAGTACCTTTAGCGATCATTATATAGAAGAAACTTTCGACTTATCAAAAGTAATGTTTCTAGCTACAGCTAATGACCTAGCTACGATACCGGGGCCACTCAGAGACCGGATGGAAATTATTACGATTCCTGGTTATACAGAATTGGAAAAAATTCATATTGGGAAAGATCATTTATTATCAAGGCAAATCCAAGAACACGGGTTAACGAAAAGCCAGCTTCAGATTAAAGATGATGCTTTAAAACAGCTAGTGCGCTATTACACGAGAGAAGCTGGTGTACGCGAATTGGATCGACAATTAGCATCCATATGTAGAAAAACTGCAAAAATCATCGTATCGGGTGATCGTAAACGTGTTATTATTACTGAGAAAAATATAGAAGAATTGCTAGGTAAGAAAAAATATAGCTATGGTCAGGCTGAATTGGAAGATCAAGTCGGAGTTGCGACAGGACTTGCTTATACATCTGTTGGAGGGGATACTCTTCAAATTGAAGTTTCCTTATCACCGGGAAAAGGCAAATTAGTGTTAACCGGAAAACTTGGTGATGTGATGCAGGAGTCTGCACAAGCAGCGTTTAGCTATGTTCGTTCAAAGGCGGAAGTACTGAAACTTGATAAAGACTTTCACGAGTCCTGTGACGTCCATATTCACGTTCCTGAAGGTGCAGTTCCGAAAGATGGACCATCAGCGGGAATTACAATTGCCACAGCTCTAGTATCGGCTTTAACTGGCCAACCAATAAAAAAAGAAGTAGGAATGACAGGTGAAATAACGTTACGTGGAAGAGTGCTTCCGATCGGCGGCTTGAAAGAGAAGAGCCTAAGTGCTCATCGTGCGGGATTAACGACCATTATTATGCCGAAAGAAAATGAGAAAGATATCGATGATATTCCTGAAAGTGTGCGTAACGATTTAACCTTTATTCCTGTAGCGCATATGGATGAAGTCCTTGATTCTGCGCTAGTAGGTGAAAAGAATTGAAAGTAAATAATGTTGAACTTATTATCAGTGCAGTCAGACCAGAACAATACCCGACAGAGGGCCTTCCCGAATTTGCATTAGCTGGCAGATCAAATGTAGGGAAATCATCTTTTATTAATAAAATGATTAATAGAAAAAGCATGGCTCGTACATCTTCTAAACCAGGGAAAACTCAAACGTTGAATTATTATAAGATAGAAGAAGCACTTTACTTTGTAGATGTACCTGGTTATGGCTTTGCGAGAGTTTCGAAAAGTGAAAGAGAAGCATGGGGTAAAATGATTGAAACTTATTTCACAAGCCGAGAGGAATTAAGTGCGGCACTGTTAATCGTTGATTTGCGTCATCCACCGACGAAAGATGACATAACGATGTATGATTTCCTAAAATATTACCACATTCCTTGCATTGTCATTGCCACGAAAGCGGATAAAATTCCGCGTGGTAAACGGGATAAACATGCCTCGATTATAAGGAAAAATCTTGATCTTGTAAAAGAGGATGAAATTATTGTGTTCTCATCGGAAACATCTGAAGGAAAAGATACAGTGTGGAATGCGTTGAAAAAAAGGATGTCTTAAGGAAAAAGAAACAAGCTGTCGGAAATATCCCGACAGCTTGTTTTTATGGTTTATGGTTGTAGTGGATCAAATAAACGATCACTAATTGTATGGAAGCTGATAATCATTTATCACCGCTGTTTTTTGCTAAAAAATAAAAAATATGCGCCAGCTGCAATAAAGAAAAATGGCCAAATCTTACTAATAACAGTGATATTATACCCATTTGTAACTGCCCAATTTATTAACCTGTCAAAAAATAGAATAAAAATAGCAGCTAAAAGAAAAAGTATGCCTTGTATGAGCGAGGTTCCAGTTTTTATGTATTTTAATAAAAGTCCGAGAGCAATGACTAGCAAAAATATACCAGTGTGATCAGGCCAAACGGCAAGCTTATTAGTAATATGAAAATGCAAGCCAATTCCTGTGAGCACAATTCCAGGAATAATCGCGTCGTAACTTTTCCCGGCATATGCTTGTACAAGAAAGCCAATTCCGATAATTATTAAGAGTGTGGGCCATGTGTATAAACCTGATATTAGGGTAAAATGATATTGTTGTAATAAGAAATAAGTACCGAATCCAAACAAGATAATTCCTGCAAATAATGCTTGTTTTTTCATATTATTCCCACCTGTCTCAATTCCTTGTATTCCATTTAAGTTTTTGATATGTTACAAAAGGTTATAAGAACATCGTATTGCTTAAATATAACATAGTACGTATTATCTTTTTATACTTCAGGTTTAGAAATTTTTTTTAGAACGTCAATTATAAAAAACGTCTTACTTTACCTTGCTTTAATTAGGTGTTGTATTCGTGCCTTAATTCATTATCTGTTCACATCTTTATTAGAATACTTCTAATCTACGTGATATAATGGAAGCATTGAGTAATTATCTTGGAGGTGCCTGTTTTTTTATGCACATCATCGTCGTAGGATTAAACTATCAAACAGCCCCAGTGGAAATGAGGGAACAGCTTGCTTTTACGGAAGAAGCTTTACCAAATGCGATGGCGGCTTTGAAAAATAAAAAAAGCATTCTTGAAAATGTGATTGTTTCAACATGTAACCGGACAGAGGTTTATGCGGTCGTTGATCAACTTCATACTGGACGTTATTATATTAAAGAATTTTTATCAGAATGGTTTAGTATTGACCAAAAAGAATTTTCACCCCATTTATTTATTCATGAACATGAATCCGCAATTGAGCATCTATTTAAAGTGACGTGTGGACTAAATTCTATGGTGCTAGGTGAGACGCAGATCTTAGGTCAAGTAAGAACGAGCTTTTTGCAAGCACAGGAAAATGGTGCGACAGGCACTGTATTTAATCATCTGATGAAACAAGCTGTCACTCTTGCAAAAAAAGCACATTCAGAAACAGATATCGGTGCAAATGCCGTATCCATCAGCTATGCTGCTGTAGAACTTGCTAAGAAAGTGTTTGGTAATCTACAGAACAAACATGTACTTGTAATCGGTGCGGGCAAAATGGGTGAACTTGCGATCAAGAATCTTTATTCCAATGGAGCAACAAAAGTTAGCGTCATCAACCGTACCTTTGAAAAAGCGCAAACACTTGCTGACCGTTTTGATGGCGAAGCAAAATCGCTGCGAGAATTACAATGTGCGATTATGGATGCTGATATTATTATTAGTTCCACAGGTGCCCGTGGATATGTTGTTGAAAAGAGCATGCTAATAAACATGGAAAAAATGCGGAAAGGCCGTCCACTTTTCCTGGTTGATATTGCTGTTCCAAGGGATTTGGATCCGGCGATATCAGAAGTAGAAAATGCATTCCTTTATGATATTGATGACCTAGAGGGAATTGTTCAATCTAATCTTGCTGAACGGGAAAAAGCAGCAGAAAAAATTATGCTTATGATTGAGGAAGAAGTAATGGAGTTCAATGAATGGGTGAATATGTTGGGCGTTGTACCGACAATTTCCGCCTTACGGGAAAAAGCTCTCACTATTCAATCAGAAACAATGAGTAGCATTGAACGTAAACTTCCGCATCTTTCCGATCGAGAAAGAAAGGTGCTGAATAAGCATACGAAAAGTATTATTAATCAATTACTGAAAGATCCTATTTTACAAGTGAAAGAACTTGCAGGAGAGCCACAAGCGGCCGAGAAGATTGCTCTTTTCAAACAAATATTCGCTTTGGAAGACCCTGAAGTTGGACAAACTGAACGAGTTCAAGAACAGTTGAATAATGAAAATAAAATAAAATTAGCGGCACCACTGCCATCGTATAGGGCATAAAAGGAAATGAGCTATGTTTGAGCTATGGATGATTCGACTGCCAGAAATTGTTATTGTGATATATGCACTTTCGATCATGCTTTACTTTATCGATTTTATTGCTAAAAATCAGAAGGCTAATCGTCTTGCCTTCTGGTTACTTTCGATTGTTTGGATACTTCAAACAATTTTTTTATTTCTTTATATGCTACAGACTGGAAGATTCCCAGTACTTACGCTGTTTGAAGGACTATATTTTTATGCTTGGGTGTTAATTACGCTATCTCTTGCTATCCATAAAATATTAAAAGTCGATTTTACTGTATTTTTTACAAATATTGTTGGATTTAGTATTATGGCTATTCATGCCTTTACACCGATTCAACGACCTTCTCAGTTGATGGCTGAACAGTTAGTATCAGAATTGTTGTTTATTCACATTACAATGGCAATTTTATCATATGGAGCATTTACTTTATCTTTTGTATTTTCAGTTCTTTATTTATTTCAATATAAGTTGCTAAAAGAAAAGAAGAGTCTAAAAAGGCTTTGGCGCTTAAGTGATTTGGCGAAACTCGAGAAAATATCATATGTATTAAATATGATCGGAGTACCGATCCTATTACTAAGTTTAATTCTAGGGTTGCTATGGGGATATATTAAGCTTACGTATTTATTTTGGTATGATTCAAAAATCATCGGCTCATTCGTCTTATTATTTATATATAGCTTTATTCTTTATTTGCATGGGAAAAAGGATATATTCGGTAGGAAATTTGCATTATGGAATATTGCAGCTTTTCTAATAGTCTTAATCAATTTCTTTTTAGCTAGCCGTTTGTCATTATTTCATATTTGGCATTATTAGCCTCACATGACGAATCACACCAGCGTTAAAATTGTTGTGACATGCTTTTTCCAAAGTTTAATCTGTTATACTTTATTTTTTGAGCAGGGGGTAAACAAAGTGAGAAAAATTATTATTGGCTCACGTAGAAGTGAATTAGCTTTAACGCAAACGAATTGGGTGCGTGAACAACTAGAAAAACTAGGTGTACCATTTGAATTCGAAGTAAAAGAAATTGTCACAAAAGGTGATCGGATCTTAGATGTCACCCTTTCAAAAGTCGGAGGGAAAGGCTTGTTTGTCAAGGAAATTGAACAAGCAATGCTTGACGAGGAAATTGATATGGCAGTACATAGTATGAAGGATATGCCGGCTGAACTACCTGAAGGCTTAATAATTGGCTGTATTCCAGAGCGGGAAGACGTTCGTGATGCGCTCATTTCAAAAGACCATGTGAAATTAAAAGATATGCCTGCAGGATCGGTTATTGGCACAAGTAGCTTACGAAGAAGTGCGCAATTATTAGCGAAACGACCTGATCTTGAGATTAAATGGATTCGTGGAAATATTAACACACGGCTTGAGAAGCTGGAAACTGAGGGTTATGATGCGATTATACTTGCAGCAGCAGGGCTTAAACGGATTGGTTGGGACTTAGAGATGGTAACAGAATTCTTAGAACCGGAAATTTGTCTACCGGCAATTGGACAAGGAGCATTAGCGATTGAATGTCGTGAAAATGATCATGAATTACTTACTGAACTTGCTAAATTGAACTCGGAACAAACAGCTCGGACAGTAGAAGCGGAACGTGTTTTTTTAACGAGAATGGAAGGTAGTTGTCAAGTACCGATTGCTGGCTATGGAATATTAAACGCGGAAAATCAAATTGAGTTAACTGCGCTAGTTGCATCAACTGATGGCCGTATTATTTATAAAGAATGTGTCGTCGGTTCTAATCCGCAATCTGTTGGAGATGAGGCAGCTGCAATTTTAAGTGAGCGTGGAGCAAAAGCGTTAATCGATCAAGTAAAAGAAGAATTGGACCAATGAACAGTGGACAATTACCACTAGCAGGTAAGCATGTTTTGATAACAAGGGGAAGTGAACAAGGGGAAAAATTCTGTATGAATGTTGCGTCGAAGGGTGGCATTCCTTATATGGTGCCACTTATTGACTTTCGCGCACATGAAGATATCAATGGCCCTTTGTTTATTAAAAATATTGCTCAGTATGATTGGATTATATTCACAAGCAAAAATGGTGTGGACTATTTTTTTCAACATATTCAAGGCCATATTGATCAGTCGCAATTTAGGGAAAGTAATATTCAATTTGCTGTTGTTGGTGAAAAAACACGGGAAGCACTTGATCGCTATAAGTTGCCATCCCGTTTTATGCCAAATGTATATACAGCAGAAGACTTTGCTCGTGAATATTTTGAAAGAGAACTTTCAGCTAAAAGAGTACTCATACCTAAAGGTAATTTGGCTAGTAAAACAATCGCTGAGAGTTTCAGATCACATCATATTGTGGCTGATGAATGGATTGTTTATGACACGTATTATCCAACAGAAAAAACAGATAATCTCATTCAATTATTAACCGAAGATCAGCTTGATATCGTAGCGTTCACAAGCCCATCCACTTTTAATCATTTTAAGAAAATTATCGATCAATATCATCTAGATAATCACGCGAAAAAAATAGAGATTGCAACAATTGGCACAGTGACTAAACGTGCAGTGGAGCAGGCAGGATATGAGGTTAGTGTTTGTCCACAAACGTTTACAATCGATTCCATGTTTGCCGAGCTTTGCACATACTTTACTGAAAATGCGAATGAAAGGAAGCTATAATTATGGATAATATCCAATTTAAACGTCATCGAAGACTACGTGCATCCTCTAGTATGAGAGCAATGGTTCGAGAAACACATCTACGTCCAGAAGATTTTATTTATCCACTTTTTATTGTTGAAGGGAAAAATCAAAAAAATGAAGTTGCCTCCATGCCAGGTGTTTACCAAATTTCACTTGACAAATTACCAGCAGAACTTGAAGAAATTGTGAGTCTTGGGATTAAAGCAATCATTTTATTTGGCGTTCCGGAAGAAAAAGACGATTGTGGCACAGGGGCGTATCATGATCATGGTATTGTTCAAGAGGCAACTCGTACAGTCAAAAAACATCAGCCGGATTTGCTTGTTGTTGCAGATACTTGTCTATGTGAATACACAGACCATGGTCATTGCGGAGTCATTGAAAACGGAGATGTCTTAAATGATGCAAGCCTTGAGTTATTAGTTCAAACAGCCATTAGCCAAGCAAAAGCAGGCGCTGATATTATTGCACCTTCTAATATGATGGATGGATTTGTGGCGGTAATTAGAAAAGGGCTAGACGAAGCAGGGTTTGAACATCTGCCGATTATGTCATATGCTGTTAAATATTCTTCTGCTTTTTACGGACCATTTCGTGATGCGGCTAATAGTGCACCGCAGTTTGGTGACCGGAAAACGTATCAAATGGATCCAGCAAACCGCATAGAAGCATTACGTGAAGCGGAATCAGATATGGAAGAAGGAGCAGATTTCCTTATAGTCAAACCTGCGCTCTCATATTTAGATATTATCCGAGATGTGAAAAACAGTTTTAATGCACCTGTTGTCGCTTATAATGTGAGCGGAGAGTATTCCTTGATTAAAGCAGCGGCAGCAAATGGTTGGGTTGATGAAAAAGCGATGACAATGGAAATGCTGACGAGCATCAAACGTGCAGGAGCAGAATTAATCATTACATATTTTGCAAAAGATGTAGCGAGATGGTTAAAAGAGGATGTTCAAAAAGTCACCAAATGATAAACGGCGAATTTCTTCGTTGCTTGGTTTTTCCGGTTCTCACGTATTAAAAGCATACGCTCCGATCCTCAAAACCTTCTTGCCTCGAACTTCTTGTTTCTAATTTGGCACCTTTTTGAACACGCACTAAAAGAATCAAACTAAATATATGAAAACTGGAGGTTTGTTTCATGCGTTCATATGAAAAATCTAAACAAGCTTTTAAAGAAGCTGTTACAATGCTCCCGGGCGGGGTAAATAGCCCAGTGCGTGCATTTAAATCAGTTGATATGGATCCGATTTTTATGTCCAAGGGAAAAGGTTCTCGTATTTATGATATTGATGGGAATGAATATATTGACTATGTACTGTCTTGGGGTCCGCTTATTTTAGGACATGCAAATGACCAAGTGGTAGAATCAATTAAAAAGGTTGCTGAATTAGGTACAAGCTTTGGTGCACCGACCATCATGGAAAATAAACTAGCAAAACTAGTAATCGAACGTGTTCCTTCGATTGAGATTGTTAGAATGGTCTCTTCTGGTACGGAAGCAACAATGAGCGCGCTTCGATTGGCACGTGGATATACTGGCCGCAATAAAATATTGAAATTTGAAGGCTGCTACCACGGGCATGGTGATTCACTTTTAATTAAAGCTGGTTCTGGTGTCGCGACACTTGGTCTACCAGATAGTCCTGGTGTCCCAGAAGGAGTGGCAAAAAATACGATTACAGTTCCATATAATGATATGGATAGCGTTCGCTATGCTTTCAAAGAATATGGAGAAGATATTGCCGGCATAATTGTTGAGCCTGTAGCTGGAAACATGGGTGTCGTTCCTCCGTTACCAGGATTCCTAGAAGGCCTGCGTGAAGTAACAAGTGAATATGGCGCGTTGCTAATATTCGATGAAGTAATGACTGGGTTCCGTGTGGCTTACAATTGCGCACAGGGGTATTTCGGTGTAACACCAGATATTACATGTTTAGGAAAAGTAATTGGTGGCGGGCTACCTGTTGGCGCATTTGGTGGGAAAGCAGAAATAATGGAACGGATAGCTCCGAGTGGTACTATTTATCAAGCTGGAACGCTGTCCGGTAATCCGCTTGCAATGACAGCAGGATACGAAACACTTGTTCAACTTACACCTGAAACATACGATGACTTTAATCGCAAGGCTGATATGCTTGAAGCTGGTTTAAAAAAGGCAGCTGAAAAACATGGAATTCCGCATACGATTAACAGAGCAGGATCGATGGTAGGAATATTCTTCACCGATCAAGAGGTTCATAATTATGAACATGCTAAAACATCAGACTTGAAACTGTTCGCTGCATATTATAAAGAAATGGCCAATAACGGTGTTTTCTTACCGCCGTCGCAATTTGAAGGCTTATTCCTCTCCACTGCGCATACGGATGAAGATATAGCAGCAACAATCGCAACTGCTGAAAAAGCATTTAACATAATTAAGTAATAGAAATAAATAATAAGCGAAAAGAGGAATTGCAATTGCATTCCTCTTTTTTTCTTTCATAAAATATTAGTATGGCTCATAGAATGTAATTGACCAATGATTATTTTGTTATGGATTTGAAAGGAGGAGTCTGTATTGCCAGAACGCAAAGAATCAACTATTACATTTAAAGTTAAAGAGTCTATCTGGTTTGAAAGAGGACAGGAAGTAGAGGAACTTATATCTATTTCATTAAGCCCCCATATAGAAATATTGGATGAAGATGATTATGTTGTGTTAAAAGGCACGCTCGAATTAAGCGGTGAATATAAACATTCGAATGAAGAAAATGAAGATGAACTCCTAGATATAGGGCGTCAATATATCCAATCTGTTGAGATGAGAAATGAGTTAGAAAGTGAATTTTTCCACCAACTCCCATTGGATATTACAATTCCTAAAAGAAAAATTAACAAAATGGAGGAAATTTCCGTGGAAATTGATTCATTTGATTACAAATTCCCGGAAAATTGCCGTCTACAACTGCTAGCAGACGTTGGAATCAGAGGTGTTTATGAAGATATAGAACCTTCCGAAGACACGATAGACTCTGGAGAAGATACGGAAGAGAGACCTTCTAATACAGAGGAAGCATCTAGTCGCACAGAGCCAGTTGAAATTTCGGAAGAAAATATCGAAGCACATGCTTTAAAAGAGGAAGTTTTGCAAGAAGAAAGAGAAGAAATTCAATTGGAGGTTCGGGGGAAAGAATCAGAAGATGTTATGGAAGAAATCAGTGAAGAGAAGTCAGAAGAAAAACAAATAGAAGCCCGCAACGAAGTTGTAGAAGAAACTCGGATAGCAGTAGAGACTGAAAGAGTGTCAGAAGAAATCCAAGCACTTGAAGAAGCGCCAGAAGAAAAAGAAGCAAGAATCCAGGAAGAGAAGTCTACAGAAGTTCTAGCGGAAATCAGCGAAAAGCATCAAGCAGAACACCAGGAAGAAGCCATCGAGGATGAATCAATAGAGCTTCAAGTGGTTTCGAGGGGGGAGGAATGGAAGGAAAGAGAAATTGAAGATACTAGTTTTTATGATCCATTTAAAGTAGAGGCAAATATTATCTTTAAGGAAAAAGAATTAGCAGATGTACGTCCTACCTTAGATTATCATCTTCCGAAGTTGCCAGAAATAGCCGTGGGGTCTTTGGAACGAAGGAGAAACTACATGCCAAGTGAAAGTTCCCAACAGTATATGGAATCCTCGTCACATATGAATAATGGCAAATATGATGAAGAGTCGTCTTCCCATTCACATAAAGACAACGAAGAAAAAAATAAAGTGAAAAAGAAAAAAGATAAATATAAATCCATGTCATTTTCTGATTTCTTTGCAAGAAAAGAGGAAGAATCTGCAGCGAAGCTTAAGGTCTGCTTTGTACAGACTGGAGATTCGATTCAGGAATTAGCGGATAAATATAAAGTGTCTGTTCAGCAAATCCTACGTGCAAATCAATTAGAAGCAAATCATGAAGTATTTGAGGGTCAAGTACTATATATACCTGTAAAAGTATCCACGCTAAAATCAAATTAAGACGGAATAGTGGCTTTTTTTAGATAAGCAGGTGATATATAATGGTGCGTATTTCAGATGAAGAGGTAAAAAAAATAGTACAATATTATGGACTTCACCCTAAATTTGTGGAGAAATACGGCAAAGTTTATAAAGTTTATACGGATAAAGGAGACTATGCATTAAAGAGAATGAGAGCAGAGGAAGGTCTTGATTTCCTTTATTATATGCAATTTCTATACCAGCGTGGCTATAACCGAATTGTTCCCATATTTCCTGCAGCAGATGGTCGCTATGCCATTTTAGAAGGAAAATATCTTTATTATTTAATGCCATGGTTAGAAAATAAGTTAAGAGAAGACCATACTCAAAAACACCATGAGTTGTTTCGTGAATTGGCGCGTATTCATACACTCTCAGCTCGTGAGGTTCCTGTTAGTAAAGAAGAACGGAAAGAACATTTTGACATAACGAAAGCGCGTTGGGAAAAAGAACAAGAAGCATTAGAAACATATATTGAGTTTAGTGAGAAAACATGGTATATGTCACCTTTTCAATTGATGTTTTGCACTTATTTTTCTGAAATTAGTGGGGGGCAGCGTTATGCACTTGGAAAATTAAACGAGTGGCACGAAGCCTCCTTAGAAGAAACGAAAGCAAGAAGTGTGATCGTCCATGGTAAACTTTCTACTGAACACTTCTTGTATAATGATAAAGGGCTTGGTTTCTTTTCTAACCTTGAAAAGTCCAGAACTGCCTCACCCATACACGATTTATTGCCATTCTTATCGAGAATGCTGAACACGCATCCAAAGCAATTTAATGAGAGTGTAGAGTGGCTAGAGTTATACTTTCGGCATTTTCCATTTAAAGAGGAAGAAATGTATTTGTTTCTCAGTTACTTAGCCCAACCAGGGGCGATTTATAGAGTGATAGAGAGTTATTTTTCAACGGCAAAAGAAAAAAATGAAATGAAGTATATTCGTGAATTGCAAACCTGTTATTGGCAAATGAAAAATACAGAATATATCGTCATGACATTAAATGAAACGGAGCAAAGAAAAAAACAAATGGAACAATCGCAACCTTCCGACTAAATAGTGGAGGGTTTTTTGTTAGTTAAGCAAGTATAAAACTTTTACTGATTTCCATTAAAAAAAACTGTAAATGTCTTACTTCAAATGTACACAAAGCCGAGTGAAGGGAATCCACGAACACTGCACAGGATAATGTGTGTTCCTAACCTGATTTTTAACAGATAGCCTTTTGCTCGCTCCGTAGTTATTCATTATTATAACCATTCATAATGAAAGGCAAGAGCCAAACCAATAAAGATTGCTAATAATAAAACATCGACTGTAGTAGGGAAAATAAAAGTCCTGATCGTTTGGAATATAGCGAAGGGGACAACGAGCTGCCTGCATGCCCCTTTAAATGTCCTCATCCACGATTGAAATGTATACTGATTGAATTTGTTTTTCATCAATAAACCTCCCTGAATATCTGATACCATAAATTATGTAGAGAAAATAAATTTGTGCCTAGACAGTATAAACTGCATTGTATCTGCCTATCCTGATAAAAAGACATAATAATCATTGACAATCATATATGATTTTCGCTAATATTATATATAAATGAATGATCGACTAATTGCTAAGATAGGGAAGAGTACTTTGGCATTCTGCTTTCAGAGAGAGAAATCAATGCTGTGAGATTTCTTAAGTAGAAACATTGGAAAGTCACCCTTGAGCAGCTTCCGTGAAAATAATGAGTAATGGAAGCCGGTGTAGAACCGTTATTAAGTTAAGTGCCGGGCGTATGTGGTAGTTGCATGCATCCGTGAAAAAAGGTGGTACCGCGAATCCGCTCCCTTCGTCCTTTTGACGAGGGGGGTTTTTGTGTTTTTTATTAAAGGAACAACGGCTAAGAACGCAACGTCCTGTGGCAACGCCGTTATGACCCGCATTGTGGGAGCTTAAGCTTTCACGATAGCACTGAAGTTAGACGACATTTACTACAAATAAAGATTTTTCTAGGAGGATAAAGTTGGAAAATAATAATAATATTACGATGCCGACAAAATATGAACCACAAAGAATTGAAAAAGGTAGATATCAGTGGTGGCTTGATGGAAAGTTTTTCGAAGCGAATAATGATCCAAATAAAAAGCCTTATACAATTGTTATTCCTCCTCCAAACGTAACAGGACGTCTACATCTTGGTCATGCATGGGATACTGCTTTGCAAGATATTTTAACGAGAATGAAAAGAATGCAAGGTTATGACGTTCTGTGGCTCCCGGGTATGGATCATGCTGGGATAGCTACTCAAGCTAGAGTGGAAGAAAAGCTACGTGAAGAAGGGATCTCGCGATATGATCTCGGACGTGAAAAGTTTGTGGAAGAAATTTGGAAATGGAAAGCAGAGTATGCAGATTTTATTCGTCAACAATGGTCAAAACTCGGACTTGGTTTAGATTATTCACGTGAACGTTTTACGCTTGATGAAGGTCTTTCTAAAGCTGTAAGAGAAGTGTTTGTTACGCTTTATAATAAAAAACTGATTTATAGAGGCGAATATATAATTAATTGGGATCCTGCAACGAAAACAGCTTTATCAGATATTGAAGTAATTCATAAAGATGTACAGGGCGCATTTTACCATATGCGTTACCCACTTGCAGACGGTTCTGGCGCGATTGAAGTAGCAACTACAAGACCTGAGACGATGTTAGGTGATACGGCGGTAGCTGTTCATCCAGATGACGAACGCTACCAACATTTAATTGGCAAAACTGTCATTTTGCCTATCATTGGTCGAGAAATTCCGATCGTTGCCGATGACTATGTGGATCAAGACTTTGGTTCAGGTGCAGTGAAAATCACCCCAGCACATGATCCTAATGATTTTGAAATCGGCAATCGCCACAATTTAGAGCGAATACTCGTGATGAATGAAGATGGTACGATGAATGAAAATGCTAATAAATATCAAGGGATGGATCGTTTTGAATGTCGGAAACAAATCGTCAAAGATTTGCAAGAACAAGGGGTACTATTCCAAATTGAAGACCATATGCATTCAGTCGGTCATTCAGAGCGTAGCGGTGCAGTTGTAGAACCGTATTTATCGACACAATGGTTCGTTAGTATGCAACCACTTGCAGATCAAGCGATTGACTTGCAAAAACAAGAAGAAAAAGTGAATTTTATTCCAGATCGATTTGAGAAAACGTATTTACACTGGATGGAAAACATTCATGATTGGTGTATTTCACGTCAGTTATGGTGGGGGCATCGTATACCAGCTTGGTACCATAAAGAGACTGGAGAAGTGTATGTTGGAAATGTGGCACCTGCGGATGAAGAGAATTGGGAACAGGACAATGATGTGTTGGATACATGGTTTAGTTCCGCATTATGGCCATTTTCTACGATGGGTTGGCCAGATCTTGATGCGGGAGACTTCCAACGGTATTATCCGAATAATGCTCTTGTAACGGGTTATGATATCATCTCGTTCTGGGTTTCGAGAATGATTTTCCAAGGCATAGAATTTACAGGCAAGCGGCCTTTTCAAGATGTACTTATTCACGGCCTCATTCGTGCAGAAGATGGACGTAAAATGAGTAAATCACTTGGAAATGGTATCGACCCAATGGATGTTATTGATCAATATGGAGCTGATTCGCTTCGGTACTTCTTAACAACAGGAAGCTCACCAGGTCAGGATCTCAGATTTAGTATGGAAAAAATTGAATCAATCTGGAACTTCGCTAATAAAATTTGGAATGCTTCTCGATTCGCATTATTGAATATGGATGGCCTCGAATATAATGAAATTGATCTGTCAGGTGAAAAATCCGTTGCGGATAAATGGATCCTAACACGCCTTAACAACACGATCGACACTGTAACGAAACTTGCAGACAAATATGAATTTGGAGAAGTTGGCAGAGCTTTATACAATTTCATTTGGGATGAATTATGTGATTGGTATATTGAAATGGCGAAACTTCCATTATATGGGGAAGATGAAGCGGCTAAAAAGACGACTCGTTCTGTATTGGCATATGTATTAGATAACACGATGCGACTTATCCATCCATTCATGCCTTTCATATCTGAAGAAATTTGGCAAAACCTACCGCATGAAGGTGAATCAATTACTGTAGCAGCATGGCCAACAGTAAATGAACAATTTACGGATGAACAAGCTGCAAGTGAAATGAAACTGTTAATGGATATCATTCGTTCCGTTCGAAATATCCGTGCAGAAGTAAATACACCGATGAGTAAACAGATTAAGTTAATGCTTAAGGCAAAAGATAGTGAAATATTTACAGTGCTAGAAAAGAATAAACAATTCATCGAGAAATTTTGTAATCCAGAAGAGCTTATTATTTCAACAGACATGAAAACACCGGAAAAATCAATGACTGCTGTCGTTACAGGTGTCGAACTATTTCTCCCGCTAGCTGGATTAATTAATATTGATGAGGAAATCAAGCGCCTAGAAAAAGAATGGGATAAGTGGAATAAAGAAGTCGAACGTGTTCAGAAAAAGTTATCCAATGAAAAGTTTACAAGTAAAGCGCCACAAGCTGTGGTGGAGGAAGAAAGAGTGAAAGAAAAAGATTATGTAGAAAAGCGTTCGATTGTCGAAGAGCGTATGAATGAGTTGAAAAATATTTAAGTAGCAATTTGAAAAGTGCTTGGCATCTCCCTAATGAAAAATGAAGGAGGTGTCAGCTCTTTATTTATAGAGGATGTTCAAAAAGTCACCAAATGATAAACTGCGAATTTCTTCGTTGCTCGTTTTTTTCGGTTCTCACGTATAGGATGGATCTTCTGTTAAGTTCGCTCACGTCCTGTGAGCAACACAGAAGTCAGCACATCCTGTGCAAGTCAGATCCTCAAAACCTTCGCGACTCGAACTTCTTGTTTCTAATTTGACACCTTTTGAACACGCACTTATAGGAAATTAATTCCCCTTGTATAGGAGGATAACTTTACATTCTGGAGGTGTGTAAACTGTTTCATACATATGATGAATCACTTGAGTGGATTCACTCACGTCTTCGTTTTGGTGTAAAACCAGGCTTGAAAAGAATGGAATACATGCTTGAAAAACTAGACCATCCTGAAAACAAGTTAAATGCAGTTCATGTTGGTGGAACAAATGGGAAAGGCTCGACTGTTGCTTATTTGCGTTCAGTATTGATGGAAGCTGGTTATGAAGTAGGTACATTTACTTCCCCGTATATTGAGCAATTCAATGAAAGAATCAGTTTAAATGGTAAGCCAATTTCAGATAATGAAATAACACATCTTGTTAATGTTATAAAACCGCTCGCTGATGAATTGGAGGAAACTGAATTCGGGCCGCCAACAGAGTTTGAAATTATTACAGCGATGTCAATTTATTATTTTGCTGTGATGAATCCCGTGGACTTTTCAATTATGGAAGTTGGACTAGGTGGTCGCTATGATTCGACGAATGTCATCGAGCCACTGGTTTCTGTGATTACGAATGTAGGTCTAGATCATACGCAAATTTTAGGAAGCACGTTAAAGCAAATTGCTTATGAAAAAGCAGGGATCATAAAACGAAACACACCAGTATTTACAGCGGTGAAAGATGTAAATGCGCTTCATGTACTCCAAGCGGAAGCTACTGAACAACAAGCTGAATTATTTCAAATTAATAAGGACTTCTTTGTCAAAGACATCATATCAACAGAACATGCGGAAAACTTTACGTTTACATCAGGCTCGACAACAATGGAAAATCTTGAAATTAATTTATTAGGACATCATCAGACCGAAAATGCTTCAGGTGCTATCGCGACATTATTTTGGCTAAAGGATAATAGAAAAGTAAATCTAGACGAAGCAATCATTAGATCTGGTTTAATAAAAGCGTACTGGCCGGGAAGAATGGAAATTCTACATACTGAGCCGGTCATATTAATCGATGGTGCACATAATCCAGAAGGGCTTAGGGCGTTATCTGCAGCACTTGACAACAGATATCTTGGTAAAAATATAAAAGTTATATTTGCTGCACTGAAGGACAAAGATTTAACGGAAATGTTTTCGGTCTTTAATAATATGAACGTAGAATTACATGTAACACAATTTGACTTTCCTAGAGCTGCTTCCGCAGAGGAGCTAAAGGCCATGAGTGGAAATCATGTCATAAAGGCACATGTAGAATGGCGAGCGTTAATTAAAGAACAAATAAATAGTATGCAGTCAAATGAGGTCCTCGTCATCACGGGCTCATTATATTTCATTTCTTTAGTTAGGCCTTTCCTATTAAAGAAATTAAAGAACGATATAATATAAAAACGGAAAATGCTGGTATTTAGTAGAATATGACGATAAAATATACTTATGATGAATTATTGTCTCATCGTAAGTATATTTATTTTTATGAAAGGATTACCCTCCTATGAAACTAATCATTTTCCTCTATGCTCTCCTCCTCGGTTCCTTTTTTAATGTTGTAGGGCTAAGGGTCCCGATAAAAGAATCTATTGTTTATCCGGGCTCCGCTTGTCCTAAGTGTCACAAAACATTGACATGCAAGGAACTCATTCCCGTTCTATCTTATGTATTTCAACTTGGCAAATGCCGTCAGTGTAAGCATCAAATAACTTTACTTTATCCTATCATGGAACTAGCTACTGCCTGTTTATTTGTCTTTGCTTACGCAAAAATCGGCTGGACGTTTGAG
This sequence comes from Bacillus sp. FSL K6-3431, assembly GCF_038002605.1. Taxonomy (NCBI): domain Bacteria; kingdom Bacillati; phylum Bacillota; class Bacilli; order Caryophanales; family Bacillaceae; genus Bacillus; species Bacillus sp. FSL K6-3431. The sequence continues at coordinate 5,232,511 of NZ_JBBOCT010000001.1, forward strand.
CTTTTGATTGCCTGGACATTTATTTCTTTACTTATGATTATTTCTGTTTCAGATCTTACGTATTTGATTATTCCTGATAAGGTTTTACTTGTTTTTGCAGCTATTATTTTAGTAGAACGATTGATTCAGCCACTAACTCCGTGGTGGGATTCAATTCTTGGCTCCGCTATTATTTTTATAATTTTAATGGGTATCACGATCATTAGTAAAGGTGGTTTAGGTGGAGGAGATATAAAACTATATGCAGTTTTGGGACTTGTACTTGGGGTGAAATTAGTTTTGTTATCTTTCTTTTTTGCTAACTTAATAGGAGCAGTCATTGGTGTATTAGGGATAGCACTTGGTCTAGTAGAAAGAAGAAAGCCTATTCCATTTGGTCCATTTATCGCGCTTGGAATGCTGATCGTATATTTTTACAACGAACAGATCTTATCATGGTATTATTCGCTTCTATCATTTTAACAAGTACTAGGTATAAACAATTCTTCTTGAATGGAAATATAAGTATACTTGCCAGTAAGTAAGAGTATTTTTAGTGTCTAGCATAAGCGTTTTTCTTTTAATTCTGCAAATAAATACAAATGATAAAAAATATGACGAAAACCTTTTTAGATGAGACGACAAATGTCTTGTCTATTTTTTTTCTACCTATGGTAGCATTAAGCAAACTTGCAAGTGGAGGCTGATATGCATGGACAAGAAGCACAAGACACAGCAACCAGCTATCAAAATAAAAATCAACGGAGAAGAAAGACCATTTGAGGAAGAAGTTATTGTTAATAATTGGCAAACAGCAGTAGAAGAAACATCTGCAGCAGCAGATAAAACGCTAGAAGAAGAAAATTTTGATTGGGTACTTCCTGAAGTGGAATACAATGAAGTTTCTGAGTTTCAAAAGGTGAATTATTTCCCGAGCAAAAATAAAAAGTATACTTCAAGGGGAAGGAAGTCCGCACCACTGGCCACGCTAATATTATCTATTTTTCTTGCGGTAGCGGTAGGTTTATTGTTAGGAACATTTCTTTTGAAGATGGTTATGAATCCAGATGATCAGGCCGCAGCCTTAGATGATAGCTCTATAACAGCACCAATCGTTTTAAAGGAAGAAACAAATAAACTAGCTGAAGTTCCATACACAGCGGAGCTACCTGCTTTTACAGCTGCAGTTATACAAGGTGATGTTTTTTCGAACAAAGAAGCAGCTGATAATAGAGCATCTGAATATGATGCTCAAGGATATGCTTCAACGATAATGGAAAAAGACGGGAAGCATTATGTATTTATCGGTATTGCTTCCGCTATTGGCGAAGCGAAAGCATGGGAAGCCAACTTGAAAGAAAATGGGTTAAATGTTTGGGCAAAAGAGTTGCAAATTGGAAGTGTGAAAATACCATTCACATCAAAGGAAGAAGCAACATTGTTTGCCTCGGAAGGAAAGTTATTTCAATTGCTTGCCAATGAAGCAATAAGTGGAATGAATACTGGCAAGGTTAATGATGCGAACATAACAGCAATAGGTAAGACGTTAGAAATGAAAGAAGAAACGCGCTCCAAGGAAGGTGTGGCATTCGAACTCTATAATAAGTTGTATGGCTCCTATGAAGGGCTTAAAGGGTTTCAATCTAACAATGGTGATAAGGCGTTATTAAAGAAAGTCCAACAGAACTTACTAGACTACATAAAATTATATGAAGGAGCCCGTCGATAACATAAATACATGGCGGGCTTGTCTTTTCTAGTTGTTCCATTCAATACTATTTGATATGATATATGAGTATCTCCCGATCTATAGAAAGGCAGGAATATGAAATGCCACACCCACATCTCATACTAGCTTCATCATCACCTCGAAGGAAAGATCTACTTGAGAAACTATCCTTCCCGTTTACCACTTACTCACCAAATGTAGACGAATCCGTCTCAAAGGAATTATCGCCAAGTGAGATTGTTTCCATTCTCGCTTTACGAAAAGCCAATAATATAGCCCTGAAATTTCCACAAGCCTATATAATTGGCTCGGACACTATTGTTGTTTGTGATGGAATTGTACTTGGCAAACCCCAATGTAGAGAAGAGGGGGAGCAAATGCTCAAGCAATTATCTGGGCGAACACATTCCGTTTATACTGGCGTTGCTGTTGTAAATACCAATGAGACGAAAGTTTTTTATGATAAAACGGATGTGGAATTTTGGGAACTGTCAACGACATTAATAAACCAATATTTGGACAGTGGTGAGCCATTTGACAAAGCAGGTGCCTACGGAATTCAAGGCTACGGCGCTTTACTTGTAAAATCGATAATTGGAGATTACTACTCTGTCGTAGGGCTACCAATTTCTCGCTTATCACGTATATTGTTGGAAATGGGGTTAACTCACCCGAAATGAAGCATCCCTTTATAAAAGAGGATGTTCAAAAAGTCACCAAATGATAAACGGCGCATTTCTTCATTGCTAATTAGGTACTTCTATTAAGGAAAAGGATCCTCTTTTAAGTAAAAGTGGAACCTCTGTTAAGATCGCTCACGTCCTGTAAGCAAAATAGAGGTCAGCACGTCGTGTGCAAGTACGTCCTGTGAGCAACACAGAAGTCTGCACATCCTGTGCAAGTCCGATCCTCAAAACCTTCTCCTCGAACTTCTTGTTTCTAATTTGGCACCTTTTTGAACACCACTAAAAGGGAGAGAAATATATGAAAGCGGAAACACTTATGATTCGTGACTTTCCAGTGGATGAACGTCCACGCGAGCGATTGATCAATAATGGTGCAGAAAGTTTGTCCAATCAAGAATTGCTTGCTATTTTACTAAGAACTGGCACAAAGGCGGAATCAGTTATTCAGTTGTCAAATAGATTACTTACACAGTTTGGTGGTCTTATGTGGCTAAAGGATGCTGCCTTGGAGGAGATGACTGATTTAAAAGGGATCGGTGAAGCAAAAGCAGTGCAAATTGCCGCTGCAGTTGAATTAGGAAGAAGAATAAGTAACCTCTCATACGATGACCGCTATGTAATCCGCAGCCCGGAAGATGGGGCAAATTATGTGATGAATGATATGAGATTCTTAACACAGGAGCATTTCGTGTGCCTCTATTTAAACACCAAAAATCAAGTGATTCATCGTCAAACTGTCTTCATCGGTAGCTTAAATGCAAGCATAGTCCACCCTCGCGAAGTATTCAAAGAAGCTTTTCGCCGCTCAGCCGCCTCTATTATCTGTTTCCATAATCATCCATCCGGAGACCCTGCCCCATCTAAAGAAGATATCAACGTAACAAAACGACTTGTGGAGTGTGGAAAAATGATTGGGATTGAAATCCTTGATCATTTGATCATTGGCGACAAAAAATATGTTAGTATGAAAGAAAAAGGGTATATGTGACACTATGATTTTACAAAGTCTTACGTTATAATTGGAAGTGTGATTTTTTTTGCAGAAATTAATGTATAATAACACGAGTACGCTACAACAGTGAGGATAATCATATAGAAGAATATAAAAGTTTATGTGAAACGACTTAATTAAATGAAGTATGGCATTTGGGATCAGAGAGGGAGATACAAATAATGTTTGGATTTGGGACGAAAGACTTAGGTATAGATTTAGGCACTGCCAATACATTGGTTTTTATAAAAGGGAAAGGTATCGTTCTACGTGAGCCTTCTGTAGTGGCTTTGCATACTGATACAAAAAAAATCGTTGCTGTGGGTAATGATGCAAAGAATATGATAGGACGTACACCGGGTAATATCGTTGCATTGCGCCCTATGAAAGATGGAGTTATAGCAGATTATGAAACAACTGCATCGATGATGAAGTATTACATAAAACATGCGGCAAAAGGTAAAGGCGGTTTTGGTGGAAAGCCTTATGTTATGGTATGTGTACCCTCGGGAATTACAGCAGTGGAACAGAGGGCTGTCTTAGATGCAACAAGAGAAGCAGGAGCTCGTGATGCATATCCTATCGAAGAACCCTTTGCGGCAGCAATTGGAGCAAACTTACCTGTATGGGAACCTACAGGAAGCATGGTAGTAGATATTGGTGGGGGAACAACTGAAGTTGCAGTCATCTCGTTAGGTGGAATTGTGACAAGTGTATCGATTCGGACCGCTGGCGATAACTTTGATGAATCGATTGTTGCTTATATTAGAAAAACGTACAATTTATTAATTGGTGACCGAACTGCCGAAGCGATTAAAGTGGAGGTCGGATCTGCAGGAGATACAGAAGGAATTGCGCCAATGGAAATTCGGGGCCGCGATTTACTGACCGGATTACCGAAAACGATGGAAATAACATCTAAGGAAATTTCAGGCGCATTACGTGATACGGTTAATACGATTATTGATGCGGTGAAAACTACGCTTGAAAGAACTCCTCCAGAACTTGCAGCGGATATTATGGACAGAGGAATCGTATTGACTGGCGGTGGAGCATTGTTGCACAATTTGGACAAGGTAATTAGTGAAGAAACACAAATGCCTGTATTAATTGCTGAAGAACCACTTGATTGTGTGGCAATTGGAACGGGAATGGCATTGGAACATATAGATCTATTCAAAAATAAAGCAAGAGATTCTCGATAAAATACCTGATGGCGTCTAAATTCATTCGGACGCCATTCATTTATACAGCTATTAAAGCAGCTGTCGGTTAATCAGAAATTAGAGGTGGAAATGATGCCGCATTTTTTTCTTAATAAACGTCTGATTATCCTGCTTGTCAGCATTATTATTCTTGTGTCATTAATCGGATTTTCATTACGTGATCGAGACAATATTTCTCGACCTGAGCAATTTATTAAGGATGTTGTAGGATTTGGCCATTCACTTGTATCAAAACCTGCACAAGGAATTGCAAGTGCATTAACGAATGTGGAAGATCTGAAAAATACATACACAGAAAATAAAAAATTGAAAGCACGATTAGAAGGGCTGGCAAAGCTTGAACAGGAAATATCAGATTTAAAAAGAGACAATGATGAACTAAGAGATATAGTAGGGAAGACGGATGATTTGCGTGATTTTACAGCCATTCAAGCAACTTTGATTAGTCGTTCTCCTGATCTATGGTATGACAAAATTATGATAAATAAAGGTAGTAAAAGTGGAGTTAAACCTGATATGGCTGTGATTACAGCAAAAGGCTTAATTGGTAAGGTAATTGATACTTCAGAAATGACTGCAACAATAGAATTATTGAGTTCGGACAACACTAAAAACCGAGTTTCGGCGCTAATACAAGGAAAAAATGAGGTTTTTGGTCTAATTGATGGGTATGATCGCGAAAAGAAGCTACTAATAATGAAGGATTTACCTATTGATCAAGAAATCAAAAAAGGGCAAAATATTATTACCTCAGGTCTAGGAGGCGTCTTTCCAAAAGGCCAGGATATTGGAAAAGTCAAAGAACTTCGTGTAGATCAGTATGGCTTAACACAAATAGCATATGTGGAACCTTCAGCAGATTTTTATGGATTTGAGCATGTAATGGTTATTGTCCGTCCTGAAGACGGGAAAAAGGAGGGAGAATGATGAAGCGCATTATTCTTCCTTTACTTTTAACGCTAGCATTCTATTTAGAAAGTATTTTTGTAGACTTATTACCTCCGGAAGCATTTGGCGGAGAAAGAATTGTTGTACCTCATTTTTTACTTATTTTGTTAATTATAATGGGGATTTATTATGTACGCAATCATGCGCTTCTATATGCAGCGCTATTCGGTTTGCTATTTGATGTTTATTATACGGAGATAATAGGCATATACTTGTTTTTGTTTCCAATATCCGTTTATCTTGCTTCAAAAATGATGAGGATTTTGCATATCAATATATTTACAACAGCGATCGTCTTAATGATTCAAATCGCTTTTGTCGAAATACTTGTCTACATATTCAATGTATTTGTTTTTTCGGTAAGCATAATACCAAGCGACTTTGCGACAACTAGACTGTTACCAACGCTTATATTAAACATTGCTTGTTTTATTTTAATATTTTTCCCATTTTCACGATTTCTGCTAAATAAGAAAAAAATAATAGTCGATGAATTATCATAAAATCACTATTGTTTTTTTGAAAAAGGGGAAATAATATCCTTTGTCGAATGGGGCTAGAGATGACTTGGAATTGAATTTGAGATAAGATGAAGAGAAACTCGATGCTTGTTGTTGAAAGGAGACATAGGGCATACCATATCGTTTAACATGATTAAGAAAAGCTGCTTTTCATCTTACTTAATCAATTTGCCCGAATAACATGAAGAATAGACAAAATGTGATGATAAAAGGTACGAAAAATGGTCTTTCATTACGATTAAATGATCAGTGTTCATATGAAGATTTATTAATAGAGCTTGAAGAAAAACTTGCAGATTTACATGGTGTAGATTCTGATAGTCCGCTTATTTCTGTCCGAATACAAACTGGCAATCGCTATTTGGAGGCAGGGCAGCAAGAAGAATTAAAGGAATTAATACGGCAAGAGCACCATTTGATTGTAGAGGAAATTGAGAGTAATGTCTTGACAAAAGCAGAAGCAAAACAACATGTTGATGAACAAGAAATTACTTCAGTATCAACGATTGTTAGATCTGGTCAAGTGTTAGAAGTGACAGGAGATTTGCTTCTTGTAGGTGATGTAAATCCAGGTGCTACTGTTAGGGCAGGAGGTAATATTTTTATTATGGGCGCCTTAAAAGGTGTTGCACATGCAGGTTATAATGGTAAAACAGAGTCTGTGATTGTTGCTTCATTCATGACACCGTCACAGTTAAGAATTTTTGATAGTATAAGTCGAGCTCCAGACCATTATGACCATGAAGAACAACACCAAATGGAATGTGCATATATAGATAAAAATGACCACATTGTTATTGACCGTTTGCAAGTTTTGAAACATATAAGGCCGAATATTACTAGATTCAAAGGGGGACACTACTATGGGTGAGGCGATCGTAATCACATCCGGTAAAGGTGGGGTTGGAAAAACGACTACCTCTGCAAACCTGGGGACTGCACTTGCCCTTCAGGGGAAAAAGGTTTGTTTGATTGATACGGATATTGGGCTTAGGAATCTGGATGTTGTGTTGGGGCTTGAAAATCGAATTATTTATGATTTAGTCGATGTTGTTGAGGGACGTTGCAAACCTCATCAGGCGCTTGTGAAGGATAAGAGATTTGAAGATAAACTATTTTTACTTCCAGCAGCGCAAACAAGTGATAAAACAGCTGTATCTCCTGAACAAATGAGACAGTTAGTAACGGAAATGAAACAAGACTATGATTATATTATTATAGATTGTCCTGCTGGTATTGAACAAGGATACAAAAATGCTGTAGCGGGTGCAGATCGTGCAATTGTTGTTACTACACCGGAAATTTCCGCGGTACGTGATGCAGACCGTATCATTGGATTGCTTGAAAAAGAAGAGAATGTAGAATCTCCAAAGCTGATCATTAATAGAATCCGGAGTCAGATGATGAAAAATGGCGATGTACTTGATGTCGACGAAATTGCACAACATTTGTCTATCGATTTAATTGGTATTGTTCAAGATGACGAACAAGTAATTAAGTCATCTAATCAAGGAGAACCTATTGCACTTAATCCGAATAGTAAAGCTGGGATTGCTTACCGGAATATCGCCCGAAGAATACTTGGCGAATCTGTACCACTACAATCGCTTGAAGATGAAAAATCGGGTATGTTCGCCCGTATGAAGAAATTTTTTGGTGTACGAGTTTAAAATAAATCAAAAAACTTTCGATCTAAAGATCGAAAGTTTTTTGATTTTTAAGCTAGAGCGATGACGTGGAAATGCTTTCCCTTTACATGCTTTTGTGAATTCAGTTGCTAGAAGGAAATAGTAAATGTTTTCTTGCTTAATATATATTTTGATTTTTTATTAGTGAATGACCCTCCTTAACACCTCGCGGATTGTTTGAAGAAGAGGCTTCCTGTTACCCAGACCATTGCGTAATGGTTATCCCATACGTCTTACATTGTCTCCACAAGTGTAGATTAACCTGTTCGGACACAATCTTGACCTACAGCTTTTTTTTGTCAGATGTTAACATGACCGTCACCTTTTGAATCAGTGGATTTACAACCATTAAAGAACATTGTTTTATACGGAAGCTTTTTAGGCTAAAAGTCTAACCGAAGTTCATCCCCCTTGCCATTGGGCTCTGCCCGTTACATACTTGAAAAGGAAGACTTCTTTTGGAAAAACGTTAAATTGTTTAGAAATAAGCAGTAAGCAATATTAGCTTTTAAAGTTTAGGTATATGAAAACTAACCGTAGTACCTTGATTAGGAGCGCTTATTATTTGTAAGCCTTCTCCATTTAGTCGCTTTAATCGCCTAATTGTGTTGGTTAAACCAATCCCACTAACTTCATCACGTTGTCCATTAAGAACCTTCGTTACTTTACTTTGGTTCATTCCTACCCCATCATCAACTATCACGATATTAAAGAAGTTGGGCTGTTCAGTAATTCGAATACATATTGTGCCTCCATTTGGACGTTTAAGGACACCATGTCTGACAGCATTTTCAACGATAGGCTGAATGGATAAAGGTGGGATTTGTAAAGATAGTGGTTCATCAACCTCCCATTTTACTTGCAGCCTTTCTCCAAAGCGCTCTTTTTCAATAAACAAATAAGAACGTATAAGGGCAAGCTCGTCTCTAAGTGGAATAACTGTCCTTGTATTACTTACAGTAAAGCTTCTCCGTAGATAATTTCCAAATTCCTCTAGTAGAATAACCATTCTTTCTGAATCAATTTCACTTAGTGCAGCAATCGTGTTTAATGTATTAAATAAAAAATGCGGTTGAATTTGAGCTTGTAACCATGCGGCTTCCATTCCTAGTTGCTCTTTTATCGCTCTTCTTAATTCGATTAAGGCTTTAACACGGGATTTTAATTCTAATGCTTCTACTGGTTTTACAACATAATCGTTAGCACCTGTACGGAAAGCGGTATGTACATCTTCGAGTTGCCCGCGAGCAGTTAGCAATAAAATCGGCAATTCAGAGATAGAAAACTGCTTGCGAAGAGTACGGGTCAATTCATAACCAGATATATAGGGCATCATCACATCAGAAATAATTAAATCCCATTCTCCTTTGTTTATCTGAATCAATGCATCTTTCCCGCTTGTTGCAGTGGTAATATCATATTCTAAAGAAAGTATATTACTTAAAACATTTAAGTTAATCGGATCATCGTCAACAACTAGGATTTTTGCCTTTGCTTCGTCACCTATAGCTAATAGCTGCGGCTCGATTAGTTCTGTCTCCTTTATTCCAGGTAATATCCTGTTAAAAATAGAAGCATCGACTTCTGATTGACTTTCCTTTTCAATGCTGGAAAATTCGGCTAACGGAAGCGTAAATGAGAAGACAGAGCCTTGCCCCGGAGTTGAATCCACGCTAAGTTTCCCACCATGCAGTTCAACTAATTGCTTGCAAATACTAAGGCCTAAACCAATACCACCACCAATAGAAGTCATGCTAGCATTTTCTTGTATGTACGGTTGAAATATCTGCTGTTGCGTTTCTGTACCGATTCCAATTCCGGTATCGCGAATATAAATAGTTGCTATGTTTTCCTTATAATCACTATAGAGCGTAATCGTTCCTTCATTTGTATATTTAACTGCATTATGCAGGAGGTTAAATAAGATTTGAATTAGTCGATTTTCATCTGCTATTACTTTAGGAAAAGTGACTGGGATATCTAGATGTAAACGAATATTCTTTCCCTCTGTCATAAAATGAATCATATCGAATACACCGGTGGCAATTGCATGAACACTAATACTTTGTTTGTGGAGGCGAATATTTTTTTCCTTTAAATGTGTAATATCAAGAAGATCATTTAGCGTATACGTCATCCGCCGCCCTACTTTAATAAGTAGTTCTAAGTTATTCCTGTTTTTATTCGTTAAATGGTCTGTTTGGTCTTCCAAAATAGTTTGTGCAATATTTATTACACTATGGAGTGGATTCCGCAATTCATGCGACGTGTTTGCTAAAAATTCATCGCGCATTTTATCCACTTTCTGAAGTATCTTCGTTTGTTCTCGATTTTGGTTAGATATTTGAATATGGCGTTTAAATAGAAAGAAGGTAAAAACCATAATCGAAATAATAAAGTCATATGGATAGTAAGGGATTTTTACCAAGTTTGCATTTATAGCAATTCCCCATAAAATATTGACAAAATTACCTGTATTGGACAATAGGATAAAAATCGCATCCGAATCTCCTTTTCGAATAATTTGAAGTAAAAGTATAAACATGAGTAGATAGGTCATAGCATTTAAAAACATCGTAGCAGATCCTATAAACAGCATGTATTGAAAAGGAGCAAATAAAATGATGAGCGCTAAAATAATGTATAGTGTTAAAAACACTTGAATGATCCGGCTTTTTAAGTTAAAAGCAGATGTAATAAATGCGAGCATAAAAAATAGAACACCAATAAAGGATAAATACATTAATTTTATTGACCACTTGATATCAATTGGTAACCAAGAAAATAATATTCTATCTTCATCTACTAAAATAGAGAAAATAGCAAAAACGAGTAATAAGCTAAAGTAAATGAGTTCTTTTTGTTGTTTGCCAATAATGTATAAGCCGAAAGAGTATAGTCCATGTAATAATAAAATAACACAAACGATAATTTGCAATGAACTTGATGAATTTGCCTCATTGTTTATAGCGAGTGCTGTTCCGAATTTGATTGATTTAGGAATACCAACAGTATAAGCAGATTCATAGTTTGCAACATGAATGACCATTTCAATATGATTGTGGTCTGTTTGAAAAATCGCTGAGTATGGACCAAGTTTCCCATTATATTGGCTAGCCGTCTTCGCTGGTTGGCCAGACTCTGCTATTAATGATCCATTTATAAAAACTTTTGATGCCGTTGGTATATCTTGGACTAGAATTCCGTATATCTGCTCCTTATCGATAGGGAGTGAGATTTGTAAGCGATAAGTGCCAAAACCTTGAGCTGGTAATAGAGAATTGTCTGATGTCGTTCTGTTCGAATTATTGGGTACTGTAACTAGGTTATTGTCAAGATCTATCCTTTTATCTGAGTCATGACTTAGAAAATGATCCGGATAATATTCCCATTCTCCGTCTAGGGTGACCGTTTTTTCCTTAGTAAACTCCCAATTTCGCAAATCTATTATCCCTTTCTTTGCCTGGGGAGGATCAGCAGGTATGTGAGACAAAATCCATATCATTCGAAAACTAGTTAATGTAAATAAGAATAGAATCATAATAATAAAAATTTTTCGCTTTGACATGTGATTATTCGTTAATATCATCTATTTCATTCCTTTATGTATAGGCCAAAATAATATACTTAGTCTGGATCCTAAAAGAAAGCGCCACTTTGATTTATGGGCCCCTTTTGTAATTTTCCAGGTTATTACTATTTTACATAATTTATATATATATGTCGAAAGCGTATTGGGGGAAATCATACAGAACGGACAAAATCTCAAGATAATGTATGAGTAATATGTAGTTCAGCTACTCAGTATATGAAAATATTTTATAGGAATATCTATGTGGTATGTAAGTGCAGGCGATTATCGCTGTATATCTATTCAACATAAAATCATATGTGTTTCTTATTGAACTGCATATTTGGGAGGGACGAGTCATATCGTAGTATAAATTAGTGAGGGGGATGGTGAGGGATGAATCAGAGGGCAAATGAGATTCGGAAGCGGCTCGCTAGTCGCCGAAGGCAATATCCACTAAACAAAGATAACAAAATACCTGAGAAGCCTATTATATACGATCACGATATAGATGAGGAACAATCTGTGTTCCAGTCTGAACCTGGCACTTCATTTCATCCACTATGGAATAAAGAAGTATTTTTTATGAAAATACTTGGCTCAGCACTTCTTGTGTTAATAGTAGCTATTGTTTATCAATCACCATCATCGTTTTTTGAAAATGCTAGATCGAGGGTAGAGATAGTAATGGAGAAAGAATTCCAGTTCGCTGCTGTGGGTAAATGGTATGAGGAACGGTTTGGAAAACCACTTGCTTTGCTACCTGTTGGAACGCAGGATGAAACTGTTTCTACATCACATAAAGAAAATTATGCGCAACCAGTTTCCGGCGAAGTATTGGCACAATTTGCTGATGATGGGAGAGGAATAACCCTTGAGACTGGATCCGGTGCAGAGGTAGGGGCAATGACTGAAGGTACTGTGATTTTCGCAGGTAAACAAGAAGGTATCGGAAACACGGTAATTATTCAACATCCGGATCAATCAGAGTCATGGTATGGAAGATTAGATAAAATTACAGTTAAGCCGCGCGATAAGGTTGCGTCAGGAAAGATAGTCGGAACCGTTTCTAAAGGAAAAGATGGCACAGCTGGAGAATTTTATTTTGCTATTAAGCAGGAGAATAAATTTATTGATCCTATTCAGGTGATGAACTTTGATTAAGTACTTTCAACTGGTGCAGAAGATTCATATTCATCCGCTATTTTGGGGAGTTGCGGGCTTAGCAATCATCACTGGTTACTTTTGGGAGCTGCTTGCATTGTTTCTAATTGTAATTTTTCATGAGATGGGGCATGCAATAGCTGCTCAATACTTTGCATGGAGGATACAACGAATTCAAATTTTACCATTTGGTGGGATTTGTATAGTCGATGAGCATGGAAATAAGCCGATGAAAGAAGAACTGCTCATTATATTAGCAGGTCCTGTCCAGCATATTTTGTTAGCTATTCTCATACTTATTCTTCAATATTTTTCTGTTGTTACACCAGAGTACATGCAGCTCTTTTTACAGTTTAATCTAATGATATTGATTTTTAATCTTTTGCCTGTTTGGCCTTTAGATGGTGGCAAATTAGTACAATTATTTCTTGCGTCACGAAAACCATATATAGTTGCTTTTAAACAATCTGTTATTAGTTCATTAATAATGTTACTTGCATTACATGTATTTGTACTTATTATATCCCCTTTAAATGTCCAAATATGGATAGTATTAATTTATTTATATATAGGACTATGGTTGGAATGGAAACAACACCAATTTACGTTTATGAAGTTTTTACTGGAAAGGCATTATGGGAAGAAACAGGATCTACGACAAATACAATCAATTGATGCACATGGCGATGAGTTTTTATATCAATCGATGGAAAAGTTTCGCAGAGACTGCAAACATATTATTCATGTTGGGGACGAGAAAATGCTAATTGGAAAATTAGATGAAAATGAACTTTTGCATGCATATTTTAATGAAAAACAAGTAAATGCGAAGTTAAAAGAGATTGTTTATTATGATTGACTATGGTCATAATCACAGTTACATTATAATAAAGTAGTGTGGGACTCGCGGAAAGAAGCTAGTCCTCATTTTTTATTTCATGTGCCAGATAAGATAATATTAGCCATTATAAATTGATCGTTTATGGGGGGGAATCTACTTGGATATCGATCTTAGATACAAAGGATTACATGATCCGATCCACATTAGCCATCGCAAGCGAGATACCAAAAATGCAATGCCTAAAAACCATATCCACGTTGATCATTATGAAGTGTATTATTTAATGGCTGGTAAACGAAAGTATTTTATTAAGGATAAAACTTATTATGTTAATCCTGGGTACCTTGTTTTTATCAATAAAGGCGTTCTTCATAGGACATTGCATATTGATGACTACGCACATGAGAGATTATTAATCAATTTTACGGACAAATATTTTGAGGGCGAAAAAAGAACGTTTCCTTCTCTTCTCCAATCTGTTTTTAATCAAACGCTTATCATTCAGCTTAATCGACATGAGCAGCAAGAGTTTGAACATATTTTATTTACGATGATTAAAGAAATTCAAAAAGTGGACGAAGGCTATGAACTATATTTGGAGGCATTGTTATCACAACTCCTCATTTCTTCAGTCCGTTATTTAAATCGGAATAGTGCTCGTAAGCAAGAATGTACCGGAAGTGTCTATCATAAAATAACGGATATTATTCATTACATTAATAAGCATTACCACTCTCATGACCTATCGCTTGATTCTGTTGCAGATCAATTTTTTATTAGTCCTTATTATTTAAGTCGAGTTTTCAAAAAAACAACAGGGTTTACGTATAGTGAATATTTAAATCATGTCCGTATTCTAGAAGCCCAGCGATTATTGCGAGAATCGAACATGAAAGTAATTGAAATTGCAGGAAAAGTAGGATTCAATAGTTTAACTCATTTTGGAAGGGTGTTTAAAAATAATACGCGTTTTGCTCCCTCTACATATCGGAAAGTTCACTACCTTTAATTTAAAAAGTTTCCTTATTTAGACTAAGGGAACTTTTTTTGCATTAAGTGCAAATTATGTTGTGTTTCTCTAATTTCAACAAGAAATGATTAGAAATGGACGGGTGACGCTTTTATAGTAGAGAGAGTGGATGACGTCCATGTTGAAATCATTTGGCCTAAGCTTACTATAAACGAGAATTTGGGCAATTTAATCATGCGTAATCGCCACCACATCCTGGCTTTTATCTCGATGACAGTATAAGGAATCGGTGAAACCGAACATTTTATCCCGAATTTTCTTTAGGGTTTAAGAACCCCAGGTGATTCCACGATGTTTCAGCTTGCTGAAACGAGTTCACTCATAAACAAGTAGAATAGGAGAATGGAACAGATGAAAACTAAATTTGGTTGCTGTCTAGTACTTGGTTCGTTTGTTCCTCAAACAAAAGGAAAGAGAGAAAAGACGAACATAGCGAAACAACTTCAAGTTGAGTTAGCGATGTTAGAGAAAAATGGGTATGAATTCGCGGAACTAACCGTCCAATCCCTTTCACAATTGACAGAAGAGGAGTTTATGGAAACGTTACAGGTGATCCAACAATCATCTCTCAACATACCGGTGTTTAATAGTTTTATTCCTCCTCAGTTGAAGGTGACTGGCCCGAACGTATCAGAAGGTGATTTGGAAAACTTTCTGGATTTAGCGATGAAACGGGTCCAAGCGGCTGGAGGAGAACAAATTATTTTCGGTAGTGGAGCAGCTCGTACAGTCCCGGATGGGTTTTCTAGGGAACGTGGCCAAGAACAAATCAAGCAGTTTTTACGATGCTGTAATGTATATGGTGAGAAATACGGGCTTACCGTTGCCATTGAACCGCTAAATAAAGGAGAAAGCAACATTATCAATACAGTGGAGGAGGCGGTGTTACTAGCGACAGAATTGAACTTACCCCATATCAAAATATTGGCGGATAGTTACCATATGGATATAGAGAAAGAATCGTTCAATATTTTAAGAAAAGCTACAAAAAATGGATGGCTTGCACATGTGCATATTTCTGATCGTGAAAGACGCTTTCCGGGAGAAATGGAGGGCAAAGAATCGATTGATTTTTCGAAGCTTTTTCTTGTTTTGCAGGAGGCAGAGTATCAAGGATTGATTTCTGCAGAATGTAGCTCGTCTTCGATCGCTAAATCGAGCGCTTTATCTCTTCAATTTGTAAAAAATACTTGGTCAAATGTTCAAGGAGGTAAAGTGAATGTCAATTCAGATTAAATTACAAGTAAAAGCGGGAAATCATGATCGAAATTATTGTCCTGTTTCTTTCCAAATATTGAAAGCGCAATCACTAATAAATAATACTATGTTACCTGATGTTCAAATGCATGATGAAAGTGGTAATATGGTAGGCGTTCAATGTACGGAAGAGGCTGATGCGTATGTGATTTATTGGATCATTCAAGATCTACGCGCACATGAAACGATGACCTATACAGTCAGTTTTGGTGGAAATGTCAAATCAAATGCCAAATCAAATGCAAGGAATGTTGAACTTCGTGAAAAGGAAAATCAATTTGATATTGTCATAGATGGACAGTTGGCAACGTCCTTTAACACAGATCCAACGCTAGCCAAGCCTTTCCTTGGCCCAGTTAATGGACCTTATGGGAAAAGCTACACCCGGCTTGATTTTGAGACGACCGAGCACCCACACCATCGTTCGGTATGGCTTGGGATTGGAGATATAAACGGAGTTGATGCTTGGAATGAACCGTCAGGAATATATGGGAAACAAAAAGTCGATTATATTGAAAAAAAGAGCGCCGGTCCAGTTTTTGCGAGCATTGTATCTGAAGCGGAGTGGACGAACTTTAAAGGTCGATCACTCATGCGAGATCGCCGTACGATAACAGTATACAATACACCAGCTCATGCTCGTATTATTGATATGTCGTTTATGTTAAGCGCCGATTACGGACGGGTTGAACTAGGGGCGACAAAGGAGGCTGGTCCGCTAGGTATTCGGGTTGCTGAAACGATGAGCGTGGATAATGGCGGAACAATTGTGAATGCATACGGTTCTGTCGGTGAAGAAGAGTGTTGGGGGAAAAGTGCACCTTGGTGCGACTATCACGGTAATGTAGATGGACATACGCTTGGTATAGCTACGTTTGAAGATCCGAATACAACTGAATTCCCAACCTACTGGCATATTCGCAATTATGGACTCATCGCTCCCAATAATTTATATTTTCAGGGTGGACTGCTACTAGGAAAAGGTGAATCTATTTTCTATAACTATCGAATGTATTTTCATGAAGGAAACACCGAAGAAGCGATGGTTAAGGATCGATATCAAGATTATATTCATCCTCCTAAAGTGGAAATGATAAAAGATGAATAATACTAGAAATGACAGGAACAAATTAATGTTAAACTATCCAGCCTCATGGTGGAAAAACATGTGGAGAGAGGCATTGCCCTCTGGAAATGGGGAGATTGGTGCTGCGGTTTACGGAGGTATTAAAGATGAGACGATTCTTCTAAATCACGAGGAATTATGGCATTTAGGACGAAAGCATGAAGTCCCGGACGTCAGCAACACTCTTGCAGAAACGAGAGAGATGATGTCAAAAGGGGAGTATCAAACAGCAAGCTGGAACTTAACAAATGCCTTAAAAGAAAATGGGTACGACACTCGATTAGCATCTAGACTGCCACTTGGCGCATTGAAGGTAACGATGCCCTGCAGCAACGCCTTTCGGAATTATAACAGAACGCTCAATATGGAAACGGGTGAAGTGACGGTTAAATGGGAAGATGGGGGGAAAACATACGAACGGAACTTATTCGCTTCCAGAGCAGACAATCTTATTGTTTATGAGATTACGTCAGAAAATGCTCGCGTTCAAGGTGGCGTTCAATTAGCTCTCCACGACAGTGAAAGTGGGAAAATATCCGATAAATACCCAGCACTGCCAGAGTCTGTTGAAATTATAGCAAACGCACCATATTTCTATTATGCCGCCAAAAACGACGATGGAACTGATTTTGGAGCTGTTCTCCGTGTCATTCCGACTGGGGGGCAAATAATAAATGAATGTGGACGCATTCATTTTACAGATGCAGAAAAAGTGCTTATTTTAGTAAAAGTATTCATCAAAAGTCAACGAGAGAAAGAATGGCATCGGTTGAAAAACGAGTTAATCAATATTGAGCTAAATTATGAGCAACTTCTAATCCGTCATGCTGAAATTCATGGTAATCTATATCGTTCTTCGGTTATTGAATTAGAGGATGCTGACGAGCCGCTTTCTAATGAAGAGCTACTTCTTAAAGCGTATAAAGGGGAAGCACCGACTTCATTAGTTGAAAAGATGTGGGCGTATGGAAGATATTTATTTATTTCCGGTACGAGGCCAGAAGGTCAGCCTATGGGCTTATATGGATTATGGTTTGGTGATTATCGATTAATGTGGGGTCATAATATGGCCAATGAAAATATTCAAATGATGTATTGGCATGCTAACGTCGGCGGATTGATTGAGTTTGTTCCCGCCTTGTTCGATTATTATGATCAGATGATGGATGATTTCAGAAATAATGCTCAAAAACTATATGGTTGCCGTGGAATTTTTATTCCTGCTGGAACTACTCCTGGGATTGGGGTTCCAAATCAAGTCGTTCCCGTCATTATGAACTGGACGGGAGCAGCGGGTTGGTTAGCAAAACATTTTTATGACTATTATTTGTTTACCGGTGACGAAACGTTTTTAAAGGAGAAGGTGTTGCCCTTTATGCGTGAGGCTGCATTGTTTTACGAAGATTTTCTGGTGCTTGGTGATGATGGAAGTTACAAAATGTATCCTTCCGTTTCGCCCGAAAATACACCAGAAAATTATATGCCAAAAGATGGGCAACAACTAGCACACCCAATGCCGACAACGATAAATGCAACTGTCGATTTCGCGATTATAAAGGAATTATTTAGCCAATTAATTGAAGGAAATCAAATCGTTGGTGAAGATTTGAAAGAGATAGAGCAATGGGAAAAGATGTTGCAAAGAATTCCGCCATACCAAGTGAATGAAGATGGAGCGATTCGAGAATGGATGCACCCTGATTTTGACGATCGATATGATCATCGTCATATGTCACATATTTATCCAATCTTCCCTGGTCAAGAATTTACGCGAGAAGAAGATCCTGAGTTGTTTGCAGCTTTTGATAAGGCTGTTAAAAAACGGCTAATCGGGGCACAAACAGGATGGTCGCTCGTCCATATGGCCGCGATTTATGCGCGTCTTGGCGATGGAGATAAATCGCTTGAATGCTTAGATATTTTAGCCCGATCCTGTATATTAAATAATTTTTTTACACTACACAATGATTGGCGTGATATGGGTATTTGTATGAATTCACAGACTGCTCCTGTTCAATTGGATGCAAATATAGGGTGGATTAACGCTGTCCAAGAAATGCTCATTTATGTTTCTCCATCGCTCGTTAAATTGTTGCCGGCTGTTCCATCGAAATGGAAACGAGGAAAAGTTCGCAACATGCGTTTTACGACTGGGAAAATATCATTCTCCTGGGATTATGAAGTTGGACAATTTTCTGGGAAGCTAGAGGCTGAGCGTGAAACAGAAATAACATTGATGATGCCGAAATTTTGCGAATATTATTATTTATCAGATGATTGCACCTTTGATAAATCGTCCGTAGCCTTCAATTGCTATGATATTAAGATGAGGCCGGGAGAGGCGCTGTCATTCCATTCCAAATAATGTTGTGAAGGAAGGCGGTGCCGCTAAATTTATAATGTCTGAAAGTGAGTGTTCAAAAGGAGGATAAAAAGGACTGGGCCAAGAAGTTCAAAGCGGCGTAGCTTTGAGTTACGGACTTGTACAGGAAGTACTGACTTCCGTGTTGCCCACAGGACGTGGCGGTTTTAAGGGAAGTTCCTCCTGCTTTTAATACTAACGAAGAAATTCGCCGTGTCATTTTTACCGGATTTTTTTTACATCCTCTAAAAGGGATAACTTTCAAATTCCACTTGAAATGAAGGAGGCAAAATAATGGCTAAGGCGATGAAAAAATTCATCTTTCCCCTGTTCTTAATTTTTTTCCTAGTAGCATGTAATTCAGAGGATGTGGTAAAGGATACTAAAAAAGAAGTAGAAGAAGTAAAACAAGAGGCGGTTACATTATTAATGATGACACACTGGGAGGATGAAGTATTTAAGCGCAATTTTAAAGAACCTATCGAGGCACAATACGAGAATATTACATTGGAGCATGTTCAGGCCCGCTCATCAGAAATAGAGGAATTATTCGCTAAGAAAGTCTTTCCGGATATTATTATGACGAGTGAACTTGAATTTTATAATGAGATGGAGTTCCTAATGGATTTAAACCCGTTAATTGAGCAATCTGGTTTCGATCTAAACACTTTGGAACCGAATATATTAGAGTATTTAAAAAGTATATCCAAAGAGGGAGAAGTAAATGGTCTTCCTTTCGTACGTCCTGAATATGCCTTGGTTTATAACCCAGATGTTTTTGATTTATTTGGAGTTGATTACCCGACTGATGGGATGACTTGGGAGGAAGTTATCGCTCTTGCTCCACAAGTCACAGGGGAAGCGAATGGGAAAATGTATCTCGGTCTTCATCCCGGAGAATATGATTTTATGCTTTGGCAAGTACCGGGGTCGCGGCTCATTGATCCTGTCACACATAAGCCCAATATAAAAGGGAATGAAGCATTCGAGATGTATCTTAAGTCATTACAAGAGATTTACGCCATTCCTGGTTCCCAACCAAATTTTGATGACTTTAAAACGACAGAGGAAGTATTCACCTATAGACCTGTTAAGTTTATGCAAAGAGGAAATGTTGCAATGGTTGTGGACCGAGGTTTTCCTCGTTCCTACGCAGGTTCAGATATTAACTTTGACTTTGTTACCTATCCTGTTTGGGGTGGGGAGCATGGGGAATATGCGCCGAACGAACCAGGGAATGGTTTCGTTGTAACGACGAAAACGGAGCATCCCAAGGAAGCGTTTCAAGTCGTGTCTCATTTTTTAAGTGAAGATTACCAAAAATGGCAATCCGCTGTCGAAGGTAATGTGACCGCTCTCGTTTCGGAAGACGTCCGCGAAGCGTTTTTTACTGAACATGAAGCGTATGAAGTATTGCAAGAAAAAAACTTGCAGGCAATGTTCAAGTTAGAACCTGCGCCTATTAAAGGTATATCTCCGTATGAAAGTGAAATATTGGAAGGTATTGATTTTAAAAAGGCACTATTTGAAGGGGAAGATGTGAATACAATTATTCGGGAAATGCAAGAGCAGGCAGAGGCCAATTACAAAGATGTTATCTCACGAAAATAAAATAGGCAAACGAATAAATAAGGAAAAAAGATCATCTTGGGAGGATGTAACTTGTAAAAAAGATCTCATCAAAGTTATGTGTAGGACTCGCTGATAAAAAGCTAGTCCTCATTTTTTTATTTTAAAAGTATTCGGTATTGGCATGTTTACTATTAAATGAAGTTGACAATATACATCTAACATGATAATATTTTTATGTTAGATGTAGCACCCGTGCTACAACCGCGCAAGATGGGTTTATAAGATTTTGTCTTCGGACGAAGCACCTTACCTTGGCGAGTCTGAGTCTATTAAGGAGGTGCAATATATGTACGCAATCATTGAAACTGGTGGAAAACAAATTAAAGTTGAAGAAGGCCAGGCAATTTACATTGAAAAATTGGATGCAGTTGAAGGTGATTCTTTCACTTTTGATAAAGTTCTTTTTGTTGGTGGAGAAGACGTGAAAGTGGGCAGCCCTTTTGTTGAAGGAGCTTCTGTCTCAGCTAAAGTTGAAAAACAAGGCCGTCAAAAGAAACTCGTTGTATTCAAATACAAAGCGAAGAAAAACTATCATAAAAAACAAGGGCATCGTCAGCCTTACACAAAAGTAGTCGTTGAAAAAATCAACGCATAATGTGGTGATCCTATGATTAAAGTTCACGTAACTAGGAAAGATGATGGGAAAATATCTTCATTTACGATGAAAGGTCATGCAGATTTTGCCGAACAAGGACAAGATATCGTTTGTGCAGGTGCATCTGCCGTAGCTTTTGGAAGTATTAATTCTGTGTTTGCCTTAACAGGGATAGAACCGGAAATAGAACAATCTGAAGGCGGCTATCTAAAATGTATACTACCCAATCAGCTTGATGAAGAATCTTCTGTAAAAGCTCAGCTTTTGCTGGAAGGTATGGTCATATCCTTACAAACAATTGAACGAGATTATCAAAAATATATTCAAGTGCGTGTTCAAAAAGGAGAATAAAAGGCTGAGATGTTCTAGTAACGTATGCTTTTAATGCGTGAGGAGTGGAGCCGCTTTTTTATTGGACTTTTTGAACATCCTTTACAAGTTATTTTACAAAAATAGGAGGTGGAACACATGCTAAGATTAGATCTTCAGTTTTTCGCATCGAAAAAAGGAGTAGGATCTACTAGAAATGGACGTGATTCACAATCTAAACGTTTAGGTGCTAAACGTGCAGATGGTCAGTTTGTTTCTGGTGGTTCAATTCTTTTCCGTCAACGCGGAACTAAAATTTATCCAGGTGAAAACGTGGGACGTGGCGGTGACGACACACTTTATTCTAAAATTGATGGCGTAGTACGTTTCGAACGTCTAGGTCGCGATAAGAAAAAAGTAAGTGTATATCCACAAGCTCAAGAAGCTTAATCCCCGAGACACTAAAGAATCTCGGTCATAATATGTGATCTGTATTCTATAGGTCTAAAGCTCTAACCTTAATTGGTTGGGGCTTTTTTTATTGATTCTTCATCCAGCAAATTACATCTGCCTAAATTTCTGTTATACTGTATAGATGATGGAAGATGGACTGAGAGGATATAATAATGAGTGATAAGTGGAGCATAATCGAGGTACTCCAACATGTACGCCACGACTGGCTTAACAGGCTTCAGCTAATTAAAGGAAATATTTCTTTAGGGAAAACAGAGCAAGCAGAGCGTATCATGGACGAAATTGTACTGAATATGAAACAAGAAACTAGACTTACAAATCTAAAATTACCTGAATTCGCAATTATGCTGCTAACACATAATTGGGAAGGGTATGCGTTCCACATGGAATATGAAATTCTTGATGAGCGTGGAACATTGCCACTGGATGATAAAAGATTAACAAGTTGGTTAAGCTTATTTTTTAATAAATTGAATCAATCTTTTCATCCAATTCATGATAATTACCTATTTTTAACTGTAGAAACAAAATGTGAAGAAATTCGTTTTCATTTTCAATTAAGTGGAATAATAGAGAATGTTGATGAGTTAGAGCAGTGGCTTACATATAATAAGGGCTATCCTAATAAAATTTCCTTAAACAAGATAGATGATATGGAAATAATGATAGTGGCGATATTTACATTGTGATAAGGTTACGGCTCAGAATGGAGTGAAGTGCATATGTTTGTCGATCAGGTCAGTGTGTTTGTTAAAGGTGGAGATGGCGGTAACGGGATGGTTGCATTCCGCCGTGAAAAATATGTTTCAATGGGTGGCCCCGCAGGTGGGGATGGAGGTAAAGGTGCGAGCGTCATTTTTGAAGTAGACGAAGGCTTACGCACATTGATGGATTTTCGTTACCAACGTCACTTTAAAGCACAGCGTGGAGAACACGGTATGTCAAAAAGTCAACATGGAAAAGGTGCAACAGATCTCCTATTAAAAGTGCCACCGGGAACAGTAGTATCTGATGAAGATACAAAAGAGGTCATAGCAGATTTAGTTGAACATGGACAACGTGCTGTAATTGCGAAAGGTGGTCGAGGTGGTAGAGGTAATTTACGATTCGCTACACCTGCCAACCCTGCGCCGGAAATTGCGGAGAATGGTGAGCCAGGGCAAGAAAGGAATATCGTTCTTGAGCTGAAAGTGCTTGCGGATGTTGGACTCGTAGGCTTTCCAAGTGTTGGGAAATCAACATTGCTTTCTGTCGTATCCTCTGCGAAGCCCAAAATTGCTGAGTACCACTTTACGACAATTGTACCTAATCTCGGCGTCGTAGAAACAGAAGATAATAGGAGCTTTGTTATAGCGGATTTACCTGGACTTATTGAGGGTGCACATGAAGGAATTGGTTTAGGTCATCAGTTTTTGCGTCATATTGAAAGAACGAGGGTAATCGTTCATGTTATAGATATGTCGGGTATGGAGGGAAGAGACCCGATTGAAGATTTTGAGACGATCAACCGAGAGTTAGAAGAATATAATTTACGTTTGTTAGAAAGGCCACAAATTATTGTAGCGAATAAAATGGACATGCCAGAAGCGCAAGAAAATTTACAGGTGTTTAAAGAAAAAATAGCGGGAGATTATCCCATTTTTCCTATCTCAGCTGTTACGAGGCAAGGTCTTCGCGAGCTCTTATTTGAAATTGCTGATCAAATTGAAAAAACACCAGAGTTTCCTCTTGTGGAGGAGCAATTGGAAGATGATACAATTAATCGCGTGATTTATCGACATGAAAATGAAGGTGATCAATTTATCATTACGCGAGAACCTGATGGTAGTTTTGTTGTAAGTGGCGAACAATTGGAGCGACTCTTTAAGATGACTGATTTTTCCCGTGATGAATCAGTACGTCGTTTTTCACGCCAGTTGAGATCGATGGGTGTAGATGAAAGATTGCGTCAGCGTGGCGCAAAAGATGGAGATACAGTAAAATTGTTTGATTACGAGTTTGAGTTTCTAGATTAGTTCTTCTTACGTCTAACGTCATCCATTTTGCATCTATGTGATGTGTATTTTAAGCGTATATATTTATACATCATTTATTATGCGGATAAACAAGGCGCTGACAGTTTTCTTAAAGATGTGTAAGTTTATAGAGATACAGTTGAAAAAAGCTTCTCTGTGTCTAACTACTATAGCGCCTATCGTGTGCTTCCGCTTTTCTTAGTTGGGGGAGGGTATTGTGAGTAATAAAGAAAAAAATAATAAGTTTTTTTTGGTGAGAGAAGATGTTTTGCCAGAAGCAATGAAGAAAACGTTGGAAGCGAAAGAATTGATTGATCATGGAAAGTCCGACTCTGTATGGGATGCAGTCCAACAAGTAGACTTAAGTCGAAGCGCCTTTTATAAATATAGAGATACCGTTTTTCCTTTTCATAAGATTGTAAAGGAAAAAATTATCTCTTTGTTTTTTTACCTGGAAGATCAACCGGGAGCACTGTCAAAACTGCTTGGCATTGTAGCGGTTAATTCATGTAACTTACTAACTATTCATCAAACGATTCCATTGCAAGGAAGAGCGAATGTGACCCTTACTCTAGATGTAGCTGATATGACGATAGACCTCGATGAATTGCTAATTAAACTGCGTAGGTTAGAATTTGTTGATCGGGTGGATGTGTTGAGTTCTGGTGGATGATCTGGGTGGAAGAACTATTCTCTCTGGAAATAAGTAATGACGAATGCTAAGAACCATAAGGTCACATAGACTAACTCCCATCGCGTGGCTTATAAAAAGCTGAAGTGCATTCGTGCACTTCAGCTTTTTTAGTTTTCCTCAATTAGAATACCTGCTGTTTTTAAGTGTTGTTCAGCTTGGTGAATTGTTTTTTCACTTGTAGCGGTAAGTGTATGAAGGTGGAAGCCTGATGTTAGATCAGATAATAAGGCTGCGTTGGTTGTCTTGATTTGTTCGAGGAAGGCTTGTACTTCTTGCCTATTTGAAACCATTATTGATGCAGTTAAATCTCCATAGACAGGATGTTCGACCTTTACATCTTTTACGGTTACACCTAAATCAACGATAATATTCAATTCTTCTTCCGCCTGATTACGTTGATGAAAACAAGCGATGGTTTTTTCGAAAAACTTATTAGTTTCGGGGGTTGGCATATACATATAACCTTGACTTGTAGCAATAATTGGTTCATTTCTAGCTTTTAAAAGAGTTATATCTCCAACGATAACTTGCCGACTAACATGTGTGTGTTTAGCGAGCATGCTTCCGGTAATAGGACTCTGACTTTCTTTAAGAAGTTTCAATATCCATTCTCTTCTTTCTTCACCTAACAGTTTTTTTTCAGATTCTGTACCCATTCTTTCATTCCTCCAATCACATCAAATATTCACATACTTGAATTTTAACATACATTATGGAGTCAGGTTCTCTTTTGTGTTTCGTATAAATAGGCTTGTTTCAGCATATTTGTATCACATGGATCATAAGTTTTTGAGAAGAATGTTAGCATTTTGCCTATATGTTCATACACTATATGGACTTATGCCTGAGGAGGGAAATAGAGTGAAGATCCATATCGTGCAAAAAGGTGATACGCTTTGGAAAATCGCCCAGAAATATGGTGTAGATTTCGAAGAGCTTAAGAAAATGAACGCACAGCTCTCCAATCCAGAAATGGTGATGCCTGGAATGAAAATTAAAGTGCCTGTAGGAAACGTGGCGCCGAAAAAGGAAATGCCTCAAGTGCCTCACGGGGTGCACAAAGAAATGCCAAAAATGGAGCACCCTTTTGTGCAGCACAAAGAGGTACCGAAACAAGTAGTAAAACCGCCGAAAGAAATTAAAAAGGAAATACCGAAAGAACATCCACACACAATTTATCAGCCGGTGATGCCACAAATGCCACAGGCGCAAGCACTATCTGAAATTGATATTAATAATTACTACATGATGAACATGAGTCAATTACAAGCACAAGTACAGCAACCACTCGCACAGCAACCTATCGTTAAGCATGAGAAGGAAGAAGAATCACCAGTAATGCCAGAGATGCCTAATCAAGATTATTGTTACCCAATGCCACCTGTTATGCCAACTTGTGATCCTTGCTATCCCTATCATCAACCTCAACATATGCATCCACAACAATGGATGCCGCAACCACAAGTACAGGGAATGATGATGCATCCACACCAATGGATGCCGCAACCACAAGTACAGGGAATGATGATGCAACCACAACAATGGATGCCGCAACCACAAATGCAGGGAATGATGATGCATCCACAACAATGGATGCCGCAACCACAAGTGCAGGGAACAATGATGCAACCACAACAAGGGATGCATCCGCAGCAGCAACAGCCAGCCGGATTGCCTGGAATGGCGGATATGCATTATCCAGAAACAGGGCAGCATTGGGATGATGAGTCATCAAATTATCCGCAAATGGGAATGAATCAATACCCCGCACATGGTAAGGTGCAACCAGCATCCTACGGTCCAATGCCGGGTTATGCACCATCCCAGCAACCTGGAGGATATCCAATGCCTCCTGCCCATGGAGACTGCGGATGTGGGCCTCAACCGTATTCAAATGCAGGG
This sequence comes from Bacillus sp. FSL K6-3431, assembly GCF_038002605.1. Lineage (NCBI taxonomy): Bacteria > Bacillati > Bacillota > Bacilli > Caryophanales > Bacillaceae > Bacillus > Bacillus sp. FSL K6-3431. The sequence continues at coordinate 5,259,251 of NZ_JBBOCT010000001.1, forward strand.
CATCACATGCCTATGCCACGTCAGATGTACCCACCATATTCATATGGCCCAGTTATGCCTGAAGGTGCTGGAACATATGCAATCCCAGCAACAGATGATTATGAGGAAGATGATGAATAAACATGCAAAGTTGAAGAGAGACGGATTTTCTAACCGTCTCCTTCTTTTTATTAAAAAAAACGTAAATTCATCATTTACACGGATAAAACAAATAAAAGTAGGAGTTTGGTTGCTTTCGGGAAAGAATAAAGCATGGATAGTGAAAGAGTTCTCTTCTCTAGAAAAACTTGAATTGCAAATGGCATTTACAGCGGCACTAGCGGAACATGCATTTTATAGAAGCTATACTTTTTATCCAAAGCCTCTGATCATGGAAAATCGTAAACTAGCCCTTATCCAATATATTAAGCCGAAAAAGGGAGATGACTTTAACTACCAATCATCTAAAAATATAAAGGAAGCCCTTATATTGTTGGGGAAATTTCATGGTGTAACAAGTCAAATTGCATCCTCATTTAAAGATATACCACAATTTAATCAAATTATTAAATGGAAAAGAAGACTAAATGATTTTAATGAATTAATAAATCAGCATAAAGAAACGTATTATTACCCGACATTACAAAATTTATCGTATACAGGTGAATGGGCACTAGAGCGAATGAAGAATAATGCATCTTATTTTACGCAGGAACCGCACTGTATTATCCATGGTGATGTGGCTGACCACAATTTTATTAGAGATGTAAAAGGTAATTTGAATCTAATAGATTTTGATTTAATTGCAATAGCTCCGTCTTCTATCGATTTACTACAGTTTTGCAATCGGATTTTACCATCGCTAAAGTGGAAGGAAGATGCATTGTTTAGATTTCCCCAACTACTACCATATCGTGAAAACAAATCTTTTTTAACTGCACTCATATATCCAACAGATATTTTTCGAGAGTGGAATCAATTCTTTAAGCGAAATAAGGGAAAGCATGCAGATACACATTATATGGAAAATATGACCTTTCACTTTTTAAGAGAAAGAATGGAATTCTATAAAACGATTATGAAAAAAGTTGATACTCTATAAAAGATTGGTCATTTACCATTTAGTAACGATTTGATATATTTGTGTAGATACAAGTATAGAAGAGAGGGGTAATTTGTAGTGGCAGGACATTCGAAGTGGAAGAATATACAAAATAGAAAAAATGCGCAGGATTCTAAGCGGGGAAGAGTTTTCCAGAAACTTGCAAAAGAAATATATGTAGCAGCGAAACAAGGTGGCCCTGACCCCGAATTAAACCCTTCGCTAAGGCTTGTGGTGGAAAAATCAAAAACAGCCAATATGCCTAATGATAATATTAAGCGTGCCATTGACAAAGCTGCAGGTAACCAGGAATCGGAAAATTACGAGGAAATTATTTATGAGGGTTATGGTCCGGGTGGAACAGCGGTATTGGTAATGTGCTTAACTGATAATAAAAACAGGACGGCATCTAATGTACGACTTGCATTTAATAAGCATGGTGGAAACCTTGGAGAAACAGGGTGCGTATCATATATGTTTGATCGAAAAGGATATTTAGTAATTGAAAGAGAAGAACTTGAGATAGATGAGGACGAGATGCTCATGCATGTGCTAGAAGCTGGTGGTGAAGATCTAGAAACAATGGAAGAAGTATTTGAAATTTATACCGATCCAGAAAGTTTTATAGAAGTGAAAAGTTCACTTGAAAAAGCAGGATTTCGCTTTGTGACAGCCGAAATAACGATGATTCCGCAAACAACAGCGGATCTGAATGAAGAACAAACAGATAAAATGGAAAGAATGCTTGATATGCTCGAAGATGATGACGATATTCAAGGCGTTCATCATAATTATGAGAATGAATAATTGATTGGTTAACCGCTGATATATCAACTGTTTTATAGTAGGTATTGACCTATAATATTTTATGATGCTATTTCACTTCATTCAGCAGAAGTCCCCCACTTCTATAAGTGGCGGGATGAATGCGATATACCTCATTCAGTGGGAGTGCAAACTCCGGCTGAATGAAGTGAAAGCCTCCGGCGGATGTCACAGATTTTCAGAGGAAGTTTATCGAGCGAGCTCGATAAAATCTGGACGATTCCCGCCAAGGCGTAATTGATAAAAAACATGATTTAAATAACCACCCTATGTATGAGAAATTAACTTTTCTATACAAAAGGTGTTTTTTTTCGAATAAGAAAATATAAGTTGAATTGAATTCCGGTTATTCATCCATTTTGAAAATAAATACTTAAATCAAACAATTTTCAAAGGCAATATTCTTATAGATAATACAACTTAGGATATTCATGCTAATTATTGGGCATACTGTAGCTAGTGAATTGTTCAATTCAAGGCTATAGGGGTGAGGGATTTGGCTGTAATAACGAAAATGCTGTTTAGTAGCTTGCTAATCATTGCAACAGTTTTTTTTATTCATTTACAAGTGGCTACGTCTCCGAAAAATAATGAGGCGGTTCAAGCAGCTAGTCCAGAAGAGATATCAGAGTCTGTTCAAGAAAGTCCGCTCAAATTAAATGTGACATTACGGCGGGTTTATTTAGATGGAGAAATAAGTGAAGAAAAAGTATCAGAGACGGTTTTGGCGCTTGAAGACTTTTGGGCAAAATATGAAGCATGGCAACTTGTCGACATGAATGAGAATATGATGTTATTCGAACTAAAAATAGATGATATTTCACCTTTGTTAAAATTGAATGGATTTTTTGGCATAGCAAATGATGGTACATTATCTATATTTAATGGTAATCCCCAGCAGGATGATATCATTCAATCCTTTTTTCAGATTGATATTAGAAAGCTTGAGGGGAAAAAGCAGTTGCAACTAAAGCAAGGGATTCCTGTGAAAACGAAAAAAGACTTCGTCGAAGTATTAGAAACAATGAAACAATATTCGGTAGATATAGAGTAAACCAACAGCCCATTCATGGGCTGTTTTTCATATCTAGAAGTTACTCTTTGTTGTAATTTAAAATAAAGCGTTGCGTAAAATAACGATGGAAATAAACCAGCTCACAAGATATTGTTACACACGGGATGTTGCGTTTTCTTACTGCAGAATAAGCCGAAGTTCCATTCAACATAAATGCGGATATATAAGGTACCTCTCCTTTGCTTAATTTCGAGATTAGTTGATTTTTATGGTACAATATTGGTTAGTATGAAAGAGGAGAGAATACATTGTACGAGTATATAAAAGGTACAGTAGAACATATTGGACCGGAATACGTTGTGATTGATAACAGGGGTGTAGGGTATCAGATTTTAACACCGAACCCATTTGTTTTTTCAAGTAAAAAAGGTAATGAAATAATAATTTATACATATCAACATGTGAGGGAAGATATTTTAGCATTATATGGATTTGAATCAATGGAAGAAAAAATGATGTTTAGGAAATTAATCGGCGTTTCTGGGATTGGGCCGAAAGGTGCGATGGCGATTCTTGCGTTTGGAGAGCCAGTGCAAGTAATTCGTGCGATCGAAAACGAAGAAGAAAAGTTTTTGACAAAGTTTCCTGGTGTCGGAAAGAAAACGGCAAGGCAAATGATCCTTGATTTAAAAGGAAAACTGCAAGATGTTGTTCCAAATAACACTCCAGATTTATTTACCGAAGTTTCGAATGAGGAGCCATTATTTGATTCGAACAATCATGCGTTAGAAGAAGCTTTGTTAGCCTTGACTGCATTAGGATACTCAGAGCGTGAATTGAAAAAAGTTGAACCGAAGCTTTCTAGTGAAGTGATGACAACGGATCAATACATAAAGCAAGCGTTAAAATTACTTATGAGATAAAGCTGTACTCGGGTGTGATATGACATGGTACTCGTTAAAATGAAGCGGATAGAAAGGAGCTGGATACGATGGAAGAAAGAGTGTTATCAGGAGAAGTGTTGATGAATGATCAATCTTTCGAACAAAGTCTCCGTCCGCAAACGTTATCGCAATATATTGGACAAGATAAAATAAAAAATAATTTATCCGTTTTTATTGAAGCTGCAAAAATGCGACAAGAAACATTGGATCATGTACTTTTATATGGACCACCAGGTCTTGGTAAAACGACTCTTGCTGTAGTAATTGCTAACGAAATGGGCGTCGGTGTTCGTACAACATCCGGCCCTGCCATCGAGCGTCCAGGGGATCTAGCAGCAATTCTGACATCGCTCGCTCCGGGTGAGGTGTTATTTATTGATGAGATTCATCGCTTGCCACGCGCAATTGAAGAGGTACTTTATCCTGCAATGGAGGATTATTGTCTTGATATTGTCATTGGTAAAGGTCCTGAAGCAAGATCAGTTAGGCTCGATCTTCCACCTTTTACCTTAGTTGGAGCAACGACGAGAGCTGGAGCAATCTCCGCCCCATTGCGAGATCGCTTTGGTGTCTTAAGTAGACTAGAATATTATAATGAAGAGCAGCTAACAGATATAGCAGTGAGAACTGCTGCTATTCTTGAAACAGAGATCGATTGGAACGGCGCCGTGGAGATTGCTAGAAGATCTCGTGGAACACCAAGAATTGCTAATCGGCTATTAAGACGGGTCAGGGATTTTGCACAGGTCCGTGGAGACGGTATTATTACATTAGCACTAGCTGAAGAAGCTTTAGAGCTTTTACAAGTGGATAAACTCGGTCTTGATCATATTGATCACAAGTTATTGATCGGCATTATAGAAAGATTCAGAGGAGGACCTGTGGGTCTTGATACAATTGCGGCAAGTATTGGTGAGGAGTCAACTACAATTGAAGATGTGTATGAACCATATTTGCTGCAAATTGGCTTTCTCCAACGAACTCCTCGAGGGAGAATTGTTACACGGAATGTGTATGAACATTTTAAATTAGAAGCACCAGAACAGTAATTGGATGACAGTATCGGGAGGCTTAAATGTTTTGAAAGTGAATATGTTTGATTTTGAATTGCCAGAAGAATTAATTGCACAAGTACCTCTCGAAAGTAGAACTGAGAGTCGGCTAATGGTTCTGGATAAACAAACCGGCTCTATTCGTCATGAGATTTTTAAAAATATACAGGACTATTTACAAGCAGGAGATTGCCTTGTTTTGAATGATACAAGGGTATTACCCGCAAGGTTGCTAGGTGCCAAAGTAGATACGAATGCTCAAATAGAAGTATTGCTATTGAAACAGCTAGAGGGTGACAATTGGGAGACACTGGTCAAACCAGCAAAAAGAGTGAAAATAGGAACGGTTATTGCTTTTGGAAATGGACAATTAACTGCAACATGCACTGGGCTCGGAGAGCATGGGGGAAGAATTCTAACTTTTAGTTATGAGGGGATATTTTACGAAGTACTTGAGGAACTTGGTAAAATGCCACTTCCGCCATATATAAAAGAGCAACTTGAGGACCAAGAACGCTACCAAACTGTTTTTGCAAAAGAACGTGGATCCGCAGCAGCTCCAACTGCGGGATTACATTTTACAAAAGCATTGTTAGATGAACTTGAACAAAAAGGAGTAATGATTGCATTTATTACGCTCCATGTTGGATTAGGTACATTTAGGCCAGTAAGCGTTGAGGATATCAATGAGCATGATATGCACTCAGAGTTTTATCGAGTATCAGAAGAAACAGCTGAGGTACTCAACGAAATAAGACAAAGTGGTGGAAGGATAATCACGGTAGGAACAACTTCCACACGTACACTTGAAACGATTGCTGCAGCAAATAACGGAGAATTCAAGGCAGGTGACGGTTGGACAGATATATTCATTTATCCAGGGTATTCATTTAAAGCCATTGATGGCATGCTAACCAATTTTCATTTGCCGAAATCCACATTAATTATGCTTATTAGCGCATTAGCGGGTAGGGAAAATGTATTACGTGCTTATGAGGAAGCAGTGAAGGAACGTTATCGCTTTTTTAGTTTTGGAGACGCAATGCTAATTAAGTAAAGAAAGGAGTGGGAATACAATGTCAGCGATAAAATATGAATTAATTAAAACGTGTAAGCAAACAGGCGCACGATTGGGTATTATTCATACCCCTCACGGTTCTTTTGAGACACCAATGTTTATGCCTGTCGGAACCCTTGCGACGGTAAAAACGATGTCACCGGAAGATCTAAAGGAAATGGGAGCTGGAATTATACTCAGCAATACATATCATTTATGGTTACGTCCTGGACATGATATTGTCCAAGAGGCTGGAGGGCTTCATAAATTTATGAACTGGGATCAAGCAATTTTGACTGACTCTGGAGGTTTTCAAGTTTTTTCTTTAAGTGATTTCCGAGAAATAAAGGAAGAAGGGGTACATTTTCGCAACCATCTAAATGGTGATAAATTATTTTTATCACCTGAAAAGTCAATGGAGGTCCAAAATGCCCTTGGTGCCGATATAATGATGGCATTTGATGAGTGTCCGCCATTCCCGGCAACACATGAATATATGAAAAAATCAGTTGAGCGGACATCTAGGTGGGCAGAAAGATGTTTAGAAGCACATAAGCGTCCCGAAGACCAAGGTTTATTTGGAATTGTTCAAGGCGGGGAATTTGAAGATTTACGGAAACAAAGTGCAAGTGATTTAATTTCACTTGATTTCCCAGGATATGCAATTGGTGGACTATCTGTTGGTGAGCCGAAAGATGTGATGAACAGGGCACTTGAGTTTACTGCACCACTTTTGCCGACAAATAAACCACGTTATTTAATGGGAGTAGGATCTCCTGACTCATTAATTGATGGGGCAATCCGTGGCATGGATATGTTCGATTGCGTATTACCAACAAGAATTGCACGTAATGGAACATTGATGACAAGCGAAGGCAGACTCGTTGTGAAAAATGCAAAATATGCCCGTGATTTTAGACCGATTGATGAAAATTGTGATTGTTATACATGTCAAAATTATACACGTGCATACATTAGACATTTATTAAAATGTGACGAAACGTTCGGAATTAGACTTACGACTTATCATAACCTGCATTTTCTGTTAAAATTGATGGAGCAAGTCAAAAATGCGATTCGAGAAGATCGTCTTGGTGACTTCAAAGAAGAATTTTTTGAGCGATATGGATTCAACCGTCCTGACGCAAAAAATTTCTAAATAAATATATTTGCGAAAGGAGGTATAGATTATGCAAGGTTTAGGTGGGATAGCTGGTATATTGCCGTTTGTTTTAATGTTTGTGCTGTTTTATTTTCTATTAATTAGGCCAAACCAAAAGCGTCAAAAGAACGTTCAAAACATGCAAAGCAGTTTGCAAAAAGGTGATAAAATCGTCACAATTGGTGGCCTTCATGGCACAATCGACGCATTAGATGAAGGTAAGATTATCATTTTATGTGGAGATGGCAGCAGACTTACATACGATCGCGCTGCAATACGTGAAGTTGTAGAATCAAAAGGATCTGCGAATCAATAATAAATAGGCAAAAAAGAAGCTAAGTCACATCACGACCAAGCTTCTTTTTTTTACCCAGAGGGGAAATCTGCATGGTGCAGGTCACACAGAAGTTGCCATAGGATGCAACGTTCTTAGTAAGTGTTCTTATCATTATATTGCGGGGATATGAGCATTGTTTTCCTTATATTAAGATTCATGGTTGGGGCCAGATAAAATATTTACTCCTAATACGCCGCCCATCATCGCCGTTAATATATAACATGTATAATAAATAATTTGTTCAAGTGAGAATAATAGGCTATGCCCCAAGTATTGATACATGAATACAATAAGGCTATATACTACTCCTGTTGTGCCGCCAATGATCCAGCCCTTTTGCTTCCCTTTCCCGCCACAGATGAATCCTCCTATAAAAACGGCAAAATAAGAAATAATCGTTACAATTAAGCGTATCGAATTCTCTTGTGTGTCAGTAAATACTAATATGAGTGAAAATACTAGGCTCGAAATAATTGCGAGTAGCAAAATGGTTGCAACTCCATAAATAACAGATATCCCCAACTTTTTCATTGCGATTACTAGCCACTCCTTTCTTATCGTTCATTCATTTAGATTTATACCTGTCCCCTTTATATTTATTCATTTTTATTTAGTTTAGAATAGAAATGGATTGTTTTTCCCATTGTTTTTTTAGTTTATCCGAGCATACTAAACATGAATGTTTGGACAGGGGGTGGATTAATGGAAAGTCTTATCATTATCATACTGCGAACCATTCTTTTTTATGGTGTCATTGTTGTAATTTTTAGGCTGATGGGCAAAAGAGAAATTGGAGAGTTAAGCGTATTAGATCTTGTTGTTTTTATTATGATTGGTGAAATGGCAGTTGTTGCAATTGAACAACATAAGGACTCAATATGGCACTCACTCGTTCCAATGGTAGTCCTTTTGCTCATCCAATTAGGTATGGCTTATGGGTCATTGAAAAGCCGAAAGTTTCGCCATTTAATAGATGGTCATCCTAGTTTTATCATAAAAAACGGTAAACTGGATGAACGTATGATGAGGAAGCTTCGTTATAACTTCGACGACCTTCTTATGCAACTTCGTATGAAAGATATTAGTAATATCTCTGATGTAGAATTTGCTATATTGGAAACATCAGGTCAGCTCTCGATTATCAAAAAAGGTAGGAATGGTAAAGATGGTTCATATACGATTCCTTTAATTATCGATGGACATATTCAATATGAACATTTATCTGAAGCCGGAATTTCTGAGCAATGGTTGCTGAAAGAACTCCAATCGAGAGGGCACAATGAAATTGATAAAATAAGCTTTTGTAGCCATCAAGATGGACAGTTTTATATCGATTATAAAGATAGTTAGGATATAATTATTATTTAAATATGGACCTGAAGATTGGAAACCTTTCAACATCGCTTTTTTGAATAAGTTTAAAGAACAATAACAGCAGAACATATAGAAGTGAGGTTAAAAGGACTCCCACTATTAGTTGAAGCACGAGAGATTCATCTATAAATAAATGTGAATAAATAAAAGTTCCGCCAATACCTGCTAAAAAGGCTGCTACGAAAAATTTTGCATAATGGGCTAAATAGACGGTGAATTGTACATGTTTAAGCACTGTAGCATAGTGAAGCATAGTAATAAGTACTGTTCCACCAGCGATACCTAAGGCGGCTCCGTTAATGCCAAAGTCTGGGCGGGAAGCGAGAATAAAAATCACTCCTATTTTTACGGCATTACCTATCATGCTATTGATCATCGCAGCTTTAGCTAAATCTAATGCCTGTAATATTGCTTGTAAAGGGCCTTGATAATAATGAAAGATAAATAATGGTGCGATTAATTTAATGAACTCCGCACCATTAGAAGATCCATACATTAAAGTCATCAGCGGATTAGCATATACATATAAAATGACAACGGCTAGTCCACCAGATAATAATGCAAATTTGAGCGCTTGTTGGAGTCGATATTCCACTAGCCGATAATTTCGATTCGCATTCGCCTCACTAATTGCTGGTACGAGCGCCGTGGACAGCGAATAGGTGATAAAGGAAGGCAGCATCAATAAAGGTAAAGCATAACCTGTTAATAATCCGTACTGTCTAGTTGCAATGCCAGCCGCAACGCCAGCTATGAATAGACTTTGTGAGACAACGATCGGTTCAAAAAACCATGAGAGTGACCCGATTAATCTACTACCAGTAGTGGGTATAGCGACATTCATTAATTCTTTTAAGGTTTTTTTTCCTGATTGTACGGATTTGAAAAAGTTTCTGCGAATCGGAAATTTCTTTTTTACTTTAAACATGGCAAATAAATAAGCTAGAGATGCTAACTCACCTAGAACGGAAGCGACCATTGCAGCCGCTGCCGCGTACTCAATTCCAAGTGGTAAAAACTTTTTCGCCATCAAAGCGATTAATATAATCCGAACAGCTTGTTCCAAAACTTGCGAGACTGCAGCTGGCTTCATGTTTTGTTTCCCTTGGAAATACCCTCTAATTACGGAGGATATAGCGACCACAGGAATGATTGGTGCAATGGCAACGAGTGGGTAGTATGTTCTCGGATCGGTAAAGAGTGTAGTAGATAAAAATGGTGCTGCTAAGATAAGCGCAGGTGTAAAAATCAGTGATAAAGAAATGGTGACGGCAAGAGAAACAACAAGGATTTTTTTTATTTTTTTCTGATCACCTTTTGCTTCAGCTTCAGCCACAGCCTTAGAAATTGCGACTGGTAGTCCTATTTGTGTAAGTGTTACGACAAGAATTAATGTAGGAAAAGCCATTTGATATAGCCCAACGCCTTCTTCACCAATCATGCGGTTAATTACTATCCGATTAATAAACCCCAGTAATCTTGTCAAAAGACCAGCAAGCATTAAAATCATTGTGCCTTTAATAAACTTAGACATCTGGTTCCCTGCCTTCTCAAATGTGTTCCGTTCGATTACAATGATGTATATGCTAGTAAGTGGACAAAGCATGACAAGTTGTCGAAGAACAAATAACAATATCTTTGGAGGCGTTTAGAATATGACGGAGCAGAGCCATCCTTATGATTCATATTTTTATGTGCTTGATCCTGTCCTTGTTAGTAAAGTAGAGGAATTTACTGTACTAGGATATGAAGAAGTGAGCAAAACCGATCTCTGGGAATATTTGACTAGAAAAGTATGGCGGAAACCGAAAGAGGGTATTCGCATGTACGAGTTGGTGTCAGATGTTATCTCATTAGATATCGGAAAGTATATGAATTTTGCGACTGTAGAAGCGTTTAAATCACCTAATTGGCTATCTGATTTAGAAAGTGAAGAATTACAAGAATTATTGAAACCGAATGAAAAATAAACTCTGAGAATATGAATTGACAGCTTTTTTTATCTACTTCATAATAAGCATATTGGCAGAAGATCTTTTTTTGTCTTTGATTTTTAGTTGTGGGACTTATATATAGGTATACATATTTTATTTTTTAGCTCCAACGTTTTTCTTATATCTAGCTCCAACGCCCTGCAAACTTGAGGACTTTTCCTACGATAAGTCACATTGGTGTTGCCACGGAACGTCGCGATTTTAACCGATGAACATTTTGTTTGTACGTGCTTAACGGACGCTGCGCTTTTATTAATAAGGGGGATAAATATTTAATGGTAAAAAGAAGCAGAATTGTCGCCTTTTTTCTCATCATCATTTTCATAGCAAGTGTGATTGGTGGGACATCCAACACAATTGTGAAAAATATTAAATTAGGACTTGATTTACAAGGTGGCTTTGAGGTTCTTTACAAAGTGACACCCGCAATAAAAGGTCAAAAAATTGATAGGGATGCGCTTGTTCATACGACAGATGCATTAAACAAAAGGATTAACGTGTTAGGCGTCAGTGAACCGAATATTCAAGTTGAAGGTAATGACAGGATTAGAGTTCAACTTGCCGGAGTAGAGGACCAAAATCAAGCTAGGGAAATTCTTGGTACACAGGCAACGTTAACCTTCCGTGATGTAAATGACAATATTATGCTTGATGGTACAGATTTAGTAGAAGGTGCTGCGAAATTTACATTTTCATCACAAAATAATCAACCAATCGTTTTAGTTGAAATGAAAGATCGCAAAAAGTTTCAAGATGTTACTGAGAAGATTGTTAGTATGAAACCAAATAATCAACTTGTTATTTGGCTTGATTTCGAAGAAGGTGTAGATTCTTTTAAAGAATCATATGGGAAGGATAATCCGAAACTATTGTCTGCTCCTAATGTGAATGAAGTATTTAATCAAACGAGCGTTTCCATTGAAGGAAGCTTTACAAAAGAAGAAGCTGAGAACTTGTCTAATTTATTGAACGCAGGCGCTCTTCCTGTGAAATTAACTGAAGTCTACTCTACTTCAGTTGGTGCAAAGTTTGGTGAGGCAGCGTTGAATAAAACAGTTGTAGCGGGTGCAGTTGGGATCGCGTTAGTATTCCTCTTTATGTTAGTGTACTACCGTTTTCCAGGCCTTATTGCTACTATCACACTTTCTATCTATATTTTCTTAATTCTGCTCATTTTTGATTTAATGAATGGTGTTTTAACTTTACCGGGGATAGCAGCATTAATTTTAGGCGTCGGTATGGCAGTTGACGCAAATATATTGACATACGAACGATTAAAAGAAGAAATAAGGATTGGTCGTTCCTTAAAATCAGCTTTTCAAGCAGGGAATAAATCATCGTTTGTTGCTATTTTAGATGCAAATATTACAACATTGCTTGCAGGTGGTGTTCTATTTTACTTCGGGAATAGCTCCGTCAAAGGTTTTGCAACGGTGTTGATTATTAGTATTCTATTGAGCTTTGTTACTGCTGTGTTTGGTTCTAGGCTATTATTAGGCTTTTGGATTAATAGCGGTGTAATGAAGGATAAGCCGGGCTGGTTTGGTGTGAAGCGCTCAGACATTCATCAATTATCTGAAAATATAACGGCAAAGGATTTAAAAACACGATTCGATCGTTTCGACTTTGTGAAACATCGTAAAAAGTTCTACGTTATTTCGACAGTATTACTATTAAGTGGCTTGATTATTTTATCGATCTTCCGTTTTAATCTCGGAATAGATTTTTCTAGTGGTACACGAGTAGAGATTGATGGTGGAAAACCACTTACTGCACAGGAAGTGAAAACAGAACTTGATTCAATTAAGCTAACATCAGAAGAGATTGTTCTATCAGGTACGAATAATGAAATTGCCGTTGCTCGCTATAAAGATGCGCTTTCAGCCGAGAAAGTTGCAATGTTGAAAACACATTTTAATGAAAAATATGGAACTGAACCAAATGTAAGTACAGTTTCACCAACAGTTGGGAAAGAATTATTAAAGAATGCATTTTATGCTTTAATAATAGCGGCAATCGGGATCATTATATATGTTTCATTCCGTTTTGAATTCGCGATGGGATTATCTTCTGTCCTTGGGCTTGTCCATGACGCATTTTTCATCATTGCCTTTTTCAGTTTAACGAGGCTGGAGATCGATCTAACATTTATTGCTGCTGTATTAACGATTATTGGTTATTCGATCAATGATACGATCGTAACATTCGACCGAATCAGAGAGAATATGGTAGCGAAAAAACGCTTTAAAACGGAAGAAGACATTGCTGAGGTCGTCAACAAAGGATTACAGCAGACGCTAACCCGTTCCGTTAATACTGTTCTTACAGTGATTGTAACGGTAGTTACATTACTTATTTTAGGTAGCGAGTCCATACAAAACTTTTCGATTGCATTACTTGTCGGACTTCTCGCAGGGACATACTCATCTATCTTTATTTCTGCACAGCTTTGGTATGACTTAAAAGTGAGAGAATTAAAGAAAAAAGGAACGATTAATACGGTAAAAGAAAAAAAGAAATGGTCATCAGACGAACCACAAGTATAAAGAAGAAAGGCGAAACGATGTTGGTTTATCGTAAGGTGGAGCGGGAAGGTCATAGATAATGCTATGTTCGCCACGTCGTGCGGCGCTGGCGGCACTAGTACTTCGTGTCGTCGTAGCTAGACAGTGAGGATTGCAAAGTCAAAGTGCCTTGGTCATCTACGTTTGTGCAAAGAATGGGGATCAGCTAGGTTGCCACGCGCAACTTAGGAAGCTCCATAAGCCTCTCCTTATCGTAAATGAATGGATTGCACGAACCTTTAATAGCGCAAGTAGCGCGAGTCCCGCTGTGTACGTTAAGATTGGTTAAGGAAAGGTATATTGCATCCTAAAATTGATCTTTTCTTCGACTGCTAAATGTCGTGATACTTTTGTTGTTTTGTGTCTCAACTTAATAGGGTTGATTATCCATATAGGGGGTAAAAGTAAATATCCTATTGCATCAAAGAAAGGTGGACATAAAATTGAAATTTCAATGGACGCTTATTATGGCAATATTATTTGCACTTCTTGTAGCCATTTTTGCGGTTATGAATGTTGAAGCAGTTACCGTTAATTACTTATTTGGTAGTGCGGAGTGGCCCCTCATTATCCTAATTCTAGGTTCTGTTTTGATGGGCGGTATCATTACTGGTTCAGTCGGGTTTATTCGAATATACGCCTTGCAAAAACAAGTGAAAAAACTACAAGCTTCACAAAAAGTAGTAGATGCAAAAGCCCGTGACTTGCTAGAATAAGATATGTTAGTATACGTATCTCAGGACTCACTCGAAATGATCAGAAAAAAGTATAAAATAATATAAAAACAGCAGTCAATTTAGACTGCTGTTTTTATTACTACTATCGCCACGTCCCGTGGCGTATGTTTGTACTGGCGTCCTGCGCTTTTCACTAACATTGAAACAATAGGTACACTTTTGTATAATTAATTAGTCTAAAGGAGTGAGTAAATGTTATTTTCGAAAACACGCTGGTCCGTTCAGGAGTCGAATGAGGCAGCCAATATAGAACTTGCAGAACAATTAAACGTTGCTCCATTTGTTGCTGCATTATTAATTAATCGTGGAATGAATAATGTGGAGAGCGCGAAGAAATTTTTATATACAGAAAATGAACCATTTCATGACCCATTTTTATTTGAAGATATGGAGAAGGCAATAGATAGAATAGAAAAAGCGATAGCTGATCAAGAGCCCATTTTAATTTATGGAGATTATGATGCCGATGGTGTAACAAGTACATCAATTTTAATGATAACGATGCAGGAGTTAGGCGCACATGTAAGTTATTATATACCAAATCGATTTACAGAAGGTTATGGACCAAATGAAATAGCATTTCGTAAAGCTGCCGATGAAGGGATTAAACTAATTATTACCGTTGATAATGGCATAGCCGCTTTAAGTGAAGCAAAAGTAGCCAAAGAGCTAGGGGTAGATTTGATCATAACCGACCATCATGAGCCAGGACCAGAACTTCCTGATGCATATGCTATTATTCATCCGAAGTTACCTGGTACAGCGTATCCATTTTCAGACCTTGCAGGTGCAGGTGTGGCATTTAAACTTGTTCATGCATTACTTGGTGATGAACCATCCGATCTCCTTGATTTGGCCGCGATTGGAACGATTGCTGACCTTGTGCCATTGCATGGTGAAAATCGTCTGATCGTGAAAAAAGGACTAAAAAGCTTGGCTTTATCTACTAGGCCAGGTTTAAATGCATTGTGCAAAATTGCCGGGGCAAAACTTTCTGAGGTGAATGAAGAAACAGTCGGGTTTGCGATTGCCCCCAGACTGAATGCTGTAGGGAGATTGAAACACGCCGGACCAGCAGTGGAGCTTTTGATGACAGAAGACGTTACTGTTGCAAAACAGCTTTCCGAAGAAATCGATAATATAAATAAAGAAAGACAGGCGATTGTAGCTGAAATTGAAAAGGAAGCAATCAACATTGTAGAAACGGAATATCCTGCTGATGAAAACAGTGTGCTTATAATCGGCAAAGAAGGCTGGAATGCAGGTGTGATTGGCATTGTTGCATCTCGGCTAGTAGAACGCTATTATCGGCCTACCATCATGCTAAGCTATGATCGTGAGACGGGTTTAGCGAAAGGATCAGCACGTAGTATACATGGATTTGACTTATTTAAAAATCTATCTGGTTTATCTCATATACTCCCGCATTTTGGCGGGCATCCGATGGCTGCGGGAATGACGTTGGAGATTCAAAATGTCGAAGAGTTTCGTATGAAATTAAATATGGCAGCAGCGGACCAACTTATGCCAGATGATTTTATTCCAGTTACGAAATTGGATGCATCTATTATGCTTGAGGCTGTGAGTATCGATACTATAAATCAATTGGACATGCTTGCCCCTTATGGCATGAAAAACCCAAAACCTAAAGTATTAATTGAAAATGCCGGTATATCCGGGGTCAGGAAAATCGGTGCTAACAAAACTCACTTAAAATTAAATTTGGAATATGAGGGAAACACGCTAGATGGAATTGGCTTTCATCTCGGAAATTTGGCAGATGAGATGTCACAAGGAGCAAAAGTTTCGGTAATAGGTGAACTCTCAGTCAATGAGTGGAATAATATGAGAAAACCGCAAATATTCTTAAAAGATATTGCGGTGAATGAATGGCAACTTTTTGATATGAGGGGGAATAAGCAGTTAAAACATTGGATGTCCCAACTACCACAAGAAAATTGTTTGTATATCGTTTTTGATGAAAAACAGCTTACAACACTTAACATATCTGAGATGCATATGGATGTGGTTGTCATAATAGGTAGTGATCATGCCGAGAGTCTAGATATTAATGGAAAAAATATTGTTCTACTTGATATGCCATCAAATCTTGGCATATTGAAAAAGCTGATAGATGGGAAAAGTCCTTCACGTATTTACACACAATTTGTTCATGATCAAGGACATTTCTTTAGTACTTTACCAACGAGAGAACATTTTAAATGGTTTTATGCATTTTTATTAAAACGCCAGACTTTTGATGTGATTAAGCATGGGACTGATCTTGCTGCTTACCGTGGTTGGACAAAGGAAACGGTCGAATTTATGTCAAAAGTGTTTTTTGAACTAAATTTTGTTACAATAAAGGATGGTTTGCTTTCCATAAATCCAGATAAAACAAAACAAGATTTAACAGCTTCACCAACATATCAAAAAAGGCAAGAACAGCTAGAGTTGGAAAAAACATTAATTTATTCTTCATATGAACAATTAAAAGAATGGTTTGATGATAGGTTGGCGCAAAAAGCGCTTAACGAGGAGGAAATAACAGCATGGATTTGAAACAATATATAACAATCGTAGAAGATTGGCCAAAAGAAGGAATTAGATTTAAGGATATTACGACATTAATGGATAACGGTGAAGCGTACCATTATGCCACAGATCAAATAGTTGAATATGCGAAGGAAAAAGAGATTGATCTTATCGTCGGACCAGAAGCAAGAGGATTCATTATTGGATGTCCTGTTGCATATGCGCTCGGTATAGGCTTTGCGCCTGTTAGAAAAGAAGGTAAATTACCTCGTGAAACGATTAAGGCAGTGTACGGTAAAGAATATGGTAATGATGCATTAACCATTCATAAAGATGCGATTACTCCAGGTCAAAGAATCTTAATAACCGATGATTTATTAGCGACAGGTGGGACGATTCAGGCAACAATTGAACTAGTAGAAAAACTAGGTGGAGTAGTTGCAGGTATCGCATTTCTTATCGAGTTAACCTATTTAGAAGGTCGAGAAAAAATCGGTGACTACGATATACTTTCCTTAATGAAATATTAATGCTGATGGGAAAAGCGAGCACTCCGTTAAAGATCAAGCCGACTAACCTAGGTCATGTTTGACCAACGTCTCTTTAGCTTAGTATCCTATGACCATCTTATGTAAGCATATCAACAGTGAAGGTTAATAAGCAGCAGTATAAAGAAACAATTTCCTTTGCGTATGTAAAAAGCACTCATATTGGAGTGCTTTTTACATACGCAAAAAACGAACAGTAGTTCATGTATTCTGAAAAAACGACACTATTTGATCTTTTTTGTAGAAAAATCCTCACTATTTCTTTACAAGTGAGGTTTCATTCTCGATAATAGATAACATACACATTTTTTTACGTGAATAGTAAGTTTACGTTTTCCGGAGATAAAAGTTTACAAAAAGTTTTTTATTGTCTAGTTTTGTCGTATACGACGTACTAGTGCCACCGGACGTGGATAATTAAGGTAGCCTAGAAGCTTCCGCTTTTCTTGTGAACTGAATGATAAATTTAAAAAGGTGATCCTCATGGCAAAAGATCAAATATTATCAGCTGAAGAAGTGATTGATAAAACAAGTGAATATTTAAATGAAGAACATGTGTCCTTTGTGAAAAAAGCATTTGAATATGCTCGCGATGCCCATAAGGAACAATTCCGAAAATCGGGTGAGCCATATATTATTCACCCTATTCAAGTGGCAGGAATTCTTGCTGATCTAGAAATGGATCCCGCAACGGTAGCATCTGGCTTTTTGCACGATGTCGTGGAAGATACGCCTGTGACAATTGCAGATTTAGTGCATGAATTTGGTAGCGAAGTTGCTATGCTTGTTGATGGGGTTACAAAACTAGGTAAAATCAAATACAAATCGCATGAAGAGCTACAAGCGGAAAACCATCGGAAGATGTTTGTTGCAATGGCCCAAGATATTCGTGTTATTTTGATTAAATTAGCCGATAGACTTCATAATATGCGTACACTTAAGCATTTACCACCAGAAAAACAGCGGAGAATTGCAAATGAAACACTTGAGATATTTGCTCCTCTCGCACATCGACTTGGAATATCTAAAATTAAATGGGAATTGGAAGACACGTCACTGCGCTACTTAAATCCGCAACAGTATTATCGGATCGTTAATTTAATGAAAAGAAAACGGAATGAACGGGAACAATATCTTGATGATGTTATGGTAGAAATGAAGCATCGTCTTATTGATGTTGAAATCAAAGCAGAATTATCGGGAAGACCGAAGCATATATATTCAATCTATCGAAAAATGGTACTTCAACATAAGCAATTTAATGAGATTTATGATTTACTGGCTGTAAGAATTGTTGTTAACAGTATTAAAGATTGCTATGCGGTTCTTGGTATTATTCATACATGCTGGAAACCAATGCCTGGCAGATTTAAAGATTATATCGCGATGCCAAAAACAAATATGTATCAATCTCTACACACGACAGTAATTGGACCAAAAGGGGATCCACTGGAAGTACAGATTAGAACACTAGAGATGCATAAAATCTCTGAATATGGTGTTGCGGCCCATTGGGCATATAAAGAAGGTAAAACGACTAGTCAACAAGCGTCATTTGAAAAAAAACTTTCTTGGTTTAGGGAAATTTTAGAGTTTCAAAATGAGGCAGAAAATGCTGAAGAGTTTATGGAATCGTTAAAGATTGATTTGTTTTCAGATATGGTGTTTGTTTTTACGCCAAAAGGCGATGTAATTGAACTGCCATCAGGTTCCGTTCCAATTGACTTTGCCTACCGAATTCATTCTGAGATTGGTAATAAGACAATTGGTGCAAAAATAAATGGGAAAATGGTTACGTTAGATTATAAATTAAAAACCGGCGATATTATTGAAGTTTTAACTTCAAAACATTCATATGGGCCAAGTCAAGATTGGATAAAATTAGTACAAACTTCGCAGGCGAAAAATAAAATTCGACAGTTTTTTAAACGTCAACGCAAAGAAGAAAATATTGTTAAGGGCAGAGAACTGGTTGAAAAAGAAATTAAAGATATGGACTTTGATCTAAAGACAATTCTTACTGCAGACAATATAAATAAAGTTGCCGAAAAGTTTAATTTTTCGCATGAAGATGATATGTATGCTGCAGTTGGTTATAACGGAATTTCCGCTATCCAGGTTGCTAATCGCCTCACAGAAAAGTGGAGGAGGTTACGTGATGAGGAAGAAATAATTAAAGATATACCTGCGGAACCGAAAATTGAAAATCAGTCTAGTCGTTATGAAGCAGGTGTAAAAGTAACAGGGGCAGATAATCTACTTATTCGCCTGTCACGCTGCTGTAGCCCAGTACCAGGTGATAATATTATTGGATTTATTACTAAAGGTCGTGGTGTTTCTGTTCATAGAACGGATTGCCCTAATCTAAAATCTAGTGAAACGCAAGATAGACTCATACCCGTTGAATGGGAAATGGGAACGAGTTATGTGAAAGAATATAATGTAGATATTGAAATTAATGGGTATGACCGCCGTGGCTTGCTTAATGAAGTGATGCAAATGGTGAGTGGAACGAAGACAAATATTACAGCAGTTTCTGGACGAACGGATCGGAATAAAATGGCGACTATTATGATGTCAATCACGATTCAAAATATAAGCCATCTTCATAAAGTTGTAGATAAAATTAAACAGATTCCAGATATATACGCGGTTCGTCGAATTATGAACTAAAGGGGATTAGTAAGGAATGAAAGTAGTGTTGCAAAGATGTAAGACAGCAAACGTGAAAGTAGAAGGAAAAGAGGTTGGCAATATCGGTGTTGGTCTCGTTTTGCTTGTTGGGCTTACTCATGATGATACAGAAGAGGCTTGCTCTTGGATTGCAGACAAAATTGTTAACTTAAGAATATTTGAAGACAGTGAAGGCAAGATGAACCGCTCTTTAATGGAGGAAAACGGTGAAATCTTATCTGTTTCTCAATTTACATTATACGGAGATTGCAATAAAGGTCGTAGGCCTAACTTTATGAGCGCAGCAAAGCCCGAGCATGCAGAAACTCTTTACGATCGCTTTAATGAACTTTTGCGAGCTAAAAATATTACTGTTGAAACTGGTATTTTTGGTGCAATGATGGATGTATCCTTGGTTAACGCTGGTCCGGTTACATTGATTTTAGAAAGATAAAAAGCATCGGGGGCTCCCGATGCTTTTTTTATAGAAAAGTTTAGAAATTAGTGAACTTCTTAGCTGGATAGACGTACCAATCTCACATATATCGATGGGTAATGCACCAATGCACCCGCGCTTTTCTTAACTATAAATAATCAATTAAAAGTATTCTTCAAGCCCTTTAACAATCGCATCTGTTATTTTTTCTTGGAATTTATTTTTATTAATTAAACCTTCTTCATGTGGATTACTTAAATATCCAAGTTCAAGAAGTACAGATGGGCGCTCGTTTTCTCTCGTGACATAATAATTACCATAACGGACACCGCGGTTTTTCATATCTACTGCATTAGAAAGATGGCTATGAAGCTTTTCCGCCAGCTCTTTTTCATAAAAATAATAATAATATGTTGTATGACCATTCACTGTATTATCCTTAATGCCATCATAATGAATGCTAATAAAGGCATCTGCATGGTACTGTGAGGCAATATTGGTTCTATAACTTAAATCAATATAATCATCCGCACTTCTTGTTAATACGACATTTACGCCTTTGGATTTTAACTTTTTTGCAAGTAGCTTCGAAGTTTTTAGTGTTACGTCTTTTTCCAAAGTACCATTAGGGCCTTCTGTGCCTTGATCACGCCCACCGTGACCTGCATCTAAAACTATCGTTTTTCCTTTTAACCCTTTGGTACCTTTCGTATTTTGATTAGGGTAGGAAACAATCCAGTTAGCAATATAACCCGTTTTTCCCGATCCATAATCAATTTTATACCAATCACCTGATTTTTTTATTACATTGAATACATCCCCGGATGAGGCGGTCTTAACTATTTTAGAATCTATTGACGGTTTTTTACGAATGTTTGTCCCATCATACAGAACGCTTATTTCAGAATAGCCGGTTTCCGTAGATGCATTTTCTGGTTTGGACTGTTTTGATTCCAGATAATTACTACTAACCCATGCATCAGCATTATTAAAACTGATGCGGCTCCAATCTTGTTTTTCTTCGATCACATGGACGAGGTCACCTTTGTTTAATTTTGCAATTACAGATCCATCTATATTTCCTGCTGATCGCACATTTAAGTCATCAACTGTAACAATCGCGCTTTGCGCAGCATTGCTATTGGAAGTTGTTTTTTGGGCTAACCAATCGGCCACCCAGCCACTTTCACCAGAATTCAGCTTGATTTCATACCATCCGTCTTTGTGGTTTTTAAGTGGATACGTTTCATCCTTCCGAACTTGGGTAATAACTGAGTAAGATGTGCCCGGAAGTTCGCGAACATTAACTATGTCTCCGGTTATAGTGATTTTATTTGCATCCGCCGCTAGTGCAGGGAAGTAATACATACTACCAGCTAACAGTAAAATAAATGTTGCAATGATAAAGTATGTTTTTTTTCGCAACTTAGCACCACCTTCCTCTTTATGCTATGTAAATGAAAAGCGCGAAATCAATATTTTACCGATAATATCCAAGTGTACTATATTCATGATAAAAAACAATAATCGTTTACTAATTTCAATAAAAAAATTATTGATGGACATAATGAAGATAAGTATATTTCAGGAGGTTTATTTCATGAGAATGAATGAAAGTAATCGGATCATATCGTATAATGCGGTTCAATTATTCAATGTGGATTTTCGTCATCTTGTAGAAAATGAGAATGTTACGATAGTCGGTGAGGCGATAAGTGAACAAGGTATTGTCTCAAATAAGGTACAGGCACTGAAAAAACAATTGGAAAAGTCTTAATTAATTGCTGAAACGCAATTGACAAATTTCAAATAGATCCTTATGATTAATGGATATATAAATGAAAATGATATGTAGCTTTTGATGGAGAGAGTAATTGGGACTTGAAATAAAAAGAGATGAAATGCCTTGGCTGAAAGCATTTCTACCAACTCAATGAAAGACACTCCGTAGGCTTCCCCTTCGAACAGTACATGCTTAGTAGAGGACGGACGAGTACAGGCGTTAACTGTTTAAGTGGAAGCTGGCGGATTTCAGCTTCAAAAAGGGTGGCACCGCGGGAAAAAACTCTCGTCCCTTGTTTTTCGGAACAAGGGATGGAGGGTTTTTTTATTTTTCTATTATTTAGTTCGACGTACAGATGTAATAGGCCCTTCAACATAGGGCGTGTTGATCTAAGGTGATCAAGATCAACAGAAAAATTGCTACGGTGTCTTAGGATGTAATGCTCATCTTTGTGCTAGTTACCGATTAGGGAGCACTTGACGCATTTATAAAATTGAAAGGGGTTTTGAATTTGTCCATTCAAATACCAAGAGGGACACAAGATATCCTCCCAGGAGAAGTGGAAAAGTGGCAGTTAATTGAAGAAACTGCAAAAGAGATTTGCCGGAAGTATCAATATAAAGAAATTAGAACACCGATATTTGAGCATACAGAACTTTTTCAACGAGGAGTTGGCGATACAACCGATATCGTGCAAAAGGAAATGTACTCATTCGATGATCGCGGTGGCAGGAATTTAACACTTAGACCAGAAGGTACTGCTTCCGTAGTTCGTTCTTTTGCTGAAAATAAAATGTATGGGTACGCGAACCAGCCAGTGAAGCTCTATTATTTTGGTCCGATGTTCCGTTATGAGCGACCACAAGCGGGGAGATTTCGTCAATTTGTCCAATTCGGCATTGAAGCACTAGGTAGTAATGATCCAGCAATCGATGCGGAAGTTATTTCGATTGCAATGCAACTGTATCAAGAACTTGGCTTGAAAAAGCTTCGTCTTGTTGTAAATAGTCTTGGTGACACAGAAAGTAGAGTAGCACATAGGGAAGCATTGATTAATCACTTCTCGCCAAGAATAGATGAGTTTTGTGGGGATTGTAAAAATAGACTTGAGAAAAACCCACTCCGCATTTTAGATTGCAAAAAGGATTCCGATCATGAACTAATGAAAAACGCGCCATCCGTGTTAAATTACTTAAATGAAGAGTCCAAGCAATATTTCGATAAAGTGATGCAACATTTGGATGGGATGGAAATCGAATATGTCGTAGATCCAACACTTGTCAGAGGGCTTGATTATTATAATCACACGGCATTTGAAATTATGAGTGAAGCGGAAGGTTTTGGTGCGATCACAACGCTTTGTGGTGGTGGCCGTTATAATGGGCTTGTTGAAAATATGGGTGGACCAAATACACCGGGAATAGGTTTTGCTTTAAGTATTGAGCGATTGCTAAGTGCTTTAACTGCAGAAAGTATTGATATTGCACAAACGCAAGAGATAGATTGTTACATCATTGCGCTTGGCGATGAAGCGAGCGATTATTCTGTGACACTTTTACAAGCATTACGTAAAGAGGGCTATTCTGCTGAAAAGGACTATATGGGGCGGAAAATGAAAGCTCAATTTAAAGCAGCGGAACGTTTTGGGGCAAAGTATATCGTCATTATCGGTGAAGATGAACTTAAAACTGGCGCGGCAGTAGTGAAGAAATTAGAAGATGGTGAACAAAAGGAATTATCTCTTCATAATTTTATTGAAGAATTCGATACTTTAAACCGATAAGGGAGTGGATATTCATGTTTGGAAGAACATATTACTGTGGGGAAATATCAGAGCAAGCAATTGGTGAGTTTGTTGTATTAAAAGGATGGGTGCAAAGAAGACGTGATTTGGGTGGCTTGATTTTTATTGATCTTCGGGATCGATCGGGCATTGTTCAAATTGTTTTTAACCCTGAGACTTCAAGTGAAGCACTTGTAACTGCGGAAAAAGTTCGTAATGAATATGTACTTGACATTCGTGGGAAAGTAATTGCTAGAGATCCTAAAACGGTTAATGATAATTTACTAACGGGTAAAATCGAAATATTAGTAGAAGAAATAACGATTATTAATGAAGCGAAAACCCCTCCTTTCATGATTGAAAATAGAGCCGAAGCTGCAGAAGATATTCGTTTGAAATATCGATATCTAGATTTAAGAAGACCGGAAATGTTTGACGTGTTTAAAATGCGTCATGATGTAACGAAAACAATCCGGAACTTTTTGGATAATGAAGGATTTTTAGATATTGAAACGCCGATGTTAACGAAAAGTACGCCTGAAGGTGCACGTGATTACTTAGTACCTAGTAGGGTACATCCGGGTGAGTTTTTTGCTTTACCTCAATCACCACAAATATTCAAACAACTATTGATGGTTGGTGGTTTTGATAAATACTACCAAGTTGCGCGTTGTTTCCGTGATGAAGATTTAAGAGCAGATCGGCAACCCGAATTTACGCAAATCGATATTGAAACAAGTTTTATGAGCCAAGAAGATATTAGAAGTATGACAGAGCGCATGATGCAGCAAGTAATGCAAGCTGCCAAAGGGGTGGAAATTCAAACATCTTTTCCAATTATGACTTATGATGATGCGATGAATCGATTTGGGTCAGATAAACCTGATACTCGCTTTGAAATGGAACTAAAAGATATTTCAAACCTTGTTGAACAATCCGATTTTAAAGTATTTGCAAATGCTGTTGCATCGGGAGGACAAGTTAAAGCAATTGTCGTCAAAGGCAATGCTGCTAAATACTCTAGAAAAGACATTGATGCATTAGGAGAATTTGCTTCTCGTCATGGTGCAAAGGGGTTAGCTTGGTTGAAAGTGGATGCTGAAGGTGTCAAAGGACCGATCGCTAAATTCTTTAGTGCAGAAGATCAAAGCCAGTTATGTCATGTACTCGATGCCGAGCAAGATGATCTCATCCTGTTTGTAGCGGATAGCCGAAAGGTTGTTGCAAGTGCACTTAGTGCATTACGATTAAAACTTGGAAAAGAACTTGGCCTAATTGATGAAGGTAAATTCAATTTTCTATGGATAACAGAATGGCCACTTTTAGAGTTTAGTGAGGAAGAAAACCGTTATTTTGCAGCACATCATCCGTTTACAATGCCTGTTAGGGAGGATCTTGAAAAATTGGAGAAAGATCCAGCAAATGTCCGTGCGCAAGCATATGACCTTGTTTTAAATGGTTATGAGCTTGGTGGTGGTTCGTTACGGATATTTGAACGTGATATTCAAGAAAGAATGTTCGCTACTCTTGGTTTTACTAAAGAAGAAGCGCAAGAACAATTTGGATTCCTATTGGAAGCTTTTGAATATGGGACGCCTCCACATGGTGGAATTGCATTAGGCCTTGACCGGATGGTTATGCTTCTTGCTGGAAGAAGCAGTCTACGGGACACCATTGCATTCCCAAAAACAGCAAGTGCAAGTGATCTATTAATGAAAGCACCTGATTCTGTTGATAATGCTCAACTGAAAGAATTGCATTTATCGATAGAACAAGAGAAAAAAGCACAAGCGGAAAATGCGTGATGAATTTTTATCATCATCATTTTCTATATGATAAATGATTGATATATTTTTTTGTATATGTTAAGATTTATTCAAGAAGAGAAGTCCTGATGTGTTCGTTTTAGTACCTATTAGTTTTGACCGACAAGTTTTTAAATTAGGGAGTCTGGAGTTTCCGGACTGAGTGCATGCCTCCTTGAGAGGACGCGTGAGGCCTGGAGCAGGGCACCCACCTGCCGAGAGCGGGTTCAAAACAAAGGATGTAAAGGACGGCACGATTGGGACTTTTCGTTTAATAAAATGATGACGCAACTGGCTGATGAGCTAGTTGCTTTTTTATTATGATCAATATAGTCCAGTAGTAATACTATCATAAACTAAACTTTGTTATATAAATAAAAGAAAGAGTTGCATTCCAGTTCATTTATCCATTATTCTTAGTCAGTATAGGTAAACAATATGGTACTAAATTTGGAGTTGATAAAGATGTTACACCAATTTTCTAGGAATGAATTGGCGATAGGCAAACAAGGAGTTAATTTATTGCAGGATACTTCTGTTGCTATTCTTGGTATTGGGGGAGTAGGTACATTTGCTGCCGAAGCACTGGCAAGGTCTGGTGTTGGTAAACTAATTTTGGTTGATAAAGATGATGTTGATATTACGAATGTAAATAGACAGCTGATTGCACTTTTATCTACTGTTGGACAACCAAAAGTAGATTTAATGAAAGAACGGATTAAAGATATTAACCCCGAATGCGAAGTTATTACATTGAAAATGTTTTATACGGAAGAGACGTACGAGGAGTTTTTTAAACATCAACCTGACTTTGTTGTTGATGCATCGGATACAATAGCTTATAAGATCCATCTTATAAAAGAATGTCTAAAAAGGGAAATTCCGATGATCTCCTGTATGGGCGCTGCAAATAAAATGGACCCGACAAGGTTTATGATCAAGGATATATTCAAGACACATACGGACCCGATTGCAAAAGTGATCAGAACAAGACTTCGTAAGGATGGATTCAAAAAGGGTGTTCCAGTTGTATTTTCTGATGAAAGTCCGATAGTCATAAGAGAAGAAGTAAAAGAAGAAGTAGGAAAGCAAGATTCTGAAATTAGAAAAGCACAAATGCCTCCATCGTCTAATGCATTTGTACCTTCGGCTGCAGGGCTGATCATGGCCAGTTATGTTGTCAGGGAAATAGTAAAGGATATTCCTATTCACCGTGTGAAGGATGGAAAGTGAACTCATTTTAGCAAGCTGTACTATTTGGGAATCTGAATATGTATCCATATAAAACTCCTGAGCTTTAAGAAAAGACAGAAGAGGCGTCTAAGGTGCCCCTTCTGTCTTTTAACTTTTCCTGATTTTTTCATAAACAGTTGCCAATGCTTGTTCGAATTTCCCTGTTTGCTTCGGTAGATAATATTGTTTGTTTTTTAGTTTATCAGGTAAATACTGTTGTTTCACCCAACCACTCTCGTAATCATGGGGATATTTATAACCAATACCTCTGCCAAGGTCTTTCGCACCTTTATAGTGTGCATCTTTCAAATGCATCGGCACTTCTCCGCTTTTTCCAGCACGGATATCCGCAAGCGCCGCATCTATTGCACTGATTGCCGAGTTGGACTTTGGAGATAAACAAAGTTCAATGATGGCATTTGCTAATGGTATTCGAGCTTCGGGAAATCCGATCTTTTCCGCTGTTTGAATGGCGGCAAGCGTCCGTGGTCCTGCTTGTGGATTGGCAAGTCCAATATCCTCGTAGGCAATAACGAGTAAGCGTCTCGAAATGCTTGGTAAATCTCCCGCTTCAATTAATCGACCTAAATAATGAAGAGCAGCATTTGTGTCACTGCCTCGAATCGATTTTTGTAATCCGCTTAACACGTCATAATGAGCATCGCCATCTTTATCGTGGGCAAGGCTTTTTTTCTGTAGACATTCTTCGGCCACGGAAGTAGTAATATGTATGATTCCCTCGTCATCAGGTTCCGTAGATAATACGGCAAGCTCCAAAGCGTTTAGAGCACTTCTTGCGTCACCATTACTTGCTCTTGCTAAGTGCTCGAAAGCTGCGTCGGCAAGATCAATAGTATATTTGCCAAGACCACGTTCTTCGTTAGAAAGTGCCATTCTAATCGTCCGCTTCATATCATCTTCGGTAAGCGGGAACAGTTCGAATATTTGACATCGACTTCTGATCGCTGGATTAATTGCATGATATGGATTACTAGTTGTAGCTCCAATTAGAATGATCATGCCGTTTTCTAAATAAGGGAGTAGGAAATCTTGTTTTGCTTTATCCAAACGATGGACCTCATCAAGTAAAAGGATGACTTTTCCACTCATTTTTCCCTCAGCAGCAACGATTTCCATATCCTTTTTATTATTTGTCACAGCATTTAGAGTTCTGAATGCATATTTTGTACTGCCAGCAATTGCGCTTGCAATCGATGTCTTTCCAATTCCAGGAGGTCCATATAGTATCATTGACGCTAGTTGACGGGCTTTAACCATTCTAGCGATTATTTTCCCTTCTCCAACTAAATGTCGTTGCCCAGAGACCTCATCAATGGATGTTGGACGCATTCTATAAGCTAACGGCTGATTTTTCATTTATATCACTCCAAACTGGCGTTCTAGTAACTCATTAAACCTATCATATCAAATCAAGCAGCTATATGCATATAAGATGGGCGTTATGCTATAATAAACCAATGCAGAGGAGTAGTATCAGAATGAGAAAAACAGATAATTTAATTGCAAGACTTGCTATTTTTACGGTCGGTTTGCTTATTATGTCTTTAGGAATCGTATTTTTGATTATTTCAGGCTTCGGAGCTTCTCCTTGGGATGTGCTCCATGTAGGTCTTTATTATCAATTGGGGTTGACGATCGGAACATGGTCCATCCTTGTAGGATTTGCCATTCTGGGAAGTGCAGCAATCTTGATGAAAGAGTGGCCGCAATTTGGCGCATATTTAAATATGATTTTAATTGGCTTATTTATTGATATGTATATGTTGCTCCCATTTGTTACTGAGCCTGAAAGTTGGCTTGGGAAAATAACGATGTTTATAATAGGAATGGTTATTTATGCGTATGGGATGGGTATTTATCTCTCAGCACAGCTTGGATCAGGACCTCGCGATAGCTTTATGTTAGCATTGCAGGATAAAATGGGTTGGAAAATATCGAACGCCCGCCGGATGATGGAAGTGACAGTGCTTATAGTTGGCTGGTTGCTCGGTGGACCCGTTTTCATTGGGACAATCGTATTTAGCATTGTTGCTGGTACTTTTATCGGATTAGCATTGCCACAGTGCCAAAAGATTACTGATAAAATATTGGAAAAAAGAATGAAAGATAAATTAAACAAAGAAATAGATCGGAGTGCAAATATATGAAAATATCTACAAAAGGTCGATATGGTTTAACGATCATGATCGAACTGAGTAAAAGACATGGACAAGGACCGACATCGTTAAAATTAATTGCTCAGACACATAATCTATCAGAACACTATCTTGAACAATTAGCTGGACCGCTACGTAATGCGGGACTAGTTCGAAGTATTAGAGGAGCATATGGTGGCTATGTACTTGCTGATGAACCAGCAAATATTACTGCAGGAGATATTATTCGCGTATTGGAAGGACCTATTAGCCCGGTTGAAGGGATTGAAGATGAGGAGCCAGCAAAACGTGAGTTATGGATGAGAATCCGCGATGCGGTTAAAGATGTGCTTGATAGTACAACTATTGAAGATTTAGCCAACCATAAAGATGATGGAAGTTCGGAACCATATATGTTCTATATTTAATATGTGAAAACAGGTGGAAAACATGAAGAGAATTTATTTAGATCATGCAGCAACTTCTCCAGTGCATCCTGCAGTAATTGAAAAAATTACTACAGTAATGGGCTCTACGTTCGGTAACCCGTCAAGCATCCATTCATATGGTCGTGCAGCTAGGCATGTTTTAGATGAGGCGAGGTCGACCATCGCGGATAGTATACACGCACAGTACGCTGAAATTATATTCACAAGTGGCGGAACAGAAGCAGATAACTTAGGAATCATCGGAGCTGCACATGCGAATAAGCATAAAGGCAAGCATATAATTACGACAGAAATCGAACATCACGCGGTGCTTCATTCTTGTCAATATCTGGAACGAGAAGGATTCGATGTTACTTATCTTCTACCTGATGAATCAGGTGTTATTAGAGTGGATGATATAAAAAAGGCTTTGCGTAATGATACGATACTTGTGACTGTTATGTATGGTAATAATGAAGTTGGATCGATTCAGCCTATAAAAAAAATTGGTGAATTATTAGGAAATCATCCAGCATTATTTCATACAGATGCTGTCCAAGCGTATGGTAGTATACAGATTGATGTGAAAGAATTGGGTGTTGATTTACTTTCTGTTTCCGCTCATAAAATGAATGGACCAAAAGGTATCGGCTTTTTATATATAAAATCTGGTTCGAAAATCTCACCAGGAGCATATGGTGGAGAGCAAGAATTAAAAAGACGTGCAGGGACTGAAAATCTAGTTTCTATTGCTGGATTTGCAGAGGCCGTCCGAATCATGCTAGGGACACAGGATGAAAAAAACAATAGGAATAGGCAGTATAAAGATCAATTTTTAAATGTATTAACGAGTGAAAAAGTTGATTTTACAATAAATGGATCTTGTGAAGATAATTTGCCACATGTACTCAATTTAAGTTTCTCTGGAACGGATGTAGAAGCCCTATTGGTAAACTTGGATATGGCAGGTGTTGCTGCATCCAGCGGATCAGCTTGTACAGCAGGCTCTATTGAACCGTCACATGTGCTTGTAGCGATGTTTGGTGCCAATTCAGAGCGGACTAGAAGTTCAGTGCGCTTTAGTTTTGGCCTAGGAAATACCTGTGAAGAGATTGTGGAAGCGGCTGAAATAACTGCAAAGATTGTTAAAAGGCTTAGGAGTTGAAAGGAAGAGGAGCAATATGATTAAAGCACCACAAGATACAAGGGTAGTAGTTGGCATGTCAGGAGGAGTTGATTCTTCTGTGGCGGCACTTTTATTAAAAGAACAGGGCTATGATGTGATCGGGATTTTTATGAAAAACTGGGACGATACGGATGAAAATGGCGTCTGTACTGCGACAGAAGATTATAATGACGTGATTCGCGTTTGTAACCAAATCGGCATCCCATATTATGCTGTCAATTTTGAAAAACAATATTGGGATAAAGTATTTACTTATTTCCTTGATGAATATAAAGCTGGGCGCACGCCGAACCCAGATGTGATGTGCAATAAAGAAATTAAATTTAAAGCATTCCTAGAACACGCGATGAAGCTTGGAGCGGATTACCTCGCCACTGGACATTATGCTCGTGTAGACGACGTAGATGGCGAAGTGAAGATGCTGAGAGGCATCGATACTAATAAGGATCAAACCTACTTTTTAAATCAGCTCAGCCAAGCCCAGCTTGAAAAAGTGATGTTCCCAATTGGTAATATCGATAAAAAGCATGTTCGTGAAATTGCAAAAGAAGCTGGACTAGCAACAGCGGCGAAAAAAGATAGTACTGGTATCTGCTTTATTGGAGAGCGTAATTTCAAAGAATTTCTAAGCGGTTATTTACCAGCGCAAAAAGGGATAATGACAACTCTAGTAGGAGAAAAAATCGGTAATCATGATGGACTGATGTATTATACGATCGGTCAGCGCCACGGGCTTGGAATTGGTGGAGCAGGCGACCCTTGGTTCGTTGTCGGTAAAGATTTGGAAAAGAATGTACTTTATGTAGAACAAGGCTTTGACCACCCATCCCTTTATTCTGATTCTATCACAGCTGTTAACATCAGCTGGGTATCAGATAGGGCTAAGCCTGATACATTTGTTTGTACGGCTAAATTTCGTTATCGCCAACCTGATGAGGAAGTGGAAGTTCGCCTTCTTCCAAACGGTGACGTAAACGTAATATTTGCAAATCCAGTTAGAGCTGTTACACCGGGACAGGCAGTTGTTTTCTATAAAGGGGAAGAATGCCTAGGTGGAGGAACAATTGATAAAGTGTATAAAAAAGAACAAATGCTTACGTACGTAGGCTAATACTTAGGCTGCTCATAAAATCCATGGGCAGCTTTTTTATTGGGGAGTCAATGGCGGTTTATAAATTAGCCGAAGCACTGCGAGCCTATTAGAAAGGTGAATTGGCAAACAAATAGCTGCATTGCCATGACGCATAGAAAGATCGGTTTTTCATTGTCTAAATGATTAATTATGTAGCAACTTTGCAACAAGATCACCAGATTGCTTTGTGGGAACTAAATTTCACAGGGGAAAAGTAAAATTCATCGTGTGGTGAAAAACGTTTGTAAGGTGTCCATCGATGTTTGGTTTATGTGAGCACATTGAATGTGCTATAATTCTTTTATCAAATACTGCGCGGAGTGTGAATTATGGATAAAAATTTACAAGGCATTGAATATTTACAACAGGGAAATTATGAAAAGGCAATTCAAATGTTTACAGAAACAATTGAGGAAAATCCGGGTGATCCAGTCGGCTATGTAAACTTTGCCAATGTGCTCATTTCTGTAGGGGATCCGTTGCGTGCGGAGGAGTTCTTAAAGCGTGCGCTTGAAATGGATGATAAAGCATCTGCGGCTTACTACAGCTATGGGAATCTTTATTTTAATCAAGAAAAATATGAAGAGGCTGCAGGCATGTTTGAAAAAGCCCTTCTTAATGGCTCTGAATCAAATGATTTGCTCTATATGCTAGGAATGTCCATGGTTAATCTTGGACAAAATGAACTTTCTCTGCCTTATTTACAAAGAAGTGTAGAGCTTGATGATAACGATACAGAAGCAGCTTTCCAATTTGGACTAGCACTAGCGAGAAATGGTGTATATGATGAGGCCATTAAACAATTGGAAAAAGTGGTGGAAGCAGTTCCGGAGCATACAGATGCTTATTATAATCTTGGCGTTGCATATGCAGCTCATTTTGAAGATGCAGAAAAAGCATTGGCAACATTTAATAAAGCACTTGCTATTCAACCTGATCATGTACTAGCTGGCAATGGAAAAAAACTGATGGAAACAGCATTAGCTGAAGGCAAAGAATCATAAATTAATTCATGGATAGCTTTAGCCTAGCTACATCGGGACATTCACAAGGTTAGATCTCACGGACGTTACAATTCTTAGTCTGTGCTCTATTCTTAAATGTTGCAGACTTATACATATGTCGATGAGAAAGGTGCATGAACTTTCATATGAGAGGGGGTTCTAAATATGGAACAGCAAAATTCTCTTGATCTGTTTACGGAAAATGAAAAATATATTAAAGGTCGCCACTTAGTGACGATTTTCCATAATGAACAAAATTTATATTCTGTTATTCGAGTAAGAGTAGAAGATACAAATGATGAGAATAAAGATAAGGAAGCTGTAATCACAGGATATTTTCCAAAAATACATGAACAAGAAACATATATATTTTACGGGCAATATAAGGATCATCCTAAATTTGGTGTACAGTTTCATGCCAGTCATTTTAAAAAGGAAATGCCACAAACTAAACAAGGTGTTGCTACATACTTATCTAGTGGTCTGTTTAAAGGGATTGGTAAAAAGACAGCGGAGCGAATTGTAGATGAGCTAGGTGAAAATGCAATTAGTCAAATTCTTCAACAACCTTCCCTGCTCGACAGCATCCCTAAACTACCTCCTGAAAAAGCGAAGGATTTATATGATTCGTTACTAGAGCATCAAGGTTTAGAACAAGTGATGATAGGCCTTAACCAATACGGATTTGGTCCACAAATATCAATGAAAATTTATCAAGCCTATAAAGAAGAGACATTGAAGGTTATAGAAGAAAATCCCTATCAGCTTATCGAAGCTGTGGAAGGGATAGGATTTGGAAGAGCAGATGAACTAGGCTCTCAACTAGGTATAAATGGAAACCATCCAGACCGAATAAAAGCAGGCTGTCTATATGTTCTTGAACAAGCATGTTTACAAAATGGTCATGTTTATTGTGATGTGGCTGATTTGCTAGAAGAAGTAAAAAGATTGTTGGAGGATAGCCAACCTATTGAGATTGCTTTCCAAGATATTTCTTCGGAATTAATCAAACTAGAAGAAGAAGGAAAAATTGTTGGTGAAAACAAACGTGTATATATGCCATCACTTTATTTTTCGGAAAAGGGTATAGTCACAAATATTCAGCGAATACTGCAACAAAAAGAATATGCAGAGCAATTCCCTGAATCAGAATTTTTGATTGCGCTTGGTGATTTGGAGGAGAGACTTGATGTACAATATGCTCCATCACAGAAAGAAGCGATCCAAACTGCATTAATGAGTCCTATGATGATTTTGACAGGTGGACCTGGTACAGGTAAAACAACTGTCATTAAAGGGATTGTGGAACTTTATGCAGAACTGCATGGCTGTTCACTGGACCCATACGCTTATAAAAAAGAAGAACCTTTTCCGGTATTATTAACTGCACCAACTGGTCGCGCAGCAAAAAGAATGTCCGAATCTACAGGTTTACCCGCAATGACCATTCATCGTTTGCTAGGAATGACTGGCCAAGAGGGTCTCGATAATGAGGACGAGCGGGAAATTGACGGGAAGCTAATAATCGTCGATGAAATGTCAATGGTAGATACATGGCTGGCACATCAGCTTTTAAAAGCTTTACCAGAGCATATTCAAGTAATATTTGTTGGCGATGAGGACCAACTTCCGTCTGTCGGGCCTGGTCAAGTGTTAAAAGATTTACTTAAATCTGAAACCATTCCAACCGTTCAATTAACCGACATTTATAGGCAAGCTGAGGGTTCATCCATTATTGAACTTGCACACGAAATTAAAAAAGGGAAACTTCCTTCTGATTTGGTTAAACCACAAAGGGATCGTTCATTTATTAGATGTCAATCCGCGCAAATTGGTGAAGCTGTGGAGAAAGTTGTCAAAAATGCAAAGCAAAAAGGGTATACGGCAAAAGATATTCAAGTGTTGGCTCCTATGTACAGGGGACCAGCAGGTATTGATAACTTGAATCGAATTTTGCAGGAGATTTTCAACTCAAATCCAGATGGTAAAAGAAAAGAACTTAATTTCGGTGATGTAAAGTATCGAATCGGCGATAAGGTTTTACAGCTCATTAACCAACCTGAGCAACATGTATTTAATGGAGATATGGGTGAAATAATCTCGATTTTTTATGCAAAAGAAAATACTGAGAAGCAAGATATGATCATCGTTGCTTTTGAAGGAACGGAAGTAACATATACAAGGGCCGATTTAAATCAAATTACCCATGCATTTTGTTGCTCTATTC
This sequence comes from Bacillus sp. FSL K6-3431, assembly GCF_038002605.1. Classification (NCBI taxonomy): domain Bacteria; kingdom Bacillati; phylum Bacillota; class Bacilli; order Caryophanales; family Bacillaceae; genus Bacillus; species Bacillus sp. FSL K6-3431. Next base: position 5,294,322 of record NZ_JBBOCT010000001.1, read on the forward strand.
ATAAGTCACAAGGAAGTGAATTTCCAATTGTCATTCTTCCAGTAGTAAAAAGCTATTATCGAATGCTCCGTAGAAATTTACTTTACACCGCGATTACAAGAAGTAAGCAATTTTTAATATTATGTGGAGAAGAAAGTGCTTTTCGGATCGGAATTGAAAGGGAAGATGATCAAAAAAGAAAAACATCACTTTTTGAAAAACTATCCGAAGTAACCCCAGTTGTTTTTGATAATGAAAATGATGACGGTGAAAATATTTTGCCAGAGGTACTAACAGAGGAGTCTATGCACTTTATCAATCCTATGATTGGCATGGAAAATCTTACTCCTTATGATTTTGTTGGCTAAGAGAAATAATAGAAATGTTCGAAAGGGTGGTGGATTCTTTGCGGACATTTTCTCTTTTAAAAGGGATGCCTGTTTATGGTGAACAAGGAGATATACTTGGGGAAGTTTGTGACATTTGTATTTGTGAGAATGGGAAAGTATCAGCTTTCCTACTCCAAGGTAAAGGATTGATTGGTAAGAAATTCAGACTTCCAATGGAACAGGTGTTTTCTTTTGGTGAAAATGGAATAAAGATTTCGGATCAAGGTGGTTTGTCGACATATAAAGAAAATGAAGGCGAATTTACAATGCACCATGCTCAGTCCATTTCAAAAAAAAATACCCTATCCAATGATGGAGAGCAGTTAGGTTTACTTGATGATGTATATTTTTTGGAAGAAGTGGGAACAATCGTTGGATATGAACTGACCGATGGTTTCTTTTCTGACATAGCTCAAGGAAAACGAGTAATTCGGACTCCCAATCCACCACAGATTGGAAAGGATGCCATGATCGTGTCGGTTAATAAGCTGCGAGGTGGCAAAACCAATGATGAAATGTCCGAATTGCCAAAGTAAGGACCTTGGTAAAATAGGCGTCAACCAATACTATTGTTGGAACTGCTTCATTGAACTTTCAGTGGGCTCTAAAACCATTCATACTCACCAAGTGGAAGAAGATGGTTCATTAAGCTCATTGGATGATTTGTTTGATGAGCGGGCAAGAAATTTAGGATAGTAAAGTAAAAGTCGCCAATATTTGTGGCGGCTTTTATTTTTTTGTAAGACACCTTTCCTAAAGGTTTATCTGTATGTAGTTTAGGTTTAGTAGCCCAAGGGCTACAAACCCCAGGATTCTTTTACGAAATCCGTCTCATAAACCTAACCTTCGCGGCCTTAAAAGAGCCTTGCGCTTGCACATTTCTTTATTTTTCAGTTATATTCTTGCTTGTTTACGGAAAACTACCTCTATGGAGGGGATGAATTGAAGCAATCACGATTAACGATACTATATAGATTTGGTCTCATTTTGCTTGTTTTTATTATCTTATATTGTTTTTTATTACTAAAACCATTATGGAAACCAGTTCTTATGGTGGTATTAATTGGCTTGATTCCTTTCATATTAGGTGGCTTTATTGCCTTTTTACTTAGTCCGCTTGTAGAAAAAATGGAAGCATTAGGATTAAAAAGAAATTGGGCAATAACAGTTATATATGTCTTATTTTTTGGCGGTATTGGTTTTGGTCTTTATTTAGGTTTCCCATTGCTGATTAAACAGATGAAGCAATTTTCTGATCAGATTCCCGAATTAGCTGGATATTATAAGCATTTGGTGCAAAATATAGAGGCCTCGACTTCTCGTTGGCCAGATGGTGTACAATTGCAAATGGAAGAGCGTATAAATGACTTCGAATTATGGCTGAATGGATTCATTGAAAAAAGCATTAAATTGTTAATGGGGCTCCTAAATTTTATTTTAGTACTTCTTGTCATTCCTTTCATATCGTTTTATTTATTAAAAGATATTCACTTAGTAAAAAGAGCGGCATGGTATATGACTCCAAAGAAATGGCGTAGTAATGCCATTGAGTTTATGTCGGCTGTGAACATATCATTAGGTAGCTATGTGAGAGGACAAATGATTGTATGTGGGATTGTAGGTGGGGCAGCGGCGGTGCTGTTTTGGATCATTGGGATCCAATATCCAATATTGCTTGGTGCAATCATCGCTATAACAAATATTATTCCATATTTCGGGCCATTAATTGGTGTTATCCCCGTATTAGTTATTGCATTATTATCTTCTGTAAATCAAGCTATTCTCGCAGCAGTTATCGTCTTTGTTTTGCAATTTATTGAGGGGAATATATTATCGCCCTATATTGTCGGGAAATCTCTACAAATGCATCCTTTATTCATTATTGGTGCTTTAATTATAGGTGGAGAGGCTGCTGGAGTCATTGGATTAATTATTGCAGTGCCGATTTTAGCTATTATAAAAATTGCTGTCGTCCATTCCCGAGATTATTTAATCAAAGAAAAACAACCTTAACATTGACAAGAGTACATTTCATTTCTATAATTTTCATATACATTTATATTTAAGTGCGTGTTCAAATAGGAGGATAAAAAGGGCCAAGAAGTTCTAGGAAGCGAAGCCTTCAAGTACCGGAGTGCTTGCTCAGGATGTGCTGGCTTCTGTGTTGCTCACAGGACGTGAGCGATCTTATCAGAAGATCCATTCCCATACGTGAGGAGCGGAGAAGCAAGCTGACAATGAAATTCGACAGCCATTTTTACCAAACTTTTTGAACATCGTCTTTAATGAAAAATTGAGGACGGATCTATAATGTTAACACCCATCTGAGCAAATTATTTTGCGGAAGAGAGGAATTTCCAAGGCTGAAAGGAATTCTAGATGAAGGATAACATTCGCTAATCCTGAGAGCAGCTAATCCCTGCCGTTCACCGCGTTAAGGTACTGAGGTAAAAGAGGCATATTCTTTGCTCTTTTAAAATCAGGGTGGTACCGCGATCAAAAAGCTTCGCCCCTGTCCAGGGATGGAGCTTTTTTTGTTTTTTTAAAATAAATTGGAGGTAATTTAATGAAGAATTTAACTGGTGCGCAAATTAGGCAAATGTATGTAGACTTTTTTACAGAAAAAGGACATCAGGTGGAACCAAGCGCTTCCCTCGTTCCCCATGATGATCCGACGCTTTTATGGATTAACAGTGGAGTGGCAACATTAAAGAAATATTTTGATGGGCGCGAGATCCCGGAAAATCCTAGAATTGTAAACGCGCAAAAGTCGATTAGAACAAATGATATAGAAAATGTAGGAAAAACCGCTAGACATCATACCTTTTTTGAAATGCTCGGTAACTTTTCCATTGGTGACTATTTTAAAGAAGAAGCGATTGAATGGGCATGGGAATTTTTAACGAGCCCGAAATGGATTGGATTTGAACAAGAAAAGCTATCTGTTACGATTCACCCTGAAGATGATGAAGCATTTGATCTATGGAATAAAAAGATCGGATTGCCTGAAGAACGTATCATCCGGTTGGAAGAAAACTTTTGGGATATTGGTGAGGGACCAAGTGGCCCTAATACAGAAATTTTTTATGACCGCGGACCTGATTATGGAAATGATCCAGAAGATCCTGAACTATTCCCAGGTGGAGAAAATGAACGCTATTTGGAAATTTGGAATCTTGTATTTTCCCAATTCAACCATAATCCAGATGGAACATACACGCCACTACCAAAGAAAAACATTGATACAGGTATGGGACTGGAACGTATGGCCTCTGTTATCCAAAATGTTCCGACGAACTTCGATACGGATTTGTTTATCCCAATCATAAAAGAAACAGAAAATATTTCTGGTCGTTCATATGGATCCAATAATGAAACAGATACAGCCTTTAAAGTAGTGGCAGATCATATTCGAACTGTAACTTTTGCTATTGCGGATGGAGCGCTACCTTCAAATGAAGGAAGAGGTTATGTATTAAGGAGGTTGTTACGCCGCGCTGTTCGTTATGCAAAAAAGATCAACATTAACAGACCTTTCATGTATGAACTCGTTTCTGTTGTTGGAGAAGTGATGAAGGACTATTATCCTAATGTTGTTGAAAAAACGGAGTTTGTCCAACAGGTGATTAAAAATGAAGAAGAACGTTTTCATGAAACGTTGAATGAAGGCCTAGCGATCCTATCTGCTGTTATTCGCAACGCAAAAGCAGAAGGTAAAAAAATGATTCCGGGTGCAGAAGTCTTTAAATTATATGACACATATGGATTCCCAGTAGAATTAACAGAAGAATATGCAGAAGATGAACATATGCAAGTCGATCATGCTGGCTTTGAAGTGGCAATGACTGAACAGCGTGAACGAGCTCGTTCTGCACGTCAAGATTCAGGATCGATGCAAGTGCAAGGTGGAATTCTGGGAGAAGTGAAAGCTGCAAGTGAATTTATCGGCTATAATCAATTGTCAGCTGAGACTGTCGTCAATACAATTATTAAAAATGACGAATTAGTCAATGAGGCATATGTAGGAGAAAAAGTAGAATTTATTCTGGATGAAACACCTTTCTATGCGGAAAGCGGTGGACAGATCGCTGATAAAGGAATACTTATAGCTGAGGGATTACTCATTAAAGTGGAAGAAGTGCAAAAAGCACCGAATGGACAAAATCTTCATTCAGCAATCGTCGAACAAGGTGTGTTTAAATCTGGCATGCAGGTAATAGCTAAAGTAGATGAGCAAAATCGCGGTAAAGTAGTGAAAAACCATACGGCAACTCATTTACTACACCAAGCATTAAAAGATGTCCTTGGCACACATGTGAATCAAGCAGGTTCTCTTGTTGGACCCGAACGTCTTCGGTTTGACTTTTCTCACTTTGGCCAAGTGAAACCAGAAGAATTAAAACGAATTGAAACGATTGTTAATGAGAAAATATGGGCTAATATGACAGTTGATACATCAAATAAAAATATCGAGGAAGCAAAAGCGATGGGTGCTATGGCACTATTCGGCGAAAAATATGGTAATATCGTTAGGGTTGTTGCTATTGATGGTTATAGTTTAGAATTATGCGGTGGCTGTCATGTCACAAATACTTCTGCAATTGGTTTATTTAAAATAGTTTCTGAAGCAGGAATTGGTGCGGGAACACGTAGAATTGAAGCTGTGACGGGTGAAGCAGCTTACGAACTAATGAATGGAGAAATTGAAAGAATCCAAGTAATTTCCGGTCTTTTAAAAACAAAGCCTAAAGATGTTGTTAATCGTACCGAAATGCTCCTTAACGAGCTAAAAGAACTCCAACGCGAAAAAGAATCACTTACAGCCAAATTGGCAAATATTGAAGCAGGTAGTATGCTTGATCACATCCAAGAAGTGGAAGGTATAAAAGTGGTTGTTCATCAAGTGCAAGCAGCTGATATGAACACACTTCGTAATATGGCAGATGATTTAAAACAAAAATTAGGATCAGGTATTATCGTATTAGCTTCAGGACAGAACGGTAAAGTAAATATTATTGCTGCTGTCACGAAAGATCTGATTGAAAAAGGTTACCATGCTGGAAAACTAGTGAAAGAAGTAGCAACTAGATGCGGTGGTGGTGGCGGTGGACGCCCGGATATGGCTCAAGCAGGTGGAAAAGATCCAAGTAAAATAGAAGAAGCACTTGCATTTGTTGCAGATTGGGTGAAAACCGTTTGATTCTATACTGAATTCATGTACAATGAAAGTAATGTTAATTTAACAATTAAGTCTATCTAGAAATGATAGTCTTAAGAGGGGTGTTGTCAATGAGCTCTTTTGATAAAACGATGCGTTTTGATTTTCAAGAAGACCCGATGGAGCAGGAAGTCAAGGACGTACTTCTACATGTACACGGTGCACTTCAAGAAAAAGGTTATCATCCAATTAACCAAATTGTTGGCTACTTGCTGTCTGGAGACCCTGCATATATTCCAAGACATCAAGACGCACGCAATATTATCAGAAAGCTGGAACGGGACGAAATCATCGAGGAACTGGTGAAGTCGTATTTAAAACAACATCGTGAGGGATAATAGATGAGAATTATGGGCCTTGATGTTGGAACCAAAACGATTGGTGTGGCTCTAAGCGATGAAATGGGATGGACTGCCCAGGGATTGGAAACCATAGCAATTAATGAAGAAAAAAAAAGGTTTGGATTCCAGCGAATTGGTGAAATTATTAAAGAGTACGATGTACAGCAAATCATTGTAGGTTTGCCTAAAAACATGAATAATACGATCGGCCCGCGCGGGGAAGCCTCACAACATTTTGCTGAAATGTTAATCGACACATTTCAGCTTCCCGTTAAGCTTTGGGATGAAAGACTAAGCACCGTTGCAGCAGAACGTGTGCTACTTGAAGCTGATGTTAGCAGAAAAAAGCGCAAGAAAGTTATTGATAAATTGGCGGCTACAATGATTTTGCAAGGGTTTTTAGATAGTCAACAATAATGAGGTGAAGAAAATGGAAAACGGTGAAAAACATATTACAGTAGTAGATGAAAACGGTAATGAACAATTACACGAAGTTCTTTTCACATTTGATTCAGATGAATTTAATAAATCTTACGTACTATACTTCCCGGTGGGTGCCGAAGAAGATGAGAATGAAGAAATTGAAATTCAAGCTTCTGCCTATGTGCAAAATGAAGAAGGCGAAGAAGGCAGCCTTCAGCCAATTGAAAGCGATGAAGAGTGGGAAATGATCGAAGAAATGTTAAATACCTTCCTTGATGAGGAAGAAACAGCAGAATAAAGTTAAAAGCTGGTCCAATATGGATCAGCTTTTTTGATATGAATAGACAATGTTTTTAAGATAAGAAGTAACGCGCGAACATGATGTGGAGGTAAGCTCTTACCATATAAGGTCACACAGACGCGATAGACAACCAGGACGAGGGGCTACAAGACTCAATGTCCCCAGTCCAAACATTGGGGAATGAGCAAGGTGCCTGTGCTTTTCGTTGATTTAACATTTTTCGAGTGAAAAAAACAAATTATATAGTATAATGAACAAGTGTATTTATTAGATGCGAACATGTATCCGGAAGGGGGATTGCCGAAGTGGCGAATGAAGATAGCCGAGAAGCGGAAAAACTAAATATAAAAACTAAGATAAGAAATCATTTAATGGAAAGACGAAATGAGGCGAAAGTAATTAGAAAGATTGTGGGGATTATCGCACTTATTCTTATTCTTATTGCTGGAGGTACGGCCTTGGGCGGTTATATATACATTAAATCTGCTTTAAAGCCTGTGAATCCAGAAAATAATAAACAAATTAAAGTTGAAGTTCCGATTGGATCATCGACAACTTCGATTGGGATGTTGCTCGAGAAAAAAGGAATTATTAAAAATAGCACTGTTTTTAAATATTATGTGAAGTTAAATAATATTTCAGGATTTCAAGCAGGTAACTATGCCTTAACTCCTTCTATGACATTAGATGAAATTACGCAAACCATCCAGACTGGAAAACTTGTTAGAGAAGCCTTATTTAAAATGACCATACCTGAGGGGCTTTGGTTAGATCAAATAGCTGAAATCATTGCAAAGAAATTAGATGTACCAGTCGCTGATGTAACAAAAAAAATGACGGATGATGAAACACTGAAACGATTAATGGCTAAATATCCTAGTTTACTTACAGATGATATTTTACAAAAGCAAATCCAGCAACCGCTTGAAGGTTATTTTTTCCCAGCTACATATCCGTTTTATGAAGAAAAGCCCTCTATTGAGTCAGTGTTAGATATGATGTTGAATCAAACGCAAGTAGTTATTGCAAAATATGCTGAGACGATGGAAGAAAAAAATATGTCCACACATGAGCTACTAACAATGGCTTCGTTAGTAGAAAAGGAAGCAACGGAAAAAGCGGATCGCCATTTAATATCAAGTGTTTTTTATAATCGAATAAAAAACAAAATGCCGTTGCAAACAGATCCAACCGTTGCATATGCGCTTGGAAAACACTTAGATAGAACGCTATATGAAGACTTAGAAGTAGATTCTCCTTATAACACGTATAAAAATCAAGGTCTACCACCTGGACCAATTGCTAATGCTGGAGAAGCTTCGATTGAAGCTGCATTAAATCCAGAGAAATCTGATTATCTATATTTCTTGGCTGAATATGGAACTGGTGATGTATATTATGCGAAAACATTGGACGAACATAATGAATTAAAAGCAAAGCATATTACGAATAAACGGAAAGAGTCTACGGGAGGCAATAAAGAAAATGAATGATGCAATGAAACACTATCTTGAAGGGTTGCTTCCTGTTAGAAATCAACACTTTAAACAGCTAGAAAAGTTTGCTAAGGAACACCGCGTACCAATTATGGAGCCGACGGGCATAGAGTCAATGCTGCTTATGATGAAAATGCAAAGCCCTAAACGGATTTTAGAAATTGGTACTGCAATTGGCTATTCGGCTCTAAGAATGGCAGACGCGCTTCCAGAGGCAAAAGTAATCACGCTAGAATTGGATGAGGAAAGAGTCGAACAAGCCTTAACAAATATTAACAATGCGGGAATGGATGAGCGAATTAAGGTCATTACAGGGGATGCACTTGAACTTTATGATGAAACTGCAGCACAAGGTCCATATGACGCTATCTTCATTGATGCGGCGAAAGGCCAATATATAAAATTTTTTGAAATGTATAGTGAGCTTTTAACAGAGCAAGGCTGTGTATATACAGATAATGTTTTATTTAAAGGACTTGTTACAGAAGATAGTATAACGAATAAGCGGTTGTCTGGGCTAGTGAATAAAATTAAAACGTATAATAGATGGCTCATGGATCATAATGGATTTGATACTGTTATCCTACCAGTAGGGGATGGATTAGCTGTTAGTAGAAAAAGGTCAGGTGTTAGTAACGAATGAATAAGAAACCAGTAATTATCGGTATCGCCGGTGGCTCAGGATCGGGAAAAACGAGTGTGACAAATACGATCTATGATATTTTTAAAGAGCATTCGATTCTCATTATGGAACAGGATTATTATTATAAAGACCAAGCGGATCTACCTTTAGAGGAACGGTTAAAAACAAACTATGACCATCCGTTTGCATTTGACAATGATTTATTAATTCAACACCTTGAGCAATTATTGCAATACGAAGCAGTTGAAAAACCTGTTTATGATTACACATTGCATACACGTTCTTCAGAAGTAATCCAAGTAAAGCCAAAGGACGTTATCATTCTTGAAGGTATTTTAGTATTAGAAGATGAAAGATTGCGCAACTTAATGGATATTAAGCTTTTTGTTGATACAGATTCTGACCTTCGTATCATTCGTCGTATCCTTCGTGATATGAAAGAGCGTGGAAGGTCGATTGATTCCGTTGTTGCACAGTATGTTAATGTGGTGCGTCCGATGCATAATCAATTCATAGAACCGACAAAAAGATATGCAGATGTAATTATCCCTGAAGGGGGACAAAATCATGTTGCAATCGATCTTGTGGCAACAAAGATCCAAACAATTCTTGAACAAAAGTCATTTTTGTAATACGATAGCATAGATACTAATATATGTATTGTCATGAAACGAGAAGCGCGCCTGTAAAAGGCGCGCTGTCATGTATTACATACAAAAACATCCTGAACCATTTTGGGATGGTGAAATGATAAGGAGTGAAGGGAAATGGCTACAGAAAAAGTATTTCCGATGACAGAAGCAGGTAAAGAAAAACTCGAACAGGAATTAGAACAATTAAAATCAGTGAAACGTAAAGAAGTAGTAGAACGCATTAAAATTGCACGCAGTTTCGGTGATCTCTCAGAGAACTCTGAATATGATTCGGCGAAAGAGGAACAATCATTTGTTGAAGGGCGTATCACAACTCTTGAACATATGGTCCGTAATGCGAAAATCATTAAGGACGATGAATTAAATTCTGATACTGTAACGCTTGGAAAAACGGTTACATTTATCGAGCTTCCTGATGGAGATGAAGAAACATACACAATCGTTGGAAGTGCAGAGGCTGATCCATTTGAAGGGAAAATTTCAAATGATTCACCTATTGCTAAAAGTTTACTTGGACATAAAGTAAATGAAAAAGTGACAGTACAAACACCTGGTGGAGAAATGAAAGTGAAATTAGTATCAATTAGTTAATAAAGAAAAACGCGGTTTATAACCGTGTTTTTTTATTCTTTATAATCTGTTATGAGATGGACAGGTTATTGATTCAAGTTTTATCGCGTCCATGATATTATTAATGATAGAAATGGAGGAGATACAGTGCCAATTGATTTTAAAAATTCTGGGCAACGCTTTGAACAACGAGCAAAGCGTAGAAAAACAAATATTATATTAAATTCATTAATTACCATCGTTATAATTCTAATTATCCTTGTTGGTAGCTACATCTTTTTCGGTGGAGATAATAAAGATCAAGAGAAGACTAGTAGTGGTGCAACTGGTAAAGATAAAACAGAACAAAACATAGAGGATTCTAAGAAAAAAGATGAGCAGTCGGTTGATGATCAAGAAGCAACAGATGAAAATAGTGCTGATGAAACCGAAAAAGATGAACCGATTGAAACCGAAAGTGATGAACCAAATGTAGAAAAAGTAATTGTTAATCCAGCATGGAAACCGATCGGGACAGAGCAAACCTCTGGTCATCAGTCGTCTTCTGAAATGGGTAGTGTAGATTGGAATGAGAAGTTAAAGGCTGCTGCCTATGCAGTGAATATATCTGTAGATAATATGACACCTTGGTGGGTAGAACGTGGGGAAGACCGGGAAAATCAGGCGATTTTAACTGTTTCCGAAAAAAGTGCTGGCTCAGATGTTTTTCGAGTATATATTGAGTGGGTCGATGGTGAAGGTTGGAAACCAACTGAAGTGAAAAAATTAATTGAAAATGATAAAAAGCAATAATGTAAACATGGGGAAATGGGGTTTAAGGATGATAATTGCTATAATTGGGGCGATGGAAGAAGAAGTCTCATTATTACGTGAACAAATAGAAAATAAACAAACGGAAGTTATTGCTGGATGTGAATTCATCGCGGGAACTCTTGGTAATAAAGAAATTATTTTATTACGCTCTGGTATCGGTAAAGTAAATGCAGCTATGTCTACAACCATTCTGATGGAAAGATACCAACCGGATGTCGTAATTAATACAGGCTCTGCTGGCGGTTATAACCCTGAATTAAAAGTAGGAGATCTCGTCATTTCCACTGAAGTGCGACATCATGATGTTGATGTTACGATTTTTGGGTATGAATATGGACAGGTGCCACAACTGCCACCCGCTTTTAAAGCAGACCAAGGCTTGATAGATGCTGCAGCAAAGGCAGCATTACAACTTGAAGATATTCAAGCTGTAACTGGATTAATCGCTACAGGTGATTCATTCATGAATGATCCAGTGAGAGTAGAATTTGTACGAGAGAAATTCACCGATCTACAAGCTGTGGAAATGGAAGGGGCAGCGATTGCCCAAGTTGCACACCAATACAGCGTGCCATTTGTTGTTATTCGTTCTTTATCCGATATAGCGGGTCAAGAATCAAATATCTCTTTTGATCAGTACTTGGAGACAGCAGCAGTTAACTCTGCGAATTTGGTGTTGGGGATTGTTAAATCAATATAGGGAAAAAACCAAGGGCAGCTGCTCTTGGTTTTTTCTTATATTATCTTTGTTGTTTCACCATTCTATAATAAATAAAATAAAGGATATATCTAGGAGGAGGAGGAATGATGGAATTAATTTTTATTAGACATGGGCAAGGCGAGCATACATTAGATTTACCTGAGAGCCTAAAAATTTCTGATCCATCATTAACCAAACTGGGTATAGATCAAGCGATTTCTTTAAGAGAGAAAATCGCCCTTACTGAAAATGACATTATATTAATTAGTCCCATTAGAAGAACGCTAGAAACGGCATTATTATGGAGTGGCAATATAAAATGCCGTAAAGTCGTTCATCCCTTGGTCTCGCCTAGAATGTTTCCTATTCATCCAGAATGGAGCACACTTCCCTGCGATAAAATTCTTGATATAGAATTAATAGAAAGTGATTTTCCAACATTTGAAATTGAAAATAGTTTTTCTAAGAGTATATGGCTTGAAGGAATCAATGTTTTACCTGAGAACCTTTTTTTATTATTAGTAGAAGAATTCGTTACATACTGCAAACAGTTTCAAAAAGAAAAAATATATATCGTGTCACATGATGGAACTATTACATCTTATCGTCAGTCTATTTCCGGTAAAAAGCTTACTCGTAAAGATTTTCCTGAAGAAATAGCCTGGTTTACATTAACCTGTTGAACGCAAGGGCAAAGTAACGAACTTCAATAAAAAACTGAGTCTTTACGTATTCAAATAAAGAGGTTCATGTTAGATTAGTCTTAATGAGGATAAATGTATTGATAAATAAAACGTTTATTCGAGATGGGTTGTGATGAGGAATGAACGCTAAAAAAGCTGCTGGGGAAAAAGTAGTTGAATTTGTGAAGGATGGAATGATATTAGGATTGGGAACGGGCTCTACAATTTACTGGACCATCCTTAAGCTCGGTGAATTGGTTAGAAATGGATTATCTATTCGTGGTGTAGCTACCTCCCTTAGTACGGAAGAACTTGCTATTAAGATGGGAATTCCATTAGTAAATCTTGAGGAAGTTGATGAAATTGATTTGACGATAGATGGTGCTGATGAAGTTAATTCTAATTTAGAATTAATAAAAGGTGGCGGTGGAGCGTTATTACGTGAAAAAATAGTTGCAACAAATTCACGGAAAAATATTATTATTGCGGATTATACAAAATATGTTTCTGATTTAGGGGATTTTCCTTTACCGATAGAGGTGGTTCCATTTGGTTGGAAATTGACATGTAGACAAATATGTAAATTAGGTTGCAGATTTAGTTTAAGAATGGATAATCATCTTCCTTTTATTAGTGATAATGGAAATTATATACTCGATTGTCAATTTGGGAAGATCCAAAACCCAAAAGAATTAGCCGTTTGTATTAATATGATTCCTGGAGTAGTGGACAACGGACTTTTTGTAGGTATGACAGATATAGTTCTCATAGGTTCTAATGATGGTGGAATTGAGACTCTAAATAAAAATAGCTTTAATCTATGAATACAAATAAATTAGATTTTAAGAAAGAAAATAGTTCATCCATTTTCCCAATTGGCGTTTCTACAACGAGTAGGAATGCCCTTTTTACGTCAATTTTAGAAAGAAAATATAATTCTTTTGTTAATTATGTAACCTTTTTCCTTTTCAATCGTGCTATTAGTGAGGGGAGGAGTAAATGAAGGAATCAATTGAATCGATTTATGACTATTATTTTAATGATATCTACCGCTTCCTCCTTTCACTCAGTCGTGACCATCATACAGCTGAGGACTTAGTTCAGGAAACATTTTTGCGCGCGTATTTACATGTAGATAAACACGATAATGAAAGCATAAAATCATGGCTTTTCACTGTCGCACACCATGCGTTTATTGATTATTATCGTAAACAAAAACGGATAGAATTGAAAAAGCAAGGCTTCTTTTCGAAACTATTAGATAAAAGAAATACGCCAGAAGAATCAATCGTTATTCAAGAGGATATCCAAGAAATTATCAATCTTTTGGACGGTTTACCGGAAAAACAAAAATATGCTGTTCTCTTACACGATTTTCATGAACTTAGTTATTTGGAAGCAGCTACAGTAATGAATGTGTCACTAGCCAACTTCAAAGTGATTTTATACCGAGGCCGACAAGCGGTGAGAAGGAAGAAAGGTGAATGAGAAATGAGTGATGAATTTAAGAGAAAACTCGAAGCCTTTGAAAATGGTCAGTTAAAAGGCGAGGAGTTAATAGAGTTTGAAAAGGAATTAGCTAAACTAGAACAGTATCAAGAATATCTTGAAGAAAAAAGTCCGAAACAGAAACTGCAAATGAATGTAGAAAAGCAGAAGAAAATTCTGAGAAGAAGTAAGTGGAGGGCTCGTTTTCAAACAGCTGCATTGGCGTTAGGTATTTTTATTGTTGTTTTGATCGCTTCAATAATTTTGACAGGAGTGTATTATTCTTGGGGAAATCCTGATCGGAGCGATGTATTTACAGATGTAATTGATTACACGTTGACAGTCACCGAACCTTACGGTGATGTAGGGAGTACAAGTTCGAATGCGAAACCATTTTTTGGAATGGAGATGTCGAGAGATCTAAATAAAAAAGTTGGTAAAGAGATTATCCAAATGGGCGAGTTGAAAGTTAATTTTCTTTTTTCACTAATGAGTTATCCAGAGCGAAATTATACAGGTAATATATCACAGAATCAACCGTCATTTACTTATCCAGGGTTCGGAGATCTAAGTATGGCAGAATGGGATAGATTGAAAAAGCTCCCAGAAGGGACAGTCGTTTCAGCTTATCTCTCTTTCAATAAGTTAGTAGAAACGAGTGATGTTTTTCAACAATTTGCTGATATGAATTTTGACATCACTTGGTTTACGGTTGATACAGGTATTGAAGGCCGGGATGATTGGTATGGCGATTTTATTGGCTTTCCTGCCTCCCCAATTTGGCATGATGATGACATGATTCGAGGCTCTCGTGAAGAACAAAAAGATTTTCTGTTCGGAAAGGTTGTTTCAGAAATGTATTCTTCCCCGGATTACGAGGCAGGGGATAGTGTGATTCTTCATAAACAGTTTTTAAAAACATTACAATTTCTTGAAAAACATGAAAAGAAAGCGGAACAATTATACGGTAGAGCGGACCTAGATCTTGATAAACGAATCAAATACCTTGAAAAGAATGGAATAAAACATTATGGAATTGTCGTCACTGGACCGACGAAAGAGATATTAAAGCTAAAAGAGGAGAAATTAATTAGTTCTGTTGAGGTCGACGAGGTTGGTTTTTGGAACTGGTAAGGTTGATAAGAAATATGTGGAGGGATGCATGGAGGAAGTAAAAGTAAATCAATTGCTTTCCTTTACTTAGGTATTTTATCAATAATCGTAATTTATGCTGGTTTAATCTTAGGTATTATCGGATTTGTTATGGCACGAAAAGTCATGGAAGAAATCGATAATCAAAGCAATAATAGCAATAGTTTAGCTGTTTCTGGAAGGATATTAAGTACTGTAGACATATGTATTCAATCACTTTTATTCATATTAACTATCCTCGGATTCGCGGTGTATTATGTTAAATCAAAAGGGTTCGGAGTCAATCACTCCGAACCCTTTTAGCATTATTTATTCACCATCTCCATAAAATCCTCTACATCTTTAATACAAAGCTTTACGCCAGCTTCCCAGAATTCGCGCTTTGTTAAATCAACACCAAGATGTTTTTGCGCTAGATCCTCCACTGTCATCGAGCCTGTATCCTCAAGCATCGCCATGTATTTTTTCTCATAGCCTTTGCCTTCTTTTACAGCTTGGGCATAAATTCCAAGAGAGAACAAATAGCCAAACGTATACGGGAAATTATAGAAAGGAACACCGGTAATAAAGAAATGCAGTTTAGAACCCCAAAATAACGGATGGTAATCCTCAAGTGAGTCGGCATATGCTTCTTTTTGAGCATTCTCCATCAGTTCATTCAACCTTTTTTTATTAACCATGCCTTTTTTGCGTTCTTCGTAAAAGCGTGTTTCAAACAAATAGCGTGCGTGAATATTCATCAATAAAGCAACAGAGCGTTGAATTTTATCTTCTAGCAATGCCAGTTTCACATCTTCATTTGCTGCATTGTTTACGGCGGCATCAGAGACGATCATTTCTGCAAAAGTAGAAGCTGTTTCAGCTACATTCATTGCATAGCTTCTATTCAATGGGTGTGCGTCCTTTAGTGCATAGGAGTGAAATGCGTGACCAAGTTCATGAGCAAGAGTCGAAACATTGGACGGTGTACCTGAATACGTCATGAAAATTCTAGATTGATCACTAAGAGGGAAAGAGGTGCAAAATCCACCTGGCCGTTTCCCAGCGCGATCCTCTGCTTCAATCCAGCGGTCTTCAAAGGCTTTTATTGTAAAGTCTGTGAGTTCGTCTCCAAAATCGCCAAAATGCTTTAGAATGAATGCTGCGCCTTCTTGGTAGTTATATGTTGTTTCTGTTTTTCCCACGGGTGCATCTAAATCAGCCCAACTTAATTTTTTTACTCCGAGCAATTCCGCTTTCTTTTTTAGAAAATCAGCAAATGGTTGTTTGTTGTCTGATATTACTTCCCACATGACATCGAGTGTTTCTTGCTTCATTCTGTTATATGTCAGTGCTTCCGTTAATACATGGTCCCAGCCTCGCTGTTTATAAACAGATAAACGGAAGCCTGATAGATGGTTTAATGTGCCCGCAAGTAAATCAGATTGCTTGTCCCAAGCCTTTTCCCATTCCTGGAAAATTTGTTTTCTTATTTTAGGATCGGAACTGGAAAATTTATTAGCTGCCTGTCCTACAGATAAGTTCAGTTTTTCTCCATTTTCTTCAAATGGGATTTTAACCTGAGAGACGATCGTATCATACATTTCTCCCCATCCGTGATAGCCATCGATACTTAGAGCATTGATCAATGCTTCCTGTTCTTTTGAAAGTTTTTCACCCGCATTTTTGCGTCGCTCATTCAGTACGAAGCTAAGTTCTTTTAATGAATCTTGCTTAAGTAATCCGTTCCATATGTCTTTTTCGATGTTTAAAAGCTTTTCATCAAAACTTGTTAAAAGCGTGCTGAATCTAGAACTTAGAGTAGTCACCATGCCCCGCAATTCATTTGCCCTTGTGTCAGTCGTATCTTGTGCTTGTAAACAGCTAACAAAAGCACCTGCTTGTCTTATATTTTGTGATGTAGATTGAAATAAATGAAGTAGATCAGATAGACTTTGATCATTAGCAGATACTGGGATTTCCCAATTCTCGATGGATGACTGGAAATGCTCCAATTGACCTTTTACTTTTTCCAAATGATTGATAAACTCGCGAGACGCACTTCCATCTTTAAAAAAAACATCGATATCCCATGTTAAATCATATATAGCTACCGCCAAATGAATCCCTCCATAATATGTATTCATTACATTATACGAGAAAATTAGTTATTATCCCAATATTACATCTCCTTCATTACGGTTATTTCAACGACAACACATACATATATATAAATATAGGCTAAAACTGTGGGGGGTGAGGCATTGTCCAGTATTCTTACGGCAATAGGTTATTTATTTAAAGAACTCGTATTTCTCGTTTCATATGTTAAAAATAATGCATTTCCTCAGCCGCTTTCAACTGAAGATGAAAAGAAATACTTACAACTAATGGCAGAAGGTGATGAAAATGCTCGGAATCTCCTAATAGAGCATAATTTACGGCTTGTCGCCCATATTGTGAAGAAATTTGAAAACACTGGGGAGGATGCTGAGGATTTGATCTCGATCGGAACGATTGGTTTGATTAAAGGAATTGAAAGTTATTCTTTTGGAAAAGGCACGAAACTTGCTACCTATGCTGCTCGCTGTATAGAAAATGAAATTTTAATGCATCTACGAGCGTTAAAAAAGACCAAAAAGGATATTTCTTTACACGACCCGATTGGCCAAGATAAGGAAGGGAATGAAATATCGCTAATTGACGTATTAAAGTCTGAAGCGGAGGATGTTTTTGACACAATCCAACTAAATATGGAGTTAGAAAGAGTCAAAGAATACGTTAGTGTGTTAGATGAACGAGAGCGGGAAGTCATTGTTGGCAGATTTGGCTTAAGTTTAGAAAAAGAGCGAACGCAAAGGGAAATAGCAAAAGAACTCGGCATATCAAGAAGCTATGTATCGCGTATAGAAAAAAGGGCGTTGATGAAAATGTTCCACGAATTTTATCGAGCAGAAAAAGAAAAACTTAAGAAAGCGAAAGAAGATGAGTAAAAGTGCGGGACGGAAATTACCTTTTTTAAAAAGGGTGGAAGCATAAATGAACAACAATAAAAAGTCACAAGAAAATATCGATTATGAACTTGAAGTGGCACGGATGATATACGAAGGTGGGGCTAATTGTCAAGATTATATTATCTCCACTAATAATGAATCCAATCGAGTAGAGGAATAATCATCAAATATTGATATAATACAGGGAAGAACCTACTTTATAATGCTGTGATGTATGGCTAGTTAAAAAAACATTATATTCATTTCAAGGAAAATTAGTATTTCCGGAACAAAGAAGTTGGCCATTAGTTATCGATGGAGAGGAAACGGAAAAATTAATATAGCCAACTGACCATAATCATGTTATATTTATATAGCGATGAGCTGATTTGCATAAGTCGACTGACATGCTTAAATGCACACATGCTGTGAACATGTGGTCTTTCGCCGCAAACGCATAAGACGCCTGCATTTATGCAGGCGTCTTTTATCATATCTTATTGTATTAAATCTTTTTTAATGTAAAAGTGCTGATCATCATTAATGATAAGGTTAAAATAATAAAAATGAATGAGTACGATGGAAAATATGGGACAAATAAATAACTAAGTGTTAATAAGCAACCCGCTGAAGTAATTGGAAGTCCTGTAAAATAACCATTGCTTTCGGAGACGTTAAATCTTGCAAGGCGGAAAGCTCCACAGGCTATATAAAATATAGTGAAAAACACTCCGGGAAAACCGAACAAGAATAAGATACCTTGGTATAATAATAAGGCGGGTGCTACGCCAAAAGATACAATATCACTCATAGAATCCAGCTGTTTACCAAGATCAGATTCAATTTGAAGTTTTCTGGCAGCCATTCCATCGAAACGATCAGCCAGTGCAGCAATAAAGATAAAAACTACACTTAAATGAAGTTGGCCATTGATACATGAAATAATCGCGAAGCTACCTAATCCTAAGTTTACTAAAGTAAGAAAATTGGCGGTTTGTGCTTTTATTTTTCTAATTGTACTGTCTACGACATCTGATAAAAACAAATAAATTCCCCCTTCCTTTTTGATGTAATTAAGTGCCTTGTATCTATTAATACTTAATTATATTCTTTTTAGACATTAAAGTTAAGGGAATCTTTTTGGAAGGAGTGAAAAGTATTGAAGGGTAAGCTGTATCGCGGGCTTATTCAATCTTTGAATGGACCGGTCGTTTCAAACGTATTACTAAAATATGCGCAATCTAAATGGAGTAAGCCAATAATTAAATTTTATGCAAGAGCCTACCGAATTAATGTAGCGGAAATGCGCGATAATATGGAAACCTATCCTAATTTGCATGCTTTTTTTACGCGAAGATTGAAGACTGATTCTAGACCCATTAATTTTGAACCAAATACCATTGTCAGTCCAGTGGATGGTATCTTAGAGGATTGTGGAACCATCTCTCCTGCGTGTGAAATAATTGTGAAGCATAAGGCTTATTCCATTAGCGAAATGCTAGGTGGGGAAGATAAGGCAAACAAATATATTGGTGGTACATATTTGATTCTTTATTTAAGCCCTTCACATTACCATAGAATTCACTCTCCAATTGATGGTAAGGTCGTTTCTACATATTCTTTAGGTGGAAAATCTTACCCCGTTAATCGATTAGGATTAAAATACGGTAATAGTACATTAGCTAAAAACTTTCGAATTGTTACAGAACTTAAGCATCATACCAATTCTATGGCGATGGTAAAGGTTGGAGCAATGTTCATTAATTCTGTCAAAGTAGTGAATCAGCATCATGAATGGAAAAAGGGCGATGAGGTAGCTTATTTTTCATTTGGTTCTACTGTTGTCCTGCTGTTTGAAAAAGGAATGTTTCAACTAAAACAATCATTATCTACACCGGCGGAAATAAGAATGGGGGAGCATTTGGGGAAGTGTGTTGAGATTAGAAAAGAGAGAGGGTTGTATGAGGTGCAGTGACTGAGGACTATTAGAATGTGTACATCAAGATAAGCGTAAAAAAGACTAATGATTCAAGGCGATTCTAAAACCAGTCATTTATTCTAAAATAAAAAGCGCCTTATCATAGGCGCTAAAGTAATCATATTTATATATATTATCCAACAACATAGGTTATTTTTATTTGATTCACCAATGATCTCCGTTGAAGCTCAGATTCAATTAAATCAATAAATTCGGAACTTAGGTTTAATTCTTTCGCTTTTTCGTAGGATTCTATTAGTAACTCATCAGATAATCTGTTCATTAGCTTCACCTCCAGGAATTTTTTGTTCTAATTCTAATGGGTCATGAATAAATTAGTAAGATATCCCTTTAATAACCATTACATTATCAGAAGAAATGAATTGGAACAAGCGTTCCTTTATCCACAGGTACTGGTGGATAACCTGTTGGTAAGAAGATATTATCGCATAATAAAGTAGCCCCTACGCAATACTTCATGTTTATAAAGTTATCCACAATTGTGGAAATGGTAGAAAATTGTCGAAAACTTTTCTCCCCTATTTGGAAAAAGATGCGAACGAACCGAATATTGGTTAAAATAAACATAATGACAAAGATTAATTAATGAGGTGCAGATGATTGTTAAAAAAATTTTTACCAAGTGAATATGTTAAAAATATATTTCTAATAAAACCTGAGGATCTAAAAACAAGAGGAATAAAAGGAATTATCACAGACTTGGACAACACGCTCGTTGAATGGGACAGGCCTAATGCTACACCAGAGCTTATTGAATGGTTTGCTGAAATGAAGCAACATGATATTAAGATAATCATTGTATCGAATAATAATGAAGATCGTGTGAAATTATTTTCCGATCCATTAGAAATCCCATTTATTCATAAGGCGAGAAAGCCACTTGGCGCTGCTTTTAAAAAAGCAATCACTGTAATGGGAACATCAAGGGAAGAGACGGTGATTATTGGTGATCAGTTATTGACAGATATACTTGGCGGAAATAGAGCCAGTTTATATACAATTCTGGTCGTTCCGGTAGCAAAATCGGATGGTTTTTTTACTCGATTTAATCGAGCGATTGAACGAAGAATTATGGCCAATTTTAAGCGAAACGGATTAATTAAATGGGAGGACGACAAGTGAAGAACGCAGATATTACCTGTATTGGATGCGGAATTTCAATCCAAACAGAAGACCAAAATACAATAGGTTATACACCTTCTTCTCAACTTGAAAAAGAAGAGATTATTTGTCAAAGATGTTTCCGATTAAAACATTACAATGAAGTGCAAGATGTATCACTTACGGATCAGGACTTTTTAAATATTCTTCACCAACTGGGAAAAACTGACAGTTTAATTGTAAAAGTTATTGATATCTTTGATTTTAATGGCAGTTGGCTAACGGGATTACATCGATTTGTTGGGAAGAATCCGATTTTACTTATTGGAAACAAAGTAGATTTACTTCCTAAGTCAATCAAAAAGAATAAATTGGTTCAATGGATGAGAGGGCAAGCAAGAGAACTTGGCCTTCACCCAATTGATGTGCTTCTAGTAAGTTCTAAAAAAGGCCTACATATTGAGGAAGCAATGGAAAAAATTGATCAGTACCGTGCTGGTAAAGATGTTTATGTTGTTGGCTGTACAAATGTGGGGAAATCTACTTTTATTAATAGAATTATTAAGCATGTGGCCGGAGAAGAAGATGTAATTACAACATCTCATTTTCCAGGGACAACACTTGATATGATAGACATACCATTAGATGATGGAAAATCCTTATATGATACTCCGGGAATCATCAACCATCACCAAATGGCACATTTTGTAGATAAAAAAGATTTAAAAATCATTACACCAAATAAAGAAATTAAGCCTAGAGTATTTCAATTGAATGAGGAACAGACACTTTTCTTTGGTGGATTAGCAAGACTGGATTATGTACAAGGTGGACGCAGATCTCTCGTATGTTATTTAGGGAATGAGATTAACATCCACAGAACGAAGCTAGAAAACGCTGATGAATTATACAAAAACCATGTTGGCGATATGCTACAACCACCTCGGAAAGATGAATTGGATACATTTCCGAAACTTGTTCGTCATGAATTTATGATTAAAGAGGGAAAAACGGATATTGTATTTTCAGGGCTCGGTTGGGTAACGGTGAATGATCCAGGTGCAAAAGTCGCTGCTTATATACCAAAAGGAGTAAATGTCACGCTACGTAGTTCGCTTATTTAAAAAAGCAGCATAGGCACCATAAACAGATAGACATACGTGAGGGAAGACAGGGAATGGAATATCATTTAAGACCGGATGAAAGGCACTGACAAATGAACTAGCTCCTGTTCCACGTCTACGTACCACAATGTATTTGTATCCTTGTAATATCTGTGTTGCCTCATCATGTGTGTCCAAATTAATTTAAAAGATAGGGTGAGGTGTTTGCAAAAACTTTATGGCGTTATTGGTAAGCCAATTGCACAGTCCATGTCTCCGCTTATGCATAATGAGGAGTTCCGACAGCTTGGAATAAACGCAAACTATCAGCCATTTCATATTTTAGATCATGATTTGAAAACGGCTGTAGAAGGAATGAAAGTAATAGGCATAGAAGGATTTAATGTAACAAGCCCACATAAAACAGCAATTATGCCTTTTTTAGACAGTATCGATCCGCTTGCTAACGCAATAGGTGCAGTGAATACAATTGTTCGTGAAAATGGGGACTTTCGTGGTTATAATACAGATGGAACAGGATTTATCCAAGCCCTACAATCTGCATGGAAAAAAGATTTTATGAATGAACAGACACGTACACTAATTGTAGGAGCTGGTGGTGCGTCAAAAGCAATATATTATACGCTCCTAGCAAAAGGCATGAAATATGTGGATATTTGTAACCGTTCAGTAATTAATGCGCAGCAATTAATAGAGGATTGTCCTTATGAAGGTGTTTCTAAAGCATTGTCACTTCATGAAGCTGAACTGGAGCTAGTTGACTATGATCTCGTTATCCAAACCACATCTATTGGTATGTATCCAGATATAACGAATAGTCCACTGGATCTTGAGCATTTGCGTACTAATGCATTTGTTTCGGATATTATTTATAATCCTTCTGAGACTGCTTTTTTACAGCAAGCGAAGCACAAGGGAGCGCAAACGCAAAACGGCATAGGTATGTTTATACATCAGGGGGCGCTTGCTTTTAAAATGTGGACAGGAATAACCCCTAACTTTGAACGTATGACAAATATTGTAACAGAGAAATTAGGAGGAACAACATGTTAACTGGTAAGCAAAAACGTTATTTACGATCTAAGGCACATCATCTTGACCCAATTTTTCAGGTAGGTAAAGGTGGAGTCAATGAAAATATGACAAAACAAATAAGTGAAGCTTTAGAAGTACGAGAATTGATAAAAATAAGCATATTGCAAAACTGTGATGAAAACAAAGAAACAGTAGCTGAGGCACTTGTGGCCGGTACCAAAGCAGAACTCGTTCAAATTATTGGTAAGATTATTGTTCTTTATAAAGAGTCTCACGAGCGTAAAACCATTAATTTGCCTGTATAAGGACGGATAATCATGAAGAGAAAAATTGGGATATTAGGAGGGACATTTGATCCTCCTCATCTTGGTCATTTAATTATTGCGAATGAAGTACTTCATCATTTAGCGCTGGATGAAATACATTTTATGCCCAACCAAGAGCCACCTCACAAAGAGAGAGTAAGTGGTACTACTGCAGAAGATAGATTGCGAATGCTCGAACTTTCTATCGCGGGAAATAGTCAATTCGCTGTGGAAAGTATAGAACTTGAGAGAAAAGGCCGTTCCTATACGATAGATACGATAAAAATTTTACAAGAATTACATCCGGATTTTGATTATTATTTTATTATCGGAGCTGACATGGTGGAATATTTGCCGAATTGGCACGAAATAGATGAACTTGTACAACTGATTCAGTTTGTAGGTGTGAATAGACCGAACTATCAAATGGAAAGTCGGTACCCAGTGACACATGTAGATGTACCACAAATAGATATTTCTTCGACGGCAATGAGAGAAAAAATAAAACAAGACATCTCTACAAAATACTTAATTCCTGATAGCGTAATTGGCTATATAAAGGAGCGCGGTTTATATGAATATGGAGCAAGCAATAAAGATAGTTGGAGGTAAAATAGCAGGGCCACGCTATGATCATACGCTTCGGGTGTTAGATACAGCCCGTGAACTAGGGAAAAACGTTGGTGTTGATGTGAAAAAAACAGAAATAGCAGCAGTTTTTCACGATTATGCAAAACTTCTTTCGATCCCTGAACTTAAAGTAAAAGTAAGTGATGCCAGGGAAGACCCGCGCTTACTTGCTTATCATCCTGAGCTATGGCATGGCCCTGTTGCTGCACAAATCGTTCTAGATGAATTCGATATTAGCGACAAGGATATACTTAACGCTATTCGCTTTCATACGACGGGTCGAGCAAATATGTCTATGCTTGAAAAGGTTATTTTTTTGGCAGACTATATTGAACCAGGTCGTAGCTTTCCGGGTGTGGAAGAAGTAAGGGAACTGGTAAAAGAAGATATTAATAAGGCTTTACTTTATGCCTTAGGAAACACGATTCAATTTTTAATCATAAAGAAAGCGTTGATCTTTCCCGATACATTTGAAGCGTACAACCATTTGATATTTAAAAAGGAGCGAAATTATATTGGAGACTAGGGAATTATTAAAGATAGTTGTTAAAGCAGCAGATGATAAAAACGCAGAGGATATTGTTGCATTGAATATGGAGGGTATCTCATTAATTGCAGACTACTTTGTTATTTGTAGCGGGAATTCTAGCAAACAAGTTCAAGCAATCGCCCGCGAAATGAGAGAGATGGCTCTAGAAGCTGGCATCGATGTGAAGAAAATGGAAGGTTTTGATGAAGGGCAGTGGATTCTCGTAGATATGGGTGACGTCATTGCTCATGTCTTCCACCGAGATGAGCGAAGCTATTATAATTTAGAAAGACTATGGGGCGATGCTCCATTCGAGGATGTACTGGGAGAACTTGCTCAGTGAGTTACGAAAGACTGGCTTATGTATACGACTTTTTAATGGCTAATGTTCCGTATGAGAAATGGCTACAATTTTTAACGATAGAAAAACGGCGTCATCAAGTTCGAGGGAATCGGGTGCTCGATTTGGCATGTGGAACAGGTGAATTATCTATTCAGCTTGCCAAAGAAGGTTTTTTGGTAACTGGTGTTGATTTATCAAGCGATATGTTGATGGTTGCCCGCGAAAAAGCTGAACAAGCATCTGTACCAATGGAATTGTTTCAGCAGGATATGAGTGCGCTCGAAGGGCTTGGCACATTCGACCTGATCACGGTATTTTGTGATTCGCTCAATTATCTTCAAACTCCAACAGATATGAAAAGTACTTTTTTACATGTTCATGAGCATTTAGATGAGAATGGACTGTTTTTATTTGATGTACATTCTCCATATCAAATGGATCATATTTACATGAATGAAACATTTGCTTTAAGTGAAGATGATGTGGCATACATTTGGCATTGTTTTCCCGGAGAACATATATATTCCGTAGAACATGAGTTAACCTTTTTTGTGATGGATGAAGATTCAGGATTGTATCAACGATTTGAGGAATTGCATAAACAACGTACATATCTCTTGGAAGATTATGAGGCATGGCTAGATGATGCTGGTTTTATAGTAGAATCTGTAACAGCAGATTTTACCTCGAATCGACCAGTTGATACATCAGAACGAATCTTTTTTACATGTAAAAAAAAGAAATAAGCGGAGATTAGGAGGAAACTCCTTTTCCTCCGCTTTTTTTATTTTTTAAAAAAGAAAGGATTTTTAGCGTGTGTGTAGAATTAGTTATTAAAGATGATGTTTTACCTCTATTTCTTTCACTTCAAGATTAAACTTCTGATGTGTGGCTTGAAATAATTTCTCAAACACATCATGGAGCTCAACTTCTAACACGT
Source organism: Bacillus sp. FSL K6-3431 (assembly GCF_038002605.1). Classification (NCBI taxonomy): domain Bacteria; kingdom Bacillati; phylum Bacillota; class Bacilli; order Caryophanales; family Bacillaceae; genus Bacillus; species Bacillus sp. FSL K6-3431. Next base: position 5,320,149 of record NZ_JBBOCT010000001.1, read on the forward strand.
CAATTCCAATCCCTGTTATTCCACCTTTTACACACACTTTCTCTTCTAAAGTAGGTAATGAATAATAACCTTTTTTCAGTAAATCTCCAAGTCCGATCAGCATCTGCTCAGATAGCAATGTTGCAGTTTCTCTGTCAATTTTCGTTTCAGCAACTGCTGCATCAATAAATCTTCTTGTCATATAACTGAAAAAAGCTGGCCCGCAACTGACGATATCCGAAGCTACCCGCGTGATATTATCATTAATATCTATTGGAAAGGATATCTTATCAAACATATTTATAAGTTTATTTTGCCATTGTTGATCGCACTTTTTACCAAAGCTGAATAAAGACACACCTGAGAGAGCCCTATTCGTTATACTTGGAATAATTCGCACACAAGAACATGGAATAATACTTTCTAACCATTCGACTTTAATGGGGCTTGTTATGGATACAATACAATGTTCCGCAGTTAGATCTTGAAGATGACTTTTAAGTAGCGGTAGAATATCATGCGGTTTCACACAAATGAAAATAAGTTTGGCCTTGTTTATTGTTTCTTTAGGGCTATTTGCCACTTCGATACCTTCAAATTTATATTTAAGCTCATCAGCTTTAGCTTTCGTCCGATTGACGACAATTAAATCTGAAGGAGAAACTGCTTTCCCTTCTAGCAATGCTTCAGATAAAATTGTTCCCATGTTTCCGGTTCCGATGACTCCGACCTTCATGCTTTCCCCTCCTTCTAATCTACTCCTACCAAATGTATGCTGCATCTAAAATAATATTCCTTTCTGATAAGAGGTGATTCTTTTTGAAAATTTGGTTTGAAAGTTATAAAACGATGTTCATTTGTGGAATAGTTATTCTGATAGCGATTTTTCTTTATTACAGCAGACCCCAAGAGCAAGCATTTTCGGAACCAATAAACACGGATATGCAACCCTTGGAAAGCAAACCACCAGAGGCGAATATGGAGGAAATGGAAGAAAATAATATTCGTATATTTGTAGATGTTAAAGGTGCTGTTCATAAACCTGGCCTTTATGAGGCTGTTGAAGGTGAGCGCATATTTGATATAATTGGACAAGCAGGTGGGTTGCTAGATGATGCTGATGAGAATCAAATTAATTTTGCCGAAAAACTCCATGATGAAATGGTTGTTCATATTCCAAAAGTGGGTGAAGATTTAGATGAAATGCCGGCAAATGTTAATTCGGGGACAAAGAAAGATGGGATAATAAACATAAATAAAGCAGATAGTACGGAATTGGAATCCCTCCCAGGTGTGGGGCCTGCAAAAGCGAAAGCGATTATCGAATATAGGGAACAAAATGGCCCATATCAGCAAATTGATGATTTGCAAAAAATATCTGGAATTGGTCCGAAGTCATTTGAAAAGCTTCAGGATTTAATAAGTGTAAAATGAAGGTATTAACTTCATAGAAATACATCAATAAATTAGAGAACAAAGCAGAGGGAGAAGAGGATATGGAAAGAATATCATGGAATCAATACTTTATGGCGCAAAGTCATTTACTTTCATTTCGAAGCACATGCACAAGGCTTACAGTAGGTGCAACGATTGTTAGAGACAAAAGGATAATAGCTGGCGGTTATAATGGATCAATTACAGGTGGGGTTCATTGTATTGACGAAGGTTGTTATGTGATCGACGATCATTGTGTAAGAACGATCCACGCTGAAATGAATGCGATATTGCAATGTGCAAAATTTGGTGTACCAACAGAAAATGCAGAAATTTATGTTACTCATTTTCCTTGTCTTCAATGTTGTAAAGCAATTATTCAAGCAGGTATAAAAGCAGTTTACTATGCAAAAGATTACAAAAATCATCCGCATGCGATCGAATTGTTTGAACAAGCAAACGTAAGGATGGAGAAAGTTCCTGTAAATAAGGAAATCTTTCTTTCGTTTGCGGAGCAAACAAACGGTTTGTGATCATTGGCTCACACCCTCAGCCATGCTGAAAGATGTGAGCCAAAAAACAACAGTAGCATTTTCTGAGGGCACTGAAAAACATTCGGCTATTCAATGAAATTTATTTGCAAGGTTAAAAAAACCGGGCGAAAAACATGCCCGATCTTTTTACAACTATTCGAATAGGAGTGTTGATTTCCGTGGGCGGAAAGCAACAGGATTCTATAATAGATCCTTGCATTAGAAGGACTTTTTCAGTGCCCACCAAATTCTTGCTGTTTGCGACCCATAGATGAAGTCGGAAAGGAGTATATATGGCTGGTAAATGGTTTTATGTAGCAAGCGCAGCACTTGCGGGAATATTACTTTCGCTAGAATGGCACCTATTAACATTTTTATTTTCTTGTTTAATAATTGTACGAGTAATGAAAGAAAAAAACAAACACTTGTTGATTCTACTTTTTACTGTCTTGCTGCTTTTTTTTAGTACAGGTATGAAAAGTGAAAAGGATAAGCATTCAGCTTTTTCCGCAGGCATTATCCACGAATATATTACCTTTCAAGCGTTCCCCGAAATAGATGGTAACCGCCTAAAGGCTGTTGTCACAGCTTCTAATAATGAAAAACTACTACTCACCCACATCATTCAAAATGAAGAAGATAAACATTTATTAGAGAGAAAGTTAGAATCAGGAGCTTCGTGCCATATTACTGGAGAACTAATAAAGCCACAAAAAAATAGTAATGAAAATGGATTTAATTATCAACAATATTTATTTAGACATAACATACACTGGTTACTTGAAACAGACAAGATCAGCCTAGAGAATTGTTCATTCTCTGCCCTTCATATGATTAATAAATTACGGAATATAAGAATGAAGGGAATAAAGAAAGTGGAGGAAAACTTTCCAATAGCATTAATACCTTATGCAAATGCACTAATATTTGGCGAAAGATCAAATTTTACGGATGAAACGTATCGGGCATATCAGCAAATTGGTGTTGTGCACTTACTTGCAATTTCGGGATTGCATATTGGTTTGTTAGTTAGTGTTTTATATTTTGGCTTATTACGTGTAGGATTTACGAAAGAGAATGTATTTTGGATATTATTCTGTCTATTGCCAATATATGCGGTTCTATCTGGTGGAAATCCACCTGTCATGAGGGCTGTTTTAATGGCGTTATTGCTTTTAGCTGGACAAAAATGGCGGCTACCATTTACAACGTTAGATGCGCTATCAATTAGTTTTATTGCATTCTTATTTTATGATCCGTATCTCGTTTACCACGTAGGATTTCAACTTACATATTGTGTAAGTTTTGCTCTCATTGTCTCGTCACGAAGAATTCTTCAGAAAACAGCAACATACATCAAAAAAATGATCAATATTTCTATCGTTTCTATGCTCGCATCATTTCCGGTACTTTCTTTTCACTTTTATGAATTTTCAATTATTAGTATAATAGCAAATATAGTCTACATTCCATTTTACACAATTATTGTTTTACCCTTCATGTTCTTTTTGTTTTTTTTACAATTTATCCAAACTTCTCTTTTTCATCTTTTGTCAGAATGGGGAGCTAAGTTGCTATTATACTCCGAACAATTTGCAGCATTTGCAAGCTCATTTAACTTCTCAATGATTGTTACTGGGAAACCAGGAATTATTATGATGGTGTTTATGATCGTTGGAGTGATAATGTATTTGTTATTTAGTGAACAAGGGAAATCAATGCTCTATTCTGGGGTACCGTTGGTTCTGATCTTTTTTATTTTCTTTTTGGTAAATCAATATTCAGCAAAAGGTGAAGTCATTTTCATTGATGTTGGTCAAGGTGATAGTATTTTGATTAATTTGCCTTATAATCGTGGGACTTATCTGATAGATACTGGAGGTAGTATCCAATTTCCTGTACCGGATTGGGAAAAAAGGAGCAATTCCTTCCAAGTTGGCGAAGACATATTGTTGCCATTATTAAAAAGTAAACGAATTAATCGAATCGATAAATTGATTTTGACACATAGCGATATGGATCATATGGGTGCTGCACATGAATTACTGGGGAAGGTAATGATTAAGGAAATTATAATCACTCCTCGTTCATGGGAAAAAACGATAATGGCAGACCTAATTGTACAGGCTCAATCATTAGGAATTCCTGTTAATGAAGAAAAGGTAGGATCAGGTTGGCATAATAAATCAGGAAAATTCCAATTTATTTATCCGTTTAATGATGATTATGAAGGAAATAATGATTCGCTTGTCCTCTTTGGGGAATTTGGCGGATTAACATGGGTTTTCACTGGAGATTTAGAAAAAGAAGGGGAAGAAGAAATAATTAAGAAATATGGTAATTTACAAACGGATGTATTAAAGATTGGGCATCATGGTAGCAGAAGCTCTACAACCTCAGCTTTTTTAGAAAAAGTACAACCTAAATACTCGATCATATCTGCAGGAAGAAATAACAGATATGGGCATCCGCATCCAGAGGTATTAGCTGTTCTAAATGAATTTAACACAGCTATCTTTCGGACGGATGAACATGGAGCTATTCATTACGAATTTACAAAGAAAGGAGGAACCTTTAAGACCCAATGGCAATATGATAAAGCAATGAAATGATAAAAAAAAGAGCAAGCGCCTTGAACCACAAGTTCATTACTTATGATTACCGAGGTACCAAGACGCCTGCCATTTTGTTACTTCCCTAGCAATTGAATGACTGTTCCGATCACAAATATTGCAGTGAAGAATACAAAGGAAACGGCAAATCCAATACCAGAATCGATCGCATCATTGCGTTTTGATTGGACATTTTGTTCAAATTCGTTCACAATTACCCCTCCTATATCCACTATAGTATAGACGAATGTAGTAGAAAAATCCACTGTTCAATTACCACTGCTGACAAGAGTTAACAGCCATATTTTTGGCTTGAAAGGCTAAGCTAAGATCAGCAAGAAAAATTGGTTCTTGATTACCGCTTCCGACTAAGTATCCTAGGCCTTAATCCGAAGCGTTCATCATAGATTGGAGGACATCCATCACATCTGTGAAGTTTGTCCTCTTTACCCCTTGTCAAAAGAAGCAAATTTCCATACGATAGTAGGGGATGTTCAAAAAGTCACCAAATGATAAATGGCGAATTTCTTCGTTGGCTTGTCTTTTCGGTCCTCATGTAAAAAGGATCCTCTGTTAAAGAAGAGAGGAACCTCTGTTAAGATCGCTCACGTCCTGTGCAAGTACGTCCTGTGAGCAACACAGAGGTCAGCACAAGCCCTACGCCGCCTCGAACTTCTTGTTTTTAATTTGGCTCCTTTTTGAATATGCACTAGTAGGAAGAATGCTTTAGAAGAGGGGACACTAATTTTATGAATGCATGGAAAAAAATTGAACAGAAACAATTTTCGCCTTTATATTTATTATACGGAACAGAGACCTTTTTAATCAATGAGACAAAACAAAAATTAGTGGCAAATGTGTTAACGAAAGAAGATATGGATTTTAACTTATCTGTTTATGATTTAGAGGAAACACCTATAGAAATGGCGATTGAGGATGCTGAAACCATACCTTTTATGGGAGATAAAAAATTAATTATTTTACATAAACCAGCATTTTTAACTGCAGAAAAGTCAAAATCAAAAATCGAACATGATTTCAAAAAACTGGAGACATATATACAGGCCCCCCCTCCATTTACGATCATGGTGTTTGCAAGTACATATGAAAAATTAGATGAACGCAAGAAAATAACGAAGTTGCTAAAAAAATCAGCAGAAGTTATTGAAGTGAAAAAGATGAATGAATCTGAATTGAAGGTATGGGTAAGGGAGAAAACTGCCGAAAATGAAGTGCAAATGGATGAAACAGCAATGGATCTTTTGCTAGTTTTAGTTGGTTCAGATTTGATGAAGTTGGATACTGAAATTCAAAAATTATCTTTATTTGCCGCTGATACAAAAAGAATTGATGTAAGTATGGTGGAAAACCTGACATCTAGATCTATTGAACAAAATATTTTTTCTTTAGTAGATAAAGTGGTTCATCGGAGAATGGATGAAGCATTTCGAATATATTACGATTTGAGAAAGCAAAATGAAGAACCGATAAAGATTCTGGCACTTTTAGCTAGTCAATTTAGATTGATTTACCAAGTGAAGGAGCTAATGAAAAGAGGGTATGGACAGCAGCAAATCGCCTCAACATTAAAGACTCACCCATTTCGCGTTAAACTTGCATCTGGACAAGCTAATTCTTTTTCCGAAGAAGCGCTTGGGGAAATTATGAATTTGCTTGCTATTAGTGATGAGCAATTAAAAACAGGTGCTAGCAGTCGCGACCTTGCAGTTGAATTATTTCTATTTAAATTAGGGAGCTTGAAAATATAGCGCAATACAAATAAAAAAACGACTCCAATTGGGGTCGTTTTTTTCTGTATTATGCAGTTGCTTTATTTAACTTTTTTGCAAGACGTGCTTTTTGACGATTTGCTGTGTTTTTATGGATTAAACCTTTTGTTGCAGCTTTGTCCAAGTGCTTGATAGCAACTTTAAACAAATCTTTTGCAGTTTCTTCTTTTTGGTCAGCAGCAGTTTCAAATTTCTTCACTGCAGTACGCATAGCAGATTTAACTGCAATGTTTTGAGCGCTTTTTTCTTCATTGATTCTCACACGTTTAATAGCTGATTTAATGTTTGGCAATACATTCACCTCCTGACGAGTATCGAGGTTTTATTGTCACTCGAATTTCACGGTTCATTAACAATAAGAACAAGAGATATTTTATCAAATGAATGCTAAGAAAGCAATAGAATTCCATTTGCATTGGAAGTTTGAATGAAAAATCGGGCAATAGGAAAAGCTTGGGAGTAAGAAGTTTTTTATCTGGAGGTATAAGTGATGGGAAAAAAGGAATTGGATTTGAGTTGTTACAATGTGAGGACAGACTTAGCTTCAGAATCGTTTGAAATGGCACTTGCACAACTAGATGCCAAACAAAAGGGGAAAAAAGTACATAAGGAAATTGAAGGTGTGATTTTTAAGGAAAAGATGGTTGGAGATATTAAAATATCATCAACGGAAATTACAGAAGAAGGGGCGAACCGACTAGGGAAAAAACAAGGAAATTATATAACGATGGAAGTTCAAGGTATACGAGCACAGGATAGTGTGGTGCAGCAAAAGGTACAAGAGGTGTTTTCGCAAGAATTTAGTGCTTTTTTACAAAAGTGTCAGATACCGAAAACAGCAAGTTGTTTAATTGTAGGGTTAGGAAATTGGAATGTGACGCCAGATGCGCTTGGACCACTTGTTTGCGAAAATCTAATCGTCACTAGGCATCTGTTTGAATTGGATCCAGATAATGTCGATGATGGTTATCGTTCAGTTAGTGCGATTTCCCCAGGTGTTATGGGGATAACTGGTATTGAAACGAGTGACATCATCTTTGGTGTAGTGAGAAATTCAAAACCTGACTTTATTATTGCAATAGATGCACTTGCATCAAGATCTATTGAAAGGGTCAATTCAACTATTCAAATTTCTGATACGGGTATTCATCCAGGTTCAGGGGTTGGAAATAAACGTAAAGAGATCAGTAAAGAAACACTAGGTGTGCCAGTTATATCGCTTGGTGTACCGACTGTTGTTGATGCAGTAACAATTACAAGTGATACGATTGATTTTTTACTTAAGCATTTTGGTAAAGAGCTGGGTGAATCTGGAAGACCGTCACGTTCCCTAGCGCCTGCTGGACTTACGTTTGGGGAGAAACGCATGCTTACTGATGAGGATCTACCTGAGGAAAAAGAAAGAAAGACTTTTTTAGGTATTGTTGGAACTTTAGAAGAAGAGGAGAAACGGAAGTTAATCCACGAAGTTCTTTCTCCTCTTGGTCATAATTTAATGGTCACACCGAAGGAAGTGGATGTTTTTATTGAAGATATGGCAAACTTGCTTGCGGCAGGATTAAATGCAGCACTTCATTCTTCGGTAGACAAGAGTGATACAGGTTTTAAAACAAGATAAAGTACTGTCTATCATTTACTTATGTATCAACGTCGAAAATAGTAGTTCTATCATTTCAAAAATAATCATATAAGTATACTAGAACTAGGAGGTGCTGAAATGAGAGGCTTTATCGTAAAGTGCTTACTGCTAGTGCTTGTATTGTATGCAGGTGTGTTAATTGGAATGGAGAAGGCTAGTGACGAGAAAAAGCAAAGTAATTACGAAACATACTCACTTCAGGCTCCTAGTCTTATTAATGAGCAGGATGTACAAAACATTGAAACTACACTGGTAGAAAATAATATAGCAGGGAATGGCGAAGGAGAAAATGTCCAAGAAAATATCGAATCAAATAATATTTTTTCAAAAGCTGGAAGTACCTTGGCTGAGACTATCACTAACATAATGAAAAAAACGATAGATGTTTTATCTAGCTTTATTTAATATAAGAGGATGTTCAAAAAGTCACCAAATGATAAACAGCAAATTTCTTCGTTGGCAATTAGGTACTTTTACTAAAGTAAGGAATCTCTGTTAAGGGAGAGAAAAGGATCCTCTGTTAAGGAATGAGAGGAGGATCCTCTCTCTGTTAAGGAAGAGAAAAGGATCCTCTGTTAAGATCGCTCACGTCCTGTGAGCAACACAGAGGTCAGCACATCGTGTGCAAGTACGTCCTGTGAGCAACACAGAGGTCAGCACATCGTGTGCAAGTACGTCCTGTGAGCAACACAGAGGTCAGCATGTCGTGTGCAAGTACTTTCTATGGGCAGCGTAGAGTCAGCGCATCCTGTGCAAGTCTGTTCCTCAAAACCTTCTCGTCTCGAAATTTTTGTTTCTAATTTGGCGCTTTTTTGAACACGCACTATAATACATAATCTTACTGACTTTTAAAAAATTATATGATGAAAAGAGATGAAGCGTATTCTATCAGATGCGCTTTTTGTTGTGGTTACATTGTCACCTGTAAATACACATGGAGCGTCGACTAAAACCGCCACGTCCTGTGGCAACGTTGACGAATCGGCATCCTGTGGGAGCAGTTTGTACGTCACTTAACGGGCGCTTCCACATTTCTATATGTCTAGTTGCAGGCGCTAATGAATCGAGGTCATAAGTCAATCCGTCAAGCAGGTAAAGATCAACCTTCTCACTGTCTTGTCTTATGCTTGTCGCCCCTAAACGAGCGCCTTCCGCATTTCTATATTTGCTCATTGAATTATTCGCTGATATAATTTAATCTAGCATACATGCGCCGATTAACAGGAGTGAAGAAAATGAATCATGATGAAAAAGTAAGAAGACGGGAAAAGATCCGTAACTTTTCGATTATTGCCCATATTGACCATGGGAAATCGACGTTAGCTGATAGAATTTTAGAACAGACGAAGGCATTAACTTCACGTGAAATGAAAAGCCAACTGCTTGATTCCATGGATTTGGAACGTGAGCGCGGCATTACGATTAAATTAAATGCGGTTCAATTAAAATACCGTGCTAAAGATGGTGAAGATTATATTCTTCATCTAATCGATACACCTGGACATGTCGACTTTACATACGAGGTTTCTAGAAGTCTTGCGGCTTGTGAAGGGGCGATTCTCGTTGTAGATGCTGCCCAAGGGATTGAAGCACAAACTTTAGCTAATGTTTATTTAGCTTTAGACAATGAATTAGAAATTCTACCCGTCATTAATAAAATTGATTTGCCAGCTGCTGAACCTGAACGAGTGAAACAAGAAATTGAAGACGTGATCGGTTTAGATGCTTCAGACGCGGTCCTTGCATCTGCTAAGGCTGGCATTGGCATTGAAGATATTCTTGAACAGATTGTAGAAAAAGTTCCCGCACCTCAAGGAGATCCAAGTGCACCATTAAAAGCTTTGATTTTCGACTCTTTATACGATGCATATCGAGGTGTCATCGCGTCAATTCGAGTGGTTGAAGGGACAGTAAAAGTTGGCGATAAAATTAAAATGATGGCTTCTGGGAAAGTATTTGAAGTACTAGAAGTTGGCGTTCATGCACCAAAGCCAGTGCTTGTGGATGAGTTAACCGTTGGAGATGTTGGATTTTTAACTGCCGCTATTAAAAAAGTGGGAGATACGACGGTCGGGGATACGATTACCCATGCAGTCAATCCAGCGACAAAGGCTTTACCGGGATATAGAAGAATGAATCCAATGGTTTTTTGTGGACTTTATCCAATTGATTCAGCAAAATTCAATGATCTACGTGAAGCATTGGAAAAATTAGAACTGAATGATTCAGCACTAGAGTATGAACCGGAAACGTCACAGGCGCTTGGATTCGGTTTTCGCTGTGGATTCTTAGGACTTTTGCATATGGAGATTATTCAAGAGCGAATTGAACGCGAATTTAAAATTGATTTAATTACTACTGCGCCAAGTGTTATTTATAAGGTGTATATGTCAGATGGAACAGAACTATCGGTTGACAATCCTTCCAATATGCCTAATCCGCAACTGATCGACCATGTGGAGGAGCCATATGTGAAGGCCTCGATGATGGTTCCAAATGATTATGTCGGTGCGGTGATGGAATTGGCTCAGGACAAACGAGGTAATTTTGTTGATATGCAATATCTAGATGATATCCGAGTAAGTGTCGTTTATGAAATCCCGCTTGCTGAAATTGTCTATGACTTTTTCGATCAATTAAAATCGAATACAAAGGGTTATGCTTCATTTGATTATGAATTAATTGGTTATAAACCGTCGACCTTAGTTAAAATGGATATTTTACTTAATGCAGAAACGGTGGATGCTTTGAGCTTTATCGTGCATAGTGATTTTGCATATGAGCGTGGTAAAACGATCGTAGAAAAATTAAAAGAGCTCATTCCACGTCAACAATTTGAGGTACCGGTTCAAGCTGCAATTGGTCAAAAAATTGTAGCTAGATCAACAATAAAATCAATGGGTAAAAATGTGTTGGCCAAATGTTATGGCGGTGATATTTCCCGAAAGCGTAAATTATTGGAAAAGCAAAAAGCAGGTAAAAAACGTATGAAACAAGTTGGTTCTGTCGAAGTTCCTCAGGAAGCATTTATGGCAGTATTGAAGAGAGATGACTCAGGAAAAAATAGTTGAGGAATTACTTTCGATTTTAATAATAAAAGGGAGGTTCAGCCTGATGCCTGCATCATGCTGTACTTCCCTTTTAGCGTGTGTTTGAACGATCCTCATTTACTATGTTTTTCATTTTTTATATAAGGTTGTGAACGAAATGAAGGCAGCATATATCCATATTCCTTTTTGCGAACATATTTGTCATTATTGTGATTTTAATAAAGTGTTTCTTCAAGGACAACCAGTAGACGAATATATCGATTTATTAATTAAAGAGTTTGAAATCGCCGTTAATCAACAGCCGTTCCAACAATTAGAAACGATATTTGTTGGTGGCGGTACGCCAACTGCATTAAATGAAAAGCAATTGGAAACTCTTTGTAGGGGTATAGTTAAACATTTGCCATTGGAAAATGGAGAATTTACTTTTGAAGCAAATCCAGGTGATATGTCCATAGAGAAGTTACAAATATTGGCAGACCATGGTGTGAATCGGTTAAGCTTTGGTGTCCAAGCTTTTAATGACGAATTATTAGCAAAGATCGGAAGAGCGCATCGTGTCAAAGATGTGTATACAACGATTGAAAGGGCACAGAAAGTTGGATTTTCTAATATAAGTATTGATCTAATATATGCGTTACCGACTCAAACCATTGATGATTTTCATGCAACTTTAGTAGCGGCCCTTGCTTTAGACCTCCCACATTATTCAAGTTATTCATTAATTGTTGAACCGAAAACTGTCTTTTATAATTTAATGAGAAAAGGAAAACTTCATTTACCAGGCCAAGATGCTGAAACGGAAATGTTTGGTATGTTAATGGAGGAAATGGGGAAAAAGGGACTAAGCCAATATGAAATAAGTAATTTTTCTAAACCAGGTTTCGAAAGTCGTCATAATTTAGTGTATTGGAATAATGAAGAATATTATGGATTTGGAGCCGGGGCCCATGGATATGTAAATGGGAACCGTTATTCAAATGCAGGACCGATAAAAAAATATATGGAGCCACTTCAAGTTGGGAGGCTTCCTGTTTTTGAAAAGAATGAGGTCACAAAAAAAGAAATGATGGAAGAGGAAATGTTTCTAGGGCTAAGAAAAACTTCTGGTGTGCATATGGGACATTTTAAAGAAAAATATGCAGTGGATCCTTTAGATATTTTTGCGTCATCCATATCTGAAATGAAAAATAAAAATTTGTTAAAAATAGAAGGGGATTCCTTACGTCTCACAAAGAAAGGTTTCTTTCTTGGGAATGAAGTATTTCAATCATTCCTTCTTTAAAGAGTAAAACCGTTGACATCAACAAATCATTTTGATATTTTAATTATAGATTTAGCACTCGTTTGAATAGAGTGCTAACAGAGGTGATAAATGTTGTTAACAGATCGTCAACTACTCATACTTCAGGTTATAATTGATGACTTTATCAGATCTGCCCAACCAATTGGCTCGCGAAGTCTTTCCGAAAAGCAAGGTATTCTTTTAAGTTCAGCGACAATTAGAAATGAAATGGCTGATTTAGAAGCAATGGGATTTATTGAAAAAACTCATACATCTTCTGGGCGTGTTCCTTCTGAAAAAGGGTATCGTTACTATGTGGATCATTTATTATCGCCACACGCGTTACATGCTGATGACATCAAAAAAATCCATGCTGTTTTTGCTGAAAGAATATATGAACTAGAAAATATCGTTCAGAATTCAGCAAGGATATTATCTGAGCTGACAAATTATACCGCCATACTGCTTGGCCCTGCCGTCAAAGAAAATAAGCTAAGAAAGTTGCAAATCGTTCCGCTTAATCAAGAGACGGCAGTAGCAATAATTATTACTGATACTGGGCATGTAGAGAATCGAATCTTTTCTCTTCCGGATAATATTGCACCAGAGGAAATTGAAAAGCTTGTAAATATTTTAAATCACAAGTTACAAGGTGTCTCGATCTCAGAATTACGGGACACAATGTTCAAAGAGGTTGCAGATTTATTGCACCAGAATATTCAAAAATATGATTACTTGCTTAAATCGATTACTGAAACAGTGAATATACCTGCCGCAGAAAGACTTTTTTTTGCCGGAAAAATGAATATGTTGTATCAACCTGAGTTCCATAATATTGATAAAGTCCGTTCATTATTGGACATGATAGAACAGGAACAGGGAATATACGAGTTATTCAAGCACACACCGGTCGGAATACATGTTAAAATCGGTAAAGAAAATACCCATTCGATAATGGCGGATTGCAGTTTAATAACAGCAACATATTCTATTGGTGAGGAGCCCGTTGGCACAATAGCTATTTTAGGGCCGACAAGAATGGAATACTCGAGAGTAATTACATTGCTCGACTTTTTAAGTAAAGATATGAGTCTAGCTCTATCTAGGCTTTACCAACAATAACGTTGTCGTAGGTGCTATCGAATGGGGCCCCACAGCCTCGGACAAGCACTTTAACCAATTCATATCGTATAACTATTTTAAGGAGGTGAAGTCATGATAGATGAAACAAAGGTTACATCTGAAAAAGCGCATGATACAGAAGAGGAAACAGTTACATCCACGCAAGAAGAAATTCTAGAAGAAGTGGAAACTGTTGAAGGTGATGTAGAGGTTACTGAACCTGAATCTGATGCATCGACATTGCAAATTGCCGAACTTGAAGCAAAACTAGAAGAATCTGACAGCCGTTATTTGCGCTTGTATGCGGATTTTGAAAATTTCCGTCGTCGTACCCAACTTGAAAGGGAAGCGGGCGAAAAATATAGAGCACAAAACTTAGTAACAAATCTTTTGCCAGCCATTGATAATTTCGAGCGAGCTATGCAAGTTGAACTCGATAATGAACAGGCGAAATCTTTACTTACAGGTGTTGAGATGGTTTATCGCGGTATAATCGATGCGTTAAAACAAGAAGGTGCAGAACAGATAAAAGCTGAGGGAGAGGAATTTGATCCGAATCTCCATCAAGCAGTAATGCAAACAGAAGAAGAACAATATGGATCTAATATTGTTGTGGAAGAATTCCAAAAGGGATATAAATTAAAAGATCGTGTGATCAGACCAGCAATGGTTAAGGTAAATAAATAAAAGAAGGTTACATACTTTTTAGGAGGTACATGAATATGAGTAAAATTATTGGTATTGACTTAGGTACGACTAACTCTTGTGTAGCAGTACTGGAAGGCGGGGAAGCGAAAGTTATCCCTAATCCGGAAGGTAACCGTACAACTCCATCCGTCATTGCTTTCAAGAACGGTGAACGTCAAGTAGGGGAAGTAGCAAAGCGCCAAGCGATCACTAACCCAAATACAATTATGTCTATTAAGCGTCATATGGGAACAAATCATATGGAAGATATTGAAGGGAAAGAATATTCTCCACAGGAACTATCTGCTATTATTCTTCAATATTTAAAATCATATGCAGAAGACTATCTAGGTGAAAAAGTAGATAAAGCGGTTATTACTGTACCGGCATATTTTAACGATGCAGAGCGTCAAGCTACAAGGGATGCTGGAATTATTGCAGGTCTTGAAGTGGAACGTATTATTAACGAGCCAACAGCAGCAGCGCTTGCATATGGTCTTGATAAAACAGACGAAGATCAAACGATTTTGGTTTATGACCTTGGTGGCGGAACATTTGATGTTTCTATCATGGAACTGGGTGACGGTGTATTTGAAGTACTTGCAACAGCAGGTGATAACCGTCTAGGTGGAGATGACTTTGACGGGAAAGTAATCGATCATCTCGTTCAAGAATTCAAAAAAGAAAACGGTATTGATTTATCTAAAGATAAAATGGCTTTACAACGTTTGAAAGATGCAGCTGAAAAAGCGAAAAAAGATCTTTCAGGAGTTACATCTACACAAATTTCATTACCATTTATTACAGCAGGTGAAGCAGGGCCACTTCATATGGAGCTATCTTTGACTCGCGCGAAGTTTGAAGAATTGACTTCGGATTTAGTTGAGAGAACAATGGGGCCAACTCGTCAAGCCTTAAAAGATTCAGGTAAATCTGCATCTGAAATAGATAAAGTTATCCTTGTTGGTGGTTCTACGCGTATCCCTGCGGTACAGGAAGCGATTCGTAAAGAAACGGGCCAAGATCCACATAGAGGAGTTAACCCAGATGAAGTTGTAGCTATGGGGGCTTCTATTCAAGGTGGAGTATTAACAGGTGATGTGAAAGATGTGGTACTTTTAGACGTTACTCCACTTTCGCTTGGTATTGAGACAATGGGCGGCGTATTCACGAAGCTAATTGACCGTAATACAACAATTCCAACTTCGAAAGCGCAAGTTTTCTCAACTGCTGCTGATAGCCAAACAGCAGTTGATATACATGTTCTACAAGGGGAACGTCCAATGGCAACAGATAATAAAACGCTTGGTCGTTTCCAATTAGCTGATATTCCTCCAGCACCACGTGGCATTCCGCAAATCGAAGTGAAATTTGACATCGATAAAAACGGAATTGTAAATGTAAGTGCGAAAGATATGGGTACAGGTAAAGAACAAAATATTACAATTAAATCATCTTCAGGTCTATCAGATGAAGAAGTAGAACGTATGGTAAAAGAGGCAGAAGAAAACGCTGAAGCAGATAAAAAGCGTCAAGAAGAAGTAGAGCTTAGAAATGAAGCAGATCAGTTGATTTTCACAACAGAAAAAACGTTGAAAGACCTTGAAGGTAAAGTAGACGAAGAAGAAGTGAAAAAAGCAGAAGAAGCGAAAGAAGCTTTGAAAGCTGCAATTGAGAAGAATGAACTAGATGATATTCGCGAAAAGAAAGACGCGCTTCAAGAAATCGTTCAAAATCTTTCTATGAAGTTATATGAAGAGGCTGCTAAGCAAGCAGAAGCAGCACAAGGAGCAGAAGGCGGTAAGGAAGAAGATAATATCGTTGATGCTGAATTTGAAGAAGTAGATGAGGACAAAGAAAAGAAATAAACATATATGGTTGACATTGGTAAGCCTGTCAATTATTAAGGGACAGCTGATGTGACCCGTATTATGCGCAGTATCCAAAAGTCAAAGCCTATCATAACTGGCTTTGACTTTTCTTAATAATAAAGAACGTTTTTCTATATCGCTTAATCGTTGTAAGAACTTTAACTGACACGATTTACTAGTGCGACGGGTCTGTAAATCGTAAACAATAGACGTTGCGTTTATAGCTAGTGTGTCTAATGTACATAATAGTCCTTGCACATTTCTTAAAGGAGATATATGTTTCTTTCAATCTCCATGTCCTATGTGTTAAAATATACGTTATGTGAAAAGATTCGGGAGTGGGTAAATATGAGTAAACGAGATTATTATGAAGTGTTGGGTGTAGCGGAAGGTGCATCCAAAGATGAGATTAAAAAAGCATATAGACGCCTATCGAAAAAGTATCATCCAGATATTAATAAAGATCCTGGCGCCGATGAAAAGTTTAAAGAACTTACTGAAGCATATGAAATATTGAATGATGATCAAAAGCGTGCCCAATATGATCAGTTTGGACATCAAGGACCTCAAGGTTTTGGTGGAGGCGGTTCGGACTTTGGCGGTGGCTTTGGTGGCTTTGAAGATATCTTTAGTACATTTTTTGGTGGCGGTGGTGGGCGACGAGACCCTAACGCGCCAAGACAAGGATCAGATCTTCAATACACCATGTCACTTACATTTGAAGACGCTGTTTTTGGTAAAGATACGACAATTGAAATACCGAGAGACGAGTCGTGTGAGACATGTGACGGTAGTGGTGCAAAACCGGGTACAAAACCTGAGACATGTTCACATTGTAATGGTAGTGGGCAATTGAATGTGGAACAAAACACACCTTTTGGTCGCATCGTAAATCGTCGTGCATGTAACCATTGTCAAGGAACCGGAAAAATCATTAAAGAAAAATGCCGTACATGTGGTGGAGACGGCACAGTAACTAAGCGTAAGAAAATCAATGTGAAGGTACCTCAAGGTATTGATGATGGCCAACAAATGAGAGTGACTGGACAAGGGGAGCCGGGCGTTAATGGTGGACCTCCAGGGGATCTTTATGTGGTTTTCCATGTGCGTGATCATGAATTCTTTGAGCGTGATGGTGATGATATCTATTGTGAAATGCCAATCACATTTGTTCAAGCCGCTTTAGGTGATGAGATTGAGGTTCCTACTTTATATGGTAAAGTGAAATTGAAAATTCCAGCTGGTTCACAGACAGGAACAAGATTCCGCTTACGTGGGAAAGGCGTGAAAAACGTCAGAGGATATGGTACAGGTGATCAACATATACTTGTGAAAGTGATTACGCCTACCAATTTAACAGAACAGCAGAAGACAATGCTACGTGAATTTGCCGATGTAAGTGGAAATGTGCCAGATGAGCAACATGAAAGTTTCTTTGATAAAGTAAAACGCGCTTTTAAAAGCGAGTAACGATGATTGGGGTCTGGTGCAATGAAATGGACTGAAATAAGCATTCACACTACGAATGAAGCGGTTGAGCCTATATCTAATATCCTCCACGAGACTGGAGCGAGTGGAGTTGTAATTGAGGACCCGGCTGAGTTAAGTAAAGAACGCGTAGATCAATTTGGGGAAATCTATGATTTGAATCCAGCGGACTACCCTGATGATGGTGTTATTATTAAAGCGTATATGCCAGTCAACAGCTTTATGATTGAAACGATTGAGGCGATTAAGCAGGGAGTAACGGATCTTTCAAGTTTTGATATTGATATTGGTAAAAATCATGTTACTACAACAGAAGTAAATGAAGAAGACTGGGCCACGGCGTGGAAGAAATACTATACCCCAGTAAAAATATCGGAAACTTTTACTATTGTACCGACTTGGGAAGAATATGAACCAAGTACAAAAGAAGAATTGATCATTGAGCTTGACCCAGGTATGGCCTTTGGCACAGGCACACATCCAACAACGGTGATGTGCATCCAGGCGTTAGAGAGAACGGTTAAACAGGATGACTTTGTTGTAGATGTTGGCACAGGTTCGGGGGTGCTTAGTATTGCTGCTGCTTTATTAGGAGCGAGCAATGTAATGGCACTTGATTTGGATGAAGTAGCTGTAAAAGCGGCCCGTGAAAATGTGGAGTTAAACCAATTAGCTGATCAAATAACAGTAAAGAAAAGCGATTTACTTCATGGACGGGCAGAGCGAGCGGATGTTGTAGTAGCTAATATTTTGGCTGAAGTTATTATGAAGTTAACAGAAGATGCTGCAAAGACAGTGAGAAAAAATGGCTATTTTATTACTTCTGGAATTATTCAGCAGAAAAAATTAGAGGTGAAAGATGCCATTATCGCTGCTGGATTTGACATTGAAGAAACACTTGTCATGGAAGATTGGGTTGCATTCATAGCAAGAAGGAAATAATGGGGTGGAATGATGCAACGTTATTTTATCAATGAGCCTTTTACAAACCAAACAACGGTGAAAATATTCGGGGATGATTACCACCATATTGTTCGTGTGATGCGCATGAAAGATGGAGATGAATGTCGTGTCGTTGTAGACAATGGAAAAGTGGCAACAGCGGTCATTGCTCGAATAACAGATGAATTTGTAGAAGCAAATGTCGCTTTATGGGAAGAAGAAATGAAAGAATTGTCGGTTCATGTTGTCATTGCGAGCGGACTGCCTAAAGGCGACAAATTAGAATGGATCATTCAAAAAGGGACAGAATTAGGGGCAGCTGAATTTGTCCCTTTCATTGCTGACCGCTCCATTGTAAAATGGGAAGAGAAAAAAGCGGTGAAGAAACTAGAACGTTGGAAAAAGATTGCTAAAGAAGCAGCGGAACAATCGCATCGGCAAATCTTACCTACAGTGCATGCACCATTAACTTTCAAAAACCTTATTCAATTGAGTGAACAATTCGAACAAAAAGTTGTTGCTTATGAAGAAGTAGCAAAAGACGGGGAACAAAGTAATTTTGCAAAAGTGTTGAGCGTGACCAAGCCTGGGAACAAAGTTTTAGTCGTTTTTGGACCTGAGGGTGGGCTTACAGAAAAAGAAGTAAATGAACTTCAAACACATGGCTTTGAAATATGTGGACTTGGCCCGAGGATTATGAGAACGGAAACGGCGCCATTATATACATTGGCAGCTATTTCCTACCATTTTGAATTAATGAGGTGATTTTATGTCTCTTGTTGCATTTCATACATTAGGTTGTAAAGTGAACCATTATGAAACAGAAGCAATATGGCAATTATTTAAAAATAACGGGTATGATCGCGTTGAATTCGAAGCTAGAGCGGATGTATATGTAATCAATACTTGTACAGTAACGAACACAGGTGATAAGAAAAGTCGACAAGTAATTCGACGCGCAGTTCGTAGTAATCCAGATGCGGTTATTTGTGTAACGGGTTGTTATGCGCAAACATCGCCAGCAGAAATCATGGCAATTCCTGGAGTTGATGTAGTTGTCGGTACGCAGGATCGCGTGAAGATGCTTGAGTATATTGAGCAGTTTAAGGAAGAAAGACAACCAATTAACGGTGTCGGCAATATAATGAAAAATCGTGTATATGAAGAGTTGGATGTTCCGGCATTTACGGATCGCACGCGCGCTTCCTTGAAAATTCAAGAAGGGTGTAATAACTTTTGTACATTTTGTATCATTCCATGGGCACGGGGCTTAATGCGCTCTCGTGATCCAAAAGAAGTCATTCGCCAAGCTCAGCAACTCGTTGAAGCTGGATATAAGGAAATTGTACTTACTGGTATCCATACTGGAGGATATGGTGAGGATATGAAGGATTATAATTTAGCTGCGCTCTTACGCGATTTAGAAGCCCAGGTTCATGGACTAAAAAGAATCCGAATTTCTTCGATTGAAGCAAGTCAACTAACAGACGAAGTGATTGATGTCATTGATAAATCAAATCTTGTTGTTAGACATTTACATATTCCACTACAATCTGGCTCGAATACTGTTTTGAAAAGAATGCGTCGTAAATATACGATGGAATTTTTCGCTGAGCGCTTGCAATTGCTAAAAAAGGCATTGCCTGGACTCGCTGTTACATCTGATGTGATTGTTGGTTTTCCTGGTGAAACAGAGGAAGAATTTATGGAAACATATCAATTTATTAAAGAACATCAATTTTCAGAGCTTCATGTTTTCCCTTATTCGAAGCGTACAGGGACACCTGCTGCAAGAATGCCAGATCAGGTTGATGAGAATATTAAAAATGGCCGTGTACACCGGTTAATTTCCTTGTCAGATCAATTGGCCAAGGAGTACGCCTCTCGCTTTGAAAACGAAGTGCTTGAGGTTATTCCAGAAGAGGCTTATAAAGAAAATCCAGAAAGTGGATTGTACGAAGGCTATTCAGACAATTATTTGAAAGTTGTTTTCGAAGCAACCGAGGATATGGTTGGTAAAATTGTTAAAGTGAAAATTACTAAAGCAGGTTATCCTTATAATGAAGGACAATTTGTTCGTGTATTGGATGATAGTCAAGATCTGAAATCACTTGTCATATAAAAAATGAAACTGCAGTTATATGCTGCAGTTTTTTTGACATAGTTTTCGGGGGAGTTCTTAATGTAGCTTGGTACGCAGTTGTTTTTTAGCCTCGTTTTAAATCACACAGAACGTGTACACGACGGTAGGGTTCTAGTTATAAACATCTGCCCCTCTATTCGTGTTTTAAGCGTCTCTGTGGCTAAGAGGAAGCTGTTGAATAGATAACCTTTTTCTGAAAAAGCTACAGATAATATAAAAAATGATTCAAAATAGGAAGGAGATTTTTTAATGTCAAAAAATATTGCACAAATGATTGATCATACTTTACTAAAGCCCGATGCAAAGCTGGAGGAATTAAAAATACTATGCAGTGAAGCAGAAAAATATCAATTTGCTTCGGTATGCGTTAATCCTACATGGGTAGATTATGCAAGTAGTTTATTAAAAGAAACAGACGTAAAAGTTTGTACTGTGATCGGATTTCCTTTAGGAGCCAATACGCCGGAAACTAAAGCTTTTGAAACGAAGAATGCTGTTGAGCATGGTGCACAAGAAATTGATATGGTTATAAATATAGGTGCATTGAAAAGCGGTAATATTGAACTTGTAAAAAAGGACATTATCGCTGTTTGCTCAGCTGCAAAAGATAAAGCGTTAGTAAAAGTTATTATTGAGACCTGTCTTTTGACGGACAAAGAAAAAACGCAAGCTTGTGAAATAGCTAAAAATGCAGGCGCTGATTATGTCAAAACCTCTACTGGCTTTTCAACTGGAGGAGCAACCATTGAAGATGTTGCACTTATGAGGAAAGCAGTGGGACAGGAATTAGGTGTTAAGGCATCTGGAGGTGTAAGAAGCTTAGATGATGTAAAAAAAATGATAGAAGCTGGAGCAACAAGAATCGGTGCAAGCTCAGGCGTTGCAATCGTGCAAGGTCTGTCTAGTGAAACGGATTATTAAGCACGATCTTTAACTTTCTTTAAAGTTTAAGCATAGACTGATTTGCTAATCAGATGGGGAAAGAATCCCCATCTGATTCCCTGATGTTTCAGCTTTTCTGAAACAAATTCATTTTGGAGTTTTTTTTCCGTGCATCCTCATAATGAAATTCCCGAATTGCTTCGCAAATGGCAGCACAAGCAAGGAGCAAGTTATGTTGAAAATGACGCTGGCATGTGCAAGTTGAATATCAGATGACATAGCAATGATGCTGCTTACACTTGCTAACACTGGGATTAAAGGGAAAAATAATAAAGCACCACCAATATTTAGCCACATATGGGCATATGCTGTGAGCCGGGCTTCACTACCGGCTCCAATGCTCGCAAGAAGAGCAGTAGCACATGTTCCGATATTAGAGCCGATCATGATGGCAATACCAGTTTCGAGTGGAAACAATCCTGCTGCAAGAAAACTCATTGCAATACCAGTCATCACTGTGCTTGATTGAATGAGACCTGTAAGCATCATTCCGGTAGTAAACGCAATGAATATATGGTCACTCATAAAAAGGATAAGATTTTGTACATAATCAATTTTTGCTAATGGTCCTGACAGCCACTCGAAACCGTTCATAGCAGCAAAAATAATTCCGATACCTAATAAAATGAAACCACTGCTTTTAATTTTGTAGTCTCGAAAAAGTTGCATGATACTTCCTATGACAAAAAGAGGAATAATTATTTTTGACATATCAAAAGTAAGGAACTCAAGGGTGATGGTTGTCCCAATATTAGTGCCAAGTATAATCCCAATCGTTTGCGGAAAAGAGAGGATCCGGGCTGAAACCAGTCCTACGGTAATCACTGTCACTGCCGAACTACTTTGAAGGATTGCCGTCATGAAAATACCGGCAAAAAGACCTTTAATAGGTGAGCTAGTTACATTTCGCAGCCACTTCTCCATCGCGCTACCCGATAAATTATATAGGCCAATTCTCATCCATGTCATACCAAGTAAAAAGCAACCTGCCAAAACCAAGAATAGCAATATATAAAGCATGTCCTTCACCTCAATTAAAGGTATGATTATTAATCATTAGACATGCGAAATTTGAGAAAAACTCCTAACAAGTCAATAAAGATTGTTGACCTGCTAATAGGCTTATATTATAATTGCAAAGTACATGGGTTTCCATGTGTGAACATGTTATTGCTTTGTTCGGAGGGAGGGAAAGAGAGATGTCAAAAACTGTCGTTCGAAAAAACGAATCACTTGAAGATGCTCTTCGCCGCTTCAAACGTACTGTTTCCAAAAGTGGAACAATACAAGAAAGTAGAAAGCGCGAGTTTTATGAAAAGCCGAGTGTGAAACGTAAAAAGAAATCTGAAGCTGCTAGAAAGCGCAAGTTCTAAAAGAGGGTGCACAAATGAGTCTTCTTGAGCGTTTAAATGAAGATATGAAACAAGCGATGAAAAACAAAGCAAAAGAAAAGCTCTCTGTTGTTCGAATGTTAAAGGCCGCCTTGCAAAATGAATCTATTAAGCTTGGCAAGCAAGTTTTAACGGAAGAAGATGAGTTGACAGTCCTTTCTCGCGAAGTAAAGCAACGCAAAGACTCCCTCCAGGAATTTGAAAATGCAGGTCGTCAAGATCTTGCTCAAAAAATTCAAACTGAACTTGCTTATGTAGATTATTATTTGCCTAATCAATTTTCTGAGGCGGAAGTGGAAGCTGTTGTCCTTGAGGCGATTGCAGAAACTGGAGCATCTACAAAAATTGATATGGGCAAAGTGATGACGGTACTTATGCCGAAAGTCAGAGGGAAAGCAGACGGGTCACTCGTCAATAACCTTGTCCAAAGGCATCTATCATAATTAGCAGTTAACCAAGCCGATAAGCATCCGTTTGCTTATCGGCTTTTCATATGACAAAGGGATATAAAGAGTGTTTTAGATGGGAATCATATATAATAATGATAATGCGATAAAATTTTTGAAACCTTTACATCTTCTGAACGTAATAATAATACATATGTTTCGAGAGGGGAGGGGTTTGAGTGAAAAAAATATTAGTCGTTATTTGCATTCTCGCAGCGGGATTATTATCCATGTTACCGGCTCAAGCTAGTAATGATGGAGCGAATGTATATGTTATCCCAATCAAAGATGATGTCGAAAAAGGATTGAATGCATTTATCGATAGGGCAATTAGGACAGCTGAAGAGGGTAAAGCGGATTTAATTATTTTTGATATGAATACACCTGGGGGAGCAGTTGACGCAGCTCGGGATATCGGAAATCGCATTTCTAAAACAGATGTGCCAACAGTTACTTTTGTTAATTCCTGGGCTATTTCCGCGGGCTCATATATCGCTTTACACACAGATAAAATATACATGACGCCTAATGCTGTAATGGGTGCGGCGGCAGTAATTAATCAACAAGGAAATACAGCTGGTGAAAAAGCAGAAAGTATGTGGCTTGCTGCAATGGAAGGTGCAGCCAAGCAAGGCGGCCGTGATCCCGATATTGCTAAAGCAATGGCAAACGGCGATATCGATCTACCCGATCTGAAAAAAAAGGGTGATCTATTGACATTGGAGTCAGACCAAGCATTAAAAGTAGGTTATTCTGAAGGTACAGTGAAAAATACAGATGAATTGCTTCAGAAGCTTGGCTACCCAGATGCTAACATCCATACTGTGGAATCTACTTTTGCGGAATCATTTGCAAGATTTATCACTAACCCGGTAGTTGTCCCAATCCTTTTATCCATTGCTAGCCTTGGCCTTGTATTGGAATTGTATTCTCCAGGGTTTGGATTGTCAGGTGGAATGGGAATCAGTGCATTACTTTTATTTTTTTACGGTCATTATACCGCAGGCCTTGCGGGATATGAATCGATGGTATTGTTCATTCTAGGTATTGTTCTAATTGTAGCGGAGTTTTATCTCCCAGGAGGTATTGCCGGACTTCTGGGTGCTGTAGCAATCATCGGCAGTATATTAATGGCAGGTGGGAATATAGTCCATATGGCTATATCCATTATTATCGCCTTGTTTTTAGCTGTATTATCAATCATTATAATGGTAAAGGTGTTTGGTAAACGTATGAATATATTCAAACGACTCATTTTAACTGATTCAACGAATACAGAAAGTGGCTATGTTTCAAATGTCAATCGCCTAGAATTGATTGGGCGTGAAGGAATGACAGTGACAGCACTAAGACCATCCGGTACAGCGAAAGTTGACGATGAGCGTCTTGATGTTATCGCTGAAGGTAGCTTTATTGAAAGTAATACAGCTGTAAAAGTAATAAAAGTGGAAGGTTCACGAATTGTAGTACGAGAATTATGATAAAATGATATGTATAAAGAGGAGGAAATAAGTATGGATTTGGGTATGGTTTTAGGTCCTGATACGGTATTTCTATTAGTGGCAATCGTAATCGGAATCATTGTTCTTGCAATTCTATTTACATTTGTTCCAATTGGTCTTTGGATTTCAGCCATCTCGGCTGGAGTTAAAGTGGGGATATTTACATTAATTGGAATGAGATTGAGACGGGTTATTCCCGGTCGTGTAATCAACCCACTTATTAAAGCGCATAAAGCTGGTCTAAGTGTTTCTACAAATCAGTTGGAGAGTCATTATCTAGCTGGTGGTAACGTCGACAGGGTAGTAAATGCTTTGATTGCAGCACAACGCGCAAACATTGATTTGGTGTTTGAACGTGCGGCAGCTATTGATCTTGCAGGTCGTGACGTGCTAGAAGCTGTACAAATGAGTGTAAATCCTAAAGTTATTGAAACGCCATTTATAGCGGGTGTGGCAATGAATGGGATTGAAGTGAAGGCTAAGGCAAGAATAACAGTACGAGCTAACATCGATCGTCTAGTCGGTGGTGCTGGTGAAGACACTGTAATCGCTCGTGTTGGTGAAGGGGTTATATCTACAATTGGTTCTAGTGCGACGCATGAAAGAGTGCTTGAGAATCCAGATTCGATTTCACGTACAGTTCTTTCAAAAGGGCTTGATGCTGGAACAGCATTCGAAATCCTTTCGATAGATATTGCTGATGTTGATATCGGCAAAAATATCGGTGCTCAACTACAAACGGATCAAGCGGAAGCAGATAAGAAAATTGCTCAAGCGAAAGCGGAAGAAAGAAGAGCGATGGCTGTTGCTAATGAACAAGAGATGAAAGCCAAGGTAGAAGAAATGAGAGCGAAAGTAGTTGAAGCAGAAGCAGAAGTTCCGCTTGCAATGGCAGATGCTCTTAAATCTGGTAATCTAGGCGTTATGGATTATTACTCGTTGAAAAATATTGATGCAGATTCAGATATGAGAGATTCAATCGGACGAATGACTCAATCGAACGATACTAAAAAAGATCTGGACTAAAAGTTATCTAACCGAATGAAAGGGGGTAACTCCTTTGGAACAATTTTTGTTGTTTGTTATCATAGGGATTATAAGCTTGGTGCTAAAAGGCAAGAAAGCAAAACCTGAACAAGAACAACGCAGTCCGGCACAAAGACAATCAACGATTCAACCTACACACTCAAACATGGAGCAGCGTAGAGATATTAATAGAACTCCAGCAACTCCTTCGAGTGCACATGGAGCTGATCGCCAGTTTCAGCGTTTAGAGGAAATAGCAGAAAACTTGCTTACAAAAGCAAAACCCAAAATAATAAATAAACAAGAAGAGCTTCACCTTGAAATGGAAGAAATGAAGCGAAAAGAAGAAATTAATCGCACTAAGGCTACAAATGTTCGTGCTGTACATTCAAGTAATGGGCATAAAACAGAACAAGAAGTAAGCATTCCATTTCAATCTAAAGATATATTAAACGGAATTATTATGGCGGAGGTTTTGGGGCCGCCTAGGTCTAAGAAACCTTATCGTCGTAGATATTGATGTAATATCTTCTGATCTGTAAATAACTGTGATGAAACCCCCTTTCTACTCATACATATGAGAGGAAAGGGGGTTCTTTTTTATGGCCAAAAAGTGGACTCATAGCTTGCGGAAGTGGGTAGCGTCTAAAATGGACCTTCCTGCTGATGTTATGATGGATTTGCCCCGCGTTACAATGGTAGGGCAATTACACATCTATATAGAAAATCATAGGGGCCTCCTTATTTTTACTGATAGTGAGCTAAGGCTTCTGTTAAAACAAGGGCAGCTGCTAATTAAGGGAAAATCATTTGTTATTAAAACCATTCTGCCAGAGGAATTATTATTAGAAGGAAAAATAGAAGAGGTTCATTATCTACATGAATAGGAGATGAGAGAGTTGAAGAATCAATGGTTTACATTCTTATCTGGCAGGGTGTTAGTGAATGCTCAAGGTAGTGGATTAGAGCGGTTGATCAATAAACTCGCTCGCTCTAACATTGCTTTGTGGAAATTGAAAAAGAAAACAAATGAGGAACTCTTATTTTATATTGCTCTTGGTGATTTACATAAATTAAGAAAAGTTGTTCGCGGCTCTGATTGTCACATTTCCTTTTTGCGTGGGGAGGGTATCCCCTTTTTATGGAAACGCACGAAAAAAAATAGTGGTTTCGCTTTTGGGCTTTTTCTTTCTATTGTTTTAATATTATTATTGTCTAATATTACTTGGGGCATTCATATCGAAGGAGCTAATCCTGAAACGGAGCATAAAATCCGCAGAGAGTTAAATGCACTTGGAGTAAAGGTAGGGACTTTCCATTTTTTGAATGATGATCCGGAAATGATTCAGAAAAAGTTATCGGATAGAATAGAGAATTTGACTTGGATTGGTGTAGAGTTAAAAGGGACAACCTTTCATTTTAAGGTAGTTGAGAAAACAGAACCGGAGCTAATTGAGGAGAAAAGTCCAGCTCATCTTGTTGCAAAGAAAAAGGCAATTATTTCTCATATGTTTATTGAAAAGGGGAAGTCGTTAGTAAAAATTCATCAATATGTTGAAAAAGGGCAAATGCTTGTTTCCGGTACGATTGGAAATGAAGACAAGCAGGTGAATATTCCGGCACGAGGAGAAGTTTGGGGGCATACATGGTATAATTCTAAAGTTGAATTTCCGTTGGAGTCATCGTTTCAAGTTTATAGTGGCGAGGAAAAAAGAATCCATTCATTGGAAATAGGTAAGCTGAATATTCCTGTTTGGGGTTTTGGAAAAATACCTTTCTCTAAATATGAAACCGAAAAGGAAGAGCATGATTTACACTTTTTAGGGTGGAAACTTCCTATCAAATATGTGGATAAAACGTTACGGGAAAAAGAAGAAAGTCACAGATCATTAACGAAAAAAGAAGCAATTGAAGCAGCTAAGGAATTAGCGAAAAGAGATTTAAAAATAAATATTCCGGAAGATGCTCGCCTTGATAAAGAATATATTTTGCATGAAGATGTAGAGAATGGTAAAGTTAAACTATCAATAAATTTCCAGGTGATTGAAAATATTGCTGAAGAAAAAACAATCATTCAAGGGGACTAGCGAATGTCAGAAGAATTGAAAGCTCAACAAATGGAGTTAGAAAATGCTAATGAAGCATTGATTTTATTCGGCAATGCCGATATCAACTTGAAAATGTTAGAAAAAGAATTTAATGTAGCGATTGTAACTCGTGGAGAAACGGTGAATGTCACAGGCGAGAGTGACTCTGTTATTATGGCTGTGGAAACACTTAAACAATTACTACGTGTTATTCGTAGTGGTGTCCATATTACTGAGCGGGATGTTTCATACGCCGTTCAATTAGCCAACCAGGATAAGATAGAATACTTCTCGGAGCTTTACGAAGAGGAAATAGCCCGAAATATTCATGGGAAGGCTATTCGGATTAAAACATTAGGCCAACGATATTATATCGATGCCATAAAAAAAAGAGATCTCGTATTTGGGATTGGTCCAGCGGGTACCGGAAAAACATATCTCTCTGTAGTAATGGCTGTAAACGCCTTGAAAAAAAATCAAGTTAATAAAATAATTTTAACTAGACCTGCTGTTGAAGCTGGTGAAAGTTTAGGATTTTTACCAGGAGATCTTAAAGAAAAGGTAGATCCGTATTTAAGACCTTTATATGATGCCCTTCATGATGTCCTAGGAGCGGAGCATACCCAAAGGCTTATAGATAGGGAAACGATTGAAATAGCGCCACTGGCGTATATGAGAGGCCGAACGCTAGATGATGCTTTCGTTATTTTAGATGAGGCGCAAAATACGACTCAAGCGCAAATGAAAATGTTTCTAACTAGACTTGGTTTTGGGTCTAAAATGGTGATAACTGGTGATGCAACACAAGTTGACTTGCCTAAAGGTGCCAAGTCTGGCCTCGCCGCTGCGGAATCTATCCTCAATGGTGTGAATGGCGTTGCTTTTATACACCTAACCCAAAATGATGTGGTGCGACATCCACTTGTGGCACGTATTATCGAAGCATATGAGCGGATCGACGAAAAACCCGGACAATGAGCTCCGGGTTTTTCTGTGTTTTTGAATAAATGGCAAATTACGGATGTATTCTATAGCAAAAACTGCTATTATCTTACATAGGTAATTATATTTTGGGGGTTATAGCAGTTAGGGGGAGTTTTATGGACTTTCAAGTATATATAAGCAAAATACGAAAAATATTAGGTTATAAGGTTTTTACATCGATTATTTATGGCCTGCTGGCAATCGTATTATTTGTCATTTTATATCACAATGTTAAGCCAGAAACATATGACATGGAACTTTTTTCAGTCGCGGAAAATACAATACGCGCACCTAAGACGGTGGAAGATGAAGTGAAAACCGAAGAAGAAAGAGTAAATGCTGCTGAAGAAGTTGAAAAGGTTTACGTGATGAAAAAAGAAATGGCACAAAATAGGGTGCTATTGTTAACGTCGATATTTGATTTCGTAAAAGAAACAAATCAAGAGTTTGATCGATTAAGAGAAAATGAAAAAGAAAAAAATCAAGATAAAGAAGCCGATAACGCAACGATTCAACCGAGGCTAACATTATTAAAAACAAAATTAACAGAAAATGTTTCAGAGGATATTACAAATTCTATATCAGATAAAATTTTAACCTCATTACTTGAAACTGATGCTACTTTGCGGGATCAAACAAAAGAAGCAGTCATTTCTAATGTAGAGACAGTGATGAATGAGAGAATCCGAGAAGAACAAATCGTTAAAACAAAAGAACATCTTGCGAACCGGATAAAGGCGGTTGAACTTCCAGTCGCAATGGAAGATGCAGCATTACAGTTGGGACAGTACGCGATTATAGCGAATGATTTATATGATCCAGACTTAACAGAAGAAAGGAAAAAACAGGCAATGCAGGGTGTGGAACCTGTGAAAATTCTCCAAGGTCAAATTATTGCACAAGAAGGCCACTTAATTGATCGAGAAACATATCGACAATTAGAAATGTTGGGTCTACTAAAAAATAATCCAACGCCGAAGCCGTTAATTGGTCTTGCTATTTTTGTTGTCATTGCCATTGGAACCATCTACATTCACTTTTCTAGGGTCCAAAGATCGGAAGAGAAAAAACAAAGTTATTTAATGCTTGTTAGTTTAATATTTATTTGTTCCTTACTAATCATGAAAATAATTGGATTAATGGAAGCGGTAAATGTTTATAATATCGCTTATATATTTCCAGCGGCCATGGCGCCAATGTTAATCAAAATTTTGCTGAATGAACGCTTCGCGCTGATTATGACTATTCTAATGGCCGCCTGCGGAAGTATAGTATTCAATGATGGGATTTCTGGTACAATTGATGTGGAAATAGCTGTTTATATTTTATTTAGCGGGTTGGCAGGTGTTTTATTTTTATCTGGTAGGAATGAAAGACACCAAATATTACGCTCAGGGATGTTTATATCTGGGGTAAATATTTTACTTATATTTTTCTTGCAGCTAATAGGAAGCGGGCAATTTACAGCAGTTGAATATACTTATTATGTCATATTCGCTGTGGTTTCCGGTGTGGTTTCAGCTATTTTGACAATTGGTCTTCTACCGTTTTTTGAAGCCGGATTTGGCATGTTATCAACTATTCGATTAATAGAGCTTTCCAGTCCAAATCACCCACTAATAAAGAAAATACTTACCGATGCACCAGGAACATATCATCATAGTGTAATGGTTGCCAATCTAGCCGAATCAGCATGCGAGGTAATTGGAGCAAATGGACTATTAGCGCGAGTAGGTTGCTATTATCACGACGTTGGTAAAACAAAGCGACCACATTTTTTCATAGAAAATCAAATAAATATTGAAAATCCGCATAATCAACTTCCCCCTGAAACGAGTAAAGATATTATCATTTCGCATGTATGTGATGGGGTTGCGGAATTGAAAAAACATAAACTGCCTAAAGAAATTATTGATATTGCGGAACAACATCATGGCACAAGTTTATTGAAATTTTTCTATTACAAAGCAAAAGAAAAAAATGATAAAATTAGTGAAAAGGAATTTAGATATCCTGGTCCTAAGCCGCAAACAAAAGAGGCAGCAATCATAAGTCTTGCAGATAGCGTTGAAGCAGCTGTAAGATCTATGAATCAGCCGACGCCCGAAGAAATTCGATCGCTTGTGCACAATATTATGCAAGACAAACTAGTAGACGGACAGTTTAATGAATGTGATCTCACACTAAAAGAAATTGAAGTGGTAAACAAGACATTTTGTGAGATATTAAACGGGATTTTTCATTCTAGAATTGAATATCCTGATTTTAAACAAAAAAAGGTGGTGAGTGGAAATGCTACAAATTGATATTATTGAT
This sequence comes from Bacillus sp. FSL K6-3431, assembly GCF_038002605.1. Classification (NCBI taxonomy): domain Bacteria; kingdom Bacillati; phylum Bacillota; class Bacilli; order Caryophanales; family Bacillaceae; genus Bacillus; species Bacillus sp. FSL K6-3431. The sequence goes on from NZ_JBBOCT010000001.1 coordinate 5,351,418, forward strand.
GAAACGCAAAAGCTAACAGAAGAGCATATGGATATGATGGAAGGAATTTTGAATTATGCGGCGATTCAAGAGGGAGTAGAAGAAGGCAGTGAAGTATCAGTAACGATCGTGTCGAATCAAGAAATCCAAGAAATAAATAAAACATATCGAGGGAAAGATCAACCAACTGATGTGATTTCATTTGCTATGGAGGAACTTGGGGAAGGTGAGATAAAAGTCATTGGGGAAGGAATCCCGCGTGTGCTAGGTGATATTATTATATCTTTTGAAAAAACCAAAGAGCAGGCTGATGCGTACGATCATACTTTTAGTCGAGAACTAGGATTTCTAGCTATACATGGTTTATTACATTTACTAGGGTATGATCATCTAAATAAGGATGATGAACAGAGAATGTTTTCCAGACAAAAAACGATTCTAGATGGATATGGCCTTGAAAGATAAGCGTAGTTTTTTCGGACGACTAGCTGCATCTTTCAAATATGCTTTTCAAGGTTTATCGCATGTGATAAAGAAAGAAAGGAATTTCCAAATCCATCTGGTGATAGCGACATTAATTATTCTATTATCTATTATTTTGGATCTAAATAGGTTTGAGTGGATTGTTATCCTATTATCTATTTGCGGTGTCCTCGTACTTGAGCTTATTAATTCAGCCATAGAGCGAGTAGTTGACCTTATAACGCTTGATACAAACCCTTTAGCTAAGCAAGCAAAAGACATTTCCGCTACTGCGGTCCTACTATGTGCGATTACGGCCGCAATCATTGGATTTATCATATTAGGACCAAAGCTACTCGCATTGTGGTAAGCTAGCATAAGCGCCCGTTAATCGGCCCACAGGATGCGGTCTGTCAACGTCGCCACAGGACGTAGCGATGTTAGTTGACGTTTCTTACCCGTATGAGATATATGAAACACAGCGTGAGTGTATCGTGTTGACTTGGCCGTAAGTAGGGGAGTCCACTGGTTGTTGGCCGTGTGGCGCCAGCGGTACTAGTACGTGTGCGTCGAAGCTAAATACTAAAAAATGCTACCATCTGGTAGTGTTTTTTTTGCCTGAAAAGCTTGCCGAATTTGAATATGATGGGCGAGTAGGATAAAATGTTTCCACAGGCCATTCGTTTTTAAATATCTTTAATTAAAGTTTAAATTATCAAAAAACTTTTCGATATTCTATAACTTTTTCTTGAAAATGTAGTAAAATGAAAATATGACGTTGAAGGAGTAACAAACAGATGAATGTGGAAGAATTAATCAAGGAAGCGGAAGCGGCTAGAGATAAAGCATATGTTCCATATTCACAATTTCCAGTTGGTGCTGCCTTGTTATCAGCAGCTGGAAAGGTCTATCATGGTTGTAATATTGAGAATGCAGCTTACGGCCTTTGTAATTGTGCGGAACGTACCGCAATATTTAAAGCAATTTCTGAAGGAGATAGAGAATTTACAATGTTAGCAGTTACGGCTGATACTAAGCGTCCTGTCCCCCCGTGTGGAGCATGTAGACAAGTGATTGCAGAATTATGCCCTAAAGATATGAAAGTGATATTATCTAATGGCAGAGGAGAAATGAAAGAAGTAACTGTTGAAACCTTATTACCCTTTGCTTTTTCACCGGAGGATTTATATGAATAATAATAAACCAACATTTAAATCAGGCTTTATTTCTATTATCGGCAGGCCAAATGTAGGGAAATCAACATATTTAAATCGTGTGATTGGCCAAAAAATTGCGATTATGAGTGATAAAGCGCAAACAACTAGAAACAAGGTTCAAGGTGTGTTAACAACTAATGAAGCACAGATGATTTTTATTGATACACCTGGGATTCATAAGCCAAAGCATAAGCTAGGCGATTTTATGATGAAAATCGCTATTAACACGTTAAAGGAAGTAGATTTAGTCCTCTTTATGATTAATGCAAAGGAAGGATTCGGACGCGGGGATGAATTTATTATTGAAAAACTGCAGGGGCTTTCGACACCTGTTTTTCTCGTAATCAATAAAATTGATCAGATTGAACCTGACGAATTGTTCCCGTTAATAGAGCAGTATAAAGAAAAGTATAAATTTGCTGAAGTCCTACCAATTTCGGCTCTTGAAGGAAATAATGTGGATCGATTGCTTGAACAAATTTTACTGCAAATGCCAGAAGGTCCTCAATATTATCCAGCAGATCAAATTACAGATCATCCGGAACGATTTATTGTATCAGAACTGATCCGGGAGAAGGCACTCCACCTAACAAGGGAAGAAATCCCACATTCGATTGCTGTTTTGATAGAAAAGATGGAGCAGAAAGCTGATCAAGATATTGTACATGTAATGGCAACGATCATTGTTGAACGCGATTCACAAAAAGGAATAGTAATTGGTAAGCAAGGTAAAATGTTGAAGGAAATAGGTCAGCGCGCACGACTGGATATTGAACATTTACTTGGTTCCAAAGTATTTTTAGAACTCTGGGTGAAGGTGCAAAAGGATTGGAGAAATAAAGCATCGCATTTAAGGGATTTTGGATTTAAAGAAGATGAATATTAAGCCTGTACGATGAACGATCAAAACATAGTTTTTCTTACAAAAAATTCATGAATAAGCTGTACACACTGGCTTTCTGTCTGAATGGCTATTTATTCAATGAACCTTGTAAATAATTGATTTTGCACACAGAAATGAGTAATGTGCTTATGTTGAATAAGTAATTGGGTATATTAACATATTTTACGTTGTATCTTCCTTGTCCTTACGGAAAAAGTAAACATGTAAAGAAAGAATTATTTCAAAACATGGAAAGGCGGGAATAAAATGTATGAATTCACGTGGAGAGTTTTTAAAGAAACAGGTAATGTAGATATCTACTTACTTCTGAAGGAACTTGAAAAAGAAGAGCATATGAGTATTCTGCCGTATATGGAAAATGGACCTGAAATAGACTATCCTGTTACTTAATTTCATCCTGTTCTGCCCTGAATTGCGGACATTCGCTAAGAAAGGGAAGATGTGTAGATGTTGCAAAAATACGAGGGAATCATTATTCGAACAACTGATTATGGTGAATCACATAAGATTGTTGTTATTTACAGCAGAGAAGCTGGGAAAATTGCAGGGATGGCTAGGGGAGCAAAAAAACCGAGTAGCCGTCTAGCTGGAGCTTCTCAGCTCTTTACATATGGTCACTTCCTTATCCAATCGGGACGAGGATTAGGTACAATGCAGCAAGCGGAAATGATATCTTCCTTAAGAGCGATTAGAGAAGATATATTTAAGACCGCTTATGCTGCTTATGTAGTTGATTTACTTGATAAAAGCACAGATGAAAATGAACGAAATCCTTTTTTATTTGAACTGCTATCACAAACCTTGCATTATATAAATGAAGGTCATGACCCAGATATTGTTACACATATTTTTGAAATGAAGATGTTAAGTGTCATTGGGTTATATCCCGAGATGGGAAAATGTGTGATGTGTGGAAATACGGAGGCACAATTCGGTTTTACGATAAAAGAAAACGGCTTAATATGTCATCAATGTTTTGATAAAGACCCGCATTTTTTACCGTTATCACAAAATGCGGTAAAACTTTTAAGAGTATTTTATTTTTTTGATATGCAAAGGCTTGGATCTATTTCGGTGAAACCTGAAACGAAAAAAGAATTGAAACAGTTCTTTGATTTATATTATGATGAATTTTCTGGTCTTCAACTTAAATCAAAACGTTTTTTAGATCAATTAGATAATCTTAAAGGCAAGATTTAGACGATTATCATTGACAAATCGATATCAATCGGCTATTTTCTAATATAGGACTAATTATATAAGTTGTGTTGAAAGAAATTAGTACTTGGTCATATTCATGCATAGCGATTTCGGGATAGTGTGAGCCGGAGGATGGAGGAGCAAGGAAGGCATTCTGGAGCAACATCATTTAAAGTTGGCCGTTAATCATACGGCAAATAGGGTGGAACCGCGGGTAAAATCTCGTCCCTATGCTTACAAACATAAGCATAGGGACGAGATTTTTTGTTTTTCCAAAATGTTATTTAAAAAAAGTATTTTTGCTTTTCTATGTAAAACTGAAAGGGTGGTCAGTAATGAATATTCAAGAAATGATTTTAGCTTTACAAAAACATTGGTCAGACTATGGATGCATTCTTATGCAAGCCTATGATGTAGAAAAAGGTGCTGGGACAATGAGCCCTTTTACTTTTCTTCGGGCAATTGGTCCGGAGCCTTGGAATGTTGCTTATGTAGAGCCATCTCGCCGACCGGCAGACGGTCGTTATGGAGAAAACCCGAATCGTTTGTACCAGCATCATCAATTTCAAGTAATCATGAAACCTTCTCCTGAAAATATTCAGGAAATGTATTTGGATTCTTTACGAGTAATTGGAATTGAACCATTAGAGCATGATATTCGCTTTGTAGAAGATAATTGGGAGAATCCTTCACTTGGCTGTGCTGGCCTAGGATGGGAAGTTTGGTTGGATGGTATGGAAGTAACGCAATTTACTTATTTCCAACAAGTTGGCGGCCTTGAATGTAGGCCGGTATCTGTAGAATTAACATATGGGATTGAAAGACTTGCATCATATATTCAAGATAAAGAAAATGTATTTGATTTAGAATGGACGGAAGGCTTTACAGTCAGAGATATTTTTTATCAACCTGAATATGAGCATTCTAAATATGCCTTTGAAACATCAGATCAAGATATGCTGTTAAATCTTTTCAATATATATGAGACAGAATCAAAAAAACAAATGGAAGCGGGACTTGTTCACCCTGCTTATGATTATATTTTGAAATGTTCACATGTGTTTAATTTACTTGATGCAAAAGGTGCAGTTTCAGTAACAGAAAGAACCGCCTATATTGGTCGAATGCGAAAAATGGCCCGTGAGGTGGCAAAAACATTTTACGATGAAAGGGAAAAGCTTGGTTTTCCTATTTTAAATGGACAAGTAAAGGAGGAAAACAATCATGAATAATCGAGATTTATTGCTTGAAATCGGGATAGAAGAAATGCCTGCAAGATTTATTCTTGGTGCAGTTGACACTTTTGAAAAAAAGATGCTCTCATGGCTGGATGAGAATAGGATAGTACATGGAGAAATCCAGGCTTTTTCCACTCCAAGAAGAATAGCAATTCTAGTTAAAAATGTTGCAGAATTCCAACAGGATATGGAACAAGAAGCAAAAGGACCAGCGAAGAAAGTAGCGTTAGATCAAGACGGAAATTGGTCAAAGGCTGCGATTGGTTTCAGTCGATCACAAGGTGTGAATGCCGAAGACATATTTTTTAAAGAATTAAAAGGTGTTGAATATGCCTATGTAAAAAAGTTTACTAAAGGTAAAGGAACAATGACATTGCTCCCTGAAATGGGAGATTTAATTAAGTCCCTTCATTTTCCTAACAATATGCGATGGGGAGATTTGGACATTCGTTTTCTTCGACCAATTAGATGGATTGTAGCATTATTTGGTCAAGAAATAATACCCTTTTCGGTTGCAAATATACATGCTAGTGCAAAAACGGATGGACATCGCTTTTTAGGTAAAAAAATAGAATTGTCTACACCAGCGGATTATGAAAATGTGTTGCAAGGTCAATATGTGATTGCTGATTATCAGACTAGGCTGCAAATGATAAAAGAACAAATTACGAAATTAAGTGAGGATAAACGATGGTTCATTCCAGAGGATAACGATCTTATGTCCGAAGTGACTAACTTAGTCGAGTATCCAACCGTTTTCGCGGGCGCCTTTCATGAAGACTTTCTCCAACTCCCTGAAGAAGTACTAATCACATCTATGAAAGCACATCAACGCTATTTTCCTGTAAAGGATGAAGCTGGTGCATTACTTCCTTATTTTATCGGAGTACGAAACGGCAATGAGAATCATATCGAAACGGTTACTAGAGGAAATGAAAAAGTATTAAGGGCAAGATTGGCGGATGCTGATTTCTTTTATAAAGAAGATCAAAAAATGCTTATAGAACAATCGTTAATGAAACTGGATGCAATTATTTATCATGAAAAAATTGGAACATTAGCCGAAAAAGTCCATCGAATTCGCAAGATAGCTGTTGAACTAACTGGAATGATCGATCTACCTGAAGAAGTGAAACAACGCACAGATCGGGCAGCAGAAATAAGTAAATTTGATCTTGTAACAAATATGGTTAATGAATTTCCTGAATTACAAGGAATCATGGGAGAGAAATACGCACTGCAACAAGGGGAAAATCCAGAAGTTGCTAAGGCAGTCAATGAGCATTATCAACCAAGGCATGCGGATGATACGGTACCGGCATCCACAATTGGAGCGCTAGTAAGTATTGCAGATAAATTAGATTCTATCGTAACTTCATTTGCAATTGGGTTGATTCCTACGGGCTCCCAAGATCCTTATGCGTTGCGTAGACAAACGACAGGAATTATCCACATTTTATTAGAAAAGAATTGGAATATATCTTTAACTGATTTATTGGAAAAGGCAATTAGAATTACGAGTAATAGTTTGGACGTTAAGGATGACCTATTTCCACAACTTCGCCAGTTCTTTAAACTACGAATAAAATATATCCTTCAAGAGGAAGGAATTCGTCATGATATTGTCGAATCAGTGCTGGAAGGAGAATTTAATAGCGTTCCTGATATTGTAGGGCGTGCTAAGGCATTAGACATGATGAAAGAGGATGAGAAATTTAAGGAAACGATTGAATCGCTTTCCCGTGTCTTGAATATTGCGAGTAAATGTCGAGAGGGACTAACGGTAAATCCGACATTATTTGAAAATAACTATGAAAAAGCATTATATGAAAAGTGGCAGGCACTACAAGAAGTATCCGTATCAGAGCTAAAACCTGCGGACAGACTAGTGTCTTTGGCATCATTACAACCATCGATATCAGCATACTTTGAGCATACAATGGTTATCGCTGAACAAGAGACACTAAAAGATAATCGTTTATCTCAAATGAAACAATTGGCCAATTTGATTGGTGCCTATGCAGCGATGAATATTATACAAGTAAAGTAATTAGGAATGTTTAAAAAGTCCGGTAAAAATTGTTGTCGAATTTCGTTGTCAGCTTGCTTCCTAGAACTTTGACGATGGCAAGTCCTAGTACCGATGTTTTGGCTATCTTAATCGGTCTCGATTCTATTTATCCACCTTTTTGAACACGTAATAAAAAGAGTTTTGAGCTTGTTTATATAGAAGCAAGCTCAAAACTTTATTTTAAGGAAGAAAGTATAAGTTTTTATAAATGGCGTTTCCATTTCTAGCTTCGACATACAGGGATGTACTAGTGCCGACGCCACAGGACGTGGCGATCTAAGGTGGTTAGGGGAGGTTATTATAGTGGTATGTCCTATCATTTATGTTGTTTCAGACTCTATTGGTGAAACGGCGGAATTAGTGACAAAAGCTGCGATTAGCCAATTTTATGGTGTAAATGTAAAATTTAGACGCTACCCATTTGTGGAAGATTTGGATCATATCAATGAAGTCCTCACCATGGCAAAAAATGATCAAGGAATGGTTGTTTATACGTTAGTAAAGCCGGATATTCGGGCATATATGAAGGAGAAAGCGGTGGAACAACAGATCAATGCGATTGATGTTATGGGACCTTTTATGGATATTTTCGAAAAAACATTTGAGAGAGCGCCATTAAATGAACCAGGACTTGTTCGTCAATTGGACGAAGATTATTTTAAAAAGATTGAAGCAGTAGAATTCGCTGTTAAATATGATGACGGCAGAGATCCTCGTGGGTTGTTAAAAGCGGATATTATACTCATTGGGGTTTCTCGAACATCTAAAACGCCACTTTCTCAATATCTTGCACATAAAAGGTATAAGGTTGCTAATGTGCCGATTGTTCCAGAGGTAGATCCGCCTAAGGAGTTATTTACAGTTGACCCTAGTCGGTGCATTGGATTAAAAATTAGTCCGGAAAAGCTAAATAGTATTAGACGTGAAAGGCTTCTTTCGCTTGGATTAGACGATAAGGCTAATTATGCTAATATCGAAAGAATTAAGCGAGAAATCGCATATTTTGATAAAATATCTGCAAAATTAGATTGTACAGTCATCGATGTTACTAATAAGGCAGTTGAAGAGACAGCAAATATTATTATTAATAATATCCAAAAAAAAATGTAAAAGCACAATATGGTTGTGTTTTTTTAGGGACTTCCAACTGGTGTAAGTGATGTGGCAACGCTTTTAATCTTGCTTACAAACAAGAGGAGGTCTTTAAAAAAGGATACATGATAATAATTGCGATGACTTAATGTATCATCTGCAATAACGTTGAATCCTTTATCGCTTTTCTTTAAAGCATATATATAGTCAAATAGACCAAAATAAGATATAATAAAAAATTGGGTTGAAAATACATAAATTAGGTTTAGAGCTGTCTATTAGTGAATAAACTAGTTATTACGTTCACAAAAAAGTCAACTTTAAGGAAAATTCGACATACAATCTCACTATTCCTTAAAAAGTTTCAAAAAAAGAAGGAATATATGGAGTGATGTAGAATTAATAACGATACTAAGAAAAATTCAATTATATTTGTAGATGCGGACGCGTGTCCGGTTAAAACAGAAATTTCGATGATAGCTAAAGAAAAGAATTGGCACACACGTTTTATTGCTTCTTTTGACCATATACCGAATGAAGAGAGTAAAAACGGTGAATGGTCTTTTGTTGACCCAGGGAGAGACTCTGTTGATTTGTATATCTTAAATTGGATAAAAAATGGAGATGTATTGATCACACAGGATATCGGATTGGCTAGCCTAGTACTGCCGAAAGGTGTTTATGCACTTTCACCGAGGGGAACGGAATACAAGGAAGAAACAATAAATACATTATTGGATTTTCGATTTTTATCTGCAAAAGCAAGAGAAAGAGGAGTATATGGAAAGGGGCCTAGTCCATACTCAAAAGAAGATCGGATAAACTTTCAGCAAGCATTGCAAAGGTTATTGTCGAAAATTGAAGGAGTATAGAAATTTTCGTCGAATAAGTTACTGATATATTAATTTTGATGGAGATGTTTTTGTGGCGGTAAAAATACCTGAAGAAAAAATCAATGAGTTGCGGCAAGCAGTTGATATTGTTGATGTCGTGAGTGATTATGTTCAGATAAAAAGGCAAGGTCGAAATTATTTCGGTTTATGTCCTTTTCATGGGGAGAACTCACCTTCCTTTTCCGTATCTCCTGAAAAACAAATTTTTCATTGCTTTGGCTGTGGGGCAGGTGGAAATGTATTTACCTTTCTAATGGACATAGATGGTATCACTTTCCGCGAATCAGTAGAAAGAATAGCGGAAAAAGGAAATATTCAGCTTGATATTGATACTACAAATACAGAAAATCGTCAACAGCAAATACCACCTGATCACCAACGAATGATCGAAGCTCATGAATTACTGGCAAAATTTTATCATCATCTGCTCTTAAATACGGATGAAGGGGCAAAAGCCCTCGAGTATTTACTGAACAGAGGCTTTACAAAAGAAAGTATAAGTAAATTCCAAATCGGCTATTCTTTACCAGAATGGGATTTTTCAGTTAAGTTCCTGGAGAAACGAGGCTTTCCTTTGGAATTAATGGAAAGAGCAGGGTTGATAGGGAGACGTGATAAAGATGAATCATACTTTGATCGATTCCGTAGCAGAATCATGTTTCCACTCCATAATGCCAAAGGTCAAATTGTTGGATTCTCTGCACGAGCTATAGAATCTGATGACCAGCCCAAGTATTTGAATACTCCAGAGACAGAACTTTTTAATAAGAGCACACTTCTATATCATTTTCATGAAGCAAGAAGTCATATCCGTAAACAAAACTTTGCTGTCATATTTGAAGGATTTGCAGATGTCATATCGGCAGACTTAGCTGGAGTTAAAAATGGATTGGCAGTAATGGGTACAGCATTTACGAAAAATCATGCTCAACAATTGCGAAGACTAGTTGATGAAGTTACATTATGTTTTGACTCGGATCAAGCTGGATTTGAAGCAGCATTCAAGGCTGGTACACTGCTTGTACAACAAGGGTTTAATGTGACAGTAGCTACTTTGCCGAATGGCTTAGATCCTGATGACTACATTCGAAACCACGGAGCAGACAAATTCCGTAAAGATGTAATAGGGAATGGCCATACCTGGATGGCATACAAATTAATATACTTTCGTCAGGGCAAGAATCTTCAAAATGAAGGAGAAAAGCTTCATTATATCGAAGAAGTTATAACGGAAATCAGTAAGCTTACAAATCCTGTAGAGCGGGATTTATATATCAGACAATTGGCTGAAGAATTTTCCTTGTCATTAGATGCATTAATGGAACAGTTAAAAACATTAGATAATACGCATCAAATAAAACCAAAAGAACAGCAGCAAATACAAAAAAATCCACCTGTCGCACCACGTTCCGCAAAAAAGTTACTTCCAGCACATATAGCGGCAGAAAGGCAATTGATTGCAAGAATGCTTCAAGATGAAGCAATTACTTATCGTGTCATAGAAATGCTTGGCGAAACCCCATTTTTTTATGATGAACATCAGGCAATCCTTACTTATTTATGTGGTTATTATGAAGAAGGTAATCATCCTGACTCGAGTAATTTCTTGCATTTTCTTCCTGATAAAAAGTTGCGTACGATTGTGGCAGAAATAGAAATGCTCTCAATTGACCATGAACATACTGAGCAAGAATTAAGAGATTACGTAAACCATGTGTTGAAATACCCGAAAATGTTAATGATAAAAGAAAAGCAATTGGAACAAAAAGCAGCGGAACGGAATAATGATCATTCCACAGCAATTAATATTGCAATGGAGATTATTGAAATTCGCAAATCTTTGTGAAAAATATTACGGTATGCAAATGCTGGAAGGAGGGGGACGTATGGCTGAAAAATCGGCTCGTTCCAATGAAACAGAAATAGAACTTACCCTAGACCAAGTAAAAGAACAATTACTTGAACAAGGAAAAAAGCAGGGTAGCTTAACATATGAGCTTATTGCAGGAAAACTTGCCAACTTTGATTTAGACTCAGATCAAATGGATGAGTACTATGAATTGCTTGGTGACCAAGGTGTAGAAGTCCTCGAGGAAAGTGAAGTAGATGGAGCAACTCCGGGATCCCCACAAGTTCAAAAGGAAAGTGAAGAATTTGATTTAAATGACTTAAGCGTACCTCCAGGTGTTAAAATTAATGACCCGGTTAGAATGTATCTAAAAGAAATTGGCCGCGTTAATTTATTATCTGCAGCTGAAGAAGTAGCTCTTGCAAAAAGAATCGAACAAGGTGATGAAGAAGCAAAGAAACGACTTGCTGAGGCTAATCTTCGTCTCGTTGTTAGTATTGCAAAGCGTTACGTAGGTCGCGGCATGCTGTTTCTTGATCTAATTCAAGAAGGAAATATGGGTTTAATAAAAGCTGTTGAGAAATTCGACTTTGAAAAAGGCTTTAAATTTAGTACGTACGCAACATGGTGGATTCGTCAAGCTATTACAAGAGCAATTGCTGACCAAGCGCGGACGATTCGTATTCCAGTTCATATGGTAGAAACGATTAATAAACTTATTAGAGTCCAAAGACAATTACTTCAAGATCTTGGCAGGGAACCAGCTCCTGAAGAAATTGCGGAAGAAATGGATTTAACACCAGACAAAGTACGAGAAATTTTAAAAATAGCCCAAGAACCGGTTTCGTTAGAAACGCCAATTGGTGAGGAAGATGATTCACACCTAGGCGATTTTATCGAGGATCAAGAAGCAACTTCACCTTCAGATCATGCTGCATATGAGTTATTAAAAGAGCAACTTGAAGACGTACTTGATACTTTGACAGATCGAGAAGAAAACGTACTTCGTCTTCGTTTTGGTTTAGATGACGGCAGGACGCGAACGCTTGAAGAAGTTGGAAAAGTTTTCGGTGTAACACGTGAGCGAATTCGTCAAATTGAAGCTAAGGCCTTAAGAAAATTGCGTCATCCTAGCAGAAGCAAACGTCTAAAAGATTTTCTTGAATAATCATATGCAATCCTTCGGTTTACTTCTGGTCACGGAAGTAAACCTTTTTTAGGCCCGGGTCACTTCGGTGTTGCCACAGGACGTGGCGAACCTAACCGAAGTTCCCTATAGCCAGCGCTTTTCCTGACCTACTTAGCTTGACGTTCCTTCATTAAGCATGTCGGAGACGTTTAAAACGCTTTCACAACAAAGGAAATCTCTTTACGATTTATCCCGAATATTTAAGTAAATAGGATGTGATCGGGCATTGAATGCTAATAGAAAAAAAGTCATTATATCTGAAATCAATTTTTGGAAACAAAACAATATGCTACCTGAACATTATTGCGATTATTTGCTTACTCTTTATTCAAAGGGAGAAGATATCCAAGAATCAGTCGAAAGAGCAAATAAATCAAAGTCTTTATTTACTGATGAACTTATTTTTAATTGTTTGTTTTTGATCATTATTTCTTTATCCCTTGTATTGACTTATTTTACTCATTTTTCATTCGCTTTGCAAACAGGAATATTGACGATTTTTGGTATATTTTTATTCTTATCCATTTTATATTATCAAAAGAACGGGAAAAAGAAGCTAATTATTTATATTACAGCTGCTTTTCTACTGCTGTTGTATATGGTGCAAATCAACAAATTCTTTTTTCATAGCGAGATGAACAATCTTTATACGCTGCTACTTATTAATTGTTTATTATGGGTAGTTGCAGGGATTTGGCGTAAGATTCCCTTTTTTACTATTTCTGGATTTGTAGCGGTATCAGTATTATTATTTTTTTTAGTAACATGATATTATAAATTATATTATTTGAAGCTAATAATGGTGATATTAATTCCGTGGCTGTTGATTACTAATAAAAGTGCGAAACGTTATCAAATTGAAACAAGAAGTTCGAGGCGAGAAGGTATGGAGGATCAGGTTTGCTCAGATGTGCTGATTTCCGTGTTGCCCACAGGACGTACGTACTTGCACAGGACGTGCTGGCCTCTGTGTTGCTCACAGGACGTAAGCGATCTTAACAGAGGATCATTCCTTAACAGAGGATCCTTTTCCTTTGTAGAAGCACCTAATTAGCAACGAGGAAATTCGCCGTTTATCATTTGGTGTTTTTTTAATCCTCTAAAATTGGTTTTTGCATTAAAATTGTTCAATATATATGTCTAATTATCGAAAAGTGAATGAATCTTCATACCTAAGGCTTTCACTTCTTACGTTTTTCGAGTAAAATGTAGTTGTTTGCATTAATGATTTTTTTACAGAAAGTTATTACATAAGGAGGGTTTAGTATGAAAAGAAATGCTATCGTTCCATATATTTTAATTATGGTGTTGGGACTAGGATTGATCTTTTTCCTTGGAATTAAAGGCGTTGGCGATTCGAAGGAAATAGCAAAAGAGCAAGAAGGTGGTCAAGAGGAAACTGTCGCATTTGAACCAGAAGCATATGCGAATAAATCTTGTATTACTTGTCATGGTGAAAACCTTGAAGGACAAGGAGCTGTACCTAACTTACATGGAACAGGCCTTTCTGAAGAAGAAGTTGCCGATATTTTAGCGAATGGTACAGAGGGCGGCATGCCTGCTGGCTTAGTTCCAGCTGAAAATGTAGAAGAAATGGCTGCATGGATTGCTGGACTTAAATAAAAGATGTACAGCAACAAATAAAAAAGTTCTTTGCTATTTGCAAAGAACTTTTTTACCTTTATTAATGAGGTGATAGGAATGAATATTGATAAATTATCTAAACGATTAGATTGTGTAGCTTCTTATATTATTCCAGGCATGAGGATTGCGGATATAGGTTCAGATCACGCTTATTTGCCTTGCCATGCAATAAGGAGAGGGATTGCTACTCACGCAATTGCTGGGGAAGTCGCAGAGGGGCCTTACCGAGCCGCAATACAGCAAGTGAATAGTAAGGGATTAACTGAATTAGTCGCAGTTAGAAAAGGAAATGGGCTAGCTGTAATCGAAGTTGGAGAAGTAGAGTGTATTGTAATCGCTGGAATGGGTGGCTCACTAATTACAGAAATACTAGAAGCAGGTAAGGAAAAACTTGAAGGAGTTAAACGGTTAATTTTACAACCGAACTTAGCAGCTAACAATATCCGACGTTGGATGTTAGAAAATGAGTGGCAACTGATTGACGAAAACATTCTTTGTGAAGATAATAAAAATTATGAAGTTCTTGTAGCAGAAAAAGGAAATGCGCGTCTTCCATATCAGGATTTAGAAAAAGGCATATTACTAGGACCATATTTATTAAAAGAAAAAAATCAGGTATTTCAACAAAAATGGCTGGATGAAATGCAACAATGGGAAAGAATACTTTTGCAGCTTAGTAAATCGGATAATAAAGCAAAATATATAGATAGGCAAAAGGAATTGATGGAAAAGATTAATTTAGTTAGGGAGGTATTGTCGTGAAAACCATCAATGGTTATGAATTTATTCAAATGTTTGAAGAGTTCTCTCCGAAAAAGCATGCGCTTGAAGGTGATCCAATCGGATTACATGTAGGTACATTGAATAAGAAGATTAAGAAAGTCATGATTGCTTTAGATGTTATGCAAGACGTCGTAGATGAAGCGATTGAAAAGGATGTAGATCTAATTATTGCTCACCACCCATTAATTTATCGACCACTGAAAAATATTTCAACAGAGGATCCAACAGGGAAATTGATCGAGCAATTAATCAAACATGATATAGCTGTCTATGCGGCGCATACGAACCTTGATGTATCCAGCGGAGGAGTAAATGATATGCTTGCTGTCGCATTAAAATTAGAGGATACGACGGTGCTTGTACCAACATACTCAGAAACACTCAAAAAGCTCGTAGTCTTCGTCCCTGAAGAAGATGAGGAGCAAATGTTACAAGCATTAGGTCACGCTGGCGCAGGAGCAATTGGTGAATATACTGAATGCTCCTTTTCATCCATAGGTACAGGGCGCTTTTTACCTGGGGGAAATACGAATCCACATATTGGAAAACGAGGAAAGCTAGAATGGGTGAAAGAAGTAAAAATAGAAACAGTCTATCCTGAGCATATAGAGAAGAAAGTAATAGCTGCTATGCTTAAGGCACATCCTTACGAAGAGCCAGCGTATGACCTATATTCGCTTGATTTACAGTCTGAACAGCTAGGTCTTGGAAGAGTAGGAGAACTAAGCGAAGAGATGAACCTACAAGCGTTTGCGGAATATGTAAAAGTTGCGCTCGATTCGGGTGGAGTTCGCGTTATTGGTGATCTTAATAGCCGTGTCAAAAAGGTAGCCATTCTTGGTGGGGATGGCAATAAATATATTAGCGCGGCTAAATTCAAAGGGGCCGATGCATATGTGACAGGTGATATTTATTATCACACGGCACATGATGCAATGAATATGGGGCTGAATATCGTTGATCCAGGACATAATGTGGAGAAAATCATGAAAAAGGGATTAACGAATATACTACAGGAAATGAGCGAGAAAAGGAATTACGAAGTAAAAATATTCGCCTCGGAAATAAATACGGACCCTTACATCTTTTTATAGAAGATGTTAAATAACTTTCCACTGCTTGTGAGAAACCAAGCTTACCAGCAAGGAGTTATAATCAACCATATCAAAAAAGCTGATCCAATTTCTTTGGATCAGCTTTTTAGTATGAAACAATATACTGATTAACTTGTAGGTAATTTTGGTTTTCTTACTTTTGGTAGTATTTTATTTAATGGAACTTTGTTTTCACGCACCCATGTTGATTGATCTATTGGATTAAATTGTTCTAGAAATGCAATCACTTCACGAACGATAGGTGTCGGTGTGGATGCGCCGGCAGTGACTGCAACTGTTTTAGCAGCTTTTATCCAGTCAATATCTATTTCGCTTACATCACCGACACGGTAGGCATTGGTGTGCGCAATCTCTTTCGATACTTGGGCTAAGCGATTTGAGTTATTGCTCATAGGATCGCCCACTACAATCAAGACATCTGCTACTCCAGCTTGTTTAGCGACAGCTTCCTGACGAACTTGGGTGGCAAGACAAATTTCTTCATGCTGTTCAGCCAAAGGGTATTTGTCCTTTACTTTATCCATAATTGCTTTAACATCCCATTGACTCATCGTTGTTTGATTTGTAACGATTATTTTTTCGTTATTCACATTAAGTTCATCAACGTCTTCTAAGGACTCTACAAGATGCACAATTTGTGGCGCAACGCCAACGGCTCCTTCTGGTTCTGGATGCCCTTTTTTACCAATATAAATGACATCGTATCCTTCTGCTTCTTTCTCCCGAATTAAATCGTGAGTAATTGTCACATCCGGACATGTTGCATCAATTGTAGTAAGTCCTTTTTTTTCAGCGATCTCTCGAACTTCAGGTGAAACACCGTGGGCAGTATAAATCACAGTACCGCTATTAACTTGTTCCAGTATTTCTTTACGGTTCGGTCCATCAAGTGTGATAATGCCATCTTCGGCAAAAGCATCTGTTACATGTTTATTGTGAACAATCATACCTAGAATATAGATTGGGCGTGGTAATGTTTTATCCAGTGCTGCATTACGGGCGATGACCATGGCATCAACAACACCATAGCAATAGCCACGTGGGGCGATCTTTATTATCTTCATTCAAATCCTCCTGACCGCAGGTTTAAGCCTGAAATCTATTGAACTCACATCTTTATTATATATAAATATGATAGAAAAGCCAATAGATGAGGTATTGAATACAAATAGATCAAGGGATATATAACTTTGGAACAGATTTTCCCTTCTGCTCCTTAGCGATTAAGTTCTCTGTTTTGATATCGCTATGTTTTACCTTTTTTTGAGCAATGTTTTCAGTTACTTTCGGTTGTTCTTCCTCCGATTCAACAGGAGTATCTTTAAACGCACGGTACATTTTCCACATGGATGGGATATTTTTAACAATAGGACCATATTGCTGAACCATTGGACCGAACTGCTTAGCTGTGCCTAATACTTGCTGTGTTTGGTTTAAAAAAGAATTGATCTTTTGCGGGTTAGCCAATCCTTGAAGAAAAGAAGTACTGGTACTTCCACTTCCACGACTAAAACCCTTGGCAGTATTTCCTATAGCTGCGTTACTATTCTTTTGAAATAAATTCGACAGGAAACTACCTCCCCCACCTCCAGGTCCTCGAGTATTACGCATTGCTCCGTGCGAGCGGGGCATTTGTCTTTGCATTGGCGGTCTCATCATATTACGTTGCATAGGATTATCCTCCTTTCTCAGCTACTATAATGTACATTATGCAACTCCTAATAAAAGGAGTAGTTAAATGGCATATGTATAGGGCTTTAAACAAAAAATCCCTGCCTATAAATTAGTAAAAAAGATAGCTCACATTGTACATGCTTTATTTATGGTTTATAATAATGGTTTGAGGGAGTTTCCCATTAAAGGAGTGAACGGATATGACTGAACATACATTTAATCGATTCCAGTTTAAATCATTTATAAATAAAGCAATTGAAGAATTGGGCTTTAGAGAACCTACTGAAATCCAAGAGAAAATGATTCCATTATTTTTAAAAGGTAAAAGTGCGATTGGACAATCGCAAACAGGGACTGGAAAAACTCATGCTTATATTTTACCGATGATTGAAGCTATTGATCCTGAAAGACAGGAAGTTCAAGCAGTCATTACTGCACCAACAAGAGAATTAGCAAATCAAATTTATCATGAAATACTCAAAATTACTCAGCACTTAGAAAACGAAACGATTACAACACGTTGCTATATCGGTGGAACGGATAAACAACGAACAATTAATAAGCTGAAGCAACAACCGCAAATCGTCGTGGGAACGCCAGGACGAATTAATGATCTTGTTAGAGAGCAAGCATTATTTGTGCATACAGCCTCTGTATTAGTAGTAGACGAGGCAGATTTAATGCTTGATATGGGTTTCCTCCAGGATGTAGACCAAATAGCTGGGAAAATGCCAAAAGAATTGCAGATGCTTGTATTTTCTGCAACGATACCGGAAAAATTAAAGCCTTTTTTAAAAAAGTATATGGAAAATCCTACATTTCAGCATGTGCAACCGAAGCAAATTTTTGCTGAAAATATCGAACATATCCTTGTACCTAAGCGCAGCAGAGAAAAAGTGGATCTACTCAAAGAAATGTTAATTTCATATAACCCATACTTGGCGCTTGTGTTTGTAAATACAAAACAAATGGCAGAGAAAGTGGCAGGTCAATTAAGTGAACGAGGATTAAAGGTCGGAAGAATTCATGGCGATTTAACTTCTAGGGATCGTCGGAAAATGATGAAACAAATTCGTGATCTAGAGTATCAATATATTGTTGCAACGGATTTAGCAGCAAGGGGCATCGATATTCAAGGAATTAGCCACGTAATCAATTATGAGCTTCCAAGAGACCTAGACTTTTATATACATCGAACAGGGCGTACAGCCAGAGCGGGAAACAAAGGATTGGCCGTTACAATATATGAGAACTCTGATGAAGATGCTTTGGTTCAAATCGAGAAAATGGGAATTGAGTTTACTCACCTTGATTTAGTCAAGAACGAATGGGTCGAAGTAAAAGAACGTAATCGCCGGAAAAACAGGAAAAAGTCTGTAGATGAAGTAGACATAAAGGCACGAAAATTTGTAAGAAAACCTACGAAAGTAAAACCGGGTTATAAAAGGAAAATGCAAGAACAAATAGATCAAATAAAAAAACGAGAACGTCGAATAAGTAAACAAAGGAAAAAGTAAACTCGTTTCAGCGAGCTTAAACATCGGGGAATCAGGTGGGGATTCTACCCGCCTGATTGGTAAATCCCACCTACGCTTCACTTTGACTTTGAGGTGGGGGTCTTTAAAACCTAAAGAAAAATAAAGGAGAGGGATAAATGATGTTGAAGATTGGTTCTCACGTGTCAATGAGTGGAAAGAAAATGCTCCTCGGTGCGAGCGAGGAAGCAGTATCATATGGCGCTAACACATTGATGGTGTATACGGGAGCACCGCAAAACACACGCAGAAAGAATATTGAGGACTTAAATATTGAAGCCGGGTTATTGCATATGAAGGAAAATGGAATTGAAGAATTCGTGGTGCATGCTCCTTATATTATTAATATTGGTAATACAGTCAAACCTGCTACATTTGAGCTTGGTGTAAACTTTTTGCGCTCAGAAATAGAAAGAACGGCAGCAATTGGCTCTAAGCAAATTGTTCTCCATCCTGGAGCGCATGTAGGTGAAGGTGCTGAGAAAGGGATTCAAAAGATCATCGAAGGTCTGAACGAGGTATTAACGAAAGATCAAGAAGTACAAATAGCACTTGAGACGATGGCTGGAAAAGGGACAGAGTGTGGTAGAACATTTGAAGAATTAGCAGCAATTATCGATGGAGTCCATCATAATGACAAGCTATCTATTTGTTTTGATACATGTCACACGCATGATGCTGGCTACGATATAGTTAACGATTTCGACGGTGTGCTAGAAGCTTTTGATAAAACAATTGGTATAGAACGGATAAAGGTCCTTCATATTAACGATAGTAAAAATGAATGTGGGGCTAAAAAAGACCGACATGAAAACATTGGATTTGGATATATTGGTTTTGATGCGTTAAACTATATCGTTCATCATCCGCAGTTAATCCAAATACCAAAAATTTTAGAAACACCTTTTATCGGTGAAGATAAGAAAAATAAAAAAGCACCATATAAACACGAAATAGAAATGATTAAAAATAAAGTATTTGATGAGCAAATTCGTGAGAAAATGCTTGATCCTATCATAAAATAACCCAAAGCTAAATGAAGCCTAATCTACTAGGCTTTCATTTAGCTTTTTAATTGGATGTAAAGATAGTTTTTCTAATAGTTGGATACATATTATTGTTTACGATGTACTAGTGCAGAAGTTTCTAGATTCGAGATTACTCGGCAATTAGCCTTCATTTTTCCTATAATCCAGCTGTATGTTGTATAAATAATTTATTAAGCTCTTTTGCTGTTTTCGGACCTGATACTTTAGCGATTTCCTTAATAATTTGTGCTCTCGTTTTGTCGTCAAAAATATCAAAATGCTTTCCATGTAAGTATTTAGCAATCTGTTCAGCTTGTGGTCTAGCCAGTTCCATATTAATTTCACCAGCATACTTTAATAATTCATCTGCAGTTATGTTGTTCATTTTGGAATTTACCATATTTTTCAACAAATTCATTGGACATCACTCCTCATCCAAATGTATGTTTAATAAAGATGAATCGTGACACAAAAATTCCGCCAATTTTTATGCCTTTAGATTAAGTCGGCGTTCAAATCGATATGTATCTATAGATAGCCCACGTTAAAGAGTGGTATCATCTTAAACTTTGCTCAGCAGACGCTACTATTTATAACATTTCTGTATAAAAAGCCAATCTGTTTACAAGTCAAGTTTGGTTGTGTATAATTTCTTATGTAGTAAATCGTAATGATTCTGATTATAAGAGGATGTATGTAAATGACACTAAAAGCTATTATTGAAATAAATGATATAAGTTTTCGTTATGATCGAGAAAATGTATTGGAAAATATAAATTTAACAATTCCATCTGGTGCATTCCTTGGACTTGTTGGTCCCAATGGATCAGGAAAATCGACGTTGCTAAAATTAATCCTTGGATTATTAAAGCCTCAAGAAGGGGAAATAACATTATTCGGACAACCGCAAGATAAATTTAAAGAATGGAATCGAATTGGGTTTGTTTCACAAAAAGCGAATTCTTTTAATAGTGGTTTTCCAGCAACTGTCTACGAGGTAGTTGCAAGTGGATTAACTGGGAAAATCGGCTTATTTCGTTCTCTTGGACATAGTAGAAAAAATGATGTTATGGAAGCTGTTAGATCGGTCGGATTAGAAGAATTTATTAACCGAAATATCGGAGAACTATCGGGCGGACAACAGCAACGGGTATTTATTGCACGGGCAATTGTTTCAAAGCCAGATATTCTTATTCTAGATGAACCAACAGTTGGTGTAGATGCAAAAAATGTAAAGTCTTTTTATGATATGCTTGATATATTAAATAAAGAGTTAGGCATTACATTGTTATTAGTCACCCATGATATAGGGACAATTAGCAATAAAGTTACCCATGTGGCATGTTTAAATAAGCATTTGCATTTCCATGGTATGACAGATGAATATGAGAAGCTAAGCCCTGAAGAAATGTCGTCTTTTTATCAGCATGATGTGCACGTGCTTACGCATGAACATGAGTCCCATTATGAAGGTGGGTACAAATAATGATTACTGCTATTTTTCAATATGAATTTTTAAAAAATACATTTTTAACCGGTATATTAATTGGATTGATCGCTCCGTTACTTGGTACTTTTATTGTTGTAAGAAGACTCTCATTAATAGCCGATGCGCTAAGCCATGTGACACTTGCAGGTATTGCAGCAAGCCTTTTTTTAAGTAAAAAGGTATTGTTTTTCGCGGGGATGAATCCACTCTATTTTGGAATGGGCTTTTCTGTACTGGGTTCCATATTTGTTGAACGTTTAAGATCAGTATATAAGCATTATCAGGAACTCGCTATCCCGATTATTTTATCGGGAGGAATCGGTATTGGTGTTATCTTTATTTCATTAGCTGATGGTTTTAATACTGATTTACTCAGCTATTTATTTGGGAGTGTCAGCGCAGTTAGCAGAACTGATCTATATGTCATTATAGCAGTCAGTATTTTTGTTGTTCTAGCAGTGGTCTTATTATATAAAGAACTTTTTTTATTATCATTTGATGAGGAACATGCAAAAGCGTCGGGAATTCCGGCCAAGGCTATCCACTTTCTATTCATGGTCATGATAGCTTTGGTTATTGCAGCATCGATGCGTATAGTAGGTATTCTGTTGGTGTCCGCTTTAATGACATTACCTGTAGCCGCAAGTATGAGAATTGCTCGCGGATTTAAACAAACTATTTATCTTTCGATATTATTTGGGGAAATTTCGGTTATTGGTGGGCTAATAAGTGCTTATTATTTGGACCTTGCTCCAGGTGGGACAATCGTGATGATTGCCATTGTTATATTAATTAGTGTTATTGGTTTTAAAAAAATTCAAAGTAAACGACCGATGAATATAAATTGAGGTGAGGACATGCATATTACTGAAGCAATTCAGACAGTAAAAGATCGAGGATATAAAGTTACTGGAAAGCGGGAGCAAATGCTAGAAGTATTTACTACTAATAATAAATATTTAACCGCTAAAGATGTGTTCGAGCTAATGCAAGATGATTTTCCTGGCCTAAGCTTTGATACAATATATCGGAATTTATCACTATTCTTTGAATTAGGTATCTTAGAATCTACGGAGCTTGCGGGAGAAAAGCATTTTCGCTATGCATGTACAACTCATGATCATCATCATCATTTTATCTGTTTAACATGTGGAAAGTCGAAAGCGATAGAAGCATGTCCGATGGAATTTGTTACGGAGGATTTGCGAGATTATGAAGTGGCAGATCACAAGTTTGAAATCTACGGAAAGTGTCCGAAATGCAAGAGTGCTTCATAAAATATGTGCACTGAAAAAGTATAGGGGCATGTTTTTGTGAAGTTTGTGGAAAAAAATATGGGACCGCAAGATCCGTCTGTATAACGGTGGGCCTACAACAAAAGAAGCCAATTTGGCTTCTTTTGTTGTAGGAAGCCCCTTTTTAGATATATGACGCTTGTTTGCTCATTTATGAGCAATGTTAGTTTATCGGAATGAACAAACAAACGTTCGGCAAACGGTAGTGTTTTTAACCCAGCCCTTCGAAAAAATTGTAGTAGAGAAGGTTTTTTATTTTTCGAAATACCATATTAATGAACGGACATGCCTATCCAGTAAATTCTACGGGTGGCTTGTAAAATATGGCGAGCGTCCAGTAAATCCCGTGGGTGGCTTGTAAAGTAAGGCGAGCGGCCAGTAAATCCCGTGGGTGGCTTGTAAAGTAGATAGAGTCCGTATAATTGTGTAAAAAGAAAAGGTCTCATCAAGACCTCATGTTACAATGTTTTCAACCACGATCACATTGAGGAGGAATTGATGATGACCCAACTTAATTTTAACCTAGATATTGAAATTTTAAAAGACTCAGTGCTAAATTCAAACCTGGAAGCGGTAGTAAAATCCACGATTGTACTTGTCCTAAATGAATATATGGAGAAGGAACGCGATGATTATCTCCAAGCAGCTGCCTACGAGCGCTCGATCGAACGCATTGATTACCGAAATGGCTACTACGAGCGAGAGCTTCTCCTTAGTATTGGAAGGGTTCAACTGCGAGTCCCGAGAACCCGTGAGGGACACTTTTCTCCCTCCGTGTTTGAAAGGTTTTCCCGTGTCGATCAGGCTTTTGTATTGTCGATGTTAGAGATGGTGGTCAATGGGATTTCCACTCGAAAAGTCACAAATGTCGTTCAACAACTGTGTGGAGAAAACGTCTCTAAATCGTTCGTATCTTCGCTTACTGGAAAGCTAGATCCAATCGTAAATGAGTGGGCAAACCGCCCCCTAAATACCATGTACTATCCGTACGTTTATGCAGATGCTATGTATATCAAGGTCCGGGAACATAATAAAGTGATTTCCAAGGCAGTTTATATCGCTACAGCGATAAATGAAAACAAGAGACGTGAAGTGATTGGACTAAAAATCGATCATGTTGAGAGTTTTGAGGCATGGCAAGGATTCTTCCAACACCTGAAAGGACGTGCTCTTCAGTCTCCAAAACTTATTATTTCAGACGCTCATGAAGGACTGAAAAAAGCAATTCAGCGGGAATTCATAGGCACTTCTTGGCAACGTTGCACTGTCCATTTTAAACGGAATATCATTGAACGATTGCCAAAAAAAGAATCAAAACAAATAATCGCTGACATGAGGCGCATCTTTAATAGTATTTCAGTAGAAGAAGCTCGCCAATATAAAGAGCAATTTGTCGATAAATATGAAGAAGAAGCAAAGGTCCAGAAAGCAATTGAAATTTTAGAGGATGGCTTCGAAGATGCCATTCAATTTCTCAACCAGCCTTCTCGTTATCATCGTTATCTAGCGAGCACAAATTCACTTGAAAGGCTTAATCAGGAGGTTCGCAGGAGAGAAAGAGTCATACGTATCTTCCCGAATAATCAATCTGCATTTCGACTTATCGGTGCAATACTAATGGATTATGAAAACAGAGAACGAAGCGGAAAAAAGAGTTTATAAAATGACAATTTCATCAAGTGAAAAGGGGGTACCCCCTTTTCACTTGATGAAATAAAATAGCCAACTCTAACTAAATATCATAAAGAAAAAATTGTAAACTAAATTACACAATTGTCTGGACTTGACTAGCAAATCCCGTGAGTGGCTTGTAAAGTAAGGCGAGCGTCCAGTAAATCCCGTGAGTGGCTTGTAAAGTAAGGCGAGCGGCCAGTAAATCCCGTGAGTGGCTTGTAAAGTAAGGAGAGCGGCCAGTAAATCCCGTGAGTGGCTTGTAAAGTATAGCGAGTGGCCAGTAAAATCCTATGAGTGGCTTGTAAAGCATGGCGAGCGGTTAGTAAATCCTATAAGTGGTTAGTAATCCGCCTATATAGGTGAAATATTTAATAAATAAATGTGAAATTATCCTATATTCAACAAGTAGGGATAAAGTTTATTCATTCGGATAGTTTGAATTAGGTTTTAAGCTAATAATGTGAATCGTAATTAATAAAGGCTGCCAAAATTTTCTTCGACAGCCCAAGAAGCCAATTATGCTTTCTGTTTGGTTTTTATATTTGCAGTTTCTAGCCAATTCCCAACCCAGTCCTCAGCTTCTTTCCAGTTATAGACGCGAATTACCTGCTCTGGAGCAGGTTTTCTATTATACGGTGTATCGAAAAGGATAACAGGAATATTCAATTCTTCAGAGATGGCTACTGCATTATCATGCTTATCTTCAAAGAAAAGATCAACTTTATGTCTTTTAGCTGTGGCAACCTTATCGTGGGAACCAATTAATTCAATATGATGATAATCAATATCCTGCGTATTAAACCATGCCTCGGTTACATCTCTGAGCGTGTTTTTTCTTGCACTAATGAAGTATAATTCATGGTCCTTGATCCATTTTGACAACACAGACTTGGCTCCGTTTGCTAGCGGAGACTGTGAATAAATTTCTGGCTCAGCCGTCACAAACCAGTTATAAAAAGTATTCTTTGACACATTTATGCATTCAGTAATTTCATATTCCGTAAGATCGTCCAAAGTAATGTTTAAATGAAAAGCTTTATTTATAAAAGGTACAAGGGACGTGGGGCATGTAACTGTGCCATCAATGTCTATACCAAATCTTTTTTGCAATGATATATTCTCCTTTGTAAAAAGATAAGAAAGTAAAAGTTTTTCAACGTTTACGCGCCCACATCGTGTGGACACAGTTTGTACGTCTCGAACAGGGCGCTTGTGTTTTCTTATCAATATTCTGATTTTGTATAAATTGTTATAAAAACAGCACGGATATGTGACCGTGCTGTTTCTATATTAATTTACGATATTTTGTTTTGTTTCTTCTTCTTCTTCTTCTTTTTGCTTTTTGAAATACTCTTCTGCCATGATGTCTATCTCTTTTTTTAGTTCCTCAACCATAGTTGCTTCTGGAACTTTTCTAACCGTTTTTCCTTTTTTGAATAATAGTCCTTCACCGCGTGCCCCTGCAATGCCGATATCGGCTTCACGAGCCTCACCTGGCCCATTTACAGCACAGCCTAAGACGGATATCTTTAATGGTGCTTTAATATGTTGAATATATTCTTCTACTTCATTGGCAATACTAATTAAATCAATTTCAATTCTTCCGCATGTCGGACATGAAACAAGTGTTGCAGCATTCGAGATAAGGCCGAATGATTTCAATAGTTCACGAGCCACTTTTATCTCCTCAACGGGATCTGCACTAAGTGAAATACGCAAGGTATTACCAATGCCTTTACTTAAAATGGCACCAAGCCCAGCTGCACTTTTAATCGTTCCAGCAAATAGAGTGCCACTTTCTGTAATACCTAGATGAAGTGGGTAGTCAAAAGCTTTTGCAGCTTTTTCATATGCTTCAATTGCTAGTGGAACATCAGATGCTTTCATAGATACAATAATATCGTGAAAGTCTAAGTCTTCAAGAATCTTTATATGGTGAAGCGCACTTTCAACCATACCGTCTGCAGTAGGATAACCGTATTTTTTAATAATATGTCTTTCTAAGCTTCCGGCATTTACACCAATCCGAATTGGGATACCTTTTGCTTTTGCTGCTTTTACAACGGCTTCTACTTTCTCACGGCGTCCAATATTGCCCGGATTGATTCGAATTTTATCTGCTCCGCCTTCAATTGCGATTAATGCTAGTTTATAGTCAAAATGAATATCAACAACGAGGGGGATAGTGATTCTTTTTTTGATTTCTTTGATAGCGTGCGCCGCTCTTTCGTCGGGGCATGCTACCCTAACCATTTGACAGCCAGCCTCTGTTAAACGATTAATCTCGTTGACTGTTGCTTTAACGTCATGTGTTTTCGACATAGTCATACTTTGAATAATTAGCTCGTCGCTTCCTCCGATCGTCAAATTACCAACTTTTACGGGACGTGTTTTAGAACGATGTATTATTTCACCCAAGGGTATTTCTCTCCTTTTAATAAACGAAGAATTTTATAGTTACTAATCTATTGTATCAATATTATATCTATCTTGACAACATTCAACTATTAAAGTAAACAGGTAAATCAGTGGTATAATGGGAATTTATATGTATGACCAGCCTGGATTTGTTCCGGTTTCACTCCGTTATTGTACTCGGTAAAGTCTTTTACGGCTTGTTCGATTGATACGGGCAATACTCCAGGACTTAACTGTTCAAGTATTGATAACACTGTTTCGCCTCGTTTCATTTCGACAAGTGTATAGGGAAGTGTGCTAATAATGTTTTTTTCGATTGTTGAAGCGTCTGCTGTTTCATTAGCTGGAAGTGTACCGACCGTTAAATCATGATACATACTGTATATTACAATTAGTCCTACCATTAGTGCTGCAATGTTTTTCATGTTTAATCCCACCCCTCATCATATAGATACTCATCTATATGTGAGGGGTGGGATAAATATGATTAAAAAGGATGTTCAAAAAGTCATCAAATGATAAACGGCGAATTTTTTCATTGGTAATTAGGTACTTCTACTAATCTACTAAGGAAATCCTCTGTTAAGGTCGCTCACGTCCTGTGAGCAACACAGAGGTCAGCACATCGTGTGCAAGCCCGATCATCAAAACCTTCGCGCCTCGAAATTCTTGTTTCTAAGTTGGTACCTTTTTGAACACGTACTATTAAGTCATTATTTATTTTTCGGTTTAGGTATTTTTAATATGCTCGCACATATATAAATCAATGATACGGCCAGATCGATAATGAGTGCTCCAGGTATGACAAGGTCAAATAGGGCTAGAACACCAAATGAAAAAGTGGTGAATGTAATGCTAAATGCTGTTAATCTCCAACTTTGTCTGTATGGTAAGTTCCGTTTAAGTATTTTCGCTAGTAACAGAGCGATTGCGGCCAGCACTGTTATTTTAAAAATAATTACTCCGGCATTGAAAATATACATAAACAGAATATATATTGGTAAAATGATCATCAAACTACCGGTATCAAAATCGAATCCTGGCACTAGAATGGATGAATCTTTACCCGCAGCCAACGCTTGGATGAGGCCAGGTAAAAAATAGAGTAGAGCAAGAAAAAACACATATTGTAGGGTTTTACCAATACCTGCAAATCTAAACTTAGCAATATGTTTTACTGAATAAATACTTTTAATAAACATCGAAAAGATAGTAATATTTTTCATGCAATCACTTCCTATAACAATATTCAATCTTCTATAGTGTAGATGTGGTCATGTGAATAATTCAAGGTTTTTTGAAAATATTACTTAATTGTTCGGAAATAAGCTGTTTTTATTGATGAAAATAGGGAAATGATCGTAAAGAGAGGGGGTATCATATGGAGACAGTGTATTGGATTCTTATTATTATTCTTATAATTATTGCCTTTATCGGGCTTGTCTATCCTATTATCCCAAGTGTGATATTTTTACTGGGATCATTTATCTTGTATGGATTATTATTCTCATTTGAGCCATTTAATTGGTTGTTTTGGATAATACAAACGTTATTCGTTATGTTGCTATTTTTTGCAGATCATTTAGCCAATTTAATTGGAGTGAAGAAATTTGGTGGGTCAAAAGCTGGGATGTGGGGGAGTACAATCGGTATATTAGTCGGTCCATTTGTCATTCCGGTGTTTGGTATTTTAATTGGCCCATTTCTTGGAGCGGTAATTGGAGAAATAATTGTTAATAGAACAAAATTTACTTTAGCTTTAAAAATTGGTCTGGGTTCTGTTGTTGCTTTTATTAGCAGTGTGGTAGTAAAAGCCATTATTCAATTAGTGATGGTAGGATACTTTTTGTTTCTCGTTCTCTAATATATATTCTCAGTGAATTCTCAGGCATAAAGTTTGAAAGAAGTTTCCAATTTTGATAATCTTAGTCTGTAGAACTTGAATCATTTAATGATTCAAAAAAATTACATAGGAGGAATTATAAATGGCATATGAACTACCGCAACTTCCTTATGGATACGATGCATTAGAGCCCCATATCGATAAGGAAACAATGAATATTCATCATACAAAACATCATAACACATACGTGACTAATCTAAACAAAGCGCTCGAAGGAAATGCTGAGCTGGCAGGCAAATCTGTTGAAGACTTAATTTCGGATCTTGATTCTGTTCCTGAAGCTATTCGTACAGCAGTCCGCAATAATGGTGGGGGACATGCAAACCATTCATTATTCTGGAAACTTCTTTCAGCAGATGGTGGCGGAGAACCAACAGGTTCCCTTGCTGAAGCAATTAATAGCAAATTTGGAAGCCTAGATAATTTTAAAGAACAATTTGCTGCTGCAGGAGCAGGACGTTTCGGTTCTGGTTGGGCTTGGTTAATCTTGAAAAATGGAGATATTGAAATTACTAGTACTCCAAACCAAGATAGCCCACTAATGGAAGGTAATACGCCTTTATTGGGATTAGACGTATGGGAACATGCATATTATTTAAAATACCAAAATCGCCGTCCGGAATATATGGGTGCATTCTGGAACGTCGTTAATTGGGATGAAGTTCAAAAGTTATACGATGCAGCAAAATAATAAATTATAAACCAGGGTGTTCGAGAGGTTAGCTCTTGAACACCCTGGTTTTATGTCGTGCACCCTGGCTAGTGCATTTTTTGATTAGTCCGGTTTTGGCGGGCGTCATTAATCCTTAAAAACTTCTTCTTTCATATATGGACAGAATTGAATAGGTTCGGTGATTTTATCGTCCGTAATATGGACCTGGCATGTTTTATCATGCTTCATAAACTTAAAAACCCCATTATTGAAATCCGTACCAATTTCTTTGTAAAATATTCCTTCATGCTGAACTTCCTTTGAACTTGAAAAACTCAGTCGATAATTGTCTCCATCTTTCACAAGATAACCACGAACACCTTTTTCAAAAAAATCTTCTTCTTCTTCGCTTTTAATCGAACGATCGAGTGAAACAACATGGAAATCAACAAATGGAATATTTCTTAATAAAACATTTAGGAAGGAGCCTTTAGTGATTTCTTCCCATCTACTTTGTGCAGTTTGGCCAATGATAATTTGTGTAATATTATGATTATGTGCTATTTCGGCTATTACTTTACTCGAATGCCGTTTTTCATTATCTTTGAGAATAAAATCGTCAATATCTAATTCCTCAACTAGTTCTTTCCAACGTTCAACATATCCAGATTTTTCCGCATCAAATTCATCATATGGAAGTGGATCAACCGTTAATATATATAAAGGACAATCCATGATACTCGCCATTTTATGACCGCGTCTAATTAGACGTTCCCCATTCGGACCGTAATATACACAAACAAGAATACTCTCATCCATACGCCCTTTAACTTTTTTCATGGCGAAAATCACCTCTTTTATCATAATCATTAATACAATAGTTTTTGTGCATTCGAATAATATAATTAAAACTTAATTATCATAGTCGATTAGGTGCATTATTGCAAGCTTGATTTACTTAAGCATTTGGAAAAGTAAATGAACGAATCTTGTGCCTATACAATATACAGTGAAAAAAGTTACTAATCGTGCATGCAAAATGTGTTTAGTGTATAATTTATGGTAAATATAAATATACTGTGTAGTCGCTAGTCCAACAATATCAAATGGTTTGACCAATTGATATATATACCCCATAGGTAATGAAAGAATTAATAGAAAATCTACACTTTCATTATTGTTATACAACCCATTTTTTACAGAATATTTCAATTGTTTTATGCCGTCTTGATATGCTAAATATACAGTTCTGAGTTTTATACTATCCATAGGGCTTGGGCTTTAGGACTGCATTCCTCAAAAATGATCATGAATTGGAGGTTTAGTTTTGCTTATTATCATCACGATTTTACTCCCGTTTTTAGCCGCAGCACTTATTCCATTCTTTTATAAACGTTTATCACGAATACATATAGGTTGGTTTGTCCTTGCTGTGCCAGTCATTCTTTTTATCATGCTCGCTCGCTATGTTCCATCCATTGCAAAAGGAAGTACATATTTAAATACCATCGAATGGATTCCTACGTACGGTATCAACTTTTCTACCTATTTGGATGGTCTTAGTATGATTTTTGGTCTTCTGATCACAGGTGTAGGTAGCTTGGTCATACTGTACTCCATTTACTATTTATCTGCAAGGGAATCCCTACATCATTTCTATATTTACTTGCTTTTGTTTATGGGCGCAATGCTTGGTGTCGTATTGTCTGATAATATTTTTGTATTATATGTGTTCTGGGAATTAACAAGTATCTCTTCTTTTTTGTTAATTGCATTTTGGTATCATCGGAAGGGATCAAGATATGGCGCTCAAAAATCATTATTGATTACTGTGAGTGGTGGGATAGCCATGCTCGCAGGTTTTATCATGGTTTATATTATGGCAGATACATTAAGTGTTCGAGAGCTTATTTCATCTTTGAATGATTATATTGATCATCCGCTATTTCTTCCAGCGATGTTATTGGTGCTACTTGGAGCATTCACAAAATCAGCTCAATTCCCATTCCATATATGGTTACCTGATGCAATGGAAGCTCCTACACCAGTTAGTGCTTATTTACATTCAGCGACAATGGTTAAAGCAGGTATTTATCTGGTTGCGCGTCTAACACCCGTTTTTGGCGGCGATTATGTTTGGTTTTGGGTTGTCAGTGGGATCGGTATTTTCACATTGTTTTGGGGCTCCTTTAATGCAGTACGCCAAGTTGATCTCAAGGCATTACTTGCCTATTCCACGATTAGTCAACTTGGCTTAATAATGAGTTTGTTTGGCCTTGGATCTGCTGCACTTCACATAGGGTATAGCACAGATTCGGTTATATATACACAAGCAACATTTGCCGCACTTTTTCATCTCGTTAATCATTCTACGTTTAAAGGTGCACTTTTCATGGTTGTTGGTGTAATTGACCATGAACTAGGCACAAGGGATATCCGTAAATTGGGAGGCTTAATGGCTTTAATGCCGATTACTTTTTCTATCGCAATCATTGGGAGCTTCTCAATGGCGGGATTACCTCCTTTTAATGGCTTTTTAAGTAAGGAAATGTTTTTTGAATCAGTTGTTAAAATAACACAACTTGATATCTTTTCATTAGGAACTTGGGGATATCTTTTCCCGGTTATTGCTTGGATTGCTAGTATTTTTACATTTGTCTATTGTATGATCATCGTTTTTAGAACGTTTCTAGGGCCATATCAGCCTGAAAAATTAGAGCATAAAGGGCAAGAAGCACCTTTCAGGATGCTAATAGCACCAAGTATTCTTGCAATTTTGGTAGTCGGTATATTCTTTTTCCCTAATCTAGTCGGTAACTATTTACTAAAACCGGCAATGGCAAGTATTTATCCGACTTTTTCTGACGTAGAAGAACTAGTTCCACATATTTCCGCTTGGCATGGTTGGAACACGCCTTTATTAATGACGATTGGAGTTATAATTATAGGGTTAATATTGTTTCGAATTCTTCGTTATTGGAAACCTGTGTATCGTCTGTTTCCGCCAGGTTGGAGCTTGAATGCTCTATATAATTACACTCTTATGCAAATGGAGCATCGTTCTTCAGAAATTACAAAATCATATATGACAGGTAATCTTCGCGATTACGCACTATATGTATATCTTTTCTTTTTCACTGCTGTTGGAGGTGGATTATTCTTTACAGATGCGTTTAATTTCGACGTGTCCAGTAATGCGCCAATCAGGGTGTATGAGTGGATATTAGTCTTTGTTATGATGACAGCTGGTGTTGCGATTCTATTTTCTAGATCTCGCTTGACAGCTACTTTACTGAATGGGGTTCTTGGATATTCGATCGCTATATTCTTTGTTTTATTCCGTGCTCCGGATTTGGCACTTACTCAACTTGTTGTAGAGACTGTAACAACTGCTTTATTCCTATTATGTTTTCGATTCTTACCTGAATGGAAGAAGGAGACATATAGACCGCGGAAAAAAATGGTTCATGCGTTTATCGCTATCTCCACTGGAACTATTGTTACGCTTATTGCCTTGTCTGTACAGAGTAATAATACGTTTGAAACAATTTCTATATACTTTGAAAATGCGTATGAACTTGCAGGTGGTAATAATATTGTTAATGCCATTTTAGGTGATTTCCGGGCATTCG
The DNA here is from genome assembly GCF_038002605.1 of Bacillus sp. FSL K6-3431. Classification (NCBI taxonomy): domain Bacteria; kingdom Bacillati; phylum Bacillota; class Bacilli; order Caryophanales; family Bacillaceae; genus Bacillus; species Bacillus sp. FSL K6-3431. The sequence goes on from NZ_JBBOCT010000001.1 coordinate 5,384,354, forward strand.
ATACAATGCTAGAAGTTGTCGTACTATTTATTGCTGGACTTGGTGTATATACATTAATTAAGCTAAAGGCTGGAAAGGGGGAGCAGGACATTGAAAATAAATGATGTTATTTTACAAACAGTTACACGAATAGTCGTTTTTATCATCTTAACGCTTGGAGTATATCTGTTTTTATCAGGTCACAATAATCCAGGTGGCGGTTTTATTGGTGGTCTTGTTCTTGCCTCAGCCATTGTGCTACTTTATCTTGCTTATGATATAGAAACAGTCCATAAAGGAATTCCATTCGATTTTAAGCGGGTTGCTGCTCTTGGTGTTTTGATTTCAGTCACTAGTGGATTTGGGGCGCTTTTATCTGATTCTCCATTTTTAAGCCAGGCGTTTTCTTATTTTAATCTACCTGTTTTTGGAAAAACGGAACTGGCAACTGTGATTATATTTGAGGCCGGTGTTGCCTTAACTGTTGTTGGTGTAGTAGTAACAATTATTTTGAGTATAAGTGAGGATGTGTAGTCCATGGAAACTTTAATTACCATCCTAGTCGGGGTATTGGTAGCCGTAGCGACATATTTAATTTTGTCACGGAACTTTATTCGTGTCATTTTGGGAACTTCTTTACTATCCCATGCGGTTCACCTTCTTATTATGACGATGGGTGGATTGAAAACCGGGAATGTTCCATTGTTAGCAGCAGAAGGCCCATATGTGGATGCATTGCCACAAGCGTTGATTTTAACGGCGATTGTGATCAGTTTTGCTGTTACTGCATTTTTACTTGTATTGGTTTATCGCTCATATCAGGAATCTAGGACGGAAGATTATGATGAGTTAAGTGGGTTAAATGATGAATAATCTGCTTGTACTGCCTATGGTTATTCCGATTTTGACCGGTATTATTCTTGTTTTCCTCCGCTCATTCGTCCAAATTCAGCGGTGGCTCAGTATCGGTGCAATGATTGGAACAGCGGGTGTTAGTATTTATATTTTAAATAGGATTCAGACAGAGGGGATATTATATCTCGATTTCGGAGGTTGGGCACCACCTTACGGAATCATCTTTGTCGCTGATTCATTCTCGATGCTCCTTGTCTTGACGACAAGTATCGTTACTGCGATTTGTCTCCTATATGCCTTTTCTTCCATTGGAAAAAAACGAGAAAATATGTTTTTCTATTCTTTTGTTCATTTGTTAGTTGCGGGAGTAAACGGTTCTTTTATGACTGGTGATCTTTTCAACTTATTTGTATGCTTTGAAGTGATGTTGGTAGCTTCATATGTACTTATTTCACTAGGCGGAAAAAAGATTCAACTAAAAGAATCGATCAAGTATGTTGCTATTAATGTATTATCATCATGGTTTTTTCTTGTTGCGATTGCCTATTTATATGGAACAGTAGGGACTTTAAACTTTGCTCATTTATCACAACGAATAGCCGAAGTTGGACAAGGCCCACTGTTGACGACGATCAGTATTTTATTTCTGCTTGTATTCAGTTTAAAGGCCGGGCTCTTACTTTACTTTTGGCTTCCAGGTGCATATAGTGCTCCTCCAACCGCTGTAGCAGCGTTGTTTGGTGCGTTGCTTACAAAAGTAGGTATATATGCAATGTTTCGGGTATTTACATTGTTATTTTATCACGAACCTTCGATCACCCATACGCTTATCGGCGTAATGGCTGCAATCACAATGATCGGCGGGTGTTTAGGAGCAATAGCCTATAAGGATATTCGTCAAGTTGTTGCGTTTAATGTTGTCATCGCCGTTGGATTTATTCTCGTAGGATTAGCTGTTTCTACTCAAACTGCAATCGAAGGATCGATCTATTATCTAGTGCATGACATGATTGTAAAAGCATTACTGTTTCTGCTTGCTGGAACAATCATCAGTATGACTGGTACAGGGAAAATCAATGAAATGAGTGGCCTCATTCGCAATTATCCGTTATTAGGTTGGTTATTTTTCATTGTTACACTTTCACTAGCAGGTATTCCACCGTTTAGCGGGTTCATCGGTAAAATATTGGTAGGCATGGGGGCAGTTGAGACAGGTTCCTTCGTTTTACTTGCGCTTGCTTTCATATCTAGCATTTTTGTACTCTATTCCCTTTTGCGAGTCTTTATGAACTGTTTCTGGGGAGAAACAATCATTAGTGAAGAAGATGAAGTCCCGTTGAAACGCGGCTTATTAGTCCCTTGTGTATTACTTGGTATCGCTACTGCTGTCCTCGGTCTAGGAGCAGAAGCGATTTCTGCTTATGTACATGATGCAGCAAATACATTAGCGAACCCAGATATTTATATCGATGCGATTTTGGGTGATAAAAAATGAGAGGTTTTATAGTGTTTCCAGAAAGAAGAGGTGGATGTAAATGCCAGCCCAATTTTTACTGAATTTATTTATTGCATTGCTTTGGATGTTGTTACGTGATGAAGATGTATTAAGATTTTCCACCTTTTTCTCGGGTTTCTTAGTTGGGATTGTAATAGTATTCCTAATGCATCGATTTTTCGGGCAACAATTTTATTTGCGTCGTTTCTATTCACTTGTTAAACTGATCATCATTTTTATTTCGGAGTTACTTCAATCAAGTTATGTGGTGCTTGTGCAGATATTAAAGCCAACGCTGCATATCAAACCAGGCATTTTTACGTATGAAACAAAATTAAAAAGTGATTGGGAAGTGTCAACCCTTGCCATGCTACTGACACTCACCCCCGGATCTGTCGTTATGGAAGTATCCCCTGAGGGTAATGTGTTCTATATACATGGGATGGATCTTGAGGAGTCGAAGGATAGCCTCTTGCGTTCTCTCGAAAAATTTGAAAAAGCGATAATGGAGGTGACTCGATAATGATTGAAATAATGCTACGTACTTCACTTGTATTGTTTACTTTGTCCATAGCAATTGTTTTATATCGAATCATACGAGGACCATCCATGCCTGATCGCGTGATTGCTATGGATACGATCGGCGTGAATCTCATTTCTGGGATCGCGATTATCTCGATCATACTAAAGACGAAAGCATTTCTGGAAGTGATTCTTATTATCGGAATTCTGGCTTTTATTAGTACGATCGCTCTCTCAAAATTTATTGAGAGGGGTGTTATCGTTGAATATAAGCGAGATCGTTAAATATGCTGCCGTCTTCCTCATATTCATAAGCAGTATTGTTAGTGTGATTAGTGCATTTGGGATGATTCGTTTTCCAGATGTGTATACACGGATACATGCAGCGACAAAAAGTACAACATTAGCAGTACTTTTAACTTTAAATGGAGCATTTTTTTATTTTTGGGCTGCAGAATCGTTTATCAGTGTTCGACTTATCCTGGGGATCGTCTTCGTTTTTTTAACAGCTCCTGTTGCAGGACATCTCATCATTAGAGCGGCATATCGTTCAAATGTAAAACTAGCTGAATCGTCGATTGAGGATGAGTTAAAAGCTGTACTTAAAGACGAGAAGTAACACTTGAAACACCTATAGCTTTATTGCGATAGGGTGCGAGAGCATAAGCCATTACCTTACAGAAGGAGCACTTTCTACAGGGGAAGGCTTATGCTTATTGCTTTTTAACTGCGACTTCCATATTTGGTAGTATAAATCTCTCTTTTTCACTTAAAATAGATAAGATGAAAAGGGGAGTTTTTGTTATGAATGTGTTAAGAAAAGTGTTCGGTGATGTTGACGTTTCAAGAGATTTATTATTGTTGTTATTAATTGGCGGTTTGTATTCGTTAAGTATTTCATTATCAAATACATTTGTGAATATTTATTTATGGAAACAATCGAAGGAATTTTTTGATCTTGCAGTGTATAATTTGGCCATCGTTATATTTCAACCCATCACCTTTATCATTGCAGGAAGATGGGCAAAGAAAGTGGACAGAGTCATTGTGCTACGCTTCGGAGTTATTTTTCTTGCTTTGTTTTTTATTGCCGTATTGTTATTTGGTGAAAGGTCTTCAGAGCATCTCATTATCCTTGGCGGACTTCTAGGAATTGGATATGGTTTCTATTGGCTCGCTTTTAACGTGTTAACTTTTGAAATTACAGAGCCAGAAACAAGGGACTTTTTTAATGGATTTATGGGCGCACTTACATCTGTTGGAGGAATAATAGGCCCAATCTCAGCAGGATTTATTATTACTCGATTTACATCAAATATTGGTTATACATTTATTTTCGCCATTTCCTTGTTTCTTTTTGTCGCTGCAGTGATCACAAGTTTTTTTATTAACAGACGCCCCGCTTCAGGACAATATATGTTTGTAAAGATATTTACTGAAAGAAAAAAGAATACTAATTGGCGGCTCGTTACAAATGCGCATCTTTTACAGGGATTGCGTGAAGGTACATTCGTTTTTGTCATTTCGGTTTTTATATTTGTTGTGACACAAAATGAATTTGCTCTTGGAACATATGGCCTCATCAATGCAGGTATGGCATTTATTATGTATACGTTAGCTACGCGCTTAATAAAAAAAGAGAAAAGAAAGAAAATAATGGTGATTGGCGGATTATTGCTTTATTTAGCTATATCCCTGGTGGTTTTCAATATTACATATCCCAAGCTTCTAGTTTATGGTGTATTAATCGGTATTGCATACCCATTGATGCTTGTTCCATATACGTCAATAACCTATGATGTCATTGGAAAGAGTTGGCGAGCGGCTGAAATGAGAATTGAATATATTGTTGTGAGAGAGTTATTTTTAAACATGGGGCGTATTATTTCGGTACTAGCTTTTATTTTCGCGATTACCTTTTTTAAAGCCTCTTCTAGTATTCCAATATTTCTTTTGGTAGTTGGGATAGGGCATACGATAGCTGCATTTATGCTCACAAAAGTGCAGGTAGATGTGTGAAGAGTGGTTGTATTGCATCGGCTTTTCTTTTACAATAAAAGAAAAGCGGTTTGGGGAAGAAAGGACTGTACGGCTTGAAAAATAAAGAGAAGAAGAAAAAGTCTCATGTTCCACTTAGGATGAACATGTTGTTTTTTATTGTTTTTTTGCTATTTGCGATATTGATTCTTAGATTAGGGGTTATTCAAATTGTATATGGTGAAGATGCAAAAAGGGAGATTGAAAGGACAGATGATGTAACGGTAAGTACATCTTCTCCGCGTGGATTAATATATGATAAGAACCTTAATCTACTCATTGAAAATAAACCACAAAAAGCGATTACGTATACACAACCGAAAAGCTTTGATCAAAAAGAAACATTAAAAACGGCCAAAGCGCTTGCGGAAATCATTCATCAAGATACAGAGCGAATAACGGAACGAGATAAGGTTGATTTTTGGTTAATGATTAATCCGGAAAAAGCGAAAGCTAAGATTACAGATGCTGAACTAAAAAAATATGAAGGTACGGATAAGGAAAGTGAACTGAATAAATTGCAAAGAGAACGAGTAACAGAAGAGGAACTTGCTTCTCTAACTAAGGATGATCTCGAAATCTTAGCTATTTATCGTGAGTTTACAGGTGGATATGCACTTGTACCACAAATTGTAAAAAACGAAGGTGTAACAGAGGAAGAATTCGCAATCGTGAGTGAAAGACTAAGCACATTACCAGGAGTTGATACTACGACAGACTGGGTACGCGAGTATCAGTATAACGATACGCTACGATCGATATTAGGAAACATAACATCAGGATTGCCAGCTGAAAATCTAGATTATTATCTCTCGCGTGGGTATAGTCGGAATGATCGCGTCGGCAAAAGCTATATCGAGCTACAATATGAAGATGTATTACGCGGCCAAAAAGAAAAAGTTAAAAATGTAACGCGTTCTGGAAATGTATTGGAAACAATGCTCATACAAGAAGGGATGCGGGGGAAAGATCTTGTACTATCAATGGATATTGAATTACAGCAGGCTGTAGATGAAATTATCGAAGACGCACTTCTGAATACAAAAAGAAAATCAGGTACAGGGCTTCTTGATCGAGCATTTGTCGTATTAATGGACCCGAATACAGGTGAAATTTTATCACTTTCCGGTAAACAGTATTTATATAATGAAGAAAAGGGAAAATATGAATTCACAGATTTTGCGGCTGGTAATTTTACAACAAGTTATGTTGTAGGGTCGGCTGTTAAAGGTGCGACGGTATTAACGGGATATATGACGGGCGCAATTGATCCATATAACTCAGGAATATTGGATGAACCACTCTATATTAAAGGAACTGACCCAAAAAGTTCTTGGTTTAATAGGGGGGGGAATAATATGTATCTTACTGACAGGGAAGCCTTAGCTAGGTCTTCTAACGTATATATGTTTAAGACAGCTATTGCTATCGGAGGTGGACAATACAGAAGAGGTCAACCTCTTGGTATTGATAAAGAAAAGGCATTTTCCGAAATGCGTAATCATTTTGGTCAACTAGGCCTTGGAGTAAGAACAGGCATTGATCTACCTGGAGAACAAGTCGGTTTTCGTGGCGATGTTCCTTCTGCGGAACCGGGTAAGACATTGGATTTTGCTATCGGGCAATTTGATACATATACACCACTTCAACTTGCTCAGTATGTTTCAACGATCGCCAATGGTGGTTATCGGATGCAACCGCAGATCGTGAAGGAAATAAGAGAACCTGGTGATGAGAATGGTGGTATTGGGCCCTTAGCGCAGGCTACGCAACCAAAGGTGCTAAATAAAGTGGAAACATCAAAGGAATTAGTGCAAAAGGTACAACAAGGTTTTTGGGATGTTTTCCATAGTGCTAAAGGAACTGGAAAGTTTTTCAAAGATAAACCATATAGTGCAGCTGGAAAAACAGGAACAGCAGAAACGAGAGAGCAAGGAACAGATGTGTGGAACTTGACGCTCGTTGCTTATGCCCCATATGAAAATCCGGAAGTTGCTATGTCTGTCGTCGTACCATCCGCTTATCTTAATGTTAGGGGTGGAGCAGAAAATCAAATAAATTCGGAAATCGGCGATAAAGTATTGCAAGCTTATTTTGATTTGAAAGCTAATCGTAGCAAAAAAGATAAGAATGAAGAGAATGAAGAATAATGGGGACGCAAAAAAGCAGGCTTATATTAGCACTGCTTTTTTGCCTTTTTAGGGTTCTTTTGTAATGGAGTCTGCTATTTGTTCAAAGTTCATTTCATTATTAAGGTGATATTTTCCAATTTGTATATAGCGTTGTAATTTATTTTCGCCAAGAAAATCATTAAATGCTTTTGCATCAGGGATGATTTTTGCTTTCTCCAATTGGCTGCTTATTTCTTTAGAGGACATACCTTCGCTGATCGTTAATTCAAAACTAGTCACTTTAGGTTCGTCAGGTTTAGTGGTTTGTTCATTTTCTTTTGCCTTTACCGCAATCAATTTTTCATAATTAGTTTCCAAATCTCCTATTTGAGCTTTTAGCTCTTCAATCTCAGCATTCTTTGTTTGGAGATCAATAGATGAAATTGTCGCTTTTTCTTTTTCAATGAAAAATAGATTAAAAATGAATAACAGCATGGCCGATATTAGTAAACCGAAAGCAAAGGCTCTCGTACTTTGTTTATTCATCCTTAAATCCTCCTATTAATAATATCTTGAACTTTCTCAACTGGGAGGGAAGATTGATTAGATATTTGTTGAATATTAAGACCCTGATTATATAATGCCAAAACATGACTCTTTAAGATTTCATTAGGGCTATTAAATCCTTGATTTGCTTGCGATTGCAGCAAATCATCGTCCACAAGCAATTCTTCCTCAAGCACTTTCATTCTTTTCTTTAACATGTATTGCTCTTGAAGAACATTCATTGAGAGCTGTTCGACTTCTTTTTCCATTATCTTTACTCTATCTTTTTGAAAGAATGATACTAAGAATAGCAAAATTGCAGCACTTAATAAGATAATAATGACTGTTTCCATAATTCACCTCGAAAAACATTTTATCATATTTATAACATAAAGTATTTTTTTACCCTCATTTGAACGACTTTGTTTAAGGGAGTAACGATATATCTGTAATTTGGACTAGCAATTCTAAAATAAAAGTGATATTATAGAAAAGTCGTATGAATAGTGAAGAATGCAATGAAGTTTGGAGGGAAAGACATGCGCGTAAATATTACATTAGCTTGCACGGAATGCAATGAGCGTAATTATATTTCAACAAAAAACAAACGTAATAATACTGACCGTATTGAGCTTAAAAAATACTGTCCGAGAGATAAAAAATCTACTTTGCACCGTGAAACAAAATAAATACTAAAAAGCCAACTCACTGTACGCACCAGTGAGTTGGCTTTTTTGTTTTAACGTTTTTTCAAAAGAAGTCTCCCTCTTTAAGCATGTAACGGACAGAGCCCAGCTGTAAGGGGGAGATGAATTTTGGTAAGGCGTCTAGCGTAAAAAGCTTGTGTAATTAAAACATACGTTCTATAATAGTTGTAAATCCCCTAATTAAGAAGGTGACGGTCATGTTACTAAATCTCAAATTCAGAGTCTTCCCGACAGAAGCCAGAAAGACAAGTTAGATCGCTGGCTGCAATATTGCCGTCAAACTTATAATTCTTACCTTTTAGATAAGCAACGAAAGTATAAACAATCGAACAATCAAAGTATCCTATTCAAGATTTGAAATGCAAAACAACAAATAAGGGATAAGAGGAAAAATCCTTTTCTCAAAGAAATGCCATCCCAACCACTCCTAGAAGTATTTCTACGCCTAGAAAAGTCCTATCAGAATTTGTTTCGTGGGGACGCGAAATATCCAAAAATAAAAACATACAAAGTATATAATATTCTTACGTTTCCTCCATTCGGGTATAACAAAAAAGGTAACCGCCTCGCCATGTCATTAAAAACATTCGCCAAATGATTCGTAATCGAAAGCTAGCCAAATCGATTTCAGATGCCGAATGGGGTATGTTTCAACAGATGCTTGCTTATAAATGCAAGAAAAATGGTGACACGCTTGTCAAAATACAACCAGCTTACACTCACAAGACTGCTCAATCTGTCAACATCGTGTCAAGAAGTCACTCTCTATCCGCACCCATATTTGCACAAAATGCGGGACAATATTAGACAGAGATTATAATGCAAGCCTCAATATTCCTCAAAAAGGATTAGAACTTCTAGCAGTCAACATCTGAAAAATAAATAGCAGTAGGGCAAGGTTGTGCCCGAACAGGATAATCTACGCCTGTGGAGACAATGTAAGACGTATGGGATAACCATTACGCAGTGGTCTGGGAAACAGGAAGCCCTTCTTCAAACAACCCGCAAGGGTGTTATGCTGGGGTCATTCACTATAGAAAGGGGTGTACAATATGGATAAAATATCGTTGCGGAAAAAAGTAAGTAATGATCTTAAGTCAATGGATAAAATGGCATACGAACATCAGTCACAACTGATCGCTAAGCGTTTAATGGAAACAAATGAGTGGAAGATGGCTAAATGTATAGGTTTTACAATCTCACAATTTCCTGAAGTAGACACCTGGCAGTTAATTAGATCGGGATGGTTGGATGGTAAAAGTATTGTTGTTGCCAAATGTATTCCCTCGGTAAAGCAATTGAAATTCAAGGAAATTACTTCTTTTGACCAACTTGAAAAGGTTTATATGGATCTTTATGAACCGAAAATGGCGACAACGGAAGTAATGAATAATAAAATTGATTTATTGGTCGTGCCTGGTTTGGCGTTTAATCGACAAGGATTCCGAGTTGGATTTGGTGGGGGCTATTACGACCGCTATTTAAATAGTTTTTTTGGAAAAACAATTTCATTAGCTTTTTCTTCGCAAATCATTGAGAACCTTCCATATGAAGAACACGATATACCGGTGGAACAGATCATGACTGATCAAGAAATAATCAAATGTAAACCGTTATAATATTAATGCATATTCCTAGTCCTTTTTCACACACTAGTGGAAGGAGGGATGGAATAATGAAACAAATTTGTAACCTACTAATTTTTGCCGTATTATCAGTAGTTGTTTTTAAAAGACGGTATCAGTTATTTAATTACATCCTTGGTAATCAATGGTTAAGAAAAATAAGTGTAAATGCTGCGATGACTTTGCCGAGTGTCCGAAATCAATTTATCAAAAGTGCATTTCGAAAATGAAAATGAGCTCCTATCAGCAAGCTGAATATCTGGAATCAGGTAGGAGTAATGGTAGCTTCCATCTACATTTCACTTCAAGTAGGATCTTAAAACCTAAATAAAAGATCAAGATGAAAAAATTTAAAAATGTCGGTATTGCTCTGTTCTTGGCGATACTGATATTTTTTAGCAAAGTTTTTGCATCTAAAACACATATTAGATATAGTAAGATAAGACGAGTTTTGTTTAGGTAAGAAAGAGGGGCTTGTATATTGTCTGAACGACGAGAAGATTATTTTTTTTGGCGACTCGCACATTATTTTTCAAATGAAGCCGAGTACCGATTATTAAGAGTAAATGAAAATCAAACGGAATTATGGTTTGAAAACAAAAGGAAAAAAAACGCGAGACTAATCCGTTTAGTTAGGTTTGACTTAAACTGGGCAAATAAGATCAAACGTGATATTCAAATTCTATCTGTTCAATCAGAAAAACTTAGGAAGCACTTTTTTGCTAAAAAGTTAACGGTACTTAATCTATATATATCACCATTCTTCCCTGTGGATGATTATGAATATTTATTAGAAAATAAAGAAGCTAATACGGATAAAATAAATATTGAAACAATCATTATGTCTAGGGATAATTCAAAGGAAGCTATAGATTCTGTAAGTGAGCTGCTCGAGGAAACTCTGGATTTTCACATCAATGCAGTATATGATGAAACTGAAATAAATGTGTTAAAGCAAACAGTCTTTAAAAAGGCTTCTCAGGAGCTGCAAGAAGAAAGGCAATTATTCGAATATAGCAAACCCTTTTTTGCATACGCTTTTATGGCCATTCAAATTATTGTCTTTATATTACTAGAAGTAAATGGGGGGAGTACAAATACAGAAACATTAGTTAAATTTGGTGCTAAATATAATCCACTAATTTTAGAAGGGGAATGGTGGCGCTTTATAACGCCTGTTTTTTTACATATTGGTATACTGCATCTCGCAATGAATACATTGGCCTTATACTATTTAGGAACAGCTGTCGAAAAGATGTTTGGACATATAAGATTTATATGGATATATGTATTTTCTGGATTTACAGGGACATTGGCAAGTTTTGTTTTTACTGGAAACCTGTCTGCTGGTGCAAGTGGTGCTATTTTTGGATGTTTTGGTGCGCTTCTGTATCTTGGTGTCGTACATCCCAAAGTCTTTTTCAGGACGATGGGTATGAATGTGCTTGTGTTAATTGGCATAAACTTAGTATTTGGATTTTCCATACCCGGTATTGATAATGCCGGACATATTGGCGGTTTAGTTGGTGGTTTTCTTGCAACAGGTGTTGTTCACTTCCCGAGGAAACATCGATTATTTCAACAAGCTGGATTTTTATTACTTACTGCTGCAATTGTTTCTACAATGATTTATTTCGGCTATCATGACGACCGACCAGAGGTAGTAAACAGTTTAGCTTCGAATCAGATGGAAAAAGGGGAAATGGAAGAGGCATATGAGTTACTAAGTGATTATGTTGGAGAGGGGAAAGGAAATGCTGTTTCTTATTTTCAACTTTCTTTATTAGAAATATATCAAGAACAATATGGAGAGGCGCAGAGGCATTTACAGCAAGCGATTAAATTAAATCCTGATTTTCATGAAGCACATTTTAATTTAGCGCTTCTGTATAGCGAAGCGGGAGAGTTAGATCAAGCAAAAGAGCATGTGCAAAAGGCTCAATCTTTATATGAAAATGAAAAATATGAAAAACTTCTTAATGAAATAGAAAAGTACTAATAGGAATACACATTGGTTAAGAGCGAGGGAAATATGCATACAGTTTATGACGTACAACAATTATTAAAAAGATTCGGGGCTTTTATTTATATGGGTGATCGCCTTTCTGATTTAGAGGTGATGGAATCGGAAATAAAAGAATTATACTTTGCTAATTTAATTCAAAAAGAACAATTTCAGCAAGCGCTTTTCGTATTAAGAAGTGAAATAATAAAAGAGCAAAAAAATAAAGAATAGTGGGGGAAAAGAACATGAATGAAAAATTACTGGCAGGAATTGATATTGGTGGTACATCTATTAAACTAGCTTTCTTTACAGAAATAGGTGAAATCGTACATAAATGGGAGATACCTACAAACAAAGCCGATAAGGGGAGTGCGATCATTCATGACATCGGGGATGCCATTCAGTCTAAATTAATTGAATTGTATGGTGATGTTACCCCATTAATTGCTGCAGGAGTAGGAGCGCCCGGACCAGTGGATACGGAACGCGGTCTGTTGTTTGAAGCAGTGAACATTGGTTGGCAAGATAATTTTCCTTTAAGAGATTTGATGCAATCTGTACTTCATGTGCCTGTAGCAATCGACAATGATGCAAACGTTGCCGCTTTAGGTGAAATGTGGCGAGGGGCCGGTGAAGGGGCGAAAGATTTAATTTGTATTACGCTTGGGACTGGCGTTGGCGGTGGAATCATCAACGATGGTGATATTGTTCATGGAAGCAAGGGCGCTGCCGGTGAAATAGGACATGTTACTTCCGTATTGGATGGAGGTTTTATGTGTAATTGTGGGAAAACTGGATGTTTAGAAACCGTAGCATCTGCTACAGGTGTTGTTAAAATAGCCGAAGAACAACTTCAAGCTTATCAAGGGGAGTCATTATTAAAAGCTATTGTCAAGATGAACGGAAATTTAACAGCAAAAGATATTTTTGATTCGGCAGCAAAAAATGATGAATTAGCAAATAATATTATTGGATTACTAACAGATTATTTAGGAGTAGCATTAGCTAATGCTGCAGGTATCTTGAATCCACAAAAAATAGTAATTGGTGGCGGCGTATCCAAAGCAGGTAATATATTGCTCACACCATTAAAGGAGAAATTTAAAAAATATGCATTTAAACCTGTCGCTGAAAATACAGAAATTGTCATTGCGGAATTAGAAAACGATGCGGGAATAGTTGGAGCAGCGTGGTTAGCTGCAAATAAAATAGGTTAATAGAGGATGTTCAAAAAGTCACCAAATGATAAACTGCGAATTTCTTCGTTGGCAATTAGGTACTTCTAATAAGGAAAAGGATCTTCTTTAAAGAAGTGTGGAACCTCTGTTAAGGAAAAGAGGATCCTCTGTTAAGATCGCTCACGTCCTGTGAGCAACAAAGAGGTCAGCACATCGTGTGCAAGTAAGTAATATTCACATTTTAATTCAGTTTTTATATACTTTATGTATGATGTAAATCAAAAGTCGAAATGCTGACACATTCTATATTTAAGTACAATACAATGATTAAAATCAAAAGGAAAGGGCCTATACGGCTCTTTCCTTTTGATTTTCTTACTCTAATGTACAAATATTACTTGGGTATTTCATACCAACTTCAAGGTTATAAGAATGAATTTAAATTAAATAGGACGAGAATGAAACTTTTCAGAGATTAATACGTCTATATATATGGCATAGTGAATAAGATTCATTTGGAGGTTTTCTTGGACTACTTATTATATTTTGAGATTTGATTTTTTGTAAGAAACATATTATGATATTCGTTAGTTCATTTAACTTTTTCAATTAAATGGATATTGAGTAGTGGGTTTTCACTCAATAGTAGGAGGTAATTGTTTTGAGCAGGTTAAAAAAAATAAGTGTATCGCTTCCAATTATAGCGGCACTCATGTTATGGATCAAAACCTATATTGTATATAAAACAAGTTTTAATATCAAAATAGAAAATTTTATGCAAGAGCTAATATTGTTTATTAACCCGTTAAGCTTTTTACTTTTTGTATTAGGGATTTCATTATTTTTTAACACCGAAAAAGTGCGTAATAGATATATTATTATCACTAGTTTCATATTGGGATTTGTATTATACGGAAATGTAGTGTTCTATCGTTTTTTTACTGACTTTCTAACACTACCAGTACTTTTCCAAACTAGTAACTTTGCTGATTTAGGTGACAGTGCTAAAACAGAAATACACTGGACCGATTTAATTTACTTTATCGACGTGCTTATTTTATTCATAATGATTAAATTCAAATCAAAAGCAATTAACATAACCCCGATAAAAAAAGCGAACAGACGTGCATACTTTCTTGTGGCAGCTGCAATGCTCTTTTTGAACTTAGGTCTTGCTGAAACGGAAAGACCGCAGTTATTAACAAGGACATTTGATAGAGAGATGCTTGTTAAAAACCTTGGGACCTATAATTATCATCTGTATGATATATTTTTACAGTCAAAATCATCAGCACAAAGAGCAATGGCCGATGGAAGTGAGCTCGTTGACATCGATAATTATATAAGTGCTGGTTTCGTTAAACCTGATGAAAAGATGTTCGGAATTGCCGAAGGAAAGAATCTGATCGTTATTTCATTAGAATCTATGCAAAGTTTTGTTATGAACAATGATGTATATGGCCAAGAGGTAACGCCATTTCTTAATGAATTTATAAAAGATAGTTATTATTTTGATGAATTTTATCATCAAACTGGGCAAGGTAAAACCTCAGATTCTGAATTTTTACTGGAAAACTCTTTATACCCATTGAACAGGGGAGCGGTTTTCTTTACACATTCAGGTAATAAATACGATGCAATGGCTCAGAAACTAAGTGATAAAGGATATCACTCTTCCACAATGCATGCAAATAATAAAAGCTTTTGGAACCGTGATATTATGTATCAAGCGTTAGGCTACGATTATTTTTATTCAGCTACAGACTATACGATTACTCCTGAAAACTCTGTAGGTTGGGGAATGAAGGATATACCCTTTTTCGAACAATCTGTTGATATAATGAAAACAATACCTAAACCTTTTTATACGAAGATGATCACTTTAACGAATCATCATCCGTTTAGAGTCGAAGGTGATGATAAATTAATTGATGAATATGATTCTAAAAGTGGTACACTTAATCGTTACTTTACAACAGTAAGATATACGGATGAAGCAATAAAAGACTTTATTCAAAAGCTTAAAGACGAAGGTATTTATGAAGACTCCATTATTGTTATGTACGGAGATCATTATGGCATTTCCGAAAACCATAATGAAGCAATGGAGAAATATTTAGGAAAAGAAATAACACCTTTTGAAAGTGCGCAGCTTCAACGCGTGCCATTGATTGTTCATATTCCGGGGGTTACGGATAATGGAAAAGGAAAAACTATTTCAAAAGTAAGTGGACAGATTGATTTAAAACCTACTCTCCTACATTTAATGGGGGTTAATACAAAGAAAGATATACAGTTCGGGGAAGATTTATTTTCTCCAGATCATCGTGAATTTGTAGTATTCAGAGATGGGCGCTTTGTTACAAGGGATTACGTGTATACCGATAATACATGTTATTCCAAAGATACAGAAGAACCTGTAGAGGCTTCCCTTTGCGAGCCCTTTAAACAAAAAGCAAGTAAGGAGCTAAATTACTCTGATAAAATAATTTATGGTGACCTGCTACGGTTTTATGAAGATCCAGACTATACAAATGCTACTCGTTAGTGGCGAATAAAGGCTGACTCATAAGTGCCCGGGATTTTTTCCTCTAAGAAGCAACGTTTGCTATTACTGAGGGTGCCGGGCATTTAGTTATTGAGTTGGCTTTTTTAGTAATGATTCTAGAATGTTTTAATGTGCAGTGCGTTCAATCTTTTGCAGTATAATGGATCAATAAGGGAGGGGAGTTTATGTGCGTCGGACATTAAAAGGGTGCTTATTAATACATATTTTAATTGTTTTTTTACTAAGTGGGTGTATAGAAAAAACGATGGATGCAAGTCCCAAACACAATCCCACTGATAAGAGCGAGAATGAGTCTATCGTGAATTTACCAGTAAAATCCTTACCTATTGATCCAGGAGCATTTGAAAAAGTGTATGGTTGGATTGATGCCAAAACCATAATATATTCTTACGTGGAAGAAGAAATGTATATTGTTGCCACACATCATCTTTTTAATGGTGATTCGAAGGTTGTTTTTACATCACCAACTCCAATCGTCAATGTTATTATCCACCCAAGTCAAGAAAAATTACTTATTCACACATCACCATATACCCATGGAGCAAAAATCTTTATAACTGACTTACTAGGGGAAATCACATTTTCAACAGAAATTGACTCTTATGAATTGGCTATTGAATGGGATCCAAAAGATTCTTCACAAATGTTTATTACTGCATTTTTTGAAGATTGGACATATGATATACATCATCTTAATCTAAATAACAAGGAAATGACCAAAGTTCCTCATCTCCATCCATTTATGAAATGGATGAACCATTCCGTTATTGAACAAAGATGGAAGGACAATGATGGTGCCTTTTTTGCGCCACTTTGGAAAACCTCAGTAGATGTAGATAGTCATTCCGAATTAATAAAGGATACGGTATTTCGTTTTGACGTTTTTTCCGATTATTTAATGGCTATCATTGTTCCCGAAAATAACAAGCAAGTTTTTGAATATCAATTTTTTGATTTTTCTATGGAACGTAAAGCGATTTTGGAAATGCCAAATATAATGCAGTATTCCGATTGGCTTATCCCGAATTATGATTATAATGTGGTAGAAAATCGATTTATTACTATTGCTCCTAAAAACCATGGTAGTTTGGATAATTATAATAATGGATTTAAGATGATTGAACTTGATTTACATGAAAATACAAAGCGGGTGTTGATGGAGGATATAGAAAATAAACCATTCACGTGTACTCCTGATGGTGAGTTATGTTTATACGGGTTTCAGTTAGAGGAATTGTTAAATCTCAAAACAAAGAAAATAGAAAAGCTTGTTACGGATAGTTAAATAGTTAATAGAAATGAAAAAACGAAGCACCTGCTAAGGAATGCTTCGTTTTTCTTATGATTTGTATTAACCTTTGGGAAGCGATTCGGTAATTTTTATTAATGATGCGACGGCAAAGAAGCCAAATACCGCAACAGTGCCAAATCCAAAAACGATCCCAAGAAGATTTTTGTTTTTTAATGCACTGATTGTACCAAAAACAGCAAGTATAGCAACTAAAAGAAAAATAATAACTGTTCCCATCAAAAAAGCTCCCTTCTACAAATAGTTCCATTAATTCTTATTAATAAATGAATACGTCCTTACATATTTTATAGCTTTTTTCCAATTTTGTCGAGTTGAAAAAGTGACACTTCTATGAAGACCTATTTTTATTATACACAAGTTTAAATAACGTATCAAAGAATCAAATCATTTCGTATTAAGGCTCTAGATGATAAAATGATAGAAACGAATAAAGTGAGGAATATAAATGAATTGGAAACAAATTCCCTTAGGGACATATCAAACAAATTGTTACATCCTTTACAATGAAGAGAAGCAATGTATTATTTTCGATCCTGGATCTGAAGGGGAAGCATTAAATGCTTTTATTAGCCAGGAAAAATTTAAACCACTTGCGATTGTATTAACACATGCTCACTTCGACCATATTGGCGCAGTAGATGATGTACGTGACAAATGGAATATACCTGTTTATATACATACATTAGAAGACGAGTGGTTAACCGATCCATCATTGAATGGTTCAGGACGTTTTCCAATTGGAGCGTTCATACAAGCGCGGGCTGCTGATTACTTACTTACAACAGAAGATGATCTGCATATCGGACCATTTTCATTTGAGGTATTACATACGCCTGGCCACTCACCAGGGAGTCTTTCTTTTTATGTGAAAGAAATAAACACTGTCTTTTCTGGTGATGCTCTTTTTTCAGGCAGTATTGGTCGTACAGACCTAACAGGTGGAAATCATAGTCAGTTAATAGTAAGTATCAAGAACAAGTTGCTCACGTTACCAGAAGTAACTACAGTGCTTCCTGGGCATGGACCAGAGACAACAATTGAAATAGAAAAAAATAGTAACCCTTTTTTATAAAAAAGCTGTTTCATTAAATGATTTTCGGATCATGAAGACTGTCTGAAATGAGTCTATTTTAATAAAAAAAGGCTCCTCTCTTATCAGTTAGTTCCTGACAGTGGAGTAGCCTTCTTTTTTTTACAGCCCGCCGCCTGGAGGCATTAGGAATAACGTATAGTATGTAAATCCAGCAAAGAATACAGTTAAGTATGCGCCAAATACATACATATACATCCGTTCAGACAATCTTAAATAGCTAAGAAGTACAAAGAATCCTGTTTGCCCAAGAAAAAGCAATGCCGTTTTGTCCATGCCGCCTAAATAAAACATAATTGTAAAAATACCAGTCCAGAATGCTAACCCTCTGTACATACGATCCATATGTAACCCTCCTTTGCAGCCTTAAATCCATCAATTTCATATTATAAAGGAAATATGCTGATAAAGTAAATATATGAACTGCTGAGTTTGTGACAAATGCGTGATAAGTTCATAATCATCACAAATCTCCCTCGTTTATTATATTATACCCCATTCAAGTGAAAAAGAAAAAAGAATTAAATAATTTTAATCTTTTAGAAGGAGATTATCGATGCTTGTCGAATAGTGTAAGTTAACGAAAAGAATAGGTGGTGCTTTATGAATAATGTCTATTGAAAAAATAGCAGATCAACTTCTTAAACAAGCCCTACATTTTGCAGCCACAGATATCCACATTACTCCTCAAAAAAATAATTATTATATCCAATTTAGGCTACATGGTATGTTAGCTACAATCAAATCCATCCCACCCAAATCGGGAGATAGACTAATATCACATTTGAAATTTATGGCCTCAATGGATATTAGTGAAAAAAGAAAACCACAGAGTGGATCCTTCGAAGTAAATCTCAGCAATCTATTAGTAGCACTCAGAATTTCTACCCTTCCAACAACATTGGCAAAAGAAAGTCTTGTCATTCGTATCTTGCCTCAAGACCAATCCTTTTCACTTGAAAATATGACTTTATTTCCATCTGCTTCACATATTCTTAAATCTTTAATGGTACATTCGCATGGAATGATAATTTTTAGCGGTCCGACCGGAAGTGGGAAATCGACTACGATGTATGCGCTCGCTGAGCATTGTGCAAAGAAATTAAATCGCCGAGTAGTAACACTTGAAGACCCTGTTGAGAAACAAAACGACGCTTTATTGCAGGTCCAAGTAAATGAAAAAGCGGGAATCACGTATAATACCGGACTTAAGGCAATTTTACGTCATGATCCTGATGTGATTATTATTGGAGAAATTCGGGATGCTGAGACAGCTCATATAGCGATCAGAGCGGCATTAACGGGCCATCTTGTTTTGTCGAGCTTGCACACGCGTGACGCTAAAGGAGCGATTTATCGGCTGTTGGAGTTTGGTGTAAAGCAACAAGAAATTGAACAAAGTTTACTAGCTATAACTGCACAAAGAATACTGACGTTAATATGTCCTTTATGTGGATCTAATTGTTCTAAATATTGCACATATACAAACCAAGTAAAGAGAACGGGTGTATATGAAATTCTATATAGACAAGCACTGGAGATGGCATTAAAAGAATCTAAAGGAGGCAAGGAAGTATATCATTATCCGACAATAAAAAAATTGATAGGAAAGGGGCATGCGCTTGGCTACATTTCTATTGAAGAATATAAACGCTGGGTTTTTGAGGAAGTTGACGCTTAGGGAACAAGGAAAAGCTTTGAATAGAATTAGCGATATGCTTAATAATGGGTTTACATTGAACGAGGCTTTAGAATTTCAAAGTCGTTTGGATCGTAAACATTATACGTTATATGAATCGATGATTAAAAGCATTCATAGCGGACAACCACTCTACGAAGTGTTCCACCAAAGTAATTTTGATAGTCAGGCATGTGCACAAATATTTTTTGCCGATAAACATGGCTTTATCGCTGAAGCATTAAAAGAAAGCGGTCAATATTTATTACGAAAAACGGAAGAACGAAAAAAATTATCTAACTTAATGCAATACCCACTTATATTACTATTTGTACTAGTAATCATTGGCATTCTAATGCAAGTGCTCTTACTTCCCCGTTTTAACATGCTTTATCGTTCGATGGACTTTCATCAAGGTTTAGGTATTAAACTTATCCTCTATTTCACGCAAAATATTTCCTACTATTTAATTTCGTTAATAGGCATAATATGCATCATTTTTATTATGACCAAATGGCTTTTTAATAAAAAAACTGCCCTTGAAAAAGCTTCGCTTTATTCACGTATTCCGTTCCTCCACTCTTTCTATACATTGTATCAGACTGCCTTTTTCTCAAGAGAATGGAGCTTTCTATTAAAAAGTGGATTTTCTGTTAATGAAACACTTAAAGTGATGGAATCACAAAGCTTTAGACCATTATTGCGTGAAACGGCCGTGAACATTAAAGAGCTACTCATGTTTGGTTATTCTTTTTCCGATGCGATATCACATCTCCCTTTTTTGGAGGAGGAAATGAAGATAATCATTGCTCATGGTGAACAAAATGGGCGGCTTGATAGTGAATTACATTATTACAGTCATATCTGTTTACAATCACTAGAAGAGAAGACAATGAAAATGTTTCAAATCATTCAACCAATTATATTTATCCTCATCGGATTAATTGTGATCGCTGTATATATGTCGATTTTTTTACCGATGTTTCAAATGATTGAATCAATCTAAAAAGGAGAGAAAATCTATAATGAAAAATTTAATAAACAATCAAAAAGCCTTTACCTTAATAGAAATGATGATTGTTTTACTCGTTATTACGATTATCCTGCTTGTTGCATTACCTAATGTAACAAAACATAGCTCATCAATAAATGAGAAGGGGTGCCTGGCATATGTGCAAATGCTTCAAGGACAGGTTGAAGCATATCGCTTGGAAAATAGTGCTATTCCTGATGCTGCCAAATTAAAGGAATATATTGGATCAACTAACGAACTAGCTTGCCCCAATGGGAATCTGATCGCAATTGATGCTTCTGGAAAAGTAACAGCAAAAGTACAGAGTAATTAAATTGAAAATACTCCATTTAAATAATGCTGCAGATGAACGAGGTTTTACTTTATTAGAGGTATTGATCGTTATAACTGTATTAACGGTAATGCTTTCTTTCAGTGTATTTACATTAGGGAATTTTGCCGAAGTGATGCAGAAACAGCTGTTTATCACTAAACTCCAGTCGGATCTATTTTATGCTCAAGCCTATGCGATTCATCAAAAGGAACCTGTTGTTGTGAGATTTTCGAAAGTTAAAAATGGGTATCAAGCGATGAGCAAAGATACTCAAACATTTTTATTCGAAAGGAAGATACCCGCTCCCATTTATTTGAGTGAGAGTAACTTGGTTAGTCTTACATTTACAGCTGAGGGTACCGTTTCAAACTTTGGAACAATTATATTTAAAATGGGAAATAAAAGTATTAAATTAACTTTTTATATTGGAAGGGGGAGGTTTAGTGTTCAAGAATAACTTTGGCTTTACCTTCCTAGATTCCATTCTTTCTTTAAGTTTTATTTTGCTACTGACTATTACTATGTTTCCGTTTCTTTTTAATATGCTGAATCATTTGAGTGAAGAAAAAAAGGAATTGACTGCTTACAGGCTATTGTTCGAATATGTGGAAAACCAAATAACAATGTATGATGGGATGTCTGAATATAGGACAGTAAGAAATATGGAATTTGAATTAACGCTATCGCTAGAAGGGGGCGAAGGAGGCTGGAGTGCTTGTGTGTATTATGAAGAACTGGAAAGATGTATTAAACAATGATTCTGGATTCACATTATTGGAATCCATTTTGTCCATGTTGATATTGATGACAATTATGACGATTTTACCGCTCATTTTTTATGCCTTCTCCGCGATCGATCGTTCCGTAAATGTAGAGGATGATTTTGAATGGAATTTGTTTCTGATTCAATTTCGAAATGAAGTTAAAAATGCGGATAGGCTTATCATTTATAGTAACCGTGTATTTATCGATAAA
Organism: Bacillus sp. FSL K6-3431; assembly: GCF_038002605.1. Lineage (NCBI taxonomy): Bacteria > Bacillati > Bacillota > Bacilli > Caryophanales > Bacillaceae > Bacillus > Bacillus sp. FSL K6-3431. Next base: position 5,406,384 of record NZ_JBBOCT010000001.1, read on the forward strand.
CCTGAGCAACAGTCTATCTATTATGAGCAGTATGGTACTTCTATCAGGAGAAGGGTGAATAACTTCGGACATGAGATTGTCCTTCAAGAGCTTAAAAAGGCTAAATTTGAGAAAGACGAGGGAGCTCTACTACTTCAAGTAGAATTTCTGAATGGAACAAATGAAGAAGCAAGGATTTCTATACCAGTGATGGAGGAGGAAGAACCATTAGAAATGAAAAAGGAGTCGTATATCCAATTACATTAATCATTACTTTCATTTCATTTTTAGTATTAATGGAAGCGTCACAGATTTATATATCAGAATTGGCTTATTTGATGGAGATGAAGGAATATTATCAAGAAGAGATTAAACTATTGTTGAGGAATAGGTAGAGAATAGGAAGATGCCGAATTGGAATAATTGATTTATAATAGTAACATAGAAGGATATGAAGAGGATACAGGAGTGTGAAGGATGACAAGGGCTATTTATTTAATTGGATTTATGGGAGCTGGAAAAACGGAGATTGGAAAGGTACTTGGAGAAAAAAGTGGATCCGAAGTTATTGATATGGATGAGCGAATCGTAAAAGAAGCAGGAATGCAGATTAGCGACATGTTTAATCGGTATGGAGAAGTTTACTTTAGGGAAAAGGAATCTCAGGTCTTAAAGGTGATTGGTAAAGATTCCACGATCGTAACAACAGGAGGCGGTGTCATATTAAAGGAAGAAAATCGCGGTTTTTTAAAAGAAAAAGGAATGGTTGTTTTTTTACAATGTAGACCAGAAGTAATTGTAAATAGACTAAAAGATGACTTAACACGTCCGCTAATTCGCCAGAAATCACTTGCAGATATTGTAGATATGTATAATGCACGTCTCCCATTATATTTGGAATGTGCAGATATTGTTATTGACACGACTAATTTAACGATAGAAGAAGCTGCGTCATTAATCAAGGAACGGATAAAATTAGGATCGAAGGGTAATACTTCCTATTAAAATAGGAAGGAGGTGGAGAAATGCAAGTGAATGATTACGTCAAGTATATGACTGAAACATTTGTAAAGCATTTTGATCAGCCTAAATCTGACAGAAAGAAATTGAGGATGGAAAGAAAAGGATTCAAGGCTCCGATTCTTTTTCGGTTATTTGGGCTAATGCCATTATCTATAAAGATGTTTTTTCGAAGAAGCTGATTCAAATATTTTTTTTGAATCAGCTTCCGAGAACAATGAGTTTCGTGCTTGTTCCGCATGTTAAATCCTTGTCGCCATATGAAAAACACCGCCATTTATGACCTCAATGTTAATGAATGGTTCATATTGTTCTTTAAGTCCTTCTTTTTCAGTCTCATATGTTTCCGGTTTTTCTTCATAATCCGCATAGAAATGATTTAATAATTGTAAATCATCTTCCCATCTTTTCACTGCATCTTCTGCCCAACTATGATTATTTTGCGATAATTCATTTATTAAATAAGCTTCCATTCTATTTAATCCACTTTCCGGTTTAATGATTGGTGAGATAGTAAAACAATAGTCAGGAATTTTTGAATGAAATGTTAGATGGTTAAGCTTTTCTTGGAACTGTTCAACGATAATGCCATTAAGTAAATTTAAACCAATAGATCTTATGACGTCGCGTTTTCTATCACATTGATATGATATTTTTAAATTTAAAACAAGCCATGGGTGCAATGGAATTTGTCTTGTGTGATTAGCAAGTTGAGGCTCCTCATATACCATCATATAACTAGCTAGCTTTTTGCTCGTACGAAATAATTGATGGAGTCGCGGTGCACCAAAATGAATTAATTCACCTTTCATGTCATCGGGTGCACGTTCTTGATCTGAAATATATGTTACCTTCATTGGGTTAGGAATACCGTTCGTCTTTTCTAGATATACCCAATAGAATGGTCGATTCATTAATTCCTTATCCATTTCAATTGATAGTTGAACAGTAAGGAAACCATCTCCATTCTCGGTAATCTGACAATCATTCGCCTCGAAAAAACGCTCAAGATATTGATGAATTTCTTTTTGAAGCATGTTCTATATCTTCCTTTCGCATCGTGTCTGCAAATTGAATCAATGAGGAGAGATTATCCATTTTCACTTTCATTTCTCCTTCTGATTGTGATTGTTGAAAAATATCATTAAAATAATCTTCCATATTACTGCAATCAAGATTTGTTAAAATTTCATCCAATTCACCAACTACTCGTTCAAATAGCTTAATTTTTTCATATAACAGCTCTAGAATATGTTCTTCAATCGTATCTTTAATGGCGAAATTATATATATGTACATCTTTTTCCTGTCCAAGTCGATGTACACGGCCTATTCTTTGTTCCAGTTTCATTGGGTTCCAGGGTAAATCAAAATTAATGACATGACTGCAGAATTGTAAGTTGATTCCTTCGCCACCTGCTTCTGTCGCGATTAGCACTTGAGCTTGATTTTTAAAAAGATCGCGCATCCAATCTTTTTTACCACGTTTAAAGCCACCTCTAAAAGGTACGGAACGAATCCCATGCTGTTGCAAAAACCATTGTAAATATAATTGTGTTGCTCGATATTCAGTAAAAATAATAACTTTATCATTGATTGACTGAATTAATTCCAAGGCTTTTTCCGCCTTCGAGTTTTGCTTCACTTTTTCAATTTTTGTGTGAATATATTGGAGTGATTGCTTATATTCCTCGGACGGTTCTTCATATTTATTTAGCATATTTTTAAGGGTGAAAAAAACTGCCTCTCTGCTACTGCATGCTTCTCTCTTTAATGTGAGTAAGGAAAATCCGTGAGGTTTAAACTCAGAATCTCCACTATTTAAAGACTCTAGTGAATCATATAATTCACGTTCCTCAGTCGTAAATTCAATAGGAATTGCTTCAACTTTTCGCTCTGTCCATTCAATTCCGGTTGTCGCCCTCCGATTACGAATCATCACTTTATTAACTAAGTCTTTTAAATGTTCATCTTCTTGTATACTCAAACGTTTGTTTTTGTACTTTTCTAAAAAGACACTTTGGCTTCCTAAGTGACCCGGTTTTAATAAAGAAACGAGATAAAAAATTTCCTCGATTCTATTTTGTATGGGGGTAGCTGTTAAAAGTAAACAAAACTTTTTTTTCAGAGATTGAACAAATTCATAGTTTTTCGTTTTGTGATTTTTAAGTTTATGTGCTTCATCAATAATAATTAAATCATAATGTTGTTTAGCAATGATCTCCTTGTGAGGGCTGCGCTTGGCTGTGTCAATGGAAGAAACAACACAATCATATTGCTCCCATACATAACTTTTTCGCTGTGCGACGGCGGAAATATAGAATTTAGAGTTAAGCTCGGCAACCCATTGGGAAACTAGGGATGCTGGTACAAGAATTAACACCTTCTTTACTAACCCGCGAATCATATATTCTTTTAAAATTAGACCAGCTTCAATTGTTTTACCAAGTCCGACTTCATCAGCTAAAATAGCTTTTCCGTTCATGTTCTCTACAACTTGTTTAGCAGTTTCTAGTTGATGCGGTAAAGGCGTAAGGTTCGGTAAAAACTTAGTAGCTAAAAGTCCTTCAAACTCAGGTACACATAAATGACTTTCCGCTTGTGTAGATAAATGTATCATCTCCTGCGAAGCCCAAGGCCCATCTTTTTCTAACCTATTTAAAAATTCCTCTTTCCAAATATGATCAAATGTGATTTTAACAGACATTATAAGCCTCCTAACGATTAGAGGAAAAACATTGATAGACAAGAGAAACAATGTTACGATATATTCAGAAATGGGCGAATTGTTTTTTAATATTTCGTGAGAAATTTAATCATCATTTTGAAGTAGTCCTACCAAGTCCGCTTCATCCGAAATGCATATGTTTCCACTTGGTGAATAGTATATCCAATAGTGCAATTAAATATAGGCGAATGAAAATAAGGGGAGAGACTGCAAATTGCAGCACCGAAGGAGCAAGCAACATTGTTGTGAATCTCTCAGGTAAAAAGACCCTTATTTGACGCAACTCTGGAGAGTGTTCTGCCATATTGCAGAACTACCAAAGGGGTAAGCCAGGACGTTATGGTGAAACTTTCAGGTGCCAGGACAGAGAATCCTTTTTTAATAAGAGGTCTTCTCTGTCCTTTTTATGTCAAAAACTCTCCCAGCCGATTTAATCAAAAGTGTTTTTTTGTCTTTAAAAAGGAGGAAGGATATTGTCCAAATTAAAACGAACATCGCTTTTTTCGGTCTATCAAGACTACGGAGCCAAGACAATAGATTTCGGTGGATGGGAAATGCCAGTCCGGTTTTCCGGTATTAAAAAGGAACATGAAGCAGTAAGAAAATCCGCGGGCCTTTTTGATGTATCCCATATGGGGGAATTAATCATTACAGGAAAATCTAGTTTCGCTTTTTTACAAAAAATGCTGACAAATGATTTATCAATATTAAAGAAAGGCAAGGTTTTATATTCAGTGATGTGTGATGAAAGCGGAGGAGTAGTGGATGATTTGCTCATCTATCAGCTTAGTCAAGAAGCATATTTACTCGTTGTTAACGCTGCAAATACGACTAAAGATCTAGAATGGCTGCAAAAACATATTATTGGAGAGGTGCAAATAAAAAATGTATCAGATCAATATGCGCTTTTAGCTATTCAGGGACCAGAAGCAGAAAATATTTTGCAAAAGCTTATAGTTCATACTAACTTAAAAGAGGTAAATCCATTTCATTTTAATGAATACGTTAATATAAATGGTTCATTCGGACTTGTATCAAGAACTGGATACACGGGTGAAGATGGATTTGAAATCTATTGTTCACCGGCTGCTGCGATAAAAATTTGGAATGATCTACTTGAAGCTGGAAAAGAACAGGGACTTTTGCCATGTGGGCTTGGAGCAAGAGATACGCTGCGATTTGAGGCGAAGTTACCGCTATATGGTCAAGAGATATCTTCTACTATCACACCACTTGAAGCAGGGCTTGGATTTGCTGTGAAATTAAATAAAAAGGAAGATTTTATCGGTAAATCTGCACTGGAAAAACAAAGAGAGCATGGAATCCCACGAAAGATTGTTGGAATTGAGATGATTGACCGTGGGATTCCAAGGCAGGGCTATCAAGTTTTTTTAGCTGATGAAGAAATTGGTGTGGTTACTTCAGGAACACAATCCCCCACTTTTAAAAAGAATATTGGTCTAGGGTTAATTAAGTCGGAAATTTGTAATATTGGTACAGAGCTTGAAATCGAAATCCGTAAGAAACGTTTAAGAGCTAAAATCATCGCAACCCCATTTTTAAAACGTTCGAAAAATTAGGATATTGGGAGGTTGTCTTTATGTTAAAGCATCGTTATCTACCAATGACGGAACAGGACAAAGCGGAAATGTTGGAAACAGTTGGCGTGGATTCAATTGATCAATTGTTCTCTGATATACCTGAAAAAGTACGATTTAAAGGCGAATACAATATTAAAAAAGCAAAATCGGAATTTGCACTTTTAAAGGAGCTAGGTAGATTGGCAGGTGAAAATGCCAATTTGAAACAGAACACATCTTTCCTTGGAGCGGGCGTTTATGATCATTATATTCCAACGATTGTTGATCATGTTATCTCCAGATCTGAGTTCTATACAGCGTATACACCTTATCAACCTGAGATTTCCCAGGGGGAGCTTCAGGCGATTTTTCAATTCCAAACGATGATCTGCGAGCTTACAGGCATGGATGTAGCGAATTCATCTATGTATGATGGCGGAACCGCACTTGCGGAAGCGGCAATGCTAAGTGCTGGACATACACGTCGTAAAAAAGTCCTTATATCAAACACGGTCCATCCTGAATCACGAGAGGTATTAAAAACATATGCAAGAGGGCAGTACATCGAAGTGCAGGAAATTCCATATAAAGATGGGACTATAGATTTATCTGAACTGAAAGCCCAGCTTGGAGATGATGTCGCGGCGGTTATTGTCCAGTACCCTAATTTTTTTGGTCAGATTGAACCTTTAATAGAAATAGAGAGGCTGATCCATGAAAACAAAGGGCTTTTTATTGTCTCTAGCAATCCACTTGCACTAGGCGCTTTGACTTCTCCAGGTGAGTTAGGTGCTGATATCGTGATAGGCGATGCTCAGGTCTTTGGCATTCCAGCTTCATATGGTGGTCCACACTGTGGATATTTCGCGGTTTCTTCGAAATTAATGAGGAAAATACCAGGTCGTCTTGTAGGCCAGACGACAGATGAAAATGGGAAGAGAGGTTTTGTGTTGACTCTCCAAGCTCGTGAACAGCATATTCGTCGCGATAAAGCGACATCGAATATATGCTCCAACCAAGCATTAAATGCATTGGCAGCTTCAGTGGCGATGACAGCTCTCGGAAAAAAGGGACTTAAGGAAATTGCAACACAAAACATTCAAAAATCGCATTATGCAAAACATGCCTTTATAGAAAAAGGCTTTGACATAGCTTTTGAACATTATCATTTTAATGAATTTATCGTTAAGCTTCGTAAGTCGGTAGAATCTGTGAATGAGAAGTTGCTAGAGCGAGGCATCATCGGTGGGTATGATTTAGGGCGAGATTATTCAGAACTTGAGCAGCATATGTTGGTGGCAGTCACTGAGTTGCGAACGAAGACAGAAATAGATGAGTTTATAGAGGAAATGAGGGATTGTAATGAGTAAACAAGATCTGATGCTTATTTTTGAACAATCTACGCCAGGGAGAATTGGTTATAGCCTTTCTGAACTTGACGTGCCAGCTGTGGAGTTAGCTGATTGTTTACCGGAAGGATATATACGTGAGCAAGAGCCAGATCTTCCTGAGGTTTCTGAGCTTGATATTATGCGTCACTTTACAGAATTGTCGACACATAATCATGGAGTTGATTCGGGGTTTTATCCGCTTGGTTCTTGTACGATGAAATATAACCCGAAAATCAATGAACAAATTGCTCGTATTCCTGGTTTCGCCCATATACATCCACTCCAACCGGCATCATCTGTTCAAGGTGCATTAGCATTAATGTATGATTTACAGGAGCATTTGAAAGAAATTACAGGCATGGATGAGATAACACTTCAAACAGCTGCAGGTGCCCATGGTGAATGGACGGGATTGATGATGATCCGTGCTTTTCATGAGCAAAATGGTGACAGTGTACGTACAAAAGTAATTATTCCCGACTCTGCTCATGGAACGAATCCTGCATCAGCCACTGTTGCAGGTTTTGATACGCTTACTGTCAGATCTGGTGTAGATGGACTCATTGATCTAGCGCATTTAAAAGAGCTTGCTGGCACTGATACAGCAGCACTGATGCTAACAAATCCAAATACACTTGGTCTATTTGAAACGCAAATCTTAGAGATCGCTGAGATTGTTCACGGGGTAGGAGGTAAACTTTATTATGACGGGGCAAATTTAAATGCGGTCATGTCAAAAGTACGGCCGGGAGATATGGGCTTCGATGTTGTCCATTTAAATCTGCATAAAACATTTACAGGTCCTCATGGTGGAGGTGGTCCGGGGTCTGGCCCGGTTGGAGTCAAAAGAGAGTTAATCCCATATTTACCAAGGCCGATTATAGCCAAAAAAAATAATGAATTTATTATTGATTACGATCGACCTCATTCCATCGGGCGGGTAAAGTCTTTCTACGGAAACTTCGGAATCAATGTGCGTGCATATACGTATATTCGATCCATGGGCCCAGACGGTCTAAAAGCAGTTACAGAGTACGCCGTATTAAATGCAAATTATATGATGAGAAAACTTGCTCCTTATTTTGAGCTTCCGTATGATCGTCATTGTAAGCATGAATTTGTATTAAGTGGAAAAAGTCAGAAAAAGCTGGGCGTGCGTACGCTTGATATGGCAAAAAGACTGTTAGACTTTGGTTATCACCCACCGACTATTTACTTTCCGCTTAATGTAGAAGAGTGCATGATGTTTGAACCAACAGAAACGGAGTCAAAGGAAACGCTTGATGCATTTATTGATGTAATGATACAAATAGCAATAGAAGCGAAAGAGAATCCAGAAAAAGTTCAGAAGGCTCCTCATACGACGATTGTAAAACGTCTAGATGAGACAAATGCTGCAAGGAAACCAATTTTGAGATATGTAAAAGAGTAAAGAACAAGGCAGAGTTTGGTCTGCCTTGTTCTTTACTATAAATGTCTCAAAAAGGTTTGAGGAGAGTGAAGGAAATCTTTCATAATTTGTACATGTTCAATGTCTTCATATCTTATCAAGGAAGGGGGATGTGTATCAAAACTAAAAATATGTGCATTAGGTAGTGCCATGATCATTGGCGAATGTGTAATGATAATAAATTGAGAGCCTTCTTTTACCGCATCCAAAATGATGCTTATTAAACTCAATTCTCTCATAGGAGATAAAGGAGTTTCTGGCTCATCAAGTAAATAAAGCCCGTTTGGTTTAATACGTGATTGGAAAAAGTCAAGAAAGCTTTCACCATGTGAACGTTGATCGAGTCCTTCGTTATATAATCCTTTTAATTCATCTAATGTTCTCATATGTGGCATAGATGCTAGCCCTTTAGCAAAAGCTGATTTATTTTTATATTCCGCTTCAATTTTTGTAAGTTCCATTTCAGCGTCTTGTTTCATCGCTTTTATTCTTTTTACGAATGCAAGAAAGTCTTCTGCTCTTAAAAAAAATCCATTTTTTGTTTGATAGGACCAAGATAACTTTAATGTTTCTGCCAGTTTTTTTGCATGAATTAAATCAATGTCATCATGTAATTCTGTTCCTCCTGCAACAGGTAGATTTGCCGCAGCAGCAATACCTTCTAACATTGTGGATTTTCCGCTTCCATTTTCTCCAACGAGAATCGTGATAGGATGTTCAAAGGAAAGCTTATTAAGCGTTTGCAAAATGGGTAGAGAAAAAGGGAATTGACCGTGATTGATTGGATTATACTGTACAGATTTGAGAATCATTGTTTCTCCTTTCGAAAAAAACCGCAGAATATGTTTCTGCGGTTTGCCTGTAATTTACTTTTTCATTTTCACTTTACCAGACCATTTTTTGAAACCACCCTGTAAATGAGAGAGGTCGTTATAGCCCTTCTTTTTTAACATAAGTGCAGCCCTACCGCTACGCATCCCACTTTGGCAATAAAGGTAAACCGGCTTGTCAGGTCTAATTTCCTTTATCCGTGTTTTCAGTTGAGACATAGGAATATTGCGTGCTCCAAGGATATGTCCACCTTCATACTCATTTGATTCCCGCACATCAATAAGTTGCGCTTTGCGGTATCCTGCTCGAAATTCCTCTTCTGTGAGGGTCTTCAAGATTTTTTTTTGACGGAAGTAATTATATAAAGAAAATGCAATAATTGCTCCCAGTAAAACAAGCATCGTATAAACTGCTGTCAATTTATTCCTTCCCCCTTCTACTAAATGACTCCAATATCTATTATATTCGTCATCGGCCTATGAATCAAAATTAATTTGTTTATTTATACATAATTCGACTTTATTGTGGCAAGATATACTTTTTTAAACTTTTATGTAGTTGAAACCTGGTAATATCTAATATGTGTCTCTTATACAAAAATTGCAAGTGTAATGCCTATTGAATAAATTGTGTTTTTATTCATTTATTAGGGAAGCTATCGCCTCCTCTATAAGTAATATTCAACATTGCATTTTGATAAATGTGAATATTACTATATATAGTGTTTATGAACAAGATAACCATACTGTATATTGTGTTTTAAGATTGATTTCAAACGCGGTAATATGGTAAATTTACATAAGAGTCATCTAGCTTATTAAAGCATGGCTGAGAGAATATTTAAAGGGGTTGTTGCAATGTCTAAAGCGTATACGAAAAAGAACAAGTTAAATGTGGAAAGCCTTAATGAGGATATTAAATTGTTTAAACAGGTTCATCCTATAACAACTGAGATGAAGATAACACATAAAGGGGTATCACGGCTTGTAATGCTTGATCGCTATGCATTTAAAGATACGGAGAAAATTACGTTAACAGCCGGTGATTTTGTTGTATTAACAATAAAGGAAGATCCAAAGTTTCCTGCAAGAGGTCTTGGATACCTGCAATCGATTAATTGGGAGGAGAATACAGCAAGTGTCATCGTAGAAGAAGAATTCCGAAGCTCGCTTGATGAACCGGAAGGAAGGGAAACGGGGATCATTGTTCGTCCGATCGATATTATCGAGAAGCCACTGGAGGTTTTCTACGAACAGATTGCCAAGCGCAATGCTACGGGACTTGCCTCGGTAGAAAAAACAGAAGAAAAAAGACAGGAATGGTTCGATAAGTTTTATAAAGAACTTTCAAGTCTTAACTTCGTGCCAGCGGGACGTGTACTTTACGGAGCAGGATCAGAAACAGAAGTCACTTTTTTCAATTGTTATGTAATGCCGTTTGTCACAGATTCACGTGAAGGCATTTCCGAACATCGTAAACAAGTTATGGAAATAATGAGCCGCGGCGGCGGTGTTGGAACAAACGGTTCGACATTGAGACCGCGTAATACACTAGCAAGAGGAGTAAACGGAAAATCCTCTGGTTCGGTATCTTGGCTTGATGATATTGCTAAACTAACGCATCTTGTGGAACAAGGTGGATCCAGGCGTGGTGCCCAAATGATTATGCTTTCGGATTGGCATCCCGATATTGTTGAATTTATTATTTCGAAAATGCAAAATCCGCGTATTTTAAAGTTCTTAATTGAAAATACAACTGACCCTGTTATTAAGAAACATGCGAAGGACAAGCTGAAATTTACACCTCTCACTGATTCCGAAGAAGCGTTGTATCAAGGTGTACTCAATTATCGGAATATCCCTGGATTCGGTGGTTTTGACGAAAGAATCTTCCGTGAGGCCGAAGGGAAATTGACTGAAGGTGGTACATATTCAGTCCATAATCCTGAGTTTTTGACAGGTGCCAATATCTCTGTCTGTCTCACGAAAGAATTTATGGATTCTGTTGAAAATGATGAAGAATACGACTTACGCTTCCCGGATGTTGAAAATTATGATGCGGAAGAGATGAAAGTATATAACGAAGAATGGCAAAAAGTTGGAGATGTGCGCGAATGGAAAAGGATGGGTTATAAAATCCGCTCATACCGAAAAATCAAGGCGAAAGAATTATGGAACTTGATTAATATTTGTGCCACATACTCTGCAGAACCGGGCATTTTCTTTATTGACAATGCGAACGAAATGACGAATGCAAAAGCGTACGGACAAAAAGTAGTTGCAACAAACCCGTGTGGTGAAGTTCGCCTCACGTTAAACATTGCGGGATAAAGCGGGAAAGCTGAGATTGCCAATCCGAACCGAAGGCTAAAGGTAAAGCTATAGTCAGGGGCAACGCATACGTACTGATCCTCGAAAGAGACTATAATGTACGCACGAGACCGCAACACTGTGAGAAGGCAGTGAAAATGTATGCTGAGCTTACAGGAAATCAACTGTAAGAACTAGAGGATAAAAAGCCTTTAGGATAACAAAAAATGGAACAACCACTTGCACCATACTCAGTCTGTAACTTAGCAGCTGTGAATCTTGCTCAAATGGTAGATAGAGAAAATAAAACAGTTGATTTTGAGAAGTTGAAAGAAACGGTGGAAATTGGCGTAAGAATGCAAGATAATGTTATCGATGCTACACCGTATTTCCTAGAAGATAATAAGAAACAGGCGCTTGGCGAACGCCGTGTCGGCCTTGGTGTCATGGGTCTTGCTGATTTATTAATCTATTGTGAGAAGGAATACGGATCGCCTGAAGGAAATGAACTTGTCGATCAAGTATTCGAAGCAATGGCTACCACTGCGTACCGCGAATCTGTGGAACTTGCTAAAGAAAAAGGTAGCTTCCCATTCTTAACAGGAAAAACGGAGGAAGAAACAAGTAGATTACGTGAAGCATTTATTAATACTGGGTATATGAAGCAAATGCCTGAAGATATTCGTGAATCGATCTTGGAAACAGGAATTCGAAATTCGCATTTGTTAACTGTTGCTCCAACGGGATCCACTGGAACAATGGTTGGCGTTTCTACAGGTTTAGAGCCTTATTTCTCATTCACATATTACCGTAGCGGTCGTCTTGGGAAGTTTATTGAAGTGAAGGCGGATATCGTCGAAGAGTATTTACAAGATAATCCAGATGTAGAAGCTGATCATCTGCCGTACTGGTACGTTACAGCAATGTCGCTTGCCCCTGAAGCACATGCAGATGTGCAATGTGTTATCCAACGCTGGATAGACAGTTCAATTTCGAAAACAGTGAACGCTCCGAAAGGCTATTCCGTCGAACAAGTTGAGCAAGTATATGAGCGTCTATATAGAGGTGGAGCAAAAGGCGGCACAGTGTATGTCGATGGAAGCCGCGATTCACAGGTCCTGACATTAAAAGCTGAAGACAATAACATGGAAGTTAGTGAACAACTTGAGTTTAAACAGCAACAGCCAGTTGTATTAGTTGATACTATTCAAGATTTACGCTCAACAAGCGTGACTATTGGTTCGGAACTAGGCAACACTTGCCCAGTGTGTAGAAAAGGACAAATAATGGAAATTGGCGGCTGTAATACATGCGATAACTGTAACGCACAACTAAAATGTGGGTTATAAAAAAGACCTCTAGCCCCCTGACTCCTGAAGCTAGACATAATGAACAACGGCTAAGTACGCCACGGTGTGTGGCAACTCCGTTGTGACCCACATCATTTGGGCCAAAAATTAATTACAGGCGAATCTTCAATAGGTCGCCTGTTTTTGTTCTAATTATCTACACTTTCCTCTAAAGATATGATAAGCACTTTTTTAGAGAGGGTGTGTGGGTGATGGAAGTTGATGGAGTATTTTCAGGAGGCGGTATTAAAGGTTTTGCGCTGATGGGGGCATACGAAGTGTTGGAATCAAAAGGATTTGTATTTAAAAGACTGGCGGGGTCAAGCGCTGGCGCAATTATGGCAGGATTGATTGCAGCTGGATATACGAGTAAGGAAATAATTAAATTAATGAAGGAAACAGAAGTAAAAGAATTTTTAGATCATCGTCGCACATTATTACCATTTCCAATAGCTAAATGGTTATTGTTATACTGGAAAATGGGCTTGTATCGCGGCAATGCGTTAGAGGAATGGCTTGGTAAAAAATTGGCTGTCAAAGGTATATATACTTTTGCAGATTTGCCGAAAAATAAATTACGGGTGATTGCATCGGATTTAACAGCAGGTAGTCTCTTAGTTTTACCAGATGATTTAGGTATATATGGAATTCCTAAAGAGACGTTTCCAGTAGCCAGAGCAATTAGAATGAGTAGTTGTTTACCCTTTTTTTTCGAGCCTATCAAACTCCGTTCGCTTTCAGGGACAAATATTATTGTAGATGGAGGCTTACTCAGTAATTTTCCTCTTTGGTTGTTTGAGAATGAACAAAATCAAAGAACTAGACCAATAATTGGCGTGAAATTGAGTTATAAACCGGAAGAGCAACCGAAAAGGGTAATTAATAATGGATTGAATTTATTTGAAGGGTTATTCAGTACAATGAAAGAAGCCCATGATGCTAGATATATTTCTAGGAAATATGAAAAAGATATTATTTTCATACCGATGGAAGAAGGATTAACAACTGAGTTTTCGTTAACAGATGAAAAAAAAGACGCCCTCATTGAAAGAGGGCGAAATCGGGCTAAATTATTCTTAAAAACGTGGACATATTAACTGAAAGCGAAAGTCGAAATTCTTTGTTTATTGTATGTGTAAGATACTCGCTAAATAGAACATTAACTAAGAACAGTTTAGGAACACGGACTAAGAACGCCACGTCCGTTTGACCTGCATCGTGCTGGCCTCTAATATATTGCTCTATCTTTTTTCTTACTTTTAGGCTTATTCTTGTTGCCATCAATAACTGTTAAATGAGCAGTTGACTTTTTTCGTAATGGTTTTTGTCTGGGCGGGCTGCTGAACTTACTAGCAGTCTGCTGTTTTTTCACTCGTTTTTTTGATTGCTTTACAGCCATTGCATACGACCTTTTCGCATTAGCATCAGGTTTCTTTCCACTCCAGATTCGATAGATAACATAAATAACAGCTATCATAAGACCTACGAATAATAATTGTTTTACGATATTAAGTGGATTAAGTATTAAATTTGCCGCAACACCAATCGCCACAAAAAAGATGAATACACCTATTAACCATTTTCGTACTTTCAAGAGCGCCACCTCCTCGGGAGTAATGAGCATTTTCCCCAATAAGACTTTTTTTTATACTTTTGTTATACGATTTTCTCAAGTTTTAATTGTTCTTCCTTCACCTTTTCCACTTTTAGAAGTTCATTAAACGAGGCAAGAGCAACTTCCACTTGTTTATTATCGGGCTCTTTCGTTGTTAACAATTGTAGCCATAATCCTGGATAGCCAAGAAAGCGCAGAATAGGCACATGTCGAACCTTATTCGTCAATTGTAGTACTTCAAATGAAATACCTAAAACAACAGGAATTAATGCAATTCTATTTAATACTCTTACCCAAAGTGGATCCGTTGGTACCAACATATAAACAAATACACCAACAATAACTGTGAAAAGCATAAAACTACTACCACATCTGTAGTGAAGTCGTGACATTGCTTGGACATTTTCAACTGTTAATTCCAAATTATTTTCATACGCATTAATCACTTTATGCTCAGCACCATGATATTGAAAGACTCGCTTGATCATCGGGGTCATTGAGATAAAGTAAATATAACCGAGTAAAAGGATTAGTTTAAATAGCCCTTCAACTAAAACTTGGGCAATATCACCCGGGAAAATCGGCTTCGTAAGTGCTGCTAAAAAAACAGGAACAAGTGTAAAGATAAACTTTGAAAAAAGAAACGATAGAACACCGATAGCGGCAACACTTAGTATTAACGTAGTTTTTGAAGTTTTTTCTTCTTTTATTTGCTCATCATCAGCGGGGTCTACATCGTATCGATCAGTAGAATATGTTAAATGTTGGGAACCGTTTGCGCTTGCTTCAATAATGGCAACAATACCTCGGACAAATGGAATTTTTTTTAACTTTTTTAGTGCAGGTCGTGTCTTTCTTGGAAGATGAAAAAAGTCAATAGTACTGTCTTTTCTGCGAATTGCTGTAACAGTGTGGTGCTTTCCGCCAAACATAACGCCTTCTACAACTGCTTGCCCACCGTATGCAGCTTTTTTTGTTTCCTTCATAATAGACACCAACTTATTTTGAATTTAATAAATCAAATGATACTTCCCTTTCATTTTACTGTAAAAATGAAAATTTAACCAGAGGAATATATTTTATGAAAAAATACACCCAGTCTGGACATGCTAATAAATGGAGGTGTGTTAAATGGAAAAAGAAAATTCAAAAGAAATAAAGCCAATGCCGCTTTTAATACTAACAATAATTACTGGTATTGTTGGCGGGACTGTCGGTACTATATTTATCTATCTTGCTCATTATTTTCATTTTACATCCATCAGTCCTGCGATTATTATTTCTCCTATCCCCGGGGCTTGGAAAGCAGGGTGGATAGGTGTGGTAGTTACGATCATTTTATATAATCTACTTTCAATCTTGGCCGCACTATTCTATTACGGCGTCTTAAGGAAGAAAACCTCTCTTTATTGGGGGTTGGCATATGGGCTAGCTATCTACATATTGTTATTTATCGGTTTACCCGCCGTAATCCCGGGGATGAAGCCATTCTATAAACTTGACATTAACACAATACTTACTGAATTATGTTTTTTTATTCTATACGGTATGTTTATCGGATATACGATTTCTTATGAGTATAATGAACAACGATACTTGAAAAAAATAAATGTGAAACATTAAAAAATTTCAATTAGGTTAGGACTGATTTCATCATTTATGATAGAATATGCAAGATGAACAGTCTTTTTTAGGGTGTGAGAATGTTGAAAATTCTTTTGTTAAATGGTCCTAATTTAAATATGCTCGGCAAGCGTGAGCCTGATATTTATGGTGCGGGTACACTGGAACAGCTTGAAGAAAATGTAATGAAGATTGGGTCGGGAATTGGCTTGGATGTTGTTTGCATGCAGTCTAATTATGAAGGTGCATTAATCGATGAAATTCAACAGGGGGAAGCTAGTGGGTTTCAAGGCATTCTTATTAATCCAGGGGCATTAACGCATTACAGTATTGCTCTACGAGATGCGATAGCTGGAAATAGCCTACCTGTAATTGAAGTTCATATTTCCAATGTCCATAAAAGAGAGGAATTCAGGAGTCATTCCGTTACTGCACCTGTAACAATTGGTCAAATTGTTGGTTTTGGTTTTTTTGGCTATGAACTTGCATTACGAGCAATGAAAGATTATGTACAGGGGAGAGGGTAGAATGGGCAAGCTTAATAAACTACGCGAACGAATGAATAACCATGATATCGATGGATTATTAATTACTAGTACATACAATCGCCGATATATAACGAATTTTACGGGTACTGCTGGTGTAGCACTAATTAGCCGTGATAAGGCATTATTTATTACCGATTTTCGTTATACCGAGCAAGCTGCGAAACAGGCCACTGACTTTGACATAATTCAACATATAGGTTCGATTAGCAAAGAAGTGGCTAAGCATGTAAAAGAATTAGGCATTAAAAAGCTCGGATTTGAACAAGATTATATGTCATACTCTTTGTGGAATGCATATAAAGAAGCAGTGGAAACAGAGTTTGTTCCTATATCTAATCTACTAGAAAATATGCGTTTAATAAAAAGTGCGCAAGAATTAAGTATTATTAAAGAAGCAGCAGATATTGCTGATGCCGCATTCAAGCATATTCTAGATTTTATTAAACCTGGATTAACAGAGTTGGAAGTAGCCAATGAATTGGAGTTTTTTATGAGAAAAAGTGGGGCAGAATCCTCTTCGTTTGATATTATTGTTGCTTCTGGTACAAGGTCGGCATTGCCGCACGGTGTGGCTAGTGACAAAATAATTGAAACTGGCGATTTTATTACGATGGATTATGGAGCACTACATAAAGGTTATGTGTCAGATATAACGAGAACAATTGCTGTTGGGGAGCCTTCGGAAAAATTAAAAGAGATTTATTCTGTGGTGCTTGAGGCACAGTTACGAGGAATGGACCAAATCCAGCCAGGAATGACGGGAATGGAAGCAGATGCAATTGCTAGGGATTATATCGCTGAAAAAGGCTACGGGGAATATTTCGGTCATTCCTTAGGTCATGGAATAGGTTTGGAAGTGCATGAAGGACCTGGATTGTCTACGCGCTCTGAAACAAAGTTAGAACCCGGTATGGTTGTAACGGTAGAACCAGGTATTTACTTACCCGGGATCGGCGGAGTAAGGATTGAAGATGATACAGTGATTACAGAAACAGGCAATGAAACACTTACACATTCAACAAAAGACTTGATTATTTTATAGTAGAGAGAAGGAGGAAATCAGATGATTTCAGTAAACGATTTTCGAACAGGATTAACGATAGAGGTTGATGGCAGTATTTGGCGTGTGATGGACTTCCAACATGTAAAGCCAGGTAAAGGTGCAGCATTTGTTCGCTCTAAATTAAGAAACCTACGAAATGGTGCTATCCAAGAAAAAACTTTCCGTGCTGGCGAAAAAGTAGGACGCGCACAAATTGATAATAAAAAGATGCAATATTTATATGCTAATGGTGATATGCATGTGTTCATGGATAGTGAAACATACGAGCAACTAGAGCTACCAGAAGCACAAATTCAATATGAATTGAAATTTTTACAAGAGAACATGGAAGTTCATGTGTTAATGTACAATAGTGAAACATTAGGCGTTGACTTACCAAACACGGTGGAACTGGAAGTAATAGAAACGGATCCTGGAATCAAAGGTGATACAGCTTCCGGTGGACATAAACCAGCGAAAATGGAAACAGGATTAACTGTTAATGTTCCTTTTTTCGTAAATGTTGGAGATAAATTAGTTATCAATACTACAGATAGTTCATACGTTTCAAGAGCATAATAGACCTTTTAAGATACCGAGGAATTTAATGAGAGCACTGGAAAGTCTTCATAATTTCGGGATCTATTATAGAATACTGTTGATTTCCGCTCAAGGCGGACGCTTCCGTGGGTGGGCTTCTTAGGCCAACAGGGTGTTTTGGTCACGAAGCCGTTGCCACACGATGTGGCGGATTTTAGGCTTCGTTCCGTAAAGCTCCTGCGGGATCTCACGTAGACGTGCTTTTCCCGCAGAAGTCGCCGCCTCCCATTCCAATTAACGGAACCCGCTAAAATCAACATTCAAGCTTAATAGACCCGAAAATAAAAGGTATAATACCCCCTAATTCAAAGGGGATTATACCTTTTTTGCTTTATAATTATTTTATCAATTTTAAAATAGGTCGGTATTATAATTCAAAAACAACAATCAATGATTGTCCATATATGGCTATTTATGATTTAGTTGTTCCAAAGGAGGTGGTCGTTTAAGATGGGGATGAGAAAGTTCTCGTACTCCTCCTTTTATTTTGCCAGGCATACATAATGCTCAAAATTGATATAATTAATAAGAAATTTTTCAAGTGGTCTATAGGAAAAGCTTCTATTCTACGAAGAATATTGAGTAAGAAGATATTAATTGAAGTATACATTAAGTCCTATATTCCGCTAATCGTATTATGTCAAATCATAAAATAGAATATGACTGTTTTCGACTTTTTAATTGGGCATTATCCCAAAAAAGTCGTACTTGAATAGGGGAATGTTTTTCCTTTCCCTTGTTTCGTCGTTTTGGCTTTTCCATCCGACATTTTTTGATTATCCGGCCTCATTCCTTTTTAGGTATATGCTCCCATCAAGACCCAACCACCTTAAGATTAGCCGCTTAGTTTCGTTAATATTCTACACCATTCTTTTTTCGTCAATGAATGGTGTTTCTTTGAATTCTATTACACTCACATAGTCGAACTGCTCCAGAATCGTCTTTCCTGTTGGACTATGGAAATTTTTTTCATATAGTCGCAACGGTATATCCTCGGCAATCTTGATCCTTACCCTGCCATTGTATCAGTGTGTAGATGAGAAGCCCTATTACTAGTACATAGTAAATCCAAGGATCCTGACTTCATTTTTTAATCCATCTTCCGCCAATAAATAACGAAATTTGAATCGATTTGTTTAAATAAAGGAATCCCAAATCACTGTGGCGAATCTATTCAGAATAGCCTATGAATGGAGTAATTCCTATGTCAAAGCTGATCGACAATGATTTACAAATTATCCATGCATGTTCGTCTGCAGTAATTGCTCACTTCTGTGATTCACTGAATGTGGTGGAACATATAAACGAATGTGTATCTTGGGGCTGCAGTGGACGGATATGTCTCTTGGTGAAGATATCAAAGACCACGTCATCAACCTAATTCACCGACCATCGTATGCAGGTGAATGTTGCATCCGGGCTCGATCGACACGCCGTTAAATAAAAGATTGACCGGGGAATAGAAAAAAATTTGGCCCCCGGGTGGAAGACCGGCTAAGTAAAAATAAACTGTACCTTCTGCCGGTCTCGCCGTTATGAATTTTTGAAGAGTCCTAGTGAATAATCGACAGAGGAGGGGGTTATTATTGTCTTTTTTCGTAAACTGAAGCAATTTAAATTGTTTTTTAAGCTGCTTATTCGACTTTTAATCATCATGGTTCCGATTTATGCGCTAAGTATTTATATCAATCATACGTCAGCCAATCATATAAAGGATAAACTCATCCAATCGAAGATGTCGCAAAATCAGTTTTTTATGAGTTCGTTCGAAAGCGAAATAGTTCACCTCATGGAATTACAGGACGAGTTTATTAGCGATAGGGATTTGCACAATTTTGCCCTTTCGTCGGCTACGATGGGTGAATTTGAGAAATTGACCGCAATCTTGCGAATTCAGGGAAAGCTAAAGATGATAACAGGCAAGTACATTGAAACAGTAAATTTATACTATCCTTCGTTAAACCTGTTGATTTCTCCGAATGAAATCAACGAACCAACGGCGGAACAATTGGAGAGCTTGCAACAATCCACGGTTACTGTCGGTCCGAAAATGACTTTGTGGAATAATAAGCTATTGCTTGGCGTACCTTATCAGGTCGGTAGCGACGTGCACGGGCAACCGTTTTTTTTATTCGGCATCGAATTGTCCATTCCGAAAATCGAGGATGCTTTGCTGAAATTTATAAAGGCGAATAACGGCGAAACGGCCCACTTTATCAATGTCGATGAGAATTGGATTGTGTCGGGAAATAGGGAAGATCCCGACCAACCGTTCATTAATGAATATGTCAAAAAGCATATTCGGGACAATCAGACAAATCATGGAGAGATAGAAGTAAACGGGGAAAAATATTTGGCTGCGTACGGATATTCAAACTACATCAACGTTGCTTTAGCCACTTACGTTCCAAAAGAACGCATATTTAGTCCGCTAAAAAAATACAGCTTTTTAGTATGGCTCGTATCGATCACCGTATTTTTTATGCTGTGTCTGTATTCATTTTGGCTTTACCGGCTTATCCACCAACCTTTGCACGTCTTGGTCAGAGCGGCGAGGAGAATGGAAGGAGGCGATTTGGACATGGAACTTCATTATAAGAAAAATGATGAGTTTGGTTATATATACCAGCAACTCAACGATATAATCGGTAACATCAAAGTTTTGATACGGGAAAATCATGAGCAAAAAACGTTGGTGCAGCATGCTGAGTTAAAGCAACTGCAGGCCCAGATCAATCCTCATTTTCTTTACAATACATATTTTATTTTATACAGGATGGCCAGAAGTAAGGATACGGATAACCTTATCACTTACACGAAATATTTGGGTGATTATTTCAAGTATATTACGCGCAACACGTTCGATGAAATTTCTTTGCTGGAAGAAGTCAATCACGCCAAGAACTATGCAAAAATTCAGTCTGTTCGTTTTTATCATCGGATAGAAGTGCATTTTGAAGATTTGCCGCACGAAATGCAATTTGTAGCGATACCTGGAATGCTGCTGCAGCCGATACTGGAGAACGCATACGAACATGGATTCAATGATACGTTGAACGGCGGAAAATTAAACATATTTTACGCTTCAGAAGACGACTACAACCTGATTGTGGTGGAGGACAACGGGAAAGGAATGACGCAAGTGGATATTGCCAGCACAAATAAGAGCCTTCAATCTCCTGCTACCGATATTAAGGTTACCGGCATGATCAATGTTCATAGAAGGATGAGGCTTAAGTTTGGCGGGGAAAGCGGTGTGGAGGTTTTGGCTGCGGATTCGGGAGGTTTGCGCGTGGTTCTTCGAATTCCAAAATCATGAATACGGGAGGAATGCAGCATGTATCGTTTGTTGATCGTCGATGATGAGCCTGTTATCGTAGACAGCCTATCCTATCTTTTATCGGATAGCTCTGATTTGGAATTGGAAGTATACTCTGCCTATTCGGCAGTAGAAGCCATGGAATGTTTGAATCGTATGAAGTTTGACATCGTTCTGACTGACATCCGAATGCCTAAAATGTCCGGATTGGAACTGCAGAATGCGATAAAACAACTTTGGCCTAATTGCAAAGTGATTTTTTTAACAGGGTACAATGATTTTTCATACATCCAAACCGCGATGCAAAACGGTGGATATCATTACATTCTCAAAACGGACGGAGACGAAGAAATTATTCGTACGATCCGGAGAGCGGCAATAGATATTATGAAAAAGTCAGATGCCGAAAACATGATGCTGAAAACGAAGCAAAAATTGAACGCTGCCATACAGTCGTTGCAAAAAGATTTTATCGTGGAAATGATTAACGGAATAACCCAAGACGTGGTAACATTGGAACGGCAGTTTCAGCAATTGGACATTCCTTTATCAGCGGATTATCCGGTTTATATGGTTCTGGGGCAGGTTGACGAATGGGGTAAATGCGAAAGTTACTCCGATCAATCCTTGTTAATGTTTGCAATTCAAACCATTACTGAAGAATTCATCACCACCACCGGTTATACCTTCCAATCAGTTGCTTTGGACCGTTCGAAATTTTTACTGCTCGTTCAACCGTTGCAACGGCTAAAGCAATCCGAGAAAGAGGCGGATGTGGTTTGGATACGAAACCGGGTATTTATGGAAGGAGTGACAGAGTCGGTTCAGAGTGTATGTAAAAGCTGGTATGGAAGTACCATTTCTTTCGCGCTCAGTAACGGAGCGGTTTCGTGGGATACATTAGGGAGAAGATATAACGGGTTAAAGCTTCTCTTATTGAGTGGTTTAGGTGAAGGCAAGGAGCTGCTGCTGACTGAAAACAGATCGAACGACGCGGAGGTAGTTCAGAATCAGTCTCTGCATATGGTTATCGGGAAAATAGATGCCTTAAAAATATTTGTTTTGAACGGAAGAGATGAAGATTTTATGGGGACTTTTCAGGAGTTACTGGATGAATTAAAGCTATATCGGCAAATTTCTTCTAAACTTAAATTGGAAGTCTACTATTCCTTGACGGGTTTGTTTTTACATGTCATTAATCATTGGGACCTTAATGGGATGGATCATATGGATATCGATCTGATGAAGTTGATTCAAATTCAAGAGCATGATTCGTGGGACGATGTGACGATTTACTTCCAGAATTTAGCCGATATCATTATAAAATCGAAACAAACGGTTCAGCATGAAAGGGGATATGAAGTGATCCAGAGAGTGCACCATTATATAGAGGCAAATATGTCTGGAGATTTGTCCCTTACCCGAATTGCTGAAAACGTTTACTTGAACCCGCAATATTTGTCCCGTTTATACAAGCAAGTTACGGGGAGCATGCTGTCGGACTATTTGATGAAAGTTCGTTTGAATAAAGCAAAGGAAATGCTATCCGACAGGCAGATGAAAGTCCATGAGGTTGCATCGGCGTTAGGGTTTGATTCGGCTGCATATTTTACAAGGTTTTTCAAGAAAAATACAAGCTTGACCCCGATTGAGTTTCGCGATGGAAAAAGGCGTTCTAGCTGAACCGTTTGTGCCTTGAAATGCGCAACGATCGATTGCGTCGCGACAGGAATATTAACTTTGCATAGAGAGTTGAAGGAACAGCAGAAAAAGCAAGGGCACTACCCGAGGCCACTGAAAAACTATTGTTTTTTTGAGAAATTAGGTTTTCAAAAAAAGGACGCTTTTGATGCGTATATATCAAAAGTGTCCTTTTCCTTTCCTATTCTTGCTCTTTCTCGTTTATAAGTTTTATCATTCGTTTGAGGTTGACCACAAAGTTGGTTGTGGCCCCTTGAATTTGCATGCAAAATAGACCTGTGCTAATGACTTTTTTATAGCCGTGTCTGTTTTTCAACTCGTCATTTTTCGCTTCAATTTTATAACGTTCGGAAGCAAGTTGTTTAAATTTTTTTTGTTTTGGAAATCATGCTGTTCCGTATGGAGAACCGATTTAATGGTTAAGTAATAGCTTTTTGTTTTTGCGCCTTCCTTATAACATCCTTCTCTTAAATGACAAATCTTCACTTTTCGATGTCAAACATAAATTTATAGCGCAAATTTCGTTCTCCATTTTTTCGTGCTTGTTTCATTTTTTCACTGCTAGGATCCCTGCTGGACAAACAAACATGCCTGCATCTTTGTTAAAATCAAAGTATCCTCTGGCTTTCTATTTCCGGTTATAGTAATCGGATGAAGTTTAGAAATCAATTCAATATTTTCTTCTTTTGTATAAGATAAATTATTTTTCCCTGAATAGGCCGTATCACCAATGATAGTCTTGACCTCTATACTTTTCCATTAGGACAAGCGGACGAAGTATATGGCAGGCTTCTCCAACACAGATTAATGGAAATTTTATTGGATTGGAGCAGATTTGAATTTAAAAGGATTAATTTTATAAAAAGCAAATTAATCATACCAATCCCCAAAAATGATACTTGAGAATCCATAATGTGTGCATCAAAGAAGTCATCATAAGTCAATAAAGTAAACAAAGTCACATAGAAATGCTTTTTTTTTCGGTTTATAATTAATATAACGAAAGGGAGGTTGATATGAACTCGTCGAGTCGCTGGAAAAAAGATATAGCCAATTGGAAGCGTATCCAATTGTGTTAGTCGGCCAGAAGCCGACGCTTGCGGCGACCGGGGAACCTGCGGATTCGTCAAAAAAAGTTAATAAATTAACTTCAAAACTGGGGGTTAACTTAACAATGAAACACCGACCAAGTTATCATTACACACGTAAAAAGGACTATATGGGTGATATTTGTGCTCCCATCTATTTCAATGGAGAATACCATGCTTTTTACCAAACTTCTCCGGGTTCTGAGGGGTATGGGTACATGCCGTGGGCACATGTAACTTCACATGATCTGCTGCACTGGGAGGATAAGGGGATTGCCCTGTTTCCGGACAAATCCCGCGGTGAGACCGCGTGTTTCTGTGGATGTAGTTATATCAAAGACGGGAAAGTAGAACTGCTTTACACGAGTGTTGGACCTAGCCGACCGGCCCTTCACGGCTGTGAACAGTGGGTTGCCACTACTGAAGACATGGTTACCTGGAGACAGATACCTGAAAACCCAGTCATTGACATGTCTATCCACGAATTTAAAGTTACCGAATGGCGTGACCCCTTTGTGTTCCGTTACCGTGGTGAGAATCTAATGGTTGCGAATGCAATCGTTGACGACCTGTTCGGCTCGATACTTATCTACCGATCGAAAGATATGCGCAATTGGGAATATCTAAATGTATTTCTCAGAAACCCTATCCCGGTGACATATGAATGTCCGGCAGTCTATGTGTTCGGCGATAAGCTAGTTTTACGTCGCGGTGTATTACCTTATAAAAATAACATCCACGTTGTGGGGACCCTAAACGACGATTACTCCTTCAACCAGATAACACACGACCGCGACGTAACCCCAGTTGATTATGGGATTTTTGATGACATTAATTTGCTATATGATATGGATGGCCGCTGTATAACATTTTCTCATTGTCCAGATAAAATTCAACTTTATGGCGATGTTTTAGACGATCGTTTTATTGGTACCCTTTCCGCTCGCGAAATTAGCCTTAGGGAGGATAACCGTCTGATCATAAAGCCCCTTCGAGAGTTTGAGAGTTTGAGAAGTAGTGAAGCGGAGTCCGTAAGGTTGGAGAATTTTAGCGGAAACTATGAATTCAAAACGAAGAGTACAACTTTTGAAATGTGTGCATCAATAAAGGCGGAAGAGGAATTTACCATTCGCATACTAGGAGCTACTGACACCCCAGAACATACGGATATCCACTTCAACCCACAAAAAGGGACCTATTGCCTGGACTTAACGGAATCAACCATGTTGAAAACCAACACCAATCCAGTTAAAAATTGGTTGGAATTTCAGGATTTTCCGCCACTAAGTAAACAGGAACCAAATGGAATCATTACTGATCCAATTAAAGGCTGGTACGATAAAAAGGACACCGGCAAATGTGACATCACCGTTATGGTTGACCACTCGTTTATAGAGATATTTGTTAACGACACCTCAGCTCTGACTGCTTATGCGTTTCCTTTTAGTGATGATATCGGAAAAATTGAGTTTATTGCGAACAATGTCGCTAACGCTCAATTCGATATATACACGATGTCCCTGAAGAACGCCACAGCTGATAAGAAGGACGTTGTAATAAGTAAATAAATAAATCATATCTATATTTTCCATATTGATTATAACATAAAACGCATCCAGTCATATCTATCTATTTATCTATCTATCACAAGCTGATGTTTGCGGCGATAGGGGAGATTTACCGGCAATCTCTATGTCGTCAAAAGGAAATTAATAATTATAAAACATGGAGGTATTAACAATGAAGCACAGACCAAGTTATCACTATACACGTAAAAAGGGCCATGTCGGCGATATTACTGCTCCAATCTATTTCAATGGCGAATATCATGTTTTTTATCAGACTCCCCCGGGATCCGATAAACATACTGGATACCAACCGTGGGCACGTATAACATCACAGGATTTACTGAACTGGGAAGATAAAGGGATCGCCCTGTTTCCTGACACCTCCCGCGGTGAAACCTTGTGCTTCTCCGGGTGTAGCTATATTAAGGATGGGAAAGTAGAGCTGTTTTACACAAGTATTGGACCTAACCGGACGGCTTTTGATGGTAGTGAACAGTGGGTTGCTACTACTGAAGACATGATCACTTGGAAACAAATACCTGAGAATCCGGTCATTGATATGTCCATACACGACTTTAAAGTTACTGAATGGCGTGACCCCTTTGTATTCCGTTACGGCGGTGAAAATCTTATGATTGCGACAGCAATTGTTGAAGACCTGTATGCGGCGATACTTATCTACCGATCGGAGGATATGCGAAACTGGGAATATATGAATGTATTTTACAAAGACCCTATCCCGGTCACATATGAGTGTCCGGCAGTCTATGTATTCGGTGATAAGCTTGTTTTACGTCGAGGTGTATTGCCTTTTAAAAACAATATCCATATTGTCGGGACTTTGAACGATGACTATTCCTTAAATCAGCTTACACAGTTTACACACGACCACGATATTAGGCCTGTTGATTACGGGGTTTTTGATGATATCAATATGCTATATGATGATGAGGGGCGTTGCATCACATTCTCCCATAATCCGGATAAAATTCAACTTTTTGGCGATGTATTAGAAGATCGTTTTTTCTGCACCATTTCCGCTCGAGAAATCAGCATGGGGGAGAATAACCGACTGATCATAAAGCCCCTACGAGAATTTGGGAATTTACGAAGCGGCAGTGCAGAGTCCGTAAGGCTGGAGAACTTTAGTGGAAATTATGATTTCAAAACAAAGAGTACAACATTTGATTTGCGTGCATCAATAAAGAGTGAAGAGGAATTTACTATTCGCATACTAGGAGCTACTGACACCCCAGAACATACAGATATCATTTTCAACCCACGTAAAGGGACCTATTCTTTGGACTTAACGAATTCAACCATATTGAAAACCAATACCAGGCATATCAAACGTTGGTTAGAATTCCATGACTCCCCACCAATTAGTAATCTAAATCCGGTAGGAAGCACCAATGATCCGACTGTGGAGGGAATCATCACCGATCCAATCAAAGGCTGGTACGATAAAAAGGACAACGGCATATGCGACATCACCGTTATGGTAGACAACTCATTTATAGAGATATTTGTTAACGACACCTCAGCTTTGACTGCTTATGCGTTCCCTTTTAGTGATGATATTGGAAAAATTGAGTTTATTGCGAACAATGTAGCTAATGCTCAATTCGATGTATACAAGATGTCCCTGGAGAACGCTGTAGTAAGTAAGGAGAAGGAGAAGGCAGTAGTAGTAAATAAATAGATTACTAGAATAACAATGGACACAGGACTGGAATTGTATCCAGTCCCAAGTACAGAAGAGGAGGAGGTAATGATCTATGGAAAAATTTAAAGTTTTGGGATTCGGTCATGTAGGAATCAGTGTACGAGATGTTGAAGAATCACGGAAGTTCTATGAAAATATTCTTGGTTTTCGAACGGTGTGGGAACACTACGAAAATGGAAGTCTACTGTTTATCGGGAATCAGTCCTGCGTCATTGAGTTTATTGATGCGGAACGAAATAAGGTGGACGGGCTTAATGGACCCGTCAACCATTTATCAATTCTTGTAGACGATATAGAGGCTGCAGTGGCAGAACTTAAGAGTAAGGGCATTGTATTTGAAATAGATATAACTCTAGACTCAAACCTATATCCAAATGGAGAAAAGTTCGCCATTTTTCGCGGGCTAGACGGGGAGCGCCTCCAGCTTGAGCAAATATTGTAGGATGAATGTCGAGCAAGGGAAATTTAGCCGCCCATAAGGCATATGGCCAAATTAGGGAAGAATGAAAAAACAATAAATAAAAACCTTTCTTAAGGAGAAGCAATTTAAATTAGATTTATTTATAACCCGGGTAAACAGAATATTAATCAAACTAAAAGCGACTTTAAAGGCGCTTAATAAATAAAGGAGGGATTTGCATGGAAAAATTTAAAAAATTTGGGTTCGTTTCTCTCATACTATTGTTTGTTTTTTCTATTGTTTTAACGGGTTGTTCTTCATCCACTGGTTCAAAAGTTGAAAAAGTTGGAGATAGCGATAAAACAAGCATTACCATTTGGCATCCAATGACAGGTGTCCAGGGAGAAGGCATAGAAGCTGTCACCAAGTACTTTGAAGATAAAAATCCCGATATTAAAGTAAATTTAGTGTATACGCCGGGTCATTCTGATGAAAATAAGAAGCTAACTGCTGCTATTGCCGGTGGCGAGGCTCCGGATGTTGTCTGGTTTGACCGTTTCAAGATTGCTCAATTTGCGAATCAAGAAGCATTCACTGATTTAACCGACATGGCGGATCGTGATGGTGTAAAAAAGGAAGATTTTTACGCTGACGCATGGGATGAGGCGAGTTATAAAGAAAGACTTTTTGGTATTCCGACTACCGCGGATACTCGGATGTTGTTTTACAATAAGGATATATTTAAAAAGGCTGGATTAGATCCAGATAATCCTCCTAAAACAATTGATGAATTGACCGAAGCCGCAGATAAATTAATGATTAAAGAGGGGGACCGTTTCAAGCAAATTGGTTTTGTTCCATGGTATGGCGAAGCTGATCTAATGCTTTGGGCTATAAATTTCGGTGGTGAGATGTTTGACAAAAACGCAGGGAAACTGACAGCCAATAATCCGGAATTTGTCACTACCCTACAGTGGATGGTCGATTTCGGTGAAAAATATGGTGTTGAAAACTTTACTTCCTTTCAAGACTTTGAAATTGGAGGGCCACAAGAACCATTTATTGCAGAAAATCTTGCAATGTTTCCCAGTGGCAACTGGACTGTTTCCTCGATTGAAAAATACAAACCCAATTTAAATTATGGTGTTACGCCTATGCCAAACATTACAGGGGAAAATCCCAAAACGATGTTGGGGGGCTGGACCTGGGTTATTCCAAAAGGGGCAAAACATGAGGAAGCAGCATGGGAATATATTAAATTTGTTACAGGCCCAGAGGCAAGTAAAATGCAAATTGAAGTCAGTAATGAATTCTCTTCACGCCCTGATGTGAATATTGAGGTTTATTCCGATGATCCAATCATGAAACAATTTGTTGAATCATTGGATCACGCGATTGCACGTCCTGTGACGACTCAAGGTCAACTGTTTCGGAATGGACAGAGGAATGCTGTTGACCAAGCGATACACGGCAATGGATCTCCAAAGGAACTCTTAGATAAGTATACGGATGAATTCAATAAAGCTCTGAAAAGAGATCAATAGACAAGGGGGGGTACTTCCCCTTTGTTATTCCATCCCCATCTAATGATAGATTTTAGTAAATACGCTTTGAGGAGAATCACTGATCATATAAAGGAGGTTGAACAGTGGCACATGAAACGGGAGTGTCTAAAAATCGTCTAATAAATATACCGAAAAAGAAAATAAAGCCTTTAAAAAGGGAAAATGTTGTAGGATGGATGTTTGCCTTGCCTTGGGTGATTGGCCTGTTGGTCTTTTACGGCTATCCGTTATTTTCATCACTTTATTATAGCTTAACATCCTATAGTATTTTACAACCTGGAAAATTTGTTGGACTCGAAAACTATGTCACATTATTTAATGATGATCTGTTTTGGAAATCGATAAATAATACCGTCTATTTTGCGATTCTCTTTGTGCCGTTAAGTATTATTTTTGGTATTGCTTTGGCAATGATGTTGAATCTGAATGTCAAAGGGATGTCGTATTATCGGACATTCTTTTTTTTACCAACCCTTGTTCCGCACGTTGCTTTAGCGGTGCTTTGGCTATGGTTGTTAGATCCGGAATTCGGCTTGGTTAATAATTTACTTGCGCAAGTGGGGATTTCGGGTCCACCATGGCTCGGTGGCCAGTATTGGTCGAAGCCGTCGCTCATTTTTATGTCGCTCTGGGGTATCGGTCAGGCGATCGTTATCTATTTGGCTGGCTTGAACGATATTTCTGAGGAATATTACGAAGCAGCAAAAGTTGACGGAGCGAACTGGTTTCAAACTACATTCCGAATTACGATACCGATGTTAACCCCAGTAATTTTTTACAATCTCGTCATGGGGGTCATCGGCGCGTTTCAACAATTCACCCTGCCTTATACGTTGACACAGGGATCGGGACAACCGGCGAATTCAATGAAGTTCTACGTGATGCATTTGTATGATAATGGCTTTAATTATTTTCGCATGGGTTACGCGTCCGCAATGGCCTGGATTTTATTCATCATCATCATGGCCTGTACCGCCGTTATTTTCTTAACGGCCAAACGTTGGGTGCATTACCAAGGAAAATAGAAAATAAGGAGGTTGTATCGTGATTTTAAGCAAAAATGCCATACAGAAACTTTTCACGCATATCGTGTTGATCGTTGCGTCGTTGTTTTTTTTGGTCCCGTTTTTCTGGATGTTGTCCACTTCTATGAAACCGTTAACGGAGCTTTTTTCCTATCCACCCACATGGATTCCGGACGTTTTTGAGTGGAAAAACTATTCGAATGCGACAAAATATATCCCATTTTTTACCTACTTAAAAAACACTGGTGTGATTACGATTTTAAGCACCTTGGGAGCAATTTTATCCTGTCCGCTGGTTGCCTACAGTTTTGCAAAGCTTAATTGGAAGGGGCGGGACGTTTTATTCGTGTTGACGATAGCGGTCATGATGATTCCCATGCAGGTCACGATGATTCCGCTGTTCATTTTGTTTTATAAGATCGGTTTGGTAGGTACGTCGCTGCCCCTAATTATTCCTTCATTTTTTGGGGTGCCGTTCTATATCTTTTTATTAAGGCAGTTCTTTATGGGACTTCCAAATGAATTAAGAGAATCGGCTAGAATTGATGGCGCCAATGAGTTTCGGATTTATTGGCAAATTATGCTCCCCTTGGCGAAACCAGCTGTATTAGCCGTTGGGTTATTCCAATTCATTGCTAGTTGGACGGATTTCATTGGTCCGCTGTTATATTTAACGAATTCTAATCAATATACGTTGTCATTAGGTCTGCAGGAGTTCCAGAGCCAGATGGGAACAGAATGGGGTATGATGATGGCAGTAGCGGTTATGATGACCTTACCTATTATCGTTCTGTTCTTCTTCATGCAGAAAACGTTTATCAGAGGAATTACCTTTAGCGGCATTAAAGGTTAGTCCTTGGACTTGGCTGAAAAGGCAGAAAAAACCCATTCAACAGGTTAAAGCTAATAAGACGAAATAAAATCTTTATAATCCAAACTGTAAGATCACTGCAACTGTATATGAAGAGTTGCAAAATAATTATTAGCCGTATGAGTTCAAACGTGCCATACGGCATTAATTTGTAAAAAGGCATAAAACGATCAGTTCGACAAGACCAACTTTAAATAACCGAAAACTCTTGGTTTTTCTGTAGAAATTAATTACATAGGTTGGTATGCAACACTAAATCAAACAGTTTTTTTAAGGGTCAAGTTTCTGTATTCTACTGGACTTAAATAGTCATTGAACTATGCATCCGGATATTGTTGTACCAATGAACATAATCGAAAATTTCAAGTGCCAGTTGTTCAAGGGTGTGAAAGTATCTTCCGTTAATTAATTCTGTTTTTAAAATCTTAAATGTTGCTTCCGCCACTTCCCGAGAAAATATTTAAAAGACTTATCATATATAGATCGGTCTACAACATCCACATCTGATATATCATAAATTCTTTTTAACAATAGATACTTGGAATAGCCTGATTTTAGTTCATCGAGAAAAAATAAAATCAACGAGATCATTTATTTGACGCAACAGATTATCTTTTGGGATAACCATATCGTAAAGTTCATATTAGCACTTAGATTCAATGATTCTTGAGATTGCAACATATGATTCATCACTTTTATATTAGATAACCTTATTATAACCTGTTTTCTAAAAGATTGTTGGCTTTTGAATAGAGGGAGGCTCTGAGCAGCCCGAATATACGTAGACTCCTGCGGGAGATGCGAGATAGGCAAGACCCCACAGGGCGCAGCCCGAGGAGGCTTGCCACTCGCCCGCGGAAAGCGAAGTGTATACGGGGCTGTTGGCAGATAGCAACAATCTATGTGGAAACAGCCTTTTATTTTAATGTTGAAAAATGCAAAGAAGGAGTTATAAAGAAAGGGCTAAAAGTAAGGCTTATTCTGTAAGTATAAAATCAAACGAACATACAGAACAGGTGAAATTTCAAGAAAGCCAGTTTTTTTAGAAAATCTAAAAAACGCTATAAAATAGAGGCTAAAAATAGCAAATTAAAACACAGCACGGGTATAATATTGCGAAAACTTCGGGTCTAATTGGCATGGAATTGCAAGGTGCCACGGCTATATTTACAGTAAATTTCAAAAGAATATTAAAAAACTAATTGATTAACATAATGGGAAAATAGACAACAAAGGATAAAAAGACGTCCAAAATTCATTTCTGAATTTTAGAGTCGTCTTTTTTTGTTTGATCATTCCTCATAATTTAAGCTTGACCGAATACATATTAGGTAGTGGATATGTACGGAGGAGGAACTGAATGGAAACTGTATTGCAATATATACCTATGCAAATAAGTGAGCTGATCCAAAGCTTACCTAATAAATTATTGACGGAAATGGAAGAGATTAGATTAAGAATAGGAAGACCAGTAGAAGTATGTGCAAGCTGTCAGCCACACTTTCTCAATTATACTTTCACAAAGAAAGATGCAGATCAATTTATTAGTAAATTAGCCAATCATTCCTTTTATACACTTGATGAAGAGTTAAAAAAAGGCTATATCACGATAGCGGGCGGACATCGAGTTGGTCTTGCTGGAAAAGTTATTTTAGAAAATGGTTACGTAAAAGCGATTCGGCATTTGGCGTCATTTAACATAAGAATAGCTCGGGAAAAACCAGGTGTTGCTGATAAGTATATTCCATATCTATATGATCAAGGCTGGAAAAATACGATGGTCATTGGTGCACCACAGACAGGTAAAACTACATTGCTGAGGGATCTTGCTAGACTCGCATCAACAGGCATGGAAAATTATCATATTCCGGCATTAAAAGTGGGAATTGTCGATGAACGATCAGAAATTGCAGGCTGTGTGCATGGAGAACCACAATTGCGGTTTGGACCGAGAGTCGATGTACTAGATGCATGTCCGAAAGCAGAAGGTATGATGATGATGATACGTTCGATGAGTCCAGACGTATTAATTGTAGATGAAATCGGTCGCCCAGAGGACAGTATAGCTATTTTAGAAGCAGTTAATGCAGGAATCAAATTAATCATGACAATGCATGGGCGTAATATAGCAGAAGTTAAAAATAGACCGATGTTAAAAGAAATTTTTGATCAGAATGTATTTGAGCGTGTAATAGGTCTGTCCCGTGAAAAAGGGCCCGGTACTGTTACGACCATTTCGGATGCCAAAGGCAATACCATTACTAGAAAAACAGCGTTACTACATTATGTTTAAAATAATTGGTGCAATTTTCATTATTGTCGCAACGACTTGGATAGGATTTGAATTTTCCAAACGGTTAAGTGATCGGACGAAGCAACTCAGACTATTTAGAAATTCCTTGCAAACGTTAGAAGCAGAAATTATGTATGGACATGCACCACTAGAAGAAGCAGCACGAAGAATCGCTTCTCAGCTACCAAAGCCGGTCTCTCTTCATTATCGCTTATTTGCGGATAAATTAACTTTAGCAGGTGCAACCGTTATGTCTGCATGGGAGGAAAGCTTGAAAGAAACATGGCAGCTAACCGCATTGCAGCGCAGTGAATTTGAAATACTTCTACAATTTGGTGAAAATCTTGGCAGGCATGATAGGCAAACACAACAAAAACAAATTATGCTAGCACTTACACATCTTGAACGTGAGGAAGAAACGGCTCGTGATAAACAAAAAAGTTATGAAAAAATGACAAAAAGCCTTGGTATATTATCGGGGATTCTATTAATTATCTTGCTTATATAGTCTAGCTTTTATTTCTTCCTCACAAGATGATTTAATGGCTAACTCCTTTTTTGCAACATGTCATATCTCACCTATGTGCCATAGAGGGTTCTACTAAGGATTTTAGACCGTTCGACCAATTTAGATGTGCTTACGCAATTGTAGTGACAGGGGGATAGGTAATGGGCATAGATGTAGATGTCATATTTAAAATAGCTGGAGTGGGAATCGTTGTAGCTTTTCTTCACACCATCCTTGATCAAGTAGGCAAGAAAGAATATGCACAATGGGTTACATTGTTTGGATTTATTTATATTTTATTTATGGTCGTAGCAATAGTAGATGATTTGTTTCAAAAAATAAGATCAGTATTCTTATTCCAGTGATAGGAGGGGACTGTCATCGTCATCCTACAAATTGCGGGAATTGCATTAATCACAACATTTCTTGCCTTGGCCATTAAAGATCAAAAACCTAATTTTTCATTTTTGCTAGTTTTATTTGTTGGTAGTGGCATATTTATTTTTCTTGTCGATCAAATTCAACTTATATTTACAATGATTGAACATTTAGCTGCTAGTGCTAACGTTAATATGATGTACGTGAAAACAATGTTGAAAATTATTGGTATCGCTTATATCGCAGAGTTTGCGGCACATATTAGTAAGGATGCTGGTCTTGGAGCAATGGCGGCAAAAGTGGAACTCGCTGGAAAGATTTTAATATTAGCGATGGCTGTTCCGATTTTGACCGCTATGATTGAAACGATTATTCAAATGATGCCCGCAAGGTAACGCGAGTGTAAGAACGGGGTGGACCTGATCATGAAATCTTTGAAGCTCATATTGTTGGCCTGCTTCTTATTACTAATCGGGGCAGAAAATGTACAAGCTGTTCAGAATGAAAATGAAGTAAATGAGCCAGATACTGAGCCAGATACTGAGCCAGATACTGATTATGTTACAAATCAAATAAATAACTTAGGACTTGAGGAATTAACAGAGTACTGGGATGCGATCGTCACAGAATATGGAAGTTATTTGCCCGAAAGTCAGAGAGGAACACTACTAGAATTTGTGAAAGGGGAGAAAACCTTTTCAATTGAAGGGTGGCTCAGAGGTTTCATTGCATTTGCTTTTCAGGAAGTTGTGATGAATGCAAAGCTACTTGGAGCAATTATTATGCTTTCTATTTTCAGTGCTATTTTACAATCCTTACACAATGCTTTTGAAAATGGGGCAGTAAGCAAAATTGCTTATTCGGTTATTTTTATGGTGTTGATTATTATGGCATTAAATAGTTTTCGCATTGCTGCTGATTATGCAGTAAGTGCCATCGATGCGATGAGCCAATTCATTTTTGCGCTACTGCCACTAGTTCTCGCCCTCATTGCTTCATCAGGAGGTGTGGCGTCATCGACGTTCTTTCATCCGGTTTTAATATTTCTTATTAATGTGAGCGGCATTGTTATTAAAAATATTGTGCTACCTCTTTTGTTCCTCTCCACCCTACTTAGTATAACAAGCGCTTTAAGTGGTCAATTTAAAGTCACGCAACTTTCAGGTTTATTACAAAAAGCAAGTGTAGGTGTACTTGGAATTTTTGTGACTATATTACTAGGTGTTATCTCTGTACAAGGAACTGCAACCGCTGTTGCGGACGGTGTTGCGATAAAAACAGCAAAATTTGTTGCGGGAAACGCTATCCCTGTTGTTGGACGCATGTTTACTGATGCAGCAGATACGGTAATAACAGCATCATTACTCCTGAAAAATACTGTTGGAATCGCAGGTGCAGCAATCGTTTTATTAATTGCCGTTTTTCCGGCAATAAAAATACTAGTCATTTCATTCATGTATAAACTAGCGGCTGCATTTATGCAACCGCTTGGGGATGGTCCTGTAATTGAATGTCTAAATATTGTTAGTAAAAACATGTTATATATCTTTGCTTCACTTGCGATTATCTCATTCATGTTTTTTCTAAGTATCACAATACTCGTCGCTTCGGGGAATATTACAATGATGATCAGATAATACGAACTTCATTAAGCATTATATCTTATTGGTATTGTGAGAAAAGTTTAGATTTCGATGATCTAGACTAGGTCACTTTTTAGTTCTACTCGTTTATTTAAAGGAGGAAGTAGCATGCCATTTTTAAGTGATTGGATTTTAAATATTATTATATTTTTGTTGCTTGCAATGGTTATCGATATGCTACTCCCGAGTTCAACTATGAAAAAATACGCAAAGCTTGTTATTGGTTTACTTCTAATCGGGATGATTCTATCCCCGATTTATAAGATAATGTCTATGGATTTTGATCTTGTATTAAAATCGTTATCTCCAACAGTAAATGAAAATATTCAAATGCAAGAAAATTTACTAGAAAAGAAAAAAAGAGAAATACAAGCCTCACAGTATGCATATACATTAGAGCAACTGGCTGTCCTTATGAAGACTGATGTGGAAAAGGAGATGATAGAGAAATTTGATCTTACGATATCAAACATAAAAATATCAGCAGATACGAACGCGGAGCCAATAATTGAACATTTAAAGAGCGTTAAAGTCAGTCTTGAAACAAATAAAGAAAAAACATCAGCAATTACTCCAGTAAGTATTAACATCAATGAAAGTTCGGAAAAGCAAATGCCAGTAGATCACACAAAAATCCTTGAAACACTTTCAGCACGTTGGGAAATACCAGTTTCGATTATCGAAATTGTGCCGAAAGGAGAAACCGAAGAAGAATATGAACAACAAAAACGGGCCCCTTGATTGGCTAAAAAACAAATTAGGAGACACGTCTACGGGCAATAAACATGGCAAACATTATTATCTGATTCTATTGCTTTTAGCAGGAGCGATCTTTATGTTGATGGGGAACTTTTTTGGTAAAGATCCTCTTTCAGAACCAGTTTCCGGTTTAAATCAAGATGCAAATGATGATAACACTGCAGAAACAATGAAACAGCAAGATACTGGAAAAAATAATAGAATGAAGATATATGAAGAGCAATATGAAAATCAATTAAAAGAAGCATTAGAGCAAATCGTTGGGGTCCAAGCAGTCACGGTTGTAGTGAACGTCGAGTCGACTGAAAGTCAGGTTTTTGAGAAAAATACCACTTTGAAAAATCAAACAACAAGTGAAGAGGATGATAAAGGTGGTAAAAGACAAGTAGAAGATCAGTCACATGAAGAGCAGCTTGTGATCGTTCGAGAAGGAGAAAAGGAAGTTCCGATTATTACGGAAACGAGAAAACCAAGTATTAAAGGTGTACTAGTTGTAGCCGGTGGAGCAGAAAACATGCAGGTGAAGAAATGGATAATTGAAGCTGTAACAAGGTCACTAGACGTTCCTAGCCATAAGGTGGCAGTTATGCCAAAAAAAACTAAGGGGGATTCCTAAATGCTGTTAAAAAAGCAAACGGTTTGGCTTTTAACGATGTTAAGTTTAGTTGTGGTTTTATCTGTTTATTATGTGACTTCTAATCCAAGTAAAAATGATCTGGCAACAATAGGAAACGGAGATACATCTGAGGTTGGAAGTAAAACAGCTGCTGATGATCCAGACATGAAGATCGTAACAGAAGCGGCAGGCGACGAAGTTTTTGAGACGGTACGAATGGATTTGCAAGATAAACGTAGTAAAGAAGTGCAAGATTTGACTGTGAAAATGGGATCTCCAGAACTGTCAGCTGACGAGAAAGATAAAATATATACGCAAATGGAAGAAATAAATGAATATAGTACAAAGGAAAAAACAGTAGAAAGTTTAGTTAAAGGCCTTGGGTATGACGATGCATTAGTCAGAGCGGATGAAAACGAAGTAAAAATAACTGTAAAGTCATCAGAAGAACATTCTCGTGCAGCTGCTGTGAAAATATTAAAAGTTATACACGAGAATATTGGAACGGAAATTGCGGCAACAGTAGAATTTAATTCAAATAAATGATCATATAATAAGGCTAATCTATGACGGAGGGAGAATTTTTCCCCTCCGTCATTCTTTATAATAGAGGAAGTTCAAAAAGTCACCAAATGATAAACGGCGAATTTCTTCGTTACTCGGTTTTTCTGGTTCTCACGTATTAAAAGCATACGCTCCGATCCTTAAAACCTTCGCGCCTCGAACTTCTTGTTTCTAATTTGGCACCTTTTTGAACATCACTAATAAATAAAAATTGAACTGTTTAGCAACTAGGATTGAATTCTTGTATGGTTTTATAATATGATATTAGTAGCTACTCATAAAAATAAAGGAGTGTCATGAATGCTAAAAATTCAAGAAATTCGTGAACTTATAAAACTAATTGATCAATCCGATATCGAGGAATTTGTATTTGAGCATGAAGGTTCGAAAGTTGAAATGAAAAAAAACATCGTCAAACAGCAAGTTCAGCCACTATTACCGGTAGCGCAAGCACCAACAATTCAAACTGTAAGCCAGCCTTTGAACATAGAGCCTGTAGCAACAGTTACTTCAGGCCAAGTGGAAGCCCAAGGTCAATCTACTGTTGATACAAGTAACTTGCACACAGTATCATCTCCAATGGTTGGTACATATTATGAATCTTCAACACCGGATACACCTGCTTATGTTCAAGTTGGATCGGGAGTGAAAGAGGATACTGTTGTTTGTATAGTAGAAGCGATGAAATTATTTAATGAAATTGAAGCTGAAGTGGAAGGTGAGATTGTGGAAGTCCTCGTTAAAAATGGCGAACTTGTAGAGTATGGACAACCATTATTTTTAGTCAAGCCTAGATAAGGAGCGAAATCCATGATAAAAAAGGTATTAATTGCAAATAGGGGAGAAATTGCAGTCAGGATTATTAGGGGCTGCAAAGAAATGAATATAGAAACCGTTGCTGTTTTCGCGGAAGCTGACAGGGAAGCTTTACATGTTCAATTAGCTGATGAAGCATACTGTATCGGACCTACCGCATCGAAGGATAGCTATTTAAACACAGCGAATGTGATAAGTGTTGCTAAATTAACTGACTGTGATGCGATACATCCAGGTTATGGATTTTTAGCTGAAAATGAAGATTTTGCTGAGCTATGTCGCGATTGTAATATTATTTTCATTGGACCAAGTCCAGAAGCAATTTCTAAAATGGGAACAAAAGATGTTGCCAGGGAAACAATGAAAATGGCTGGGGTTCCGATCGTTCCAGGATCACAGGGAATAATTAAAGATGGGGACGAAGCATTGCAATTATCAGAAAAAATTGGATACCCTGTTATCATAAAAGCTACCGCAGGTGGTGGTGGTAAAGGAATTAGGGTCGCGAAAAATGAAGAAGAACTAATAAAGGGAATTAATATAACTCAACAAGAAGCAATGACTGCTTTTGGTAATCCTGGGGTATACATAGAAAAGTATATAGAGGATTTCCGTCATGTTGAAATTCAAATAATGGCTGATGGCCATGGAAATGTCATTCATCTTGGTGAGAGAGATTGTTCCATTCAGAGAAGATTACAAAAATTATTGGAGGAAACACCGTCTCCAGCTATTGATTCTGAAATGCGGGAACAAATGGGTGAAGCAGCAGTAAAAGCTGCTCAAGCTGTTGATTACACAGGTGCAGGTACGATAGAATTTATTTATGATTATCGAAATAGGGAATTTTACTTCATGGAAATGAATACTAGAATTCAAGTTGAACATACAATCACAGAAATGGTAACAGGAGTAGATTTAATTAAAGAGCAAATTCTTGTTGCTTCAGGTAATACGCTATCTGTTACACAAGAAGAGGTCACCTTTAATGGTTGGGCCATCGAATGCAGGATCAATGCCGAAAATCCTGAGAAAAACTTTATGCCATCTGCCGGGAAAATTGCCATGTACTTACCACCTGGTGGGTTCGGAATAAGAGTAGATTCAGGAGCATATCCCGGTTATACAATCCCACCTTATTATGATTCCATGATCGCAAAAGTAATTTCACATGGTGCAACAAGGGAAGAAGCAATAGCTAGAATGAAACGAGCATTAGAAGAATTTGTTATTGATGGCGTAAAAACGACTATTCCATTTCATTTAAATCTATTAGAAAATGAAGCATTTATCGATGGAAACTTTAATACAAAGTTTTTAGATATTCATGACGTCATGAACCAAAAATAACGGAGGTGTTTTAACATGGAAGAGAGTATGAATATGCTTGAAATGACACAAGATAATGAACAAAGCCATGGTAAAATTGAAATAGCACCAGAGGTAATTGAAGTTATTGCTGGAATCGCTGCATCGGAAATCGAGGGTGTAGCACAAATGCGTGGCAATTTCGCTTCAGGTGTGGTTGAGCGACTTGGAAAGAAAAATCATGGCAAAGGTATTAGAGTGGAGCTTGCGGAAGAGGGAATCAAAGTAGATGTCTTTTGCTTAATGAACTTTGGGGTATCCATTCCAACTATAGCTCAAAAGGTACAAGATAACATCCGTCAAACTTTGTATAATATGACGGCACTTGATGTAGAAGAAGTAAATGTTCACATCGTTGGCGTTGCCTTTGAGAACCAACGTCAAGAAATGGTTGATGAAATAGAAGAACAGTGATGAATCCTACATTTAATGGACAGTAAAACAGCCAGTAAAATAAAGAAAAGTATATGAGGCTAACAGTTCCTAAATTGTCAGCGGGGAAGCGGATAAAGTGCCTCCTCGATAAAAGTATCACTGTATGAGCCAGAGGTATATCCTTTGGCTTTTTAAAATTTTTCTTCCAACGATGTGTTTCACACAATCTCATGTTACACTAGGTACATAAACTAGCCTACGATTAACGGCGATTGTATATTGGTTCTTATTTTTAAAGAGGATGTTCAAAAAGGCACCAAATGATAAACGGCGAATTTCTTCGTTGGTAATTAGGTAATTAGGATCCTCTGTTAAGGATCCTCTGTTAAGGATCCTCTGTTAAGATCGCTCACGTCCTGTGAGCAACACAGAGGTCAGCACATCGTGTGCAAGTACGTCCTGTGAGCAAACAGAGGTCAGCACATCGTGTGCAAGTACGTCCTGTGAGCAACACAGAGGTCAGCACGTCGTGTGCAAGTACGTCCTGTGAGCAACACAGAGGTCAGCACGTCGTGTGCAAGTATGTCCTGTGGGCAAAACGTAGAAGTCAGCACACCCTGTGCAAGTCTGATCCTAAAACCTTCTCGCCTCGAACTGCTTGTTTCTAATTTGGCACCTTTTTGAACACGCACTTAAAGGAGTTTTATATAAAATGAAAAGAAGAATAGCGCGAGAAAAGGCATTGCAGGCAATGTACCAAATTGATATGAGTGAGGCAGATCCCGCTGAAGCGCTTAAGAATGTGTTGGAAGATGAAAGTCCTGATCCATTTTTACAGAAATTGGTGGAAGGGACAGTTGCTAACCTAGAAGAAATTGATCAGGAAATCAGTAAGCATTTAGAACGCTGGACCATTGATAGATTGGCAAAGGTTGATGTAAGTATTTTAAGAATTGGTGCGTATGAATTACTATATACTGATGATGTACCACAAAATGTTGTAATCAATGAGGCAATTGAAATCGCAAAGCTCTTTGGTGATGAAAAGTCAGGTAAATTTGTGAATGGCATTTTATCCAAAGTAAAGGGTGAGGAGCAATAACTGGGGGGAATGGAAATGGCAGCAAAGATTATTGATGGAAAAGAAATTTCAACGCAAATTCGCAAAGAATTAGAACAGGAA
Organism: Bacillus sp. FSL K6-3431; assembly: GCF_038002605.1. Lineage (NCBI taxonomy): Bacteria > Bacillati > Bacillota > Bacilli > Caryophanales > Bacillaceae > Bacillus > Bacillus sp. FSL K6-3431. The sequence goes on from NZ_JBBOCT010000001.1 coordinate 5,448,214, forward strand.
GTAAAAGCACTTACAGAGGCTGGAATTAGACCTGGACTTGCGGTCATTTTAGTTGGCAATAATCCTGCATCAAGAACCTATGTTACTTCAAAACAAAAAAGTTGCAAGGCAATCGGAATGGAATCTCTACTCATAGAATTTCCAGAGGATATCAAGGAACAGACTCTTTTGGAAAAAATTGAAGAGTTAAATGAGCAAAATAACATACATGGCATTTTAGTTCAGCTTCCGTTGCCAGCACATATTTCTGATGAAAAAGTAATTGAAACAATCTCGCCTGAAAAAGATGTGGATGGTTTCCATCCCGTGAATATTGGGAAAATGATGACTGGACAGGATACATTTTTGCCGTGTACGCCTTTTGGTGTTTTAAAAATGCTCAAACATATGCAAATACCAATCGCTGGGAAACATGCTGTGATCGTGGGAAGAAGTAATATAGTCGGTAAACCTGCGGGTCAATTATTGCTAAACGAAAATGCTACAGTTACATATTGTCATTCAAAAACACAAGATCTTGCGGCCTTCACTACAAAGGCTGATATAGTCATTGCCGCTGTTGGTATAGCAAAAATGATCAAAGCTGAACATATTAAAGAAGGCGCAGTAGTCATAGATGTAGGCATGAACAGAGATGAAAATGGGAAATTATGCGGTGATGTTGATTTTGAAGATGTTAAAGAAAAAGCGGGCTATATCACGCCCGTTCCTGGCGGCGTTGGGCCAATGACTATAACAATGCTTTTGTTTAATACAGTGAAATCAGCAAAAAATAATTTACAAAAAAAAACACAATCATAATTAGTTTATAGTAAAATAAAGAAAAGCTGTCGTCCCAGTGCGGATGCAGCTTTTCTTTAAATGAAAAAAATAGTGGATTATATTTCCAAATGAAGGATGTGGAAAATGCAAACGCCGCAGTATTTAACAGTCAAGTCCTTAACTAAATATATAAAGCGAAAATTTGATGCAGATCCATATCTTGCAGATGTATTAGTCAAAGGTGAAATATCTAACTTTAAAAAACATTCTAGTGGTCATATGTATTTTACTTTAAAAGATGATAAAGCAAGAATTATGGCTGTTATGTTTGCAGGTTCTGCACGAACAATGAAGTTTCTGCCGGAAAACGGGATGAACGTTCTTGTTAAAGCAAGTGTTACTGTATATGAATCATCTGGACAATATCAATTATATATTAAAGAAATGCAGCCTGATGGTGTAGGAGAACTATTTTTAGCTTATGAGCAATTAAAAGAAAAATTAGAAAAAGAAGGTTTATTTGATCCCATGCACAAACAAAAGCTACCTTTCTATCCACAGACAATTGGGATTATTACATCGCCAACTGGAGCGGCGGTTAGGGATGTTATTATAACTATCAAACGTCGCTATCCTATTGGGAAGATCTTGCTTATTCCTGCGCTTGTGCAAGGAGAAAATGCATCTCGTTCCATTGCAGAAGCAATAAATAAGGCGAATGAAAATTCCGAAATCGATGTATTAATCGTTGGCAGAGGTGGAGGTTCCATAGAAGAACTTTGGGCTTTTAACGAAGAGGTTGTTGCACATGCCATCTATCAATCGAAAATTCCTATTATTTCCGCAGTCGGTCATGAAACGGATTTTACAATTGCGGATTTTGTTGCTGATGTGCGAGCAGCAACGCCAACTGCAGCAGCAGAACTTGCTGTTCCTCATATAGAAGAATTATTAGAGCGGTTAATGAACCGAAAAAGTAGACTGTTTAGTAGTATGGGGCAACATATCCGTTTTAGGAAGAGTCAGTTAGAGTCAATTCAGCGTTCTTATATGATAAAGAATCCTCAAAAGTTATATGAACAAAGATGGGAGCAACTTGATAGGATGACAGAAAGGCTGCACTATGGAAATAGAAATATTTTCGGACAAAAAAAGGATAGATTCACACAGCTTGAAAGCCTACTGAAACGCAACCATCCATCGAAAAAATTAATAATGAGTGTGGATAGATATAACGCAGTAAAAAGGAGACTTACCAACGAAGCACGTAGTATATTTAAGCATAAGGCTAGAGAGTTTACTGGGAAAATGGCCACATTGGAGGCATTAAGTCCATTAAGTATCTTGCAACGTGGATTTAGTATTGCTTATACAGATGAAAGTCATATTTTAAAAAGCGTGGAGCAAGTAGCGACAGGCGAAAAAATAGAAGTGAATGTCACTGATGGCAGTTTAATTTGTACGATTAATCATATAAAAAAGGGTGAGGAAAATGAGTGATACATTGACATTTGAAGAAGCGATGGAACAATTAGATATTATCGTTCAGAAACTGGAAGAAGGCGACATTCCTTTAGAAGAAGCATTAGCTAACTATCAAAAAGGGATGGAGCTATCTAAAATATGCCATGATAAACTAAAAAATGCAGAAGAGCAGCTTACAACAGTTCTTACGGACAATGGAGAAGAAACGTTTCGCCTGCAAGAGGAGGATAAAGATTGACATTAAGCATCGGAGAATTTACAAAACAGTATAAAACACTGATAGATAATGCACTGTTGTCAACAATCGAGAGGCTAGAAGCGCCTGAAGTCCTTAAAGAAGCGATGGACTACTCATTAAAAGCTGGAGGGAAAAGAATTAGGCCCTTATTGTTACTTTCTGCAATTGCAGCATTTGATAAAGAGCCTGCAAGTGGACTTACAGCAGCTGTATCGATAGAGATGATTCATACATATTCACTCGTCCATGATGATCTACCTAGTATGGACGATGATGATCTTAGGCGCGGAAAACCAACAAATCATATTGTTTACGGTGAAGCAATGGCGATCTTAGCGGGAGATGGATTATTAACCCATAGTTTTCAATTAATCGCTGATGATAAAACGTGGGATGCTGAGACGAAGGTGAAACTAATCAGTTTACTAGCTAGATGTGCGGGTCCTGAAGGTATGGTTGGTGGACAAACCTCCGATATTCAAGGAGAAAATAAACACTTGGACATGGAAGAATTAGAATATATTCATCGCCATAAGACTGGAAAATTACTAACATTTAGCGTCTTAGCTGGAGCAATAATTGGTGGTGCAACGAATGAACAATTATCATTATTTGAGAAATATGCTCATCATTTAGGCCTCGCATTTCAAATTAGTGACGACATACTGGATATCGAGGGTAATGAACAAATAATGGGAAAACCAGTTGGTAGTGATACTGGAAAAACGAAAAGCACTTATCCATCCATTTTAACATTAGATGGTGCCAAGAAGCATTTATCGGATCATATGGAAGCGGCGAAAAACACATTGAAAGAGATCGACCTCCAGACCACATTACTGGAACAAATAACAGATCTTATTGAGGGCCGAGATCATTGATGACTTTACGATAGATTGAAAATGAACCGTCTTTATGATACAATTTCTGAAGGTTGTAGATGGTGCTGAATTCTAGTCAATCAACCGGTTTTAAAGATGGGCCTAAAAGTCTATTAACGAATGGTGAAGAAATTATATGAAAGATATTTTTAACACTCAATTAAATGGAGCGTCAGTATCGCCGTTATCACATTCGTGTTAGCGGCTATTTTTTCAATTGCTTCCAACGGGATATTAAATAATTCCGTGGCCACCTGGGCTTCTAGTTGTACTTTTTATTGTATTGATTGGTATACTTTTTGATATGATAACAATTGCATCGCACGCACTATAATAAAAACAATAAAAAGCAAAAAGATGAAGCGAAGACGAAGCAAAATATAAGAAACGAAAGTGAGTGGTCCCGTTGGATCTATTGACAATTAAAGACCCTTCATTTCTGAAAAAAATGAATAATGATGAATTAGAAAAATTAAGTTCAGAAATCCGTAATTTTTTAATAGAAAGACTTTCCCTAACAGGTGGGCATATTGGTCCGAATCTGGGAGTGGTTGAATTAACACTTGCACTGCATAAATGCTTTGATAGTCCTAAAGATAAAATACTTTGGGATGTGGGACATCAATCATACGTTCATAAAATATTAACTGGCAGAGGGGATCAATTCGACACTCTCCGGCAATATAAGGGATTATGTGGTTTTCCGAAAATGTCTGAAAGTGAGCATGACGTCTGGGAAACTGGGCATAGCTCTACATCGCTATCAGCAGCAATGGGCATGGCAATCGCTCGTGATATTAAAGGTGATTCATCGTACGTTATACCAGTAATAGGAGATGGCGCCTTAACAGGTGGCATGGCATTGGAAGCATTGAATCATATCGGACATGAACAAAAAGATATGATTGTTGTATTAAATGATAATGAAATGTCCATTGCACCCAATGTTGGTGCTCTACATAATATCCTTGGAAAACTTAGGACAGCTGGAAAGTACCAATGGGCTAAAGATGAACTGGAATATTTATTGAAAAGAATACCAGCTGTTGGTGGCAAACTAGCTGCAACTGCTGAAAGAGTAAAGGATAGTTTGAAGTATTTACTTGTTTCTGGTGTGTTTTTCGAGGAACTCGGATTTACTTATTTAGGTCCGGTTGACGGTCATGATTACGATGATTTATTTGAGAATCTTCAATATGCAAAGAAAACAAAAGGTCCTGTATTATTACACGTGATAACAAAAAAAGGCAAGGGCTATAGTCCAGCTGAATCAGATAAAATTGGTACTTGGCATGGTATTGGTCAATATAAAATAGAAACAGGCGATTTAATCAAGGCTGTTAATACACCTCCAGCATGGAGTGCTGTTGTAAGTGAAACTGTTCGGACGCTTGCAAGAGAAGATAATCGGATTGTCGCGATTACACCTGCAATGCCTGTCGGATCAAAGCTCGAAAATTTTGCAAAAGAATTTCCCGACCGAATGTTTGACGTGGGCATTGCTGAGCAACATGCAACGACCATGGCGGCTGGATTAGCAACACAGAAAATGAAACCATTTCTCGCCATTTATTCCACATTTCTTCAAAGAGCATATGACCAAGTTTTACATGATGTTTGTAGACAAAACTTAAATGTATTTTTTGCTATTGATAGGGCGGGGCTGGTCGGTGCAGATGGGGAAACACATCAAGGTGTTTTTGATGTTGCGTTTTTAAGAAGTCTGCCGAATATGGTATTAATGATGCCGAAGGACGAAAACGAAGGGCAGCATATGGTCAATACTGCTGTTCAATATGATGATGGACCCATTGGACTTAGAATTCCGCGTGGGAATGGGTACGGCGTTCCTATGGATGAGAATCTACAAATCATACCTATCGGTTCATGGGAAATATTAAAAACTGGCAATGATGCGGTGATTCTTACTTTTGGGACGACAATTCCGATGGCAATGGAAGCAGCTAAGAGATTAGAAAAGCAAGGAATCATGATACGAGTTGTCAACGCGCGATTTATTAAGCCAATGGATGAAAAAATGCTCCATCAGATTTTAGAGAATAATTTGCCGATCTTAACAGTCGAAGAGGCAGTGCTTCAAGGTGGATTCGGTAGTGCTGTAATGGAATTTGCTCATGATCAAGGGTACCATCATGCAATAATCGAGCGAATAGGCATACCTGACAATTTTATTGAACATGGATCTGTAAAAGAATTATTAAAAGAAATAAATATGACATCTGAAAGTATCGTATCAAAAATCAATGCGATTTTACCGCAAAAGATAAAAAGGGCGTAGCGTGAATGAAAGCAAAAAAACAAAGGCTTGATATATTATTAGTGGAACGTGGTCTTAGTGAAACACGAGAAAAGGCAAAGCGGGCTATAATGGCAGGTATTGTTTTTTCAAATGAAATGAGACTTGATAAACCTGGTGAAAAAGTAAACGAAGATATCGAATTAGTTATTAAAGGGAAAACAATGCCGTATGTAAGTCGTGGTGGATTGAAGCTTGAAAAGGCTTTGCAGGCATTTGAGATCAAAATGGATGGTAAAGTATTGATTGATATCGGCGCCTCAACTGGTGGGTTTACGGACTGTGCGCTGCAAAATGGTGCATTGATGTCATATGCGATTGATGTGGGCTATAATCAATTAGCATGGAAACTCCGTCAAGATGAGCGTGTGATTGTAATGGAAAGAACGAATTTTCGTTATGTTGAACCAGCTGATTTAGGAAAAGGCGTGCCAAATATATCTACTATTGACGTTTCGTTTATTTCATTAACGCTAATTTTACCTGTACTTAAGCATTTATTAGCAACAGGGAGCGACGTTATCGCTTTAATAAAGCCACAGTTTGAAGCAGGAAAAGGCCAAGTTGGAAAAAAAGGGATTGTTCGTGAAAAAAATATTCATGAGGACGTAATTACGAAAATCAAAGACTTTTCCTTGGCACAAGGTTACAATGTGTTAAATCTCTCTTATTCACCAATCACTGGTGGTGAAGGGAATATTGAATTTTTAATTCATCTAGGTTGGGATGGTAAAACAGACCAATCCGGATCCAATAAATTGCTTGACACAGTATCAGATATCGTAAATGAAGCACATGAAAATTTTAAAAAATAAATGTTTGGATTTAAGGGCTTTTCCTTTGGGATTGCCCTTTTCTTAATGAGTATTTATAATGATGTATAAATGAGCATAAAAATGCATATTTAAAAGGTGGGTCAAATATGACAAAAGGTCAAAGACATATAAAAATCAGAGAGCTGATAGGAACAAAGGAAATCGAAACGCAGGATGAGCTTGTAGAACGCTTGAAAAACGAAAATTATAACGTCACACAGGCAACCATATCAAGGGATATTAAAGAACTACACTTAGTCAAAGTTCCATTAATTGATGGACGTTATAAATATAGTTTGCCTGCAGATCAACGATTTAATCCACTGCAAAAACTAAAACGGGCATTAACTGATTCCTTTGTTGGAATTGACTATTCAGAAAATTTACTTGTAATGAAAACATTACCTGGAAATGCGCAAGCTGTGGGTGCACTAATCGACCACCTGGATTGGGGCGAAATTATGGGTTCGATATGTGGAGATGATACATGTCTGATTATATGTAGAACAGCTGAAGATGCAAGTGTAGTCAATGATAAACTCATTGAAATGTTATAAAAGGATGTTCAAAAAGTCCGGTAAAAATTGCTGTCGAATTTCGTTGTCAGCTTGCTTCTCCGCTCCTCACGTATTAAAAGCATACGCTCGGTGCTCGAAGTCTGCGCTTCCTAGAACTTCTCGGCTCTTTTTATCCTCCTTTTTGAACACGCATTATAAGAATGTGAGGTGTAATCTCTTTGTTGCAAGAACTGTCCATTAAAAATTTTGCAATCATTGATGAAATTTCGGTTTCATTTAATAAAGGATTAACGGTTTTAACTGGAGAAACTGGTGCGGGAAAATCAATCATTATCGATGCTGTTCATCTACTCGTAGGAGGGCGCGGTTCTTCCGAGTTTGTTCGGCACGGCGAGAAAAAGGCAGAAATCGAAGGGTTATTTTATTTGGATGAGAAGCATCCATGCTTTGCTAAAGCAAGTGAATTTGGAATTGAAATCGAAGAGGGTATGCTCATTTTACGTCGTGATATAGCGCAATCAGGGAAAAGTGTTTGTCGCATTAATGGGAAACTTGTAACGATTGCTGTTTTGCGTGAAATAGGTAGTACGATCATCGATATCCATGGTCAACATGAACATCAAGAATTAATGGATGAATCATTACATCTTCATTTATTAGATCAATTTGGCAAAGAGGAGATTGGTAAAGCATTATATGACTATCAAGAAATCTTTGTTGAATATGATCAAACCGCTAAACAAATGAAGCAACTTACTGAAAATGAACAGCAAATGGCGCATAGGCTAGACCTGCTCCAATTTCAGCTACAGGAAATACAAGCGGCAAATTTAAAACTAAACGAAGATGAAGAACTAATGGGCGAAAAGGGTCGCCTGACTAATTTTGAAAAAATATTTGCAGCGATTAAATCGGGTTATGAAGGATTACAGGGTGAGCAGCGAGCCATGGATTATATTGGACATGCAATGGGGCATTTGGAAACTGCTTCTGACCTCGATGACCATTATGTGGAAATATTAGACTCTGTCGCAACTAGTTATTATGCTCTTGAAGACGTAGTTGGTACGTTAAGATCAGAATTGGATAAACTAGAATTTGATCCAATGCGATTAAACGAAGTGGAGTCTAGGTTAGATGAAATTAACCAACTAAAACGAAAATATGGCACAACTGTAGAAGAGATCATTGAATTCAGTGCAAAAGTTGAAGAAGAAATCGAATTAATAATAAATCGAGACGTTCGAATTAATCAGCTCGAATCAAAGCTGTCATCCTTAAAAGAAGATTTACTCTTGGAAGGAAAACAATTAAGCGATTTACGAAAAAAATGGTCGAAAAGATTAACAAAAGCGATTCATCATGAATTAAAACAGCTCTATATGGACAAAACAATATTTGAACCCATATTTAAAGCTTCCGCAAATGAAGTCTCTTTTAAACAAGATGGAATAGATGAAGTAGCCTTTTATATTTCAACAAATCCTGGAGAACCATTAAAGCCGCTTTCAAAAGTAGCTTCAGGAGGAGAATTATCCAGGATGATGTTGGCACTTAAAACAATTTTCTCCAAGCATCAAGGAATTACATCGATTATTTTTGATGAGGTTGATACAGGAGTGAGTGGAAGAGTAGCACAATCAATAGCCGAGAAAATTCACCAAGTATCTTCGCATTCACAAGTGTTATGCATTTCACATTTACCTCAAGTGGCTGCTATGGCTGATACACATTTATTGATATCTAAAAATATTAATGCTGGAAGAACAAAAACCAATCTTTGCATATTAAACAAAGAAGAAAAAATAAAGGAAATTGGGAGAATGATTTCCGGAGTGGAAATCACTACTGTCACAAAAGAACATGCGAAAGAATTGTTAGAAATTGCCTATACGATAAAAAAAACTTGAAAAGCTATCCTATATTGGACAGCTTTTTTCTTTTTCGCTTGTTATAAATGCATGCATTGCAGGCTAAATTATAGGTGTGGGCTAGAAAGCGAGGAGAGTGAACATGATTGATGTATGAACGCATAAGAAAATTAACTGGTGGAATTCTCCTTGTTTCACTGATCATGTTGGCTTTTTATGAGCCATTTCAACAATATATTAAAATTCCCTCCAGCATTACAATGTTCGAAGGGGATGAAGAAATAATTACCAAAAGCGGTAGCGTTGCTGTATCTACAGCTTCTACAAATATAAATACAGCATTTACCGAAGATGAGCAAGCTATTTCTCTACAGGGAACGAATGCTGGTGAAGATAAATTAATATTGGAATTTGCTGGTTTTCCTGTCAAAGAAGTCGATGTAAATATCCTTAAAGACTTTAAAATACTACCAGGTGGGCAATCGATTGGTGTTAAATTAAATACATTAGGGGTATTAGTGGTAGGACATCATCTTGTAGCAACAGCAAATGAAAAAGTATCACCAGGAGAAGATGCAAATATTAAAGTTGGTGATATTATTACAACAATTGACGGTGAAAAAATTGAGGAAATGGTCGACGTTGCTCCTTTTGTAGAGGAGGCTGGAAAGAAAGGAAAGTCTCTTTTATTTACAATTCAACGTGGCCAAGAAAAAATAGAAACATCGATAAAACCGATGTTAGACGATAAAACAAAAGCATATAAATTAGGTTTATATATTCGTGATTCTGCTGCTGGTATTGGAACAATGACTTTTTATGATCCCAAATCGAAAAAATACGGCGCACTTGGTCATGTAATTTCCGATATGGATACAAAAAAGCCAATCGTCGTTGAGGATGGACAAATTGTAAAATCTACTGTGACAGCGATAGAAAAAGGGAAAAATGGCGCGCCAGGAGAAAAACTAGCCAGGTTTTCTGCTGATAGTGGAATAATTGGGAATATCACGTTAAACAGTCCGTTTGGCATTTTTGGCAAGCTAAATCAATCCGTTAAGAATGGAATTATTGATAAGCCAATGCCGATAGCGTTATCTCATCAGGTGAAAGAAGGTCCTGCAAAGATTTTAACAGTAGTCGATGGAAATGAAGTAGAGGAATATGACATTGAGATAGTAAGTACCATTCCACAAAAGTTTCCAGCTACAAAAGGAATGGTTTTGAAAGTGACTGATCCAACCTTATTAAGTAAAACTGGAGGTATCGTACAAGGCATGAGTGGCAGTCCAATTATTCAAGAAGGTAAAATAGTTGGCGCTGTGACACATGTGTTTGTAAATGACCCTACTTCAGGCTATGGTGTGCATATTGAGTGGATGCTTCATGAAGCTAAAATAAATATATATGAGAAAGAATCACAAAAAGCGAGCTGAGGGCGTATGTAGCCCTCTTTTTATTTTTATGAATAATCAATGGAAAACTATGGTATATTTATAATGAAGATTATTCGACAAATTGGATTGATACTGACGAATACAGTCGAAATATAGAGGTATTAGGAGCAAATGGAAGGTATTATAAGAAAAAATATATATTATTAAAAATAATAAAGGGATTTCACCCTATTTGGCGAAATTGTCTGATAGAATATAAAAAGTAGACATAAATTAACTAATTTTAGGGAATCTGAGGAGGAAAGTGACGTTGAAAAAAATTAAAGTATGTATTGTGGACGATAATCGAGAGTTAGTTGGATTGTTGGATGAATTTATTTCTTCGCAAGAAGATATGGAAGTGGTTGGAACTGCTCACAATGGCCAAGACTGCTTGCAATTACTTGAAGACGTTTCACCCGATGTATTGATTTTAGACATCATCATGCCGCACTTAGATGGTCTTGGTGTTCTAGAACGCTTGCGCCAATCGGAGACCCTTTCATTTCCAAGCGTAATTATGTTGACGGCATTTGGTCAAGAAGATGTAACAACGAAAGCAGTAGAATTAGGAGCCTCCTACTTCATTTTAAAACCTTTCGACATGGAGCATCTTGCAAACCATATACGTCAAGTAAGTGGTAAAGGAACAATGACAAATAGGAAACACACACCCCACAAAACATCTGACGAAAAAAAGCCTCGCAATCTGGAAGCGAATATTACATCAGTTATTCATGAGATTGGCGTTCCGGCACATATTAAAGGCTATTTGTATTTACGGGAAGCGATTTCAATGGTTTATAACGATATTGAATTACTTGGTTCTATTACTAAAGTGCTTTATCCAGACATTGCCAAGAAATTTAATACAACAGCAAGTAGAGTAGAAAGAGCGATACGCCATGCGATTGAAGTTGCGTGGAGTCGTGGAAACGTAGAATCGATATCTTCTTTATTTGGCTACACAATAAGCATGTCTAAAGCAAAACCGACTAATTCTGAATTCATCGCAATGGTTGCAGATAAGCTTCGCTTAGAACATAGAGCATCATAATCATCAGTGATTTGACAACGTTTTGATTGAAGAAGGAGCCGTTGATTTTACTGCATTCATACTATACTGCAACTTCAAAGCCTATAGACAAAAACCAATGAATTTAATTCATTGGTTTTTTGCGTTTAAAATGGTATTCCTGTCCACTCAGCCTGAGTTATGAGCCGCTCATGTAATTTCCTGTCCACTCAGCCTGAGTTATGAGCCGCTCATGTAATTTCCTGTCCACTTAGCCTGAGTTATGAACCATTCATCGGGAATCTGTAAAGTTAAAGTACAAATTAAACATCCCCTTGAAGCAATAGGGAGTGGAAAGCTTTTTGCGTGAATGGGATCCTTCCATTTTTTTATATAAAAATAAGGAGTTTATTTTCACAAAAGACAGTGAAAAGGGGTATGATGGTACTATCTTTTTATTGGTGGTGAAAAAATGACACTCATCATTGCACATCGGGGATCAGCTGGTACACATCCGGAAAACACAATGGATGCTTTTATTGCAGCAGAAAGATTTGGCGCAGATGGAATAGAACTTGATGTACATTTAACCTCGGATGGTCAGCTTGCTGTCATTCATGATGATACACTCGATAGAACCACAAATGGCACGGGAAATGTAAGGGATTTTTCCATGCAGGAGTTAAGGAAGCTTAAAGCAAATTATCATTATAAGCATTTTTTTAAGAGAGCATCAAAAATTCCTTCACTACAAGAAGTTTTTGAGTGGTTAGGTGAGAATAAATTGATTTGTAATGTAGAATTGAAAAATGTTAACATTCGGTATGTTGGATTAGAGGAAAAGGTAGTAGAACATATCAGAGATTTCGGATATGAAAATAGAATCATTATTTCTACTTTTAATCATGATTCACTTGTATATGTAAATCGAATTGCCCCAGACATCGAAACAGCACCTTTATATAAAGACTTAAAATATAAACCGTGGGAATATGCAGAATCCATTCATGCGAGTGGTGTCCATCCGAGATTTACAGCCATTACACCGGCTTTGATTAAAGATACAATCAAAAATGGTATGGCGGTTAGATTATATACAGTGAATAAGGAACGGGACATGAAGAAGTTTATGGAAACAAATTGCACAGCAATTATTACAGATTATCCGGAAAAAGCGTTAAAAATAAGAAATGAAAAAAAATAAAAATGATCTGCCACGGAGGCAGATCTACCGTTTACGAAAGCGATCTTGTACTTTATTACGCTTCCTATCACGATGCAAAACAAATCCAGCGATAAAACCTAACCCAAGGATGAAAAAGATAAGGCCTGAAAGAAATTGCATCCATAATTTTGGAAATGGGCTTTGCAGCATACCAAATAGCATATCTCTCATTAGTTTTATACCATAGCCCGCAAGAATCCCGGGAATCAATAACATGAAAAGTGCAGCAAGTCTACCCATAGTCGTCTCCTTAAAAAAGTTGTGCTAAAAAAATCATATACCATCGGAATTATTTGTCAAGAAACCCGCTTTTAGCTACAATGAAGTGAAGTGGGATATACTTACATACATAAGAATTTTTTATTTCGGCTATTGTAGGACAAACATTTAATAAGACATAGGCATAGAGGAGAATGAAGACATGAAGATATTTGAATACATGACGAATTATGATTACGAACAATTAGTATTTTGCCAAGATGAACAATCTGGCTTAAAAGCCATTATTGCTATTCACGATACAACACTTGGACCAGCGCTTGGAGGTACAAGAATGTGGCCATATAATAGTGAAGAAGAAGCAATAGAAGATGCACTTCGACTGGCAAAAGGAATGACTTATAAAAATGCAGCATCAGGATTAAATCTTGGTGGCGGAAAAGCAGTAATTATCGGTGATCCTAGAAAAGATAAAAGCGAGGAATTGTTTCGTGCCTTTGGTCGTTTTGTACAAGGTCTGAATGGCCGCTATATTACAGCGGAAGATGTAGGTACTACTGTGGAAGATATGGACTTAATTCATCTGGAGACGGATTTTGTTACAGGAATTTCACCAGCATTCGGATCTTCTGGGAACCCATCGCCAGTTACTGCGTATGGTTTATATGTTGGTATGAAGGCCGCTGCAGTGGAAGCTTTTGGAACAGATTCATTAGAAGGGAAAACAGTTGCTGTTCAAGGAGTAGGAAATGTAGCTTTTGAACTATGTAATTATTTACATAAAGAGGGAGCGAATCTCATCGTTACAGATATTAATAAAGAAGCAGTGAATCGAGCGGTAACTGCTTTTCATGCAAAAGCAGTTGATCCTGATGAAATCTACGGGGTCGATGCAGACATTTTTGCACCTTGTGCTCTAGGTGCAATTATTAATGATGAAACGATTCCTCAACTGAAAGTGAAAGTAATTGCTGGTTCAGCAAACAACCAATTAAAAGACACCCGACATGGTGACCAAATTCATGAAATGGGTATTGTGTACGCTCCAGACTATGTGATTAATGCTGGTGGCGTTATTAATGTCGCAGACGAATTAATTGGTTATAATAAAGAACGGGCATTAAAAAAAGTAGAATCAATTTATAATAATGTAGAAAGAGTAATTGAAATTTCTAAAAGAGATGGAATTCCAACCTACCTAGCAGCAGATCGTATGGCTGAAGAAAGAATAGAAAAGATGCAAAAATCAAGCAGTCAATTTTTGTTAAATAATAAACATATATTGTCTAATCGTATTTAATATAAAATAGACACAGGGAGCGCCTACGGGCGTTTTTCCCTGTATTTAAGATACATATTTAGTTAGCAATGTATTCAAACAGTGCATTGTATTTTAAATTATTATAAACAAATCTGATCAAGAATTTGAATAGCGATGTGGAGGGAACACTTTGACACAAGAATATGATATTGTCATTCTTGGCGGTGGAACAGGTGGATATGTCGCGGCAATTCGCGCAGCTCAGCTTGGTTTGAAAACTGCGATTGTTGAGACAAACAAAATTGGCGGAACGTGTTTACATAAAGGTTGTATCCCAAGTAAGTCACTTCTCAGAAGTGCAGAAGTGTATGCTACAGCTAAGCGTAGTGAAGAGTTTGGTGTCATGACGAAAGAAGTAAGTTTGGATTTCGAAAAAGTACAAGCTCGAAAAGATGATATTGTAAATCAGTTGTATAATGGTGTACAATCTTTAATAAAAAAAGGGAAAATCAATGTTTTTGATGGATTCGGCAGAATTCTTGGCCCGTCCATATTTTCACCGACTCCGGGAACAATTTCTGTTGAAATGACGAATGGTAAGGAAAACGAGATGTTAATTCCGAAAAATGTTATTATTGCAACAGGATCTAGCCCACGAAGTTTACCAGGGATAGAAATCGATGGATCAACGGTTATGACATCAGACGACGCACTGCAAATGGAGGAGCTCCCTAAGTCTATGATTATCATTGGTGGGGGAGTAATAGGGATTGAGTGGGCTTCCATGCTGGCGGACTTTGGAGTTGCTGTGACGGTATTAGAATATTCCGAAAACATTATTCCGACGGAGGACAAAGAGCTTTCAAGGGAGTTACAACGGTCTTTACAGAGAAAAGGAATTGAAATAATTACGAATGCAAAAGCAAAGGCTAATACATTTGCTATCGAAGCAGGCATGGCGAGTATTTCTGTTGACATTAACGGGGAAACGAAGACTGTTACAGCTGAAAAGCTCTTACTTTCCGTTGGAAGAAGAGGAAATACCGAAAATATCGGTCTGCAAAATACAGATATCAATGTAGAGAATGGATTCATACAAGTAAATGCTCACTTTCAAACGAAGGAATCACATATATATGCGATTGGCGATGTTATCGGTGGATTACAGCTTGCACATGTTGCCTCACATGAAGGAATAAAAGCTGTCGAACATATTGCTGGACTGACCCCCGATGCGATTGACTATAACACGATTTCAAAATGTATTTATAGTAATCCCGAGGTAGCAAGCGTAGGGTTAACGGAAAAAGAAGCAGTGGAAAAGGGATATACAATTAAGATTGGAAAAATTCCTTTTCGATCGAATGGAAAAGCACTTGTATATGGAGACTCAACAGGTTTTGTAAAAATAATTGCGGATGAGGAAACAGGTGATGTTTTAGGTGTGCACATGATCGGTCCTCATGTAACGGATATGATATCCGAAGCCGCACTTGCGCATGTATTGGATGCAACACCGTGGGAAATTGCAAATACCATTCATCCACACCCGACTTTAAGTGAAGTCATCGGTGAAGCTGCACTAGCCGTTGATGGGAAAGCCATCCATATGTAGTAGGAAAAATAATTTAGATAGGGGGATTCATAAATGGAAAAAAATCGCCATGCTGAGCTTGGACTCAGTGACCAACAAGTGTTGGATATGTACGAAACAATATTAATGGCCCGTAGGATTGACGAACGTATGTGGCTTTTAAATCGTTCAGGAAAGATCCCATTTGTTGTTTCGTGTCAGGGGCAGGAAGCGGCCCAAGTTGGTGCTTCATTTGCGCTAAACCGAGAAGAAGACTATGTTTTGCCGTATTATCGTGATTTAGGTGTTGTATTAGACTTCGGAATGACGCCAAAAGAAATAATGTTATCAGCATTTGCCAAAGCAGAGGATCCGAATTCGGGCGGGCGCCAAATGCCTGGACATTTTGGGCAAAAAAGTAATCGTATTGTCACTGGTTCTTCTCCAGTAACGACCCAAGTGCCTCATGCGGTAGGTATCGCACTGGCAGCAAGAATGGAGAAAAAGAATCTTGTTACATTTGTTACGTTTGGAGAAGGTTCATCCAATCAAGGAGATTTTCACGAAGGATTAAACTTTGCTGGTGTACATAAATTACCTGTTATCTTCATGTGCGAAAATAATCACTATGCTATTTCAGTTCCACTTGAAAAGCAAATGGCATGTGAAAAAGTTTCGGATCGAGCGATTGGATATGGGATGCCAGGTGTGACGGTAGATGGCAATGATCCACTTGAAGTGTACAGAGTCGTGAAGGAAGCGGCAGATAGAGGCCGTCGTGGAGATGGTCCGTCACTTATAGAAGTGATAACCCACCGTTTAACTGCCCATTCATCAGATGATGATGATCGTTTCTATCGGTCACCTGAAGAACTTGCTAAAATGAAAAATGAAGATTCACTTAGTATGTTTGAAGCATATTTAATAGAAAATGAGTTATTAAATGATAATATAAAAAAAGAAATAAACGACCGTGTGATGGAAAAGGTAAACGAAGCGACGGACTATGCTGAAGCAGCGCCATATCCTGAACCAGAAGATACTTTAACATTCGTTTATGCAGCGGAGTAATAGGGGGAATGAACAATGGCAGTAATTTCTTATATTGAGGCTATCACTATGGCGATGCGTGAAGAAATGGAACGAGATCAAAAAGTATTCATTCTTGGGGAAGATGTGGGTAAAAAAGGTGGCGTGTTTAAAGCTACTCAAGGTCTCCATGATCAATTTGGAGAAGAAAGGGTTATTGATACGCCACTGGCGGAATCCGCAATTGCAGGGGTTGGAATAGGGGCAGCTATGTATGGTTACCGACCAATCGCCGAAATGCAATTTGCTGATTTCATATTGCCAGCTGTAAATCAAATCATATCCGAAGCAGCTAAAATTCGCTATCGTTCCAATAATGATTGGACTTGTCCGATTGTTATTAGGGCTCCATATGGCGGTGGTGTACATGGTGGACTTTACCATTCCCAATCAATTGAATCTATTTTTGCAAACCAGCCAGGATTGAAGGTCGTTATGCCATCAACTCCATATGATGTAAAAGGATTACTAAAAGCGTCTATACGTGATGAGGACCCTGTCCTTTTCTTAGAACATAAACGTGCCTATCGACTTATTAAAGGTGAGGTGCCTGATGAAGATTATGTTTTGCCGATTGGTAAAGCCGATGTAAAGCGGGATGGTGACGATATTACCGTCATTACATATGGATTATGTGTGCATTTCGCGCTTCAAGCTGCCGAACGACTTGCCGAGGATGGCATCGAGACCCATTTATTGGATTTGAGGACCATATATCCACTTGATCAAGAAGCAATTATCGAAGCAGCAGCAAAAACCGGTAAAGTCTTGCTTATTACAGAAGACAATAAAGAGGGAAGTATTATTGGAGAAGTGGCAGCAATTATTGCCGAGCATTGTTTATTCGAACTCGATGCTCCTATTATGAGGTTAGCAGGACCAGACACTCCTGCAATGCCATTTTCACCAACACTGGAAAAATATTTTCTGATAAACCCGGATAAAGTTGAAAAGGCAATGCGCGAGCTGGCAGAGTATTAACAGTGCGTGTTCAAAAAGGAGGTTATCAAATTGGCGATAGAAAACATCATCATGCCTCAGCTCGGGGAAAGTGTAACAGAGGGAACAATTACTAATTGGCTAATCCAACCTGGTGATAGCGTAATTAAGTATGATCCAATAGCAGAAGTAATGACTGATAAAGTAAATGCAGAAATTCCATCTTCTTTTACGGGTACTGTTACAGAGTTACTTGCAAAAGATGGTGATACACTTGCTGTAGGCGAAGTTATTTGTACAATTGAAACGGATAGCTCGGGTACGGTAGTTAATCCTGAAGCTGAAAATCAGAAAGAAGTTAAAGTTGGAATGCCATTAAGCGAATCAATAAAAAATCAAGGTGAAGCGATACATAGTATTGCTAAAACACGTTATTCACCTGCAGTATTAAAATTGTCGCAAGAACATGATATTGACCTATCGCAAGTAACAGGAAGCGGTAAAGACGGCCGGATAACAAGGAAGGACTTAAAGAAACTTATAGAGTCTGGAACTACACCGATAGCAGATACAGTTATCCAACCAAAAAAACCTCGTATTTCTATTTCACCAGTTCCGAAAGTACCGGATGTTCTTCCGACCCTTCCAGGGGACGTAGAAATACCGATTACAGGTGTGCGGAGAGCAATTGCGGATAAAATGCTTCGGAGTAAGCATGAAGTCCCACATGCGTGGACGATGACAGAAGTGGATGTAACGAGTCTTGTAAAATATCGTGATTCATTGAAAACGGAATTTAAAAAGGAAGAAGGTTATAATTTAACCTATTTTGCTTTCTTTATTAAAGCTGTTGCTCAAGCATTAAAAGATATTCCTATGATTAATTCGATGTGGGCTGGAGATAAGATCATTCAAAAGAAAGATATTAATATCTCCATCGCTGTTGCAACAGATGATGCGTTATTTGTTCCAGTCATTAAAAATGCAGATGAAAAGTCTATTAAAGGTATTGCAAAAGAAATTGCGGAACTGGCCCATAAAACAAGAAAAGGGTCCTTGACAAACGAGGATATACAAGGAGGAACCTTCACTGTTAATAATACTGGTTCATTCGGCTCGATTCAGTCAATGGGGATCATCAATCATCCTCAAGCCGCTATTTTACAAATTGAATCCATTGTTAAAAGACCCGTTATTATCAACGATATGATTGCTGTTCGTGATATGGTAAATATCTGCTTATCACTTGACCACCGTGTTCTTGATGGTGTCATTTGTGGAAAGTTTTTGCAACGCATTAAAAGTATACTTGAAAATATTTCAAAAGAAACGCAATCTATATACTAAGAATAGCTATCAATGATGGTGGTAGCATGGGCTGTCGAGAAAACCTCGACAGCTATTTTAGTATCCACCAACTTGATGCACAACTAAAATTAATAGTTGCTTACCGCTTGCTCACCCCATTTATAAGCCACTCAATGGATATACAGTCCACTCACCGTGGTTTATAAGCCACTCAATGCATATTCTGTCCACTCACCGTGGTTTATGAGCCACTCAATAGATTTCCTGTCCACTCACCGTCATTTATAAGCCACGTACTGTCCATTGAATTAGATGATAGCTTTTTAATATGGTGCATACATTGCTTGAGAACCATAAGTATAATAAAATATAAATATAGAAAAAAGATAGCGCTTTCATATATATGTGTGAATGGGATATCCAAATGTCGATTGAAGAAGCTATAACAATTTCATTTAAGTCAGTGAGTTTTAATAAGTGGAAAGAAATCGCGGAAAAAACCGTACGTGGAAAATCTATTGATTCTTTAAGTAAACAAACTTGTGAGGGAATAAAATTGTCGCCTCTGTATACAAGTGAACATCTCGATTCAATTGAAGTAGAACAATTTCCTGGAATAGGGTCTACTATAAGAGGCAGTCTTAAAGCGGATACAAATATTTGGAAAATTGCTCAGGTACTTGAAAAACGAAATTGGGAAGATTTAAAAAGCGACATAGTGATGGGAATCAAAAATGGACAAGAAACAATTTCTTTTGATGCGGATATATTATCAGATATTCACCGTCTTAACTTCATGGAATTAAGAAAAGTCATCGATTTTAATGTGTATCCTCTCTTTATTATTAGTAAAACAAACTTTCATGAAGTCGCTTTGAAATTACTACAAAGTGATGGTGTAAATATTTCTGGCGTGATGGGAAAAGATTTGCTATCTTCCGACTTACATAATGGATTTTTATTTAAGCCGACTAGTAATCTATTCAATAATTGGCTTGAAACAGTTGAAAAGCTAAATAAGCATTGTGATCATTTAAGGACGATTGTAATAGATGTAACTTCATATCAATCTAGTGGTGCAAGTGCAATACAGGAGTTAGGAATCGCTATTAGTGAAGCGGTTTTTTATATAGAAAAAATGCAGGAATATGGATGGGATCCAATTAAAACGATTCAAAAAATAGTATTTCAGTTCTCAATTGGCGGGCAGTTCTTTATAGAAACAGCAAAATTACGAGCATTTAAAAAACTATGGAAAATGATCTCCACTTTTTAAAACCGGCAACAACTGGTTGGGAAACGAAAGCATTAACTTGTTCAGCGCTGCAAGGAGACGGCATTGAATCGATATGGGGTATGATACAAGATTTTACAGGGCGGGGAAAATCATCAGATGTGTTTTATGACAGACGTAATACTCAAGTGAGTGAGTGGTTAATTTCCATGGTAAAAGATCGATTAGAAGTAGCATTTTTTCAAGATGAACAAGTAAAAAAAATAAGAAAGTCAATAGAAGATGGTGTGGAGCAAGGGAAGCTGACGGTGTTACAAGCCGAAGATGCGTATCAAGGAACACTTTATAAACGGACAGAGGGGCACTTACCAAGCAATTAAGGGAGCACTGACTGTCCTGTGGCGACGTCTGTGTGATCTGCATCGTGAAGGCCTCTGTGTGATTTAAATCGTGTAGGACTAAAAAAGGACAGCTTAGGTTAAGCTGTCCAAAAGCATCTAGGGAGTTTAGGGGTATGGATCTAGATGTATTGTTAAGATTCCCGATTTTTTCAAATTTAAACCTATTTATTTAATTTTGGTTCGATTATTTGATAAAATCGTAAATATACTGCTATGATAGCAGTAGAATTATAGTAGTAATCAAATAAAGGGGCGAATATAAGTGGATATGGATTTTAATCTTTATATGAATGATGTCGTTAGTAATGCACGACAAGATATGGAACAATCTGGCTATAAACAATTGACTACAGTAGAAGATGTGGAACAAGCCTTTGATAAAAAAGGGACAACACTTGTGATGATCAATTCAGTATGTGGTTGTGCAGGGGGCATAGCACGTCCAGCTGCGGCACACTCACTACATTACGACAAACGCCCGGATCATTTAGTAACAGTTTTTGCGGGACAAGATAAAGAAGCTACTGCGAAAGCACGTAGCTATTTTACCGATTATCCACCATCATCTCCATCGTTCGCGCTTTTGAAAGATGGTAAAGTTTGTACAATGGTTGAAAGACATGAAATTGAAGGACATGATCCAATGTCAGTAGTAAACAAACTACAACAATATTTCGAACAATACTGCGAAGAAGTTTGAGTTAATGCCCCAATCTGTGTACAACCACATATTGGGGTTTTTCATATCTAGAATGAATAACCCTTTTTGATGCAAAATAGTTAAGAAAAGCAAAAGCGCCCGTAGCAGGTGCCATCATACTTTTCTGGATATTTTAAAAAAAGGGTGATATTCTTGCAATTAATTTTAGTGATGATGTTAATGATTGGTTCATCAATATGGCCGTTTGGGGCTCAGGTTTTACCTGGAGATCCTATAATTATCGTTAATAAACAGACAAATGAGCTAGCATGGATAAATCATGGTAAAATAATGATGACAACAAAAGTAGCTACTGGAAAAACGAATGATTTAACTCCAGAAGGCTTATTCACAATTAAAGTGAAAGCGAAAAATCCATATTATCGAAAAAAAGATATTTTAGGTGGGGATCCGCGGAATCCGCTTGGCTCAAGATGGATTGGCTTTGATGCGAAAGGTACTGATGGGCGAATATATGGTTTGCATGGTACAAACGAACCATCAACGATTGGAAAGTATATTTCGCAAGGCTGTATTAGACTGCCGAAAACAACACTTGAACAGTTGTATAATAAAGTGACCAATGGGTCGAAAATATTCATAACCCACTCATCTAAATCATTTGAACAGCTGTCAAAAGAAATTGGAGCGCATGAATAAGTTTTACACATATCTGATTTTGACATTTCCTAAAATGAGAAAAAGCCCCTTGCAATAGTAGCAAAGAGCCTTTTAAACTATCACAGGAATGAGATCCCTGCCATGACTGTTGTAGCGATCATTGAAATGAGCATGAGATAAATAACGACTTTTCGAACTTTTTTATTTGACATCGAGAAGCACTCCTTGGCACGATTTAATTACTTCTATTTTATATCTAAATAACTTTTTAAACAACCCATCCGATAATTTTACTTAAATAGGAAATTCAAAAAGTCACCGAATGATATACAGCGAATTTCTTCGTTGGTATAGGTACGTCCTTCTACTAAGGAAAAGGGATCCTCTGTTAGGACAAGGAACCTCTGTTAAGATCGCTCACTTCCTGTGAGCAACACAGAGGCCTGCACATCGTGTGCAAGTACGTCCTGTGAGCAACGTAGAGATTCAGCACATCGTGTGCAAGTCCGGTTCTCACGTATTAAAAGAATACGTGAGAACCTCAAAACCTTCGCACCTCGAACTTATTGTTCCTAATTTGGAGCTTTTTTGAATACTCATTTAAATAATGTTATAGACAGTTCCTTATGTTTTTATATAACAAAAGGGGGGCGGTGTTTGTGAAAAGTGTTGATCATATTGGAATAGCAGTAAAGTCTATAGAAGATACTTTACCTTTTTATACTAAAACCCTCGGGTTAAATTGTATTGCAATGGAGGAGGTAGTATCAGAGCAAGTCAGAGTAGCTTTTCTCGAAGCGAAAAATGTTAAAATTGAATTATTGGAATCAACGAATCCAACAGGTGCGATTTCTAAATTTATTGAAAAACGTGGAGAAGGAATTCATCATATTGCCTTTAATGTTCATTCCATTGAGCATCGGATTGATGAGATTAAAGAACAAGGTTTTCGAATGTTAAATGATATTCCAAAACAAGGTGCTGCTGGTGCGATGGTTGCTTTTATGCATCCAAAGTCGAGTCATGGAGTTTTGTATGAATTCTGCGAAAAAAAGCCGCTGGAGGGGACGGGCAGTGACTGATATTTATAAAAAGATAAATAATCTTTACGATCGTAGACGAGAAGCAGAATTAGGTGGCGGAGATGAGCGGATACAAAAGCAGCATGAAAAAGGAAAATTAACAGCAAGAGAGCGAATCGATTTATTAGTAGATCCCGGTTCCTTTGTCGAGTTAAATCCCTTTATGGAACATCGATCAACTGATTTTGGGTTGGAAAAGATGAAATATCCAGGCGATGGTGTCGTCACAGGTTACGGAAAAGTAAATGGTCGGAATATTTTTCTGTTTTCTCAAGATTTTACGGTATTTGGTGGTGCATTAGGAGAAATGCATGCGGAAAAGATTGCAAAAGCAATGGACTTGGCAGCTAAAAACGGTGCACCATTTATCGGCCTAAATGATTCCGGTGGTGCGAGAATACAAGAAGGCGTTGTATCTTTGGATGGATATGGGCATGTTTTTTATCGAAATGCTATTTATTCAGGGGTAATCCCACAAATATCGGTAATAATGGGACCATGTGCTGGTGGAGCGGTTTATTCTCCAGCAATTACTGATTTTGTGTTTATGGTTGATCATTCAAGCCAAATGTTTATTACGGGCCCTAAAGTCATTGAAACTGTGACAGGAGAAAGTATTTCTTCTGAAAATTTAGGTGGTTCGAAGGTCCATAATGTGATTAGCGGCAACGCTCATTTCCGTGCTGAAAGCGAGAATCAGGTATTGAAAATGGTTCGTAAACTACTTTCATACTTGCCACAGAATAACCAAGGAAAACCGACCCTAATAGATTCCGATGCAAAAGAGGATTTACGACCTGAACTGGCAGAACTTGTTCCTTTTGATGCAATTAGACCTTATGATGTCCGGTCAGTAATAAATGAAATTGTCGATGAACTATCTTTTTTTGAGGTTCACAAAGAATTCGCCAAGAATATTGTGGTTGGTTTCGCGAAGATTCGTGGTGAGGTGATTGGTCTTGTATGCAACCAGCCCAAAGTTATGGCTGGTAGTCTCGATATTAATTCTTCAGATAAAGCAGCAAGGTTTATCCGGTTTTGTGATTCTTTCAATATTCCGATCATTACATTTGAAGATGTATCAGGTTTTTTTCCGGGAATTAAACAGGAACATGGTGGTATCATTAGACATGGAGCTAAAATTTTGTATGCTTATTCAGAAGCAACTGTGCCAAAAATCACAGTTATTTTACGCAAAGCATATGGTGGGGCTTATGTTGCACTAAATAGTAAAGCAATTGGAGCAGACCTCGTGTATGCGTGGCCAAATGCAGAAATTGGTGTAATGGGTCCTCATGGTGCGGCAAATATTATTTTTGCTCGTGATATCCAAAATAGCGAAAATCCCGAAAGTACTAGGGCTGAAAGAATTGAAGAGTATCGAGAAAAATTTGCCAATCCATATATTGCTGCTGCAAGAGGGATGGTAGACGATGTAATTGATCCGCGAGAAACGAGAATAAAACTTATTCAGGCTTTAGAAATGCTACGTAACAAACAAGAAGAGAGACCAAAGAAAAAGCATGGAAACATGCCGATGTAGTGAAGTTTTAACTTCATTTAGCAGAAGTCCCCACTTCTATAAGTGGCGGGATGAATGCGATTTACCTAATTCAGTGGGAATGCAAACTCCGGCGGATGTCACAGATTTTCAGAGGAAGTTTATCGAGCGAGCTCGATAAATTCTAGACGCAATTCCCGCCAAGGCGTAATTGATACTAAATAGAAACGATGGAGGTCATACATATGATTAATGAAGAACGGTTACTAAATGAATTTCTCGAATTGGTACAAATTGATTCAGAAACTAAAAATGAAGCGGAAATAGCCAAAGTATTAAAACAAAAATTTGAAGCACTGGGTGTACATGTTTTTGAAGATGATACAACAGAACAAACGGGGCACGGGGCTGGAAATCTAATTTGTACACTTGAAGGGACAAAAAAAGATGTGGATTCCATTTATTTCACCTCACATATGGATACGGTTTTTCCTGGGAATGGTGTGAAACCATCGGTTGAAAACGGGTATGTCATCACAGATGGAACGACGATTTTGGGTGCAGATGATAAAGCTGGGCTTGCCGCAATGTTTGAGGCTATTCGTGCCTTAAAAGAAGAGAGTATATCGCATGGTAGCATTCAGTTTATCATTACTGTTGGCGAGGAATCAGGTCTTGTAGGTGCGAAAGCGCTCGATTCTTCCTTTATAAAAGCAAAATACGGATTTGCGTTGGACAGTGATGGAGAAGTCGGCAATATCATTATTGCTGCACCTACTCAAGCTAAAATAACTACAGAAATACATGGGAAGACTGCGCATGCTGGAGTAGCTCCGGAAAAAGGAGTATCCGCGATTACGATTGCCGCAAAAGCTGTTGCGAAGATGCCGCTTGGTAGAATTGATGAGGAAACAACTGCTAATATAGGTCGCTTTGAAGGTGGACAAGCTACAAATATCGTAGCGGATCAAGCTTTTGTACTTGCAGAAGCAAGATCATTAGTGCCGGAGAAAATGGATGCACAAGTGGAAAAAATGAAAACAGCTTTTGAAGAAGTCGCCAATCAAATGGGTGGAAAGGCAATAGTCGATGTTGAAATCATGTACCCAGGATTTAAATATGGGGATGGAGATCAAGTCGTTGAAATTGCTAAAAAAGCGGCGAAGGAAATCGGCCGTGAGCCTAAATTATTAACTAGTGGTGGAGGTAGTGATGCCAATATTATTGCAGGTTTTAATATCCCGACTGTAAACCTTGCTGTTGGCTATGAAGAAATTCACACAACTAGTGAAAGAATGCCTATAAAGGAATTAACAAAACTTGCGGAAATGGTAGTTGCTGTTGTGAAAGAAGTCGCGAAATAATAAATAGAGGGCAGGCTGTTTAAAACAGCCTGCATATAAAAAAAGGGAGTGATAAATTTGTCCGAAAAAGTGGTTATTTTTAATGCTGGTAATGAGGATTATGCCATCGCTATTTCATATGTTATTTCGATAGAAAAATTAGATCATATTAACCCTGTCCCACATTTGCCTGAATATATGAGGGGAATAACAAAATCACGAGACACATTGATTCCAGTTTTGGATTTAGGTAGTATTTTATATGATTCTAGAACAGCCATTGACGGTGATTCACGAATGATCGTTATTCATACTGAAGAGCTATCATTTGGGCTACTTGTAAAAGAGGCAAAGGAAATAATTGAGATTCCAACTGAGGCGCAGAACCAACTCGGTCTTATTGCTTATCAGAAAACAAAATACTTTTCTTCTATCGCCAATTTAGAAGATAGATTGATAACGATGATTGATCCGGCTGCAATGATTGAGGTTTCGGAAGGAATTAAAGAAATAAAAGACTATTTAATAGAGCAGAAACAAGATGCCAAAGGAAATATTGTTTGTAGCTAATTAAAAATAAGATTTCTGACTTACAAAACCTTATTATAAAGGCTAGTAAGTCTTTTTTATATTCAGGAATTCAACGTTCTTTTCCGAGTGCGTTTCGTACGTTAGAGTGACTGAAAAGCGACTTCTGTGTTTATAAATTTGGAGATACCCAAACTGGGTAGAGAAAATGGTTTTTCCATCTAATCGAAAAGATAGTTCGGAATAGCTTAATAGAAGGCTGAATTTTATAAATACATTTCAAGCAAATCCATTTAATATTAATTCTATGAAGCCGATTGACCATTACTGATTTAACTTTATTAAAGGTGGTGTGTTAAAAAATATAATCATGGATCTGAGTAGTCTTTTACTACAAAATTAGAGAGGAGAAGAAGTATGAATAAAAAAGTAAGTCTTTTACTTGTTATTTTTATGATCATATTTGGACAGGCAATCAGCTCTCCTGAGTCCGTTTTTGCGGAAAAAGAAAAAAATGAACTTGAAGGAATCAATGGATTAAAAGGAGATTACTATGTAAGTTCTGGAAAAGGGAAGTTTGATTTTCATGAACTTAAATCCACTGTTGTTGATGGAAATATTCATTATCCTGATTTGGATCCTATACTTAAGTCATTAACTAATCAAGACAATGATGTTAACGTCAGGTGGACGGGACAAATTCGGCCGGAGTATTCAGAAGACTACACTTTTTATATGATTGGAGATAACGGTTTTAGACTATGGGTGGACAATCAGCTAATTATTGATCACTGGGTAAATGATTGGGATAAGGAACAGAAGAGTAATTCGCTTACGCTAGAAGCCGGCAAAAAGTATGATATTAAAATAGAATATTTTGAAGACACTGGTGGCTCTAATTTATTCCTTAGATGGTCTAGTGCAAGTCAAGCTAAAGCAATCGTCCCACCTGAGGCATTGTATCTCCCTTTGGACTTTGATTTTAGCGGTCCTTCGATGTCTGTCGTTTCCGAGGATGGGAAAACAATGGAATTAACCTTTTCTGAACAACTCAACGCTATTCCCAAAGGAGCTATTAATCATATTAAAGTAAATGTGTCGGGGGAGGATTGGCCGCTTGAATCGGTTTCATCAGCAGACACAGAGAGTTCGGTGGCCGTGATTCAAATGTCAGAACCGATTTTTGGAAGGTCTGCGAATGTAAGAGTTATATATGATGGAGAGGGTGGGATTACGACTAAGGACAGTAATAAATTATTGAAGTTTAATAGATTTGCTATTAATCACTCTACATTCTCGATAGAAACGCCTTGGACAAAAGATGTGTCGGCAGATAACGCACTGCCAGAATATCCACGTCCACAGATGGTTCGTGAAAAATGGAAAAACTTAAATGGTAACTGGGAATTTGAAAGCGCTACGAAAGAAGGTGCTTTGCCAACAGGTGAAACATTGGCAGAAGAGATCCTTGTGCCCTATCCAGTCGAATCCAAATTGTCGGGAATCGAACGTTATGAGGAGCGCATGTGGTACAAACGACAGTTTTCAATACCAGAAGATTGGGGTGGAGAAAGAGTATTACTACATTTCGGAGCAGTTGATTGGGAAACTACAGTCTATGTCAATGGCGAAAAAGTAGGTAGTCATCGCGGGGGGCATACAGCATTTAGCTTTGATATTACAGATGACCTTAAACAAGGGGATAATGAGCTGATTGTGCATGTGTATGATCCTACAGATCCAAACAAACAATCTCTTGGGAAGCAAAGACTTAATCCGGGAGGGATTTTCTATACATCGGCTTCTGGCATATGGCAAACAGTTTGGTTAGAACCTGTTGCGAAAGCTAGTATTGATAAATTAGATACAGTTGCAGATATAGACGGAGAAGTATTAAATCTAACTGTACAAGGAACGGGTGTTAATAATGAGACGGTCGAAGCAATTGCAATGAAAGATGGGAAAGAGGTTGGTCGTGCAAGTGGTAAGATTGGATCTGAGATTCAAGTTCCTGTACCAGATCCTCGGTTGTGGTCAACAGAAGATCCATTCCTATATGATCTTAAAATCATATTGAAAGATGGCTCACAAACAGGTGATGAAGTGGCAGGTTATTTTGGTATGAGAGAGATCACGATAGGTGAGGAAGATGGTGTGTTGCGACCGTTACTTAACGGTGAATTTGTTTTTCAGATGGGCCCGCTAGATCAAGGTTACTGGCCCGATGGTATTTATACTGCTCCGACTGATGAAGCGTTAAAATTCGATATTGAAGAGGCGCAACGTCTTGGTTTCAATATGATCCGTAAACACGCGAAGATTGAGCCTGCACGCTGGTATTATTGGGCAGATAAAATGGGGATGCTCGTGTGGCAGGATATGCCAAGTATGTATAGCGGTAATCCTTCAACAGAAACGAAACAGCAGTTTGAATATGAATTTTCGGAGATGTTAAACCAGTTTAATAGCTTTCCATCCATCGTCCAATGGGTCGTATTTAATGAAGGTTGGGGACAATACGATACAGAGAGACTAACCAAATGGGTGAAAGAAAAAGATCCTAATCGCATAGTGAATAACGCAAGTGGATGGACGGATAAAGGTGCAGGTGATGTTATTGATTTCCACGTATATGTGGGCCCAGGTTCTCCAACGCCAACTTCATCTCGTATTGCTGTATTAGGAGAATACGGAGGGCTTGGATTGAAGGTTCCTCAACATTGGTGGGGTGGAGGGATTTTCACGTATGAAATGATGGATAGTAGTAAAGCGCTAACTGATCGGTATATTAGTTTAATAGACCGAATTAAGCAATACAAGCAAAATCCGGGTCTTAGTGCTGCGGTATATACGCAAATAACAGATGTTGAAGGTGAACTCAATGGTTTACTAACATATGACCGAAAAGTAGAGAAAGTAGATTTTGAGTTACTGCAGCAAGCGCATAAGCAGTTAATTGGTGGTCTCGATGCAAGTGACTTACAAAAACACATTGATTCCGCCTCAGCCTTATTTGAAGCTGCGGAGGTAGGGGATGAGCCAGGGAAATATCCTCAAGAAGCTGTCGATGATATGAGGACGGCTATCGCTTTAGCCAAAAGTGTAGCGGATGATCCTAATGCAACAAGAAAAGAAATATCTCAAGCAATTAAAGCTTTAGAAGAAGCAGTTGCACAATTTAAAGAGCAAGTTCATTCACCAATTCCAATGGATGCTGAGATTGACCATTTTGATAATGAAACAATAGCCGATTCTTGGAGTATTATTAATCCCGTTGATTCAAATTGGACACTTACGGAGAAGGAGTCACATTTACGAATTAAAACGCTGCCTGGAGATATCTATCAAGAAATGAATGATATGAAAAATATCTTCTTAAGAGATGTCCAGTCTGAAGATTTCGAAATTACAGCGAAAGTGACAGCTCCGATACGTGAAAACCATCAACAAGCTGGTCTGATTATATGGCAAGATGACGATAATTATGTCAGATTTGGGCATGTATGGGATACTACAACAACGACCGGATACAGTTTAGAAACGGCAAAAGAAGAAAAGCAAAAATACAGTAAAGCTAATAATATGGCCCGTCACCCTGGAAGTGATTCCGTCTATATGAAATTTAAAAAGGTGGGAAATGAATATACAACGTATTATTGGAGCGGCCTCAAATGGGAAAAAGCCGCCGATCCAATTACAGCATCTCTAGATAATGTCAAAGTTGGGCTTTACGCAACTTCCACAGGTTCAAATAAAAATATTAATGCTGATTTTGATTATTTCACTATCAAGCAGGATGAAGCACTTTCAAGTGCAGATATGAAGACAGTTGTTGAGAAATTTGAGGAAGAAGGGGAATTCACAGACGATCGTGTCGCGCACGCCTTAAAACTTCATCTGACTGCAGTGGATCGTTATGAAAAGCAAGAAGCAGCTGCAAAGGTCGTCAAACATATGGAAGGTTTTAAACAGTTGCTTGAACAGCAAAAAGAGAATGAATGGATATCGATGAAGGCATATAGCACTCTTAAAGCTAACGCAGAAGCTTTGATTAAGAAGTGGCAGTAGAGCGTTACACTTATCCCTTTGTTGCAAGTTATGGTTTTGCAACAGAGGGACCTAAATGAAACCGTTAATTTTCAGCATAGAGATTCCCTCAATAGGTGATACCGGAAGGAGAATAGGATGAGAAATCGTCGATTAACAAAAATACAGAAGTTTTTTTGCCATCTGCTTGCTATCGTATACCTATTATTTTGCTTCACGATACAGTTGACTACACCGACGATCGCCTATTTTTATGATTCGGATAGCATTGAGGGAAATCTTTCAGCTAGTAATGAATTCGCTGAAGCTAAAAAACAAGAAAATGATAACCATCTATCTAATCATGGTGACCCACAAGTAAATGCTTACTACACCGAACAAGAGCAGGACGACATGCCTGACAATCAGGAAATAGAGCGAGACAATAGTATAGCTAACGAAAACAATGATGATAACGAAGCTTCTAATAGTACTGATCTTCAAAAAGCTGCCAAGATCGCGGAGATATGCGATCAAGAACCTAAAGACACTGGAGCTTTCTTAGAAATGAATCGCGAGAATGCAGAGTAAGAAAATGTGGAAGAAGCTTCGAAATTACATTACTGTGCCTAAAAAGACAAGCAAAAAAACCACGAGGTGAGGTGTTACTATGAATTGGAGAAATGTATGTAACATTATTAGCAATATTACAACGACATTCGTGTTTATTCTGCTTATAGTCACAGTCTGCACTATGTTATTTTCTAGAGCAGCAGGAGGCGAACTAAGTCTATTCGGTTACCAATTGAAAATGGTATTGTCTGGCTCAATGGAACCTCAGATACAAACAGGGTCACTCATTTCAATTAATCTAGACGGTGATAGAACAAGTTATAAAAAGGGCGATGTAATCACTTATAGAACAGCAGATGATATCCTAATCACTCATAGAATCAAGGAAGTCAAAGGGTACGGACTGCAGTATATTACGAAAGGAGATAACAATAACGGACCTGATATAGAACCAGTACTGGCTGATAACATTATTGGGAAATATACAGGGTTTACCGTACCGTATGTCGGTTATTTCATTTATTTTGCTAATTCGAGGCAAGGTGCTGTTTTGCTGTTAATTTTACCAGGCATTTTGTTACTTGGTTACTCAATTATGTCAATCTGGCGTGCCCTTCAACTTGTCCAAGTGCCAAAAGAAAGCACTTGAATAATGAGTCTTAATCCTATAAAGAGATCCCGACTTTTAAATAACAAAAAAAACGAGGAGGAATAAGAAATGGGTTTAAAAAAACAGCTTGGCTCGGGTGTGCTGTCTGCAGTACTTGGTCTAACATTATTAGCAGGCGGAACATACGCTTATTTTAGTGATAGTGAGGTAACAAACAATACATTTGCAGCAGGTACTTTGGACTTAGCTGTAGAACCAACACAAATTATTAATATCGATAATATGAAGCCAGGTGACTGGATCATTCGTGACTTTGAACTTCAAAATAATGGTTCATTGGATATTAAAAAAATACTTTTGGCAACAGAATATACTGTTATTGATAATAAAGAAGATAACACAGAAGATTTCGGAAAGTATATTGAAGTGGAGTTTTTATATAATGTTGATAAATTGGATGAAGTGATTTATAAAACTACTTTAGCGGAATTAAAAAATATGAGTCCGGAAGCTGTTAATAAACACATTTTCTATCCAATACTTGGAGAAGAAGGACTTCCAGTTGGTACTAGTGATGACTTCGTTGTCCAATTTAATTTTATAGATAATGGACAAGATCAGAACGAATTCCAAGGGGATTCTTTAAATCTGAGCTGGACATTTAATGCAACACAGACAGCTGGTAAGGAAAAATAATAGGAGTTCATTATAAAAGTTAGAAAATATATGTCGCTCTAACTTTGCTGCTAAAACGAAACGCTTCGAGCTTGTAGTGACTACCGTCGGTGAGAAATCATTGACGGTATTTTTCTCTTGCCATCTGATTCGCTTCGAAACGGGACTTTTATATTACTTCGCAAGGATAGATTCAATTAATAACCACTGCTTAAACAATTGCTTCCCAACGTTGATTAAGTACAAATCCTATAAACTTTGCAGGTCAAACAGGCTTTCTTGTCGTATATTAGGCATAGGAAGCTTTTCTTCAGTTATAAAGTTAGAGGTGGTATCAAATATATTGGAGAATATAGCAAATAAGATTAAAGCTAGATTATCCGTTCTTAATATTAGAGCAAAGTTATTGATTTACATTATTATTATTATCGTTGTTTCTATCGCTACACTTGGCTTTTTAGGTAACAAAAGGTATACGGCATCTATTGACCAAGAGACTAACGCACATACTATCCAAATGATGAATCAAGTGGAGAATAATATTCAGCAAACGATAGATCAAGTTAGTGATATCATGTATTATTTTGAAAACAATAAGAGCGTCTTCTCCTTCTTAAATAGTCCTTCTCCAAATCAAAATATTATCAAGGGAGTGCAAAAACAATCTCAGATTTATGAAGCTCGGCATCCAAGCATTGCCGGGATGATGCTTGTTAATAAGTGGAATATCTTTGTTAGTAATAACATGAATCGAATTTCGCGTGATCCACTTACTAAAGAAGATTGGTATCAAAAAGCTATGCGTGAACCTGATAAGATTCACCTCATTAGTAATCCTATCGGCCGTAATATTACTACAGAAAACGACTATACATCAGATCAAGTCTTAGCTATCGTAAAAGCAATCACGGACTCGGGGTCTAAAGAGGTTATCGGAGTCATATTAATTGATTTGAAACTTGAAGTCATTCAGAAAGTAATTGAATCTGTGTCTTTAGGACAAACTGGATTTATGTATATCATAGAGGATTCTGGAAATATCGTATATTCGCCTGTAAATGCAATTGTTTATCGGATTAATAGTCAATGGTTTACAGAAGAATCAAATAGAATAGTTAAAACAATACGTGGGAAGAATTTTCAGATCATTACGAATAGTTTTAAAGGGCTCGATTGGAAAATTGTAAGTGTGATTGCGTTGGATGTGTCCTTAAATGTAACGAGAGAACTTCAAATGTATACAGCATTAATAGCCTTAGTAACATTAATCTTTGGACTACTCGCTTCGTTGTTCTTTACTAAATCTGTAACGAAGCCAATTGCTAATTTACGAAGTTTAATGAGTCGAGTAGAAGAAGGTGAATTACACTTAAGGTTTCCTTCTCGTTCAAATGACGAAATTGGTCAACTTGGTAAGAGCTTTAATAATATGATTCAAGAAATTGAAAATCTAATTAATCTAGTATATGAGGAACAGCAAAAAAAGCGTGAAGCAGAACTGAGAATTTTACAAGCGCAAATTAAACCACATTTTCTTTACAATACGCTTGATACGATTCAATGGATGGCACATGACCATAAAGCTCAAGACATAGTTGATATTATCGGAGCATTGACACAGTTATTTAGAATTGGATTAAGCAAGGGAAGCGAAACGATTAAAGTTAGTGAAGAATTAAAACATATAAGAAGTTACATATACATTCAGATGATTCGTTATGAAGAGAAATTAACGTATTCCATTGAAATGAAAGGAGAGGTAATGAACCTAACACTGCCAAAATTAATCCTTCAACCCCTTGTCGAAAATGCAATATACCATGGTATTAAAACAAAAAAAGGTCGAGGAGAAATCCAAATTACAGTAGAAAGGACTACAGAGGCATTATTTTTATTCGTTAAAGATGATGGAATTGGTATAACGTCAGATAAAATAAATCAATTAAATCAACAATTTCAATCAATAAATGCTATAGGCCGAGATCTAGGTTACGGTCTTTCAAATGTAAATGAAAGAATAAAACTATCCTACGGTCAGGAATATGGCATCCGGATTTCTAATAATCAGCCTGAAGGCATAACCGTGATCGCTAAAATACCTATAAATGACATATAAATATTGGAGGGATTCAGATGTGGAAGTTGGTCATTGCTGATGATGAAGCACGAATAAGGCGGGGGCTCAAGAATATTATTCCGTGGAAAGAATGGAATATTGAAGTGGTAGGTGAAGCGGAAGACGGACTATCTGCATTAGAGATGGCAACGGATTTGCAGCCAGACATGCTATTCGTTGATATTAACATGCCTTTTATGGATGGATTAGAGCTGGTAGCTAAACTGAAAGAGCAGATTATGGATTGCATTATTATTATCATTACAGGACATGATGAATTTTCATATGCCCAGAAGTCTATAAAGTTAAATGTGTTTGATTATCTTCTTAAGCCTGTAGTGAAAGGTGAACTAGAAGAAGTTGTTGGAAAAGCAATTGATAGATTAAGAAAAAATCAGGAATTCGAAGAACGAAACAATTGGACGGAAAATCAAGTAAAGCGCCATTCCATGTCTTTACGTGATAGTTTTTTGAGAAACTGGATTCAAGGTTCAAAAACAGAAGAAGAAGTAATCGAGAATTTAAAGCATTTCACTATTAAATTACCAAAAAGCACATGGATGATGGCTTATCGAATTGTGGATAATATTGATTTAGGGAAAACAAGTAGGGTTTGGGACAAAGGTCTATTGGAGTTTTCAGCTAGAAATATTATTGAAGAAACACTTGCAGCTCTTCCATTTAAATTGGTCTTTTCTGATGGAAGTGGTTTAATCATTGTTGTTATTGAAAATAACGATCAATTAAGAGATATCCAAATGATGGGGCAAGTAAAGGAACGAATTGAATCTTTGCTCGAAAAACTTGTTATTAGCAGTCAAAAAAAGTTAATAGAGAGTGTAATAGAATTTAAGGGTATTTATAGCGAATTAGTTGCAAATGTAAACAAACAATCTCAAATATCACCTATTGTTGCACTTGCAAAAAAATATATAGATCAACAATATCATCAACCAAGGCTGTCTTTAAAGATCGTAGCCAATGAAGTGAAAATCAGTCCAACTTATCTTAGTAAACAATTAAAGAAGGAATTAGGATTATCGTTTATTGATTACTTATCTGAAGTGCGAATTAAAAAAGCTGCTATGCTTATGAATGATCCTTCAGCAATGATTTATGAGGTCGCAGAAAAAGTGGGATATAACAGTCAGCATTATTTTAGCAATGCCTTTAAAAAGGTAACAGGATCATCACCGTTACATTATCGGAAAGGTAATCGAATATGAAAATAGTCCGTAGATTTATTCCCTTTGCTACAATATTCATTTGTATAGCACTTATATCACTGCTCATATTCTTTGTAACGAAGCAAAATTTTAATAATAATGATGATGAAATTCCATTTTTGATTGGTATAACTCAACCAAACTTAAACGAACCTTGGCGTATTGAAATGAATGAGGAGATTAAATCTGAGGCTAGTAAATATGAAGAATTGCATGTCATTTTTACAGATTCTGCCCAGAATAGCTATCAACAAAAATTAGACATTGAGAAATTATTAGATTATGGCATTGATCTTTTAATTGTTTCCGTGGATGATGCAGCTACACTTACGCCAACAATAACTGAAGCTTATAAAAAAATTCCTGTTATTGTTTTAGGGAGAGGTGTCACCGGCTATGATTATACGTTATATATAGGTTCTGATCATGAGTTAATAGGGAAAAAGCTTGGAGACTATGTCGATCAATTAATAGGGAAGACTGAAGGGGCAATTATAGAAATTCAAGGCGATAGAGAATCACCTACCGTCATTGAAAGAAAGGAAGGCCTTCTGCAAATCATGTCCTCCCACCCCAATCTAAAACTGACAAATACTATTTATGCTAATTGGCAGAGGGATGAAGCAGAAGATAAACTATTAAAGTTACTTGAAAATGGAAATCAACCCGATTTAGTTTTCGCGCATAACGATGCGATGGCAGTTGGAGCTTATCGTGCATTAAAAAAACTTCAGCTCAAAGATGTACAGATCATTGGCATCGATGCTGTAAATGCAGAAAACAGTGGTTTGCAAATGATCCGAACAGGGGCAATTACTGGGACCATTAATAGTCCTACTGGTGGAAAGGAAGCGGTACAATATGCTTTGGATATATTAAAAAAGGAGATAGGTATCCCGAAGAAAATAATATTAAAAAGTAAAAAAATTACTAAAGATAATGTGAATGAATATTTGGAAGAGCAGCGGGAAAGAAAATATGAAAAGTTCAATATCGAAAACTTAAAAGAAGAAATTACGCTTGGATTTATTCAAGTAGGAAATGAAAGTAATTGGCGTTTAGCGCATACAAAATCGGTTATTACAGCTGCCAATGAAGCGGGGATAAATTTGAAATATGAAAACGCAGATCAGGATCAAGACAAACAAATTGAATTTATTCGCTCATTTATTAAACAAGGTGTGGATGTCATCGCATTGTCGCCGAAAGTGGAAACTGGCTGGGATGACATACTTAAAGAAGCGAAACAAGCGGGGATCCCTGTCATTTTATCTGATCGGGAAATTCGTGTAGAAGATGACTCTTTATGGACTGCGTATATCGGATCCGATTTTGAGGAAGAAGGTAGACGTGCGGCTAGATGGTTAGTAAGCACTCATAAAGGTGAACAGAAAAAGGTAATTGAAATCCAGGGAACGGAACAATCGGCGCCTGCAGTAGGTCGAAATCAAGGTTTTATTGAGGTACTTGAACAGCATGTCGATTTTAAGATTATCGAAACTCTTAAAGGTGACTTTACATTTGATGCAGGAAGAAAATTGATGGAGAAATCGTTGCAGAAATACGGATCCGATATCGACGTAGTGTATGCGCATAATGATGATATGGCCCTAGGGGCTATAAAAGCAATTGAGAAATATGGTTTAAAACCAGGTGAGGATATTATTACTATATCAATAGATGCAACAAAAGATGCGTTTCGAGCTTTGAGTGCGGGAAAGTTAAATTTAGCTGTGGAATGTAATCCACTTTTAGGTCCCCAAATTATGAAGGCTGTGAAAGACATTATGATTGGAAAAGACATTCCCCTGAAATTCATTACTTCAGAAGGGGTTTTTACTCAAGAATCTGCGCAGAAAAATATGCCTAAACGAGAATATTAAGAGTTGCTTTATGTTTTGGGAATTTGTAGTTTTCTTACATAGGCTTGAAAAATATTGTAACTAAGACCGTCCAATAGGATGGTCTTTTTTGTTTTTTGCATATGTAACACAATTTTGTTGATAAAACGATTTTTAGTAAGTATTTACTCTTGCCGAAAAGTGCAAAAAAAATCTTTTTATTCTAAATACTTACTCGTCAATGTTACTTAAAATAAAACTATTACTTTAAAAGTCATCATAAAAAGATAAAGGGGTGTGTCAGACATGCAGGAAGAGATAGTTTTAACTGCACAAGGTATTAGTAAAGCATTTCCTGGTGTGCAGGCTTTGAATAATGTGAACTTCACTTTAAAGCGTGGGGAAATACATACGTTGATGGGTGAAAACGGTGCGGGAAAGTCAACGCTCATCAAAGTATTAACAGGTGTATATGGAGCAGATGAAGGGAGAATAGACTTAAATGGTTCACGTATTGAGCCGAAAACCCCTCAAGAGGCTCAAAAATTAGGAGTTAGCACAGTTTATCAAGAAGTTAATTTGTGCCCCAATTTATCTGTGGCTGAGAATATATATATAGGTAGAGAAATATTGAAAAAGGGGCGTATTAATTGGGGCGCCATTTATGAGCGATCATCACTGCTCCTAAAGCGGTTAAATTTAAATATCGATGTGAGAAAGCAATTATCTTTTTATTCTATTGCGATTCAACAGATGGTTGCAATAGCTAGAGCTGTTGATATCTCCAGTGGTG
Source organism: Bacillus sp. FSL K6-3431 (assembly GCF_038002605.1). Taxonomy (NCBI): domain Bacteria; kingdom Bacillati; phylum Bacillota; class Bacilli; order Caryophanales; family Bacillaceae; genus Bacillus; species Bacillus sp. FSL K6-3431. The sequence goes on from NZ_JBBOCT010000001.1 coordinate 5,486,436, forward strand.
TATTAATACTCGATGAACCTACATCTAGTTTAGATAACAATGAAGTGGCCCAATTGTTTGCAGTAATGAGAAAACTGAAAAGTGAGGGCCTAGGAATTATATTTGTCTCTCATTTTCTAGATCAGGTATATGGCATTTCTGACACCATCACTGTGCTCCGTAATGGGGAATTAATTGGTGAGTACCCTATTCAGGAATTGCCAAGGAAACTATTGGTATCCAAAATGATTGGTCGGGACATAGTTGATCAAAACTATACAAATGTAAAAGCGAACAATATAAATGAACAAGGAATTTTCCTGAAAACAAATGACTTAGGTCGTAAAGGATCAATAGAATCAATGGATTTGACAATTCGAAAGGGGGAGATTATCGGATTGGCTGGACTTTTAGGTTCTGGTCGTTCCGAAACAGCAAAATTAATTTTTGGAATAGATAAGTCTGATCATGGATCAATGGAAATTGCTAGTGAATCATTCCAATCGATGCTACCAAAGAAGGCGATTAAAAAAGGGATTGGTTTCTGTCCAGAGGATCGTAAGGTTGAAGGTGTAGTGGGTGAGTTAAGCATTCGTGAGAATATAATTTTAGCGAAACAGGCTAGTAAAGGATTTTTCACTTATATTTCAATGAAGGAGCAAAAAAAGATTGCTCAAAAATATATTGATTTACTAAGAATTAAAACTCCTAATATGGAAGAAAGGATCGACAATTTAAGTGGTGGTAATCAACAAAAAGTTATTTTATCGAGATGGTTGGCTACAAATCCTAAATTATTAATCTTAGACGAACCGACTCGTGGAATTGATGTAGGTTCTAAATCAGAGATTAGGAAGCTAATTATGGATTTAGCGAATGAAGGGATAGCGATCTTGATAATATCAGCTGAGTTAGTAGAAATGGTGGAAATGTGTGATCGAATTACTGTATTACGAGATCGACAGCAAATTGGCGTAGTCTCCGGTGAAAGTATGACGGAAAAAAATATCATGGATATGATAGCGGAAGGGCCGGCATCGGCATGAATATCAAACGGAGAACGATAAATATTTTTAAGGATCCTATTATTTGGCCCATCCTTGCATTGGCTATTATTCTTGTCATTAACTTCTTTGCAATACCAGGCTTTTTTTTCATTGAAATTAAAAATGGTCGATTTTATGGAAGTCTTATCGATATTCTCAATCGTGGAACTCCCCTTATTATTATTGCTTTAGGTATGACTTTAGTAATTGCTAAAGAGGGAATTGATATTTCCGTGGGAGCGGTGCTTGCAATAGCGGGTGCGTCAGCTATTTATATGTTAGACTATTTTTCTGTATTTGTCGCAATTATTTTTGCATTACTTATCGGATTAGTTTGCGGTTTGTGGAATGGGGCATTAGTTGCGATTTTTGATATTCAACCGATGGTGGGAACATTGATACTTATGACAATTGGTCGAGGGATAGCACAATTAATAACGAATGGGCAAGTCACGACTACTAATAATGAAGTTTACGCAATTATTGGAAAAGGTTATTTTTTAGGCTTTCCGGTTCCTTTATTTATAGCTATCTTCATTCTAGCTATTTTAATCTACTTAAAGAAAAGAACGTCGCTTGGATTGTTTCTTGAAGCTGTTGGTGCAAATAAAAGAGCGAGTGAATTTGCAGGTATTCAACCAAAGTTAATTTATTTTATCGTTTATGGGATTTGCAGTTTATGTGCTGCGATTGCAGGGTTAATAATTAGTTCCAATCTTAATAGTGCAGATGCAAACAATGCTGGCTTATGGATTGAATTAGATGCTATTTTAGCGGTAGTAATCGGCGGGACCTCAATGCGCGGTGGTCGCTTTTATTTAGTAGGAACCGTTGTTGGTGCATTGTTTATTCAAACGATATCGACAACAATATATTCTACGGGTATTCCTCCGCAAACAATTATGGTTATTAAAGCAATCGTAGTAATTATCGTCTGTTTAATGCAATCTGAACAATTTAGGGCCATGTTCCAATTCCGCAAAGCAGCTGTAGTGAAAAGTAATCGTAAAAAGGCGGTGGAGCTGTGAATTTTAAATTTAAAAACCCATTCTCCAATTTCAAATTAGATCAAAATAACATCATTATTATCGCAACATTAAGTCTACTAATCTTGCTCTATACGATTGGTGCATTTCAGTTTAGAGGATTTTTATCTGTGCAAGTATTTTTTAACTTTTTTATTGATAATGCACATATCATGATTGTGGCTACTGGTTTGGCCTTTGTAATTATTACTGGAGGGATCGATTTATCTATAGCTTCAGTGATAGCGCTAATTAGTATGATCTCAGCTAGTTTACTACAACAAGGTATGAATCCGTATGTTGTAATGATGATTTGTTTAGTCATTGGCATCATTTTCGGTTCATTACAGGGATATCTCATTTATCGATTCAGGCTCCACCCTTGGATCGTGACGTTAGCAGGTATGTTTTTTGCAAGAGGCAGTAGTTACTTGATCAGTACAGAAAGCATTGTTATTACAAATAAAGTGTACAATCAAATATCAAAACATAAATTTTATGTTTTGGGAGATGCGTATATATCTGTTAGCGTAGTAATTGCGATTATCGTTGTTATTGCTGCAATATTTATTGGCAAATATTCTCGATTCGGGAGAGCGGTTTACGCAATAGGTGGAAGTGAAAAATCGGCGGTATTAATGGGTCTACCTGTTAAAAGTGTAACTATTTTAGTATATTCCCTTTCCAGTTTCTGTGCGGCCCTAGGAGGCATTGTATTTACATTTTATATGCTATCAGGTTATTCCCTGCATTTATTGGGTGCGGAAATGGACGCAATAGCTGCTTGTGTAATTGGTGGAATTTTACTAACTGGAGGGTTTGGTTATATCATTGGACCTACCCTTGGAGTACTCTGCATGGGTATCATTCAAACGATGATTATGTTCCAAGGAAGTTTAAGTTCATGGTGGACGAAAATTGTGATAGGTTTTCTGTTATTTGTATTTATTGTACTCCAAAGAGTTATTGTAATGAGACAAGGGAAAAAGTGGGCCTTTCGCAAAGGGAATAAAAAAGTGAATACGAATCTCAGTAAATGAACAATAACGAAAAGATGATTCCGAATATCGTAAGAATAATCCGATTTATCTAAATACAGTCTAAACTCATATTGATAATATAGGATGTGTAGTACCACATATAAAAATCATTGGGAGGGGCAATGAAATGAAAAAAGCGTTGAATGTATCTAGGTTCGTTGTAATGTTTATTCTTTTAGCTGCGTTATTAATCGGCTGTAGCACATCAAACAGTGGAGGAAACGAAAATAAGAATGCCGGAGAAAAGGAATCATCTGATGAGCCTATCGTTGTTGGATTTTCACAAATTGGGGCAGAGAGTGGGTGGCGGACAGCCGAAACAGAATCTGTAAAAGAAACATTTGGTAATGATGCGCAGTTTGAATTAAAGTTTTCCGATGCTCAACAAAAACAAGACAATCAAATCAAGGCTCTTCGTTCATTCATTGCCCAAAAGGTAGATGCGATTGCTTTAGCACCTGTTGTTGAATCTGGTTGGGAAACAGTTCTCCAAGAGGCGAAAGATGCGGATATTCCCGTATTTTTACTTGATCGTGGAGTGAGTAAAGAATCGGAGGATCTATATACATCATTCATTGGTTCAGATTTTATATTGGAAGGTGAAAATGCCGCGAAAATTGTTATTGAACATTTTGGGGCAGATAAAGAAGTAAATATCGTAGAACTACAAGGTACTGTAGGTGCTAGTGCCGCAAATGACCGTAAAACAGGTTTTGAACAAGGATTGGAAGCTGCATCTGGATTCAAAATCATTAAATCACAAACAGGGGATTTCACCCGTGCACAAGGAAAAGAAGTAATGGAAGCATTTCTTCAGACTGATGCAGAAAATATCGATGTAGTTTATGCCCATAATGACGATATGGCTCTTGGCGCAATACAAGCAATTGAAGAAGCCGGATTAAAGCCAAGTGAAGATATCTTTATTATCTCAGTTGATGGTATTAAAGAAGTTTTTGAAGCAATTGCTGATGGAAAAATGAATGCTGTTGTTGAGTGTAATCCACTACTTGGACCTCAATTAAAACAAGCAATTTTAGATTTTAAAGCAGGTAAGGTAGTAGAAAAATGGATCAAAACAGAAGAAGATGTATTCGTTGGTCAAGATGCGATTGATGCTTTACCAGACCGTAAATATTAAAAGGACAGGGCTAATTTATCTGTATAGAAAAGAATTTTATAACCGAGGATGGGAAAAAAATATATCCAAAAATAAGCGGAACCTACACGCAAAAGTGAAAGTTTTAATAAGAAGGATTACTCGGAGCAACTTTATAAGTAGCTTCGATTTTTTAAGATAAATTTAGATGGAAATCCAAGCTTCAACCCGTTCTCCTATCTTTGCAGGGAGTTTTTTTGTATTATTAAAAGAGAAAGGTTTTTATCTTTAGATTAAATTTCAGTGAAGGTGATATGAATGAAGGCGAGGTCTTTCTATCCTAAAAAAGGCCGTGTCATACTGCATGTTGATATGAACAGTTTCTTTGCCTCTGTGGAGATGGCGTATGATCCTTCACTGAAAGGAAAGCCACTTGCAATAGCTGGGGATGTTGAAAAACGCAGGGGTATTGTTGTTACGTGTAGCTATGAGGCTCGTCAGTATGGCGTAAAAACGACAATGCCGCTTTGGGAAGCGAAAAAGCTATGTTCACAACTGATCGTTAAAAAGCCAAATCTTGATCGCTATCGTGAAGTGTCACAGGCCATTTTTGAGGAATTGCGGCAAGTTACGGAGTGGGTAGAGCCGGTATCGATCGATGAAGGATATTTAGATATTACTGATTGTCATGAACTTGGAACACCAATGGATATTGCTTTAGCCATTCAGCAAAGTTTATTACGCAAGCTTGATTTGCCATGCAGTATAGGGATTGCTCCAAATAAATTTTTGGCTAAAATGGCTTCTGATATGAAAAAGCCATTAGGTATCACAATTTTACGAAAAAGGGATTTACCGCATGTGATTTGGCCACTCCCAATTCTGGAAATGCATGGTGTTGGTGAAAAAACGGCGGAAAAGTTGGCGGGCATTCAGGTTCATACGATCGGGGATTTAATTCAAATAAATGAACAGCAATTAAAATCAGTTCTAGGTATACGGGGAATTAAATTAAAAGAGCGAGCGAACGGCAATGATACACGGCCTGTTGATCCTGCAGCCGCTGAAGAAAACAAAAGCATTGGCAGCTCGATCACTTTACCCCGTGATATAACAAATCAATCAGAGCTTACAGTGATCTTGGAAGGTCTTTCAGAAAGTGTTTCTAAGCGTTTGAAACGAAAAAATTATCTGACGAGTAATGTCTCAGTTACGATCCGCTATAAAGATCGCAGAACTATTTCGAGAAGTAGGAAGTTTATTAATCCAATCAATAAAGCGGAGGATATATTACTAGCTGCTATAACATTATTTAATGAAAACTGGAATGGTGATGCAGTGCGTCTGTTGGGGATTACAGGACAGGATCTGATTGAGGAGGACAGCGCCTACGAACAGTTGGATTTATTTTCCTATGAAAAAGAAGCTCGAAAAGAGCCTCTTTACAAGGCGATTGCGAGCATTAAAAGTAAATATGGTGATTCCAGTGTTCAAAGAGGGATAGATGTTAACCCAGTTCAAAAAAAGAAAAAAATGTAACCATCATTTTTTTAGAAAGTTAGCGATTCGTGAAATTAGGTTTTTCCGTGGTTGTTTTTTTTTAATTATTTCTTCGGTTTTTTTCTTTGTAATATAAATTTCATCTTTATTAATTGCGTTATTATAAGTTAAGACAAGTCCAATACTTGTCTTACTCTCTTGATTTGCTACAATAGAAAAAGGAATATCTTTTTTACGTGCGCAGTAAATGTAATCTGATAAAAAAGAGTAATCAAGGTCACCATTCAATAGTAGCGTGGCATTTGGATTTTCGTCCATTAATGCTTCGACTTCCGGATATACACCTTGCTCCATCACTTGGCTTTTCGTTAAGGCAATAACAATTCTTTCCCTAATAGTACCAAGGAATTTACGTCGTTCATCAGGCTTTGTCTGTTTAGTACCATATATGCCATTTTGTAAATAATCATCCACATTGGAATTTTGCACGGCTATTACACCTCCGCGATACTATATTCTATTAACCCCCATAAAGTGAAACTTATTTGTGGGGGTTTTTAGAGGGTTACTGGCCCTTCTTGCGATTAAAAGAGAATGAAGAGAAATCCATGCCCCCCCTCCCTAGACATGGATATCCTTCTTGCATCCTTTAGTGTGTCCCTTATCTTTAGCGAAATGGGCTCATTCCATACGCTGTCGCTATACGAGCGTGAATTTATTATTCTTCTACATCACCATTTGTGACAGGCCACCAGAAGAAACCATCTTTTTCCAGTAACTGATCTGCTGCATCTGGCCCCATAGAACCAGCTGGATAATTTGGAAATTCCGCTTTTTTGTTTTCCCACAGATGGCTCATTCCATACGCTGTCGCTATACGAGCGTGAATTTATTATTCTTCTACATCACCATTTGTGACAGGCCACCAGAAGAAACCATCTTTTTCCAGTAACTGATCTGCTGCATCTGGCCCCATAGAACCAGCTGGATAATTTGGAAATTCCGCTTTTTTGTTTTCCCACAGATGGCT